>NZ_JCAQPB010000002.1:4800000-6625774 GCF_059567985.1 Mucilaginibacter sp. BGA-UO-ETr-C110
GATCTGGGAAAACACTTTGACTTATGATGTCAAAATTAAAGATCATAGGTTAACAGCACTGGCAGGTTACAGTGCGCTTGAAAATGTAACCAGGCAAATGGATGGTCAGGCCGATAATGTGCCCTACAAGGCCAATGGCAACCTGCAAACATCCTTTCCTGATACAGCAAAGGTAACTTATCTGGCCACTCCCGCCAGTCAGATACGTACTCGTGCATTATCGCAGTTTGCACGTGTTAATTATTCATATAAGGACAAGTATATGTTAAACGCGTCTATCCGTCGCGATGGGGCTTCACAATTCTACGGTGATCATACTTATGCCTACCTCCCTTCGGTAGGTGCCGGCTGGGTAATTACCAACGAGGATTTCATGAAGAACCAACAGGTGTTCAGCAATCTGAAACTACGCGGGAGCTGGGGTAAGGTGGGTAACTCTGTAGTACCTATTAACCCATCGGTACAAACCATAGCAACAGATCCGTACCTGACAGCCATATTCGGTAATCCGCAGGTAGCTTATCCGGGAGCAAGTATCAATACAGTGGTCCCTTCCGCTATATTGTGGGAAAAAACCGTATCTACAGACTTTGGTTTAGAAGGCGGTTTATTTTCCAATAAACTAACCTTTGAGGCCGATTATTATAACCGCGAAACAAAGGATGCCATTTTCGCTATCCCTGTTGCGGGCTCACTGGGTACTGTTAACAGTTCAATCATAGCCAACCAGGCCAGTATCCGGAACCGCGGTTTTGAGTTTTTAGTAAGCTGGAAAGACAAGGCAAGTGAAAGCTTTTCCTACAGTATCACCGCCAACCTGGGTATCAACAACAACAAGGTACTTAACGTAATAACTGGTCAAAACCCTATTTATGATGGTGGTGCAGGTATTGCCAACGGGGCGCTTGCAACACGCACTGTAGTGGGGCAACCCATAGGTCAGTTTTATGGCTATCAAGTAACCGGGGTCTTCCAAACCGCACAGCAGGTAGCCACTTCAAAGCAGCCAGGCGCAAGTCCGGGTGATTTTATTTACCAGGATACCAATAACGATGGTATTGTTGACAGCCGCGACCGTGTGGCGCTGGGCAGTCCGTTACCTAAATATAACTATGGTATCAACACTTCCTTCACCTATAAAAATTTCGACCTGGCTCTTGACTTTCAGGGTGTAACCGGCGTAAGTGTATATAATGCCAATATTGCCTACCGCTTCGGTAACGAGAACTTCACGCAGGATTTTTATGACCACCGCTGGCATGGTGCCGGTACCTCAAACACTTACCCCTCCGTTAATTTGGGTAAAAATTCCAATGCGGCGCCAAACTCATTTTATGTAGAAAGCGGTGCCTATTTTAGGATGAGGAACGCTCAATTAGGCTATACATTGCCAAGCAGCCTGCTCAGCAAATGGAAAATATCAAAAGTGAGAGTATTCGCCAATGCCCAAAATGCCATCAACATTTTTGGCTATAAAGGTTTCTCGCCTGAGGTAGGCGGCGCTGTCGGTAGCCGTGGCATTGACACCAGCGTTTATCCGTTATATGCAACCTATAATTTTGGCGTTAACGTTACTTTTTAATCAGTATAAAGATGAAGAACAGTAAAAACTTATTCATGCGTAAAGCCCTTATTTTAGGTCTTATTGCATCCACCATATCCATTCAAAGCTGTAAAAAGAGCTTTTTAGATGTTAACCCGGCTCAAAATACGGCAGCCACCCAGTTTTTTAAAACACAGGATGATGCTAATAAGGCAGTTAATGCCATGTACGCCAACCTGCACGAGTGGAACAATATCGCGTTTGCCCCCATCGCTGTTGAAAGTATGGGTTCTGACGATGTAGAAAAAGGCAGTACCGCCAGCGATGCCACCTTTTTTAATGATTACCATAACTTTACTATTACCGCAGGTGATGCCCAGCTGGGCGGTTTCTGGAAAGGGCAATATCAAACCATCAATTTTGCCAACCAGATAATCGTTAATGTACCAGGCATCAGCATGGACGAAGCATTAAAAGCCCGTTATGTGGCCGAGGCCAAATTTATACGTGCCTACGAATATTTCAGGCTGGTTAGGGCTTTCGGCGATGTACCTTTACGCATAACCCTACCTAAAGATGCCTCTGAATATAATCTGCCACGTACCCCAAAAGACCAGGTTTGGGCGCAGATTGAAAAAGATCTGACCGAAGCAACTACCGTATTGCCACAAAGCTACAGCGCTGCCGAAACTGGGCACGTAACCAAGGGTGCTGCTTTAACTATGCATGCCAAAGTAGCCATGTATTTAAAAAAATGGAGCGATGTGGCCACTTACACCACGGCAGTAATGGGCATGGGCTATTCGTTGTATCCTGATTATGAGCAAATGTTCAGAACAACGCACAAAAACAATCAGGAATCTATTTTTGAGATCCAGTGTAACCTGATACCCAACAATCCGCCTGCCTCCAACTCACAGTACTCACAGGTACAGGGCGTACGCGGCGTAACCGGCGGTGGCTGGGGCTTTAACGTACCAAGCCCCCAACTGGCAGCAGCCTATGAAACCGGCGACCCTCGCCGTGATGCCACCATTATATTCAGGGGCGAAACCACACCTGAGGGCGACAAAATTTCGGCAACGGGCGATAACCCAATGTACAATCAGAAATCATACGTACCATTTGCACTTTATGTATCGGGCTTTAACGAAGGCTGCCAGCAAAATAAGATCGTTTTGCGTTATGCCGATGTATTGCTGATGAACGCCGAAGCCAATAATGAATTGGGCAATTCAGGTGCTGCAATAGGTCCGCTGGAACAGGTACGTGCCCGTGCGCGCGGCGTAAATGCTGGTGTATTACCTAAGGTAACTACCACAGATCAGGCCGCGCTTCGCACAGCTATTTACAACGAACGCCGTTTTGAATTTGCGATGGAGTTTGAACGTTATTTTGATGTGATACGCCAGGGACGGGGTACCGCTGTTTTTGGTACACGAGGTTGGAAAGCCGGCAAAAACGAAGTTTGGCCCATCCCGCAAACAGAAATTGACCTGAGTGGTGGCGCCTTAACCCAAAATTCAGGATATTAATTTTTCTATTGGTTTATTTATCGGCTGTCTGTTTCATGGGCAGGCAGCCATTTTTAACCGCTCTTCCGGTTTTGTAAACAAACAAACCGCATATACTATCTACATGAAAAAAATACTGTTAACCCCCTTTTTATTGTGCCTGGCCCTATACTGCCTGGCGCAAAAACCCACTACAGCCAACACTGATACCATTAAAGCTGTTGGCATTATCAAAAACCTCAGTGATAACGCCCTGTTGGATGTGGTACAACGCCAAACGTTCCGTTATTTCTGGGATTTTGGTCACCCGGTAAGCGGCCTGGCCCGTGAGCGCAGCAATACCTCTTTTGATTATGGCAACGAGGTGGTAACCACCGGCGGATCGGGTTTTGGCATCATGTCTATCATCGTGGCCGATAGCCGTAAATGGATAACTCATGAGCAGGCTGTTAACCGCATGGCTAAAATTGTTGAGTTTTTGTATAAAGCCAACTCTTTCCATGGCGCTTTCCCGCATTGGATGAACGGCGAAACCGGCAAGATCATCCCATTTGGCCGCAAGGATGATGGTGGTGATATTGTGGAATCGGCCTACCTTTTCCAGGGCCTGCTTTGTGCCAGGCAATACTTTACAGCCAACACCCCGGACGAACGACGCATACGCGATGTGATCAGCTGGATGTGGGGCGAAATGGAATGGAACTGGTATACCCGCGATGGTAGGGACGCGCTGTACTGGCACTGGAGCCCTAACAATGGCTGGGCCATGAACTTCCCGATACATGGCTTTAATGAATGCCTGATCACCTATGTACTGGCCGCCTCGGCAGAGCGTTACCCTGTAAGTGCTGATGTTTACCACAGGGGCTGGACCCAAAGCGATTTCTTTAAGAACGGCAAAACATTTTATGGTGTAAAACTGCCTTTAGGCTTTGATTATGGCGGACCGCTTTTCTTTTCGCAATACTCCTTCCTGGGCTTAAATCCCAAAGGATTAAAAGACCAGTATGCCGATTACTGGGAGCAGAATAAAAACCATACGTTGATCAATCACGCCTATTGTGTAGATAACCCTAAAAAGTTTAAAGGTTATGGCGAAAACTGTTGGGGACTTACCGCCAGTGATAATTTTGAAGGATATAACGCCCATTCGCCTACTAATGACCTGGGGGTGATCACACCTACCGCGGCACTGTCGGCATTTCCGTACACGCCAGAATACTCTATGAAAGCCCTGCGCCATTTTTATTATGACCTGGGCGATAAGATCTGGGGCGAATATGGTTTTGTTGACGCTTTTAGCGAATCGCATAACTGGTACGCCAAATCATACCTGGCCATTGACCAGGGACCTATCATCGTGATGATCGAAAACTACCGCACCGGATTGTTATGGAAACTGTTCATGAGCTGTCCCGAAGTACAGAAGGGTCTTACCAAACTGGGTTTTGAGAGCCCGGCTATAGCTAAAAAGTAGTGATTTTTATGTTCATTGTTACTGCTGTAAAAAAATATTAAAAAAATGTAGATCAAAAGGCATTAAATTTGTTTAACTAACTATTGAATAAATAGATCTTAAACATAGCCCATGATTCACAAAAAATTTATACTGGGAATGCTAAGTTTACTCTTAGCATTTTCTTTTTCGGCCCGTTCACAAAACTTATCATCTTTTGATCGCGGAAGCTTTGCAATAAAAGGCGATACTTTACCTTACCGTTTATTGTTCCCCAAACATTTTGACCCTACCAAAAAATATCCACTGCTGTTTGTACTGCACGGTGCAGGCGAGCGAGGTAATAATAACGAAGCGCAGTTAAAGTATGGCCCTTCGCGCCTGCTGCAGGATAGTGTGCGGGAAAAATATGAGGCCATTGTGGTTTTCCCGCAGTGCCCGGCAAACAGTTACTGGTCAAACGTGCAGCAGGAAACCGATCCGGCTACCCAGAAACGCAAATTCGTTTTCCAGGTAAATGAGCAGCCTACTACAGCCATGCGCATGTTGATGGGTCTGGTTGATCAGTTTTTGGATAAACCTTTTGTTGATAAACACCGTGTTTATGTAGGCGGCCTGAGCATGGGCGGCATGGGCACGTTTGAAATTATTGGCCGCGAACCCAAGATCTTTGCAGCCGCCTTTGCCATCTGTGGCGGCGATAATACGCTGAACGCCAAAAAATACGCCAAAAAAGTACCGCTTTGGATCTTCCACGGCAGTAAGGACAGTGTTGTTCCGTCTGATCATTCCGAAGTAATGGTAGCTGCTATTAAAGAAGCTGGTGGGAACCCTAAGTTTACCCTTTACCCTGGCGTTGACCATAACAGCTGGGATAATGCTTTTAAGGAACCTGAGCTATTCAGCTGGCTCTTTTCGCACAGTAAATAATAGAATTTTATAGTATGGGTTAAACCCTAACCCATACTATAATTTCATCAACGCGTTCAATTCTTTTTCGCTTACCTGGAAAATGGTACCATGCCTGATACCAGTGGGCAGACTAATCTTATCCGTAATATCCGTCCAGTTTTTAAGATCGGTTGAGCTGATGGCACCATAATGGTGATCCATATACCGGTCAAAATAAACCCGCCATTCCTTACCGATCTTTAAAGTGGTAGGCCCTTCGGCCCAATAATCACCCGTAATTTTACTGCTTGCCGCCGAGTAAGGGCCTGTTAAGCTATTGCTGTAAGCTATTTTTATATTCTTTTGTGGTGGTGTGCGGGTCTCGTCCTTCAGGAACATAACAAAGCGTTTGCCATCTTTTACAATAGTGGCATCTATGGAATTAAAACCAGGGTCATAAAGCAGTTTGGTTTTGCTGTATGTTTTAAAATCTTTGGTAGTAACATAATAAAGCCGGTGATTATACTTACTATCCCCTTCAGAATCTGTAGCGGTAAACTTGCCCGGGATCGTTGTTGCCCAATAGATCATGTAGTTTTTTGTTTTACTATCGTAAGTTATCTCGGGCGCCCAGCAATTGCGGGCTTCGGTTTCATTAGCCATTACGGGTACAAATTGCTGTTCGCTCCAGTGTATCAGATCGGCAGATGATGCGTAGCCAATTCCTCTATCGTTCCAGCTCACGGTCCACACCATATGGAATAAACCATCGGCACCACGAATAATACAGGGATCGCGCATCAGTTTATCATTAGCTACAGTGGGCTTTAAAAATGAGCTGTCCTTTTTTAATGCCGTCCATTGATAACCATCGCGGCTATAGGCCAGGTGCAAACCATCCTGCCCGTTATCTTTAAAATAACAAAACATATAAACCGGTTTTGCAACAGGCCGCTGACTATAAGCAATCGAAAATATCAGGAGCTGAAAAAGGAGAAGGAAACAACGTTTCATGGTTGAATTATAATTGTATTTCTCACAATTATAATCAATTGTTATGGCAAACGAAAGCCCGCTTAAAAATTCCGGAAACAATTACTCGCTTGCTTTTGGGGGGATGTTCTTCATATTAAACCGGGGCTTGTAAGCCGGTTTCGTTGCTGGTTCTTCGGCTGGCGGCGTAACAGTTGGCTGTTCTTCTTCAGGGCCCTGTTCAGCTGTTGGTTCGTTTTCGGCAGGCTTAGGTTTTACCATTCCTGGATTAAATCGTGGCTTAAACCCAAGTTTGGGAGCGGGTGTTTCGGCAGATGCCTCAGGTTCTTCTTTTACCGCTGGTTTCTCTTTCTGCGGTTCTTCTGGCGTAGGTTCATTTTCCGTAGGCTTGGGCTTCATCATGGCCGCATTAAACCGGGGTTTAAAGGCTGGTTTTGCCGGAGTTTGTTCTACAGTGGGAGTCGTATTTTCTTCCTTTGCTTCGGGTTTTTCCTGTGGCTCTGAGGTATCTTCAGCAGGTTTCGGCTTCATCATCGCGGCTTTAAAGCGAGGCTTAAATGCCGGTTTTAGAGCATCGGTAGTAGGGGTAGCATCTTCTTCTTTTGCTTCTGCCTTTTCCTGTGGTTCTGTAGTATCCTCCGCTGGCTTGGGTTTCACCATGCCGGGATTAAACCGGGGTTTAAATACCGGTTTGGCTACGGTTTGATCAGCAGCAGGTGTGGTTTCTTCCGGCTTGGTTTCCTGTTTCTCTTCGGCGGGTTTGGCAACTCCGCCAGCCCTGAATTTAGGCGCGAAACCCAATTTGGGTGATGGCGCAGCGGCCTCTGTCAAGCTTTCGGTAATGGTTTGTTCGGCCAGCGGGTTTTCTATCCTTACTTTTTCCGTTTTTATTTCGGGTGCAGCCGGGAACTGTCGCCTGAGTTTATTGAACCAGTACTTTTTGGTATGGTCGAAACTCTTTTCTCCCATTTGCTCAAAGTGAGTTTTAAATTCAGAAAACAGCGCTGCCTCTGCCGCTTGTAAAGCAACCAGGTCGATCTTTTTCTTTTTAAAAAACTCTTCGAACAACATATTTTTTTGAGACTATTAGAAACAAGAGCCAAGAATCAAGACAAAAATATGGGGTCTGTCTTGATTCCTGACTCTTATCTCTTGCTTCTTTTTTAAAGATCCACATTCACATCCAACTGGTTAAAGTGGATGCCTTTATCGGTTTGTTTCCAGTCATCACGTTCCTCGTCGCTGGCGTTCATCAGCTTGGGGAACCATTCCAACGGGAAAGCCTGTTGTTTGCCATCTGGTTTTTCAACAAAAAGCAAGCCATTGGCAAAGCTTACTTTTACCTTTTTTTCTTCCTTACGTGAACTGAATAGTGGCATGGGGAATTAATTCAAAAGTTAAAATTCAAAAATCAAAAACTATGCCCTGCAAAGTTCGCGATTGCTTCGTCGTCCCTCCTCGCAGTGACAAGTTGTTGTATTTTCTTTTAAAAGCCCTCTCCCTTTAGGGGAGGGTTGGGTGGGGTTTACTCCGCCATATTGTGGTAAACCGCCTGCACGTCGTCGTCCTCTTCCAGGCGATCGATCAGCTTCATGATATCGGTAACCTGCTCTTCGGTAACTTCATGGAATGATTGCGGTACACGCTCCAACTTGGCCGATTTTACTTCAACACCTACTTCTTCCAGCGCTTTCTGCATTTTACCAAAATCTTCAAAAGCGGTATGGATCACACCGATATCTTTACCTTCCTCATCAGCCTCTACAAACAGATCTTCCAAACCAGCGTCTATCAGTTCGAATTCCAGTTCTTCCAGATCACGGTCGCCAGGCTCAAATGTAAAAACAGATTTGCGGGTGAAAATAAAATCCAATGATCCGGTTTTACCCAACGAACCACCGTATTTGGTAAAATAGCTGCGTACGTTGGCTACAGTACGGTTGGTATTATCGGTAGCGGTTTCTACCAATACGGCAACACCGTAGGGCGCATATCCTTCGTATACTAATTCTTCATAATCCTTTTCATCGCGACTGGTAGCTCTTTTTATAGCGGCTTCCACACGATCTTTAGGCATATTTACCGCCTTGGCATTTTGTACTGCGGTGCGCAGGCGCGAGTTGGTAGTAACATCACCACCACCTGCTTTTACGGCCATTACAATCTCTTTGCCTAAACGTGTAAACTGCACGGCCATTTTGGCCCAGCGTTTAAATTTTCTCTCTTTGCGGAATTCAAATGCTCTTCCCATAATTCTTTTTTTGTCCATGGCCCATGGTTCATAGTCCATGGATCAAGCGAATATAATATTTGTTTTATATAAGTGTCAAACCCTTAGCCTTTTGCTTTACGCATTCAGCCTTCGGCTTTATATAACGGTTTTTAAATTAGTCAGCATATCATTGGTCATGGTGGCCAGGTCATATTCCAGCTTCCAGCCCCAGTCTCTTTCGGCATAACTATCGTCAATTGATTTTGGCCAGCTATCAGCAATGGCTTGTCGCGGATCATTTTCGGCATAGCTTATTTCAAAACCGGAAATCTGCTTCTTGATCTCCTCTGCCAGTTGGGTCGGCGTAAAACTGATCCCCGCCAGGTTGTAGGATGAACGAATGGTTAGCTGCTCGGCAGGGGCATCCATTAAAGATATAGTGGCCCTGATGGCATCATCCATATACATCATGGGCAAAGCGGTATCAGCCGATAGAAAGCTGGTATACTTGCCTTTCTTTAAGGCCTCGTGAAATATATGCACGGCATAATCGGTAGTGCCGCCACCCGGATTAGCCCGCCAGCCAATGAGGCCGGGGTAACGGATGCTGCGTACATCCAGTCCGTATTTGGTAAAATAATACTCGCACCAGCGTTCGCCGGCCAGTTTGCTAAAGCCATAAACGGTATTGGGATCCATTACACAATACTGCGGGGTATGAAACTGTGGCGAGTTTGGCCCGAATACCGCGATGGAGCTTGGCCAAAAAACTTTGGCGGTTTTAAACTCCACCGCAAAATCAAGAATGTGGATGAGGCCGGTCATGTTTAGATCCCAGGCCAGTTTGGGTTTTTGTTCGCCTACGGCCGAGAGTATAGCTGCCAGTAGATAAACCTGGGTAGGGCGGTGTTTATCAAATATGTGGTGCAGATTGTCCTTATCCAGCACGTTCACCAGCTCGTACGGACCGCTATGGCGTATGGCATAACCCGGATCATTGATATCGGATGCTATAACGCTTTCGGCTCCATGTATCTTTCTTAAAGCAACAACCAGTTCTGTCCCTATCTGGCCGTTGGCTCCTATCACTAAAATCTTTTCGCTCATGTATAGTTTGAGTTTAGGCAAAGGTAAAAATTTGGGCGAAATGTGTTGAAGGTGTTAGTGAAGTTTATTCGGGCTTGAGTTGCGGTTTTGAATAGTTCAAGACCCGCTCTTGGCCGCGGGAGGGCAAGTTACTTTTTCTTGATAAAAAGTAACCAAAAATCAAGTCACCAGAGAGGCTTCTTTGCCGCACCTAGCCTTTTCCCTGCAAAACGGGCAGAACCAGGGCTGCAATTATTTGCCCCGCTTCGCTCGCTCAAGCCCCGTTCTTCTGCAAAACTTGCTATGCCCCGCATCCGCACAAGCCACCATTGTTCTGCCCGCTTTCGCCCGAAGCTTATCTGCTGACGGGGGAAGAAAAAGAGATCATGTTCCAAACAAATCAATAATTCACTAATTCAATAATTAAAATGCGTTAGCGATAGCAGCGGATACCGGCCCGTGCCTAATGCCTCGTGGCGTATGAGCGAATAGCGCGGGCCGGAGGCAACGCCCTTATTAGAGTTAAGAATCAAGAGATAAGAATTAAGATAAAAGCCTAATACCCTAGCTATTCACATCAATAAGAACGCGAGGAGATTGCCACGCTTCGCTCGCAATGACAATTATATTAATTACATAAACTACCAATCTGATAGATTAAGTTCAATTCCTCAAAAAAAAATCGCATATTTGGAGTTTAACAATTTATTATATAACAAATTAACAAAAATGAAAGTCGCAGTAGTAGGTGCTACAGGATTAGTAGGCACCAAAATGTTGCAGGTTCTTGCAGAACGCAACTTCCCCGTTACAGAATTAATTCCCGTAGCTTCAGAAAAAAGTATTGGTAAAGAAATTACTTTTAATGGTAAGCAGTTTAAGGTGGTTTCTGTTGAGGATGCGATTAAGATGAAGCCGGACGTAGCGATTTTCTCGGCCGGCGGAAGCACTTCATTACAGCAGGCTCCTTTATTTGCAGCTGCTGGTACAACTGTTATTGACAACTCATCGGCATGGCGCATGGATCCTACCAAAAAACTGGTAGTGCCCGAAGTAAATGCTGATGTATTAACCGCTGATGACAAGATCATCGCCAACCCTAATTGCTCCACCATACAAATGGTAGTGGCCTTAAAACCGCTGCACGATAAATACAAAATTAAAAGGGTAGTGGTTTCTACCTATCAATCGGTTACCGGTACCGGTGTAAAAGCTGTTGACCAGTTATTTAACGAGCGTAAGGGTATCGACGGACCAAAGGTTTATCCTTATACAATCGACCTGAACGTGATCCCCCAGATAGATGTTTTCACCGAGAACGGCTATACCAAAGAGGAGATGAAAATGATCCTGGAAACCAAAAAGATCATGGGTGATGATAGCATTAAAGTTACCGCTACTACTGTACGTATCCCGGTTATGGGTGGTCACTCTGAGTCGGTAAACATTGAGTTTTTCAATGATTTTGACCTGACTGAAGTACGTGAACTGTTAGCTAAATCGCCAGGTATTGTTGTAGTTGACGATCCTGCCAACCTGAAATACCCAATGCCGCTTGACGCGCATGACAAAGATGAGGTTTTTGTAGGCCGTATCCGTCGTGACGAAACCCAGGACAATACCCTGAACTGCTGGATAGTATCAGACAACCTGCGTAAAGGTGCTGCTACCAACGCCGTGCAAATTGCCGAATACCTGGTTGCCGCGCATTTGATCGGTCAGCCGGTTGAAGCATAAGTAGAATAATTTAACTTAGATAATATTTTAATAGGGATGATCGGTTGATTATCCCTATTTTTATTGCCTGATGTTTACCATGAAAACCATTAAGCTGATAGTCGTTTTCTGCTGTTGTTTAGCTTCAGCCCATTTATTTGCACAGAATAGTCCGCAGGCTATTGAGGGCGATCTGCTCCGGATACTCAAAAAAGTAAACTATTACGGATCGCACAAAAAAGAGTGGAAAGCGATGGATTCGCTGTTGAAGCAAAACAAGATCTTCGCCGTTAAGCTCAAATATTATACCTCCAAATATCCCGAAACCATTAAACAGCCTTTTACCTCATTGGTTAAAGAGCGTTTGGTAATAGCCACTTCTGCCGATGGTATATTCCGTACCTATTCCTGGAACACACAGCTGGGTGTTAAAGGCTTTGATATTTACAATGTACTGCAATACAAAAACGGGGGGCAAACGGTGTCGTTGTTAAAAATGGATACTATTGGCAAAAAAGGGTATGTATCCCTCTGGTACCCTAAAATATACACTTTTACCACCGCCGGCAAAGTCTATTACCTGGCTACTTATAACTCAGTTTATTCGGCTACAAAAGCAGGGCAGGGCCTGAAAATATTTACTATTGATAAAGGTAAGCTGATTGGTAACCCACCATTTATAAAAACACCTACCGGGGTATACAGCCAGCTGCATTATGATTTTGATGTAAGCTCCATTGCCGACTGGAAATCTTATCCGGCCATTTACTTTGACAAAGCAACCCAAACCATTCATACACCGCTGGTTGATTACAATCATAAAATGACGCATAAGCTAATCACTTATAAATTCACCGGTCGTTTTTTTGAGAAAGTAAAATGATACTGACTAAAGACAAAACCAAAAAATCAATTTTATGGACCGGTTTCTTGAAGTATTCAACGGCGTAGTAGAAAACAACCGTGCAGATCTTGAAAAAAACCAGATCAGTTCATTTGTTGGGTGGTGGTATGACTCATGGGTTTTAAAATTACAGAAAAAGGGCTGGTCGTCACCTGCATTACATGAAAACCCCATTCATTCCGGCATATTTTTCTCCATTTGGTTAACAGAAAAGGATCTGGAGAAATCAATGTTCAATTACAACATCCATGCGCTGAAACTCCGGGAATTGGAGGGATATGCCATCAAAAGCCGTGAATTTGCGAACGACTTCCGGTTGGCATTTACCCCTGATCAATCTTCCTGGAAAAATGTATCCGTAGGTTATGGCCCGCTTACACTCATGCAGGGATACATGCCCCTGGTGCAGGAAAGTTTTGAAAAAGACGTGGATGCCTTGGTTAAAAAATTCATCCCGCTCTGTCCTATTATCGACAAGCTACTTGAAGCAAGAAAAAAGTGAGGCGATCAATCAATTCATCCCCGCTTTTTAAAAAGTTAAAATGATAACTTAGCCAAATGATATCCTTTGCGCACCGTGTGTTTATGGAAGTGGCTGCCAACCTGAGTTTCAGCAAGGCGGCTCAGGTGCTGTTTATTACGCAGCCGGCCATCAGCAAGCATGTAAAAGCCCTGGAAGATCAATATAAAGTACCCCTGTTTGAGCGCAAAGGCAACAGCATCCTACTCACCGATGCCGGCAACAAGCTCAATGAATACCTGCAGCAGGCCACCGAAATTGAGCGAAAGATAGAGTATGACCTTTCGGTACTCAGCAACCTTTCGCAGGCAGCCGGGCATTTGCGTTTGGGGGCCAGTACCACTATCGCCCTGTATATTTTACCCTCTATACTTTCGGGTTTTCAGCGCGAATATGCCAATGTGGATGTGCAACTGGTGAACCGCAACTCGGAATATATCCTGAACGCCCTGCTTAACCACGAGGTCGATATCGGTATTATTGAGGTTGATAACAAGCTCACCACGGTATCTTATACACCATTTATGAGCGATGAGGTGATACCTGTATGCTCGGCTAAAAGTCCGCTGGCTGGTAAGTCGCTTACACTAAAACAACTTTTAAAAACGCCATTGGCAGTGAGGGAACGTGGTTCGGGCACATTGAACGCGGTATTAAAATCATTGTCGGCACTAAACATCAAACCGGCCGACTTATCTGTCAAGATCCGTCTGGGTGGTACCGAGGCCCTGAAAAACTTTCTCCTGGCCGATCAATGCCTGGGCTTTATGCCTCGCCCCTCCATCATCAGGCAGCTGGCCGAGGGCGACCTGGTAGAAGTACCAATTGAAGGCTTAAAGATCACCCGCGATTTCTTTTTCATCCGCCGTAAAGGAACAGAGGATTACGGTCTTACCAGCAACTTTATCAATTTCGCGCTGGGGCATAAATAGCCTCACCCCAGCCCTCTCCTTTGGAGAGGGAGCTAAAAGCAAATTCAAATAAATGATAAATAAAGTTCGTACTTGCGCTCGTTTGCAACGAGTGCTTAACATGGGTTTGCGTTTAAAACGCAATAGCGATACAATCGCCGTACCATAATAAGCACTCGTTGCAAACGAGCGCAAGGCGGGGGCCTTTTGAATTATAATACTTATCTCCTAACTTTATGTGAATTAAACGCAAACAACCATGAAACCGCTTATCCCCATAAAGTATATACTGCCCTTAGGGTTATTCGTGCTGGCTTTAAGCATTATAGTTAAATCTTTGTACCCTTCCGAACCAGATGCCATCGACGGGCTTTTAAAAGGCTTTAGCATTGGCGTGTTGATTTTATACCTTATTCAAAGTTTATACAAACGCAAAGAAACAATAACGGATAAATCCTGTTGAGTATATAGTAAGCTTATTATGCCGAGTTTGTCAACCGGGTACGCTGTGAAGCATGCTCTACAATCATTAAGGACAAATTCAGTACAATAACCTAACTGGGGGTAGAATCATTCGTGGTTCTGCCCTTTTTTATAGCCATAGATTTTATCTTTACCCCATGCCTGTAAAAAAAGTCTTGATCATTGGTGCCGGGATCGCTGGTATAGCTACGGCTATCCGTTTGGCGGTAAAAGGTTACCGGGTTGATATTTTTGAGGCCAATAATTACCCAGGCGGTAAGCTATCCGAGTTTGAGCAGGATGGTTTTAGGTTTGATGCCGGGCCCAGCCTGTTCACCATGCCGCAATATGTGGATGAACTGTTTACCCTCGCCGGTAAAAACCCTGCCGATTTTTTCAACTACCAAAAGCTGGATGTGGTTTGCCGGTATTTTTATGAAGATGGCACCATCCTCAACGCTTATGCCGGTCAGGAGAAATTCGCGGCGGAAGCAAATCAACAAACCGGCGAACCAGTTGATTCCATCAAAAGATATCTTAAAAACAGCGCCAACATCTACAGCATTACCAATCATGTTTTCCTGGAGCGCTCCCTACATCGCCTAAAAACTTATTTACATGGAGATACGGTACGTTCTGTTTTCAGGTTTCCACAGATAGATGCTTTTCGCTCCATGCACAAGGCTAATCAAAGTTTTTTTAAAGATAAACGCCTTACGCAATTTTACGACCGGTACGCTACTTACAATGGTTCCAACCCATATACCGCACCGGCTACATTGAATGTAATCCCACACCTGGAGCAGCATTATGGCGCCTATTTCCCCGAGGGGGGCATGTACAGCATGGTGAGCAGCCTGGTAAAACTGGCAGAATCATTGGGTGTTGTGTTTCATTATAACTCGCCGGTTGAAGAGATCGTTTTGGAAAAGCAAACTGCAAAAGCCATCAAAGTAAAAGACGAGCTGATACCCGCCGACGTCATCATATCCAACATGGATGTTTGGTTTACCTATCACAAGCTGTTAAAACAACATCCACAGCTATTTCCTAAAAAGATCCTAAGGCAGGAACGCAGCAGTTCGGCCCTGATATTTTATTGGGGCATCAGCAAACAATTCGCCCAGCTAAACCTTCATAATATTTTTTTCAGCAAGGATTATAAAGCCGAATTTGATCATATCTGGCAGCAAAAAGATATTTACCATGATCCAACCGTATATCTTAACATCAGCTCCAAATACAAAGCGGATGATGCACCTCCCGACTGTGAGAACTGGTTTACTATGATCAACGTACCCGCCAATAGCGGGCAGGATTGGAACAGTCTGATCAGCACCGCACGCCAAAATATATTAGCCAAACTTAGCCGTATCCTGGCTGAGAATATCAGCAGCTTGATCATATCCGAAAGCATTCTTGATCCGCGCGATATCGAGAGTAAAACATCATCGTACCAGGGATCGTTGTACGGCACCAGCTCCAACAACCAGTTCGCGGCATTTTCACGACATGCCAACCGGTCCTCATCAATTAAAAACCTGTACTTTTGTGGGGGTAGCGTGCATCCGGGCGGTGGCATTCCGCTTTGCCTGCTTTCGGCCAAAATTGTGAGCGATTGGATTTAATTATTGAATTAGTGATTTAGTGAATTATTGATTTTCTTAAAATAATCCTTCTTATCCGTCAGCAGATAAGCTTCGGGCGAAAGCGGGCCGAACGATGGTGGCTTGTGCGGCAGGAAGGGCATTAGCAATTTTGCCTGAAACAAGGGGCATGAGCGAACGAAGTGGGGGCAAAATTAAGCAGCCCGTGGTTCTGTCCGATTTGCAGGGCAAAGGCCTTGTGCGTAAAGAAGCCTCTCTGCTGACTTGATTTTTGGTTACTTTGTATCAAGACAAAGTAACAGCCCCAGCGGCAATTGAGCGCTCTACGATATACTAATCTACGTGCTTATCCCAAAGAGATTGCTTCGTACCTCGCAATGACGCACCGAGAGAACAGCAGGCAAAACGAAGTACAGACCGGATGAGTTGATCCGTTGCATGATAACACAAAAAGCCATTATCTTTACCCCTTCAATATAATAACCTATGAAACTTCAGCTTTTTGACAAACAGGTTTATACCGACAGAAGAAATGTATTAAAGCAAAATATCGGGCAAGATGGTATTATCCTGTTATTAGGTAACGAGGATAGCAGCATGAACTATAAGGATAATTGCTACCCCTTCCGTCAGGACAGTACTTTTCTTTACTACTTCGGCCTCGATGTGCAAAACCTGGCTGCCATAATTGATACCGATACCGGCGAAGAAGTAGTTTTTGGCAACGAACTAACCATTGACGATATCATCTGGACAGGCACCCTGCCTACCGTGCACGAAATGGCGGGGCTGGTTGGCGTTACCCAAACAAAGCCATCTGATCAGGTATTGCACTATGTACACAAGGCTCTGATAGCCGGCAGAAAAGTACATATTTTACCACCTTACCGCCCCGAAAACCGCATGAAACTGGCCAGCTGGTTTAACGTAAGTCTGGATGATGTGCAGGACCACGTATCGATTAAACTCATCAAAGCGGTGATCGCCCAGCGGGTGATCAAAACACCATTGGAAATCCAGGAGATGGAAAAAGCGGTATCTATTAGTGTGGATATGCAGCTGGCGGTTATTAAAGCCACCCGCCCTGGTATTAAGGAATATGAGCTGGTAGCCATAGCCAATGAAGTAGTAGCGGCAGCCAACGGTCGCCTGGGTTACCCGGCCATTATTACCACGCATGGCCAAACGCTACATACCCATTATTATGGTAACACCCTGCAGGATGGTAACATGTTATTGAGCGATATTGGCGCCGAAAATGACATGCACTACGGCGGTGATCTTACCCGCACCTTTCCGGTTGGTCGCAGCTTTACCAATAAGCAAAAAGAATTGTATGAGGTGGTGCTTAACTCCATGAACCACGCCATCAGTCTGCTTAAACCGGGCACACGTTATAAAGACATTCACCTGGCAGCCTGTCAAAAACTGGTAGAGGGATTAAAACAGGTTAACCTGATGAAGGGCGATGCGGCCGAGGCCGTTGCGGCCGGTGCGCATACCATGTTTTTTCAATGCGGCCTGGGTCATATGCTGGGGATGGACACGCATGATATGGAGGACCTGGGCGAGCCATACGTGGGCTATACCGATACCCTGAAAAAAGAAACCGTGTTCGGATTGAAATCCTTGCGCCTTGGTCGCGAGCTGGAAGCGGGCTACGTACTTACCGTGGAACCCGGTATTTACATCATCCCCGAGCTCATAGATCGCTGGAAGGCCGAAAACAAATACGCCGACTTTATCAACTACGATGTACTGAATACCTACCGCGATTTCGGCGGCATCCGTATTGAAGATAACTTTTTGATTACCGATAACGGCAGTCATTTGCTGGGTAAGTATTTACCGAAGACCTTGAAAGAGATTGAGGGATTGAGGGGGTAAAGAATTCTTTTTAATAAAACACGTCATTGCGAGCAGAGCGTGGCAATCCCTAACTGTACAGAGCGGCTCTGCTTATCGGGGATTGCCACGCTCTGCTCGCAATGACGTAATGGTTAAATATTGTTCTTAATTTTCCCTTACCATTTTCTCCAAAGCATCTATCCATATCGGCGAATCGTTCAAACTTTCTACTAACTGAACTTTTTCGCCGCCGAGGGCTTTAAACTCGTCACCGTATTCGGTAGTTACTTCATAAACAGTTTCCAGGCAGTCGGCCACAAAAGCGGGGCAAAATACCAGCAGACTTTTCTTGCCTTCCTTGGCCAGTTTGGCTACAATTTCGCTGGTATAGGGCTGTACCCATGGGTCGTTACCCAGGCGCGATTGAAAGCAGATGGTATATTTATCTTTAGGAATATTCAGTTTTTCGGCGATCAATTGTGCGGTATGATGAGATTGTGCCGAATAACAATTTTTATTGACATCGGTGAGCGTTTGGCAGCAATCGCTCGATTTTAAACAATGTTTTTGGGTATGATCCGCTTTAATCAGTTGTCTTTGTGGTAAACCATGAAAACTGAACAACACGTGATCATAGCTCTCCGGGTTATATTTTTGGGCGTTATCGGCAAAAGTGGCGATCATGCCTTCGTTATCATGAAAAGAGTTCAGGAAAGAGATGTTGGGCTTGGTACCCCAGGCTGCCAATAGTTCCATCACCTTATCATAAACAGAACCGGTACTGGCTGATGCATATTGCGGAAACAGTGCGATAACCTGTATATCATCCACCAAAGCGGCTTTAAGCCTGTTCAACGCCGATTCAATCGAAGGGTTTTGATAACGCATAGCCAACTCCACGATGTATTCATTGCCCAGGCGTTGTTGCAGGGCCTTTTGTTGTAGCAGGCTATAATGCATCAATGGCGACCCTGTTTCCTTATCCCAAATAGCCTGGTATAATTTAGCCGATTTTGGCGCCCTGAAGGGAGCTATTAGTCCACGTACTAAAAGGGTGCGTGATATAGGGTTGATATCAATTACCCTGGGATCCATCAAAAACTCATTCAGATAAGTACGTACATCGGCCGTTGAAGGGCTATCAGGTGTACCTAAATTCACTAATAAAACTGCTTTTTTACCCATAACTATTTCAGCCGCAAAAATATAAAATTATTGCCCCCTAACCCCCTAAAAGGGGAACAATTTACAAATGAATGATTGGTGGCCTTTACTCCGCGCGTCATTGCGAGGCACGAAGCAATCCCCGATAAGCAGAGTGGCCCTGTATAGCATAGAGATTGCTTCGTGCCTCGCAATGACGTTGTTTTTGGCCCGTCCTGCTAATCAAAAGCTCCCCCTTCAGGGGGCTGGGGGGTTTTCCACAATTTCCACCAGGGTATCCCCGGCGAATCATGGTGCTCATAATGATAACCGAAAAAATAACAGCTCAAAAAAGCCAATACATGATTGCGCGATTGGCTCCTGGCAAAATAGGGATTATTGTGCTCGCCTTTGTGTGGCTGATAAGTACCAAAATAAAATAACTGCAGCGTACTTAACAGCGAGGGTACCACCCAAAACATAATCAGATTGGGTTGCGGGATCCACAACTTTAAAATATTGAACAAAACAGCCATCACCACAATTTGCCATACGGATAAATAATTGCGGATAAACCTTACATACCAGCTCCAGAAACCACCCGCATGATAATCCGGATCATCGGCGGTATGCACATGGCTATGATGCTGATGATGTTTGGTATATAGCTTTGGATACCAGAACGAGGCATATAAAAAAGTACAGATATACCCGGTAAGATTATTCAGTGTCCGGTTGGGTGATACGGTGCCGTGCATGGCATCGTGCGCGGTGATGAACAAGCCAGTGTACAGGTGCATTTGAACCAGCACCAACAGATAAACCAGTGGATTAGCAAAGTTGAAATGCCAACGCATTAATAAAATAATGCTGACCGCCCAGCTGCCCATAACCAGCATGGCAATAAATAAACCTGTATTTGAGGGGCTTTTTGGCATGATGCTCATACAACAGCAAAAAGCGTGCTGTTAAAATTGTTCAAGCGCGGCCTTTACGTCCTGCATCAGCCACATGGGGGTTGATGTAGCCCCGGCTATACCAATGGTATCATTTGGTGAAAAGGTAGTCTTATCCAGCTCGCTTGCTGATGATATAAAGTAGGTATTGGGATTATGCTTGCGGCATACTTCAAACAACACCTTCCCGTTTGATGATTTACGGCCCGATACAAAAACGACCTTATCAAATTGGCGCGCAAATTTGGGCAGGTCCTTATCCCGGTTGGATACCTGGCGACAAATGGTATCATTAGCTTTGAGATTGTATCCACGGGATATCAGCTCATCCTTTATACCATAAAACTTTTCCATGCTTTTGGTGGTCTGGGTATACAGCGTAATGTTTTGCGGAAGCTCTACATTGTCTAGCTCGGCAATATCCTGGAAAACTATGGCCTCGTTGTTGGTTTGTCCTTCCAGGCCAATAACTTCGGCATGACCGTGTTTACCAAATATCAGGATCTTCTCCTTAGCATCGTACGATGTTTTAATGCGGTTTTGCAGCTTTAAAACCACCGGACAGGAGGCATCTATCAGGGTAATGTTGTTCTCTAAAGCTATACGGTAAGTATCAGGAGCTTCACCATGTGCGCGGATCAGTACTTTTTCGTTGCGCAGATTTGCCAGTTCGCTATGTTCAATAATGCGCAAACCCAGCGCTTTCAGCCGTTCCACTTCTTCGTCGTTATGCACAATATCGCCCAGGCAATACAGGTAGCCGTCCTCGGCCAGTATTTCTTCGGCCATATCAATAGCATAAACCACCCCGAAACAAAAGCCCGAATCCTGATCAATAGTAACCTTTAACTGATACTCTCCCATGGTGTTGCAAATTTACAGCAAAAATAACCGTTGATGGTAATGATTATGTGATTTCGTTGATTTTTGTTAAAACGATATCCCTTATTTAGCGCAAGCCTGGTGCGTGGATGACTTGTGTTTATGAGCATGTTAAGGGTCAGCCTTCCACAATCTTAAACGCAAGACTTGCGCCAAAGCTTGTAACTCCACCTTTAGGGGGTTGGGGTTAGTTCAGTATCGCCAATCCCATAAAAAACATGAACTGCGCAATAAGCAGCACGGGAGACACTATATTTTGCGGCTTAAACTTAAACTGATCAAAAACAAAGAGCAGCAACGCACTTAACCCAAACCAGCAAACATAATTTTTTAGGGGGATATGGTTATCGGCCCAATGCCAGTAATCAAAATGGATAGCCATCGGTTCTATTAGTATATCCAGCAATACCAGAATAACAGCACCGATCAATATTCTTATGATTTTACTTTTGATGCGGCTTCTTTGCAGCAATACCCCGGTGGAGTAGATGAGTAAAAACCAGTTTACACCTATCATCAGCGGGATCCGGAACAATTGGATACCCAGTGTTTCGCCATAAACATAGTTGCCAAACAGCCAACCGGTATGCACACCTATCAGCTCCGCTGTAAAACCAATAATGAAGATGAACAGGGCAAAAAGAAAAAAGCGGCCATCCAATTGATGATGGTTGTATATAATGACGACCGTCATCAGCAGTAAATGCCAGGGTACCAGTTTTAAAAATAACACGTCGGTTGCCGGCAGGGAGCATCCCACTAAGCCAACCACATGAAATAATATAATGATGATAATGGATACGCGCTGCGATCTTGTAGCGACCCCGTTTAATAGATTTTTCAAATCCTGCGCCCTTTCCATACCGTAGTTTTGGTGAGATGCTTTTGTATGGATAAACCCGCTATGATCAGCATATTGAACATTTGCACCGGGTGCATGATGATGTTACTCACCGGGCTCTGGTCAGATAACAGCGAGATCATGATACGGCTCAATGCAATTAGTCCCAGCATAAAGAATAGCAGGGGCAGGTTTAAGGTCATGCTCACGATCATCGGTCCGCCGATAATAAGTACGATATAAATTAAAAAGCCAATGATGCTGTAATTAAAAGCCGCCAGGAAATTTTTACTAAATCCGTTTATAGCCTCGTTATAATTTTTGTACATACGGCAACTGATCATGCCATTGGCCAGCAGGGCTTCGCCATTATAAGCGTTGGCTTTAATTAACCGCATGATCTCTACATCCTCCACCACTTTATTCTTTACCGCTTTATGCCATTGATGTTGGTGATAAGTAGCGGCATCAAACAGCATAAACTGCCCGCTTGCTGCGGCTACCGAAGCATTTTTTACCAGGTATATCAAGCGTACGGGTAATAAGTTTAACAATATAAAGTGCATGAGCGGCACAACGGCCCTTTCGCCGGGAGTTTCCATTTGTTGATCGGCAAACAGGCTTAGCAAGCCCAACTGGTGCAGATGCATCCGGTGCACCGCGCTATTGATCAAACCATCTTTTACCTCTTCATCGGCATCCAGGAAGAGTAAATAATCACCATCGGCCTGCTGGGCCAGTTGGTGGCAGGCGTGATTTTTACCTATCCAGCCATCCGGTAATTTACCTCCTTTGATCACCCGGAAACGCGGGTGGTTTTCAGCAAAAGTCGAACAAACGGCATAGGTATCATCGGTTGATTCATCATCCAGTATAATCACCTCATAATTTTGATACTCCTGCCGATGGATAGATTGTAGCAACACAAGAATATTATCAGCCTCGTTGCGAGCCGGGATGAGGATAGATACTTTGTCCTGATAGGCCTTAGCTACCCGGTGCAGCTTGGGATTGGATATAAAATTAAACAGGGTTACTGTAAAACGCAGAATAATAAAAAAGAGGGTTATTGATATGGCAATGATCACTTTTATAATATTATTTCGGTTTCACTTTGTTTTGATAAATCATAATGCTGCTGATAAGCCTTTGCAAGCTCATCTATACCTTTATAAGCCGAATTTCCATCGATGCTTTTTAAGTAAACGGTGGCCGTTGGCTTTTTATGTTTTAAGTACTGAATAAATGTTGCCGAAAATACAAGCCTGAAATTATCCCGGGCCTGTTCTATTATCCGCCAGATCCCCTTTTCAAAATATACCTTGTCGACAAAATTCGAATAAAGTTTCCCCTGCGGAAATATCAATACCAGGTTTTGCGGATCATCAAGCAATTGGGCGGCATAGTTTAGTGACTGTAACACATCCCTGGAATTTTTATTGACCGAAAAGGCGCCTGCATATCTTAACGCGGGTGCTTTACGGGCCGTATCTTCCAGCATCATCACGTGGAGTTTCTTTTTTAGCAGCCGACTGTTAACACAGTATAATATCAGTCCGTCCCAAAAACTAAAGTGATTACTGATGAGCAGGATTGATCTTTGAGGATCGGTTTCAATACTGTTAAACGATAAATTATAAAAATGCCTGCCAACTATCCACCTGATATAGTAGTGCATAAAGCGATTAATAAAAAAGTTCTTTTTATCGTACAGCATGCTATCGCAAGTTAACTAATAACAGCTATCAGTGCTCCATATTAGCCTGTTTTTTTAAGGCCTGCTGATGAAAATCGTTGATGTGTTGTTTCAGCTCTTCAAAGGGCACCTCACCCGCAACGCCGCAGTCAAAATGATGCATGTAGGCCCTTGGTTTCAGACCCTCGAAATAATCGATCAGCGTACATTGGTAAACTATCTGGCAGGGGCCTTTGATCTGTTTGATCAACCGCTCAATGCCATTTTCAACATGGATGTACGTTTCATGATTAGAGTAAAGCGCCCCTTGAGGAAATATGGTGACCAGATTTTCCGGGTTATTCAGCAAACCAGCCGAATAGGTAAGCGACTCCAGCATTTCGCGCGAGCCTTTTTTCATGGAAAAAGCCCCCAGGTATTTAAAATACCAGTGTTTTAAAAAATGATCATGCTGCATCATGATATAAAGGCGGCGCTTTAAGTTGTTAAAGGCGGCGTAGTTGGCAAAAAAACCATCCCACCAACTAAAATGATTGGTGAGCAGCAGAATAGAATGCCCCGGGCGCGGTTCAAACGGCTGTATGTTGATCTCCTTAAAATTACGGCCCATCCACCAGCGCATAAAGCGGTAAAACATTCGGCTTAAAGTATCATTCTGGCGCGATGGCAACATAATTTATCGTACTAAATATTCATCCAATGCTTTAATAACCAACCAGTGGCCCAAGGCCAGTTCGTGCACCTCGGCATTATCCAGCTTTTCAATAAAAGGCATCGCTGCCGATTTGGGGAACAGTTTATCATCCTTCCCAAATATCAGCTGGCAATTAATTTTATACTGATTGATCTGAGCGGCTATTTTTTCCACATCGGGTTTCAGTAAACGGATCAAATTTAAGGTATAATAAGTATCCAGCCGTTTTTGTTCGGTATCAATTTCATTATAGGCTATCTGGTACAAATTATTATCTATCATACCTGCCCGTTTTACGGTCCTTAATACAAAAGGGGCCAGCCATTTGCTTTTGGTTACCCTCCGGAACATGAATTTACCCAGCGGGTTGTGCAATAAAAAATGAAAACCTTTATATACCGACAGCCCATCCGGTGCCATTAATATCACATCATCAATTAAGTGAGCGTATTCTTCCAGTAATATCAAAGCCAGGTTGGCGCCTATAGAGTAACCCATCACCGAAAACCGCTGTTCGCCATAGGTTTTAAACCATTCCTGCATATACGTATGCACCATATTTTTGGGCATACCAGCGGTGATCTGCTCTTCTGTCCAGCCTTCCAGCTTACTGCCACCATGAAAGAAATGATCGAAACCGTAAATATGGTATTTGGGTAATATGGACTGTTCAAGCACCTGGAATTGCTTCCCCGTCATGCCATAGCCATGAAAAGCCAGCAGTGGTTTCTCGCCGGTACCATATTCATGAAAATGCGCTTTACCCAAACCGGGCAGATGTAAAAACCCCATTGTACCCCCTAGCCCTGTTTTTTGATGTGCAAATATGCAGATTTCAGATGTGCAGATGAAGAGTAATGAAGAAATCTACACATTTACACATCTTCAGAATCATCTGCACATCTATAATCCGCACATCTGCACATCTATATGTTCCATGATCATTTTTGTTGCCCCCGTATGCTCCTGTACGTAGTTGTATATTTTTTTGCGGGTTGTACTGTAAAATGCCTCGTCGGTGATCAAAGTATCTACAATACCTTTTAGCTGTGTTTCATTGCCAATACTGAAACCAGCTTTTAAAGCTATCAGTTCCCGAGCCTCGTTAAACTTTAAATAATGCGGACCAAAAATTACGGGTAAACCAAAGGCTGCGGCTTCGAGGGTATTGTGGATACCGACACCAAAGCCACCTCCAATGTACGCTATTTCGCCATAGGCATATAAGGATGACAGCATACCGATGTTATCGATGATGAGAGTGGTGAGTTCCTTTTTCGAATTTTGAATTTTGAATTTTGAATTATCTTTCAGTTCCGAATATCTTATTGCTGAACCTTCGGGTAATAGTCCTATCAGGTTGTTTATTTTTTCCTCACCAATCTCATGCGGGGCAAAAATAAATTTCCAGTCCGGGTATAGTACAGGCAAACTGGCCAGCAGCTTCTCATCTTCGGGCCAGGTGCTGCCTGCGATAAAAAGTTTTTGGGTATTCTTAAATTCGCTTACGCCAGCTACCTCTTTCGGGCTTTGCGCGTTGGCCCATACGCGGTCAAAACGGGTGTCGCCGCTTACAGTTATATTGGTAATTCCCAGGTTACTAAGCAGTTGTTTTGAAGGTTCATCCTGCAAAAAGAAGTGGGTAACAAAGCTTAACATTTTACGGTGCAAACCGCCATACCATTTAAAAAACACCTGTCCGGGTCTGAATATACCGGAGACTATATATAATGGAATATTCTGTCGATTCAGTTCATTAAAATAATGATACCAGTATTCATATTTGGTAAATATGGCCATATCCGGTTTTACCGCTGCAATAAAATCGCGGGCATTATCGGGGGTATCCAAAGGCAGGTAGTAAACCGCGTCGGCAAGCGGAGTATTTTTTCGGATCTCATAACCCGAGGGTGAAAAAAAAGTAACTACAATGCTTTTGCCGGGATACTGCTGGCGCATTGCCTCCAGAATTGGCCGCCCTTGTTCAAATTCGCCAAGAGATGCAAAATGGAACCAGATACTGCTATTAAAACGGTCCAGCTTTTGTTGCCGACGCCCGTTTATCCACAGGCCGGCTTTGGCGTTAAAAAACGAAGCGAGCCATATAGCGAAGTAATATAATTTGATCCCAATGTTATATAAAAACATCAATTTAAGTATGAATGATTATCTTAGCCGGGCATAAAAGTAATAACAATAGTTTAATGTTCATTGGCTCATTAGTTCGTTAGTTTATTGGTACCCGTCCTTTGTATCAATTGGTCTGTACCGCGTTCACCAATGAACCATTGAACTAATGAACCAACGAACCAAACAATTAAATATGTCAACTCGTAAACGGATATTAATAACCGGAGCAGCCGGCTTTCTGGGCTCGCACCTGTGCGATAGGTTCATTAAAGAAGACTACCATGTAATTGGCATGGATAACCTGATCACCGGCGATCTGCGTAATATTGAACACTTGTTTAAACTGGAGAATTTTGAGTTTTATAACCATGATGTATCCAAATTTGTATATGTTCCCGGCGAACTGCATTACATATTGCATTTTGCTTCGCCGGCAAGTCCTATTGATTATTTAAAAATACCTATACAAACCTTAAAGGTGGGTTCACTGGGTACGCATAACTTGCTGGGACTGGCCCGGGCCAAAGGTTCCCGGATGCTGATCGCTTCCACATCGGAAGTTTATGGCGACCCGAACGTTAACCCCCAGCCCGAAGAATATTGGGGTAATGTAAACCCGGTAGGCCCAAGGGGTGTTTATGACGAAGCCAAACGTTTCCAGGAAGCCATTACCATGGCTTACCATACCTTTCATGGGCTGGAAACCCGCATCGTACGGATCTTTAATACCTATGGCCCGCGTATGCGCTTAAATGACGGACGTGTATTACCCGCCTTTATTGGCCAGGCTTTAAGGGGTGAATCATTAACCATGTTTGGCGATGGTTCACAAACCCGTTCATTTTGTTATGTAGATGACCTGGTTGAAGGTATCTACCGCCTGTTGCACAGTGATTATGCCCAACCGGTGAACATCGGCAACCCGGATGAGATCACTATTAAACAATTTGGCGAGGAGATCATCAAGCTAACCGGTACCGATCAAAAACTGATCAGCCTGCCTTTGCCGGTTGATGACCCTAAACAACGCCGGCCGGATATCACCAAGGCCAAAGCTATTTTAGGCTGGGAACCCAAAGTATCCAGAAGCGAGGGTTTAAAGATCACGCTGGATTATTTTAAATCCCTGCCCGAAAAAGAAATAAACCACAAAGATTTTGCACACTATAATAAATAATAACATACCTATTTAAAAATGAAGATATTAGTAACCGGCGGTTTAGGTTTTATTGGCTCTCATACCGTTGTTGAATTGGTAAATGCAGGTTACGAACCTGTTATAGTTGATGACCTGTCAAACTCAGATCCTAAAATACTGGATCAGATAGCGCGAATCATAGGTTACAAGCCCGTTTTTCACAAGCTTGACCTAAGCGATGAACATAGTGTAAAAGAACTGGCCGTTAAAGAGCCCGATATTGATGGCATTATTCATTTTGCCGCTTTCAAGGCAGTTGGCGAGTCGGTACAAAAACCGCTTAAATATTACCGCAATAATTTTTACTCCCTCATTAATTTGCTGGAAGCTTATTACGGTAAACCACTGAATTTTATTTTTTCATCAAGCTGCACCGTTTACGGACAACCAGACATATTACCAGTTACCGAGAACGCACCAGTAAAACCAGCTGAATCACCGTATGGCAATACCAAACAAATTGCCGAAGAGATCCTGACCGATATGGTAGCCTCAGGCAGTAACTATAAAGTAATATCATTAAGATATTTTAATCCGGTAGGGGCGCATGAAACCGCATTGATAGGAGAGCTCCCAATTGGTGTGCCGCAAAACCTGGTTCCTTTTATTACCCAGACCGCTATTGGCAAACGCGAAAAATTAACCGTATTTGGCAACGATTACAGCACTGCAGATGGCAGCTGTGTTCGTGACTACATACACGTGGTTGATTTGGCCAAAGCGCATGTGGCCGCCCTTAAACTGGCCGAAAAAGAAAGCTTTACCGGTTATGACGTATTTAATATCGGTACCGGCAATGGCAGCACAGTATTAGAGGTGATACACGCCTTTGAACGCACCACTGGTGTAAAATTAAATTACCAGATTGGCCCGCGCCGTGCAGGCGACGTAGAAAAAGTTTGGGGGGATGTGACCAAATCAACCCATAAACTGGGCTGGAAAGCCGAACTAGGTGTTGAAACCATGATGTTATCGGCCTGGGAATGGGAAAAATATATATCACAAAATCCTTTATAAATTAACAAGCAAACAGATGAAAAAGATCATTATTACAGGTGGTGCTGGTTTTATAGGATCGCATGTGGTGCGTCGTTTTGTAAAAAACTACCCTGATTATACCATTGTTAATTTAGATAAACTAACTTATGCAGGTAATCTGGCAAACCTTACTGATATTGAGAATGAGCCTAATTACCGCTTTGTAAAAGGCGATATAGTTGATATAGCTTTTATTAACGAACTGTTTGCCACCGAACAGCCCGACGCGGTGATACACCTGGCTGCAGAATCACATGTTGACCGCTCTATTGTAAGTCCGCTGGAATTTGTGATGACCAATGTAGTGGGGACCGTTAACCTGCTTAACGCGGCCCGTGAAAACTGGAAAGGCCGTTACGATCAAACCCGTTTTTACCATGTTTCAACCGACGAGGTTTATGGCACCCTGGGCGATGATGGCATGTTTACCGAAGAGACAGCCTATGATCCGCATTCACCATACTCGGCATCAAAAGCAAGTTCAGACCACTTTGTGCGCGCTTACCAGGATACTTATGGTATGAACACCGTACTATCCAATTGCTCTAACAACTACGGCTCTTATCACTTTCCTGAAAAGCTGATACCTTTGGCCATTAATAACATTAAACAAAGCAAACCCGTACCGGTATACGGCAAAGGCGAAAATATACGCGACTGGCTTTGGGTAGAAGATCATGCCCGCGCTATCGACCTTATTTTCCATAAAGCTAAAGCAGGATCAACCTATAACATCGGTGGTCATAACGAATGGAAGAACATTGACCTGATCAATTTGTTATGTACTATACTCGATAAGAAACTGGGCAGGGCCGAAGGAGAATCGGCTAAACTGATCACCTTTGTAACAGACAGGGCGGGACATGATCTAAGATATGCCATAGATGCATCCAAACTTAAAGATGAGTTAGGTTGGGTACCCGGAATAACATTTGAAGAAGGACTGGAAAAAACAGTCGACTGGTACCTGGCTAATGAAGAATGGTTGGAAAACGTTACATCAGGCCATTATCAGCAATACTACAGTGAACAATATGCTAACCGTTAACCACAAGCACCTATGGGCTCCGGAAAAATAATTAACTGCGAATATTATGTTTGGGTTATTTAAAAAGAAAAAGGAAAGGCATGCGAACTTTAACTATGATTCGATCATGGTTGATATGCACTCACATGTATTGCCCGGGATAGATGATGGTGCTAAAACACCAGAAGACTCTATTATCCTGATTCGTAAGATGATAGAGTTGGGGATAAAAAAGATTATTGCGACCCCGCATATAATGGTCGATTTTTACAGGAATACTCCGGAAACCATTAATAACGCGCTTAACATATTAAAGGCCGAACTGATAAAAGAAAACATTGATATACCTGTTGAAGCAGCCGCTGAACACTATTTCGATGAAACCTTTGAAGCCCGTGTAGATGAACGCAAATTGCTTACCATGGGCGATAATTATGCCTTATTTGAGTTTTCGTTCATCAATAAACCGCCAAACGCTATAACGGTTATTCAAAAGATGAACGACATGGGCTATAAACCAATCCTGGCCCATCCAGAAAGGTATCCTTATATGGACCTGGAACAATTTAAAAACCTGCATACCTGGGGTTGTAATTTTCAGTTGAATACCATTTCATTAACCGGATATTATGGCCGTGAAGCAAAGAGAATGGCCGAAAGCTTAATAGATAATGAGCTGGTTGATTTCATATCAAGTGATATGCACCATCCCAAACACGCCGCGGCGTTAAAGGATGCCCTGCGAACTACTTACATTGAGAAACTGCTCTTTGATTACCCGTTGAAGAATACTTTGTTGATGTAAAGGGAGCAGGGATTTTGGGAACAAAGAGCAAGGATATAAAGAGCAAAGAATAAGGAGTAAAAGAAATCTTTGCTCCTTATTCCAAAAATCCTTGGTCCAAAAAATTATTCGTATCTCAACGCTTCTACCGGATCAAGCCTGGAGGCCTTTTTTGCCGGGTAATAGCCCGATATCAAACCAATAAAAGTACATAACAGCACAGCAAAGAACAGCCATGCCCATGGCACCACGAACGTTCCGCTAATTTGAACAGCTATCAGGTTACCTATTGCCATTCCTAACAGTATACCAACAGCTCCGCCTATAAGGCATATTACAATAGCTTCAATTAAAAACTGCTTGCGGATCACCGCTGGTGTTGCCCCTATAGCTTTACGCACACCTATCTCACGCGTACGCTCGGTAACCGATACCAGCATAATGTTCATAAGCCCGATGGCCGCACCGATCAGGGTAATGATACCGATGGCGAAACCCGCGACAGTAATACCCGTTAACTGGCCTGAAAGCTCCTTCTGTATAGAATCGCTTCGGGTAATATCAAAATTTGTATCGTTGGCAATGTTGAGGCCACGAATGTTCCGGAATAAAGAAGTAGCCTCGCCTATGGATGCATCAAGGCCGCCGGGATTTGCAACCTTAATAGTTATAGTGTAGGAGATGTTACGCACCGTATCTATCTGCTTGGCTTTCAATATCGGTATGATACAGAATTTATCACCACCAAATGAACTGGAGCCTTTTGACGCGATTACGCCAACTATGCGATATTTATTACTGCCAATAAAAAGCGACTTGTTTATCGGATCTTCCTTTTTAAAAAGTTTTGATTTGATCTCATCACCAATAAGTACCACATTGGCACCATGTTCCAGTTCCGACGATGAAAAATTACGCCCGAAGGATAATTTTTTGCCGCTGGTAGCCAGGTAATTTTCATTGGAGCCCGAAATAGAAATATTAGGATTTGTTTTTTGATTTCCGTACTTAGCTACTGCCGTACCCGTAACATCCAGATTAATGGCGGTTAAAACCGGTAATTTAAATGTTTTTTTAAATCGTTCGGCCTGATCGTAAGTAACTGCCGGGTAAGCCTTATGATTTCCGCCGTTGCCAAAGTTGAGTCCTTCACCCCGGTTTTGAATGGTGAACGAATTGGCTCCCAGATCGGCAAAGGCATCATTGGTAAACTGCCGTATCCCCTCAATAGCGGTTAAAATACCAACCAGGGCCATAATACCTATAGCGATAATTAACGAGGTAAGCGATGTACGCAGCCTGTTGCCGGCTATAGATTGTAATGCAATAGAGACATTTTCTTTGTAGGAGGTTTTTACCGGCATGGTATAAAAATAAAAAAACTTTGCGGTTTGACTGTGCACTGCATCATTTTGTTACAGCAAACTCAACCGTTATAATAAATAAAATCACAGCTTGCTTGTTTGTATAATAACAATAATCTATTTTCAACGCAAAATAACCTTATCCATGAAGAAGATCCTGCTATTATTCACTATAGCTTTCATTTTTACATTAAGCGCTCAGGCTCAAATTGAGATCACACGCCCTATTGAACAATTGGGGTTTAATGAACACACAATAGTTACCAATGTTCAGGGCAAAAAATACACTTATGAGGATTGGAGCAAATTGATGGCAACGGGTAAATACAAATTAAACCCCGTTAAGCATGATAGCGACAGCACTGCTTTTATACTGATCGAAAGAGATGAAGCCACCGAAAATAAGGTGATGGCTAAAGCCCCAAAACCAGAGGAAACCAAATTTTTTAAAACCGGAAATTCATTTACCTTTTTTGACATGAAGGAGGTAAATGGCACCATGATCAGATCGGCCGATTTAAAAGGGAAAATTGTAGTGCTAAACTTTTGGTTTATAGCCTGCCCGCCATGCAGATATGAAATGCCTGAACTTAACCGCATAGCCGAAGCATATCAAAACCGTACGGATGTTGTGTTTATTGGAATTTCTTTAGACAAAACAGACAATATTGAGCGCTTTCTGAAGGTATCGCCGTTCAAGTATCACATAGTTGGCGACTCTATGCCATTATTTACCTATTATGGTGTTGACCAATGCCCGGCAAGCTTGGTGGTTGATAAAGATGGCATCATCAGGTTTAACAGCCAAGGCTACGGTGAGGGTGCAGTTCCTTACTGGATCAGGAAAACTATTGATGAAATAAAATAACAAACAAAAGGCAACCCATGGGCCGCCTTTTAACAATATCTTAAACCTGTAGTTTATACCGCAAATGAAGTACCACAGCCGCAGGTACTGGCGGCATTGGGGTTATTAAAGGTAAATCCACGAGCGTTCAAACCATCCTGAAAGTCAATTTGCATACCTGCCAGGTACAAGCCATGGGCCTTATGCATAAATACCCTTATGCCATCAATATCATATTCCTGGTCACCATCCTTTTTTTGATCAAAGCCAAGCACATAATTCATGCCCGAGCAGCCACCACCTTCAACACCAACACGCAGGCCAAAATCCTCGCCTATCTCTTGCTGATCCTTTAATTTAAAAAGTTCTTTAACGGCTCCCGGGGTAAAGGTTACCGGTGCAATTTCAACAGCAGTACTCATCTTATTTTTATTTAACTATACAAATATAATGTAAAATGTAGATTTTTGTTGCAACCGGTATTTTATGACCTCAGTTTAACATTTTATAACACATGCAAACATTACCCTATATACTTGATATTTTAAAATATACCGTTGCCGGCATCGGGGTAGTGTGGGTGGCACTATATTTATTTAAACCCTACCTGGATAAAGCCGAGCAAATACAGGTGCTTGAACTAAAAAGGGCCGTTAGTAGTCAAACCCTGCCCTTACGCCTGCAGGCTTATGAGCGGGTTATACTATTTATTGAAAGGGTTAACCCTACCAGCATGCTTATCCGCCTTAACACTCCGGGCCTGTCTGCAGCCGAACTGCACATGATAGTTGTTACCGAGATCAGAAATGAGTTTCAGCATAATGTTACTCAGCAAATTTACGTAAGCGTTAGAGTATGGAATGTAGTAAAAAGAGTAAAGGATGATACGCTGGCCCTGGTGAACAATACCATTAAGGCTCTCCCGCCTGATGCTTCGGGTACTGAGATGAGTAAAACTATCCTGATCCATTTAAGTAAGCTGGAGCAGGACCCATATGAAATAGCCACGGGTTTAGTTAGGCAGGATATAGAAGAATTATTTTAACCACATGGCCGAAAAAAAGTTCAGCACCACATCGGGCATCGAAATTAAGGAAGTATATACCCAGCCATCCGCAATGGATGAGTTACCCGGTGAATTTCCGTTCACCCGCGGCATCCAAAAAGATATGTACCGGGGCAAGGCCTGGACCATGCGCCAGTACGCGGGTTTCTCTACCGCCGAAGAATCCAACAAACGATACCATTATTTGCTGGGCCAGGGTACAACCGGCCTCTCCGTAGCGTTTGACCTGCCCACCCAGATCGGGTATGACTCAGACCATGAGCTTGCCGAGGGCGAAGTGGGTAAAGTAGGTGTAGCTATTGACTCGTTAAAAGATATTGAGATCCTGTTTGATGGCATAGCCCTTAAGGATATCACTACCTCCATGACCATCAATGCTACGGCTCCAATCTTACTGGCTATGTACATAGCCCTGGCTAAAAAACAAGGAGCCGATCTGAAACAGATCTCCGGAACAGTACAGAATGATATATTAAAGGAGTACGCCGCGCGCGGTACATATATATATCCGCCAGCACCATCCATGCGGCTCATTACCGATGTGTTTGAATATTGCAGTAAAGAGGTACCTAAATGGAACACCATATCCATATCCGGCTACCACATCCGCGAAGCCGGTTCAACGGCCGTGCAGGAACTGGCCTTTACCTTAGCCAATGGCAAAGCTTATTTAAAAGCTGCGCTGGATAAGGGGCTCGACATTAATGTATTTGCCAAACGTTTATCTTTCTTTTTCAATTGCCACAATAATTTTTTTGAAGAGATAGCCAAATTCAGGGCAGCCCGTCGCATGTGGGCACACATCACCAAACAATTGGGCGCGACAGATGCCGGCGCGCAAAAGTTACGTTTCCATACCCAAACCGGGGGCTCTACTTTAACGGCGCAGCAACCGTTGAATAACATCATCAGGGTTAGCAACCAGGCCTTGGCTGCGGTATTGGGCGGCACGCAGTCATTACATACCAATGGGTACGATGAAGCTTTATCCTTACCAACAGAGGCCGCGGCCAAAATAGCGTTGCGCACCCAGCAGATCATCGCCTTTGAAAGTGGTGTTACTGATACAGTTGACCCATTGGCCGGCTCTTATTTTATAGAAGCCCTGACCGATGAGATAGAAGCAGCCGCGCAATTATATATTGATAAGATAGATGCCATGGGTGGCGCTGTGAAGGCTATTGAACAGGATTACATCCAGCAGGAGATAGCAGCATCCGCCTACCAGTATCAAAACGATATTGAAAGCGGCGAAAAGGTATTGGTAGGCGTAAATCGCTTTACCCAACAGGAAGCTGCCGAGCTGAATGTTTTCAGGGTTGATGACAGTATCCGTAAGATGCAATCTGAAAAATTATCAACATTAAAGGGCAGCAGAGATAACCAGGCGGTAGCCATAAGTTTACAACAATTGCAGGAAGCAGCCAAAGGTCGGGAAAATTTAATGCCCTTTATCCTCACTGCTGTAGAGTGTTATGCCACATTGGGGGAAATTGCCGATAGCCTGCGCCACGTTTTTGGCGAATATTAACACATGTTGTAAATTTTTTCAGACAGTTATTGTACCCTACTGTTGATAAATAAAACCAATACTTTATTTTATTTACCAGTATACCAGAACATTAATTTTTAACTGTTGCGTTAACATCAAATTGGCTCAACTATTGTGGAAAGCCCTCGTATAAAAAATAATTATTCCCCTGGTAATTATCCTGATTTTTTATTAAATTAATCGGTTCATATTAATTGGGACTAACGGAAATATAATTGCAATTTTTGCTGTTAAAATCAATATTTAATGAGTTTTTTTCATTAAAAAGCTGATTATCATGCCAGAAATTTATTTGCCAAAAAAGTGAAAATTTAATTTTTTTATAAGCTTTTTTTGGCAATATTCGATGTTCCGTAGCAGGCCCAAAAATTGTTTCGCTGGGGGTTGGAAATCAATATATTACTAATATCTATATGGAAAAAACCTGTACTACCGTTTGGAATAGCTGCCTCCAGATCATAAAAGATAACATACCAGCACAAAGCTTTAAAACTTGGTTCGAGCCAATAAAAGCTTTACGTATGGAAGGAAGCGTTCTTACGATACAGGTACCAAGTTTATTCTTTTATGAGTGGCTCGAGGAGCACTATGTAGGTTTACTGCGCAAAACAATCAAAAAACAATTAGGCGACGAAGGGCGTTTAGAGTATAATATTGTTGTGGAGCAATCATCAAGTAAACCATACACCACTAATATGCCTTCGAACGGAAATGGTGCCGAGTCCAAAAATCAGTCAATGCCGATCCCGATCTCGATCAATAAGGACATTAAAAACCCTTTTGTGATCCCCGGCTTGAAAAAATTAAATGTTGATCCGCAGCTAAACAGGAACTACACCTTTGAAAACTTTGTTGAAGGTGATTGCAACCGTTTAGCCCGCTCTGCCGGTTATGCCGTTGCTGCAAAACCAGGTGGTACTTCTTTTAATCCTTTAATGATATATGGCGGTGTTGGTTTAGGTAAAACCCACCTGGCCCAAGCCATTGGTAACGAAATAAAGCGCTCATTGCCCGATAAACTGGTACTTTATGTATCGTGCGAAAAATTTACCCAACAATTTGTTGACGCGCTTAAACACAATAACATTAATGATTTTGTGAATTTTTACCAGGCTATTGATGTACTGATCATGGATGATGTGCACAACTTTGCCGGTAAAGAAAAAACACAGGATTTCTTCTTCCACATCTTTAACCATTTACATCAATCGGGCAAGCAACTGATCATTACATCAGATAAAGCACCAAAGGACCTTGCCGGTTTAGAGGAGCGTTTGCTATCGAGATTTAAATGGGGACTTTCTGCCGATCTGCAGATCCCTGATCTGGAAACCCGTATGGCTATTCTCAAAAACAAGATCTATCAGGACGGCATTGAGCTTTCAAATGATGTAATTGAGTACGTTGCCCACAACATTGATAACAATGTACGTGAGCTGGAAGGCGCTATGGTATCCCTGCTGGCACAATCAACGCTGAACCGTAAAGAGATCGACCTGAATCTGGCCAAGCAAATGTTGAAGAACTTTGTGAAAAACTCATCGAAAGAAATTTCGATGGAGTATATCCAAAGCCTCGTTTGCGAGTATTTTGAAGTGCCTATTGAAATGGTAAAATCACAAACCCGCAAACGCGAAATTGTACAGGCCCGTCAAATATCCATGTACCTGGCCAAAGCCCATACCAAAAGTTCATTAAAATCAATCGGTCACTTCTTTGGCGGCCGCGACCACTCTACAGTAATATACGCCTGCCAAACCGTTGAGGACCTTATTGATACCGATAAGAAATTTAAAGGTTATGTTGCCGACATTCAAAAGAAGCTTAAAATGTCATAACTGACCTATTATCATATTACTATGGGCCCTGTATATCATTTATGCAGGGCTTTTTTTGTTGGATGCTATAACCAGAATCTGTCATGCTGAACTTGTTTCAGCATCCCATTAGCAGGTTTAAAACCATGCTTATCTGTAACTGTGCAAGTGAGATGCCGAAATAAATTCGGCATGACTTTTCAGTTATTGATTTCTCATAAAATCCATCATTGGATAAAGAGGATAGTGGGAATATCTACTTCAAACTATTGTCTTTCGTAATATAAGTAAAGAAAAGTCTGATAGGCAACATCATTAATTTCTTCCTGTGGAAATATATTCGACAAAAATACAAATTTTGACACCTCGTCTAAATCAATATCAAATCCCATGTGTAAAACCATAGTCGCCTCAGTTGCAGTAGCTCCTTTGTTTTTTAATATCTCCAAAACCTGTTTACTTAGTATATCCTTAATTTTTAGGGCTAAGAGTACCCTAAAAAAACTTTCAATTTTCGGATGTAATTTTTTCATTTAGCCTAATCTTAAAGGAATAATGGCACTCTATCCGCCCACCGGCTCCATCATTTTCAAAATGGCATCGATGTATTCGCGGTTGTTGGCCAGGCGGGGTACTTTATGCTGACCCCCAAGTTTCCCTTTTTCTTTCATCCAGTTGAAAAAAGTGCCTTCGGGAGCGCGGCGAACGATGGGGCGGCGCAGGGCCATATCTTTAAAACGCTTGGCATCATAATCGGAGTTGATGCGGCGCAGGGTCTCATCAAGCAGGTCTACAAAACGTTCAAATTCGGCGGGTTTCTTTTCAAACTCGATGATCCATTCATGCGCGCCGCAATCATTACCATTAAAGTAAACGGGGGCTGCCGTGTATTCCCGGATAATGGCACCGGTTTGGCGACAGGCCTCTTCCAGCGCACGTTCGGCGTTGTCAATGATCACCTCTTCACCAAAAGCGTTGATATAATGTTTGGTACGCCCGGTTACCTGTATACGGAAGGGCGCTAAGGACGAAAACCTGATAGTATCTCCGATCATATAGCGCCACAGGCCGGCGTTGGTAGTTATAATGAGGGCATAATTCTTATCCAGTTCCACCTCATCAAGCGTAAGCGTTTTAGGGTTTTCGTCGTGCAGGTTTTCCAGGGGCAAAAATTCGTAGAATATACCATAATCCAGCATCAGGAGCATGTCGCCGGGCTCTTTGGTATCCTGAATGCCAAAGAAGCCCTCTGAGGCATTATAATTCTCCAGATAATACATATCATCACTTGGGATCAACGCCTTAAATTGCTCGCGATATGGGGTAAAATTAACCGCTCCGTGAAAGTACATTTCCAGGTTGGGCCATACTTCGAGCAGGTTTTTTTTGCCGGTAATTTCCAGTATGCGTTTAAACAGCACCAGGTTCCAGGTGGGCACCCCGCTGATGCTGGTTACATTGACATCTTTGGTGGCCTGTGCTATCTTCTCAATTTTTTCTTCAAAATTTTCCAGCAAGGCGATGTCCAGATCGGGGGTGCGGTGAAACTCGGCCCAAAGGGGCAGGTTTTTCATGATCACCGCCGAAAGATCGCCAAAAGAGGTATCAGCACTTAGCTGGCTCATCTGGTGACTACCGCCAAGCGTCAGTATCTTCCCGGTGAACATGCGGGCATTGGGCTGGTTATTAAAATAAATGGTGAGCAGATCTTTTCCGCCTTTAAAATGGCATTCTTCCAGGGCCTCCTCACTCACGGGGATAAACTTGCTCCTGTCGTTAGTAGTACCTGATGATTTGGCAAACCAGCGGATCTCCGAGGGCCACAGCACATTCTTTTCGCCCATGAGCATACGCTCGATATAAGGCTTAAGCGTATCATAGCTTTGTATAGGTACCCGTTCTTTAAACTGATTGAGGTTATCGATGCTTTTATATTGGTATTTGCGCCCCCATTCGGTGTTTTCGGCACCGGATATCAGTTGCTCAAACCACTCCTCCTGCACCTCATTAGGGTACTTCATAAAAAGCTCTATCTGATGGATACGCTTTTTCATGAACCAGGTGAATACCGAATTAAAGATCGTCATAGGTTGTGGAATAGAATCAAGAGGCTAGAGTCAAGAATCAAGATATGAAAAATTTCAGTTAAACATAAAAACCTTTCAACGTATTATTATTACTTTCTTGATTCTTGCCTCTTTTACTGCGGAAATACTTTTCTTTTCAAAACAAAATTCGATCCCAGGTATACCTTACGCACCATTTCATTTTCGGCCAGCACCTCCGGAACGCCCGATTCCAGTATCTTACCTTCAAAAAGCAGGTAAGCACGATCGGTGATAGACAATGTTTCCTGTACGTTGTGATCCGTGATCAGGATACCGATGTTACGGTGCCTTAACTTAGCCACCATAGCCTGGATCTCTTCTACCGCTATCGGATCCACACCGGCAAAGGGCTCATCCAGTAAAATAAAGTTCGGTTCGGCAGCCAGGGCGCGGGCAATTTCGGTACGACGGCGTTCGCCACCTGATAACAGGTCGCCCCGGTTCTTACGAACCTTGTGCAAACTAAATTCGTCAATGAGTTCTTCCAGTTTTTCGCGTTGCCTTTCTTTGGTCATCTTGCCCATTTCCAGCACCGCTTTGATATTATCTTCAACAGAGAGCTTGCGGAACACCGAAGCTTCCTGGGCCAGGTAACCGATACCCTTTTGCGCCCGGCGATACATCGGGTCTTGGGTAATGTTTTGATCATCCAGGTGAATAACGCCTTCATTAGGCTTTATCAACCCAACGATCATATAAAACGAAGTAGTTTTACCGGCACCATTCGGCCCAAGCAAACCAACTATTTCGCCCTGCGATACCTCAAACGACACATCGTTAACAACCGTACGCTGTTTATATTTTTTTACTAAATTATCTGCTCTTAATATCATGTTGCAAATTCAAAAGTCAAAATTCAAAAGTCAAAAAACACATTCCGACTTAAGCTTCGACTTACATGTATACTCCAAAAGTCCTAAATTTTAACTTTTGAATTTTTAATTTTGACTTAAAACCTTATTCCTTTTATATTCAATTGTATAGTACGCCTTTCGCGCCATACGTTTTCTTCAATACTGTAGCAGATGTCAAACGGTACACCCGGCTTTAGCTGCGGCAGATATTCGCCATGGTTAAAGGCGATACAATCAAACGCTGCTGAGCCCTCTTGCATTACCGACATTTTAATATGGGCAGCACCCACCAAAGCGGCATTGCCACTAACATACACATTTTTACTGATGAAAACCGGCGACATATTCTCGGGCCCGAACGGTGCAAACTGGTTCAGGATCCTAAAAAATTTGGGTTCTATCTGGCTTAAACGTAATTCGGCGTCAATTTGTATCTGTTGTATCAATTGTTCAGGCGAGATGGTCGCGCTTACCACTTCTTCAAAGCGCGCTTTAAAGGCTTCCACGTTTTCGGGCTCCATGGTTAAGCCGGCAGCATACTTGTGGCCGCCAAACTGAATGAGCAGATCTTTACACTCGCACAAAGCCTCATAAAGATCATATCCTAATACCGAGCGGGCCGAGCCTGCCACATGCCCGTTGGAGCGGGTAAGCACGATGGTTGGCCGGTAGTATTTTTCGGTGAGGCGCGATGCTACAATACCGATAACCCCTTTATGCCAGTGCTCATTAAATACCACGGTTGATTTACGACCGATCAACTCCTCATCATTATCGATCATATTTAAAGCCTCGCCGGTAATATCCAGATCGTGCCCCTTACGTTCGGTGTTATGGATGTTGATCATCATGCCTTTTTCACGGGCCAATTTTTCGTCGCAGGCTATCAATAGTTCAACCGCGTGTTTGGCATCATCTATCCTGCCGGCGGCATTAATACGTGGGCCCAGCAAAAATACCACATCCGATATGGTTAGGCTGCCTGTTCTGCCGGCAATCTCTACCAGGGTTTTAACCCCCATGCAGGGGGCATTATTGATCTTTTGCAAACCAAAATGAGCCAGGGTGCGGTTTTCGCCGGTGATGTGTACAATATCGCAGGATATGCTGATGGCTACCAGGTCAAGAAAGCGGGCCACCTCTTCAAAGGGGATATCGTGCGTTTCGGCATAAGCCTGGATCAGTTTAAAGCCGATGCCGCAACCCGAGAGTTCTTTATAGGGATATTCGCAATCATGCCGTTTGGGATCAAGTATGGCTACAGCCGCTGGCAGTTCGGCACCAGGAAGGTGGTGGTCACAGATAATAAAATCAACGCCACGGGTATTGGCATAATCAATTTTATCAACCGATTTAATACCGCAGTCCAACGCTATGATGAGGGTAAAACCATTATCAGCGGCATAATCGATACCCTGGGTTGATATCCCATAACCTTCTTTATAACGATCGGGGATATAATATTCCAGGTTTTCGTAGCGCTCTTTAAAAAAGCTGTATACCGTAGCAACGGCAGTAGTGCCATCCACATCATAATCGCCGAAGATCAGTATTTTTTCGCCGGCGGCTATGGCATCTTCAATACGTTCTATAGCCTTTTCCATATCCTTCATCAGGAATGGATCATGCAGGTGCAGGATATCGGGTCTGAAAAAGTAACGCGCCTCATCAAATGTACTTATCCCCCTGTTAACCAGCAGGGTACTTAAAACGGCATCAATATTCAGGTCGGCAGCTAATTTTTTGACCAGTTCATCATCAGCATTTTCCCTTACCGTCCAGCGTTTATTCATACATTTGCAAATAAAAACAGTAAAGATAACTATAGTTAGTATCAAGTAGCGAGTATCAAGTATCAAGATTTTTGAATACTTGCAAAAGTTTTTTGTCTTGCTACTTGATACTAACGACTTGATACTAAAAAAATGGAAATTTTCGCGTTAGGTGAGGGCTCTTATTCGGTTGATGCAAGTAAGAAATTTATTCCTTTTGATCCACAAACCGACAATCCGAAAGATCGCCCCGCATCATTATTTATCCACGTTAACCCTTTCCTGATCAAGACTGATCATGACCTGATCGTGCTGGATACCGGGCTTGGCTTTAAAGATACCCGGGACGAATTATTGCTGCACCAAAACATCCGCAACGCCGGTTTTGATCCGGAGGATGTTACCCTGGTGTTGATGTCGCACCTGCACTATGATCACTCTGGCGGTTTGGTTGTGGAACGGAACGGAAAACTGGAGCCCAGCTTTCCGCAGGCACAACATGTAATACAACGCCAGGAATGGGAAACCGGTTTGGCAGGTAAATCTTCATCATATCATAAAGAAATATTTAAAGCGCTCCAGGGAGTCAATATTACTTTTGTGGAGGGTAGCGGGGAGTTGCAACCAGGTATCAGGTATGAACATTCAGGGGGACATTGCCCTTATCACCAGGTATTCTGGATAGAACTGGAAGGTAAAAAAGTATTTTTTGGGGGCGATGAGCTACCCGAGCCCGAGCAGCTGATCAGAAAGTTTATTGCCAAATATGATATGGATGGCCGTAAGGCGATGCAGTTACGCGAAGAGTATGGAAAAAAGGCAGCAGGGGAAGGTTGGATCTGCCTGTTTTATCATGCTAAATCTTTTGCTATCGGTAATGTAACGCGTAATGACGAACATTTTAAAGTTGAGCCCGCTTAGTTGTGGGCGCCTACTTCAAAAAGTTCTTTTATTTTTTCGACGTTAAGGGGCTTTGATATAAAGTCTTTTACCAGCGGATATGATTTGGCTTTGTTTATATCATTACTGAACACCGATGATGAAATGATATAGATTTTGCTTTTACCCTGCGGATCGATATTCAGGCGCTTAAACTCATCTAAAAATTCCCAGCCATTCATAATAGGCATATTAATGTCCAGCAAAATATAATCAGGCATTTTTGCAGGATCTTTCCGTTGTATATCAGATAATTGTTCAATGGCGAATTTTCCGTTTAAACACGCCATGATCTCCGTATTAAGCAACGCTTTTTTTATTAATTTAATGGAGATGAAATTATTGATCTCATCATCATCAATTAACAATACACTCACAGGTTTATCATTAATGGTCATAAGGCATTTAAAATAGATGTGCTTTGTTATAGATATACTTATACGCTACGTGAAATTAAAAAGTTATATTCCTATAAGTTGTTAAGCCTGGTATTGTTTTAACCGGGTGTATTAATAACCACAAAGTGGGGCGTTTATTTTATACCTACCCATTTTTTCCTGTAAAAACACCAGGCAAAAGTGTATCGAATTTTTTCAATAGCGTTTCAGTAAATTTCTTCTCGAACAATAAAAATACTGCTAAAAAAGCTAAAAATCAATAATTAAAACATCAAAACCGAATTTTAATTATCCAATAAGAAGCTATTGGTGTATTGAAAGTTTAATATACACGCAAATAATGCTCCCAAAAAAATCAGTGAATAAAATGACCAGCCACCAACTAAATGACTAAAAAGAAGAGATGAAAGAAGATGTGCAGATATCAAATTTCAAATGTGCAGATGATTTTTAAACCACCTGCACATTTTTATATTCAATGTCAGATTTCATCTGCACATTTGAAACGGCGCAGCCCTCAACGGAGTTAATCCGCACATCTGCACATCCGTTACTCAATCACGCTTTCTTCAAAAGCATAATCTTCAAGCGGCGGGCATGAGCATATCAATGTCCGGTCGCCATGGGTATCATTAACCCTGCCCACAGATGGCCAGAATTTATAGGCGGCCACATACGGAAGCGGGAATGCCGCTTTTTGACGGCTATAAGTATGCTCCCATTCGTTACCAGTAATTACAGCAGCGGTATGAGGAGCATTTTTTAAAGGGTTATCTGTTTTATCTGAAACGCCTTCGGCCACATCAGCAATTTCATGACGGATAGCGATCATCGCATCGCAAAAACGGTCAAGCTCATGTTTTGGTTCCGATTCGGTTGGTTCAACCATCACCGTACCCGCAACCGGGAACGATACTGTTGGCGCATGGAAACCATAATCCATCAAACGTTTGGCGATATCCGTTACTTCAATACCAAACGATTTAAATGAGCGGCAATCCAGTATCATCTCATGCGCGCAACGACCATTAGCTCCGGTGTATAATACCGGGAAGTGATCCTGCAGGCGTGCTTTGATATAGTTGGCGTTCAATATGGCATAACGGGTAGCATTGGTTAATCCATCGCCGCCCATCATCGCTATATAAGCGTGTGATATAATCAGGATAGAAGCCGAACCCCATGGAGCTGCTGATACCGCGTGGATAGATTTACCCCTGTCGATATCAACTACGGCATGACCTGGTAAATAAGGAACCAGGTGCTTGGCCACACCGATAGGACCCATACCCGGACCACCACCACCATGCGGAATACAGAAGGTCTTGTGCAGGTTGAGGTGGCAAACATCGGCACCGATATTGGCCGGACTTGTCAGGCCTACCTGTGCGTTCATGTTGGCGCCATCCATATAAACCTGGCCGCCGTTCTGGTGTATAATGTCACATATCTCGATGATCGACTCCTCAAATACCCCGTGGGTAGATGGGTAGGTAACCATTAAGCAGGAAAGTTCATCTTTATATTGCTCGGCACGGGCTTTCATATCGGCCACATCAATGTTACCATTATCGTCGCATTTTACTACCACTATCTTCATGCCGGCCATAGCTGCTGATGCAGGGTTGGTACCGTGAGCCGATGATGGGATCAAAGCGATGTTACGGTGATGATCGCCACGGTCATGATGATAAGCGCGGATAACCATTAAACCGGCGTATTCGCCCTGTGCACCGGCGTTTGGCTGTAAGCTCATGGCAGCGAAACCGGTGATCTCGCTCAGCCAGTTGTTGATCTCGTCAAACAGCTGCATATAACCGCCTACCTGGTCGGCAGGGGCAAATGGGTGGATCTTGCTAAACTCGGCCCAGGTAACCGGTACCATTTCGGTAGTAGCGTTCAGTTTCATGGTACATGAACCCAACGCGATCATGGAATGGCAAAGCGAAAGATCTTTGGTCTCCAATGATTTAATATAACGCAGCATTTCATGTTCTGAATGATGCGTATTGAATATGGCGTGCGTTAAATAAGCCGATTGACGTTGCAGATCAGCAGGGATAACTGTTTGCAAATTAGCTTTCAGCTCGTTGATATTAACATCGGTAAGCGATTTGCCTTTTACTTTGGCAAAAAACCTAACCAGCGTTTTAACATCTTCCACAGAAGTAGTTTCATCAAGCGAAATGGTAACTACCGAACCGTTATAGCTCAGGTTCATTTCGTTGTTTAAAGCCTCTGAGTGGATAGGACCGGCTAAATGGGCAACATCAAACTTCAAGGTATCAAAGTACGATTCGTTCAGTTGCTCGTAACCTAATTCGCCAAGGGCTTTAGCTAACAAAACAGCAAGGCCATGGATACGCTCGGCAATTAATTTAACGCCTTGCGGACCATGATATACCGCATACATACCAGCCATAATAGCCAGTAAAGCCTGCGCGGTACAAATATTTGAAGTTGCTTTATCACGGCGGATGTGCTGCTCGCGGGTTTGCAGCGCCATACGCAGGGCGTAGTTACCGGCGCTGTCAATAGTTACACCGATGATACGGCCAGGGATAGAACGTTTGTATTCTTCCTTAGTAGCAAAAAACGCGGCATGCGGACCACCAAAGCCCATAGGTACACCAAAGCGTTGTGAAGAACCCACCACAATATCGGCGCCCCATTCGCCCGGAGGCGTTAACAGCACCAGGCTCATGATATCGGCAACAACGGTTAGTTTAATGCCTTTTTCATGTCCTTTAGCAGCAAAGTCGGCATAGTTATAAACCGCACCGTTACCTGCCGGGTATTGTACAATAGCGCCGAACATATTCTCGGTTAACTCTACTGTACGGTGGTCACCTATCTGCAGTTCGATACCATAAGGTTCTGAACGGGTTTTTAAAATATCAATAGTTTGAGGGAACAATTCCTCAGATACGAAGAAAATATTGGCGCTGCTGTTTTTACGCAGGCTGTACTGCATAAACATCGCTTCGGCAGCGGCAGTACCTTCGTCCAATAACGAAGCATTGGCAATTTCCATCCCGGTAAGGTCGATCACCATGGTCTGGAAGTTAAGCAATGCCTGTAAACGGCCTTGAGCGATCTCGGCCTGGTAAGGGGTGTACTGCGTGTACCAGCCCGGATTTTCCAGGATGTTGCGTTGAATAACGCCCGGAACGATCACATCGTAATAACCTTTACCGATGTATGATTTAAAAACCTTGTTCTTGGAAGCGGTTTGCTTTAAAGTGTTCAGGTAATCAAATTCGCTTTTGGCGGGCGGTAAGTTAAGCGGAGCTTTCAACCTGATCCTGTCAGGCACGGTTTGCGATATCAATTCATCCAGTGAATTTACACCGACAGTTTTTAACATTTTTGCCGTATCGGCCTCATTTGGAGCAATATGTCTCGACTGAAACTTCTCCTGGTAGTCTGCGTTCAACATCATGAATCAAGTGTCCCTCTAAATTTAGCGCAAAGGTACAGTTTTACAACATGAGTAACAATTCTCTAATATATTATTGACAAAGGATTTACAGGGGAGGTGGAATTTCGGAATTCGGATGTTCGATTTCGGAATTAGCCTCAGGGGCAGGAAGCTTTTAATATTGTCAAAAAAGTGGGGTGTCACCCTGAGTACCGTCGAAGGGTCGAGCGTAGAGGCCTACCCACCATGCTTCGACGGTGCTCAGCATGACACCCTTTGGAAAGAACAAAAAATAAATCCGAACGGTGTAGCCCTCTTGAACGCCTTTAAAAAACAAACAAAAGTGAAAAAATCAAAACTCACTCAATCTCCACCGGGACCAGTTGCCGCAGGTATTGTTGAATGGTGTTTTCCAGGCCGTAATAAAGCGCGTCGCTGATGAGCGCGTGGCCTATGCTTACTTCCTGCAACCCGGGAACCAGTTCGGCAAAATATTTCAAATTATTCAGGTCGAGATCATGGCCGGCATTGATACCCAGGCCTGCGGCCTGCGCGGCCTCGGCAGCTTCAATATAGGGCGCTATAGCCAGTTCGCGGCCCTGGTGATAGTGCGTGGCATACCCCTCGGTGTATAGCTCAATACGGTCGGTACCGGTTTTGGCGGCACCCTCCACCATTTTAGCTATTGGGTCAACAAATATGGATACGCGGATCCCGGCTTCTTTAAAAACCGCTATCATATCTTTTAAATAATGGTAATTGGTTATTGTGTCCCAGCCATGGTTGGAGGTGATCTGTCCCAGTACATCGGGCACCAGTGTCACCTGCTCGGGCTTATTGGCCAGCACCAGGTCGATAAATTTTTGTTCCTGGCAATTACCCTCGATATTAAACTCAGTGGTCACTATCTTTTTCAGTTCAAAAACATCATTATACCGGATGTGCCTTTCATCGGGCCGGGGATGTACAGTGATGCCCTGGGCGCCAAAGCGCTCGCAATCTTTGGCAACTTGTATCAGGTCGGGATTGTTACCGCCGCGCGAATTGCGCAGGGTAGCTATTTTATTGATATTGACAGATAAGCGGGTCATGGTTCAAAGTTAATACATCCTTTATACAATAATAAACCTAATCTTATTTACTAAGTTTTATATTTAAGTTATGAAACTTAAACCTGTTATCACAGAAGTGGTTAAATTATTTGTTATTTATATAGTAACCTGGTTACTGCTGCGTTTATTGTTGCCCCCTACCGATAGCAGGGGTATGCTTGATATTAATCTGCACGATACTTATTTTGTTATAGCCATGCCAGCTCTTATAATCCGTGTATTTTTGTTGTTGACAACCCTACTGTATTTGATATGGGAAGGTTTTTATCGCTATAAAAGAACATTACAAAATGTAGTGCTGTTAGTGGCTAACTTTTTATTTATCATTAAGCTTTTCTTCCTGGCTACCTTTGTTTTTAGATTACCCGAGCCAGCAGAATCAGGATGGACGGTATATCCCCCATTATCTCGCTTAGGCCAAACGCAACCAAAACCTCCTAAAACTTTGGAAGAATACGCCATTATAGTTTCGCTGATCAAACAAATTACGCCTATTATTTTCATCGTATTTATGCTGATATTGGTGATAACCGCTATACTTACAGGCAAAAACTGGAATTTGACTAAGAATGAACAAACCCCTGCTTAAATACCTGCTTGCTATATTGATCTTGGGCGGATTACAGTACAGAGCCGCTGCACAAGCCAATTACCGTAAAATAGAAAATTACAAGCCTTTTTATGGCTGGGCGCACCATGCCCCGCAGGATTGGATGATACTGCGCCAATTTGAAAACGAAGGCAAAACCTACTACCTGCTGGTAAACCCGCAAACACTGATCACCAAAATTGACGAGCCTAACTTTTACCAGGTGAAGCCCATGAGCATCACCGAAGCCCGCGATTTCTTTAAAAACACCCCTTACCAGAAAGCACTGCGTAAAGCCGAAAAACAATCGGTAGCCTTGCAGGACGCGGGCATTGAAAGCGGCATCCCCAAAGAAACGGGCATCAGTTTAACGGCCGATCTTTGTCCCTCGCACCGTCCGCTTGACAGGCGCATATTTACCGACATTTTTACGGAGTTTCAGAAAGTAGAGCGTCCGGCCCCCATCGCCCTCTCGGTTACCGGTGTATGGATGCGCCAGCACCCGCAGGACCTGGAATGGCTCAAACAAATGCAGGCCAAACACGAGATCTATATTACCTGGATCAATCACTCTTTTAATCACCGGGTAAGCGCGAAAGCACCGCTCAAAGAAAACTTTTTGCTGGAGCCGGGTACCGATATGAACTATGAGATCCTGGAAACCGAAAAGGCCATGCTCAAAAACGGTCTGCTGCCATCGGTCTTTTTCAGATTCCCGGGTTTGGTGTCGGACCAGCAACTGATATATAAACTAACCGACTATGGCCTGATCCCCATCGGCACCGATGCCTGGCTGGCCAAAGGACAACAACCGCAAGCAGGCAGCATTGTGCTGATCCACGGCAATGGCAACGAGCCCACCGGCGTAAATGATTTCATCAAACTGCTGCAATCCGAAGCCGGTTCCATCGCCAAAAAACAATGGCTGCTGTATGATTTAAGGGAAAGCGTGGAGGAGGAGTTCGAGGGGAGTAATTAACCTTTACCAAGTTTAGGCATTCCCCTCCATATTCCGTATATTTGTATATACAACAGCCCGGTTTTCCTGATCAAAAAGGAAAACCGGGCTGTTTGCTTAAGGGAAAAAAGAGCCAAAAATCAACCATTTTTCACATAGTTATCTGACTATCAAATAATTAATACTTTTTAAAGCTTTCAAAACCCATCAAAAATTTGTTAAAAAGTGTTAAAATGGCGTTAAAACTTTGTTAAAATGGGCAATAATCAAGCGTTTTCATCCTGTTTTGACTAAAAAAGTGTTAAAATTTAAGGTTTAAAAAGTTTTGCGACTGTCTCCAGCCCCGGAAATTCTGCTACCCATTACTACATCTGTTTTATAAATATTAAATTAGCATTTGCCATCTAGCTTATCTTAATAAAAACCTATGAAAACAAAATTCAGCCTGCTCTTTATCGCGGTCATGTACTCCCTGCCCGGGCTCTGCCAAACCTATATTAAAAATGTAACCCTGGTTGATGTTAACCAAAATAAACTATTACCCGGACGAACGGTAGCCATTACCGGGGATATTATTTCGGGGATCTACCCGGCAACCGTAAAAATTCCCGGAAACGCTACAGTGATCAACGGAGAAGGAAAATTCCTGATGCCGGGACTTACCGACTCGCATGTACATTTTTTCCAAAGTGGCGGTCTGTATGCCCGTCCGGATGCTATCGCCCTGCAAAAATATACACCCTACGAAAAAGAAATGGCCTGGACCCACCAGCATATGGAAGATTTTCTGCGCCGCTACACCCGGGTAGGCATCACCACGGTTATTGATCCCGGCGCCAACTTTAACTACCTGGCCCAGCGCGATAGTTTCGCCAATAAAAGTTATGCTCCGGCTATCTATATGGCGGGACCATTACTAACCACCTATGAACCGGAAGTTTATAAAAATCTGGGAAACGACGAGCCATTTAATCTATTTAGCAATACCGCTGAGGCTACCGACCTGTTAGCAAAGCAATTACCACATCGCCCGGATTTTATCAAGATCTGGTACATCGTACTCGGGAAAAATAAAGAGGAAGAAGCTAAAAAATATCAGCCGGCAGTAAAAGCCATTATTGACGAGGCGCATAAAAATCACCTGCGGGTGGCTGTACATGCCACCGAAAGATTGACGGCGCAACTGGCGGTTGAAAGCGGCTGCGATTACCTGGTTCATGAGATAGAAGACGAAGTTGTATCTGCCGATTTTATCAACCTGCTCAAGAAAAACAAAGTTGTACTTTGCCCTACACTGATTGTGATGGATGGCTATTTCAATACCTTTTCGCAAAAAAAGAATTTTTCTTATGATGAACTTATACAGGCCAACCCCGAACAATTGGGTTCCATCAGCGATTTAAAACATTTAGCCGATACTGTGTTGACAGGTCGCTACAAAGCATTAGGTATAGCGAGGGCACGCGCTGCCGCGACAACCGATTCTATCCGGATGGTAAACCTTAAAAAAATGGCTGATGCCGGGGTAATTATCGCCGCTGGCACCGATGCGGGTAATATTGGTACCCAACATGCCTCTTCGCTTTTTACAGAGCTAAAAGCCATGCAACAAAGCGGCATGAGCAACTGGCAGGTGATCCAATCGGCCACCATCAACGGCGCCAAAGCTATTGGTAAAGAAAAAGAGTTTGGCAGCATAGAAAAAGGCAAAAAAGCCGACCTGGTATTACTCAACGGCAACCCCGCCGATCAGTTGGAAAACCTGCAAAAAATAAGCCTGGTGATTAACAAAGGTCATGTCCTTTCGCCGGATACTTTGATCAAGGAAAACCCGTTGGCCCTGGTGCAGCGCCAGTTAAATGCCTACAACCTCCGGAATATCGACGGATTCTTAGAACCCTACGCCGATGATGTAGAACTATATACTTTTCCGGATAAGCTTATAGGCAAAGGAAAAGATAATATGCGTAACCTGTACTCCGCATTTTTTGAGCATGTACCGGCCCTGCATTGCGAAATACAGTCCCGGATTGTAAAAGGCAATGTTGTTATTGATCATGAGCGTGTAACCGGCACTGGCAAACTACTGGATGCCGTAGCTATTTATCATATCGAAAACAATAAGATAAAGAAGGTATATTTTATACAGTAATCCAGCTCAGGTTAGTTTTGCAGTTGCTTAAACAATTCAGGAAAAAGCCTGCCGGTGATCAAGGCGGCCTCTTTAATGGCTGTGGCATCGGCTACGCTGGAGTTGGTCATGATGACGGCTTTTAGGGAAGGGATGATGAACATAAATTGTCCTCCCCAGCCCAGGGCATAGGTTATTTTCGTCCCCTGGTAGTCGGCATGATACCAGCACAGGCCGTATAGGGAATTATCCAGTCCCCAGGGTGTTTTGTAAGTAACTTCGGGGTTGATGATGGAGGCGATCCATTTAGCCGGGATGATTTGCTGGTGATGATATACGCCTTTATTTAATACCAAGTTACCCAATTTCAGCATATCAAGGGAGCGCAGGCGGATGCTTAACAGTCCGCAGCCATCGTAATAACCGTCGTTCATTTTTTTCCAGTCGAAATGGGTAATGCCCAGCGGATCGAACAGGAACTTCTTGGCAAAAGCGCGGGTATCCATTCCCGTACTTTTGGTAATGATGGCCGATAACAAATGTGTAGCCGCGTTATTGTACCGGAACACTTTCCCGGGCTCTGATACCAAGGGCGCTTTGATCACATAACCCGATGGATCGGGAATGTTCAATAAGGCGCCCACATTCACGCCTTCATGATAAAAACCAGAGGCCTGGTTCATCACTTGCCTAATGGTGATATCCTGTTTCCGTTTATCGGTATCCGTTTTCAGTTCCGGGAAAAAGTCAGCCACCTTTTCATCTACCGATTTGATGTAACCTTTATCAATAGCGATACCGATGAGTAAAGCAGTAACACTTTTGGTAAGCGACTGGTCATTAAACAAGGTAGTGCTATCCTGTCCGTTAAAATACTGCTGATGGATGATCTTATCGTTCTTTGAAATAATCAGCGAATAGATCAGTGAATTATTTTTAATATACTCTACGGTATCAATATGGATCTGGGCAAAACTGCTGAAATTACCGATAAAACTCAGGATCAGGAGGAGCGTGATTCTTTTCATAGATTAAAGATAAGCAGGGATATACTCAACCTGTTTTTCTTTTGACTAATGGGGACGGGATTTTGACGAATGGGATTGAGCAAGCTTTATCCTCTACTTAAGTCATTTAAATGTCCTTAATAAAAATCACCTTTGCAATTTACATACTACTTAGTATGTTTGTTATAGAACATACCAAGTAGTATCTTTTATGACTAAAGCAGCAGCAACACGATCAGGCATACTTCAAAGAGCATTTGGCCTGATATACCAAAAAGGCTATCAGGCTACCAGTATTGATGATATACTTGTGGATAGCCCGGTAACCAAGGGCGCTTTTTTCTATCATTTCAAAAACAAGGAAGAAATGGGCCTGGCTATGATACAGGAGGTCATGTATCCCGGGATGTATGAGGCCATGATAACGCCGCTTCATGATTCGGACAAGCCCATTGAGGAGCTTTATTTAATGATGCATAACTTATTATTAAAATCACCATTCTTTCAAGTCAGATATGGTTGCCCGGCGGTAAATCTTATTGAGGAAATGGCCCCCTTGAATACGGCTTTTAAACAGGCCCTGTCAAAACTCATATTACAATGGCAAAAAGCAATTGTAACCAACGTTAACAATGGCAAAAATGCAGGCCATATCAAACCAGATACCGATGCCGGGCAGGTAGCTTGTTTTATAACCGCGGGTTACAGCGGGATACGCAATATAGGCAAGCTTTTAGGTACAGCCTGTTATCATACCTACCTCCATGAACTTAAAAAATACTTAAACCAGCTACAGTAAAAAATTTATCACAAAACATACCATATAGTATGTTTTAATTTACTACCATATGAACACGCTTCTCTTTTTCCATTCTTTATTTCGCTGGCTTGTTTTAGGCAGTTTATTATATGCCATTTACAGATCGTACCGCGGATACTTTAACGATACCCTCTTTACTAAAACCGACGACAGGGTAAGGCACTGGACGGCTACCATCACCCACGTTCAACTCCTGTTAGGTATCATTTTGTACACCCAAAGCGACACCGTTAAAGGCTTATTCAGAGGGCCCGGCAGTGGTGGCCGTATCACAGAACCGGTTTTCTTTGGTATGATCCATATCAGCCTTATGCTAACAGCCATTGTTGTAGTTACTATTGGCTCGGCCAAAGCTAAACGACTCCTGTTTGCCCATGAAAAATTCAGGGTAATGCTTATTAGTTTCAGCATAGCCCTCATTCTTATTTTCATGGCTATTCCCTGGCCATTTTCACCGCTTGCACATCGTCCGTATTTAAGATCATTTTAATCCCCATATGAAAAATTTACTCCAATCAAATACCGGTCGCTTACGTATCATAGCGTTCCTGGAAGGCATATCATTGCTCATCCTCATTTTTATAGCTGTACCCATGAAGTATTTTGGACATGATCCTTCCCTGGTGAAGGCTATGGGTCCAATACATGGGTCCTTATTCCTGCTTTTTGTATTTAATACGCTGAGCGTTGGCGTTGAACAACAATGGAAGTTTAAAACAACTACCTGGAAAGTACTCATTGCCTGCATTATCCCGTTCGGAACATTTTATATCGACAGTAGGATTTTGCGCAAACTGGGAAATTAAAAAAGCGGAACGCCATTATTCCGGTGCTTTTCGATTTTTAATAAACCTGATCATTTCCCAGATGGTGAAAATCAGAAATAGGATAACCAAATGTAAGCCGGTAACAAACATTAGCATTAACCCAGGTCCTAAACTTGCTCCGCCAACACCCAAAAATCGCATAATATACCACCAGCCCGCTAAATTATAAACAACTATGATTAGAAAGTTTACAAGGTAAAACCGCCCCGATTTATTACGAATGATATTTCTTGTCAAAGCACAAATTAAAAGCGTCCCAATTGCAAATATTATCAGCATAAAAGTTAAGGTAAACAAAAAAGGCATGATCCTAAAACCATGCCTTTTTGAATTTTGACTTTTTAATTTTGACTTAGTACCTGTAGTACTCCGGTTTAAACGGACCTTCAACAGTTACGCCAATGTATTCAGCCTGATCCTGGTCAAGTACTTCCAGCTCCACGCCAATTTTGGCCAGGTGTAAGCGGGCAACTTTTTCGTCCAGGTGTTTTGGCAGGGTGTATACTTTGTTTTCGTAAGCAGCACCATTTGTCCAAAGCTCTAACTGGGCTAAAGTTTGGTTGGTGAAGGAGTTACTCATTACAAAGCTTGGATGGCCTGTTGCACAACCCAGGTTCACTAAACGACCCTCGGCCAGTACAATAACATCTTTACCGTTAATGGTATATTTATCAACCTGTGGTTTAATTTCAATTTTGGTATTGCCGTAAGCGCCGTTTAACCAGGCCATATCGATCTCGTTATCAAAGTGACCGATGTTACAAACAATGGCTTTATCTTTCAAAGCGCGGAAATGTTGCTCACGCACAATGTTTTTGTTACCGGTCGCGGTAACTACGATGTCGGCTTCAGCAATAGCAGTACCTAATTTTTTCACTTCAAAACCTTCCATAGCTGCCTGTAATGCGCAGATAGGGTCGATTTCAGTAACAATAACACGTACACCTGAGTTACGTAAGCTATCGGCAGAGCCTTTACCTACGTCGCCATAACCGCAAACAACAGCCACTTTACCAGCCATCATCACATCGGTAGCACGACGGATAGCGTCAACCAATGATTCGCGGCAACCATATTTATTATCGAATTTTGATTTGGTAACTGAATCGTTCACGTTGATAGCAGGCATTGGCAGGGTACCGGCTTTAACACGCTCATATAAACGGTGAACACCAGTAGTAGTTTCTTCTGACAGACCTTTGATATCGCCAATCAGCTCTGGATATTTATCCAGTACCATGTTGGTTAAATCGCCGCCATCATCCAATATCATGTTCAATGGTTTGCGATCTTCGCCAAAATACAAGGTTTGCTCAATACACCAGTCAAACTCTTCGGCGTTCATACCTTTCCAGGCATAAACAGAGATACCGGCAGCAGCAATAGCAGCAGCGGCATGGTCCTGGGTAGAGAATATGTTGCATGACGACCAGGTAACTTCGGCGCCAAGGGCAATTAAAGTTTCAATTAAAACAGCGGTTTGGATGGTCATGTGCAAACAGCCTGCAATACGCGCGCCTTTTAAAGGTTGCGATGGGCCGTATTCTTTACGCAGAGCCATCAGGCCCGGCATTTCAGCTTCGGCCAGCTCAATTTCCTTGCGGCCCCACTCGGCCAATGAAAAATCTTTTACTTTGTATTTAACGAATGCAGTTTCTACTGATGACATAACATTTCAATTTTTATGAGACACAAAAATAAGTCATAAAAACATCAAAATGAAATGAAGGGCATAGTGGGAGTAATTAGTTGCCATAGGATAATTGGACGTTGTACGCTGTACGTGTGACGTGATACGTTTTTAATTAAGTATGATAACGTAAAACGTATCACGTCACACGTAAAACCTTTTACGCTCCCAGAAGCTTTTTATCCGTCGCTTGCATGGTGAGTTTACCGTTGTACACCCCCCCGGTTTCAACCAGCAGAGTTTGTGTACTTATTTCGCCGGTAATTTTACCTGTGGCTTTTATTTCGAGCGAATCGGTTTGGATATCACCCTTAACCGTTCCGTAAACAACAATTTCTTTGGTTTGGATATTCCCGGTGATCACACCTTTTTCGCCCAGTATCAAACCTTCATCAATGGTCACGTTTCCATTTACCTGCCCATCAATACGGACAAAGGCTGGAGCTTTAAGGTTACCATCTAAAATACCGCCATCACCAATCAGGGTGGAGATAGCCTGAAGATCAAGCGCAACTTTATCTTTTTTTCCGAAAATAGCCATTAGAGTTTTGTATGTTTTACGTTGGGCGTTATACGTTCTATGGGGTGTATGGGTTTACTGATTTTGGAATTTATACGTAAAACCTTACTTATTGAGCGTTAAAAAGTTAACCGGGTTGATAGGTCTGCCATTTTTACGTACTTCATAATGCAGGTGTGCACCGGTGGAGTGACCAGTGGAGCCCACCAAACCTATTTCATCCCCAACACTTACTTCCTGACCTACTTTTACTTTGATCTTTGACAGGTGACCATATACAGTCTCCAGGTTATTGATATGCGCAATGCGGATGCAATTGCCATAACCACCACTCCAGCCTGCAAAAACTACTTTGCCGCTGGCGGTACATTTTACTTCGTCGCCTTTGTGGCCTTTAAAGTCGATACCCGGATGGAATTCGGCATGGCCGTCTTCAAACGGATCGTTACGGTAGCCAAAAAATGAAGTAAAGGAACTTATACGCGGATATCCCATTGGCGTAAACGCGATGGTACCCACCAAACGATTCAGATAATCGTTATAAAGGGAATATACTTCTTTATCGCTCAGTTTTTTACCCTCGGCATTATTATCACCGCCAACACCTTTGTTTGAAAAGCCTTTTAGGCCCCGGCGTTTTAAATAACTGTTAATAGTTTTTAACTTTCCCTCAATAGCCTGGATGTATGATTGAGCGCTGCCTTCTTTAACCTCGGCAGATGCCACAGGAACAGCACCTTTTAATTTTATTATCTGCGCAAGCAACTGTTGTTTCTCCTGTTCCTGCTTGGTATTTTCTGCTCTTAAATAGATGACCAAACCAACCAACACTACTACAACAGACAGTGTGCTAAACACATAGTGCCGTATTCTATTCAAATGTTTGGTTTTTATTTGTACCGATCTGGTATGTTGATGGTTCTTGCTAATAATAACAACCGTACTAATTTCAGAAGGTTTTTTGCTCATCAAATTCATTAATTAGGGTACGCAATATACTTATTACAATTTATAAATCAACCCTTGTTGCAAATAAAACAATAACTAATAAGCAATAACGGCTGTGCCTTGGGCAGCCTTTCATCGTCAGCAAAGTGTTATTATTGTGTTTTTTACATACAAGCTGCTAATCATTTGTTATTTTTGTTTGAAGTAAATTTTAGTGTAAACAAAAAAATTATGTATCCGGAATATTTAGTTGCCCCAATGCGGGAAGATTTGACAAGAGTTGGCTTTGAGGAGCTTAAGGATGCCGATGCTGTAAAGCATGCTATTGAAAGCGAAGGCACTGTATTTGTAATGGTAAATTCGGTTTGTGGTTGTGCTGCAGCTAATGCACGCCCTGCAGCAAGAATTGCCGCAGCTAATGAAAAACACCCCGATAAACTGGTAACCGTTTTTGCAGGTATGGAAAAAGACGCTGTTGATGCAGCCCGTAACTATATGCTGCCATATCCACCATCATCACCAGCTATGGCCTTATTTAAAGACGGCAAACTGGTACATATCATCGAACGTCATCAAATTGAAGGTCGTCCGGCACAAATGATTGCTGATAACTTAATTGGTGCGTTTGAACAATATTGCTAATTAAGCTGAATGCTTAAAGCAAAAAGCTGAAAGGAGTTTGATCATCCTTTCAGCTTTTTTGTTTTTATTGATGGTGGTATTGCAACTCAAAAGGTACCGGGATTAGCTTTTCAATATCGGAAATACCGGGTGTGAGGTAAAGTAGTTGCAGGTCAGCGTCTCCTTCTTTCTGGAAGTACTCCACCCGGATGGGATAAAAGCCCTTTTTTAAAGGCAGTATATACGATTTGCCGCCATCACTACTGTGTAAGCCATCATGATCAATCAACAGTTGGTTGTTAATGTATAGTTTTGAGCCATCATCAGAAACCAGTGCAAAAAGATAATAGCCTTCTTCCTTTATTTGCAACCAGCCATCAATAAGCAGTGCAAAGTTATTTTTACCGGGAAGTTTATTCATCTTGAAGGCGGTATCAATAGTTCCTGATTTAAGAGGTTTTAATTTACTAAAATCGGGCACTTTATCCCATTTACCTTCATAATAAGCATAATGAAACCCTCCGGGGATTGAATTTTTCACCTTTGAAACTGAAGGCAGATAGGTTCCTTCTTTAAATTCGCCGATGCTGGAAATATCATACCTGCCACTGTTCGAAAACCGTTTTGCGATCAGTTTTCCCGGTGAGGATAAAGTGAACTCTTTTTTTATTTTTTCAGATGCTAAGGTAGGTTCCGTTCCATCAGTGGTGTATCTTACTCTTGATGTATCGCCGAAATACCGCATTTTAATTGGCTTGTTCTTCAGGAGAGTTCCGTTCGTAGGATGAATTGTGGGACCTTTGGTACCATAACCCCTGTAGATAAACTTCAACCCATCATGCGTGAGCTTTAGTCGCACCGAACTATGGGTTTCATCAGGATACATCACCGTTTTCCAGGTAAAACCTGCAGGAGCCGTTTTTTTAAGTATGGTATCCATGGTATCAATCTTCATGCTTTTACCGTCTTCACTGTCACGGCCGCCCATAAAAAGTGTGGTATTTAAACTAGCTAAAGCAGGTAATTTACTGGCAGCAATTTTGGGCAGATATACCTTATCCCACCAAAGGCTGGGGTCGACCGCAATATATGATTTAAAAGTTTTTGGTTCATTTAACAGCGCGTACACTACAAATAAGCCACCCAATGAATGCCCCCAAAGGATATTATCACCATTGGAGGGATATGTTTTATTAACATATGGGATCAATTCATTTTTAAGAAAACTCAGGAAGTTATTTCCTCCACCCGAAGTTTTCCAATCATCCACATGAGTTGGTGTAAAATCTTTGATGCGATCGATATTTAAAACGCTGACAATAATGGTTGGAGGCATATAGGGTTCCCCCTCTAAAAAGCTCTGGAGCTGAAGGATTAAACCCGTATTCCAGTTGCCCCCATCGAGTACATACAGCATATCGTATTTATCGGTACTGCCTGGCTTATAATTGGAGGGGGTAAATACCTCTATAATTCTTTTCTGTTTTAATATGCCCGAGTTTATAGAGTCGAGCTTGCCGTGATAGGTTTTCGTGACAACGGTGTCTTGTGCCTTGGCTACGTTAAGCAAACTGACAATCGAGATTATCGACAGTAATAAAAAAAGGCGAAGCTTATTTTTCATTTTGGGGATCATTACTCAGTTTTTAAACTCCTTTACTCGCTTCGCAAACTCTTTATAGGGTTGATCAATGCTGCTTTAACCGATTGGAAACTTACAGTGACCATAGCAATGAAAATGATGATCACGCCCGACAGGGCAAACATCCACCATTGTACCGGCGTACGGTAAGCAAAACCCTGCAGCCACTTACCTGTAGCATACCATGCAATAGGCGACGCGATAAACAGGGCGATAACCACCAACACCAAAAACTCTGATGATAATAAAGCAAACAATGAACTTATACTGGCGCCTAAAACTTTACGGATCCCTATCTCTTTAACCCGCTGCTCAGCCGTAAACATAGCCAAGCCAAGCAGGCCCAGGCATGAAATAAATACAGCGAGGAAAGCAAATCCGTTTGATAACTTGCCGACGATCTGCTCGTTTTGATATAGCTTCTGATATTCCTGATCCGAAAAATTATAGGTAAATGGGAATGCCGGGTTGAGCTGGCGGCATAGTTTTTCCATACTGGCCAGCGCTTCACGGGTTTTACCGGGCTCGGTTCTTACCAGGATACTTCCATACGTTTCATGCTCTCTTAATCTTATAATCAATGGCCGTATTTCATCATGCATCGAGTTAAAATGAAAATCTTTTATCAAGCCCACTATCTTTCCCCGGTTTCCCCAAAAAGTGAGGGGCTGACCGATAGGGTCTTTATAACCTATCCTTTTCAATGCCGCCTCATTCAGTATATAACCCACCGAATCTGTTGGATACTCCTTTGAAAAATCGCGACCGGAAAGCACTTTCAACTTCATGGTTTTCACAAAATCATAGCCTACAGAAGCCTGGGTGAACTGAATATTGACGGTTGTATCTTTCCCTGTCCAATTTACCCCGCCTGTACTATTTTGGATGTTGGTGGGTTCGATACTGATGCGGGTTATTGATTGTATCCCGGGCATCCGTAAAGCCTCGTCTTTAAATAAATTGTATTTAGGTAACAGGTCACCTTCAAGCGGTATGTATACCATGTTTTCGCGATCGTACCCCAGGTTTTTTGATTGGATGTAATTCATCTGGCGCGAAATAACAATGGTTCCTGAGATGAGTATAACCGACAGCACAAACTGGAATACAACCAAGCCTTTGCGAAAAAGGGTTGTGCCAACATCCAGCTTCAATGCGCCCTTCAAAACCTTTACCGGGTTAAATGATGATAAAAATAAAGCAGGATAGCTGCCTGATACCAGCCCAGTTATTAAGGTGATTAACCCAAGCTTAACCCAAAAAGAAACCTGGTTAAATGGCAGTTCAATTTGTTTTTGCGTTACCTGGTTAAATACCGGTAGCAATACAACCAACAACAATAAGGATATACTCACCGAGATAGTGGTGATCAATAACGACTCACTGATAAATTGCTGTATTAAAACCCAGCGCTCTGCCCCAACAACTTTACGTACACCAATTTCTTTAGCGCGTTTAACTGAACGGGCGGTGGTTAGGTTCATAAAATTGATACAGGCTATCAACAAAATAAATATGGCTACGATACTAAAAATTCGCACATACTCTATGCGACCTCCCACAAACCGACCTTCCTCAAAGTTGCCATGCAGGTACCCTTCATCAAAACGCTGAATACCCAGATCAATAATAAAAGTTGAAGTTTTGCGAATGGTACCATTATAGGCATCTAAGAAATGGGGTATCTTTTTTTCAAATGCTACAGGATTAGTATTGGGCTTTAACATAATGAAGGTGGCAGGACCCTGGTTGCCCCATTCCCTGGCCCATCCGTTCTCATCCAAAAAGGCATACCAGTTGATCAGGTAATCAAATTTTTGTGAAACGTTTTTAGGCAGATCTTCAAATACTGCGGTTATTGTAAAGTTTTTGCTGTTTTCGTAACGGATAGTTTTACCTATTGCCGCCTGCGGACTTCCAAAAAAGGTGTTAGCCATTTTTCGCGAAATAGCCAGGCTCACTGGTGTATTCAGCGCGCTTTTGGCGTTGCCCTGTAAAAGCTTATAGCTGAATACGGAAAAATAATCAGCCCCGGCGGCAGAACCATCTTGTTTCAGGATCTTATCACCTACCTGGAAAGTATTCGTTTGATCAAAGCCAAAACTGGTTGCGTACTCCACCTCGGGCAGCACTTTTTTCATCTGATCAGCGGTTGGCCCGGGTGTATTATATGAGCCATGTATCTTATGATCATAGTTCTGGCGCTCATATACTGAATATAAGCGGGAACTGTTCTTATGAAAACCATCTACACTCAGTTCATTTTGCACCCATAGCAAAATAAGCAGGCTGCATACCAAACCCACCGATAAACCTGCCACATTAATAAAAGTGTGCGCCTTGTTTTTGACGATGTTTCGCCAGGCGATCTTTAAATAGTTTCTGATCATGATATCCGTTTTTAGCTTAAAGCTAAAGACACAAAGCCTAAAGCTTTTTATTTATACTATTTATTGCTTTCAGCTTTAAGCCTTCGGCTTTTTGCTTTATTCACTCCTTAAACTTTTTATAGGATTAACCAGAGCAGCTTTAACCGCCTGGAAACTAACCGTTAGCATAGCTACGATAACAATAATGCCACCTGCCAAACCAAACATCCACCATTGCATTGGCGTACGGTAGGCAAAACCCTGCAACCATTTACTCATACTGTACCAGGATACCGGTAAAGCAATTAGCAAAGCAATAACTACCAGCACCAAAAATTCCAATGACAATAGGGTAAACAATGAACTTACACTGGCGCCCAGCACTTTGCGGATACCGATCTCTTTTATTCGCTGCTCTGCTGTGAACATAGCCAAGCCCAGCAATCCCAGGCACGAAATAAATATAGCCAGGAAGGCAAACGCATTGGATATTTGGGTTACGATCTCTTCATTCTGGTATAATTTCTGATATTCCTGATCCGAGAAATTATAGGTAAACGGAAATGCAGGATTAATTTGTTTACTCAAGTTTTCCAAACCAGCCAGCGCTTCGCGGGTTTTACCAGGCTGTGTTTTTACCAATACGTTGCCATATTTTTCATCCTCCCGAAGTCTGATCACCAAGGGTTTGATCTGCTCATGCATAGAAGTAAAATGAAAATCTTTGATCACTCCCACTATAACCCCTTTTTTATCCCAAAAAGTGAGTGGTTTGCCTATCGGGTCTGCATATTTTATCCTTTTTAAAGCCGATTCATTAATCAGATATCCTATCGAGTCGGTTGCAAAGGCTTTTGAAAAATCGCGACCGGTTAACATTTTCAGTTTCATGGTTTTCGCAAAATCATAACCAACCGAAACCTGTGTAAACTGTATAATTACATTGGGGTCTTTACCAGTCCAGTTAACATCGCCTGTCCAGTTTTGAATATTTGTTGGGGTGTTACTGATACGGGTAACCGACTGTATCCCGGGCAAGTTTAAAGCTTCGTCTTTAAAAGTGCTGTATTTGTTTATAAGCTCGCCGCTCATTGGGATATATATCAGATTCTCGCGGTCGTACCCCAGATTTTTTGATTGGATGTAGGACATTTGCCTGGAAACAATAATAGTAGCGGTTATCAGGATAACGGATAACGCGAATTGAAATATAACCAGCCCTTTGCGAAACATTGTGGCACCTGAATCTAATTTCAAAGTACCTTTTAACACCTTAACCGGGTTAAATGACGATAGGAATAAAGCAGGATAGCTACCTGATATTAAGCCTGTAATTAAAGTAATGGCCACCAGTTTTAGCCAAAACAAGGGCTGATAAAACGGTAGTTCTATTTCTTTATGGGTAATTTGATTAAATACTGGTAATAATAGTGTTAACAGTACTAATGCTACTACTACTGCCAGTGAAGTCACCAGTAACGATTCGCCTATGAACTGCTTGATCAAAACCGAGCGAACGGCACCAACCACTTTACGCACACCTATTTCACGGGCACGTTTAACCGACCGGGCGGTGGTGAGGTTCATGAAATTGATACAGGCTATCAACAAAATAAAAATGGCGACAATAGTAAACAAACGCACATATTCTATACGGCCGCCTTGTGGTTTTCCCTTTTCAAAATTGCCATGCAGGTAACCATCGCCAAAGCGTTGCAGTCCTAATTCTTCGGTAAAAGTGCCCTTCTTTTGACTTTTGTTTAAGTTATCTAAAAAGTGAGCTATCTTTTTTTCAACTGCGTCCGGATTGGCATCCGCACGCAGCATAATAACTGTAGCCGGCCCATTATTACCCCAGCTTTTGGCCCATTGGTTTTCCTCTATATAATTATACCAGTTCAGGAGGTAATCATATTTCTGCGAGGCGGTATTTGGCAGATCTTCATATACCGCGGTAATGGTAAAATTTTTCCGGTTATCATAGCGGATGGCTTTACCAATGGCGGCTTCGGGGCTGCCAAAAAAAGCCCTGGCCATTTTGCGGGATATAGCCATACTCACCGGCGAATTTAAGGCCGTTTGTACATTCCCCTGCAGCAATGGGATACTAAACATTTTAAAACAATCGGCCCCGGCATCGGTACCATTCATTTTTAATATTTTATCACCAACCTGGAAAGTGTTTTCTTCCCCATAACTGATCCCTGTGCTGGCTTCAATCTCGGGTATCTGTTTTTTTAATTCTTCTGGCAGCAGCCCTGGCGTGCTGTATTGCCCCTCCACCTTATTATCAACATATTGCGTTTCATATACCGAATACAAGCGCTTGCCATTGGCATGATACTGATCCATACTCAGCTCATTTTGTACCCATAATAAAATGAGCAGACTGCAAGCCAAGCCAACCGACAAACCCGCTATATTAATAAAACTATGCGCTTTATTTTTAATCAGGTTTCGCCACGCGATCTTTAAATAGTTCTTGATCATAAACCCCTCCTAACCTCCCCAAAGGGGAGGAATTGTAATTATTTGTTAATTTATTTCAAAACCCAACTGTGCCTCCCTCTCCTTTGAAGAGGGCTGGGGTGAGGTTATTCGCTCCTTAAACTTTTTACCGGGTTGGCCAACGCCGCCCTTATAGCCTGAAAACTTACGGTAACCAGTGTTATTACTATAGCGCCTGCTGCTGATACACCAAATATCCACCAGGAAATTTCTGACCGGTAGGCGTAACCCTGTAACCAGCCATGCATAAAATAATAGGCAACCGGGGATGCTATAAGGAAAGATATCGCTACCAATATCACAAAATCGGTTGACAACAGACGCCAGAGGTTAAATACCGAAGCGCCTAAAACTTTGCGTACACCTATCTCTTTAACACGCTGCTCGGCCATAAAAGTAGCCATACCAAACAGGCCCAGGCAACTGATAAATATGGCCAGGAAGGCGAAAAAGCTGGCCAGTTTACCGATGCGCGTTTCCTCATCAAATTTTTTGGCATATTCCTCATCAGCAAACTTATAATCGAACGGCGCGGCAGGCGAGTATTTCTGGAAGATGGCCGCGATCTTGTCCAATGCATCATGTGTGCTTGCTTGCGGATTAATCTTTACGGATATTACCCCATCTGGATTTTTATCCAAATAAAAAAACGTTTGCTTAACCGGTTCATAGGGCGAACTCATCAACATATCTTTGATCACCCCGATCACCCGGAACGGCTTATCGCCCCATTTTACAATTTCGCCAACCGGGTTTTTAAAGTTCATAAATTTTGCAGCAGCCTCATTAATAACAATACCCGATGAATCTGTTAAAAATGCTTTTGAAAAATCACGGCCACCTTTAAACTGCCAGCCAACCGTTTTTCCAAAATCGTCGGTTACGCCAACAGTCGCAAAATCATCCTGCATCCCGGGAGCTTTTCCTCTCCAGTCAAAACCACTGTTATTGCTCCACACACCTGTAACAGGACTTCCCGATTCGGCTGTTTGTATCGCGGCGCCTGACCTTATTACCTCATCTTTAAATGCGGCGTAGTGATCATGTATATCCTTTGTTTTTTCTACCAGGTATATCAGGCCATCACGGCTATAACCTATAGGCCTGTTCTTGGCAAACTGGATCTGCCTGAAAACAATGATAGTACCTATAATCAATGTAACCGAAACGGTGAACTGCAAAACCACCAGCACCTTGCGCGGTATGGCTGCCAAGCGCCCAACTTTAAATGTACCTTTTAATACTTTGATTGGTTTAAATGACGACAAATAAAGGGCCGGGTAGCTACCCGCGATAATACCGGATACCAGGCTGAATAAAAGGCTCAGGCTCCAAAACCATGGATTGCCCCATAAGATCGACATTTTTTTATCAGCAACACCGTTAAACCAGGGCAGGGCCAGCATCACCAGGATGATGGAAAAAATAAAGGCAAAGGCAACAATCAGCATTGATTCCATAAAAAACTGCCAGATCAGCTGTACACGCTGCGAGCCTATGGCCTTACGGATGCCTACTTCCTTGGCACGTTTCTCGGAACGGGCAGTGCTCAGATTCATAAAATTGATGCAGGCCAGCAATAGTACAAACACACCTATGATGCCAAACATCCATACAAACTGGATGCTGCCACCGGTATTTATACCATTTTTAAACTCCGAGTATAAATGCCATTTGTACATAGGATGCAGAAAAACGGCAGGCTTAAAATCAGCCCCGATTTTATCGCCCTGGGCTGCAATATTAACCAGTTTAAGGTCTTTGATCTTAGCCGATACTTTTTCCCAATCGGCATTAGGGGCCAGCTGAGCAAATATCTGCCACGAATTATTACCCCAGCGGGTGGCCGCGTTTTTAAGCCAGGGCATGGTGGTCATGTACAGATCCCAGGGAGCAAAAAAGGTTACATCCCTAAATTGGGTATTGTTAGGCAGATCCTCATAAACGCCGGTTACCTTAACAACCCACTGGTTATCAATTTTTAAGGTTTTATCCATCGGGTCGGCATCTCCAAAAAGTGTTTTTGCCAGCGATGCGTTAATGATGATAGATGAAAGATCTTTTAATCCGGCACGCGTACCTTTGATCATTTTCAGGCCAAGCATATCTGGAAATTCGGCTTGTACATGGTTGCCCAGCTGCGTAAATTTCTTGTCGCCATAGGTGATAATATGTTCCTGTGTCCAGGTAGAAAGCACTACATACTTAAAATCGCTTTTATATGACTCACGCAATTTTAATCCTAAGGGGATAGGCATAGCGGTTTGGCTGCCCACACTACCGTTAAATGTTTGATGCTGCCAAACCTGTACAATCTTGTCGTAATTAGTAAAGTATTTGTTATACGAAAGCTCATCCCATATCCATAAACCAATCAGCATAGCTACAGCCATACCTACCGATAAACCAGCGATGTTGATAAAGCTGTGCCCCTTATTTTTAATCAGGTTTCGCCAGGCGATCTTTAAATAATTCTTGATCATAATTCTTTAAAATTCTAAACCCTAAATACTAAACTCTAATTTCTAAATCCGAAATTCCCTTACTCGCTCCTTAAGCTTTTTACCGGGTTAGCCAATGCTGCCCTGATACTTTGGTAGCTTATGGTTAGCAATGTTATAATAATTGCGCCCGCCCCGGTTAGCGCAAATATCCACCAGGAAAGTTCGGCCCGGTAAGTGTAGTGCTGCAGCCAGCCGTGCATAAAATAGTAAGCAACCGGGGTGGCTATGAACAATGCAATAATTATCAACGATACAAAATCTCTGGACATTAAGCGCCACAGGCCAAAAACACTTGCACCCAATACCTTGCGCACACCAATTTCCTTTACCCGCTGCTCGGCCATAAAAGATGCCATGCCAAACAGGCCCAGGCAGCTGATAAAAATAGCCAGCATGGCAAAAGAACTTGCCAGCTTACCTATACGCTCTTCGGTAGCAAATTTTCTGGCGTATTCATCATCAGCAAAGCGATACGAAAATGGAACCGAGGGTGAATAAGTTTTACAAATCGCTTCTATTTTGCCAAGCGCGTCATGCGCGCTCATTTTAGGGTTGACCTTGATCAGTACATCATCCATGGCACCACGCCCCATGCGGAAGATACTTTGTTTAACCGGCTCATAAGGCGATTCCATCACCATATCTTTTACTACGCCAATTACGGTCATATCCCACTTGCCTACGCGCACTATTTCACCAACAGGGTTTTTCAGTTCCATATACTTTACGGCAGCCTCATTCAATACAATGGCTGTGGAATCGGCAACCGACTGGCTCGAAAAATCCCTGCCATCTGTAAATTGCCAGCCCACAGTTTTACCATAGTTTGTGCTCACGCTGATATTTCCAAAAAAGGAGGTCATCGATGGATCTTTTCCTTTCCAGCTCACATCGCCCCGGTGGTTGTTTACCCCGGTGGTTGAACTGGTTGATTCTGCTATCTCCGCTACAGCTCCAGATTGGAGCAGATCGGTCCGCAACGCGTCAAAATGTTTATGCAGATCATCATTGGTCACTTCAATATCCACCAGGCCGTCCCGGCTATATCCTACCGGGCGGTTTTTAGCAAACTGTATCTGTTTAAAAACGATAATAGTGCCGATGATCAGGATAACGGATACCGTAAACTGGGTTACCACCAGCACTTTACGCGGAAGCGCTGCAAAACGACCCGCTTTAAAAGTGCCTTTCAATACTTTAACCGGGTTAAATGAAGAAAGATATAAGGCAGGGTAAAGCCCGGCAATTACCCCGGTAAATAAGGTAAAACCTATACAGGCCAGCCAAAAAAACGGAGAGTTCCACAAAATAGCCATCTGTTTACCGGCTATATCATTAAACCAGGGCATCGCCAGCCAAAGCAGTAGTAGCGAAAACGCAAAGGCCAGCGTGGCGATCAGGAACGACTCGCAGAAGAATTGTTTGATTAGTTGCCCGCGTAATGAACCTACAGCTTTACGTATACCTACCTCCTTAGCTCTCTTTTCGCTGCGGGCCGTGCTCAGGTTCATAAAATTGATACAGGCCAGCAGTAACACAAATATGCCTATGATGCCGAAAAGCCATACATATTGGATAGCACCGCCCGTATTAACCCCGTTTTTAAATTCTGAATACAAATGCCATTTGCTCATGGGTTGAAGAAACAGCAGGGGATTAAACTTCTTGTCCTCTCTTTCCAGCTTATCGAGCTTGATGGTTTTTATTTTTGCTGATACTTTGGCCATATCCGCATGATCAGCTATCTGCACATACATGAGCAGGGAATTGTCGCCCCAGTCGGTAGGTGATCTTTCATTACCCGGAGCATGGATATAATATTCCCATGGACCAATAAATGCCACATCGTGAAAGGTTGTATTATTGGGCAGATCTTCATAAACACCCGAAACTTTAAAGCCGTCTTTATTATCCAGCCTGATCACTTTGTTCATGGGGTCGGCATCGCCAAACAATGCTTTGGCTACCGACTGGGAGATCAGTATCGAAGATGGGTCTTTTAATCCGCCACGTGAGCCATGCAGCATCCTGAGCGAAAATATTTCCGGGGCTTCTGCTCCCATAAAATTTCCTTTATAAGAGATCTTTTTATCACCAACATTTAAAATATGGCTGTTTGTCCATGATGACAAGGCCAGATGTTTAAAATCGCTTCCATAGTTTTTGCGCAGCTCCGCATCCAGGGGCAGGGGTATCGGTGCCCCCGTATTGATATTGCCATTAAAAACCTCGTGCTGCATTACTGTGGCTACACGATCATAATTTTGATGATACTTATCAAATGACAATTCATCCCATATCCACAACCCGATCAACATGGCTACGGTCATCCCTACAGCCAACCCGCCGACATTGATAAAAGAAGAAGCCTTATTTTTGATAAGATTTCTCCACGCGATTTTTAAATAGTTCTTTAACATGTTGTACGTTTTATGTTGTACGTAATACGTTTATTTTGCTTTTAGCTTTAGGCCTTCGGCTTTTAGCTGTTATTCGCTTCTTAAACTTTTGATGGGGTTACCCAGCGCTGCCCTGATACTTTGATAACTTATGGTTAATAACGTTATGATAATTGCCCCCGCACCAGTTAATGCAAATATCCACCAGGAAAGTGCGGCGCGGTAAGTATAATGCAGCAGCCAATCATGCATAAAATAGTAAGCAACAGGAGTGGCTATAAACAATGCTATAATTACCAGCAATACAAAATCGCGCGACATTAAGCGCCATAAACTAAATACTGATGCACCTAACACCTTGCGCACACCGATCTCTTTGGTACGTTGCTCGGCCATAAAAGATGCCATACCGAACAGCCCCATACAGCTGATGAAAATGGCCAACAAGGTAAAGAAACCAGCCAGTTTGCCTACACGCTCTTCGTTAGCAAATTTTCGGGCGTACTCTTCATCTGTAAATTTATAATCAAAAGGGCTCGCCGGGTCATATTGTTTAAATACATCTTCAATTTTATGCAATGCCTCGCTGGCACTTTTGCTTGTGTTAAGCTTGATATCAACTATCCCAGGAGCGTAGGGAGCTATATAAAATATAGTTGGTTTTACAGGCTCATAGGGTGATGACATAACCATATCCTTCACTACACCTATAACTTTAAAATCCTTGTACCATTTTATGGTTTCGCCAACCGGGTGTTTAAAGTTCATGAATTTTACAGCCGCTTCGTTCAGCACTATACCCGATGAATCAGTTGAAATATCCCTTGAAAAATCACGCCCGTTGGTAAGCTTCCAACCGGCTGTTTTTCCAAATTCGGGACTTACCGGAACAGTGCCGAAATCATCCTGCAAATTAGGATCCTTATCCCTCCAGGTAAGACCACTATTATTGGAATATACTCCCGTTAGCGGACTATCAGACTCAGCCATTTCAACTATTGCCCCCGATTGCAGCAGGTCATTCCTTACCGCGGTAAAGTGCTGATGAATAGCATCCGTTTTCATTTCCAGCTGTATAAGACCGGTGCGGTCATAGCCTATTGGCCTGTTCTTGGTGAACTGCACCTGTCTGAAAACAATAAGGGTACCTATAATTAGAGTAACAGAAACCGTAAACTGTACAACTACCAGTACCTTGCGGGGCAAGGCTGCAAACTTGCCGGCCTTAAATGTGCCCTTCAAAACTTTTACAGGCTTAAATGATGACAGATAAAAAGCGGGATAACTCCCCGCTATGAGCCCGGTTACCAGGCTAAAGCCAATTCCCAGTATCCAAAACATCGGGTTGGCCCATAATACCTGCATGGTTTTATTGGCTACCTGATTAAACCAGGGTAAAATTAGCACTACAAGAAGTATGGAAAAAAGGAAGGCAAATGCCGAGATCAGCACCGACTCTACCAAAAACTGACTAATTAACTGGCTGCGCAACGATCCTACCGTTTTACGTATACCCACTTCCTTAGCCCGTTTTTCTGACCGGGCTGTACTCAGGTTCATAAAATTGATACAGGCCAGCAGCAGTACAAATACGCCAATAATGCCAAACATCCATACAAATTGTATAGCCCCCCCGGTATTTACACCATTCTTAAACTCCGAGTATAAATGCCATTTGCTTATCGGGTACAAAAACACAGCTGGCTTAAAAGATAAGCCCAGCTTATTGTCCTGAGCAGCAAAAGCAATCATTTTCAAATCTTTTATTTTGGCAGATACCTTGTTTATATCTGCATTGGGGCTTAGCTGCGCAAATAGCTGCCATGAATTATTACCCCAGTTTGTAATGTTTGTTTTTACATGAGTAGTCATGTACAGATCCCAGGGTGCAATAAATGCAATTTCAGCTAAGCTGTTATTATGCGACAGATCTTCGTAAACCCCGGTAACCTTAACGTTCCATTTATTGTCGATCTTTAAGGCTTTAAACATGGGATCAGTATCACCAAAAAGGGCCTTAGCCAGTGATGCAGAGAGCATAACAGATGATGGATCTTTTAGCCCCGACCGTGTGCCTTTGATCATTTTTAAAGTGAACAGGTCTGGCGCTTCGGCCTGCATATAGTTTCCCTGTTGGGTTAGTTTTTTATCACCGAATGCGAGGATGTGCGGGCTTGTCCAGGTTGATAGTACCACATACTTAAAATCATTTTTATAGTCATCCCGCAGTTTATAACCCAACGGCATAGGTATATCCGATTGCGTGCCTACATTACCATTAAAGGTTTGATGCTGCATAACCTGTACCAGCCGGTCATAGTTTTTAAAATACTTGTCGTATGACAGCTCGTCCCATATCCAAAGACCGATGAGCATGGCCACTGCCATACCAACCGAAAGACCAACTACATTAATAAAAGTATGCGCCTTGTTTTTAAGCAAATTACGCCATGCAATTTTTAAATAATTCCTGATCATGATCTGTACTTTTAGCTAAAAGCTAAAGGCACAAAGCCTAAAGCTTTTTAATATATCAAATTTATTGCTTTCGGCTTTATGCCTTCCGCTTTTAGCTTATTACTCGCTCCTTAAACTCTTAACCGGATTAATCAGCGCTGTTTTGGCAGCCTGGAAGCTTACCGTTACCAGTGCTATCACTATGATCATCCCTCCGGAAAGCGCAATCATCCACCATTGAATACTCGTGTGATACGCAAAACCCTGCAGCCATTTGTTCATGGCGTACCAGGCTATAGGCGAAGCAATGACCAGGGCAATGAATACCAGTACCAAAAATTCAGATGATAACAGGTTGAAAAGTGACCCAACACTGGCGCCTAATACCTTGCGGATACCGATCTCTTTTACCCGCTGCTCGGCAGTAAACATAGCTAAGCCTAAAAGCCCCAGGCACGAAATAAAAATAGCCAGGAAAGCAAACGCGTTGGCCAGCTTACCTACTATCTGCTCACTACGGTACAATTTCTGATATTCCTCGTCAGAAAAATAATAAGTGAACGGAAATGCCGGGTTGATCTGTTTGCACAGCGTTTCCAGGCTGGCCAGGGCCTGTTTGGTTTTACCCGGCTCCGTACGGATAAGTAAATTACCATAATTACCGCTTTTACCCAGCCAGATGATCAAAGGATTAATCTGCTCATGCATGGAATCGAAATGAAAATCCTTCACCACACCAATGATCGTACCTTTATTATCCCATAAGGTTAATGATTTACCAATAGGATTGGTGTAGCCTATTCTTTTTAAAGCCGTTTCGTTGATTATGTAGCCGGCAGTATCTGTAGGGAAATCTTTGGAGAAATCGCGCCCGGCCGCCATATTTAATTTTAGTGTACTTATATAATCATAACCAACAGCGCTTTGGTTAAACCTGATCCGGAGATCGGGGTCTTTCCCGGTCCAATCAACACCAACTGTCCCACTGGTCATTTGCGTAGGTCTCGCGCCCGAGACGCTGACCGCCTGGATTCCCGGCATTTTTAAAGCTTCCTGTTTAAACAGATCATATCGTGCGGAAAGCTCACCATCTACCGGTATAAAAATGAGGTTTTCCCGATCATAACCTAAATTACGCGATTGAATAAAGTTCATTTGCCGGGCCACCACAATGGTAGCGGTTACCAGCACTACAGAAAGCACAAACTGAAACACCACCAACCCTTTGCGAAACAAGGTTGTACCAGCCTCCAGTTTAAGAGTCCCCTTTAAAACCGTAACCGGATTAAATGACGACAGGAACAGGGCAGGATAGCTACCTGAAATGAGGCCGGTAATAAGTGTAAGTGATATAACTTTTAGCCAAAATCCGGCTTGATCAAATGGCAGTTCAATTTGTTTTTGGGTTACCTGGTTAAATAAAGGCAACAGCAAAACCAATAACATTAAGGAAATAGCTACTGCAAGCGTAGTAACAAATAATGATTCTCCGATGAATTGTTTGATCAGTACTGACCGTAATGCACCCACTACTTTCCGTACGCCTATTTCCCGGGCCCTTTTTACAGACCGCGCCGTGGTCAGGTTCATAAAATTGATACAGGCTATCAATAAAATAAAAATAGCCACAATACTAAACAGGTTTACATATTCAATACGGCCTGCACCCAGTTTACCATCTTCAAAAGTGCCGTGAAGATACTCCTGGTCGTGCCGCTGTATAGCCAGATCAACCGTAAAAGAGCCTTTCTTTTGGTCCTTGTTATAGTTATCCAGAAAGTGCGTTATCTTTTTTTCAAACAAAGCAGGATCGGCGTCAGCGCGGAGCATAATACTGGTATAAGGTCCGTTATTGTTCCAGTCTTTTGAACTGGGGTTTTCCTCAAGGAAAGTGTACCAGTTCATTACATATTCAAATTTATTGGAAGCGTTGGAGGGCACATCATCAAATACCGCGGTTACTTTAAAGTCCTTTTTATTTTCATAACGGATGGTTTTACCTATAGCCGCCTCGGAGCTACCGAAAAAGTCGCGGGCCATTTTACGCGATATAGCTAAACTAAGCGGTGAATTTAAAGCTGCCTGAGCATTACCCTGTAAAAGCGGATAGCTGAACATTTTAAAAAAATCGGCACCGGCGGCGGCGCCATCCAGTTTTAATACTTTATCGCCAGCCCTAAAGGTACCGCGTTCGTAATAGCTGGCATTAACCGCATACTCAACCTGCGGGAGCACCTTTTTCATTTCATCGGCCAAAATGCCCGGGGTACGGTATTGCCCCGAAATTTTATGGTCAAAATACCGGCGCTCATATACATTATACAAGCGCGATTTATTTTTATGAAAAGCATCAACACTTAACTCATTTTGCACCCACAGCATAATAAGCAGGCTACAAGCCAAACCAATGGAAAGACCAGCTATGTTTATAAATGTATGTGCCTTGTTTCTGAGCAGATTACGCCAGGCAATTTTTAAATAGTTCTTGATCATATTAAAAGCTTGTATTGTTGCGTCCACCACTTAGGATAAAATATTGTGCCATTTATTTAACAAACTAAAAATCAATCAGTTAAACAATAAAACCAACTTACACTGTTCGAATCCGTACAGATGGTGTTCGCTTTTATGCGGGTATATACCGAAATAAATTTTATCTGTCGTAACATATAGTGCGGATAAAACGTCATAGCTACTTAATAAGCTGATGGCGTATCCCTTTTAATTACTCCCTCATTTTATACTTTATTTGAAGACAAAATACTAATATTGTTATATGACTGATCTGAAACCAATTTCAACACTGTTGTTATCTTGTGCGCTAACGGCAGCCCTTACCTCATCGTACGCGCAGCAGGCGCCGAAACCGGACGATCCGGAAATGAAAATTTACCGTGCGGTACCCACCAAGGTTAACGACCTGATACACACCAAACTTGATGTGCGTTTTGACTATAAGAAACGTTACCTATACGGCAAAGAGTGGGTCACCTTAAAGCCCCATTTTTACCCGACCGACAGCTTAAGGCTTGATGCCAAAGGCATGGATCTTAAAAATATATCAGTAGTAAAAAATGGTAAGAATATCCCCCTGAAATTTACTTACCAGGACAGCCTTTCGGTAGCTATAAAGCTGGATAAGGTTTACCATAACAGCGAAAGCTATACCATTTACATTGATTACACCGCCAAGCCAAACGAGTTAAAATCAAAAGGTAGCGCCGCCATAAACGATGCCAAGGGTTTATATTTTATAAACCCCGACGGTACCGAAAAGGATAAACCAACACAGGTTTGGACTCAAGGTGAAACCGAAAGCTCATCGGCCTGGTTCCCAACCATTGATAAACCAAGTCAAAAAACTACCGAAGAGATCACCATGACCGTACCCTCTAAGTACGTTACGTTATCAAACGGAAAACTGGTATCGCAAAAAACCAACGCCGATGGCACCCGTACCGATTATTGGAAAATGGACCTGCCACACTCGCCATACCTGTTTATGATGGCCGTTGGCGATTTCAAGATCTATAAAGACAAATGGCGCAACAAAGAGGTAAACTATTACCTGGAGCCTAAATACGCCCCTTACGCCAAAGAAATATTCGGATTTACACCTGAGGTGATCGAGTTTTACTCTAAAACTTTAGGCGTTGATTATCCATGGAACAAATACGCGCAGATCGTAGTACGCGATTATGTAAGCGGCGCCATGGAAAATACCACGGCTACTTTACACGGCGAATACGTACAGGGTACGCACCGCGAGCTGCTTGACGCTTATTACAACAACGGCCGCAGTACCATTGTACATGAGCTTTTTCACCAGTGGTTTGGCGATTATGTGACCGCCGAGAGCTGGAGCAACCTGACCGTGAACGAGTCATTCGCCAACTTTAGCGAAACCATTTGGGCCGAGCATAAATATGGTAAAGATGCCGGCGACGAGCATAACCATGATGATATGCTGAGCTATTTCAGATCGCCTGATGCCAAAACCAAAGACCTGGTACGTTTTCATTATGACGACAAGGAAGATGTTTTTGATGTAGTTACCTACCAAAAGGGCGGTCGTATTTTAAACATGCTGCGTAACTATCTGGGGGATGCCGCGTTTTTTAAAGGACTGGGTATTTACTTGAAAACAAATGCCTTCAAAAACGGCGAAGCCCAGCAATTACGTTTGGCGCTGGAAGAAGCCAGCGGTTTAGACCTGAACTGGTACTTTAACCAATGGTATTATGGCGCTGGCCACCCCATTTTAAATATCAGTTATAAATGGGATGATGCCACTAAAACCCAAACCGTTTACCTGCAGCAAAACCAGGATGGCCAAACCTTTAAATTGCCTATGGCCATTGATATTTATGCCGGTGGTAAAAAAGAACGTCATAAAGTTTGGATGAATGATAAGGCCGATACCTTAACTTTCCATGTAGCTACCAAACCCGATCTGGTAAATGTGGATGGTGATAAAATTTTGCTGGCCAAAAAAACCGATAATAAGAGCATAGAGGAGTTCTCCTACCAGTACTTTAATGGGCCATTGTATATGGACAGGTATGAGGCCATTGAAGCAGCAGCTGCCAATCAAAAGGAAAAAGCTAATCAAAAAATTATCATAGCTGCTTTAAAAGATAAATACTATGGTTTGCGCATCAAAGCCATTAAAGCATTAAACCTTACCAATGAGGATATTCGTACGGCGGCACAGCCTATACTGGCTTCACTGGCGCAAACCGATGGTAATACACTGGCTAAAGCAGCGGCCATCACCGCTTTAGGCAAGCTTAACGCTTCGGGTAATTCAACCTTATTTAAACAAGCACTTAACAGCGAATCATACGCGGTGCAGGGAGCAGCTTTAACAGCCCTTAGCCAGGTAGATGCAACCGACGCGTTGAAACAAGCCAAAGCGCTTGAAAAGGACAATAAAGGCGCTTTAACCACCGCTATATTTAGCCTGTACGCGACAAAAGGAGGAACAGCCGAGTGGCCTTACGTATTTGATACCTTTAAAAATGCTACTCTACAAAACAAGTTCAACAGCGTTCGGGTACTTGCCGAAATGACCGGCAGGGTTGAAAAACCGGAATATGCCCAACAGGGTATTGCTGAACTTAAAGAGTTTGGTATTAAATATAAAATGTACGGTGCTGACAAATTTATAGCTACCACAATGCAAACTATCAAAACACAACGCACACAATTAAATGACGCTGCGTCGGCAACAGCTGCGGATAACGCAGCTAAGGAACTTGCTCCAGACACCAAATAATTTAAATGCTATTTACGAAAAAGGCCGCTATAAATAGCGGCCTTTTTTGTTGTTTCATCCCCCACGTCATTGCGAGCGCAGCGTGGCAATCCCCGATAAGCAGAGCCGCTCTGTACAGTTAGGGATTGCTTCGTAACTCGCAATGACGCGCGGAAAGGAATGCTCTTGTTGGAATTATATTTAGTGTACCAGTGTACCTACCGCTTCGCCCTGGGCTATTTTCATGAAATTGCCGGATTGGTTCATATCAAACACAATGATCGGTAGTTTATTTTCACGGCAAAGGGTTATGGCGGTCATGTCCATCACGTTCAGACCTTTATCATAAACTTCCTGGAACGATATCTCGTCGTAACGTGTAGCCGATGGATCTTTCTCCGGATCTGCAGTATAAATGCCATCCACGCGGGTACCTTTCAATACCACATCGGCTTTAATTTCAATAGCGCGCAATGATGCGGCTGTATCAGTAGTAAAATATGGATTACCGGTACCGGCGCCAAATATCACAATTTTGCCTACCTCTAAATGGTGCATAGCACGGCGGCGGATGTAAGGCTCACAGATCTGCTCCATTTTAATGGCCGATTGCAGGCGTGTCTCTACACCAATACTTTCCAGCGCGTTTTGCAGCGCCATACAGTTAATTACGGTGGCCAGCATACCCATATAATCGGCCTGGGCACGTTCCATACCCGATTTCTCGGCACTTAATCCCCTGAAAATATTACCGCCACCAACAACAATCGCAATTTCAATACCTGCATCATATACGTTTTTAATGTCATGGGCATATTGCAATACCTGGTTGTTATCAATACCATATTGCCTTGCGCCCATCAGCGATTCGCCCGAAAGTTTGAGTAAGATTCTTTTGTACTTCATCTGGTGTGGTTTGTTATGAATAGAAATAGATGTAATAGGAATAGACAGAACTTGCTTGCGTTTATATCATGAATTGATAAAGCTCTGTTCATATAATGGGTAGTTCGGCAAAAATAAAGAATAAAAGCCAGTGTTAAAATTTTATGTTGTCTTTGTTAAAAAATCACCTTTTAATATGGTGGCTTTTACTTCAAAATCCGCATCAAAAACAACCAAATCGGCATCAAAGTTTTTCTCAATTTTACCTTTTTTTGTTTGTTTGGCTAATTCCGCCGGATATAAGGATGCCATATTTACCGCCTCAGCCAAATCGATACCTACTTTTTTTACACAGTTTTCAACCGCCTTTAGCATGGTTAAGGTAGAGCCAGACAGCGTGCCATCTGGCATCGTATATCTATCGCCCCTTAATTCATGCTGATAGGCTCCTTCTTTGGTGGAGGTAACGGCATCCGTTATTAAAAAAAGCTTATCGCCCAGTTCACGTTTAGCCAAACGGATCATGGCAAAATCAACATGGATGCCATCGGCTACCACACTGGTATACGGCTGCTCTTCAAAAATAGCGGGGATGTAACCCGGTTCACGGTGATGCATTTGCGGCATAGCGTTAAACAGGTGGGTTACTGCCTGTACCGGCTTATTTAAAAACGATTTACCTTCGGCATAAGTAGCATTGCTATGGCCCGATGAAATAATAATGCCCTGGTTAAACAGGTAATCAATTACTTCCTGATCCTGCAGCTCGGGCGCTATGGTGATCATTTTTATCACACCATCGGCACGTTCCAACCAGCCCTTCACTTCGGCCAGCGTAGCTTTCTTGATGAATTTTTCGGGATGCGCTCCTTTTTTTGCCGGATTCAGGTAAGGTCCTTCCAAATGAAGTCCCCAGAAAGCGCCTTTACTTTGCGCACGGTATATTTTGGCAGCATCTATCCCGGCTTCCACAATATCATTGGTATTGGTACCTATGGTGGCAAATACCCCGATAGTTCCCTGGTTCAGCAGATCGTTTTCCAATTGGGCAAGCGCCTCAACTGTAGGTTTACCGGCAAACAGCTGACCGCCACTGCCGTATATCTGCAGGTCGATAAATCCCGGAGCAAGATAGTTCTCCTGCAGATCCTTTTTTACAGCATCCTGCGGGATGGCCGTATCGGCTATTACATCAACGATCTGGCCATCGGAAATTAAAATGGCTTTACCTTCGGTGATCTGGCCACCAGAAATCAATTTAAGATTGTGAAGCGCTGTTATCATGGTAATGATATTTTATTTCACCAAACCGTCATTGCGAGGTACGAAGCAATCTCTACGTAGGCAAATCAAATGTGCATATTTCCTCTGTAAAGCATAGAGATTGCTTCGTACCTCGCAATGACGCGCGGATTTTTATTGCAAAAAAAATCCCCCTCGTTAAAACGAGGGGGATAAAATATTTAAGCTCCTAAAGCTACTCGCTTAAAGGCGGTTACTGTTAACCCCTTTTCAACAGTGCTCAGGAATTGAGCAACGCTTTTTGAAGAATCTTTTACAAACTCCTGGTTTAACAGGGTTGAGTCTTTGTAGAATTTGTTCAGCTTACCTAAAGAGATTTTTTCAACCATTTCTTCTGGTTTGCCTTCTGCACGGATCTGATCTTTAGCGATCTCTAATTCGCGCTCAACAGTAGTAGCATCAACACCGTCTTTATCAACCGCGATTGGGTTCATGGCAGCAATTTGCATTGCTACGTCTTTACCTGCCTCGTCGGCACCTGCCGGGTTTGAATTTAAAGCAACCAATACACCTAAACGGAAGTTACCGTGTACATAAGCGATAACTTTTTCGCCGTTAATAACTTCTAATTTAGATACACCGATCTTTTCACCGATTTTACCGGTTTTGTCAATAACCGCTTCACCAATAGTAGTGGTAGTAGCATCAACATCTATAGAAAGAGCATAAAGCTCTTCGATGCTTTTTGGCTGGTTTTCAACCGCTTTGTTTGCAATTTCATTTGCAAAAGCAATAAACTCAGCATTTTTAGCCACGAAATCAGTTTCGCAGTTCAATTCAATAATTACACCGGTTTTACCATCAGCAGAAGTGCGTGAAATAACAACACCTTCGTTTGATTCTCTGTCCTGACGGCTTGCTGCAACTTTAGCACCTTTTTTTCTTAAAAAATCGATAGCTGCTTCAAAATCACCGTTAGTTTCGGTTAATGCTTTTTTGCAATCCATCATACCGGCACCAGTTTGCTGGCGCAGTTTGTTTACGTCGGCTGCAGATATTTGTACTGTAGACATGTTTTTTGAATTTTAAGTTTTATGTTATCGGTTATGTGTTTGGGCCAAAATTAGCTGGCCTGTATAACCTGCAACTATTTTTAATATTAAAACTATGGGCTGTAAATTGTAATTACAAGAAGAACTTATAACCCACAACTTACAACCCACACTTAATTTCTATTACTCTTCTGTTTCGGCAGCAGGAGCTTCGGCGTCAGTATCGGCCACAACGTCTGCTACTTCAGCAGTTTTGCGGGTCCTTTTAGCACCTTCGGCTCTGTCAGCTACTTCAGGAGCATCAGCTTTTGCTTTAGCAACAGCTGCTTCTTTTTCAGCTTCGTCTTCTTTTTCGCGTTTGCGTTCATCCAAACCTTCTTCGATAGCTTTGATGATAATGCTGGTGATCAATGAAATTGATTTGGTAGCATCGTCATTCGCAGGGATCGGGAAATCGATGTTTGAAGGATCAGAGTTGGTATCAACCATAGCAAATGTAGGGATGTTCAACTTTAATGCTTCAGAAACCGCAATGTGCTCTTTCTTAACGTCGATCAGGAATAATGCTGCAGGTAAACGGTTCAAATCAGAGATACCACCTAAAAGGGTTTCTAATTTGATACGCTCACGCTGAATCATCAGACGTTCTTTTTTAGAAAGGTTGCTGTAAGTACCGTCTTTAGTCAATTTATCGATGTTTGACATCTTTTTGATCGACTTACGTACAGTTGCAAAGTTAGTTAACATACCACCTAACCAACGCTCGGTGATGTATGGCATGTTTACGGTTTTTGCATAATCGGCAACAATATCTTTCGCTTGTTTCTTTGTAGCTACGAATAATACCTTACGGCCTGATTTTACAATTTGTTTTATAGCTGCAGCAGCTTCTTCAACCTTAGTTAAGGTTTTGTTTAAATCGATAATGTGGATACCGTTGCGCTCCATGAAAATGTACTGTGACATTTTCGGATCCCATTTACGGGTAAGGTGACCAAAGTGTACACCTGCATCCAGTAAATCCTGATATGTTGTTCTTGCCATTTTGTTGTCCTCCTTTGATTAACGTTTACTGAATTGGAATCTCTTACGTGCTTTCTTACGACCTGGTTTTTTACGCTCAACCATACGGTCATCACGTGTCATTATACCTTTAGCGCGTAGTGCTGGTTTCTTTTCAGGATCCAGTTCAACAATGGCTTTAGCAATGGCTAAACGAACGGCTTCTGCCTGTCCTTTAATACCACCACCTGCAACATTTACTTTAACATCAAATTTTCCGGTTGAACCAGAAACCTCAGTGCTCTGAGTAACGATGTATTGTAATGGCAATGTTGGGAAGTACTCTTTGTAATCTTTACCGTTTACGATGATCGCACCATTTCCTTCTGAAAGGTAGATGCGGGCAACGGCTGTTTTTCTTCTGCCTGAAGTGTTAGTTGTTGGCATTTTTTTTCTCCTTTAAAAATAAAAAGTTAAATGGTTGTTGGGTTTTGTGCTGCATGAGGATGCTCAGAACCTGCATATACATACAGATTACCAAATAATGCTTTACCCAAACGACTTTTAGGTAACATACCACGCACGGCTTTTTCAATTACGCGTGTTGGATGTTTTGCCATTAACTCCTTAGGAGAAATGAAACGCTGACCACCTGGATAACCAGTGTAAGAAACATATTGCTTTGCGCTGAATTTGTTTCCGGTCAACTTTACCTTGTCTGCATTGATAACTATTACATTATCACCGCAGTCTACGTTCGGGGTGAAATCTGGCTTGGTTTTTCCACGGATGATCATTGCGATCTTCGTAGACAAGCGCCCCAAAATCTCGCCTTGTGCGTCAACAACAACCCATTGTTTGTTAACGGTTTTTTTGTTGGCTGAGACAGTTTTGTAACTTAACGTATTCACTTGCTTTAAATTAAATTGTTTAAACGTTTATTATACCCCGCATTTTCGGGACTGCAAAGATACAGCTATTTATGTTATTTACAAATGGTTTTGAGGAAAATATTGCAATGGTAATTAATGTATTGTCTGAACTTTGATTTTTAGGCGTGGGAGTATGGAGATTTACTTCTTTAAGATTATAGAATAAGCCTGATATCGCCTGAACGGAATAGGTAGAATTTTAGTAAAAAAGAAATTTAATTAATTTGTTTAACCTGGGTTCAGATCAGGGCGTTGCCTGCGGCCCGGGCTATCCGCTCATACTGCACAGGCATTAGCCACAGGCCGGTATCCGCTGCTATCCCTAACGCGGGGTTTGTCTGAACCTTGATTTTAAGGATTTTTCACAAATTACTCTCTTCATTGGTGTTCAAGAGTGCTTCGCAGTTAAGGGATTTACATGATTTCTTTTATCTTTTCCCGTCAGCAGAACAGCTTCGGGCGAAAGCGGGCAGAACAATGGTGGATTGTGCGGTTGCAGGGGCATAGCAAGTTTTTGCTGAAGTTTAGGGAAATGTGCGAACGAAGTTGGGCAAAATAATTGCAGCCCGTGGTTCTGTTCGGTTTGCAGGGCAAAGGCCGGGAGCGCAAAGAAGCATTTCTGCTGACTTGATTTTTGGTTACTTTTTATCAAGAAAAAGTAACTGGCCCTCCCGCGGCCAAGAGCGGGTATACGCCCGGCAAAGCAACTCTGTACCGTTTAGAGATTGCTTCGTTCCTCGCAATGACGTCTTTACCCCGTTGTCTGTGCCCTCACAGACAAATGCCTGCATAAAAGATTACATTTATAGCTAATATTGTAACAAATGAAATGGATCACCCGTGAACGCCCGAAGATCGACCGCATCGCCTGTCCCTGGCTGATCAGGCGCTTTATTGATGCCGAAGCAGAGATCATTTTTGTGCCGTTTGACCAGGTATTGCTAAAGGCCAATGAGTTGGGTGCAACTCCTTTTGACCTCCCTAATGTGGAATACACCCATTACGAAGATCAATGTACTTTCGACTACTTTATTAAAAAGCATCAGCTTAAAGACGCGGCATTAAACAGGATAGCCGCTATTGTTAGGGGCGCGGATACCGACCGCCATGATTTTGCGCCGCAATCTGCGGGACTGGAAGCGATCTTTTCGGGTTTAGCTTACAATATTAAGAACGACCAGGAACTGCTGGAATTGGGGATGACCATTTATGATGGATTGTACAGTTGGGCCAAACACCTGCACCAACTAAAACATACACAGGCAGGCCCGGTTGAGCAAATGCTGCTCGAAGTATTCAATAAGTATATCAAACAAAGCAGTTCTAAAAAAGCACCTGAATGGGCTAAAGAACTGAAAGAGATGATCCAGGATCAGCTGGATACCAATATGACCCTGAGTCTGCAACAGCTATCTGATGAATTGGAGATCAACCCGGCCTACTTGTCACGTGAGTTCTCCAAATATTTTAATGACCTTTCCTTTGGTGATTATATCCGCAAGCTGCGTATTGACAAAGCCAAAAGCTTAATGGATACCACTCATTATTCACTGACAGAGATTGCGTACCTCACCGGCTTTTCCGATCAGAGCCATTTTACCCGGATATTTAAAAAGCAGACCGGCGAAAACCCTTCCGTTTACAAAAGGAATAGTGGTAAAAGTAAAAAGGATACCAAATAGTCAAATCCATACAATTTAAAGATTTACCAAGTGGGTAGTATTGCATTTTAACCAATACATCTCATGGAAACAAACCAATACACCCGCAGGCAAGCCTTACAGGCCACCGCGGTTTTAGGAACAGCTTTACTATTGCCTTTTAATTATGTTAATGCAGTTACGCCGCCACCGGGCAAAACCCCGCCTTTAACAGCCGATGAGATAGCGGCTATTGATACCGCTTTAGGTAAGAAAGGCAGTTATAAAGATGCCGAGCAGGTTTATACCACACCATTGCCACGCAACGACCTCAAGATGAAGATCAAAGGTGAACCGATACCTATCCCCTTTGGTTTCGGCGGCTGGGTATCGTTCAAGAAAACCGCCGACGGCAAATCGGCTATGGTGATGAGCGACACGGTATTGCAAATGGAAGAAGTTAATCCGCTGATTTCTGCTGCCCATGCTAACGGTTTAGAGATAGCCGCTATCCATAACCACTTTTTTTACGAAGAACCGCGCATCTTTTATATGCACATCCATGGCATGGGTACGGTAGCAGAGCTGGCTAAAAAGTACGCCGATACGATCAGGGATAGTAAATTATTCCCGGCTAACCAGCCCGCGCCATCTGCGCCAGCTACAATAACCGGCAAAGAGAACTTTGACCTGCCTGCATTGGATGCCATTGTCAAGTACACGGGAACCGTAAATGGCCCCACTTACAAGTATACCATTGGCCGGGCCGACCTGAAGATCATGATGATGGGTGTGGAAATGACGACAAACATCGGACTGAACAGTTGGGCATCTTTTGCGGGCAGGCAGGATGATGCGCACATCGCGGGGGATATAGCCATGCTACAAGGCGAAGTGAACAGCGTGATCAAAACGTTGCGGGCGCATAACCTCGAAGTGGTAGCCGTGCATAATCACATGCTGGGCGATACCCCCCACATGATTTTCCTGCATTATTATGGCCGTGGTAATGCCACTACACTGGCACAGGGCTTTAGGGCAGCATTAGATGTGCTGGGCAAAAAAGATGGTGATATGGACAACATGAAGATGTAATGAAAGAACAGGCCATTAAACCGGGATATTCCTTATGGGATATTACTATTTATTTCCTGAAGCTGGGTACCTGGGGATTCGGCGGGCCGGTAGCTTTAGTTGGCTATATGCACCGCGACCTGGTAGAAGACAAAGGCTGGCTAACCGAAGAAGAATATAAAGAAGGATTAGCATTAGCGCAATTGGCGCCTGGTCCTTTAGCAGCGCAATTGGGCATTTATATCGGTTTTGTACATCATCGGCTAATCGGTGCCACATTAACCGGGCTGGCTTTTGTATTGCCATCCTTTATTATGGTTGTCTTATTAGGGATGGCTTACCAGTTGTATGGTGGTTTAGCCTGGATGCAGGCGGTTTTCTATGGCGTAGGGGCGGCTGTAATTGGCATTATTACAATGAGTGCCTATAAGCTGACCATTAAGTCCATCAGCAAATTTGAACCTGTGGCGATGAAATCTAAATGGCTGTTATGGTTATTTTATGTGACCGGCATAACCGTTACGGTCATTACGGAACGCGAGGAGATCCTTTTATTCCTGGCCTGCGGTATTTTATATATGGTTATCAAAGCACCACCGCAATGGCTCAAAAAGCCCTCCGTTCTGCCAGCCGGCATATTGGTCAGTACAGGCTTCTGGAAATACGATGGCAAGAATTTGCAAGAGATCGCCTGGTTCTTCGCTAAAGCGGGCGCATTTGTTTTTGGCAGCGGTCTGGCTATCGTGCCCTTCCTGCATGGTGGGGTGGTTAAAGAGTTTGGCTGGCTGAATGAACACCAGTTCATAGACGCGGTTGCTGTGGCCATGATCACGCCGGGCCCTGTAGTGATCACGGTTGGCTTTATCGGCTATCTGGTGGCCGGGTTTCCAGGTGCCTGTGTGGCCGCTTTAGCTACATTTTTACCTTGTTATTTATTTACGGTTGCTCTTGCACCCTCATTTAAGAAGATCGCGAAAAATGCCAGTATCAAAGCTTTTGTAGAGGGTATTACGGCTGCCGTGATCGGCGCTTTGGTCGGCTCAGTTATTGTTATCGGCTTGCGTTCCATCATAGATATTCCGACCGCATTGATCGGTATAGCTGCCGTTTTAGCACTCATCTATATCAAAAAACTACAGGAACCTTATATCATCGGGTTCGCCGCAATCATCGGCATCCTGATCAAAACACTTTAATATGCCAAAACGCCTTACCACAACCTTATTATTATTGCTTTTTTTCAGAATGGGTTTCGCCCAGCAGCCCAACACTTATCCAAAAGTAACAGGTTATTTCAGTATCCTCAATCCAGTTGGCAACTGGACAAAAAATGGGTTTACCAGTAACTTCGGGAATGTTTATACCATAGGTTTTCCCTTTGGCGTCAATATTTTAAAGAGCGATCATTTCGGTGTCAGCTTTGAAGTTGCCCCGGCTATCCGCACGGAAAAGAATATATCAAAGGTGAGTACTGTACTATTCCATCCCGGCGCCATGTTCCGTTTTAGGCACGGGTTTACCTTTATCGGACGAATGGCCTTTGAAACCAATGGGCGCTTTGGACTAACGCCAGTATTTAACCAGGTGATTAAAAAGGGTAAGGATGCCAGTTTTTTTATTTCCGTTCCGTTTCCGGTAAGGTTCGGCAATGATCAGCCAACATCAATCGGTACGGGATTACAATTGGGGGTTTCTTTTTAACTTTATTATCCAAGCATGGCATTGGTTATTCTGCCTAAATTTTCGTATCTTTATTTAAATCAACAGCCCGATTGTCTTTTAGCAGACAACCGGGCTGTTTTGTTAAGAGCAAAACAGAGCCAAAAATCATCCAATTTTAAGTTAAAAAATTGATAATCAACAAATTAATACTTTTTAAAGTTTCAAAAACTGCTCAAAACCGTGTTAAAATTTGTTAAAAAGTGTTAAAATCGATGTTTTCCGAGCAATTTTGAGCTGTTTTTACGCTGTTTCAATAAGAAATTTGTTAAAATTTAAGGTTTAAAAAGTTTTGCCGGTCTGGTTGTCGCTCATGGACTCCCCAAATTTAACAATCAATTATCCGGGGTAGTATTTTAATCGTAACCATATAATTCTATATTAGCGGTAACTCTAAATAATTAATCTAATTGACCCTGTTGATTTGCCGCTATGCGCTTGCCTTTTGCCTGATGATCCTGAGCGAGAACATCCTGTTGGCACAAACAGGTTCTGTGGGCGCTGATTCGCTGGAAACGCAAAGGGATGCCAATGGCATTTTGAGTTCATTTTTCGGCGGCAAAAGCCCCAAAATAGATACCGGCAAAAAAAAGAAGCCTTCTACCTGGTCGGTATTGCCATCAGCAGCTTATAATCCCAGCGTGGGTTTCGCTATAGGGGCTATTACTTCTGGCGGTAAGTATTTTGGAAATCCCGAAAATACCACCATGTCGGTAATCAACGCAGGGGCCTATATCTCTACTAATAAGCTCTCTACATTTGAGTTCAAGCACAACGCGTTTTCGTCCGAAAATATGTGGAACCTTCAGGGCGTTATGCAAATTGGTAAAACCATAGCAAAAGATAATGGCCTGGGTACCGGGCGCCGCAGCTTTGGCGAAGGCGATTTCCACATGGGAGGCCAACATTATGACAATAACCCTGATGAGTACCCAGTGCGGTACGTATACATCAAAATTAATGAGCGGATATACCGTAAACTGGCCAATCATATTTATGCCGGTGCAGGTCTCAGCTTTAATTTTTACAGTCATATTGATGACGATCGTAAAAACATACCGATAACGGCTACCCATAACTTCAGATACAGCATTAAAAATGGCTATTCGCCGGATGCTTACGCGGCTAATGGTGTATTAGTAAACTTTCAATTTAATAACCGCGACCAGCCCAACCGGCCGTTCAGGGGTATTTACGCCGATGTTATTTTAAAAGAAAATGAAACCTGGCTCGGCAGCGAACACAAGGCCTTGCAGCTAAAAATTGAATTCAGGAAATATTGGAGCCTGTCTGACAGTAACCCCGAAAAAGTTTTAGCCTTCTGGCATTGGGCCAATTACCTGCTTAGCGGATCCTTGCCTTATCTTGATCTCCCGGGCACGGGTAGCGATGCTTATGGTCGTATCGGACGGGCTTTTATTATTGGTCGTTTTAAGGGACTCTCATTTGTATATAACGAGATGGAATACCGTTTCCCGATCACCGATAACAAACTCCTGAGCGGTGTTACTTTTGTAAATATCGAATCGGCCAACAACCAACGAGACATTAAGCTGCTCAGATATTGGGAACCAGGGGCAGGGGTAGGGTTACGGTTGCTGTTTAACAAATATACCCGCTCCAACCTGTGTATTGATTATGGCCGGGGCAGTTATGGCTCAAGCGGCTTTTTCTTAGGACTTAATGAAGTGTTTTAATATCGATACTTCGACTTTAGACGTCAATTTTGCAGTACCGGGATCCGGTAAAATAAAAGGGGCGCAAAAATTTGCGCCCCTTTTATTTTATATTTTTAATAATTGCTTAGCTCTCGCGTAGGTTAGCCAAACCACCATCGTAATGATGAACCGGTGGGGTTGAAAATCTTGAACCTTTTGTAAAAGCACCAAAAATAACCAATAACCCACCCATAATTACCTGTGGCCAAAATGTGATGTGGGCGTAATCATATATCCATGGTGAGCAAAACAGGAATGAACCTCCCAGCACATCCAGGAAAAAGTGCATTTGCAAAGGGAACTGTTTAATAAAACCAAACTGATGATTGCTAAAAATTGCCATTATCAGCTGAAACCATCCTAAGATCATGGGTAACAATAAAGCTGCTCCTATTTTATGACCTTCAAAACCAAATAACCATGGTGAAGCAATTAATACTATAGCTATCACGTAGTTAAAAGCTGCATAAAGTGTTGGTGAAATAAAACTTTTCATTTTAAGCGAATTGTATAATTTATCTGTATAAATATATGTGTATCAAAAATTGTTTCAAAGCTAAGCAATTATACAGGCATTTGGTATTAAAATGTGCATAATATAAAAGCTATTATTAATTTAAATAGCTACCTTTAATCGGTTGCTGTAAAAACGGTCAAAGATATAGCGTTTTTAAATTAAAGCAACCTTTTTCTTCTCTAAACCGGGCATTAACTGAATTGACCCGGGAAATACCTTAGGCAACACATACTTATTAACAGGTGTAAATACCCTCCCATCCTGTTATCATTAAACATTAAAAAATATAAAACTATGAGCAAGGACAGACAAGCCGTTAAAGAAAAAAAGAAACCTGCGGCCGAAGGCAGCAAAAAAGCGCCTTCAGACTATCAATCGGGCAAAAAGGACTCTGTAAAGCCGATCATTGAGGCGGCCAAAAAGAAAAAGTAGCAGACATAAACACAAAAACCTTTCATATATTACTATGAAAGGTTTTTTGAGGATAAGACTAAGGCTTTATTAATAACTTTTGGGTTGTTCGGTTTTATCTTTTTGCTTCTTTAATGTGACCACAATAACTCCATTTGCTCCTTTTTTCCCATAAATGGCTGTAGCCGATTGACTTTTAAGTACGCTGAGACTTTCAATATTGTCTGCGTTTAGGTTCGCCATATCCGATTTATCGATCACTTTGCCATCTAACACATATAATGGATCATATTTCGAGATACTCTTATTCGGAAAAACAATAACCGTGGGGTTACGAAAGGTTTTGTCGGTGTTTTGAGCAATCAAGTTAGTTCCATTCTGATCTGTGCCGGTTACTCCCATTTTATCCGGACCCGGCTTTCCTGATTTATCATTATCTAACCTAAAACTGATTGGAACGGAGTATTGAACTCTTACAGTCCTCCCGTTTTGTATGCCTGGTTTCCATTTAGGTGATATGTCCAATACCCGCACCGCTTCTTCGTCAATGGCCGTACTTACTCCCCGCTTTACTACGATGTTTGATAATGAACCATCAACTTCTACAATAAAGCTGGCAATAACACGCCCCTGTACGCCTTTTTCTCTGTCGGCCTTAGGATATTTTACATTACTGGCTAAAAAATTGCCAAAAGCTTCCAGGCCGCCCGGAAATTCAGGTACTTGCTCAACAGAAGTAAATACGGTATTGGTATCGTCATTTGCTGGTTTAGCAGCAACATCATTCAAAGTAAAGCTGATCGGAACGGTATATTGAACCCTTACTTTTTGATGGTTTTGGATACCCGGTTTCCATTTGGGCGATTGTTTCAATACCCTCACCGCTTCGGCATCTATAGTTTTACTTACACCTTTTAAAACCTTCAAACCAGACAAAGCCCCATCTTTTTCGACCACGAAGGTTACAATAACCCTTCCTTGTATCCCGTTATCACGATCGGCTTTAGGATATTTGATGCTTTTGGCTAAAAAATGACCAAAGGCTTCGACTCCACCTGGAAATTCAGGCACTTTTTCAACAGAGGTAAATACATTGCCTTTTTTCCTGACAGTATCTATTCCAATTTCGTGATTGGCATGGGACACCTCCTTTTTTTCTAAAGATCGGTCTTCGTGAATGGCATCGCCTAAAAACGCCGGCGTTGCCGGTGTAGTAAATAATTGGTGAGCGCTGTTATTAATAACGGTAACCGGTTTGCTGTTATGGATAGTTGCTGACGATAAAATAAGCATCAATATAAACAGTGGAGCAGAGAGACCGTATTTAATGAGCGATATGCGCTGTGATTTATTTTTTTGTAACATGATAATACGCTGTTTTAATAAACTGTGATTAAAAAATGGATTAACCAGCTGATGTGCCGGTGCTTCAAATGTTTGACTCAGCAGTAATAAGGCGTATTCGGCTTTGTTGGTGCCAGCTTGTACAGCCTGCCTGTCGGCAATGTATTCATGAATGTGTTTGATAGCGAACCGGTACATATATACTACCGGATTAAACCAGTTAATAATCATAACCAGTTCAATCAGCATTACATCGGCCGAGTGCCATTGTTGTGCATGAACCTGCTCATGAGCCTCAATTATGGTATTATTAGAACTTGCTTCATCCAGCCTTACCGTATTAAAAAAAGAATAAGCGACAGTTGCCTGCGGTTGGTTGATCACTCTTTTTAATTTGATAAGCTGCCAGATGAGCCTTACCGATAAAAACAATATGCCTGTACCATATAAAACAGCCAGTACCTGACCAATACTGATGTGGCTGGCGGCAATAGGTTTAAAACTATAAATCATTACCGGACTGCTATAAATAGTATATTTTACCTGCTGTGTAATAAACAGGTTTTGCACCCAATCTGCCTGGATCATTGGTATAAAGAACGATAATAACGCGGCCGTTACCAGGTAGATGCGGTTAAGCTGAAAAAAAGTTTCTTTCCGCAGCAGTAAAACATAAAATACATAAAACAGTACCAGGTAAATATTTACCAGTAATAAGTATTGCCACCAGCTCATAACTATTGGTCTTTAAGTTTTTCAATCAGTTTCATGATGGCATCTGCCTCTTTCAGGTCTATCTTTTCCTTCTTTACAAAAAAGGACAACATTCGGTTTACCGAGTTATCAAAGTAGCCACTCAATAACTTATCGGCAGCAAAATTCTGGTATTGATCTTTGCTTACTATAGGGTGATACTGATGGCTTTTACCAAATGCCGTGTGCCCTACAAAACCTTTTGTTTCCAATATCCTGATAATGGTTGACACCGTATTATAAGCGGGTTTGGGTTCAGGCAGCTGATCGATCACATCTTTTACATACCCTTTTTCTAATTGCCATAATACCTGCATGATTTGTTCTTCGGCGCGCGTTAATTCTTTAATTTCCATAGTACATTTTGTAAATTTTCTTGATGCATTAACCAACACTGCATCAAATTCTCCAATTGGTTAATCTAAGTTAGATACTATAAATGAAAATAACAACTAAAGTTTTAGTTTTTATTTTTTATCCGCTTTATTGTGCATCTTCGTTAGTAATTTCATACCTATTATAAATGAATATAACCTTTCATGGTGCCGCCCGTAATGTTACCGGCAGCAAACATTTAATCAGATTAAAAGACGATACTTCTATTTTATTGGATTGTGGTATGTTTCAGGGCATGGGCGATCACTCCGAAGATCTCAATGAACATTTTGGTTTTAATCCTAAAAAAGTTAACTATCTGATACTATCGCACGCCCACATCGATCATTGCGGATTGATACCCCGCCTCGTTGCTGAGGGCTTTAATGGTCCTATATTTTGCACATCAGCCACGATGGATCTGGCACGGATTCTTTTACTTGACTCTGCACATATACAAATGCAGGATGTTGCCTATAGCAATAAACACAGAGCGCGAAAAGGTCAGCCACTATTGGAACCGCTTTACACGGATGAGCAGGCGATGGCAGCCCTGCGTCTGTTTAAAATTGTGGAATATCACGAAGAATACGAAATAACACCACGCGTAAAACTCACCTTTACAGATGCCGGGCATATTTTGGGCAGCGCCGCTGTACATTTATCCATCCTTGAAGATGGTAAGACCATACATATTACTTTTAGTGGCGATGTTGGCCGTTATGACGATATGTTACTAAACGATCCCGAAACATTTGAACAGGCCGATTATATTTTGCTGGAATCAACCTACGGCGATTCCCTTCATAAAGAACAGGGACCTATTGAGGATGCCCTGTTGGATATCATCAGGCAAACCTGTCAAATCAAAAAAGGGAAAGTGATCATTCCTGCGTTCAGCGTTGGTCGTACGCAGGAGTTGTTGTATGCCTTAAACGCGCTGGAGTTAAGAGGCGTTTTGCCGGATATAAATTATTATGTAGATAGCCCGTTATCGCAGAAAGCAACCGAGGTGTTGATGAATCATCCGGAAGTATATAACAAAGGGGTAAAAGAGGTTTTAAAAACCGATGCCAACCCTTTTGGCTTTAAAGGTTTACGTTTTATACAATCAACAGAAGAATCAAAAGCGCTGAACAATGACCAACGCCCTTGTGTTATCATCTCCTCATCGGGAATGGCCGAGGCAGGCCGGGTAAAGCATCATATTAAAAACAATATCAATAGTGATAAGAATACCATTTTAATGGTGGGGTATTGCGAGCCGAACTCCCTGGGCGGACATCTGCTTAATGGCGACCATGAGGTACATATCTACGGTGAATTGTATGAAGTAAAGGCCGAAGTAAAATCAATCAGATCAATGAGCGCTCATGGCGATTATGAAGATCTGTTGCATTTTCTGGCCTGCCAGGATGTTGAAAAAGTTAAAAAAATATTCCTGGTTCATGGAGAATATGAGGTACAGCAACACTTTAGCGGCAAGCTGAAAGATGCAGGGTTTAAACAGGTAGAGATCCCCTTTCAGCATCAAAAGATAGAATTGGAATAGTATCTAAATTGTCATTCTGAGCGGAGCGAAGAATCTATCCGCTACCAGTGCGTGTTGAAGATTAGATTCTTCGCTCCGCTCAGAATGACAAAATTTTATTTTTTAATTAGCTGGCTGCACTTTAGGCAATGCTTTTCTTGGTATCATTTCTGCACGCTCTGAGGTGTTGTACACAAAAGATGCGATGATGGTTGCCGCTTGTTTCAGGTCATCTTCGATCAGGCGGTCATAGGTGTCCTGGTTGCTGTGGTGCGTACGTGAACCATAATCAATAGCATCCTGGATAAACTGGAAGCCCGGGATACCCACTGCATCAAACGACTGGTGATCTGTACCGCCAGTGTTGCGGATAGTTACCGTTGTTGCACCCAGATCTTTAAAAGGCTCCAACCAGGTTTTGAATATAGGACCAGCCGCCGAATCACCCTGTAAATAAATACCGCGTATTTTTCCCGTACCATTATCCAGGTTATAATAGGCTGATAATTTGGCCTGCTCTGGTTTTAGCTGCATGGTTTTAGGATCGCCAAAATGATTTAATACATAGCCGCGTGAACCGAACAAACCCTGCTCTTCCGAGCTCCATAGCGCTATGCGTATGGTACGCTTAGGTTTAAAATTGATGGCTTTTAAAATGCGCATGGCTTCCATCATGACCGCACTACCTGCCGCGTTATCAGTAGCGCCTGTAGCCGCATGCCACGAATCAAGGTGACCACCTATCATGATCACCTGTTCTTTTAGTTTTTTATCCGTACCCGGAATTTCGGCAACTACATCATAACCTTGCAGATCGTCGGTTAAAAACTGGGTTTTGATATCAGCCTCCAGCTCAACTTTCTGTCCGGCCTTTGCCAAACGTAAGATCCGTTGATAGTCTTCACTGCTGGTTTCCAGTTCAGGCGATACGGCTTTAGCAGTATCTGCATATGATGCGCCATTGGTGGTAAATACCGTACCGTCTGTTCCGCGAGCCTGGCTTAATACCAACGCCGCTTTTTCATCATGTATAAACGTCCTTAAAGTAGTTTGGAAAGCACGGAGCTTACGCATAGCAGCAAACTGTGGTGAGTTGGCATCAAATTGCCTGCGCCCTGTTGCCGGCTGCATAGTAGCATTGGCCATTTCGGCAAGCTCTTCGTCTGTATAGCGGGCCGCGTCCGATTTAAAGGTACGCTCGGTAAGCGGTTTGGTGTCAAATATCACCACCTTCCCCTGCAGCTTGCCTTTGTATTGATCCAACTCAGCTGCCGAATCAGCTTTTACCACTACAACATCCCCTCTGATCAAACCGCCAGTACCCGGTGTCCAGGCTTTGGGGATAGCTATAATAGCGTGATAGTAAGGCACTGTGATGGCGGCGTAGTTTTTCTGAACTTCCCAGCCTTTGCCAAATTTACCCCAGGCCTCCAGTTTAGCATTGGCCAGGCCCCAGTTTTTCAATTGATTAACAGCCCAGTTCTGCGCACGCTTTAATCCAGGTGAGCCTGCCAAACGGGGACCGGAAACATCCGTGAGGTAAAAAGCGGTTTCCATTACTTTGGAATGGTTTAAGCCCTCCTCGCGGATTTTTTGAACAATGGCCGGGTCGACGGTTTCCTGCGCGAATACAGGTAAGGTAATGCCTGCAGAAATGAGGCATGAAAAAAGTAGTTTTAATTTCATGAATAATAAATTTTGTGATCAGTCAATAACAAATCTATTTATTAATCATCAGAAAAAACAGCAATCCGCTCTTAACAAATCTGTTACAAGAGATTGCTTTAGAACAGGCGGGACATTGTATTAAAAAGTGGGTTTACATGGTTTACACTTTTTATGGTTTACATTAAATTAATTATTTGAAAATCAGATAGTTGATTTTTATTTTCATCAAATACTGGGTTTACAGTGTAAACCATAATATTCTCTGCGAAATACCCCGATGGGGCAATATCATTTAGGTTAAGGAGTTTTGCAAACCTGATCGTGGTTAAAGTTTTGTAGAAAAAGGTCAATTTTAATATTAGTGCCGTAGGTGCTGCACTCAGGTGCATACCTACGGCATGCTAAACTCTTTGTTTATTTTCTACAAAGCTTTTACTCCTACGGAGCATGCTTAACTTAATGACATTCAGTCCCCTCAGAGTCTCCCGAAAGGGACTAATGTTCGGCAATTTGTTACACGAATAGGTTTGGATATATTTGATCATATTTGAGTTATGTCTTAAACCCATACTGAGATAGTCATGAATTTAAAGTTACTCCTGTTGTTGATATATTGGGGGATTGGGATTTACTCTGCTTTTGCTCAATCTACCTCCACCGCTTCCATAACCATCGGCAAAATACCGGAAGCCCGGTTTTCATTCACTAAAAATTGGGCTTATGAATGGGATGTAATAAAAAACAATGATGGAAAATTCGAAAAGACTACTGATGGACAAATACAGCCAGGCGATACTACCCATCTGTATTACACCGCCAATTGTCGAACAAATGTTCAGGGCGGCTATAGTTTAAATTACTGTAACGCGACAAAAAAGGGAGGAACGATAGAATTGACTTTTACAGGTGGTCAACCTGCATTCGGAAGTGAGTATAAAGTATCCATCAAGAATAATCAAATATATTTCGACCCTGATATAGTTTATGAAGACATTATTGAAAACGCTACCACAACCTATAAAACGATCAAAACTAAATTAGTCTTCAATCAAAAGAACTACAGCGCAGCCAAAGCTGTGAGCGGCTATATTAATATCGAATTTAATGAGGTTGCATCTTTACCCAAAAGAAAACCGATAATCCATCAATATTATTTACGCGGATATTTTAAGACACTGGTAAAAGCCCTTTGATAACCTTTTGAAAACCAAATTATATTGCCATGTTACAAACCGCCATTCCTGTTTTAGCTTCACTAAACGAACAGGAAACTGTTCAATTTTATACCGAAAAACTGGGCTTTACGTTCCATGCCAGTTGGGACGGTTACCTGATCATGGATCGCGACGGTATTTATATTCACCTATGGTCCTGCAAAGATCCTGAAATTGCTAAAGCCACCAGTTGTTATATAGTTGTAACCGAGGTAGAAAAATTATATGCGGAATACAAATCGTCGGGGGTTGTTCATCCCAACGGCGAATTACAGGATAAGCCCTGGAAAATGAAAGAATTTAGTATCCTGGACAATAACGGCAATCTGATCGCTTTTGGCCAGGATATTCCGGATAATTAATTGATCAGCAGTTTATAGCCTCGACCGTGTACATTGATGATCTCTACACTGGAATCGTCTTTTAAATACTTGCGGATCTTGCTTAAAAACACATCCATACTACGGCCGTTAAAGTAGTTATCATCATGCCAGATGTTGAGCAAAGCTTCTTCGCGGGTAAGTACTTCATTTTTACGCATACACAATAAGCGGAGCAGCTCAGCCTCTTTGGTTGAAAGTTTTTGCTGGTTATCACCAATGGTGATCATCTGCAAGGTAAAATCAAATACGTACTTGCCAATTTTAAATGAGGTTTGTTTCTCCTCTTCCCGTTTATCCTTATCGGTATTCTCGGTTCTTTTAAGCATGGCATTAATGCGCAGCAATAGTTCCTCGATACGGAAAGGCTTGGTGATGTAATCATCGCCACCCAGATTAAACGCCTGCATCTTGTCTTCGATCATGGCCTTTGCCGTGGCAAAAATAATAGGAACATGCGGATTTATCTTTCTGATTTCCTTACCTAATGTAAAGCCATCTTTTTTGGGCATCATAACATCTAATATCAGCAGGTCATATACCTGCTTGGTAAATGCGCGCAGGCCTTCTTCGCCGTCTTTACATAAAACAACATCAAATTTACCTTTTAACTGCAGGTAATCCTGTAGTAGCGCGCCCAGATTGGCATCATCTTCAACCAGTAGTATTTTTTTCATATTACGTTTACTCCGTGTGGCCGAAAAGGTCGGCACCCCGGAAGATTTGTTTTAACTGTTTTGTCTTTCAGACTTGTCTGAAATCTCTTATACCTGCGAAAACTTAAGCTCAAATTCCGAGCCTTTGTCTTTTTCAGATCTTACACTTATTGCCCCGTTCAATCTTTTTACAATCGTATTCACATAGCTTAAGCCCAAGCCAAAGCCCTTCACATCATGAAGGTTCCCGGTAGGGATACGATAAAATTGTTCAAATATTTTTGTTTGCTGATCACGGCTCATACCTATGCCTTTATCGGCAACCTGAATATGCACCTGCCCGTTTTTAACCAATGTTGTTATGGTAATGTCTGGTGCGTCTGCACTGTATTTTATAGCATTATCAACCAGGTTGTACAACACGTTCGAAAAGTGCAATTCATCGGCTATGATCGTTGTGTTTTCGGCAGTGAGATCAAGCGTGGTTTTGGCATTAAACTTATGCAGTTTAAGCGCCATGCTATCTATTACCACCGTTACCATATCGTTCACATCCAACGGTTTTTTATCAAGCTTAAAATCGTTCTTTTCAATACGGGCGATATTGAGTACCCGTTCAATATGGCTACCCAAACGGGCGTTTTCTTCAAAAATAATATTAGCCAAACGGGATACCCGGCTTTTATCTTCGGCGATCTCAGCATCCTTTAAAGCTTCGCTGGCTATCATAATGGTTGACACCGGGGTTTTAAACTCGTGGGTCATGTTATTGATGAAATCGATCTTCATTTCTGATACCTTTTTTTGCCTGAGGATCGAGAAGATAGTATAACCAAAACAAAATATCAATACCATTAATAATCCACCGGAGGTCCCCATAGTGGCAGTCATATTACGCAATATCAAGGAATTTTTTTGAGGAAAAGTTAACTTGATCTTACCTGGATCATTGATCACATCTTTACCAAAAATGCGGGTTTGATAGGTGTTTGCAGCAATAAACACCGGCTTATTACCATCGTTATCAGTAGCACTTGAAAATATGAGTGAATCGCTGCTGGCGGTTGTTACTTCATAGCTAAAAGGCAAATTGATGCCTTTATCATGCAGTTCAAAACGTAATAAAGAATCAATCCAAAACGGATTTACACGTTTATTCAGTGGCTCGCCCGTTTTACGGTATTCTTCGGCAAGATTCTCTATTACGGTACTTTTACCAACATTTATGTTTTGCAGCGAATCTGTCTCCAGCATTTTCTTGATCTGCGCTACCTGTCGTTCTTTTTGTTTACGGATCTGCTCGCGCTGCCATAAAGGATTTATTTGCGGCACAGAAATCAGCTGTTTTCCAAATTGAGGATCGATATACACATATCTCAAGGTATCATATTTATGCAGTTTTTTAGTACGTATGCTACCGCTGATACGGGTACGCACTATTTGTGGTGTAAACCGGCCGTGCACTACCCCAAGCTCATCAGTATACTCTTCTACCTTTACCTGGAAATCAACTGTACCTTCCTGCTGTAGCAAATTAGCCAATTCATCATCCATCTTTTTATGCATGATCATCCGCTCCAAACTATCACGTAAAAGGGCTATTTTCTTTTCGCGCAGGCTTTGTTTTTTTCTTTTGGGCAGGTATAGTTTATTGGCATCATTTTTTACCACCTTTATTCCAACAGTGGCATCATCTGGGTTGCTTACCTTTCGCTGTGCCTTGTTATTTAAAAAGTTCATGGCATCCTGCTTGCTCACTTTTGACACCACATTGTTAAGCGCCTCGTTTACAGAGCGATCAAACAATTCCGATTGCATCTGGTACGATTGCCGTAAAAAATATAATTGCATGGCCATTACACCGAGCAGTGCAAAACCCATTAACCCAATTATTAAACCGATGCTTCTTTTCTTCATTTGTTAACAAGCAAAATTATTTTAAAATAACCGTACAACAGTCCCTTTTAACAAATTTTAACAATTATCAGCGGCAATAACCTTTTGAAATATAACATTTTGCCTTTTTTCGGGGCCATAAATGGCCTGAATTATACAATATACAAAAATGAAACGGGAAGAGCTGTTAAACGCAGATATGGATAATGTGCGGTAGTATCAAACACGCCTAAATATAAAAAGACCCCTTTTAATATAAAAAGGGATCTTTTTAAAATTGATATAATATCTTTCTTATCGCACAGCGAAATTAGAACGGCAGATCATCATCATCAGCCGAAGAGGCAATATCTGGTGATGGTGCTGCGTATTCTGGTGTTGTAGCGCTACCGGCACCTGCCGCCAGTGCATTAACACGCCATAACTGTAATGAATTGAAATAGCTTTTTTTGCCTGATTTGTCAGTCCACGGACGGCCTTTCAGGTTAAAAAACACTTCTACATCATCGCCTACTTTAACAGCGTCAAGCAGCGCGCAACGGTCCTGTATAGCTTCAAACTTTAAATATTCAGGATATTGAGGGTTCTCAATATATTCAAGTATTAGTTCGCGTTTTTTAAGTGACTCAGTAACCTGCACTGTTGGCGACACTTCATATACCTTACCTTTAACTTCCATAATAATCTTCTCAAAAAAATTTAAAATGTAAAGTTAATAGATAAGAAATTAAAATAGGGTGTTTTTAATTTATAAATTCGCAAAATAAATATGCAAGTTTTCCACACCGAGAGTAAAATCGTAATTACATGCAACAAAAGGCTTTCGCCTTACCTGCAGCAGGAAGTTGAGGCACTGGGTTTTAAACCAACCCGTGTTTTCCAGACAGGGATTGAGCTTCAGGGTACCGTAACCGATACCATTGCGCTTAACCTTAACCTGCGCTGCGCCAGCCAGGTGCTCTATTTACTAAAAAGCTTTAAAGCCGATGATCCCGCACAACTTTATAATGAGCTGGTGACCATTGAGTGGGAAAAACTGATTGATTTTGCCGGATATTTCTCGGTATCGTCAAATGTAAATAACGAACATATCCTTACCCCCCTGTTTGCCAATGTAAAGGTAAAAGATGCCATTGCCGACAGGATAAAATCCATAAAAGGCATACGCCCCAACTCGGGTGCCGAAGCCAACAAAACGCTGATACACCTGTACTGGCAGGATAGCGACGCCGATATTTTTATCGATACCTCGGGCGAAACACTGGCCAAACACAGCTATCGCAAAATACCGGGCAAAGCCCCAATGCTGGAGGCTTTGGCTGCATCAACCGTTATGGCTACCAACTGGGACAGGCAAAGCACATTTATCAACCCCATGTGCGGATCAGGCACACTGGCCATCGAAGCCGCTTTGCTGGCAACCGATAAATGCCCGGGCCTGTTCAGGATGAACTATGGCTTTATGCATATTTTAGGTTACGATGAAACGGTATTTTTTACCGAGCGCCGTAAATTAAAAGATAAGTCGAAAAAAGAGACCGGATTTAAGATCATCGCTACCGATCTATCTGCCGATGCGGTTGACATCGCACAAAAAAACGCAAAAACCGCTGGTGTAGACCATTTGATAGATTTTAACGTTTGTGATTTTGCAGACACCGAAGTTCCTGAAGATGCGGGCATCGTGATGTTTAATCCCGAATACGGCGAACGCCTGGGTGTACACTCCAAACTGGAAGCCACCTATGCACGTATGGGCGATTTTATGAAAAAGAAATGCCTGGGATACCGGGGCTATATTTTCACGGGCAATCCCGATCTGGCTAAAAAGATCGGTCTTCGCCCGTCGCGCAGAATTGAATTTTACAATGGTAAGCTGGATTGCCGTTTACTGGAATATGAGCTGTATGAAGGCAGCAAAAGAGAACCAAAAGAAGTAGAAGTATAAATGAAGAAGATCATATTATTGTCCGCTGCTATTTTATTATCAGCTTACTGCAAGGCACAAACCGAACTGGCATTTCCGTTTCAGGGCGGCGGCGCTGTAATGACCCGCTTTTTCAGGGATAGCCTGAAAGTATCGCCTGAGATCATCAAAAAGAAAGCCAGCGGCACAGCTGTATTTAAATTTACGGCCGATGAAAAGGGCACCATCAAAAAAATAATTGTTTATTATGCTGATGATTATGTGCTAACCCTGCCCATTATTGAAGCACTAAAAAAATCAAATCACAAATGGGTGATCCCTGATCATGAGAAATTACACGATTTCATTATCCCGTTTTCTATCAGCTTTAATCCGCCGGCTATGGCCAGTAATGCAACTATCAAAGAGGCTTACAAATTTTACAGCCAGCGCAAACCCATTATATCTTACAACCAGGTACCATTGGAGTATGCCACCCTGTTACCAACAGTTGTTGTAAGCTACGATATACCGGAATAATAACCATCAGTTTTTAACTGACAAAGCCCATGATCAATTCAATGATCATGGGCTTTGTTTTTGCTTCCCTATTTTCCACCTTCCCGCTTTAATCTTTCAGGCAATACATTTAACCAGTTAAAAAAAATTCAATTAAAAATAAAAAATAGAAATCCATCTGCCCATTAATTTCGTTAGGTATAGATAACCAATATATTACGTAAATGAAAGAGATGCTGAATTTCAAAATAAAGGCGATTGCGGCCAATATCAGAAATACCCGGGAGGGCCTGAATTATACGCAGGAATATCTTGCAGCAAAGTTAAGTATATCGCAAAATGCTTATAGTAAAATTGAACTGGGCTATACTAAAATAACGGTTGAACGGCTTTTTCAAATAGCCGCCATATTAGGCTCGGATGTTCATGACCTGATTGAGACCGAAAAAGTGGCAGCCGCCTGATAAGCTGAAAGCTAAAGGCAGAAAGCCTAATGCTTTCCTTTTTTTATAGCCAACGGTGCTGTTCTTTTTGCTTTGAGCTTTAGGCTTTAAGCTTTTCGCTCCATTAAGCTTTTTCCTTATTTTTGGCTGATGGAACACAGTGAACTGATTGATGCAACCGTACAATTTGTACGCGAAACACTTAAAAATGCCGAAGGTGGCCACGACTGGTGGCATATACAAAGGGTTTGGGTTAATGCCAAATTGATAGCGCAAACAGAAAATGCCGATCTGCTTACGGTTGAACTTGCAGCCTTGTTGCATGACATTGCCGATAGTAAATTCCACAATGGCGACGAGGAAATAGGTCCGCGTACCGCCGGCAATTACCTGCAAAGCATGCATGTAGATGCAGCCGTGGTTGAGCATGTACAGCAGATCATCCGGCACATGTCGTTCAAATCAAGCTTTGATAAACTCACTTTTCACTCCCCCGAACTGGCTATTGTACAGGATGCCGACCGTTTGGATGCTATCGGTGCCATTGGCATTGCCCGGGCTTTTACTTATGGTGGCTTTAAGGGGCGGGAACTGTACAATCCCGAAATTGAACCTAACCTGAATATGAGTAAGGAGGAATATAAAAATACATCGGCCCCAACCATCAACCATTTTTATGAAAAGCTGTTATTGCTAAAAGATAAAATGAATACCTCCACCGGTAAGAAACTGGCTCAGCAACGGCATGATTTTATGGAAGCCTATTTAAAACAATTTTATACGGAATGTGGGATTGTAAACTAAATAAAGTTTAGTTTCTTTGCGCAAAATTTGAGGTTGATGAAAAAAACGATACTGCTAACTACTCTCCTGCTGAACATTACCTTATTTGTATTTGCGCAGGATACCCTAAAACAACAGCGTTTTAATCTCCATTTCCAGCAAACTGTTATTACCCAATACAAGCCATCATTTGGCGCCGATTATACCGGTGCCAACAGCTTGCTTACCAAATCAGAAACTCAAAGTTCCATCACCACCACCCTTTTTGGTGCAGCCCGGTTATGGAAAGGGGCACAAGCTTTCTTTAATCCCGAACTCTCGGGAGGATCGGGCCTGAGCAAAACCCTGGGCGTGGCGGGCTTTCCTAACGGCGAAACGTTTAGGGTAGGCGCTGCGGAACCTAAAATTTATATCGCCCGTCTTTACTTTACCCAGAATTTTGAATGGGGTAAAGAAAAAGACACGCTGACTGATGATAACAACCAATTGGCCGGCTTAAAAAGTAAACGCTACTTTTCCTTTACCGTTGGTAAATTTGGCATGGCCGATTTTTATGACGGCAATGAGTTTAGTCATGACCCGCGCTCACAATTCATGAACTGGGCCTTGATGGATAACGGCGCCTGGGATTATCCGGCCAATACGCGCGGCTACGTTTTGGGTTCACACCTGGAATTGGGTCAGCCTAACTGGACACTGCGTTTTGCCTTCACCATGTCGACCACTACAGCTAATGGCGCCATCTGGGATGCCAAAATAGGCCATGCTAATACCCAAACACTGGAGTATGAGCGCCGTTATACCATCAATGGTAACAAAGGTACTGTGCGGGTATTAGGTTTCAGGAATAATGGCAAAATGGGCACTTACAGCCAGGCCCTGGCACAAAACCCGGTGAACCCAGTAGTTGATACCAACCTTACCTATGGCAAGCACAAATATGGTTTTGGCATCAGTGCCGATCAGTACCTGAGTAAAGATTTTGGGGTATTTGCCAAAGTAAGCTATAACGATGGCAAAACCGAAACCTGGTATTTTACCGAGATCGATCGCTCATTAAGTTTTGGAGGCGTACTTAAAGGTACTTCCTGGAAACGTGGTGATGACGAACTGGCTTTGGCCTTTGTAGCTAATGGACTATCAGCGCCACATCGCAATTACCTGGCAGCCGGAGGCTATGGTTTTATTATTGGCGATGGCAAATTGAATTACGGACACGAGCTGATAGCGGAATTGTACTATAAAATAAATGCTTACCAAAAGAAAGTTTGGCTCACACCCGATTACCAGTTTATTGTGAATCCGGCCTACAATAAAGACCGCGGCCCGGTAAATGTATTATCGTTAAGGGCGCACGTAGAGTTTTAACATCTAACCAAATATCGCCAGCACCCCAAAATAAAGCAACATACACCCGGAGCTTAAAAAGTTCATGCGCATGGCATTTTTATAATCGGCGTTCTCGGTTGATTGGCCAACCTTATAAAACCAGTAGTTAAAAAACAAAAATATAGGCAGGGCGCAAAGCAGAAAAAAGTAAAAATTCAGCATCTGCCCTGCCAAGTGCCAGTAATAATAAGATAAAGCTATCCCCAGGGCAAATAGTGCACCCGAAAAAATAAACGAGCCTTTATAACCCAGCAACAAACTTATCGTGCGATCGCCGCGACGACTATCCTCCGCATGTTGGTAAACCTGGGTAAGCGGGTATGATGCCCCGATAAGGCAGGAGCATATAGCCCCGGCCACAGCAAAACCAATATCCCAATGCCTGAAAAGGCTTAATCCAGCAAGCGCCGAATAAGTGGTATAGTAAATAAATGCCCCCTGGAAAAAGAAAACCGTTAAAAAACTAATAATGGGATATTTTTTTAATCGCGTGGAGGAGTGGCTGTACAGTTTTGACATAATACCGTAAAGCAAAACCGAAAAGGCAAATTCCCAACTGATCAGGAAGCCCAGTAAAAAGGCCGCTATCTCCAGCAGTATCGAAAAATAATACAAACTGATATCCACCTCAGGCGGTTTAGCCAGCAGGGCGATACTTTCCTCGTCGCGGTCAAAATAACTATTATAACCGTTACTTGCTGGGAAGGCCAGTAAGTGCCAGATAAAAAAAACCAAAATTGCCGGCCAAAAATGAACAGCATCTGCCTGGCTAAAAGCAAACAGATACACCGGGAGCAAAAAAACAGAAAACACAAAACGCAGATGCGCCCATGCCGATCGGGTAGGTATTAGCTGTTTCAGGTTCATTTATTGGGCAATTATGATAAATATTATTAAACAAGGAAGGCAACCCTTCGCACTCTCATTAACGTAATAATAGTAAACATGGTTGCCTTGTAGATTACGAATGTAAAAAATGGTGCCTTATAAAATGTTATGTTTGAAAGTACGTTCGTAATTCATGATGAAAAAAATTTATATCGCCGCAGTTTTAGCTTTTTTAGTAGTTAACAGCTTTGCACAGGTAAAAACAACGGTCACCAAATCGGCCATTAGCTTTAAAATTAAAAACATGGGTATCAGTTGTACTGGCGTTTTTAATGGTTTGCAAGCCGATGTACAGTTTAAACCTGCAGACCTTGCCGGTAGCAACATTACAGCCTCGGTTGAAACCGCCACGGTTAATACGGATAACGAGATGCGTGATAATCACCTGAAAAGCACTGATTATTTTGATATAGCTACTTATCCAAAGATCACGCTAAAGTCGGTATCATTTAAACATAAAAGCGGAGACAACTATACCGGTAGTTTTAACGTAACTATAAAAGACAAAACAAAACTGATAGAGGTACCTTTTACTTATACCGAAACGGGTAATACCGCGGTGTTTAATGGTAGCTTTAAAGTAAACCGCAAGGATTTTGGCGTAGGCGGCAACAGCATGGTGCTGGCAGACGAGGCCACGGTTGCGGTAAACACCGAGATCAGCAAGTAGTATATAAGTAGCTAGTATCAAGTATCATGACCGAAGCGTTTTTCACGCAGGATTATCAAAAATCTTGATACTTGATACTAAAACAATAATAATATAAATGGATAGTTGTATCAGTGCCATTGGGATAGCCAATCCCGACAATCGAATAGCTCAAAACGACATTTACCATTTTATGGTGAACGCGTTTGGCTTGGATGCAACTAACGCGGCCCGGCTGAAAAGCATTTATGACCACTCTGGTATTGATCATCGCTATTCGGTGATCCCGGATTTTGGTGCCGGCGATCCATCTCAATATACATTTTTTAAACAATCAACCGATCTGGAACCTTTTCCAGGCACTAAGGAACGGCTTAAACTCTACGAAAAAGAAGCTATTGCCATTGCCATTAAAGCGGTACAAAATTGTCTTGCCGATTTTGACAAAGGTATCTTACAACAAGTCACCCATCTAATCACCGTGAGCTGTACCGGCATGCATGCCCCCGGTATTGATATTGAACTGGTTGAAAAGTTACCGCTTAACCGTGATACGGAGCGCACCTGTATTAATTTTATGGGATGTTATGGCGCCATCAACGCGCTCAAAGTATCCGACTATATTTGCCGGGCCAACCCCGAAGCCAAGGTATTGATCGTAAGCGTTGAACTGTGTACGCTCCATTTTCAAAAAGCAAACACACTTGATAACTGGGTGGCCAATTCCCTGTTTAGCGACGGCGCAGCAGCGGTCTTGGTGGAGAATACCGCCAACCGCTCGGGTTCAGGAACCTATTTTTCTTTAAAGAACTTTTATACCGAATTTGTAACCGAAGCCCGCGATGATATGGGCTGGCACGTTGGCGATACCGGTTTCGAGATGATACTAACTTCAAAGGTATCCAAGCAGATCAAAAAACATATCGGCGCCCTGATGGATCGCTTTTTACATAAAGTAAAAATGGATGCAGGGCAGATCACCGCTTATGCCGTGCACCCGGGTGGCCGCAAGATATTGGAAGCGGTTGAAACCGCGTTGGAACTCCCGGAAGAAAGCAATGCCTTTGCCTATCAAACCTTGCAGGAATACGGCAATATGTCGTCGGCCACTATATTATTTGTATTGCAAAAAATGCTTGCTGCTCAAAATCTCAAGGAACAAAAGATCATGAGCTTTGCCTTTGGCCCAGGTTTAACTGTTGAGGGAATGATACTCGAAATGCATTAAATCATGAGCGATGTAATTATAGTCGGCGGTGGTTTGGCTGGTTTATTCAATGCCATTTTATTGAACCGGGCTGGTCTTAAAGTTACTGTCATCGAAAAAAAGACATACCCCACGCACCGGGTATGCGGCGAATACATCTCCAACGAAGTAATTCCCTTTCTGGACAAACTGAATATCGACCTGGAACCCTTACAGGTTGCCCGGATCAATCGCCTGGAGGTAACCGCGGTATCCGGCACCAAACTCTCGCAAAAGCTTGATCTGGGTGGTTTTGGCCTGAGCCGCTTTACTTTCGACAATCTTTTATACCATAAGGCCATGGCCGAGGGCGTCAATGTACTGCCGGGCACACGTGTAGAAGATATCCGTTTTATTGATGAGCATTTTGAAGTGCTTACACCCGGTAATATTTTGACCGCACCGCTGGTGATAGGTTCATTTGGTAAGCGATCCAATCTCGATCAAAAACTAAAACGCCCTTTCTTTTATAAACGCAGTCCGTACCTGGCCGTCAAGTTTCACGTACGGATGGATTTTCCGGATGATCTTATCCAACTCAATAACTATAAAGACGGGTATTGCGGTGTAAGTAAAACCGATGGCGACCGTTACTGCATGTGCTACATGGCTCACCGGGATGATCTCCGCAAATATGGCACGTTGGAAGCCCTGGAGCAGAACGTGATCCGCAAGAACCCATACTTGGATGATATTTTTAGCCGCGCTGAGTTTCTATTGGAAAAACCCGAAGTGATCAATGAGATCTCCTTCGAAAAAAAGGCCCCCGTTGAAGATCACATCCTCATGAGCGGCGATACCGCCGGCATGATAGCCCCGCTTTGCGGCAACGGGATGACCATGGCCATCCACTCGGCCAAAATATTATCCGAAAAGATCATCGCCCATTATCAGCCTGCAACATTTACTGCCGATAAACGCGCGGCATTAGAAGCCGATTATACCCACAGTTGGAATAAGGAATTTGCCCGGCGCCTTTGGGTTGGCCGGCAGTTGCAACGCTTATTTGGCAATAACAACACTACGGCGCTAACTTTAAATATCCTGAATGGCCTGCCTCCGGTGTCCCGGTTCTTGATCAGTCAAACGCATGGCAAACCTTTTGCCTGATACCGACGTATTCACTATATGCCTGATTTAACCATACGCGCCTCCGATGCCGAAATAATGGACGATTTTGATCTGCCTGCCAGTGAGATTAACCCGGTGTTAGCCGGCTTAGGTAAAGTAAACGCCTTACTGGGCGGGCATAAAAGCCTGATAAAAGCATTGAAAAACTTCCCTGTACGCACCGGCTATTCCATGAGTGATTGGGGTTGCGGTGGAGGTGATGCTTTAATTGCTATTGCCAAATGGGCCGCTAAAAACAATTTACAACTGCATTTAACCGGTATCGATGCCGCGCCTGCTGCTGTTAGTTTTGCCCGCCAGGAATCGGCTGGATTTACTAATATCAACTATTTACAGGCAGATGTTATTACCGATACGGATCGGATCAAAACCTATGATATCATTATCAGCAGCCTGTTCACCCATCATTTTGATGATGAACTGTGGGTAAGGCTCATCAAAAACATGCAGGAATCTGCCCGCAAAGGCATCATCATTACCGATCTGCACCGCCATTGGTTATTGTACTATGCTATTATAGTGATAACCCATGTTTTTACCCGGAGCAAAATGGCACGTAACGATGGGCCGTTGTCAGTAAAACGCGCCTTCAAAAAAGCCGAACTTATTGCCTTATTAAAAAATGCAGAAATTGATAACTATAATTTAACATGGCATTGGCCATTCCGCTGGCAGTTAATCATCTACAAATCGTAACTTTACGATATGAATTTGCGTGTACTGGTTTTAATAACCGCCCTGGGCGTGGCAATTACGCTATCAGCCGTTAACTTTTATTTTCAGCACAAGTGGTACGATGTTATGGTAACCTTCCTGGCTACGCTCATTACCAGCTATGTGGTTTTCTATTACCTGATTGAAAAATACATTTATTCGCGCATTAAGCTGATCTATAAACTCATCCATAATTTAAAGCTGGGCCGCGATCTGCGTGATGCTCTTGGCGAACATGTAAGCGCCAACCCGATCAACGATGTGGAATCAGAAGTGAAGGAATGGGCCAAACAAAAAAAGATCGAGATAGACGAACTGCGCAAACAGGAAAAATTCCGCCGCGACTTCCTGTCCAATATATCGCATGAGTTCAAAACGCCCCTTTTTGCCATACAAGGTTATATTGAGGCTCTGCAGGATGATGATTTCGATGATCGCGACATGGCCCGCCAATTTTTAGACAAAGCCTCTAAAAATGTGGATCGCCTAAGTTATCTGATCAAGGATCTGGATGAGATCTCCAAACTGGAATCGGGCGAAATACCCATCAATTACAGCAAATTCAAGATCAATGATCTCATCAAAGAAGTTTTTGAGTCACTGGAGATCAAAGGCAAGCAATACCATATTAAATTAATATTTAAACAAAAATACGACGAAGGCATTTTAGTATATGCCGACCGGGAGAAAATACGCCAGGTACTGGTTAACCTTATCGACAATTCCTTTAAGTATGGCAAGGAAGAAGGCAGCACTTCAGTTAGTCTGTTTGTACTGCATGACCAGGTGCTGGTTGAAGTAACTGATGATGGTATCGGCATCGAAGAAAAGTTTTTACCACGCTTATTTGAGCGTTTTTACCGTACCGATAGCAGTCGTTCAAGGCAAATTGGCGGCTCAGGCTTAGGGTTGGCCATTGTAAAACATATTATCGAGGCGCACCAGCAAACCATTAATGTGCGCAGCACCGAGGGCCTTGGTTCAACCTTTGGTTTTACACTGCAAATTGCCAAACAAGCCTTACATTTACCCAATATACCAGTGTTGAAAAGTTAACACTAACTTAACATAGCAAACGTACCTTTACCCCAATTTAAAGCATTATGTCACTTAACAGCATATTCCAATACTTTGTACCCAAGGACAAGAAAATATTTTTCCCCTTATTTGAGCAGGCGGCAAGCAATGTAGTTACTATGGCTACCGTATTGGTTGAGGCTGTTAACTCTAACAATCCTGCAACACAGGAAGAGCTTTACAAACAAATAGATAAGTTAGAGAACAAAGGCGATGAGTTAACCCACCAGATATACCTGGAACTGGGCAAAAACTTTATCACCCCGTTTGACCGCGAAGATATACACGCGCTGGCTACCGCTATTGATGACGTAGCTGATTATATTCATGGGGCTGCTAACCGCATGAGTCTTTACAAGATAGATGACTTTAATGAGCATATCCGCAAGCTGTCTGACCTGATATTACAAGCCAGCATCGACCTGGAAAAAGCTGTAAAGGAATTAAAAGACCTCAGGAACGTACGTAATATTGCCGACTCATGCATCAGGATAAACAGTGTGGAAAACCAGGCCGATTATGTATTTGACCGCGCCGTTGCCGATCTTTTCCTTTATGAAAAAGACGCTATCCGCCTTATCAAATACAAAGAAATACTTGCCGCGCTTGAAACTGCTACCGATATGTGCGAAGACGCGGCAAACGTTATGGAATCAATTTTAGTTAAAAACGCTTAAGCATACTTAATCATCACTAAATGGTTACCTCCCTACTTGTTGTCGTAATTGCCCTGGCACTTATTTTTGATTATACCAATGGCTTTCACGATGCAGCCAACTCCATTGCCACTATAGTATCTACCAAAGTATTAACGCCTTTCCAGGCGGTGCTGATGGCGGCAGTATTTAATTTCGCAGCATACTTTTTTATCAAAGATCATAAAGTTGCCAATACGGTTTCCAAAATTGTATTAGAACACTTTGTAACCATTCATGTGATACTGGCAGGCTTAATTGCTGCTATATCATGGAATTTAATAACCTGGTGGTTTGGTATCCCTTCCAGTTCGTCGCACACGCTTATCGGTGGTTTTGCCGGTGCGGGTATGGCTAACGCTATTTACATGCATGCCAATCCGTTAAGTGCTATTGAAACGCATTATGTGCTCACCATTATAGCGTATATTGTTTTAGCGCCATTCATCGGTTTGCTTATCGCTTATATCATTACTATCCTGATACTGCATATATGTAAAAAGGCACGGCCAGCGGTTGCCGAACGCTGGTTTAAAAGACTGCAATTGGTATCGGCAGCAGCCTTAAGTTTTGCGCATGGCGGTAATGATGCTCAAAAGGTAATGGGGATATTATATGTAACCCTGGTTACCTCTAATATCATTAAAACCGGTGCCCCAATGCCCGAGTGGATCCCATTGGCTTGCTATACCGCTATTGCAGCAGGAACCATGTCTGGTGGTTGGAAAATTGTAAAAACTATGGGTTCCAAGATCACTAAGGTAACTCCATTGGAGGGTGTAAGCGCCGAAACTGCAGGTGCTGTTACCTTGTTCATCACAGAAAGATTTGGTATCCCGGTATCAACCACACATACTATCACAGGTTCAATTATTGGTGTAGGTTTAACCAAACGTGTTTCGGCAGTACGCTGGGGCGTAACCATTAACCTGGTTTGGGCCTGGATCATTACCATACCTATATCTGCCCTTATCGCCGCTGGTGTATTTGCACTCATACACATCATCGGATAAGTTTTTTTTATTGCCTGCGTTTTTTACTAAATTTAACCACTATGAGAACAAAGTTTTTAGTAATTACCGGTTTGCTGGCATTTATAACATTAGCCAGCTGCGACACCCTTAATCAGACTGTACAAGCTGCAGTACCATCGGCCCAAACCATACCAACCAATTTAGAGATAGGCAATGGCCTTAAGCAGGCGCTTGAAATAGCCACAGGCAAAAGCTCAGACCAGTTATCGGCCGTTAACGGCTTTTTTGGCAATGCAGCGGTTAAAATACTTTTTCCGCCAGAGGCTCAAAAGGCCGAAAAAACTTTGCGCAGCCTGGGTATGGGCAAACTTTGTGATAATGTGATATTATCGCTTAACCGCGCTGCCGAAGACGCTGCCAAACAAGCTAAGCCCATTTTTGTAGATGCCATTAAGCATATGACGCTGCAAGATGTAACCAATATTTTGATGGGTAACCCGGATGCAGCCACCCAATATTTTGAACGTGCTACTACTCCCCAATTAACTGCTAAATTTAAACCGGTTATACAAACCAGCCTAAACAAAGCCAATGCTACCAAGTATTATACTGATGCTGCAAAGGCCTATAATAAAGTCCCTTTTGTAAAAAAATTGAACCCGGATATCAGTGATTATGCTACCCAAAAAGCTATCTCGGGTTTATTTGTTGAAATAGCTAAGGAAGAACTGAACATTCGTTCCAATTTAGGTGCCCGCACCACACCACTACTGCAAAAGATATTTTCTTTTGCTGATAAGAATAAGAAGTAAAAGCCCGATAAGCAGCATTATTATAAACGAAGGAGCGATGGAAAAACCCATCGCTTTTTTTGTTTCCTATTTCTGCGTCTGGAATTTCACCTTTACAGTAACCGTTTCGGCTTTGTGGTTATTATTCCCGATCCATGAAGGGCCATTTTTGATCAGGTCGATAGCTTTTTGATCAGCTACAGCGTTCAGGCTTTTTTTGACCTTAAAATCACTTAATGATCCGTCGGCGCCTACGGTGAAACTTATATTTACATTGCCGGTGGTACCATCGGGTAAAGTCGCATTGGTTTGCAAGTATTTTTTAAAGCTGCTCCAGCCGGTTTCTGGTTTTGCATTTTGCTGTATTGGTTCAGTTGGGTCACCATCTTTTTTAGTTACCACAACCTCGTTAAGCGAGTTGGAAGCATCCTTAAGCTCAACCCTCAAACTATCTCCTACTTTCGCGCTTATTTGTTTGCGCTCATAACCTATGGATGCAATATCCAGCGTTTCGTTAGCAACAGGCGAGGCCGACAAGGCAAATTTACCATTGGTATCTGTTACGGTTGATTTATTGGTTCCTTTGATACGTATGGCGGCCCCGATAACCGGCGAACCATCACCCTTTGAAATAATAATGCCTGTTATCCGGCTGGCTTCGGCTTGTGATTTTGAATCTGCCGGGATCACAGTTAAGCCATCCACCTTTCCGGGCAACGCGGATGAACCAAAGACTTTTGGTGTCTTTGATCTTCTCAGAGCTATCACATTATCCAGGCTATCCTTTTTACTTTGCGAAGTATAGCCCATTACCACCGTCTCACTTAACTGCTGGGTATTATCGGTTTTATTGGCCTGAGTTTTAACCTCCCGCAAAACTATAGGGGCCGGTTGCTTAGATGCATAATCAGTCGCAGAAGGTGTTGCAGCTTGTTTATTATCCGTAGCAGATATTTCCTGTTGATAAACGGCCTTATCATTGGGTTGGGCAACAGGCTGCTTAATAGCCTCTTTCACTACAGGCGCTGGTTTTATACTTTGGGTCACCAATGCTTCAGGATGAGTGGCAGGTTGATTTGGCGCCGCTACGGTATCTTTAAGTGGTACAGCTTGTGTCTTGTCGGCCTTGGTTTGTTGCACCACATCGGCCACTCTTGCTTTTTCGGGTGCAGGAGATGAGTTTTTGAGCCATAATCCACCAATAGTTAATATCACTAAAACCGATGCTGCTATCGACCATATTTTCCATGAAATAACCCGGCCTCTTTTTTCGGCGGTACGTTCCTGCAGGCGATCTGCCAGTTCCTGCAAGTTCCCCTGCTGATCTTTCGAGGTAGCTTCATAACCTTCCAGGGCATCCATCAAAAATGGATCGTCAAGTGCTTCGCGCTCCAATTGGTGCATGGCCGTAGCATTAAGCTCCCCGTTAAGGTACTTCCTGATCTGCGATATGTCGGCTTTTTTATTGTTCACTGTTCTTCTCCAGGCAAATTTTCAAATTCCTTTTGCCATTTTGTATATAACTTTTCACTTCATTTAAACTAAACCCGGTTATATCAGCCACCTCTTTATAACACTTCTCTTTTAAGTAAAAAAGATCGATGCTTTGCTGCTGCGCCCCGGTTAGTTTATCAATACAACGCTCCAAAGCTTTATAAGCTTCTTCACGGTTATTATCATCAGGATGCAAAAGCGGGGTAAATTCCATAACCTCGTCCAAAGCAACTACTTCTAATTTTTTACCGGCCCTTAACTGCATCAAGCAATAATTGCGCCCCAATACATACAACCAACTCCTGAATATGCTGATGTCATGTTGTTTTACTTTAATAACCAGTTCCTCAAATATCCCCATTACGGCATCCTTAGCCTGTTCTTCATCCTTAAGGTATTTTAGGCAAACACCATAAACCAAAGGCATATACCTTTCATACAGCTGCCCTAAAACAGCAATATCACCGTTATCACGGTAAACAGCTAACAGTTCGGCGTCAGTTGATGAGCTTAGTTTATTTGGTTTGATAAAATTGGTCATTAAACAGTGCCAAAATAAATTTTTTATATCGTTTATGGAAATTAAGCTGCTGTAACATCCTTATTAAAATGAAAGCAAATGTGCAGATTTCAGATGTGCAAATATGCAGATGAGGTTCTGTAGGTATAAAAATCACTAATTCACTAAATCAGTAAATCAATAATTATCAAATGAAACAGCTACTATTCATTTTAATATTCGCGGGCTTAACCGGGTTTAAGCCTGCCACCAACCGCCACATCAGCGGAACGGTTTATGATGATAACAACCAGGTGCTGCCCGGTGCACAGGTAATCATCACCGGCGTCAATCGAGGTACACAGACCGATATCAAAGGCCATTATACTATTGATGTACCCGAAGGCAAAAGCAATCTTACTTTCAGCTTTGTAGGTTTTGAATCGCAAACCATAAAGATTGGCAAAAGCAATACGTTGAATGTTCACCTGAAAGCATCTAACCAGCTACTTAATGAAGTGGAGGTAGTAGGTTACCCCACACAATACAAAAGCAATGTAACTAACGCAGTTGCTACTGTCAATTCAGCTGTCGCCGATAAAATGTATTCTGCACCAGTAGCTGGGGTGGCCGTCAGCAAAAACGTAAGGCATTACAACAAATCTGTCCAGATGAGCCCAATACAAATGATGCCCTCACCGCCGGAGAACACTGAAAGCTATAAAGGCATTAACGAAAATGGGTTTAAAACCGTTGAAAGCGAGCCATTATCTACCTTTTCTGTCGATGTTGACGCGGCATCGTACAGCAATGTAAGGCGTTTTATTAACAATGGTCAACTGCCACCGGCCGATGCGGTACGGATTGAGGAAATGATCAATTACTTTCATTACAATATTGCTGGCCCAATTAATAATGAACCGGTTGCCATACATACCGAACTATCTGCCGCACCGTGGAACAGTAATCACCGCTTGTTACGTATCGGCTTAAAGGCCAAAACCATTGCTAATGATAAACTACCAGCCTCCAACCTGGTATTTTTAATTGACGTTTCCGGGTCGATGTATGAACCTAACAAATTACCGCTGGTACAATCGTCCTTAAAAATGCTGGTTAACCAATTGCGCCCACAAGACAGGGTAGCCATTGTAGTATATGCGGGTGCCGCGGGCGTGGTATTACCTGCAACATCAGGCGATAAAAAGACCACCATTAACAATGCCATTGATAACTTACAGGCTGGCGGCTCAACAGCCGGTGGCGCGGGTATTAAGCTGGCTTACAAAATCGCTATGGAAAACTTTATGAAAGGCGGCAATAACCGGGTAATGCTGGCTACCGACGGCGATTTTAACGTAGGCGTATCCAGTGACGACGATATGGAAAAACTGATTGAGAAAGAACGTGAAAGCGGCATATCCCTATCTGTTTTGGGTTTTGGCATGGGCAACTATAAAGACAGCAAAATGGAAACCCTGGCCGATAAAGGCAATGGTAACTATGCCTACATTGATAATATTACCGAGGCCCGCAAAACACTCATCAGCGAGTTTGGCGGCACCCTGTTCACCATTGCAAAAGACGTAAAGCTACAGGTAGAATTTAACCCGGGCAAAGTACAGGCTTACCGTTTGCTGGGTTACGAAAACCGCGCCCTGAACAAGGAGGATTTTAACAATGATAAAAAAGATGCCGGTGATATGGGCTCTGGCCATACTGTAACGGCTTTTTATGAGATAGTACCCGCCGGTGTTAAAGATGATTATTCGGGCAGCGTTGATCCGCTTAAATATCAAAAACCTAAACCTGTACCGTATTCCAGCACATCTGATGAGATGCTGACCATCAAGTTCCGGTACAAACAACCTACCTCATCAGTAAGTAAAATGAGCCATGTGGAGGTGTATGACAAGCCGGTAGCCCTAAATTCCACATCAACCGATTTTAGGTTTGCGGCTGCTGTAGCTGAGTTTGGCATGTTGCTGCGCGATTCGCAATTCAAACAAAATTCCACCTACGGCCAGGCCATCAAAATGGCCCGTGCCGCCAAAGGTGACGACAGCGAAGGTTACCGTGCAGAGTTCATTAAACTGGCTGAAAGCGCCAAGCTATTGAGCCCTAACAATAAGGTTTTGGCAGCCGACGACGATCAATAAAATAATACAGAACCAGGGATACAGGATCGGTAAGGGGGGGAATGCGTGGCCGGCCTGTATCACCTTTCTGTAAACAAAGCCCCTGCCCATGCAGGGGCTTTGTTGTACCCTAAATTTATGTATAGCTTTACAAAACATGAATGATCCTGTGAAACTGTACATCAAAAACATGGTATGTAACCGCTGCAAAATGGCGGTACAAACCGAACTGGAAAAAGTTGGCCTGGAGCCTTTAAACGTGGAACTTGGCGAAGTAACGTTAAAAAAAGGCCCGGAAGCACAACAGCTTAAAGAACTGGAAAGATCCCTCACATCCCTGGGTTTTGAACTGATAGATAACCAGAAAAGCCGACTGATAGAGCAAATAAAAACAGAGATCATTAAGCTGGTGCACTATACCGATACCTCTAACCCACTAAAACTTTCGGCCATATTGGCCGATCATTTGCACCATGACTACAGCTACCTGAGCAATCTGTTTTCATCAGTAGAGGGCACTACGATAGAAAAATATTACATCGCCCAAAAAATTGAAAAGGTCAAAGAACTCCTCATCTATAATGAGTTGAGCCTGTCAGAGATCTCTTATCAGTTAGGTTACAGCAGCGTGGCGCATCTTTCGGCCCAATTTAAACAGGTAACCGGGATGACGCCATCGCAATTTAAGAGCCTACAAAAGCATGGCCGCAAAAACATCGACGATGTCTAAACGACCTCTTTCCCGATAAAAATCTTATAACAACCATCCATAATTCTGTAAGGCCTGCCGGCTGTGCTGTGAGTAAATTTGTGTTATCAATTTAATCTTACAAATCATGACACATACTTATCAAATATCCGGCATGACCTGCAGCGGTTGTCAGCATAAAGTTGAAACCTTGCTTTCGCAAGTAAAGGATGTACAAAAGGTAGATATCTCCCTTGCCGAAGGTGCTGCCGATATCACCACGGCGCAGCATATCCCAACCACGGTACTGCAGGATGCCTTAAAAGACTATCCCAAATATCAGCTTAGCGAAGCACAGCATACCCACACCATGAGCATGGAGATGGAGGATACTGAAAACCGTACCTGGCTGGCTACCTATAAACCCATATTGCTCATTTTCGGCTATATTTTAACCATAGCTATTATAGCAGGGTATATGGAGCATGGGTTTATGACCATGACCGCCATGCGCATATTTATGAGCGGCTTTTTCCTCACTTTCTCTTTTTTTAAACTGCTTAACCTGCAGGGCTTTGCCGATAGCTACTCGATGTATGACATTGTAGCCAAACACTTTAGGGCATGGGGCTATATATATGCTTTTGTTGAGCTGGGATTAGGCCTGGCTTTCGCGCTGGGTATTCAGCCTTTTGCGGTAAATGCGATCACCTTTGTGGTGATGACGGTAAGTTTGGTCGGTGTGCTGCAAAGTGTGCTGAACAAACGCAAAATTCAGTGTGCCTGTCTCGGTGCGGTTTTTAACCTGCCTATGAGCACCGTTACTATTGTGGAGGATGCCCTGATGATTATGATGAGCGGGATCACTTTGGTGACTATCCTTTAAGAAACTCTTTGGTTACCTAAAAACTTTTTAAAGCTTTATTTTAACACTTTTTTAACTAAAAACAGGGCTAAAACGCATCGAAAACTGCTCAAAATTCATTCAAAACCATCGATTTTAACACTTTTTAACAAATTTTAACACGGTTTAAAAAGTATCAAATTGCTGATATTCAAATAACTATCTATAAAACAGTCGATTTTTGGGCTCGATTTCTTCTTAACAGAACAGCCCGGTTTTCCTTTTTGAGCGGAAAACCGGGCTGTTTATATATACAAATATACGCAATATCCAGACCAGGCGGTAGTGTCTCCGTTTGAATTTAATTAAATGAATGGTATTTTATGATGTGCAATATCTCAAAAAAGATAAACATGCCTATAATCATCCCTAAAGCATAAACACCCAATTTTGCTACTTTTTGCGCATTGGTTTTACCTATAAATTTTTTCCTGTTTATTAAATAAATGATGTAGGTTCCTATTAAAATAATTATTAAAGCCATGATGGGTAATAAAAAAAGCCACTGTTTAGGTGGCTTAAATCTATGAATAAGTTTTTGGAATTAATCCGCCAACCTTACTACTATCCGGGCGCTATTGCACCACCTCGCTGATCTGGATAAGTGGCGTGATATTAGTGTACTTCGGAAAATCAGCCCTGATTTCGTCCAAATGTTTTGCAAGGGCGGTTTCGTAGTCAGAAAGCTTATCGAAATACAAATACCCAATGGCCAGGAACGGAACCGGTGTGCCAGGCGTCCCGCTTGATATGCCTTTATCAATAGCGTAAATTTTGAGATTAAAGAATTTCGCCATCAGGGGCATGTGGTTCTTGGTGTAGTAGTCCATGTCAAAGGTTTTTCCTTCACCATTGGGATAAAGAACGGTTACTTTGATCATTCCTTTTTTTACTTTGGGCGCATCTGTAGTTTGAGCTTGCAGGCAACTTACAGAAAGGCCCAAAAACAGGAGCATTAAAATAGCTTTTGTTTTCATTTTATAGGCTTTTAAGGTTAAATTTAAAGGTATTGAAAAAAGCCGGGATCAACCTAATTTTCGATGGTGACGAAAATAACCGATCCGTAAAATGTTGACTTTCACCTATTATGTGCTGACACCCGGGAACATTACACCCATGGCAGGTTAAGGTTCATTCGCCAGTTAAACAGCTAAAGGTCCATTCTAAAACTACCCACTATATGTCATTTTTTTGCATGTAACCAGCATTATACATTTAAAAACCATCTTATTATCTACCTTTGCGGTTTGCTCCGGATATAAAACATCATGGGCAATTTTTTATAAAAGGGGAATTACATGTACGATATCTGTTGCATAGGGCATATTACTTTGGATAAAGTGGTGACACCACAGGCGGTTAAACACATGGCTGGTGGCACATCTTTTTACTTTTCAAGCGCCATCCGGAATATGGATGTGAGCTATACCTTGGTCACCTCGCTTGCCGAAAACGAAATGCCAACGGTTGAAGCTTTACGCGCCAAGGGTACCGAGGTTCATGTATCTACCTGCGCCCATACCGTATATTTCGAAAATATTTACTCGGGCAACCAGGACCACCGTACCCAACGCGTGCTCCAGAAAGCCGATCCTTTTACTGTTGAACAACTACAAGGCATCGACGCCCAGATCTTTCACTTAGGTCCCTTATTGGCCGATGATATCCCGGTTAGCCTCATCAAAGAGCTAAGCAGCCGCGGCAGGGTATCGTTGGATGCACAAGGTTATTTACGCAAGGTGGAAGATAAAAACGTGATCCCCGTTGACTGGCCTGCCAAAAAAGAAGCCCTGCAATACATCGATATTTTAAAGGTGAACGAGCACGAACTGGAAGCCTTGACCAGATTGACAGATATTAAAAAAGGCGCCTTAGTACTAGCCGACTGGGGCGTGAAAGAGGTAGTGATCACCCTGGGCAGCATGGGCTCCGTAATTTATGCCGATGGTCTTTTTTACAATGTGCCTGCCTATATCCCTACAGCTGTTGTTGATGCTACCGGTTGCGGCGATACCTATATGGCCGGATACTTATACCAGCGCACAAAAGGCGCTTCGTTCCAGGAAGCAGGCGAATTTGCAGCCGCCATGGCCAGCTTTAAAATAGAATCATCAGGACCGTTTACCGGTACTAAAGAAGATGTGCTGAATTTGCAGGAAGTGGGTGAGAAAAACGTTTGCTGTTTATAGTGAATGGTTGATAGACCATGGACCATAGTCGAATAACGAATTGTTTTCGGTGTTCATTTAAACTTTAAACCAAAGTGGCTCAAAATTTATTTTTCTTGAATTTCAACTGATTAACCCGTATGATAGCTTGCTCATAAGTAAATTCCGCCATTCTTACATTTTCAATCCATTGATAATTTCCAAATTTTAATTCTTTCACTCCCGCTCCAATAGATATTAAGTTAAATTCACCACAATTATTACATTTTACGATTAACCAATCTGTTTCCGGAATCCCCGCGTCTGCTTTTATTATATAAGATTCAAGTTCTGTACCGCAGCTACCGCAAGGCTGGATTAATGTATCAATAAGTTTAGTTGGCTGAAAGATATTTCGAATTTTAGAAAGAGTTGTCAATAAAGATCCATATAGCCATTTGTTTAATTTATCGCTAAAATCAATGTTGATATTTTCAGATAGTTCTCCAAAAAGACTGCAAATGAATTCACGTTCTTCGGTATCATAATCCCTTTTGTTTAGTAACAATAAATTAGATTTTAAAATTTCTTGCAACTGCTTTTTTGATGCATTATTATTAATAGCATCCATTAACTGGCTCGCACATGAGTTAAATACGCCATTTAAAACAACACTCATTTCATCACTTGATGGGTTTAGCCCTCTTTCATTCCAGGATGCTATTGAAAATTTATCGCGATTTTTAAATTTCAAAAACGCCTCTAATTGTAGTTCGTTTAGTTGTGACATATTACGGCATATTAATTCGAACATTTAAATCATCAGTGACGGTTTGTTCGAATTAGTTTTAAAGCTACAATTTTCTTACAATCTTCAATAAAGGGGTTCTGTATCTCCACGTAAAATAATAAAAATATTTTTCTTCCCCGTCAGCAGATAAGCTTCGGGCGAAATTAGGCAGAACAATGCTGGCCTGTGCGGTTGCAGGGGCATAGCAAGTTTTTGCTGAAGCGTTGGGAATCGGGCGAACGAAGTGGGGCAAAATAATTGCAGCCCGTGGTTCTGACTGATTTGCGGGGTAAAAGCCTCGTGCGGCAAAGAAGCATTTCTGATGACTTGATTTTTGGTTACTTTGTATCAAGACAAAGTAACAGCCTTAGCGGCAATTGAGCGCTCTACGATAGACTTCTCCGCCCTGTATAGCATAGAGATTGCTTCGTGCCTCGCAATGACGCACCGAGTTGAAGTGCGCATACCTACCTCGTCATACTCTAACTATATCTCCCTTACATCCGTAGCACTTATCCAGCCTTCGTTGCCGTTGGATAGCCTGATCTTTACCCAATCGTTACTATGCTCCAGGATATCTACCTTGGTGCCGTCGTGTAGTACAAACAGGTCTTTCGATTTTAAAGCAGGTTCACTTTTGATGGTTACCGAACCGCTGAAAACAATGGCCTCGTGATGGCTGTCGAAATAATCCGCCTGTCTTCCGGCTATAAAAATGCAAAACAATCCCAAAAACACCAGCGCAATAGCCGAGTAAAAGGAGACTTTTTTAATGGTTACCGATGAGGTAAAGCGATAAAGGATCAATAACCCCGAACCTGCCAGTATCAACAGTACACTCAGCACAGCCAGGGTACCTAAGGAACAGGCCAGGATAAAGCCATGCCACCATTTGGTGATAAAAAACTCGGGGGTTGCTTCCAGCTTATCGGTAGTTTTTAAGTTGGCCAGCTGGATATTGATACGGATATCCTCGTCGCCTGGCGAAAGCTTGTGCGCCTTTTCGTAATACAGCAATGCCGATGGTATATCGTTGTTTTTGTAATAGGCATTACCCAAATTAAAGTAAACCGCTACCGAGCGGTAACCGCCATCAACCAGTTTCTGGTAGGAGGCTATGGCCGCCGGATATTGGGCTTTGGCATATTCGGCATTACCTTTTTTAAACAGCGCCGATGTAGCATCATCGCTGAAAGCCAATAGCGGCGATATGATAAGCAACAATATATATATGATACGCCTCATCAGGGTTAATTATTGAATTAGTGATTTATAACACTTTAAACTATTGGGCCTGTCATCCTGAGCTTGTCGAAGGGCGCGCGCAAAGGCCCACCCACCATGCTTCGACGGGCTCAGCATGACACCCTCTTTAGATTTGAAAATCATAATCATTCGCATATCCGCACATCTGCACATTTATAATTTATCTTCAATGTCATTGATCATGTTTTTTGCTTTGTCAAACATCTGTTGCTCTGATATACCCGATACCGGTGCATAACGTGCCATATCGCACAGGTCAAGCGTATCCAGCAGTTCATTGATCAGTCCTTCATCCAGCGACCGCGCTTTCAGTTCCGAAGCAATTTTTTCACGGTTCAGATCGGCCGCAGCAATATTGAGCTTGTCGCTTAAATAACCGTACAAGCCCCTGAACACGTTTTCATAAAAAGCTTTGGAGTTTTTGGCCGTTAACTGCGCCTGCGCACTGGCCAGGTGTTTGGCTGCTATTCTACCTGCTTTCCTTCTTTTTACCTCAACAATATCGCTGTTATTCTTTTCGTACCATTTACCGTATATCAAGGCGCCTAAAAACAACAGCGGACCAAAAGCCAGTAAACCGTAGTACAAGCCCGAGTCATAAAAACCTTCGCCGTTTTTGGTGATATCGCCACTGGTTTTAATATAACGGATATCCTTGTTCAGCAATTTTACATCCTGCTTATCGGCACCGGAGAATGCGGTCACGTTATTTTCCATGGTTCCCTTGTTCACTTTTACTTTGAAGCCCTGGGTTGGTAACGATACATATTTGCCGGTAGCCGGGTTAAAGTACGAAAACTTAATCGGATCGATTGCAAAATCGCCCTCGTGCCGGGGTATCAGCAGGTAACTATAAAGACGGGTGCCCGTTTCGCCGCTTTCTTTTTCAGCAATGGTATCCTCCGTCTTTGGATCGTATTTCTCAAAATCGGCAGGAAACACAGGGCTTAAAGGCTTTAACAATTTCAGGTTCCCGGTTCCCGAAATTTTAATAGTATAGTTGATCGGCTCATTAGCCTTGATCTCTTTTTTATCTAAAGAGGTACTGATAGCGAATTTACCCACCGCGCCGCCAAAGCCATCCGGTTTTCCTGGTGGTAATGGTTTTACATGAATAATGGTGGGCGTGCTTTTAATTTTGTATTTAACATCATTATAAGTGCCAAAAAACTGCCCGAACATATCATCGTCACTGGCTTTGGCCGCTTCCCGTATCACAAACAGCATGGATATGGGGTCAATGCTGATCGTACCGGTATGCTCAGGGAACAGGATATTCTTTTTCATATCGGCCACGTTGAATTTTACGCCTTTGTAAGTTTCCACATGCCAATTTGGGCTCTGATTTGGATTTTTGATATCCTGGCTAAAAAACCCGTTCAGATCCGGAAGTTTATCCGGTTCGCTGCCCACTATAGCTACCCGCGTATACAATTTGTACGTTAAAGTGATCTGCTCGCCCAGGTACACGTTGCTTTTGTCGACATCGGCCCTGATGAATAATGATTTATTAATATCCGTACCAGGTCTTTTCAACGTAACCCGGTTATCCGGCCCATTTTGCGATTGAGCGGCAGCAGCGGCTGCGGCAGCATTATTTTGTTGAGACGCGCTTCCCTTCACCACTTTTATCCTCATGGGTTTCGTGTTCAGCTGCCGTCCTCCCGAAAAAATAGTTGCCGGCCCAATGGTATAAGTGCCCTCCTTTACCGCAACCAGCACATAACTATAAGCCATGCTCGAGGAAGCGTTACCATTGATAACTTCCATACTGGTAGACACGTTAGGCCCCGACACTACCAGGAAACCGGTAAACGAAGGAGGCGTAAAACGGTCGCCGCTATTATTGATGGTAAAAGTTACTTCAAACTGCTCGGTTGTACTTACTTCTGTTTTACTTGCCGAAGCTGTAAAATGAATATCGGCAGCAAAAAGCAGGCTTGTACTCAGCAGAAATAATAACAATATGCAGTATTTTTTTTTCATTCTTTCAAGTCATGAGTCTTAAGTCCGGAGTCTTAAGTCTGTAGTTCCAAGTAATTTATAAAACGTGCTGTCCGAAGTCTCCGACTTCGGACCATTATGCCTGTAGTTTGCAACTACATAATCAAAATCTGTAGTCTGAAGACTACGAACATAGTCGTCCGAAGTCAGAGACTTCGAACAGCGCAGACTTAAGACTCAAAAGCACTACCATTCTTTTTCTATATGCATTTTAACGCCTTTTTGCTTTTTATTTTTAAGCTTATCCTGCGTTTGTTTTTCGTCGTTGTTCAGGGCTTCCAGCATCCGTTCCGCATCGTCTTTTGATACATTGTTAGGGTTGGGCTGCTGGTCACCGTTGTTTTTGTTCGGGTCGTTTTTATCCTTGCCGTCTTTATTATCCTTATTGTCTTTATTGTCCTTGTTCTTATCGTCGTTCTTTTTGTCCTGATCCTTCTTATCCTTATCTTTATTGTCTTTGTTATCCTTGTTCTTATCTTTATTCTTGTCTTTGTTCTTATCCTTATTTTGTTTTTGCTTCAGCTTCTCCTGCGCATAGGCCAGGTTATAGCGGGTTTCCTCATCATCGGGGTTGTTCAACAATGATTTCTTATAAGCTGTTACGCTTTCTTCCAGTTTTTTTGACTGCAGCATGGAATTACCCAAATTATGATAGGCTTTGGCCAAAACGTCTTTATTCTTGGTTGATGCCGCTATTTTGGTAAACTGCTGCCCTGCGTCGGCATATTTATTCTGCTTATACAAGGCATCGCCCAGGTTAAAGTTACCTGCAACGGTTTTACCTTTTTTACCAACCGATGCCCGGTAATTATTTTCGGCATCCTTATAATTTTGCTGCTGGTACAATTGGTTACCCTTTCTGATATACTTTTTTTCCTGCTGGGCAAAAAGGATAGAAGCCTGCAGTACCAATATGACTACGATGATATATTGCTTCATGACTTTTTTACTTCAAATAATTTTAACCCGCTTAACCGCATGTTTTTACGGTTAGATATAAAAAACTCCGCCACTAATAAAGCCAGCGTTATGGCCAGGAAAAACTGAAAGCGGTCTTCAAAATCCTTGAATGATTTGTTATCATATTCTTTACGCTGAACTTTAGCTACCTGATCCATCACAATGCTTAAACCGCTGTTGGAGTTGTTGGCCCTTACATAAATACCACCACCGGCAGCCGCTATATCCTTCCCCATTTCTTCATTGAGTTTGGTGATGATCTTATTACCGCTTTCGTCGGTACGAAAAGTGCTGTTAGCCTCGTCTGGGTAAAGTGGGATAGAAGCGCCCTCTGCCGAACCTACGCCTATAACATTCACCATTACACCTTTACTTTTGGCCGATGATGCGGCTTCCATGGCGTTATCCTCATGATTTTCGGCATCGGTTATCAGGACTATGGCTTTACCCGTTCCGTTCTTAAAATCAAATGATTTTACACCCAGGTCAATAGCCGCGCCTATAGCCGTACCTTGTGTAGGCACCATGCCCGTGCTTACGGTATTTAAAAACAGCTTAGCTGCCGAGTAATCGGTGGTCATGGGCAATTGTACGTAGGCCTGGCCGGCAAAAACAATCAGACCGATACGGTCATCATGCATCCTGTCCACCAGTTGCGAAATAGCCCGTTTGGCATTTTCCAGGCGGTTTGGTGCCAGGTCACGTGCCAGCATACTATTGGATACATCGAGCAATATCATCAGGTCGGCGCCTTTGCGTTTTACTTCTTCTGTTTTTGAACCCAGCTGCGGATCGGCCATGCCGATGATCAAAAAGGCATAGGCCACCACAAAAAAGATAAACTTGAGCCATGGCCTCGAAAACGAAACCTGCGGCATCATGAGGCGTACCACCTTTTTATCGCCCAATGAGGCAATGGCTTTCCGTTTCCAGCGGCTTACCAGAATAAACAGCAGGACAAATACCGGAATAACCAGCAGTCCCCATAAAATATCTGTATGTGCAAAACGTAGCATCTTATTTTATTATTTGGTATCAAGTAGTTAGTATCAAGTATCAGGACTTTCTTCCTTTTAACAACATCAAGAAGGCGAGGCATCTTGATACTTGATACTAACTACTTGATACTGAAAATCATGTTAAAGCTCCTTTAAACAGGGTATTTTTTAATAAAAATTCAAGCGATAATAATACCAGCGCTATGATGGCCCAGGGCATAAACATTTCTGTTTTTCTGCGAAACTGGGTTACATCAATCTTAGCTTTCTCCAGCTTATCAATCTGTATGTATATCTGCTTCAATGTTTCATTGTCAGTAGCCCTGAAATACTTGCCCCCGGTAATGTTGGCAATTTTTGATAGCGTGCCTTCGTCAATATCAACCTTCATGCGCTGATATTGCACCCCCATTGGTGTGGGCACCGGGTAAGGCGCATAGCCATTGGTACCCAAACCTACGGTATAAACCCTTACGCCAAACTGTTTGGCTATCTCGGCAGCGGTAATAGGCGGAATGGAACCGGAGTTGTTTGAACCATCGGTAAGCAAAATGATCACTTTGCTTTTGGCGGTGCTGGTTCTTAAACGGTTTACGGCCGTAGCCAGACCCATACCTATGGCGGTTCCGTCCTCTATCATCCCGTTTTTGATTTCGGAGAATACGTTGATCAGTACATCATGGTCAATCGTGAGCGGGCACTGTGTAAAACTTTCACCGCTGAAGATCACCAGGCCAATACGATCATCGGGCCGGTTCTTGATAAAATCAATAGCGATATTTTTACCGGCTTCCAGGCGGTTGGGTTTAAAATCCTCGGCCAGCATACTACCCGAAATATCGGAGGCTATCATAATGTCGATACCCTCGGTAGTACTGTTTTGCCAGCTTAATGACGACTGCGGCCTTGCCAGCGCCACGATCAGGGCAGCTATGGCCAATGACCGTATCACGATCCCCACGTGTCTGAAACGGGCTGTATTGCTTTTTTTAATGGCAAAGCTCTTCAAGGTAGGCACACCCAGCGTGCCCTGCAACTGGCGCTGTTTCCAAACGTACCAGGCCACCATTAATGGTATGATGATAAACAACCAGAAAAATCCCGGATGGGCAAATTCTATTCCTTTAAACCAGCTCATTTGTTATCCTCTTGCTTTTCAATGGGTAATTGAATGGCTTGCTGCGTTCTGTTCACAAAGGCAACGGCATTATCCATGCTTTGCTCATTATCCTGCGGCAATGGTTTCTCTTTCGCAAATTTCACCAAATCGGCCAGTATCAGTACCTGGCGCAGCGCATTGCGGTTCTCTTCAGTGATATCCATGTACCGCAGACTGGCAAAGATCTCGTCGGAGGTTTGCTCATGCGCTTTGATCACATAACGGCTTTCCAGGTAATCACGTATAATATCGGTAAGCTCGGTATGGTACTGTTTGGCTTGCTCCTGCTGCCATAGTTTTCGGTTACGCAGTTCGGTTAGTTTTTGCAATGCTAACACATGAATAGGCACAAGCGGTTTTGGCTCTTCAACAACCACCTTCTTTTTATTCTTACTCCTCAGGTAAAAAATCAAAAAGAGTACCCCGCCGATTATGATGGCCGCTTCTATACTGAGCACCAGCACCAGGTTATCCATCAGCCAGTCTAAAAAAGTATATTGAACAACCAGCGGCTGTTTAATATCATAAGCGGCTTTGGTGGTATCTACCGCAACAGTGGCTACTATCAGCTTCAACGGTGCGGTTTTAATCTCAGCACCCTCGGTATGGAACGCGTATGCCGGGATCACATATTCACCACTGTCAAATGCAGTGATCAAATAATGGTGCCCGATGGTTTCGATACTGGCGTCATTTTTATCAACTACAGTATCCGCTTTACCTCCTACGATCAAAATTTTATTGGCGATACTGTCTGCCAGTACCGGGAATTCAACCTTGTCCTTGTCCTTTATGTGTACACGCGCAGTGATGTGCAGCTGAGTTTGTTCACCTATTTTAATAGCCTTACGGTCGAGCCTGGCGTCAACTTCCGCGGTTTGCGCACTGCTTTGGTAAGCAAGTCCGGTAAGCAGTATAGTTAACAGTAGCAGGTGTTTAATAAAGCACTTTATCATCTTTTGCCTTCCCGCTTTTTAAATAATGTCATCAGTGGTTTAACGTATGATTCATGGGTACCAATGCTGGTAAAATCAACACCCGAGCGGCTAAAGGTTTCCCTTAGCTGACCGTTCCTTCTTAACCCTTCGGCTTTAAAAGCGGTGCGTACAGCCTCATCAGAGGTGTTAACCCATAGCAGTTCACCGGTCTCTTCATCCTTCATCGGGATGAGGCCCAGGTTAGGGAACTCTTCTTCATGTTTATCATAAAGACGCAGGGCGATCAGGTCATGCTTTTTATTGGCGATCTTTAATTCATCCTCAAAAGCCGGACTTATAAAATCGGAAATAATAAAAGCGGTACACTTTTTCTTGATGGCCCGGGTAAAGAATTTTAAGGCCTCAGCAACGTTGGTGCCCTTGCTTTCGGGCTTAAAATCGATCAGCTCGCGGATGATCATCAGGATATGGCTGCGGCCTTTTTTGGGCGGGATAAACTTTTCGATCTTATCACTAAAAAACAGCACGCCCACCTTATCATTGTTCTGTATAGCCGAAAATGCCAGTACCGCGCAAAGCTCGGTCGCGATATCCTGCTTTTGCTGATTTTGCGTTCCAAAGTTTTCGGAGCCGCTCACATCAACCAGCAGCATAAAAGTAAGCTCGCGTTCCTCATCAAAAACCTTTACGTAAGGATGGTTAAAACGGGCGGTCACGTTCCAGTCGATGGTGCGGATCTCGTCGCCCAACTGGTATTCGCGCACTTCGCTAAAAGCCATACCACGGCCCTTGAAAGCCGAATGATACTCGCCCGAAAACAGGTGATTGCTCAACCCTCGGGTCTTGATCTCGATCTTCCTTACTTTTTTTAGCAGTTCTTTGGTATCCTTAGCCATAAGAGCCTCACCTAAATCCTCTCCAAAGGAGAGGACTTTTGATTTGCATTTTTATTTTTAATTCTTTTAATCATTTGTTTTACTCCCTCTCCTTTGGAGAGGGCCGGGGTGAGGCCTACGGTACTTCTACCACGTTCAATATCCCTGTAATAATATTTTCTGAGGTGATGTTCTCCGCCTCGGCCTCATAGCTTAAACCTATACGGTGACGCAGTACATCATGGCAGATGGCACGCACATCCTCGGGGATCACATAACCCCTGCGTTTGATGAACGCATAGGCCTTTGCAGCCAGCGCCAGGTTGATACTCGCCCTTGGCGATGCGCCAAAGGTGATCAGGTTTTTATAGTGCGCCAGTTTGGCCTGCTCCGGGTAACGGGTAGCGAAAACAATATCAATAATGTATTGCTCTATCTTCTCGTCCATGTACACTTCCCTTACAATTTTACGGGCGCGTACAATTTCCTCCGGTTTGATGACAGGCGATGGTTTCGGCATACCGCCCGGTAATATATTGGCGCGGATGATGCGTTTCTCTTCTTCCTTATCCGGATAGTTGATCACTACCTTCAGCATAAAACGGTCAACCTGTGCTTCGGGCAGCGGGTAGGTACCTTCCTGCTCAATCGGGTTCTGGGTAGCCAGTACCAGGAAAGGGTTTGGTAGCGGGAAGGTATTATCGCCAATGGTTACCTGGCGTTCCTGCATCGCTTCCAGCAGCGCGCTTTGCACTTTGGCAGGCGCACGGTTGATCTCATCGGCCAGGATAAAGTTGGAGAACAGCGGCCCTTTACGCACAATGAACTCTTCTTTTTTCTGGTTGTATATCATGGTACCCAGCAAATCGGCGGGTAAAAGATCGGGTGTAAACTGGATCCGGCTGTAATCGGCCTGTATGGCTTTAGCCAGCGTATTGATGGCCAACGTTTTTGCCAATCCCGGAACACCTTCCAAAAGGATGTGCCCGTCGGCCAGCAAACCGATCAGTAACCGCTCCACCATATATTTTTGCCCGATGATCACTTTATCCATCTCCAATTTCAGGATATCGATAAAAGCGCTTTCTCTTTGTATCATTTCATTCAGCGCCCTGATATCGGTTGAATACGATAAGCTACCAGGTACAGTGCCTGATGAAACGTTTTCAGTATTACTTTTTAATTCTTCCATGCTTCTTTTTTGTTCGGTAGGCAAACTTACTCACCTTAACATTTTTTCGCCAAAAAAAATGCCCGCTTAAATGTTAAAAATTGTTAAATCTTTGTCGTTCGCCGTAAATATATAGGTTTTTGTCAGCCTAAAGCTCAAAGCAGAAAGCCTAAAGCAATTATTGTATAAAAAGAGGCTTTAATAACTTTTCAGATGCATATCAATGTCGCTGAGTTAAGAAGTTAGCCCCGACCCCATCGGGGTCAAAGCTCGGTAGAAAACAAAAGCACAAAAGTACCGTGCCGTAGGTACGAAACCACAGCGTTTATGTATCAGTGGATTATGTAGCGTACCTACGGCACGCGAAATGCACTGCTATTGGTTTCTACCGAGCTTTAGCAACTACCGGTGCACTTACTAATCGTTAAGTCAATGGCATTACTATGCATTCGGAAATAATCGGCGTTTGTAACCAAATTCTTATAACAGAAACAGAACGATTTGGCTACCTTTAAAGTATTATCAGCTATTGGAATATCCATGTATAAAAAACCTTTGTCGTTCATGCTGTTTATCAGCATATTATTTTTCTCAGGCATTGTTCACAGTCAAACTGCATTTAAAAACATCCCCCTTCCGCCAAACATCAGCAGTGTAAATGAAGAATTTTCGGGCATGACCCTATACGCCGGCCGGGTTTACCTGGAGCCGCAATATGGCAGTCATAAAGAAACCAAACTCGACGGCGACTTTTTTTTATACAGCCTGCTGGCCGATAGCGTTGGCCGAGTGATAGATGGTAAAGACACCGCCCTAACCGCTTACCGGGCTGTCCGCGTTAAAAACCTGGATAAATTGCCCGATTCTGTAAAAACTTATTATGAAGGTTTTGAGGCGATAACCATCGTCAACAATACGGCATATCTGTCTATCGAAACCAATGATACTTACGACTATTGTTTTTTACTCAAAGGCACACTGGATACCCTGCAAAATACCATTACCATCGATCCTCAGCATTTCGTAACCCTTAAAAGGCCCTTGCGTATTAACAATGCGGGTTTTGAAAGTGTAACCTGGCTACCCAAAGAGAAAAAACTACTGGCTTATTATGAGTACAACGGCATGCCCGGCGGTGGTAAAGGATATCTGATTGATACTTCGTTTCAGAAGGCTCCACAATCTGTAAAAGTACCGTTCCTCTATTTCAGGATAACGGATATGGTGGCCACCAAAAAGGATAAGATCTACGGCATCAATTATTTCTGGAATGGCGACTATGATGCTTACCTAAATAACGACCAGCTTAAAAATCAGGAAGAAAATATAAAAACAACCATTCCCGACCTGAAGGATAATATCACCCAAAACCCGGATTATCTGAAAAAGAAAAGCACCAGCTACGGCCGTATCGTGATGCTTAAGAACCGGAAAGATAAACACTGGAAACAAGTAACCTCAGCCTTCCCGGCACCAAAAAATAACTGGGAAGGGATAGCGCTTTACCGTGATGGCGCATTGATTATTACCGATGCCAACCGGAGCAGCAAACAGTTGACTACGTTTGGGTATGTGAAATTGTGATTTGCAGATGTGCAAATTTCAGATGTGCAGATAAAAGGATTTCGGATTAACGAATGATTTAAATATTCTTCTTAAAAAAATTCATCTGCATATCTGAAATTTGCACATCTGCACATCTAACTCAGTGCTTATCCCCAAAGCCAAACTCTTTATAGGTATTGGGCGCGCTATCCGCGTTTTTGAACGCGAAAGTGAAGGTGGCGCCCCAGCTTTCAAAATCGGCATTTTTATCTGTTGACGTCTCCACATGTACCGAGCTGATCATATATACCCCTTCGCGACTTAGTTTAAAATAGATCTGCCCCTTGGCATCAGAACTCAGTTTTTGCGGGAACACATTACCGTTTATAGTCCTGGTGTACACAATTACCACGGCATCCTTTAAAGGTTTTCCCTTAAATAATATCTGTGCGGTCACATCATCGCCATAGCTGCATTTGTATGGGTTTTGCTGTATCACTATTTCGTATGTTTCGCCAAGCGGTTTATCAAAATCCTTACCGTTGGGCTTATCAACCGCTATCAGCGTTTTTAAATACCGGTTTGTTTTTTCGACAAAATATTGCTGGTTGCTGTTTTTGGCATCCTCGGCTATTTTATCCAGGCCTTCATTATCCAAATATTTTAAGAATTTATTTCTTTCCGATTCGATGCTTTCGCTTTTCACCATCTCGATGAGGGCTATTCCGCTATTCTCCAGCTTGTAATTCAGCACATTGGCCGATGTATCTTTGGGGGCCTGTGTCAGGTCGGTCTTTTTTGATCCTTCATACAACATGAACTTGGTCAACTTGGCATCTTTATACCGGTATTCGGCGTCTTTTTGAAAATCATTACCGCTTAACAAGTGCAGACTGAGCTTGTCGCCTTTTTTCATGTTAAAGGATTCCGGCAGCAAAAAATAATCCTGTGAGCTGGCGGCAAACCCAATGATCAGCAAGAGCGTGAGGAGTAAAAGTCCGTTTCGTTTCATAGTTATTAGATAGGATTACCAAACATACAAAGTTTTAAAAACTTCAGTAGTTTTACAGTATGATTTTTGACCGTAAAAGCCTGAATAACGAAAATTTAACATTTTTTTACAAAAAACTGCTGCTGCCGCGCCTCATTGAGGAGAAGATGCTGATCCTTTTACGCCAGGGCCGCATTGGCAAATGGTTTTCGGGAATAGGGCAGGAAGCTATTGCCGTAGGCAGTACGCTGGCCATGCAAAGTGACGAATATATATTGCCCATGCACCGCAACCTGGGTGTTTTTACAACCCGGGATATCCCCCTTTCCAGATTGATGGCCCAGTGGCAGGGTAAGCCTTCGGGTTTTACCAAAGGGCGCGACCGCTCTTTCCATTTCGGCACGCAGGAATATAAGATCATCGGGATGATATCACACCTGGGGCCGCAGCTGGCCCTGGCAGATGGCATTGCCCTGGCCGATGTTTTAGCGGACCGGAAAAGATCGACCCTGGTATTTACCGGCGAAGGTGCAACCAGCGAAGGAGATTTTCATGAGGCTCTCAACATCGCATCGGTTTGGAAACTGCCGGTTATATTTTTGATCGAGAACAATGGCTACGGTCTTTCGACCCCGGTAAATGAGCAATACAATTGTTTAAAATTGGTTGATAAAGCTGTAGGATATGGTATAGAAGGCCGCCGCATTGATGGCAACAACATACTGGAAGTTTATCATACCATTAAAGAGCTCAACGAAAGCATCCGCGAAAACCCGCGACCGGTATTGCTGGAGTGCATGACCTTCCGGATGCGGGGGCATGAGGAGGCTTCGGGCACCAAATACGTTCCGCAGAACTTGTTTGAATGGTGGGCCGGCAAAGACCCGGTGGCCAATTTTGAGCAATACTTATTGGACGAAGGCGTGATCCGCCCGGAGTGGATCCCGGTTTTTAAAAAGGAGATCACTACGCTTATTGAAACAGAATTTGAAAAGGTATATAACGAGGCAGATATTGTACCGGATATAGCAACCGAAGTGCGGGATATGTACCAGCCTTACCAATTCCCGGTAACCCAGCCCTCAACTACACCTGCAACCCATAAACGTTATATTGATGCTATAAGCGATGGCTTGCGCCAGGCTATGCGCAAACACCCTAACCTGGTGATCATGGGGCAAGATATTGCCGAGTACGGTGGCGCTTTTAAGATAACCCAGGGCTTTTTGGAAGAATTTGGCAAGCCCCGTGTGCGTAACACGCCTATTTGCGAATCGGGCATAGTGGGAGCAGGCATGGGCCTGGCGCTGAACGGTTACAAGGCCATTGTTGAAATGCAGTTTGCCGATTTTGTAACCTGCGGCTTTAACCAGATCATTAACAACCTGGCCAAAACACACTATCGCTGGGCGCAGGCGGTTGATATGGTGGTACGGATGCCGACAGGTGCAGGTACAGGCGCCGGACCTTTCCACTCGCAAAGTAACGAGGCCTGGTTCACCAAAACTCCCGGACTTAAAGTGGTTTACCCGGCTTTTCCGGCCGATGCCAAGGGCTTGTTATTGGCCGCTATTGACGACCCTAACCCGGTTATTTATTTTGAACATAAATACCTGTACCGCAGTATCAGCGGTGATGTGCCCGATAACGATGTACTGATAGAAATAGGTAAAGCCAATGTAGTGAAACAGGGCACACAAGCCAGCATTATTACCTTTGGCCTGGGTGTACATTGGGCTTTGGAATATGCCGAAAAACATCCTGAACTATCCCTCGAGGTTATCGACCTGCGCAGTCTGCTGCCCTGGGATCATGAAGCGGTAGAAGAAAGCGTGAGGAAAACAGGGAGAGCCCTCGTATTACACGAGGATACCCTCACCAGCGGTTTTGGCGCGGAGATAGCTGCTCATATAGCCGAGCATTGCTTTAAATACTTGGATGCGCCCATAATGCGTTGCGGCAGCCTGGATACGGCTATCCCCATGAACAAAGCCCTGGAAGACCAGTTTTTGGCGAAGGCGAGATTGGAGGAAACGGTGGAGAAATTGCTGAGTTATTAGCCGACACCGGGGTGTCATGCTGAACTCGTCGAAGCATGGTGGGTAGGCCTCTGCGCGCGACCCTTCGACAAGCTCAGGGTGACAGGCCTTCATGGTTAAAAAAATACGTCATTGCGAGGTACGAAGCAATCTCTACGTGAGTATGTCGGTTATGCCTATTGCTCTGTATAGTTTAGAGATTGCTTCGTACCTCGCAATGACGCGCTTTTATTAAAAATTTGTCTTGTCTCTTGATCCTTATCTCTTGCCTCTACCTACTGTTTCCATTTAAAACTTTTGATCATCACAGCTATATCCTGCTTGATAAAATTAAGCACGGGCTGAATGGAATCCAGGCGGGGTTCGGAGTTAAAGTAGAGGGCGCCGCGCAGGTAATTTTTCGTACTGTCGGTCAGGAAAAACTGTGCCGATGATGCCGCGTTGCCATCAATGGTATAATAGATACCATAAACCTTACGGTCGGTATAACCTATTACACCTTCATCAATAGAAGTGGCTTTTACCGTATGTTTAAAGGCGAAGGTGCGGGCATCTTCCACCAGTTCATTAAATACTTTTTTGGAGGTTACCGGCTGATAGCTTAAATGCAGCGTGGCATGAAATTGCGGAAATTGCATATTTATCCAGCATGGCTTGGCACCCTTGGTCTTATCTGGCTCAATAACCGCGTATTTGGGATAACTGAAAGAATAAGGACAACCTACGTTATAATCCTGGTATTCTTTTTTAGGAAAAGCGATACGAAAATATCCCCTCGGCTTTGGCGAATAATCATGATTACCGCCACATGCCGCCAAAAACAACAGCGCTGCCATCAATAGCCCTGCATATCTCATACGCGATTATCTTTAGCATTCCATATCTCCCATGATCTTTCGGCTTGTAGTACCAGCATTTCGTAACCGTTTTTGGTGGCGGCGCCCTGCTCGCGGCCTTTTCTTAAAAACAAGGTTTCTTCCGGGTTGTAGATCAGGTCGTACAGCAAATGCTCATCGGTTATCGCCTCATAAGGTATCGGCGGGCACTCATCAATCTTAGGTGCCGTGCCAACAGGCGTGGTATTGATAATGATCTTATGCCTTTTGATATCATGCGGTTTCAGATCGCTGAACAGGATATGATCAGGGTGTGGTTTGCGGGTAACGGTTTTATAGGCAATACCCATGTTTTCCAGCACACATTTTACCGCTTGTGCCGCGCCGCCATCGCCCAGTACCAGGGCCTCATCATTAGTATCTTTGATCAAGGGACGAATAGACATCTCGAAACCATACAGGTCGGTATTATAACCTTCCAACCTAAAATCATGTCCCCCTATGCCCACTTCGCCGGTAAAGGCTGCCTGTACGGGACTTTCGGCAATTACACAGATACAGTTTACCGCTCCGGCTTTACGGGCATCATGCTCAATCCAATCCAAGAAAGGCAATACCGCAACTTTATGGGGGATGGTAATGTTCAAACCGCAGATGTCCGGGTGCTCATCCAGCAGGTCCTGCAGGTCCTTGATGTGCTCCAGGGGATACAGCTCATAAGCTGCGTCGGTTATACCTTCGTTCTTGAATTTTCCGGCAAAATATTTCTTTGAAAAAGAATGTGAAAGGGGGTAGCCTATAAGCCCGTATTGTTTCATGGCGTAATATTAGCAAGAAAACAGCCAAGTTTAAATATTGAATTTCAAAAGCAGATCAAGAGAGCATTCGGCTTGCTAAGGTTTGATCTCGATATCCGGGGTTTTATATACCGCTAATTTCTTGAGTTGTTCAATCCTGGTATCCTTTAGAGCAGTAAGGAAGGGAGTTATATTTTTTCCATAAGCCCTTTCGCTTACCCCGATCAATAAAACTCCTTTATGCCCCGCTTTATCCGTGTAATTTTTGTAGCTGTAAATATTGTGCTCAACTATATTTAAACTGCCGTTGCTGCTATCGCTCAATATAAAATCAAGCATTATCTCTCCTTCTTTTTCATAAAGGGCATAGTTAACAACGGGGTCTGATTGCTTTAATTTTTCAAGCTCGGCCTTTTTTTGCTGGGCGAATTGCTTAACTGTTGCTTCGGTTATTGCAAAATCCATCAGCAGCATATGATCAAAATGTTCAGATGTTTCACCAGCCGGCAAATACTCCTGCTTATAATAGTTTTCGGCAGGGTGCGAACTCCATGACAGTTTATAATTTAACTTATCAAAAGATTGCTCTTCGGTAATGTTAAAGTAATTTTTAACATCGGCAGACAATGGAGCAACAAAGCTGCTCAACAGGATCAGGGCTGTAGCTGCTACTAAATTCTTAATCATTTCTTTTAAATCTAAGATACAAAACTTTCGCCTTTTGCCTCCGCCAGCAAATAATAAACGCGATGAGCAAAGTGCCCGCGGGTATAAACAAGGCATAATCATGCATTCGTTTGGTGGTTAAGGCTGCCAAAACGGCGCCTGCTAAAAAACAAACACAAACAAAGCCAAACAACCTGGCCTCGCGCAGGGCCACCGGATCACGTGCAGGCATGGTGCCCCTGAAAAAAGCCTCGGCAAAACGACGCAGGTTGCCGGTGGTCATGACGGAGTTGTAGGTCCATTGTTCCAGTTTGGTAAAGCTGGAGTTTTGCATAGCTGCCACAAGCGATATGGCCAGCACCAACGGGATATCCGGAAACGAATCAGACAGGAATGAGCAGGCTATGAGTACAATGATCTCGAAACCCAGGCAGGTTAAAGCGGGTTTGGGCAGATATTTTAATACCGATGGCAAATGCATGCGATAAGCGATGAACACCCCGATCAAAAATGCTATAATAGGCGGAATGTGGTGCATAGCCTGCTGCCAGTCGCCCATGGCGGCGTACATCCCCAGAAACACCACATTACCTGTCATGGAATTAGCAAATACGCCACCATGCCCAACATAGGTAAATACATCCAAAAAACCGCCAGACAAGGTAAGCAAGGCGGCAACTTCTATAGAATTATCAGAATACACCAGCACCGGCGTTTGGCCGGAATTTTCTGTTGATGAATTTTCAGCTTCTGTGACCATTGCTGTTGTTCGATAGTTTTATAGGTAAATGATATTATGCCCAAGATAGCTAAACAAATTTATGGAATAGGCACAAAAACGAATAAGCCGCGAGGTCTCGCGGCTTATTTACAATTTACTGAGGGTTATTTAAAACAGGGGTTTTACTGATTAACAGCCCATTCGCTCAACTGAAAATCCACACTTCCATTATTGGCGGTTACATACAGGCGATAATACTTGTACGCCGTGGTGTTGGTAAACGAATAGCTTTTGGTTTGATTACGTGAAGGAAAACTTTCATTAGTGCGAACATCCAGCTGGGTAAATGTGGAACCATTATTAGAACCCATTAATTTCCAGCTTTTAGGATCGCGGTCAGGGGCATCATTGCCCGAGGTGAGCGCGTATCCTTTTAATACTACTGCTGATGGATAAGTTAACTGCGCCCAGAAACCGGTATCATAACCCGCCACAAAAAATTTAGAAGCCAGGTTATTATCAATCATTCTTAATGAGCCTTCATTTGCGCCTGCGCCACCGCTGTTTTCTTTACTAACGGTAAGAGTAACGGTTGTTGGGGTACTTCCGGGATAAGTTACATTCGGGAACGTTGCCTTAGCCTGTTCTAATTGAACGGTCCAGTCGTTACCTTGCTCATCCAGGTTTCCAAAAGCGGTAAGGGCCAGCGGTTTCAGATCGGCACCGGCAGCGCCGCTCCAGAAATGTACAAATTCACCAAAACTCAAATCCCTGGTGTATTCGCTGATGTTGGTTACGCCGTTTGAAACCGTATGTTTTGGGAAATTAGCCGCCAGCAAAGTGAAATATTTGTTGAGCACCGCGGTTTTTCCATATTGGGTATAAAGCGGGTACCACCAGTCTTTAAACCAATGTGTATTAGCGCGGGGATAAGGATCTGAGTCCCCTAAAACCAGGTTATACCATCGCTGGGCATCGGCAGTGCGTCCCAGGCCAAGGTATACATCATAAATATACATCTCCATCCATTTGCTGTCATGCCAGATATTAAATGCCGGCGAACCGTGTACATTTTTTGAGGCTCCTTCAACAATGTGCCCAACTTCATGCGTGGTAAGGTCCAGATCGTTACCAGTACCAGCTGTCCAGGCGGTAGTACTGTTTGATCCGCAGTCAATTACGTTTCTATAATCATGACTGGCATCCATATAAGTACTGGGATGCCCTCCGCTATACTTAGCAGTATGCAATATCACGTATAGCTGCGATTCTGCCCCGAATGAACCATAGGTTTTTTTGGTGTAGTTCCAAACCTGGGCCAGATAGGTATTAGGCCAGGTAATACTCCGGTCAACATCGTTATCGTAGTAAACCGCTACGCTGGTGTCGTTAAATACGCGGTTAAGTAGCTGGTTGTGTTCAAACCAATGCTCCTGCCAGGTAAGCGGGGCATCGGCAAGGACAGTGTTTTTCTTAGGATCGTCTTTTGACTGGTCAGTAATCTGGTTTTGTTTAGTGCATGACATGACAGCTCCGAGCAGCAGAACGCTCAAGAACGTGGTTTTGATTTTCATAGTGTTGTGTTTTATAAGGTTGATTAATAAGTTTCATATTAAATACACGCCATACGGCCAAATCATAAAAAGCACTCCCCGATCACCAAATCGCTGTTCTATAAATCATATATTGATAAAACGATTTACTAATATATATAATTATTATATCATTTTGTATTATTTGCCGAAACTTTATTTCCAATACCTTAATAATTATATTATTGATTAAATATGTAGGTATTGTGTATAGCTATGGGTTCTTAAAATGTACTATGATAAGAAGCCCACGTCATTGCGAGCGAAGCGTGGACAACCGACCGGAGGAAGTTCATTAATACCTTTAAAAACAATTAACACATTAATAATCCCCAATTAGCAGGGCCTCTTTGTAAGTAGGGGATTGCCACGTCGTTCCTCCTCGCAATGACGCGCTAAGAAAGAGATGATTACGAAAGCTTCTTTTTCTTTCACTACAAAAAACAAAAAAAGCCTCCAGAAATTAATCCGGAGACTTCTTAATTCATATAGTAAGATCAGTTATAAATTCAAAAAATGGTCAAAAGTATCGCTGCGGATACCTAATCTTAATGTTTCCAGCGGGATAATATCTGTTGGTGCAATATTCCCCAAGCTCACGTTGGCGCCTATGAGTTTAATAAACCAAACCTGCTGCGCTTTTTGCGGAGCCTCCCAAATAATGGTGCCTTCGGGGATTTGGGTCAGGATCTCATCCACCAGGCCCTGCCTTACTTCGCCAGAGTCGCGGTAAATACCTACGTTACCGCTTTCGCGGGCTTCGGCTATTACCTTCCATGAACCTGCCTCAATTTCGGCGTTCATCAGTTTGATCCATTTATATGGTGCAAATATCTTTTGCACATCTTTGGAACCTACTTCCGATATCACGGTAACCTGTTTAGCCAGGCGACTGATATATTCGCATTTGATATCATGCTCAATGGTGATGGATCCGTCAGACACTTCACAATGCTCCAGCTTGTATTTATCCAATAGACGACAGTAATCATCAAACTGATTACGTACAATAAAAGCCTCAAACAAAGTACCGCCAAAATATACGGGGATACCAGCTTCCTGGTACAGTTTTACTTTTTCAGTTAAGTTGGGAGTAACATAGGAGGTTGCCCAACCCAGTTTAACAATATCCGTATAAGCTCCACCTACTTCCAGAAAATCCTCCACCTGCCTTAAACTCAGTCCTTTGTCCATCACCATGGTGATGCCTTTATCGCGGGGTTTAGCTGTACGTTCGGGAAGATCATTGATCATATAATTCATACAATAGATGGTTATAGCCTATAACTAAAAGTTCTAATGGTGCAAATATCCGAAAAAAAACTGACTCAACTATGCAATTGTGCTAATTTCAGATGTGCAAATGATGAAGTTTTTGTAAAATTTATATGGCGATTTAAGGTGCAATATTAATTACGGGCAAAAGGCTTTCACCCTCATGTCATTGCGAGGAGGTACGACAAAGCAATCTCGTAGCTATTCCTACCCATTAGAACGCGAGGGGATTGCCACGCTGCACTCGCAATGACATATTCTCTATAATAAAATGGCGATTGATACTGAAATCAACCGCCATTTTTTTATCATTTGCACATCTGCACATTTAAAATCTGCACATCTGCTATTTCGTATACTTATTAATAATATCCACAATCACTTTGTTTTTTTGCAATTGCGGCAGGTAATCAAAAAGTATATAATGTTTGTCCGGGTCGCTGGTGAGGGCCATTTCCAAATGGTTAAGCGCCTCATTGTATTCGCCTTTGGCAAATAAATAAGCTACCATCCGGTAATAAAGCTCGGCCGCTTCGGGGTTATTTTTGATAGCTTCCGATATGATCTCGATAGCTCCGGGTAGCCTGTCCTGCTCATACAATATAGATGAGTAGTCCAGCCAGGCATCAATATCCAGGGGATTTAGCTCTACCACTTTTTCATAAGCCTGCTCTGCTTCGGTCATGTGGCCCAGCTTATACTCGGCATCGGCTATGGCAAACCAGTAATCGGCATTGGCGATATCCAGGTCGAGCGCTTTTTTATAAAAATGCAGGGCTTCAAAATAGCGTTCCTCAAAATCAAGCGTAACACCTATACCAAACCAGGCATCGGCCAGCTTAGGATCCATTTTAACCGATTTTTTATAAAAGGCGCGGGCATCATCCATTTGCTCCAGCTTTTCGTAACACTCACCAATAGCGCAATAAGTATCGGCATTAGGCTGCTCGTACTCAAAGGTGTGGCGGTATACTTCAATAGCTTCGGCATATTTTTCCAGGTTAACCAGGGCATTACCCTTGTTAAAGTAGGCCGATGCAAAGCTGTCTTTGATCAGGATGGCGTAGTCATAAGCGTCGATAGCTTTTTCAAACAGGCTCAGTTTGGTGTAAGCGTTGCCCAAATTATACCATGCGGCATAACTGTAAGGCTCGTTATCAATATACTGCTGATAAAACTGTACGCTTTCCTGCTGGTTGTCCATTACGTCATAGCAAAAAGCCAGTTCGTAAAGGGCATCCTGGTTTTCCATATTCTGCTTAAGGCAAAGCTTAAGATAGGTTATGGCCGTGTCATAGTCGCCCATGTTTTGGTACACATAGGCAATATGCAGCAGGATCTCGTCGGTTTCTTCAGCCAGGCCCAATGCTTTTTCATAATTTTCCAGGGCTTCGCCATAGCGTTCCATACTTTCGTACAGGTTGCCCCGGATAATATAAATATCAGCATCAGAAGCCTCCAGCATGGCAGCTTTGTCCAAAGCCGCGAATGCTTCGGTTACTTTGTTGGTAACTACCAGTAATTGTGCCTGTTTAATTAAAAAAACCGCTGCAAAAGGGTGTTGGTTACGCGCGTATTCTGCTACTTGCAGAGCCTTGGCCGGATCATTTTTCTCGATGTAGTAGTCGATAATGTTCTCAAACGCCTGGGCATCAAAAAAGTACTGGTCGTGATTACGGATCATCTCCTCGTACCGTTCTACCGAAAACTTTGGATCTTCGGTAAAACCAAATTCAAATTCTTCTTCCATTCAATTTTGTTTGCAGAACATCCGCTTTAGGTTAACAATTGTTATTGTCTTGTAAAGACTTATTGAGTTCAAAATACAACAAGTAAGCCTCCAATAAACAATTTAGTTTTCAACATTCACACATTTTTAACATGATCTGCTTGCAAAGTATTGATAATTAATGACAATCAATTCACGAGCCAAAAGTGCGTAAACTAAAAATTGCCTTAAGATTTTTACCTTTGACAAAAGTAACAATTATGAACCTCGATATTTCAGACATTCTAAAACGTTTACATATAAACGATATTAATGATGCTTTTAGTACAGGAAACCACTGGGGCAGTAGCACCGGGGCTACCGTAAAAGATATTATATCGCCGGTTGACGGCAAAAAAATAGCTTCCGTAAAATTTGCTTCAGAAAACGATTATAACCAGGTAGTTGAGCAAGCCGCCAAGGCTTTTAAAACCTGGCGCAACACCCCTGCACCAAAACGCGGCGAGATCGTGCGCCAGATTGGCGAAGCTTTACGTACCCACAAACACGACCTGGGCAGCCTGGTATCGTACGAAATGGGTAAAAGCCTGCAGGAGGGCCTGGGTGAGGTTCAGGAGATGATTGACATAGCCGACTTTGCTGTTGGTTTGAGCCGTCAGCTTTACGGATTAACCATGCACTCCGAAAGAGCCAATCACCGTATGTATGAGCAATATCATCCGCTGGGCATTGTAGGTATTATTTCGGCATTTAATTTCCCGGTAGCCGTTTGGAGCTGGAATTCCCTGCTGGCCTGGGTTTGCGGCGACGTTTGCATCTGGAAACCATCAGAAAAAACACCATTGACTGCCATTGCCTGTCAGCACATTGCCCAGGAGGTATTTAAAAAGAATAATATTGAAGAGGGGGTATCCAACCTCATCATCGGCGACCGTAACATTGGCGAGCTGATGGCTGCCGATACCCGTGTACCATTGATATCGGCTACCGGATCAACCCGCATGGGTAAGGCGGTTAGCGCGGCAGTAGGTGCCCGTTTAGGTACAAGTCTGCTGGAGTTGGGTGGTAACAACGCTATTATCATCAGCGAAAATGCCGATCTGGATATGTCGCTCATTGGTGCGGTATTTGGCGCGGTAGGTACCGCCGGTCAGCGTTGTACCAGTACACGCAGGCTCATCATCCACGAAAGTGTTTACGATGCCTTTAAACAAAAACTGGTAAATGCCTACAAACAGATCCGTATTGGCAACCCTTTGGATGAACATAACCACATGGGCCCGCTGATTGATCACGACGCTGTGAAGCTATACCTGGACTCTATCGAAAAATGTAAAGCCGAAGGCGGAAAATTCGTAGTAGAGGGCGGCAAGCTTGAGGGGGATAACTATTTATCAGGCTGTTACGTAAAACCCTGCATTGCCGAAGTAGAGAATCACTTTAAAATAGTGCAGCACGAAACTTTTGCGCCGATACTTTATTTGATCAAATACAGCACGCTTGAGGAAGCTATTGATTTGCAGAACGGTGTTCCGCAGGGTTTATCATCGGCTATTATGACTAATAATTTGCGTGAGGCAGAACAATTTTTATCCTATGCTGGTTCTGATTGTGGCATAGCTAATGTAAACATCGGCACATCGGGTGCAGAGATAGGCGGCGCGTTTGGTGGCGAAAAGGAAACCGGCGGCGGTCGCGAATCTGGTTCTGATGCCTGGAAAGTTTACATGAGGCGCCAAACAAATACTATTAATTACTCAAAAACGTTGCCTTTAGCACAAGGGATCAAATTCGACCTATAGTTAGGTGCGGGATCGGGGCGCAGTGTGAGACACACAAAACGCACCTCACTCTCCGCTCCCGCACTTATTTAATGATTTTTTTATTTTCTAATTTTTGTACATGTTCAATTACCGCAATTTATTAATCACCGGCACCACCTTATTAACTGCATTAACATTAAGCCAAACAACTTTTGCACAAGTAATTCCACCATCAGAACCCGAGCCCCCAAAAGGCTGGCAATTGATGGACCTGAAAGAAAATGGTTTTTATGGTATCAGCCTTAAACCCGCTTATCTTTTTTTACAGGGTAAAAAAAGCAAGCCTGTAGTGATAGCTACAATCGATAGCGGTATTGATACTTTGCAAAAAGACCTGAAAAGCATCCTTTGGACCAACACCAAAGAAATCCCGGGTAACGGTATCGACGATGATCATAATGGTTATGTGGATGATATACATGGCTGGAATTTTTTAGGCGGCCCGGATGGCAAAGCTGATTTTAATGAAACCACTGAAGAGGTACGTGAATATAATAAGCTGAAAGGTAAATTTGAAAATATCAGCGATACTAACGCTGTCGATAAAAAACAATACGCTTACTGGAAACGTGTTAAAACCACTTACGACAGCACCGTTAATAAATCGCGTACAGAAACCGAACAGCTGCAACCCATCATGAACGCGCTGATGGTAACCAGCGGTTATATTAAAAGAGGACTTAGCCTGCCGGCCAACGGTACTTTTAAACAAGCCGACCTGGTAAAGCTTAAGCTGGCCAATGATACCCTTACCCAAAGCAAGTATGTTTGGGATTCTATTTTCTCACAAGAGGGCACTAATAAAACCAATGCGGCAATCATCAAAGATCTGAGCGAATATCTGGCCAAATTAAATAATGACCTGTCGCCCGATCTGGAAGCGCGCAAACGCATCGTTGGTGATAATGTAGATAGCATGGACCATAAACCTTATGGCAACAACCTGCTTAAATTTACAGATGCATCACACGGTACAGGTGTAGCCGGTTTGATCGGGGCCATCCGCAACAATGGTTATGGGATCAATGGTGTGGCCGATAACGTACAGATCATGGCTATTAAAGCGGTACCTAACGGGGATGAATATGATAAGGATATTGCCAATGCTATACACTACGCGGTTGATAACGGCGCAAGGATTGTTAACATGAGCTTTGGCAAAAAAATATCGCCGCATAAAGAGTGGCTTGATGAAGCTTTTAAATACGCGGCATCAAAAGATGTACTGCTAGTACAGGCGGCAGGTAACGATAACCAGGATGTGGACGTTACTCCCGATTATCCGAATGATACCTTTTTGGATGGCACCGCCGATGCAGATAACGTGATCAACGTTGGTGCATCAGGTCCTAAATTAGGTGAACACCTGGCCGGTGATTTCTCTAATTACGGCAAAAAGAATGTCGACGTGTTTGCCCCCGGTGTTAAAGTAACTACGGTGGATACCGATGCCGAGTTTATGACCGAAGACGGCACCAGCTTTTCGTCGCCTATTACGGCAGGTGTAGCTGCTTTATTATTGGAATATTATCCAACCCTGAGCGCAAAGCAACTGAAGCAGATCATCCTGCAATCGGCAACACCATTAACCGGTACTATGGTGTTCAGGCCAGGTAGCAAAACCATTAAAGTTGATTTTGCCTCCCTGAGCAAAACCGGTGGTATTGTAAATGCCTACAAAGCACTGCAGATAGCATCCAAAACAAAAGGCGAACGGGCTAATTGATAAACGGATCTCCTATAAAGACTTTAAAATTTAAAAGCCACCCATACCGGTGGCTTTTTTTGTGGTGCTTATTTTTTCTTTTGCTATATCTCTTGTATATTCGATTGTCCCTACAACATCATTTATGAAATTTATTCAAAAAGTATTTTTTGTCGTAGGCACCGCGTGCCTCGGCACTCTCCAGGTTTTTTCGCAAACCGCAGGTAAAACCGAAAATTTACCAACCGATTATCTGAGCAAAGAGTTTCATGCCGGGCGGCGACAGGCCCTACGGGATTTGATGCCGGCAAACTCGGTAACCGTGATATTTTCATATCCCGATCAGGTTTTTTCGAACGACGTCAATTACGTTTATCACGCCAATCCCGATCTTTATTATTTCTCGGGATATAAAGAACCTAATTCGGTGCTGCTGATATTTAAGGATATACAGGCCGATGGCGATAGCAGCTATAATGAATTATTCTTTGTACGCCATCGTGATCCGCTTCGCGAACAGTGGACGGGTAAAAGACTCGGCGTTGAAGGCGTAAAGGCCAAGTTAGGCTTTAAACGTGTTTATAACAGCGAGGCTTTCATGGATTTTCCGATAGATTTTAAAAAATTCAGCGCTGTATTTTATGATAGCTCACCGGAGGATGTTACCGGCGATGGCTCAGCTGGTGAGTTAAAGAATCTGATCAGCACATTTAAAACCAAGGCCTCCGTACCCCATGTAGATAAACAATTACTGGATGATCTGACACTGATTGGTAAATATGCCAGTCCGTCAAACCTCAACCGTCTTGTAACAGGTTACCTGAAACCTAAATTAAATAAAGAAGCCTACAAAAACAGTCCCATCATACAGGAACTAATTAACAAGCCCGATTCTGCAACCCTGGTTGATGTAAAAACAAAGATCATTACCGGCTTTGGGGGTATATCAAGTTATGCTGATTTCACCAATACCCTGCGCGGTATAAAAACACCGGAGGAACTGGTGCTGTTAAAAAAATCTGTAGAGATCTCCAGCATTGCTCATGCCGAGATCATGAGGGCCATAAAACCAAGCCTATCTGAAAGAGAACTGGAAGGTATTTTTATGTATGTGCATAAAAAATATGGCGCCGAGGATGAAGGTTATCCGCCAATAGTGGGTGCCGGGGCCAATGCCTGCATTTTACATTATGAAGAAAACAACGCCACCAAACTGGAGAACCAGCTTACCCTGATGGATGTTGGTGCCGAATACCATGGCTACTCTGCCGATGTCACCCGCACCGTGCCCGCCAACGGAAAGTTTACCGATGAGCAGCGCGCCATCTATCAACTGGTATATGACGCGCAGGAAGAGATCTTTAAACTATGCAAAGAAGGGGTAGTTTATTCCAGCGTGGAGAAAAAGGCGACCGCAGTACTTGCCGCGGGCTTAATTAAGCTGGGTATCATCAAAGATGCATCGGAAGTTAAAAAATATTATCCACACGGCTGTTCGCACCATTTAGGGCTTGATGTGCATGATAAGGGCGCATATAACGGCAACCTGATGGCCAATATGGTTATTACCGTTGAGCCCGGCATTTATATACCAGCTGGCAGTCCTTGCGACAAAAAATGGTGGAATATTGGTGTGCGGATTGAGGATGATGTGCTGATAGGCAAAAATGGCGCCACCCTTTTATCTATAGACGCCCCCCGTAAATGGCAGGATGTAGAGAAAATGGCCGCCGAGAAAAGCATTTTTGATAACGCCAGTTTCCCGGGGTTGAAGTAAATTATTAAAAACACCCGTCATTGCGAGGCACGAAGACAACCGACCGGAGGGAGCTCATTAATACTGATGAAAACAAACACAATATTAATAATCCCCGATAGGCAGAGTCGCTCTGTACAGCATAGAGATTGCTTCGTACCTCGCAATGACGCAAGTATAAGAAAGAGAAAAGGCATCGGTATGACCGATGCCTTTTCTCTTTTTGTTTATCCTTTTACTTAATCCTGCTATTCTACTCCAAAACTCGTCGCAGGTAATTTACCTGGCCGAGGTGATAATTTAAATGGATAGCCAAGCGTATCAATATATAGCTGTTTGGAACTTTCATATCATCAAACATTATCGGGTATTCAGCTTCCATACGCTCATCGTCGAAAGTACTCAGCGTTTTACTGATCATCAGCATAAGCTCTTCCAATTGCGCCACGAGTTCATTCCTGGGTACATCTTTTATGATAAACTCCTGGTCGCGGTTACGAACATATCCGGTTTTCGCAAGCATCGTCCCGATCAGGTAATTGGTGCCTCCAACAACGTGCAGCACCAAGTTACCGCTTGAGTTCTTTATCGTCCCCGCTGTCTTCCACAGGTTTTCTTCATCATTGAATAAGTTGATCTCTTCAATCAACCTGCGGATATCACGCTCATAAAAATTAGCCAGTGTACTATTCAACATAACAATGATATGATCTGTCAGAAATTACTTAACCCTGCTATTCAATTCCGAAATCGGCATAGTTACCATTCTACCAATCGGTTTTTTGCCCCTGTAGGTGATCACCCTAAGCGTTGTTGCATCCTTGGGTGCATCAATGGGTTGGGTATATTTGGGGTAGAAATTATCCGGGAACGAATTATCAAAACTGTAATAAGTATCCAGACCATCTACCTCATTGGTCAGGGTTATTTTTAGCGTGCCATCAGCATTGCGTATGGCGTTGAATGAAGGGTCATAAGCGCTTGGGGCGTATTTGGTTTCGGCAGCGTTAAAACGGTCGAACTGTTTTTCTACTTTGCCGAAGAAATAGGGCCAGCTTTTCTTTTCTTTCGGCGACCATACCGACTCGGCAATAGCCATACCCCTTGGCCAGGTCATATATTCGGCCTGGCGGATGTTATACACCTGCTCGGTCCATAAATTAGCCTGCCCGCCTTTGATCAGTTTCGCGTCGACACTATCTGGCACCGGCTCAAACTCGTATGATTTGCTCAGGCGCAGCGTGGCGTATATCTTTGTTTCGTTCACGCGGTCGCTTTGCATGTAATCCAGGTAAGCAAAAGTGGTTGGGCTCATCACCACCTCATGACCCTGTTTTGCGGCTTCAATACCTCCTTTAATACCTCTCCAGCTCATTACCGCCGCATTTGGACCAAGGCCGCCTTCAATGATCTCGTCCCAGCCCATGAACTTTTTACCTTTCGATTCTACTATCTTTTCTAAACGTTTCTCAAAATAGCTTTGTACCTCCTGTTGTGTTTTCAGTCCCTCTTTGGCCATCAGTGCTTTGATGGCATCGCTTTGCTCCCAGAAATTTTTGGCACATTCATCACCGCCCATGTGTATATATCCAAACGGGAACAGCTGCGCCACCTCGGTTACTACCTTATCCAGGAAAGTGTATACATTTTCATTAGCCGGGCAAAGGGTGTTATCCACAATGGCTCTATTATGCGGACCGCTCCAATCCATGAACGGTTCGCCGGAGTTAACCACGTATTTATCAGCACCGGGCGTGCAGGATAATTCCGGATAAGCTACTACGGCAGCGAGGCTATGCCCCGGTACATCTATCTCGGGTAATATATTTACAAATCGATCTTTAGCATATTGTACCAGCTCGCGGATGTCATCCTGAGTATAAAATCCGCCATAGGTGCGTGGCTCATTATCAGCAGGCGGAGTAAATGTACCAAACTGCCCTACTTTTTTAACGTTATAAGCGCCAACCGAAGTTAGTTTTGGCAGACTCTTGATCTCTACGCGCCAGCCTTCATCATCGGTTAAGTGCAGGTGCAACAGGTTCAGTTTGTACTTCACCATGGCATCTATATATTGTTTTACCTCTGCTTTGGTAAAAAAGTGACGCGCCACATCAAACATTAATCCCCTCCAGGCAAAGCGTGGGTAATCGGTAATTTCTACACAAGGCACCGTCCATTTCACATTTTTCACCAGCTGCGCGCTTTCAATATCGGCAGGCAATAGCTGCATCAGCGTTTGTACACCATAAAACAAACCCGCCGCATCATTAGCCCTGATCACAATCTTTTTGGCTTTTACCGACAGCGTATATCCTTCGGTACCAATAGTTGCATCGGCAGTTTTATTCAGTACAAGCCTGATAGAAGCCGTTGGTGCCACACTTTTTACGATCACGGATGAACCCGCCGCGGTAGTCAGTTTCTTTTTCAGATAAGCAGTTACCGAAGCCAGCTCGGATTGGCTGCCGGCTTCCACAATAACACTTTTAGGCAGCAAGAACTGGCCTGCCAGGCGTGTTGTTTTTACCGGTTCGGGGATAATGGATAAGCCGCTTTGGGCAACCTGGCCAAACGATAGCGCGTGCACAAGGCAACAGCAAAGCAATAAGGATAATTTTTTCATACAGAAGGGATATGTTTTAATTGGGAAACGGTATGCAAATTAAACTTTTTAAATAAAATTAAAAAGTTGCAAGCTAAATTTTGTTGTTTTAAATTGCATATAAATACATCCCGTAGCTGCGCCTGCAGAACATACCCGATTGTACTGAACCAATTATTCATTTACCAGACCTTAAACCATTTACCTATGGCAACAGACAGAAGAAAGTTTTTAAAACAATTTGGCACCTCGGTTCTCCTCACTTCGGCATCGCTCACCAGCCTGGCTGCTAAAGAAGAACATGAAAAAAGAATTTTACAGGCCGAAAAACGTGTAAGTCCTAATGATAAGATCAGGATAGCCACCATAGGCATGGGCATTATGGGTTTTAACGATACCCACGCGGCCCTTACCGTACCGGGTGTGGAACTGGTTGCCGCCTGCGATCTGTACAAAGGCCGCTTGCAAAGGGTTAAGGAAGTTTACGGGCCCAATATTTTTACGACCGACAATTACCATGATATTTTAAACCGCAAGGATATTGATGCCGTTATTGTAGCCACCAGCGATAACTGGCACAGCCCCATATCTATCGAAGCCATGCACAAAGGCAAGGCTGTTTACAGCGAGAAGCCCATGGTGCACCACATCAGCGAGGGATTGAATGAGATAAAGGCTCAGCAGGAAACCAAAGCGGTTTTCCAGGTGGGCAGTCAGCGGGTAAGCGGCATTGCATTTAAAAAAGCACAGGAACTTTACCAGTCGGGCGCCATTGGCAAGATCAACGCGGTAGAAGCCTCCTTTAGCCGGCAAAGCGCACTGGGGGCCTGGCAATATACCATTCCGCTGGATGCATCGCCCCAAACGGTGGGCTGGGAGCAATACCAGGCCAACAGCAAGGTAAAACATGCCTACGATAGTAATCGTTTCTTCAGGTGGCGCAATTACCGCGAATACGGCACTGGTGTAGCCGGCGATCTGTTTGTGCACCTGCTATCGGGCATTCATTTTATAACCGGCTCCAAAGGGCCTAACAAAATATTTTCGATAGGAGGTTTAACTTACTGGAAGGATGGCCGCAATGTGCCTGATGTAATGAGCGCGGTGATCTCTTATCCCGAATCGCCGGAACACCCGGCTTTTCAGGCCACGCTAAGGGTAAATTTTGTAAGCGGTGAAGGTGACCGCGCCTCCACCAGGATCATCGGCTCTGAAGGGGTTATTGACATGAGCGATGGCGGCGGCTTCACCATCCATAAAAGCAAAATGCCGGTAGCGCCGGGTTATGGCGGCTGGGACGCCTTCGGAACTTATCCCGAAGCCATGCAAAAAGCTATTGTAGAGGAGTACAATAAAAAATATTCCGCCGCCGATCAGCAGGCCCCAAAAATGGATGATGTGGTTTACCACGAGCCCGAAGGCTATAACGATTCCAACGAACATTTCGCTAATTTTTTTGATTCGATGCGTACCGGTAGACCTGTGGTGGAGGATGCGGCTTTTGGCTTCCGCGCTGCAGCCCCCTGCCTGGCTTGTAATGATAGTTATTTCGAAAACCGAATCATTAAATGGGATCCGGTGGGTATGAAGTTGGTGTGAAAGAATACAACTCTTTGATTTGTCATCTCGAGCGAGGTACGAGGAGAGATCTTCTGCGCGAAGTAATCTATCGTAAAAGATTTCTCTCTACGTTCGAAATGACACGTGTAAAATAAGTAAGTCATGCCGAATTTATTTCGGCATCCCATCAGCAAGGTGTACAACATGATGGTTAACCTGTCCTGAGGGATCCTGAAACAAGTTCAGGATGACATTTTGGTGGCGACAGGGAGGGGTTTCTGCGCGTGAATAGTCCAATAAACCCCTCCCAGCCCCTCCCAAGGGAGGGAATCGCACTACCCTTTCTTTTGGAATTCGTGCAAAACAAAAAAGCCGCTTAACGCGGCTTTTTCTATTCTTAGTAAAATTTAAATCTTTATTCTTCCACCATTTCGCTGTTGGGGCTGTTTACTTCAGGAACCTCGTGTTTGAAATAGTGTTTCTGAAATATCAATATCATGATTACACCTACGCATATAGAGGCATCGGCAAGGTTAAATACCGGTCTGAAAAACTCAAACGGCTCATTACCCCAAACAGGTACCCAGGCAGGGAATGTTCCCTTGAACAAGGGGAAATAAAACATATCAACCACTCGCCCATGAAATAAGGGGGCGTAATTATACATGATACCATAAAAGGCAGAGTCGATAATATTACCTACCGCACCGGCCAAAATAAGTGCCACATTCATGATGAGGCCACGGTGATATTTATGCTTTATTAAATAAATAAGGCAATAAACAATACCGCATACCGCAAAAATGCGGAACAGCGTTAAAGCCAGTTTACCTGCATCACCTCCCCATTCCATACCAAATGCCATACCATTGTTTTCGGTATAGTGCAACATACCATGGCTACCCAAAAAGCGAATCTCTTCACCCATGAACATATGTGCCCTTACCCAGGTTTTAATGATCTGGTCAAAAAGAATAATAAATATAGCAGTTAGAAAAGGTTTGGTGTAAGCAGCCTTCATTTATTGCTTTAATTTAGCTTCCATAGTTAAGGTGGTGTGCGGCACGGCGCGCAAACGCTCCTTTGGTATCAGTTTACCGGTTTCGCGGCAAATACCATAAGTTTTGTTTTCAATGCGTACCAGGGCGGCTTCCAACTGATCAATAAATTTTTTCTGACGGGCAGCTAACTGGTTAATTTGTTCTTTTTCCAGTGTGGCCGAGCCATCTTCTAATGTTTTATAAGTACCGGCAGTATCGTCAGTTCCGTTAGCGTTTGGCGAACTTAAAGAAGTTGCCAGGGCGTTTAATTCTTCTTTAGCAGAACGCAGTTTATCAAGAATAAGAGCTTTAAACTCTTGCAGGTCTGATTCTGAATATCTGGTTTTTTCGTTTTCTACTTTCATTTATACTTTACTAATAACAATAAAAATTTCATTTCCGTCAATCTCTACTTTATCACCTTCATTTAATTGAGCGTCAAGCACTATGCTCTCAGCTAAAATTTCGGCGCAAATATAGGATAAATTATTTTTTACCGCTTCGCTGATATAAGGATGATCGCTAATGCGAACATTTATCTTATCAGTAACTTCAAAACCTTTTGTTTTACGCAGGTTCTGGATACGGTTTATCAACTCTCTCGCAATACCCTCCTCTTTCAATTCGTTGGTTATGGTAACATCTAAAGCCACAGTTAGTTTGCCCAAATTTGCAACTTGCCATCCGGGAACGTCCTCGGCAATGATCTCCACATCTGCAACCTGTATTAAGTACCTGTTATCAAGCACATTAACACCACCATCGCTTTCCAGTCTGGTTATGTCATCCTGTGTAAAATTATTTATAGCCTCGGCCACAGCCTTCATATCCTTGCCTACTTTTTGACCAAGCGCCTTAAAGTTTGGCTTTATTTTCTTTTTAATGAAGCCTGTGGTGTCGGTAATGTACTCAATATCCTTGATGTTTGTTTCAGACAATATTAATTCTTTTACCTGTTCCACATGATGCTTAAAGCCCTTGTCCAATATAGGTAATAATATTTTGCTGAGCGGCCTGCGAACAGGGATCTCGATCTTTTTACGTAATGATAATACCAATGACGATACATCCTGCGCCAATTGCATACGCTCTTCGAGGTCGGCATCAACCAGCTCATCATGGTAGGTTGGGAAATAAGCCAGGTGTACCGATTCAAATTCCTCTTTACCCGTAACTTTGTTCAAGTCTTTATATAAACTATCGGCAAAGAACGGCGCTATCGGCGCCATTAATTTACTAATGGTAATTAAACAGGTATACAATGTTTGGTAAGCCGACAGCTTATCATCAGAGTTATCTGATTTCCAGAAACGGCGGCGACTTAAGCGGATATACCAGTTGCTAAAATGCGCGTCGACAAACTCCTGTATGGCACGGGCGGCTTTGGTTGGCTCATAATCGGCATAAAAACCATCAACCTCGCGGCTTAGGGTATTTAACAAGGATATCACCCAACGGTCAATTTCCGGACGTTGTGCCAATGCTATCTCGGGCTCACTGTATTTAAACTGATCGATATTGGCATACAGTACAAAGAATGAGTAAGAGTTGTACAGCGTACCAAAAAACTTACGGCGCACCTCGTCAATACCTTCTTCGTTAAATTTCAAGTTATCCCATGGCGCGGCATTGCTGATCATGTACCAGCGGGCCGCGTCGGCTCCATATTGTTCAATCGTCGTAAACGGATCAACAGCATTGCCTAAACGTTTTGACATTTTGTTGCCGTTTTTATCCAGCACCAAGCCGTTTGAAACCACGTTCTTAAACGCGATCCCTTTGTTGCCCACTTTGGCATTCACTGCTTTTACTTCATCACTGCATTCGCTCAGCATTACGGCTATAGCGTGCAGGGTAAAAAACCAGCCACGGGTTTGGTCAACACCTTCGGCAATAAAATCGGCCGGGTAGGCTGCTGCAAATTCTTCTTTATTTTCAAAAGGGAAGTGCCATTGCGCGTATGGCATAGCGCCTGAGTCGAACCAAACGTCGATCAGATCGGGCTCACGGAACATTTTGTTGCCGGCTTGTGAGGTTAATATCACATCATCCACATAAGGGCGGTGCATATCTTCCAGCTTAAAGCCTTCGGGCATAAAACCTGCGGCTATCGCCTTTTCGATCTCGGCATTCAGCTCGGCTATCGAGCCGATACATTTTTCTTCTGATCCATTTTCCTCGCGCCAGATAGGCAACGGCGTACCCCAGTAGCGTGAACGCGACAGGTTCCAATCCACCAGGTTTTCCAGCCAGTTACCAAAACGACCTGTACCGGTTGATTCCGGTTTCCAGTTGATGGTTTTGTTCAGCTCCACCATTTTATCCTTTACCGCGGTGGTACGGATAAACCAGCTATCGAGCGGGTAATATAATATCGGTTCGTCTGAACGCCATGAGTGCGGGTAGCTGTGCTCATATTTTTTAACGTCAAACGCTTTATTGTCTTCTTTTAATTTGATAGAGATCAGTACATCCGTTGCCTTAAAACCAGGCTCGGCCCGCTCTGCATCGCTATAGTATTCTTCTTTAACATAGCGGCCGGCAAAATCGGTCACTTCATCAACAAAACGGCCCTGTTTATTAACCAGGGGAACTTCTTTGCCTGTTTCATCCAATACCATTACCGATGGTACGTTTTGTTCTTTACAGGCCCTGAAATCGTCCGCTCCAAAAACAGAAGCGGTATGCACGATACCTGTACCATCCTCGGTAGTCACAAAGTCGGCCGGGATCACGCGGAATGCGTTTTTCTCCAGGTCTTCATTGCTCACATAAGGCATCAGCTGGTGATAACGCAAGCCGATCAGCTCAACACCTTTAAATTCAGCCCTTACTTCCCAGGGGATAACCTTATCACCACCTTTATAATCCTGAAACGACGCGTTTTCGCCTTCGGCTTTAAAGTATTTGCCAACCAATGCTTTGGCCAATACTACACTAACCGGCTCATAAGTATAAGGGTTAAAAGTGCGCAGCTTTACATAGTCAATATTTTCGCCAATGGCCAGCGCGCAATTTGATGGCAATGTCCATGGGGTGGTAGTCCAGGCCAGTATCGCGGTGTCCTCGTTTACATCCTCAAACAAAACAGGGATCAATGGATGTTGCTGATCATTCTTTAAATGGAACTGGGCCACTATCGAAGTGTCCTTTACCATTTTATAAGTGCCCGGCTGGTTGAGCTCATGCGAGCTTAAGCCGGTACCCGACTTTGGCGAATACGGTTGTACCGTATAACCTTTGTATAAAAGATCATTTTTATAAAACTCCTTCAGGATCCACCAAAGGCTTTCAATGTATTCGTTTTCGTAGGTAACATACGGATCGTCAAGATCAACCCAATAACCCATTTTTTCGGTCAGGTCGTTCCAAACGTCGGTATAACGCATTACCTCTTTGCGGCAGGCATCGTTATAATCCTTAACGCTTATCTTTTTACCAATATCATCCTTGGTTATCCCTAAAGCTTTTTCAACGGCAAGCTCAATGGGCAGGCCATGGGTATCCCAGCCGCCTTTACGCTTTACCTGGAAACCTTTTAACGTTTTGTAACGGCAAAAAATATCTTTTATAGAACGCGCCATCACATGGTGAATACCGGGCATACCATTAGCGCTCGGCGGCCCTTCGTAAAACGTGTAGGGGTTACTTGCCGGACGACTGCTGATACTTTTGCCAAATATGTTGTTCTGCTTCCAAAACTCCAGTATCTCTTTGCCTGTTTGCGATAGGTTTAACTGCTTATATTCCTTATACATCTATATAGTTCACCTCAATTTTTAGAGGTTGCAAAAATACGGAAATTATAAATGATTTTTTTAATTTGGACGAATGAAAAATAAAGTAAGGCGTACGGTGCTGATGTTGTTGGTTGCTGTGATCCTGTTTTCGGCCGCCATGGCCATCCCGGCCTTATACCATTCCAAGTGGAAAGACCTGGTTCAGGGTGCCGCGCTGGGCTTAACCATAGCCGGCATCATCAGTATTATTACCCTGGTTATTGATTATTTACGAGAGACAAAAAAAGGTGCGTAGTTTGGCCCGATATAAATTATGAGAACTTATTTCCTTCTTTTTTTAATGTTAACCGGCAAGCTTTGCTTAGCGCAATCACCTGTTAACTCCAGACCTCCCTTTAATTTAAAACTATTTGTTAATGATAGCACATTTTACGAAGCTCAAATGGCGGCAACAATGTTTGTTATTGACAAAAAAACAATACAAATTTTTCCGGGTGAAAAACTATTTATAGAAGCAGAATTGGCGAATGATAGCCTGGTAAACCTGAAGATAGTTCCGGAAATTATCAATAAAGAAAAAACGCTAACCATAGTTTTTATGCAGGAAAACGAGCACAAACTGCATAAACAAATGAGATTAAGCATTACCAACCCATTTTCAAAACAACTGGAATATAATGCTCAAATCAATTTAATGAAATATAAAAAATGGACTAAAACCTCAGTTATGCCCGCGTTGCCAGGCTTAGAATCGTATGAAATATGGCCAGATATCATCACAACCGCAGTCCTTTATAATTTTCATTTGAAAAACTAAGTCAAATTATTAAGCATAATTAATAAATGCTCCGATTCGCCCCTCCGTCAACCTGTATGGTTGTTCCGGTTATGTAAGCAGCCTGTTCTGATGCCAGGAAGGCAACCAGCGCTGCCAGTTCTTCAGGTTTGCCAATACGGCCAAGTGGAATGCTTTTCGCCCGGTCTTTTATAGCCTGCTCGGGGTCTACGTCTTTTGGTAAGGTATGTTTTATCCTGTCGGTCAGGATCAATCCCGGAGCCACATTATTTACGGTGATATTATAAGGACCAAATTCATCGGCCATTAGTTTGGCCATCCCTACCACGCCCATCCGCATAGTGGTTGACAGCACCGAACCTCCAAGTACCGCCTTTACAGAAACACTAACAATATTGATAATGCGCCCGCTGCCTGTTTTTTGCATATGCGGCAGTACCAACCTGCTCAGGCGCGCAACGCTTAACAGGTTAAGATCAAAAGCTCTTTGCCATTGTTCATCATCAAAATTTTCGAATTTATCAAAAGGGGGGCCACCAGCATTGTTCAGCAATATATCTATCCGACCGAAAGCGTTTGCGGCTTTGCTAACGAAAGCTTCTATCTCGTCGGCTTTGGACACATCAACAGGCATAGCGATCACCTCGTTGCCGGTGATCTGTTTTATTTCAGCAGCGGTTTTATTTAATTCCGCCTCATCGCGCGAGCCAATGATCACTTTTGCACCCTCGGCAGATAAAGCTATTGCTACCGCTTTACCTAATCCTTTGCTGGCTGCTAATACTATAGCTACTTTGTTGTTGAGTTTCAGATCCATTTCAAAGCTGTTTTATTCCTCAATATCCGGTCCTTTTATTTTCTTACGGTCGACGCCGCCATCCAGGCTTAGTAAAAAAGCAGGGAGCAGCGTGAGGTTACTGATCATGGCTACCAAAAGTGTTATGGATAATAAGATACCCAATGCTACGGTTCCGCCAAATTTGGATACCGCGAATATGCCGAAACCAAAGAACAATACCGTCGCGATAAATATCATGCTCACCCCGGTTTCGCGGATCGTGTCTGATACTATCCGTGATATGCTTTTACGCGTATAGCGGAGCTCATGCCGGTAACGGGTTATAAAATAAATAGTCTGATCGGACGAGATCCCCATCGCGATACTAAATATCAGTATGGTTGATGGCTTGAGCGGGATACCAAAAAAACCCATGATCCCTGCCGTTATGATGAGCGGCACCAGGTTGGGCACCAGTGAAATGGCAATCATTTTTACCCCCCTGAACAAGATCCACATCACCCCGGCTATCAGCAAAATGGCCCAGGCCAGGCTTTCGTAAAGGTTTTTGAGCAGGTAATTGGTACCTTTTATAAAAATAATGCTCGAGCCGGTAAGCTCCACATGAAACTTTTTAGGATTAAATATCGAGTCGATACGCGGTTGCAGCTCGGCCAGTACTACATTCATTTTCTTGGACCCGGCATCAATCATTTCAAAAGTTACCCGGGTTGTACGATGATCTTTATCCAGGTAAGTATTCAGCGCGCCGGATGAGCTTTTACCCGAGTTAGCCGCATAGTTCAATATAAAATTCTGCTCCAAACCGTCGGGCAAACGATAGTATTCCGGATTGCCGCCATAAAAGGCCTGGGTCGAGAATTTCAATACCTGGATGAGGGAAATAGAACGGCTGAACTGCGGATACGAGGAGATCAGTTTTTCCAGTTTTTCCACCTTGCGGATCACGGTTTGGTTCACCACACCGTTTTTGCGTTTGGTATCGATACTTACCTCCAAAGGCAGTACCCCGTTAAAATTGGATTCAAAAAACTTCAGATCTTCCAGTGTATTGTTATGCTGCGGCAGGTCATCAACCACATAGCCATTAATATTGATGCGATAAATGCCCGCAGCCGAAATAACCACCAGCACCAGCGTAGTGATATAGATAGCTTTCCGTTTTTGATGTACCAGCGTATCCAGTTTAATCAATAAGGCTTTCATCCACTTACTGTCCTTAATACCGGCTTTTTTTGCCTTTGGGGGGGGCAGGTAACTGAATACAATAGGCACCAGTATCAGGCTCAAAGCAAATGTAGATAGTATGCCCAGCGAGGCCACCAAACCAAACTGGGTAAGCAGTTCGCTGTTGGTAAAGCACAATACGCCAAAACCAATAGCGGTAGTAATGTTGGCAATAAAAGTGGTGATGCCGGCTTTTTCGAGCGCGATGGCCAATGCCTCCATTTTATTGCCCGATATTTCAAACTCGTGATAGTATTTGTTGAGGATAAAAATAGTGTTCGGGATGCCGATAACCACCACCAGCGGCGGGATGATGCCGGTTAAAATGGTCATTTCATAGTGCATCATAAATAGGATGCCCAAACTCCAGAGCACACCCAGCACCACAATAAGTACCGGGAATATCACCGGGAAAAACGACCGGAAAAAGATGAGCAGAATGATAGCCGTGATCAAAATAGACAAGCCCAGGAACATAGAAAACTCATGCGCCACCAGGTCGCCCACAACGGTACGGATCAGCGGCAGGCCCGAGTAATGTACCTTGATGCCATGTTTTTGTTCAAAAGCTTGCCCCAATTGAAGCATTTTGTTAATGATGGGCACACGGAAAGACGTATTGATTATTTTATCGTCAAAAGTAATAGCCATTAAGGTCGACTTGCCATCGTTGCTTAATACCAAACCTTTATAAAACGGCAGGCTTAAAAGCTGCTGCTTTACACTGTCAACCGCCTGCGCAGAGGGTAGCACGCCGGTAACCAATGGCTTTACTATAAAGCGGTGCTGCAGGGTGTCCTTTTGCAAATTGTACACATTAGCAGCCGAAACCACAGCTTTAACACCATTGATCTGTTTAAGCTGTGTGCCGATCAGGTACCAGTCGTTAAACACATCTTTATCAAATATTTTGTCTGATTTGATCCCCAGAACCATCGATGAGGCATCCTGGCCAAAGGTTTGTTTAAACTGGTTATAGCGAATATAGGCCGAATCGGTAACAGGCAGCACTTTGCCCCCGTTAAAGGTTATTTTTACTTTCGACGCCTCAAAACCCATAAAAGCACTCAGTGCCAAAACGCAGATAAGTACGATGAGTCTGTTTTTAAGGATAAAAGAAGCGGTATGTTTCCAGAACATTTGAGTCACATTAAGGGCGCCGCTAAACTACGAAATTTGATTTACCCACCGGCTTAAGATATTGACATTGTGACAAAATCTTAACCTACCGCCTCATTTATAGCACGCGGGAGCAGATAATTTTAATTCATATCAGGTATTTAACACGCCAATGTTAAATGAACATAAATAACAAGGACAGGCCCCTTTTATTCCGGATTTATAGTTGTAAATTTGATTTCTTAATTTACTCATCTCTAAGAATTTAATAAATTCTAATACTGCTCTTTAAGTTCATGCCATGTTCAAAACCGATCCCCATCACATCGTTGCCATTGGCGCCTCCGCGGGCGGTATGGAAGAGATCAATTCCTTTTTTGATCACACCCCTTTAGATGGCGTATCCTATGTAATTATTCAACACTTATCAGCCGATTTTAAAAGCAGGATGCTTGATCTGCTGGTGAGGCACAGTAAGCTTATTGTTGAAGAGGCCGAAGATGGGATGAAAGTGCTATGCAACCAGGTATACCTCATCCCCAGCAATAAGTATATGACCATACGTGGGGGGAACCTGTATTTAACCGAAAAGGAAAAAATTCAGGGTCCACATTTAACCATCAACACCTTTTTTGAGTCCCTTGCTGCAAATTATGGCAAAAAAGCCATTGGTATCATATTCTCCGGCTTAGGCTCTGATGGTACAGAAGGTATAAAGGCTATTAAAAAAGCAGGCGGAATGGTGATGGCCCGCGACCCCGAAACTTCGGAGTTTAGCAGTATGCCTTCTCATGCTATCGCTACAGGATTGGTTGATTTTGTACTGGAACCCGCTTTAATGCCCGGTACCATTGAAGATTATGTAAAATATGGAGGGGATTTAATAGCCTATCAGCAGGAGGATGAAAAAGACCTTTCGGCAATTATCAACCTGATCAAAGAAAGATCACCGCTTGATTTTTCGGACTATAAACAACCAACCATATTACGAAGAACAAAAAGAAGGGCTTCAAGCCATAATTTTAATACGCTGGGAAAATACCTGAGCTATTTAAAAGAAACGCCCATGGAGGTAGATGCCCTGGCCAAGGAGTTCCTCATCAGTGTTACTTCCTTTTTCAGGGATCAGGCAGCTTTTGATTTTATTGAAAGCAAGATATTACCCGATATACTGGAAAAGCTTGCCCCGGAAGAAGAGCTGAAAATGTGGATTGCCGGTTGCGCTACTGGCGAGGAAGTTTACTCATTGGCCATATTGATAGCAGAGCAATTAACAGGCCCGTTATCGGATACGGTAGTAAGGCTGTTCGCGACAGATATTGACAGCGACGCGCTGATTCACGCAGGCAAAGGGGTTTATAGTAAAAACATTGCCCAAAACATGTCTGCGGAGCGGCTCGAAAAGTACTTTTTTAAAGAAGGCGAATTTTACCGGGTAAAACCGGTTATCCGCAAGATGGTGATCTTTGCCAAGCACGACCTTGTTAAAAACCCGCCTTACTGCAATATGCACCTGATCAGCTGTCGCAACCTGCTCATTTATATGACTCTTGTTTTGCAAAAGAAAATATTTGCTATGATGCTTTTTGGCCTCAAAAAAGATGGTTATTTATTTTTAGGATCGAGCGAAAACCCGGTGTCCATCATCAAAAACCTGGAAGTAGTCCATAAAAAATGGAAGATCTATAAAAACCTGGAAACCAAACGGGCCATAAGTTTTGAGGAATTCTCCATGCCCGATGTGCCCGATGCCAAACATACTCCATCCCGCTTTTCACCAGGCCAGATTAAAAACACAAATCATAATAACCTCTCCGAAGAGATCCATGAGAGCCTGGCCCATAAACTGGACTACCTGACTGTTTGTATCGACGAACACAATCAAGTGGTACGGTCATACGGAGATACCACAAAATACCTGCTCCATAAACATTTCAGTTCCGACCTGGCAGAGCTTTTACCCAAACCCCTTGCCGTAGCTTTTAATACCCTGAGTAAAGAGGTTTTAAAAACAAATGAAAATGTGGTGCTTAACGGGATAAAAATTAAGCAGGGCCAGCAGGTGGTTAATGTGAGCCTGTCCATCAGTCCGTTAATATTAAAAGGCAGGGAAAAATTGTTGTGGGTAACTTTCAGTGAAGATAAATCGGCCCTGCCAATACAAAAAAACGCGGTATATGATGAAAAGATCTACCTGGATCAATATATCATTAACCTGGAAGAAGAACGGAAGGACTTACAGGACAAACTTAACCTTTCCAATGAAAAACTGAATACCTCCAACGAGAACATGCAATCTTTTAATGAGGAGCTGATCTCGGCCAATGAGGAAATGCAAAGCACCAACGAAGAAATGCAATCCGTAAATGAGGAACTGCATACCATTAATTCAGATTACCAACTCAAAAACAAAGAACTGCTGGAAATTAATGACGATCTGAATAATTATTTCAGGAGTAATATTAACGGGCAATTATTCATTGATAATGAACTGCGCCTGATGAAATTTTCGCCGGGAACGGTAAAACAGATCAACCTTCTGGAATCAGACGTCGGCAGGCCGCTCAGCAATATTTCTACCAATATCAAATTCGAAACCATTTTAGATGATATTAAAAAGGTATTGGCAGAAGGCTGTGTTATTACCAAAGAAATTGAAACCAATAACGGTAAATGGTACCAGATCATGACCATGCCTTATGTGCAGCTGGCAGATCATAGCAACAATGGCGCTATCATTACTTTTTATGATATCACCGAGTTAAAAAGGATCCAGCGGGAATTCAACATCAGCAGTAAAATGTTGGGTATGGCTATCGACTCTGCCGAAATGGGGATCTGGTCGATAGACGCGACAACCCGTGAATTTATTCCATCACCACGCCTTAAAGAGCTGTTTGGCTTTCATCTTGATGAGCCAATGACTTTTGAATCGGCCATAGCCCAGATCGATAGTGAATACCAGTCCTTACTAAGAAATACGGTTGAAGCAGCCATTGACCGTGGAGAAATATGTGATGTAGAGTTCCCGCTGAAAGGATTTCATGATGGAAAACTGCGCTGGATAAGGGCTAATGGAAACCTTACGCACGACCTGGATGGCAAGCCGGCATATTTTACGGGATTGATGCTGGATGTTACCGTACATAAACAGGACGATATCCGGAAGACCGATTTTATTGCCATGGCGAGCCATGAGCTCAAAACACCACTAACCACACTGCAGGCCTATGTACAGATGCTGGCCGCCAAAGCCAATAAAGCCGGGGATACTTTTGCCGTTGGGGCCCTGGAGAAGGCCAACATACAGGTGAAAAAAATGTCGGCCCTGATCAATGGTTTTTTGAGTGCATCTAGCTTTGAGGCCGGGAAAATTTACCTGAATGAACAGTCTTTTGAGGTGAATACCCTGCTCAAGGAAATTGTGGAAGATATGATGCTGATCACCAAAAGCCACTACATCGTTGTAACCTCCGATTGTGATATTGTGGTTCGTGCCGACAGGGACAAGATAGGCCAGGTGATCACCAACTTTTTAAGCAACGCGATCAAGTATTCGTCAAAAGGAAAAAACATTACAGTTTCCTGCCGGGAAATTAAGGGCCTGGTTGAAGTAAGCATAACAGACGAAGGTTTGGGCATAGCGCTACGGGACCAGGCAAGGCTGTTCGACCGTTATTACCGCATTGAAAGCGAACAAACACAAAACATTTCGGGCTTTGGGCTGGGCCTTTACCTCTCGGCCGAGATCATTCAAAGGCATAAGGGTAAAGTATGGGTGGAAAGTGAAATGGATAAAGGATCAACATTTTACTTTAGTTTGCCATTAGTTTAATTAGCTGATATTGACCTTTATTCCATTAAACCCTTCGGTTAGTGTTGTTGCCTGTGGCTAAAGATGAGCAAGTCATCCTGAACTTGTTTCAGGATCTCTCAGGACAGTTATCCAGCGCATTGTATAACCTGCTTATGGGTTGCCGAAACAAGTTCGGCATGACTTCAGATTTTGTTTCTCACCGCTACCGCAAGCGTCCCGCTTGTGGTAATGTACAATTGAACAGTTGGGCTTTAGCCTGTGGTCGGTGTTATCACCGCACCACCCCTAAATAACTTCCCGATACATTAAAACCGCTAATTTTATTATTCGTCACATTTTTTGATGGGTTTGTCACATTTCAATTTTAACGTCGGCGGGCTTTTGTACTATTGTAGCTGTAAACCAACCGTTCAAAAATCTAACTTATCATGTACAAGCAACTGAATATAAAATTAAAAGGCTTCGCCCTCATTGAATTCTGGATAGTTACCGGCTGCCTGGTACTGTCACTCATTTTATCGGTTATTGACGAGATACGTCTTAACGATATCAATCATACCTATTTTGTGGGCATCATGGCGCCCGTGTTGTTTAACCATATCGTTGTATTTATTTGCTATGGCTTTATTTGCTTTTATATGGTACCCGTGTTTGAAAATCAAACGCATACTTCAGCGGGCGGCACTTTATTTATTTTAATTTTCATGTATGTCTGCATTACGCTGGGCATCATCAACCTTTATTTCGCCACGCTGCTGGCCATCAAGCTGTTATTGGTATTTTTTAACCGCGACACCCGGAACACCGCAAATGCCCTCTATTATGAAGCAACATTACTTACCGCTTCCTGGATACTGCTCATTGTAGCCGCGCTTTATTTAGGGCTACCCGAAGGGGTTAAATTTTTTATCGCGTTTACCGTTCCGGCCATGATCATTGTTTATTTGTACTCGGTACACCACTTGCTCCCGGTTACATTTTTACCCAAAAAGAGCTATGTACGTTACTATGGGCGCATGATGGGCTTAACGCTACTGTCATGTGTAGCCTTACTAATACTGGGCCTCTGTTTTAAAGGCGGCAGCCGGTTGTTAGGGCCAACATCACATGCATTCTCCATCCAGGCCAATACCGACGAAAACCAGATAGCCATTATTGTGATCGGTAATTTTTTTGCCCAGCTCATACTCGTAGCCCCTTTTTCATGGAGTATTTACAAAAGCCGTCATGCCAAAAAGGACGAGGAGATCAAAACACTGAAAACAGAACTGGGTAAATCAGATGCCAGTCTTAATTTTTTAAAATCACAAATAAACCCACACTTTTTATTCAACGCCCTTAATACTTTATACGGCACCGCCCTGCAGGAAAACGCCGAGCGCACCGGCGAGGGGATTCAAAAGCTGGGTGATATGATGCGTTTTATGCTGCAGGAGAACATACAAGATAAAATCGCTTTATCGCGGGATACCGACTATCTGAAGAATTATATCCTGCTGCAAAAATTGCGCACATCCACATCATCCGATATCGTTATCGAAACACAGATAGAAGACATTACCTCCGATCTGATAATAACCCCCATGCTGCTTATCCCCTTTGTAGAGAACGCCTTTAAACACGGTATTAGCCTCATCAGTCCATCACATATTAAAGTTACCCTGAATACCAGCGGCAACACCCTTTATTTTGATGTGCATAACAGTATCCACATTAAACCGGATAATGATCCTGAAAAAGGCCAAAGCGGTATCGGGCTCGAAAATGTGAAACAGCGGTTAACGCTGCTGTATCCGGGTAAGCATGAATTGGTTATCCGTCAAAACGCCGCGGAATTTTTTGTTCATCTGACCTTGCAATTGGATAATTAATTACATTTAAGGAATGATAGCCATTGCCATTGACGACGAACCCATAGCACTTAATATTGTGCAGGCACACGCAGCCAAAGTTCCTTTTGTTGAGCTAAAGGCCGTATTTACCAACGCCTTTGAGGCCCTGGCCTATCTGAGACAAAACAAAACCGACCTGATGTTCCTGGACATCAAAATGCCCGACATCAGCGGTCTTGATTTTTTGAACAGCATCAACAATCCGCCCATGGTAATTTTTACCACAGCTTATTCGGAACACGCCGTAAAAAGCTTTGAGCTTGATGCTGTGGATTACCTGTTAAAACCGTTTTCACTGCCGCGTTTTTTGAAAGCCTGCAACAAAGCACATGAACTGTTCACCTTACGCAATAAACCTGATGCCGGCGAAGAAATAAGCTCCATATTTATCAAAGACGGCTATGAGCAAATTAAAGTTGAACTGAACGATATATTATTTATTGAAGCTGCCGGTAACTACACCCGTATCCACCTGGAGGGCAACCAATCATTAAGCACCCGGATAGCCATAAGCGATATGCTGATGCTGTTGCCCGCCAAAAAGTTTATCCGCACCCACCGGGCATACATTGTTGCCCACAGCAAAGTTGATAAATTTGACCGTACACAAATAAAAATCGGCGACCACAGTATCCCCATCGGAGCCACTTATGCTCAGTGCCTTCAGGAACTTGGCTGAACCCCACACGCTCCTGCTCCTGTTATCCAGAAACCTGCAAGCAGCCAAAAATCACTAATTCACTAATTCAATCAATCAATAATTATCAGTATATTTGTATGTATACAACGGCCCGGTTTTCTGTAAAAAAGGAAAACCGGGCCGTTGTGTTAAGGGGATAAAAGGTCCAAAAATTGGCCATTTTCAATGCAGCTGTTTGACAATCAATAAATTAATACTTTTTAAACCTTTCAAAACCCATCAAAAATTTGTTAAAAAGTGTTAAAATGGATGGTTTTGGATGAGTTTTCGGCAGTTTTTGACCCAATTTCACCCTCTTTTTGGGCAAAAAAGTGTTAAAATTTAAGCTTTAAAAAGTTTTGGGCTTACCAAAATCCATAAATGCCAATAACAATGTATTTTTGTATATGAGAAGACTGATACGCAGTTTTGGTTTTGCCTTTAAAGGTTTGCAATATGCCACCAGTACCCAGCCCAACTTCCGGATACACCTGGTAGCAAGTGTTATTACCATTGGCCTGGGTATCGCCCTGCACCTTTCCGCTGCCGAATGGCAATGGATGGCGCTCAGTATCACCCTGGTGCTGGTAACCGAACTCATCAACACCGCCATTGAAACCCTCACCGACCTGGTTTCGCCTACCTATAATATCAAAGCCGGTCATGTAAAGGATGTGAGCGCGGGCGCGGTTGTGGTTGCCGCGGTATTTGCCCTGGTTACAGGCGGTATCATTTTTATACCTAAACTTATTTTACTGGTATAACATGCTGCATAAAACCCGTGGTATTGTGTTTAAAGCAACCGACTATGGCGAAAGCAGTGTTATTGTACAGCTCTTCACCGAAAAATTTGGCCTGCAATCGTATATCATTAATGGTGCAAAAAAACCCAAGGCCAAAATTGGGCGTAATATGCTGCAACCCCTGCACCTGCTTGACCTGGTTGTTTATCATAAAAATACAGGTAGCGTACAACGCATTTCCGAACTTAAAAATTCGCCGGTACTGCAGAGCATCCCATATGATGTGATCAAAAGCTGTATAGCTATGTTTCTGAACGAAGTGCTGTATAAAGCCGTAAAGCAACAATCGCCCGATGAAAATTTGTTTGATTTTGTATTCAGCGCTATAGAGTGGCTCGATCATCAAACCGGGAGTGTGGCTAACTTTCATCTGCTGTTTTTAGTTCAGCTTACCCGTTACCTGGGTTTTTACCCGGATAGGTATCAGGCCGGTCAGGCAGATTATTTTGACATGAAGAACGGCACATTCAGCAAATATAAACCGGATAGTCTGCTGTATCTGTCGCCGCCCCATACGCAAAACTTTCACCTGCTTTTGCAATGCAGTTTTGAAAATATGCAGCAGTTAAAATGGAGTAATGACGAACGCCGGTACCTGATCCAGAAACTATTGGAGTACTACGCCTTGCACATAGAGGGATTCGGCAATATACGCTCTGCCGATGTGCTGGAGGAAGTATTGTCCTGAAAATCCCTGATCATATTTTATAACAGTAAAGTACAAGGCCCCGAAATAAAAAAAGAGAAAGCCAAAGGCTGCCTCTTTTTCGTTGACTGACCTCATTATTTACCATAAAGAACTAATTGGTTAGATCGATAATAACAATTGTTACAAATATATGCACTATAGAATTAGTAGACTAATTTTTTAATAAAAATTTAACATGCATTACCCTTATAATGTGCATTATAGCTATTGACACCATCAATAAAATACCAGTTTTAAAGTGCATGGCTAATATCTACTGCTTTGGCTCAAACAAATTAAAACGTGGTAAGTAAGGTATCGTAAAGATATTTACCTTTGCCGCCATCGTAATATAAGTGGTTACTTATTAAAAACTTAAAAGTCTGTTAATGTTGTTAAGGGTAAATTTGCAAATAAACATGTCAAAAAAATTGCCCGGGTCGGTTGCCATATATGGATCAAACACACCATGAATAATTCAGAAAAAATAAAAGCAGGGATTCAAAAGCTAAAAACAGCGTGTGTTAACCCCGGATATTTTTTCAAAACTTTTTTCAGCAAAGAAAGGGGCAAGCAGTTTATAAAAAACCATTTGTTTAATCCAGATCAATCGGCACAGCTTAAAGCGCTATCCATTGGTTTTGGTGTATTTATGGGAATAGTACCTATATGGGGCTTTCAGCTAATCGTAGCATTTTCATTGGCTATGTTATTAAAGTTGAATAAGGCGCTTGTTATTTTAGCTGCGCACATCAGTTTTGCCCCCTTAATACCGGCGGTCATATTTTTAAGCTATAAAGCCGGTGGCTATTGGATGGGTGAAAAAAATATCGACATCCCCTTTAACGGAAATATCTCCTTAAAATCGATCAGCCTCCATCTGGAACAATATCTATATGGCAGTATATCGCTTGCCATAGTTGCTGGTGTAACAGCGGGTCTAATAACCTTCGTATTGCTTAAACTTGTAAGCAAAAAAACCATTATGGCTACTTAGGTAACCAAAGGTACATGTGCTATTAAATTCTTTAATCTGTGTACTGCATCTTAATTTAGTTACTGGCTTATTATATTAAAAGAGTTAACGACTAAATATTTGCATATCTCATTATTAAAATATACCCATAAGTTAGCTTTAATGATAAAACCTTTTAACAATAGAGGTTGAAAAGATCTGTTTATTGAAGAAAAACAAGCTAACTATTTATTTATCTGTACATTTCACACTTATTAATAACCCGCAGCCAATGTTTTTTAACGAAAACGTTATCGTAAATAAAAACAGCTAAAACTTATGAAAACCTGATCTCCCGGGATATTTTTGGTAAATACAGTTTAGTATTTTGCCAATTACAAATAATAAGAAGCGCTATAATTAATTATAAAAACAGCTTAATTATTAACCATAAAACTGCTTTATAAACCTGCAAATTTCATTGTCCTGCGAAAACGTGAATACTGTTTGGGCATTACCTTACAGGTGGAATAAAAGCGGCATCCATTAACCCATAACCTTAGATCAATGAAAAAATAAATCAGGCCTTCCAAAAAAAAGAAATCGGCAGTGGGTTCAGCACTACCGAAATCAATACGTACCCCTTTTAGCCAAACAACAACATTGAATGTTGCAGGGATTTTTTTTGCCTAATTCAACCGAAATTTTAATAAGCAATACAAATATGAAGAAAAAATACTCACATTTTGTCATGTAACAACGTGCATTTGTGCATGATAGTATCTGCTGTATACTATCATATTAAAACAGGCTTAACCTAACATGCTACGGTTTAAGTTTCCTGTATTGCATCCATTAAATTTTACGGTCATGAAGGCTACACAGGTTCATTAATGATGGATCTGTATGCCTGTTTATATGGGCAAGATGTGCCTGTTCTATTTAAACCAAAAGCAAACCACTATAAACCAATTAATACTATTAAAATTATGAGAAAACAAATTACTCTCCTCATTTTATTTTTTCTGGCCAGCAGCACGCTTGCGCTGGCCCAGGATCGATCCGTAACGGGTATAGTTAAAGACGACAAGGGTCCGATACCCGGTGTAACTGTTAAAATAAAAGGAACAGGAAAAGGCGTTGCTACTGATGTAAAAGGTCATTACACCCTCAGTGCCCCGGCAAACGCCACGCTGGTGTTTAGCATAGTTGGGTATGCCAGCCAGGAACAACCTGTGAACGACCGAAATCAAATCAACATTACCTTGGCTGAGGACAACAAACAGCTGAACGAGGTTGTAGTTGTTGGTTACGGAACCCGTCAAAAAAAGGATGTTACCGGAGCTGTATCAAGCATAAAAGCCACCCAGCTGGAAAACGAAAATCCAACAAGTATCGGCGACGTGCTTAAAGGCAACATTCCCGGACTTACGGTTAGCATGAATACTTCGCCCAAGGGTGGCGGAGATTTATTGCTCCGCGGAAAATCAACCCTAACCGGAAACACTTCACCATTAATTGTACTGGATGGTGTTATCTATAACGGTCAACTGGCTGATATCAACCCTAATGATGTAGAATCTGTAGACGTACTAAAAGATGCCAGCGCCCTTGCCGTTTACGGTTCACGGTCGGCAGCTGGTGTGGTTGCTATTACTACCAAAAAAGGAAAAACAGGTCCGCCAATTATTACGCTTAATTCAAACTTTGGTATTGCCCAATTGGAGAAAGAACAAAAAGTATATGGCCCGCAAGGATTTTTAGATTGGCGTGCCGATGTAATGCGGAGCATCAATGTTAATAACCCTGATTATGAGTATACCGACCCCAGGAAACTGCCATCAGGCATAACTGTTGATCAATGGATGGCCTTAACAAAGGCCACAGGCGATCCGGTTGACCAATGGTTAAGCAGACTGGGCCTGGTAGCTAACGAAAGGGCCAATTATGCTGCCGGCAAAACTGTTGACTGGTTTGATAAGGTTTTCCGTAATGGCTTCAGGCAGGATCATACCATTAGCATGGCAGGGAAACGTGAAGATGTTAATTATTACATGTCTTTAAACTACACTAAAAACCAAAACCTGATTGCCGGTGGCGATTATAGTAACATACGCGCCCGCTTAAATCTGGAGGGTAAAGCCACTAGTTTTTTAACCGTTGGTATTAATGCTCAATATGCTGTAAGGGATGAGAGTAATCTTCCGGGCAGGAACAGTGACGGTAGTGTCGACAGGCCCCACACTATAGAAGCCGATTGGAATCAAATCACTAACAACTCTCCTTATGGCGATTTTTATAACGCCGATGGTACCTTAAGAAGGATACCTACCGATGATGCCGGACTAAATGCCCGGAATCCATTTTTAAATACACAGTATGATGAAAGCATGAATGTTCAAAATACTTTGTTTGCCAATATTTATGGCCGGGTAACCTTACCACTGGGGATTACTTTTCAAACAAATTTCACGCCCAGTTATGACTCATACCGCACTTTTTATCATAACTCATCGCACAATCCCAATGTAACTGTACCCGGCGGCCAGGCACAGCGCTCCAATGAAAACCGGTACAATTACCAGATAGATAACCTATTGAAATGGAACCATACGTTTAACAATATCCATAACATTGACGTTACCTTCCTGGCTAATACGGAGAAATATCAGTCATGGTATAGCTATGAATACAATGAGGGTTTTAGTCCTAATGATGACCTGAGCTTTCATAACCTTGGCGCGGGTAACAAACCTACAGTAAGCAGCGATGACCGTTACTCTACAGCCAATGCTTATCTGGGGCGTATCAACTATACCTTAATGCAGCGGTATTTGCTTACTGTATCTGTTCGCCGAGATGGATACTCGTTGTTTGGACAAAAGCACCCGAGCGACAATTTCCCATCAGTAGCAGGTGGCTGGATATTTACCGATGAGAATTTCATGAAATCAAACAAATGGTTAAGCTATGGTAAGCTTCGTTTATCATATGGTGTTAATGGCAATCGCGATATCAGGGATGGCAATGGTACTGTTGATCCGAACAGGGCACTTGCGGTAATCACCTCAGATAAATACCCAACGGTTACCCCGGGAGGCACTGCTACAGCAAATTCAGCGCTTTACATCAGCAGAATGGCCAATGCCGATCTGAGATGGGAACGTACCACATCTTTAAATGCGGGTATTGATTTTGCATTATTCAACAGCCGTTTAAACGGTTCAATTGATGTTTACAGCAAAAAAACCACCAACCTCCTTGTGCAAAGAACTTTACCACAAGTTTCTGGCTTTGCTAATGTTATCTCCAACATAGGCCAGGTAAACAACAAAGGGTTTGAGTTTAACCTTACCAGTAAAAACATAGTTAGCAGTAACTTTAACTGGAGCAGCTCATTTAACTTCTTCTTAAATCGGAATAAAATAGTGCATTTATACGGCGAGGCTGATGTAACCAATGCTGATGGAACAGTAAGCCGTGTTGAAAACAGCGATAAAGCCAATGGATGGTTTATCGGTAAGGATATCGACGTTGTTTGGGACTATAAAGTACTAGGCGTTTGGCAAGTTAATGAAAAAGATGAGGCTGCTAAATACGGCGCTGTTCCAGGCGATTTTAAACTGCAAAAACTAGTAAACAGCGGCCCTAACCAATATAAATATACCGATGATGATAAGCAATTCATTGGTTATGAATCGCCAAGGTTTACCTGGTCTTTACGTAATGATTTCAATATTTATAAAAACTTTGATTTTGGATTTTTACTACTCTCCAACTGGGGTCAGCTTAGGCAGTACAACCAGGCTATCAATAACCAGGGCGGGGTGAGTATTTCCAGGACTTCATCATATGTACAACCTTACTGGACACCAAGTAACCCGATAAACGATTATGCCCGCTTAAATTCAGGATCCAGCGGTACAACTGTCAACGTATGGCGTAAGGCTTCTTTCATCAGGCTGAATACCGTTTCATTAGGGTATAACTTTCCAAAATCCTGGCTTACTCCTTTAAAAATACAGAGTGCAAAATTGTATGCTAACGTAAGCAATGCCGCGGTATATGCCCCTCACTGGGATTTTTGGGATCCACAAAACGATGGCCCAACCCCAAGATATATATCAGTAGGTGTAAACGTAGTATTTTAAAAATTTGAACTGATCAACATGAAAACGATAAATAAAAAGATAATAGCAACCATTACTTTAGCCACAGTGCTAATTTCGGGAAGCTGTAAAAAGGATTTTCTTAAACCTAAGGATCTTTCTGACTTTACGCCCGACCTTACGCTAACTTCGGTATCAGCCATGCAGGCAGCGCTTAATTACCTGAATAAAAATTTAAGAGCGGAGTTTTTTGGCGATTCGGCACCGATGCTTACGGAATCCATATTCTCCGACGTAGCGGTTGAAGGTACCACCGATAAAACCACGCCAGCCCAGGATCTGAATGTACGCATTACTCCAACTGCCAACTTAAACAGCGACGATTATAACAAAATTGGCTGGTATTGGAAACAATGGTATCAGGGTGTACGCTATGCCAACACCATCATTTCGCGTATAGACAATGTTAAATATACTTCTGATGCTCAAAGAAACGACATTTTAGGCAGAGCCTATTTTCACAGGGCTTATTGCTATTACCGCCTTGTTCATGAGTTTGGTGATGTACCATGCCCTGTGAAGGAAGAAAGCGTTCCGAATGTTGCTTATGCTTCGGTAAAACGCGAAGTGATATTGGCCCAAATGAAAACCGATTTAGAGTTTGCTCAAAAATGGGTAACCGACGGCGGTAACAAAGGTGACGTTACCAAAGGCGCCGTTAGCCATTTGTTGACCAAGGTAGACCTCTCGCTTGGCAAGTTTGATGATGCCCTTGCTGCAGCTAATTCCGTGATCAATGGTGGCCCTTATCATTTAATGACCGCTCGCTTTGGAAGTACCGGCGCCGATGTTACTAAAAATGTGATCTGGGACCTGCACCGTCCCGACAATAAAGCTCTTGCTTCGAATACAGAGGGCTTATACCTGGTAATTGACCGGGATAACCTGGAAGGTAACACGGCAAACGGATCGCAATTAATGCGTAACTGTACGCCTTTTTACTCGCAGGCTAATGTCATACTAACCCCAGGTAAAAACAAAGCCGGGATAGTTGATGCGGTGACCGCCGAGATTCCGCTGACGCTTTATTATGGCAGGGGAATAGGACGCTATCGTGGAACTCCATATAGCACCAAATACATCTGGACCGATAATACCGATTTAAGGCATGCTCCCGGAAACTGGATGAATATGACCGACCTCGTTTATAATAACCCAGCCTTAAAAACATCGGATCCGGATTGGTACGGCAAACACCTGGAACAATGGACAGCCGCCAACGTTGCTACCCGCTTTTTAAATGGACCAAGAGATACTATCCGTTGCTGGTTTGGCTGGCCGCATTACAAAGTATTTATCAGCTCCACTAACATAGCTACTGATAAATTCTGGAGCCCGCCACGTGGTACAGATACGGATTGGTACGTATTCCGTTTGGCCGAAACCTATTTGTTAAGAGCCGAAGCCTATGTATGGAAAGGTGACCTCAACAGCGCTATGGCCGATCTGAACGTTGTAAGGGCAAGAGCGCAAGCCGCACCTTTAACCGATGCCAGCAAAATCAATATAGGCACCGTTCTTGATGAACGCGCCAGGGAGCTTTACTGGGAAGAACCCCGTAAAACCGAGCTTACCCGTATGGCTTATATTTTTGCGTTAACCGGCAAACCATCCTATACCGGCAAAAGCTATAATGTAAATAACTTCTCCGAATCAAATTTCTTTTATGACCGTATCATGGAGAAGACTGATTTTTATAACAAAGGAGTAGTAACCAACTCTGGCAATAGTTTTACCATATCACCATATCATGTGTTATGGCCCATTCCTAATAGCGACATCCAGTTAAATATTAACGGGCATATCAATCAAAACAAAGGGTATGCTGGTTCGGCAAGCAATGTTCCGGCATTGGACAAGATCCCGTAACATTTACCTTTAATAAAAAAGGGATGGAGCAATGCTCCATCCCTTTTTTATTAAAATACTATCCGTGTAAACTATCTCAATTATTTTGACTGATAACTACCGAATAGTTGCACCAATTTATCCGGGTAGTTACTGATGATACCATCAACACCCAAATTGGCCAGGGCTTTCATGTCTTTTTCTTCATCTACTGTCCAGGGCAATATCAGCATCTTATCGTCATGAACTTTTTTTACGATATCGGCATTTACAAAGGTGTAATACGGACTATAGATATCCGGTGTAAAACCCAATTTCTTAAGATCCTCGTCCACATCTATTTTTCCAACCAGGTAAGAAAGTTTCATCTTAGGATCTGTTTTATGCAAAACCTGCAGCGTTCTTACGTCAAACGACTGAATGATCACCCGCTTGTTGATATGCTTGCTATTGATCACATCCATCATGATCTTAACAAAAACATCAGGTGCTGGGTTATAAATACCATCGCCGGCAGGGGTGCTTTTGGTCTCGATGTTGTAATAAACGGGTTTAAGCTTATTTTTTTTAACGTAAGCCTCCACGCTGTCTATCAGGTCTGATAACAGCGGCTTGTAGGTTTTTAACCTAGCCTGTTTAGGGAAACGAACATTGGGTTTAGTACCCGCATCAAAACGACGGATGCTATCATATGTCATTTTGTACAGGGCCATGCTTTTTTCTTCGGCTGGGGCTATTTCAGAGCCATCCGGCTTAAGCATAATGGCCGATGACATCCATTGATCGTGCGATACCACAACCTTGCCATCGCTGGTTATATTCAGATCGAGCTCCAGGGTTCGTACACCTGTTTTTACACCATTGAGCATAGATGCTATAGTGTTTTCGGGCATCAGCCCCATGCCACCGCGGTGACCTTCCACATCTAATTTTTGCTGGGCAAAAACGGTGCTTAATCCACAAATAAGGGTGCTTAGCGTTAGTCCTATTTTTTTCATTTTTGTAAATTTAGTTCCTTTTTAAGAAGAAAAATAGGTACGGATGGCTTTTGTTAAATTATAGTGTAAAGCCCGGTAGATTTTTTCCGCCGCTAAAATAACAGCCAGCACATTTTCTGTAGATTAAGGATGTATTAAGGTTTTCTGATGTTTCAACAACAGGTAATCACTGAACAAGCTGCTTATTTTCCAAAAAAGTGGGTTTACATGGTTTACACTTTTTATGGTTTACATATTTGCAATTAACTGATAATCAAATAATTAAAGACAATTTAAAGACAAAACACCCCAAATAGTGTAAACCCACTTTCATGAGCTTCTTAGTACAATTAAATTGCTAATATTTTTAGTATTTTTAAATTAAATTGCTTATATTTATAAAAAATAAGGAGAGCAATGCAAAATGAAAACACAGGAATTAGCTTTAGCAAACAGTGAGAAAAAAATTACCGCCCTGATGGCTTTGGAAAAAATCACGGTAAATGATCTGGATAACTTCGATATGGGCGAACGGCAATATTTAGGAGCGGTTTGTACGCAAATGCTGCAAAACTTAAGGGATACGGAAAGGGATGATTTTTTGAGTAAGATAGAACCGATTATGCCGGAAAGCAATAAACAGCAGATCTGGGAATATAACCACCAGGCCATCACCGATGCCATTGCAAGGCTGACCGAACAGCATGGCAGTATGCCCACTAAAAACCACCTGGCCCAGGAAACCGGTTTGAGCCGGCAAACCATCAGCAAACATTTAAAAGAATATCAAACCCATCCCGGGCATGCCGAGCAAATAGAGCAGTTTAAAATAATGGCCCCCATGCTTATGGCCAAAGTATTCCAGTCTGCAACTAAGGGCGATATCAGGGCTGCCAGGCTTTACCTGGAAACCGTTGGCGCAACCGGTAAACAGCAAAACAATACGGTTGTTAAAAGCCAAAACAATCATATCCAGATTAACAATACCATACTGAGCCAGGAAAATCTAAAACGCCTGAGCGCCGAACAGCTTAACCAGATAGAGCATATCGTGGCGAAGGTTTTACCCGAAGGCAAAATGATTGGATAGCCATCCCACTATCCTCTTGTTACTCACACGCCGCAGACCTGCGCATGCTACCGCAAGCGTCCCGCTTGTGGTCTTCATGCTGAGTAACTGAAAGTCTTGCACATTTACCACAAGCGGGACGCTTGCGGTAGCGGGGGATTGGATGTCTACTATTAAGGCATCAAAAAAGATGATCAAATTTTATTATAGATTTATCCTGTAATAAAATTTAAATCAAAATTATGATGCAGATGGCAAAAAGATGGTTCAACATTTTTTTAATAAGTTTTACACTTAGTTTAACAGGTTGTTTTATTAGCGCAGGTACTCACGGTTCTATTAAGGGTTATCAATATTCCACTAAAAAAGAAGACTTACAGAAAGCGGTAATGAGTGTTATAAAAAATAATCCCAATATTTATAGGGATACATCGCTTGATCATTTGGGTAGTTCCCCACTTCTTAACAACACTCAATCATCAGGTGATCAGCAGGCTGGTGAAAACTTCTATAATGACATTAAGCATTATGTAACAATAAAAATAACATCAGGTGTGACTATAAATGAATATACCTTCAGATACTATGGTGCTGATGAAGATTGGGGTACCTCAACCAACTCTGAAATATTTATTTGTTATGCATATGATAAATACCACAATGGCGGCAGTGAGGGAAACGGCAAGGTGACAAAAGATATGGCTAAAAAATTTACGGATGTTTTTGAAAAAGAATTTGTCAGTAAAATTGACAGGGAATTAAATCTAAAACATACAATTGATGAATGAATCTCGTATCTAAACTCCCTCCGCTACCGCAAGCGTCCCGCTTGTGGCAAATGTGCAAGGCTTTGGCTATGTAATTATTACATTCACCAATCCATTTAAACCTGCATAATCCCGTGCGCTGCTATGCAGATATTCATAGTCATGTTCAACTATTCCTGATATAACTGGGTTATTATGAATATAATCTATCTTTTGTTGTATCACTTCTGCACTCCATAGCTCAACTGGCTGATTATGTTGCTGCCAAAATTGATGCTCTGTATTATTACTATTGGCCTGCCCGGCTTTTTTAAATGAATTGAGCAACCATTCTTGTCTGCTTTCCTGATTATTGTCTTTTATTAAATTGATCAGTTGTTTGGCGGTAAAAGATTTAAAGTCGCGTAGTAGGTCCTCAGGTTTTTGAATTGTTGATTTAAAAACCAAATGTAGGTGGCTCGGCATAATACACCATGCGTAAATTTCCATTCCTTTATTTGTAGTACAAAAATTCAGATTTTCGACTATGCAACTGAAATATTCCAACCGGACAAACACATCAATCCAAAACACAGTAGCGAAACTTACAAAGTATAACCCTTCGGCATTTTTAAATTTATAATTACGACTCATCTGTTAAAAATAGCCGCTTTTTCTGTAATTTATACCATGCTTGTTTACCACAAGCGGGACGCTTGCGGTAGCGGGAGAAATTAAACTGAATACTTTTTATAGTCGTATGCACATAGCATTTTCTTATAATCAGATAATTTTTTGTTCGGATAGCCCCTTAAATAATCCTCTACATCTACTAAATTTAAATTACCTTCCATAATAGACCAAAATATTGCATTTGGCTTTGAAGAGGCCGGAATTTGAACTTCCTCTAAAATTTCTTGTACTTTACTATGAGTACTGTGGCAGGTGGATTTTATGCTATTAAACATCAATGTTAGTTTTGCCAATTGATTTTTTTTAAGGCTATCGGTGCTTCTTAGATGTGTATTAATTGTACTAAAAGCAAAAATCGGGAAATAAACATTACTTGGAATGGAATATTTATCAATCAAGCCAAGAATTTGTGAATTGGATTCGTCAATGATTTTAAAATAATTGGAAATAGTTTCCGCAATTGTTGAGAATTGATATTGAATGGTCTTATCAGTGCCTATCGCTAAAATTTTTACCGAGTTTTTTAACTCATCTAAATCCTCCGTAACTTTAACTTGAATGTTTCCCCCTGAGTATATTTCTTTGACTATTGCTTGTACTTTACGCACATCTAATGCAGATATAGGCAAATGAAGATCTGAAAGAGATTTGTAGATGGCGATGAAATTATCAGTCTTTATTTTATTAATCCTTATCATCCCAAAGCCTTCCATATCAATATCGTGTTCAACAATTTCTTCAGAAGCTGAATTTGGATCATATTCAACAAGTAAAAACTGCCCTCTAATTTTATCTGCTTGCTCTGAATTTGGTTCAATATATGTAAAAATAGTTTTTAAGATACTTTTGATATTTTCATCACCAATACTATAACCAAAGAAGATAATTGGATTATGAATAAAAATAGATAGCAACTGCGCCCGGATAAGCTCATATTTTTGGGTAAAGTGAGTGTAATCTGCTGTTGTAATGATCAATCTGCCTACATTAGTTGTACACCCATGTATTTTGTATACAGACCCATAAGGTGTACTTAATAAAATATCATTACCTATTAATTTAGTAAATTCAAACGTTTCCTCTATTAGTCCATCATAGTTAGTTGTAATTATTGAACTAATATTTTTTCTTATTTTTTTCAATTCGGCAAGTTCATCACTTTTAGTCGCCCGATATTGCAATGTGGAAAACAACTGACCTATATATATTTTGAATCTGCTGAGATTAATACTTTGCAACATGTTTTCGTAAAAAATGTCGTTTATAGCTTTAAACTTACCATTACGATCCGCACTTAAATCTCTATTAAATTCAATTTCTAGCTTAGCTGCTATTTTCTCAAATCTATATCTGCCATCTTCTTCACACTCCGCCTTCAAATCAAGATAATATTCATTATTTCCTTTTAGATCAAAAGATATTTTGGCCAACAAACCATCCCACGTATATGAGTTCTCCAAATATCTAAGGCTAAATCCGGTTCCAATAAACAAAACAGGATGATTTGTGTAATTCGAAATAAAGTGAGCTATGTTCATCTATTATAGTATCTTGATTATAAAGGTATTAAAATTATACTCCAATAAAATTTTAGTGAAGAAATGCGTAAGCCACAATAGACGATTGTCATTAAATCCCGAGTTATCAGTATATGCTTTTTAATACGTACTCGCTGGCGTAAGTGTGTCATATGTGTTTCTCTATCAATATCGAAACGCATATATATCAGATGCACATGCGTTCGCCAGCAGGGAGGCTTTATAAATACTTATTGAGTATATCAATGGTATTTTCAAGTAATGGAGCAATTTTACCCCCTAAAACTTGTTGATAACTTGAACACTTCATAATTGAAATATCCACTATAGAACAATAATTGGGATCTACTTTATATTTTTTTGAGTATAGAGAGGACAAATATCTAAATAACGCCTCTGAAAAAATCCCTAAATCACCTGGCTTAAAACCATCCAACCAGCAAATAAACCAAATGCCTCCCACCTTTTGTTCTCCTTTATCTTCATAAGAAAAAACATGATTAGGAATAATTTGTATGGGTATGCCTTTAATACTTAATGTTAATTGAGGGTTTGCATGAAATTGTAGATCTGCTAAAGGGCGCCAGGTCGAGAAATCAAAATCAATATAGTTATGGAGGATTTCAAGATTCCTTTTGTACATTGTTTTTGTAGCTTCGGACTTTGTTGAGTCATATACACTCGCAACATCATCAATTTTTTCTTGGATATATCCATTATTATTATTCTTAAAAGAATTACTTATTCCACTTATGCTTCTTACCCAGTAATTTCCTCCTCCACCATCTGATTCTGGTTTAGTTTTTTTAGGTAACATTAAGTTTTTAGCAAAAGTTGATTGGCTTCTTTCAGATAATCTTCTGAATCTAACCAATTGCATTACAGGCAAGGTTTTGGCAATCATGATAAGTTATTTAGGTTAAAAGTCTAATTTACAAATTCTTATCGTAATTCCTATTATTAACAACTCCTCCCCGCTTAAGGACCCGGGATAACTCCAGTTTTAGCCCTGTTTAACACCAATATGTACAATGCCTAAAATAAATCGTACCTTGCAACTTTATTCAAAACAATATTATGGCATCAGGAACAGTAAAATTTTTTAATGAATCAAAAGGCTTCGGCTTTATTACGCCCAGCAATGGTGGCAAAGACTTGTTTGTACACGTTAGCGGTTTAAGCGGCGAGATCCGCGAAGGTGACGAAGTTACTTTCGATGTGGAAGAAGGCAAAAAAGGCCCCGGTGCAGTTAATGTTAAATTAGTTTAAGCATATTGGGAAGATCGACGGAAACATTCGGTAAAAAGGAAAAAGAGAAGGCCCGCCTTAAGAAGGCTAAAGACAAAAAAGAAAGGGCTGAGGAGAGGAAGGCAAATTCCGGTACAGGTAAGAGTCTGGAAGATATGATGGCTTATATTGATGAGCATGGAAATATCACGTCCACCCCGCCCGACCCTTCACGGAAACTAAAGGTCAACTCGGAGGATATTCAAATCGGCATTGCTAAACGGCAAGATTTGCCACATGACACCGTACGGAACGGCGTAGTTAGTTTTTTTAATGAAGCAAAGGGCTATGGCTTTATCCGCGACCTGCAAACTGAGGAAAGTATTTTTGTGCATATTAACGCCCTCGCAGGACCATTAAAGGAAAATAACCTGGTCACCTTTGAAACCGAGCAAGGGCAAAAGGGTCTGTCCGCAATCAACGTAAAAATAAAATAAATACGCTTGCTGGCACATGGAACCGCATGGTCCGGTGATTTAGAACATCCGCTGGATCACTAAAAATAAAAAGCCTTTAACTTTCGCTAAAGGCTTTTTTTATAATACATCGATCCTGATTTCGTAAGCCTATCGGTTTAATGATATGGTAAAACCGTCCATCATAGGCCTGAATCCCCAAACTTTCATAGGATGCTGTTATCTATATCTCTCCACAAGGTATTAGTGGGCATACATGACGTATTGGTGAACACGGATCGTCCGGACAGCATCTAAAACATAAAGGCGGAATAGAAATACCACCAGTAACATTTTTCATTTGCTCTCTTGTAAGCGTTTTTCCTTCCTGAAAGGCTGAAGCTTTTTCAAATAATTTTTTCATCTCTTTAGTTTGGTTTATAATTTGTTAATTATTAGTTTAAATTTAGCCAAACAGATATTATATTTCAAATATTTAATATAATATTTACCACTATAGTTAATAAACTTTAATATTATTATCTAATTGCTTATGCTTTTACAAGCGCATATGCGTCGGCAAGAAATACTTGCTGTCCGAATGTCTCTGACTTCGGACTACTATACTCAAGGAGTAGATTAGTCATAAAAAAGCCTGATATTTCTATCAGGCTTAAGTGGGTGTTTAAATGATACCCTATCAATAGTTTCTTTAATTTAATCCTTAACCGCCTTTTTCACCAGGAAACGCTTTCTAAGCCATTCGCGAAGGGGTTCATCATAAAATCTCAGGCTCAGCCATGCTATAGCTATAGCGATAATGACCAATCCCAAACCTACCAAAAGGCCCTGGGCCATGGGCACTTTATTATTGCTTACCCATGCGATATGCCAATACATCAGCGGATAATGGGTGATATAAAGCGGGTACGATATGGCCCCGAGAAACTTACAAACCTTGATGGAACTTTTGCTGACCAGCTTCCCGCCCGCACCGATAGCTACAATCAGCGGGAAAATAATGATGATCACAAATGATTCATATATGCCGTTCATCCACAAATGTGTGGGCCCCCCAATCCTGGGCACGGATAAAAAGAGAATAATCAATAAACTGCAAACCGCGAATGCTCCTTTAATATGGATCAGTTTGCCCATACGCATTAACAATACTCCCGCGAAAAACGGATAAAGCAAACGGATAAAGCCAATGCTAACCTGCGTTTTATCAATGCTCCAGCCGCCAATAACGTCGCCTTGCGGTCCCCATACTAAAAAACTAACGAGCCAACCGGCCGATAATATCACAAATATGGTGAGTACCGTTTTTGAAAAATGGCGAATGAACACTGCATAAAGAATATTGGCAATATATTCGTACAAAAGCGACCATGCGGCGCCGTTCAATGGGTGCGTTTCCTGCCAGCCACGGATATCCATGGAGGGAAGCAGCGGAATCATAGTAAAGCCAAGCACCGTCACCAGCAGCAGCTTCCAAACAGGCGTTGCGGCAACAAGTGGCATTGCCGACCCGGCCTGGAAGTAAAAAAGCAATGCGCCAATGATGGTACCTACAATTACCAGGGGCTGCAACCGGATAAGGCGGCGTTTGTAAAAATCCCACTGGGTCATTTTGTCCCAGCGGTCATCATAGGCATAAGCCACCACAAAGCCCGACAATAAGAAAAAGAAATCGACCGCCAAATAGCCGTGATTAATGATCTGGTGAAAACGATCGCCGGAGTAAGTTTCAAATACATGAAATACAACTACCAGGATAGAGGCTACACCACGTAATCCGTCGAGGATTTCATAATGGCTTTTTGATTTGAGATAAACTGGGCTTTGGGTCATTGCCCGGGTAAAATAAGTAAAAATTGAACAGCTTGTATTTGGAAGGTTAATTTTTGTTTGATGGGAGATTTGGGCGAACTATTCTCTCCGATTCTTTCGTATTCCCGAAAGGAAAAGCAATCTATGCTTATGCTTTCTTTACAAACTCAGATTTAAGGGCCATTGCACCGAACCCATCGATCTTGCAGTCAATATTATGGTCGCTATCTACCAGGCGAATGTTTTTAACTTTAGTTCCGGCCTTTATACTTTGTGACGAACCTTTTACCGGGAGATTTTTTATAATTACTATCGCATCGCCATTTTGTAAAATATTGCCGTTGGAATCCTTTACAATAAATTGATCGTTCCCGGTAGTGTTATCTTCTTCGGGCCCCCACTCGTGACCACATTCGGGACACACCAGCAGACCGTTCATTTCATACGTGAAGGTGGATTTGCACAATGGGCAAGGAGTTAGCTCTATCATATCTAAGTTTTGACAAAGGTAAAATTATTGCTCACTTTAGGCAATATCGCATATAAGGTGCTTATCGCGGCCAGGCATAAAAAAAGCCTCACATTTCTGTGAGGCTTTTGATGGTCCCAACTGTAAATATATCGAACCATTTCCAGTCTGATTCGCGTTTAATAGTAAATTTAGCCCGAAAAGCTTTTGGGTTCAAATCATAAATGTGGCAGGTTTCTAATACTACCTTTCATAATTGGTAGAAAGCTTACCTATATTATTTCTGCAACTCCAACAAACGCGATTTAATTTCATTTGACGTGGGATTCAACTCGTTGGCTTTTTTGTATGAAGTGATAGCTTTTTGCTTTTCTCCTTTCATAGCATAAGCTGCGCCCAAAGCGGCAAAGGCCCTTGAAGAATACGGGTAATTAATTGTATTCATTTCCAGTAGCTTAATACCATTATTTAGGGTTGCCGGATTTTTCACTAACCATTGTGCCCAGTTGTTGAAATATGCTTCGTCAGGCAAAATCGGATACCCAAACCTTTGCGATAATCCTTTATAGTGTTTCATAATGATCTCCGCATTGACCTCTTTATCACTTACCGGAGGAAGATCCCAATGGTGATAGATAAATCGAAGTCCATCATAGTATGATTTAATAGGAACAGTCATATGACTCTCAATCGGATAGGGCATATATTCGAAACCTAATCCTTTGATGTTTCGCTTTTTGAGCAAGGAATCAAACTTTAAGACATCGGTATGAAACGGTGATCCAGGTGAAGAAGAATCTTCATTACCATCGCTAAAAAAAAGCGTTTTCGACAAAGTTGATCCTGCTTTCAATCTTTTCTCCGCGAGCTTCAGAAGGTATTTCTGATCCCACCAGAAGGATGGGCTCACGGCAATGTAAGCGTCGAACATATCCGGATAATTAATCAGGCAATTGATGGTTGTCAGCGCTCCGAATGAGTGTCCTGCAAAAATGCGGTAAGGTTGAGTTTTGTAATTTGAAACGACATAGGGCATGAGTTCTTTCTGAATGAATTGAAAAAAATGCTCGTTTCCTCCGCTGTTCTTATACGGGGAATTAGCAGTGGTATCCGGTTTTCCAGAATAATCAGCATTGCTGTGAGATGGAGTGAGGTCACGGTTACGGTCCGTATTTGTTATTCCTACAACGATCAGTGGCGGAATAACATACACATCTTGTCGGCTGAGGTATTTAGAATATTCTACCATTTGGGTGAAATGATTGTCGGCATCCAGAACATATATCACCGGATATTTTTTCTCGGGATTGGCAGAATCTTTCGGTGTGTAGATCAGTATCCTTCGATCTTCGTTAAGAATGTCGGAATGTATCGTTACAACTTCTCCCTGATCAGACTTAATTGGTTCTGCCTTTTGAGCATTTGCTTTAAATGAAAAAAAAAGCGGTAGAATAAAAAATACGAATGTGAAATTCTTTTTTAGGAAACCGGATTTCATATGATCTGGAATGGTGAATTAACTCCAATAATAAGGTTTTTCTTGGTCACTTAATTTAAAATCCTTGAAGAATTTACTTTCAGCAATACGTTTTTGCATAATTCATAACATTGATTAAAAGCTACTTGTGTCATGCATATTATGAAAAGGCCTTAAAACAGAAAAGCCTGATATTTCTATCAGGCTTTCGTGGGAGTTACTGGGTTCGAACCAGTGACCCTCCCGATGTAAGCTTGAGGTCATATCTTTGACTCCACCAAGCTAAAGCCTTTTATTTGCCCTATATGATGAGTTGTACTATCTATGTACTATCAAGGTAACCTTGTAAATAAATTAATGAACTGTATTAGCTAATATAGCTATTTCCTTTGATGCTTCCATATGGTTCAACTTGTGTCTTTCATGATGTTTTTGATTAAAGTGAATAAATAATTATGGTGCCCTAACAAGTGCAAGAATGAATTAAAATGAAAGGAGGAACGGAATAAATGGAAGGCAGTGCGTAGGATAGTGTTTATGCCGGAAATTCCCTGCCTTGTATTTTAGGCTCACACTTAACTTTGCTGAATAATTATTATCTCACTCTCTCTTCCTTTTCGTTCAGCACATTTTACTTTCACTTTCTATATTACTATACCGGTTGACTTTAAAATGTGCAGGTTTGATTGGCAGCTTTAAACTGCGTGAGAATGTAAACTGAGAACATCCCAGAGTATAACTATTTCCTATTTTTTGAGAGTTTTTGTAAGTACCCTTATAGTAGTAAGATTGTTATAAAAACAGGAAATCGGAAAGTGGTTGAAGATGGTTTGAAATGCTATGCCTGTCTACTGTCTTTAAGAGATAGAGTGTTATTTGATTTGCAATTGACTCTATAAGACATTTGAAGCTTGTTCTTATTTAATTCTATTTTGAGGATTGGGGTGGATGGGTTGGGAGTGATTCTAACCTATTCGTCTTAAAAGGTAAACCGTTCAATTATTCATCATGTCAATTATGTTCAGTACCTTTTAATAATATAACCTACCATGTCTTGGTAACTCATTTTACTCTATTGATGGCCTCATTCAACATGCTAAAACAAGGTTAGCTTATAAAAAGTAAAAGCCCAACGCTGTGGTTGGGCTTACTGTTATTGCTGCTTGTTGTTCACACGCCACAGGCGTGCGCCAGCTAAGGTAGTTGGGCTTGGTTGTTACTTATCAATTCTTGTGCATATAACACAAGCGTATGTCAACTATGGCTAATAATAAACAACGTTATAGTGTGTAATTAAAATCATCTTTATAGTTTCAGGAAAAAACAAACAGACTGCCTCATCAGATTCGCCATACCATATGTCTTCCCACATTTTCACTAAATATCTTAAGTCAAACTTATCAATATCGGCAGGATAACTCCAAATCACTATAACAGTTTTAGATTGCAATAATCCCAAAGCTGATAGAGCATTGTTTAATCCCTCTGTAGAATTCAAGTCATCAAACGTTCGATTATGTTTTAAAGCATTCTTTATAAGTTCAAAGAAGGAAGTTTCATAATTCCTTAATCTAGCGTCAAGAAAATCCTTTAAAGAGACAATATCCTCTTCAATTAAATCGTGAAATTGAAAAGGAACATTGTGTGTTTTAATAAATAAATCTTTTTTAAAATTCTCCATTGTTTAAATAGGTTTAATTATAGGAAATGCGCCGTATATCCCACCTGATCCCTTCTTACCCTTAGTCCAATCCCAAAAGTTGATATGAGGAACTGATTCTTTATCCCCCGGTGGTTTGCCAGGGTGGGCGGGATCAAGTCGATACCCTTTTTGTTTATCCCCAGCTGTTGGGCTTCCAAACTTTCCTTTTTCTCCTTTGGGCAAAGGCTTTTCTAACCCTAATTCTTTATGAACTTCAGATAGTGCGCTTTTCACATCTGAAATCTTTATTGTTCTCTCTGCCTGTGTCGCATCCTTTATAACAGTTGCAACAGAACTTTTAACACCTGTAGTTTTAGCAAGTAAGCCGGCAGCTGGTCCATCCATAGGAATAGCACTTGCCATACCAAGTATGGCGTTACCTGTTGCTTTGGCCTTATCCAGAGTAGAAACAAGAGGGCTATTAACTAATGTACGTTGACCACTCGAATAATCAAAGGATGATTCTTCCATTGCTGAAAGATTGCCTCGGCTAGTCAGCGACGTTACAGCTGAACTTATTGTGCTGAAGCCTGAAGTTACACCGTCACGCATTACTCCAAAAAGATTAACTATTATCGATTGGTCATTTCCCGTGATATCATACTCACTTGGCAGTCCACCACAACATCCTTGTGTCTCCATCCCATCAGGATCAATATTTCTGATAGAGTTATCATCACCGTAATTATAAGGACTAAACCTCCTCGTCTTCTCAGCCAGCGGATCCACACTCGTCCACCTTGCAATCACCGGATCATAGAATCGTGCGCCATAATCATATTGGTTCAGTTCATCCTGCAATTCCTTCTTATTGTAAAGGTAATGATTTCTCAAACTCGGTATTGTTCCCCGGGCAACATTTAACCCAAACGGATAATAATCATCTTCACTCGCCTTGCCTTTTACCTGGTCGAACGTTACCCGGTTATTTCCCAGGTGATCTGTCAAGGTATATTCATAGTTCGGCGAAGTTGTCGGGTTCAATATCCGACCTTCCTCGGTCTGCACAAAGTCTATCCCTGTTCCCGTGTATTGTATGCCGTCTATGTATTCCGTTACCGTTGTACCCGAGATCTTCCGCAGTTTTTGACCACTGGCATCATAGGTATAAGTTAGACTTTTACCGGGGATACTGGCCGGCAGGTTCAGCAGGTTATAAGTGATCGTATTGCCCTGGCCATCGCTGGTGGCGTTACCATTGGCATCATAGCCATAACTCCGCGTTACGCCACCGCTGACCGAAGCTAGCTGGTTGGTGATCCCATAATTATAGGTCAGTGTTCCCGCATTGGGCCCAAAGCGGGTCATGGTCTTGATATTGCCATTGGCATCGTAGGTGATACCATTCTCGCTGAAGGCCTCTACGGAATTGCCCGCTATTAAGCGGTTCAGCTGATCGTAATTATAGGTCACATACTTTTGCCCTACGCTGCCTTTATTATACAGTTGTTCGGCAATGTTCCCGTTGTACTCCGGGCTACCGTTATGCGCGGGCACCGGTGTATTGTAATTCAGTGCCATACTAAACAATTTATCTGCCGCCGGGGCTACATTAGGGTCATTAACCTGCGAAAGCCAGCCACGCTCATTATACGCATAGCTGATGTTCTGCAAAAACGAAGACCCGCTGTTGATGCTATGCAGGTGCTTGGTCTTTAACTGTCCGATCTCATTATAATCGGTCTGGCTTAGTAGCACTGTTGTCCCCCCATTGATCTGTTCTTTGGTCTGGAACTTGCGCCCCATGTGGTCGTAGTAATACAAGTTGGAGATAGTCAGTACCGCGCTTGTTGTATTCGTGGTGTTATAATGCTGACGTGTGGTAGAGGTGATGGCATTGGTAAAATCATAACCCGTGGTCACCACATCATAGTTATTGACGTTGGGTGTACCGCCACCCAGGTAGTGCTGCTTATAGTTTTGTATGTTACGGCCAAACCCGTCGTAATAGTTGACATCCCACAGCATATAGGTACTCCCCAGTATATTTACCTTACTGGCTGTAAGCAAACTCTTGGTTTGGGTACTGCCTCCTGATGGCATGGTGCTGAATTTGGCAGGAAACCCGGTGATATTGCTAAAACTATAGTCATCGTAGTAGTTGATACTTAAAGAACTGCTTACTGCCGGGTAGCTAGTGATGCTATAGCCCGTATTGGTATCACTGGTATTGCGCGTATCCCACTGGCTGGCGGCATTATAGATATTGGTTTGCAGCTGTGATTGTGATAAGGCTGATGCATCCGTCCATAAGCCGGTCATGATCACTCTTCCTAAAGCGTCATACTTGGTTACTGTCCATTGCTTGCTGGCTCGCTGAATCGAATCCTGACTGAGCACCGGCTGATCTAGTTTGTTATAGACCATATATTCCCAGCCTTTACCAGGCAGTTTTTTACGGCTTAGCCGGTTACGTTCGTCATAACGGTACTGGTAACATAGGTTATCCAGCACAGGCTGATTAGCTGTAGTCGTGATCCCGGCATCAGCACCACTTAGTGGGGGGAGTACAAAGGCCAGGTTACCCAGGTCATCGTACACGTAATAGGTCGATAGCATCTGTAGCGCCCCCCCGGTATAATTAAACGTACGTTTCAGTACCACATGGCCTTCTTTATCTTTATATTCTTCTGTTGTTCCACCCCTTGAATTACCAAATCCGGTATCTTTCCAGTTTTCGTCCTTGCTTACGGTTACATACAGCTGGCCAGCCGGGTAATAATTGCCCACTGTATTATTGCCTATGGTTAGCGTGCGGCTCTGATTGCTGTTGATGGTCGCGTTATAAAGCGTTACCCGCATGCTTATTGATGTATCGGACATGCTAAAGGCTTTCAGGTTATTGGTGGTATACCCCATTTTTATCGTATGTCCGGTGGTATTCCCTGCAACCGGCTGCCAGGGTGTTCCAGGTGCACCTTGCTCTACTACCCGGTTCAAGGGCGAAGGTTCAAAATTCGTTTGGGCGAAAGGTTGTGGAATTACTACTATACCGTTGCTTTGTTGTGTTCCGCTGGTACCACTGCCTGTTGGATTATAAAAACTACTGGTCCCTGTAGTTAGCGCGTCTGTTTTATAGCTGCCATCGGCGGTAGTTGCCGCATAGGGCAGGTATTTCGTTGCTTCCCTGCCGAACTGGTCATAAACAAATGGCTGCACCAGGTCTTTATTCCCGGCTGAGCCTTTTACCTGCACCGTTTGTAGAGGCCTCCCTAGTCCATCAAAATACTGTACCGTCTGCGTCAGTTCGCAGCTTGTCCTGTTCGCAAAATCTCCTGAGTTGGGCGTAGCGCCTACCGTTTGCATCCCCTCATGCCGTGGCATCGAGGTGACAATATAATTCTGGTTCTGATTAAAACTATTCGCCAGTGGCTGGCAATCCGGATTGGCGATATACAGGCTCAAGCTGCTACCCGGCGCTGCTGTAAAGCTGAAGTTGGGACTCAGCGTAATACTGCCGTAACTGAAATACGAACCGGCAGCCGGTGTTCCCGTCATCGGGGCCGTTACCTGGACTGGTGTTTGCGCTGCTGCATGGAAAGCCCAAAGCCCAAAGCTGAAGGCTAAAAGCAACCTTTTTATGTTTTTCATTGTATATTAAGTCTTTGTAGATTTGTCCTTCAGTTTACTGGCCCTGGTAATGATAGTCCGTATGTTTCACGATATTCCCGTCTTTGTCCTTCACATTAATCAACCGCTGGAAATTGTCATACTCATAAGTTGTTGTCTCACCTTTGGCGTCTGTTAAACTGGTCATTCCTACCAATGGATTATATGTATAGGTCGTCATTTGGGCACCCATAGGATACAACCTTACCTCATCGATATTCCCTATCCCGGAAAGACTGATCGCGGTTTGCCCGGTTATTCTGTGCTCGTAATAAGTCCAGCCATTACTCGTTGCACCTCTTACAGGATAACCAGAAATCGTTCCCGATATATTGAATGGGCTGGCATTCCGCGTCCAATAGGACACCACATAGGTGGTTGCGGCTGTGAGGCCGGTCTTACTCATCGCTCCATTAGTAAGGTTATAAGAATTCACACCAGTAATAGCGCTGGTATTATCACGTACGGTAGAGCCTATTGCCCAATGTCCCGTGCCATCGGCCTCAAAAGATGTATAAGCAATCGATAGGCTGTCGGCATTTTTTACCTGCGCTATTGGATAGGTCTTCTTATAATCCCAAATGTAACTTTCCGAAATACCGGATGTTAGGGATATTGTTAATGGGTTTCCTAAACTGTCGTAGGAATTATAAATGAGTCTTGGTTGATAATGTGTATCCATGCCATACACGGCTGAAGCAGTTCCGTAAGGTAATTGTCCCAACGCTCTATCCGAAAATTTAAATGTAGTCAATGGCACAGGGGTTACAGATTCAAAAACGTACATTTTATCGATAAGTCCCTTTCCCCCTGGCAAATAAGGAGTAAGTTTTCCCAAAGTCACATTCGTATTTGTTCCATCGTACACATAGCTCACTTGCTCTATCGGCACCCCGATCTGGTGGTTAGTTTTCATGTCATCGAGAAATGTGGTGCCAGCTGTGTAATCATTGGGGTAAGTGGATATTGAGGTCAATAATTTACCATCGCTCTTATCGACAACAGTCCTGGTGAGCTGTTGGTGAGCAGGATTATCAAAATAGTTGTTTGTCGTTGTGGTCACGAACTTGGTTGTATCTACCGGATTGAACAACGTTTGTTCGGTTTTTGACTGGTAAAACCAGGAGGAGACTACAGGATACCGCTCTACTTTAAAGGTAGCCAGGGTAACTTGTTGCTGTTTTACGAACTCCGGGCTCTCCTGTGTTAGTTTAAGCCCGTATAAAGAGAATTGGTTAGGCGGAAGGGAGGGGTTGGTATTATCATCCAGATACGCAGAACTCAAATTTACTGTATAGGTGTTCTTAACCCTCCTGTTGATGATATATTGCTGCAAAGCCGCATTGTACAAATAATCCTCCTGGGCCCGCTCTATTCCAGCCATCCAGGTTTTGTCCGTTATGCCGCTGGCCAGCGAAAAATCCCTCACACCGCTTGAAAAATAATGAACGGACTTACCTTGTGTCCCCATAGAGTCGGTCAATATGGTAACTTTCTTATAGCCATAATCATTCCTGTCTCCCTGTCCGATTAAAGGAATTGGAGCGGAGTGGAGCACATGATAATCACATTCGACAACCCCGCCATCTGTACCCAGATGATAAGCTTTGTAAGGGTAATCATAGTTTTGGGGGGTAATCGCGTTATAAAACAGGCTGGTCGCCTGACTGGTATCCGAAAGGGTGTATTTATAAAATTTTTTGACGGGCAATCCGACGACCGTTGAATCTATTGTTTTGGCAATACGGAGCCCACCCATGATATTGTGGTCCAAATGCATAGTCGATTCGTAATGAAGCCAAAGAATTCCGATATTGTTTCTTCTTAAACCAAGTGTGTTCTCGACGATGATCGTATAATTACCAGCAGGAAAAACATTAAGGGCGCCAGGCTGGTTCAATGTTTGGCTTCCATGTCCACTATATCCTAAATGAATCCCGTTGGGACCGTCGATACTGGCAAAGCCCGGATCATGACCGCCAGCGTCCAGATTATAGATAATCGTTGGGGAATAAACGTCATAGTCCAGATGAAAAAAGCAGGTATCCGTTGTATGCGGAAGTGTTCCGCAGTCTACATTATGCTGAACCATTTCAGCGACGTTGCTCCACACCCAATTATCGTTCTGCTCGTACTCAAGTGTTGTTGATCCCCCGGTAGGATACCGGATCTTCGTTAACAGGCCGGTCTTGGTAGATTCAAAGTCAGACTCCAGGTTGCGGCCAGGGTTTCCAACATTTGGAACAACGGGAATGTTTGTGTTACCGCTACCACCGTTATAATAACCCCAGTAATCGGCACCCGAATTAATCCTTGCAGGAAAATTATTGGCTTCATAGTACCCCAATATATAAGGCTGCTTTCCGGACTCGGTAACTGAAGTCAGTTTTAGCCGGCAAAGCAATGCCTTCTGCATACTGTTTGGCGCAGTGTCATATCCGCCGGCCTTAAAATAGTCATGAGTCAGCGCTATCATCTTAATAACTTTTGCTCCTGTACTCACTACCACCTGATCCAACGACGAAGGGACGTTGGCTGTTCCTGCCAGCGAGTTGAGGTCTTGCCTGGCGACTGTGGAATAATTAAAGGAAATGCTCACTGAATTATCGGCAGCGCTAATGGTCTTGATTCGTTTACCGTTCACCGTTTTAACCTTAATACAGGAGCTATTGTGGTCTGTTAATAAGGCGCATTCTCCGGTGAGCTGGCTAAAATATTGTGCCTCTTCGACACCTTCGGAATAATAATAATCCGTGCTTTCATAGGTCAGGTTAACGACATTACCTTTACTGTCGATGATCTGGGTCAGATAAAAGGAGTCGTTCCTGGAAGCAGTTTCTCTTGGCGTCGTCCCAATAGTACAGGAATCCGTAACGAATGAGCTTTCGGTTAACGTGAACAGATACCTTGTGCCTCTTTCGTCCGTAATGGTAAAACCGGATGCACCCCGGTATATTTTTACGCTGCTTGCTGGTATTGTGTGGCCAACTTGTAAGTCTGTATCAAAGAAGAATTTTCCTGACCTACCGCAAAAATTATAGGTCAGTATATCAGGTTCCAGATCTGCCGCGCTCCGACCGCTCACATATGATTTGGCAAATATATAATCCGGGCTCGAACTACTTCCGGAATTTGGATTGAAATTCTTAGGGTCTATAGACACATTCCTGCTGTAAGCAGGGTTAAAGTCGCTCTTATCAACAGAGGAAACTGCTATTACACCGCCCGCCATAAGTGTCCACTCTAATCCCACATTGGTCGATATTTCGTTGACTTTTATGCCGCTTGAACTGTAATTAATCGAGACAGGAACGGATATGTCTCCTTTAGTGAGCGTATAAAATGGGATATCTATATTGGCCATCCCTTTGAATAATCCTACAGGAACATTGCCATATTTACCTAAAGCCCCGGCTTCAGGTGAGGGGGAAATTATTGGTCGTGGCAGTGCATTCTCCGGGGAAGTGTCTCCCCGTCCCTGAGCGTGTGTTTTACAGCAGAAAACAGTAACAAGTATCAGTATAATAAGAATCAGTTGATTTATTTTCATAAAACAATAAGTTTATATTAAGAGTCTATTTTAAAATCACATTAGTCGTAGAATAAATCAATTAACGACATGCTTGTTATGGGTATATCGTTGTTGCTATCCAATAAGTAAGATTTTATCTGTTTTTAGATTGAATTAGTTTGTCGATCTGTTTTTGCTGATTCTCTATTCGCTTGTTCTGCTCAATCAAATACAAAGTCAATTCCTCCACTTTCTTCATCAGCAGTTTATTCATCTCGCCCAGGTTCAATCCATCTTTGGCTATTTGCTGTTCTGATGGAATTTCCGGCAGATGTTGATTCTGATCAATGTAAGCTTTTACTTCCTGAAGGGATGGCAAATGATAGTCCTTTTTGAAAACATAATCAGGCCAGGCCGAATTGAGTTTAACGGTCATGGAAGTGGCGATGACGCTTCCGTTTACGGCTAGTTTATAAGTCGAATTTACTAGATTCCAGTTAGCATTATCCGTCGTGTTTATACCAACGTTTCCTCCAGCAAATGACATTACAGGAATATCTGTACTAGTACCCTTTCTCATAATCCAATTGTATTGTATACTGCTTAATGGTGCATTAAATTGTTGTTCAAGACGTAATCCCCAATTGCTTAAATCACCTAACCAAGTGTATCGTTGTAATATATCAGATTGACCAGATGCTGTTAAGGCGGCTATGTCAAGTTTTCCATTTGGAGTTGCTGTTCCGATACCAATATTACCACTTGTAACCCGAAGTCCACCTCCGGCTATCTCCACATAACTTTTGCCAAATTGATTGCCTGGGTTCAATAAAATCCCCGCGTCCCATTGTAGCTTCATTTGCTGATAATTTGGTGCCGTCCAGGATCCCGGAGTCCTGTATATTCCGTAATTTAACGGAGAACTACTAAGCCAGGTTATCCCACTACTTCCGGTATCGGTAGAAACATTTTGAAAACTTAAATTAGCCTGTGGGTTGTTTGTTCCAATACCAACGTTACCGCCGGTGTAGTAGATATTCGCACCACTAGTTGTCCATTGGGCATGTACTAATGATGAAAAACTTAAAAATAGTGATAGTGAAAAGATGAGTTTCTTCATGATATGATTGTTTTGATGTTGTTATTAAAGTGTAAATAGGCTTACAAATTGTGCAAATATGCTTGACCGGGGTTTTTAATAGCACAAAAGCAGCTAAAAGACGGTAAAAACCGAAATGGCTTTTTTTATTCGTGGCGGTAATATCTTCATGATAAGGAGTTTAGTTATGCTAAAATAAATACTCTTTTATACTAGCAGGCTATATTAACAAACATATTTCTATAAATAACTAATGGTTATTATTTAGAAACAATAAGATGATTTTTACTTAATGATTAACTCAATTAAGATCGTTCCATGGTCGTTTATGGGGTTTATCTATATATTTCTGCTTTATTTATTTTGATAATCGGATGTAATTATTGAGATGCTAATCGAAATAAAAGGACTATTTGAAATTGTTGCTCGTATTTTAAATACCTGGGACATACAAATATACCTGGTTAAAGTTGCTTGGGTGGTGACACTACTTTGTCAGTCAAACTTAATGAGGAAAAGTCTGACGTTGAATAATAAGAAGCTTGTAATTACAATAAGATTCCTTGTACTCCATTTATTGGTTTAGCTGCACGAACTGGATCAAAAGGTTTATCAAACTTAGGTTTAGCTTCTTTACCTTTTAAATCATGTAGCCAGATGCGGCTTTGTACCGGTTCGGTAAGCTCAGTATAGAATCACTTATGAGTTGGTCGGCATATTCTTTAAACTGTTGAATGCGATTAATCTTTGGAGCAACAACGTTTGTGCTCAATCGTTCTTTCAGTTCTCCAAAGCTGAAACTATTTTCACTTTCAAGTTCTATAACCGCCTTTTGTACTTTCAAATAAAACTCAGTTGTCTTCTTGTTTAGAAGGGGGCATTGGGGTGGGCATTGGCTACTTTGCTTTGGGCTTCATCCCAAAATTCTTTCTTAACAAATACCCCTGTGTTTACTGTACTAGTTATTCGATTGTTTGTAATTCTGATTTGGACCGAATAGCTGCCATCTGACTTTGCACGTCTTGTATCTAACAAAACTTTATACGTAACCATAAGATTGTGATTATGGCCACTCCGTTTGTGCAAACAGTGTGCAAACAAACTATAGACGAATAGGGCTTACAGGAATTATCAGCAAATAAAAAACCCCTCAGAATTTAATCTGAAGGGTTTAAAAGTGTGGGAGTTACTGGGTTCGAACCAGTGACCCTCTGCTTGTAAGGCAGATGCTCTGAACCAGCTGAGCTAAACTCCCTTGCTTTTGGGTCTGCAAATATAGAAGTTCTGATCTATTCTTCAAAAAAAAATTTCTAATTTATATTAAACTGCTGATTATTAACAATAAAAACTATATAGCGCGTCTTTTGAGCTCTCACATCGCTATATTATTCCGGCCCGGGCGTGGGTCTTCGGGTAAAATTTCCATATTCGGGGATTGAATATAGCCGGCATACCATTTTATAGCACTAACCAGGTCGATAGCATCTTCGGCGGCAATGTCAATGGTTTCAAATGCAAATAATTTACTATTGGCATAACCATATAACTGCACTTCGTTATCATCGGGCCTAAACTGTTCCACATCAAGGCAATAAACCCTAACCTTTAAGCGGGTATCCCTGGAATGAATAACATCCCGGCAAGGGTTTTTAGGATCGGTTGCCAATAAGTAAACATTATGGTCCATAAATTCATAACAATGTTATGGTAGTATGGTTTCCGGAGTTGGTATTTATATTTTAATAAGCACCAGGCTATTAATTTCCGTGTAACTGAAACCCACATATTGGGAAGTATTTTCTACAACACCTTGATAAACAGTACCCGAATTTGCCTTTTACTTACTTGAATTATAGCTATCGGGCAATTGGCATTGCATTTGAATTAAGTTTATTGCCCTTCTAAAAGGGTTGTTTTTCATAGGTAGATGTAGGGCCGAAACACTGCGAGAGTTTTTCGGCCTTTTTTATTTCCCCAAGGCAAACACTCCAAATTTTTAAATAACAAACCGCGCGGCCTGCCCGCTCCCATCCATTAAAAAATTTTGAAGCTTTTATTTTAACCCTTTCCTGCATAAAACCCGCAGCCATTTATATTCCTGATTTGTTTAATTTAGTTCAGGCTCTTATTTATTTGACAGCCAAAATTAACTTAAAGTAAATCACTCTAATTTGGAGTGAGTTATTTATCTATATACGCCAATCCGGGGTGTTGAAATGGGCGTATATCATCTACAAAACAAATTATTTAAAACTAATTTCTATGAAAACAAACTCACAAGAAAGCATGCTCAATGCAAATATGGCCCGGAGGTCGTTTTTGCGTTATGCTGGTGTTGGTGTTGCTTCCGTGGGCTTATTAGCCACCGCCGCGTCATGCCACAAAGATCATAAGATTAACCCGGGCACCAACGCTATCGATCTGGGCGCTAAAGGCGATATTGCCATTTTGAACTACGCCTACGCCCTGGAACAACTGGAAGCCGCCTTTTACCTGCAGGTAGCCGCTACCCCGTACAGCGGTATCACGTCGTCAGAAACAGCTTTGTTGACCGATATCCGCGATCATGAGGTTTTACACCGTGAATTTTTTAAAGCAGCCCTGGGCGCCAACGCCATCCCGGCTTTAACACCCGACTTTTCTTCCATCAACTTTAGCAACCGCGCCAGTGTATTAGGTGCAGCAGCAGCGTTTGAAGATACCGGCGTTAGCGCTTATGATGGCGCAGGTTACCTGATCGACAATTCGGCTTACTTACTGATAGCCGGTAAAATTGTTTCGGTAGAAGCTCGCCACGCTGCGTTGATCCGCAATCTGATCACACCAGGTTCATTCGCCGGGGCAGATGTAGTTGACCCTACAACCAGCATCAATAAATCAGCAACCATAGCCGATGTTTTGAAGATAGCCAATACCTATTTAAAAACTAAAGTTAGCGCAGTAAATTACGGTTACAAAGCATCTTAAAAAACATCACCATGAATTTATTTAACATCATAGAAGAAATTGAAAATGTTGATCCGGAAGTTTACGGCAGAATAAGCGAACGCCGCGACGTGATCAAAAATATAACCAGCTTTGGTTCAAAAGTAGCCCTGGCTGCCATGCCATTTGCTATTGGTACTATGTTTAAAAAGGCATACGCGCAAAGCTCATCCACACCATCTGTAGTAGCGATATTGAATTACGCGCTTACACTGGAGTACCTGGAATCGGCATTTTACAATGCCGGTAAAGCCAAAGGTACCGCGCTGATACCCGCGGCGGCGGCCACTAATTATTTTAACCAGGTAACTACCGACGAGAACAACCACGTAACCTTTCTGCAAGGTGTTATTACTTCGCTGGGAGCTACACCTGTATCGGCACCAGAAATCGATTTAACAGCCGGTAACGGCTCAGGCGCCGGACCATTTGCTGATGTATTAACCAATTATCAAACTTTTTTAAAGGTGGCCCAGGTATTTGAAGATACAGGCGTACGTGCCTACAAAGGTCAGGCAGCTAACATATTGGCCAACAAGGCAGCGGCAGAGGGCGTAAAAGCCGGTTTATATCAAACTGTATTAACCGCGGCTTTAGGTATCCACGCGGTGGAAGCACGCCATGCATCGGCCATCCGCCAGATACGTGGGGCAACACCATGGATCACCAGTACAGCTACTTTAGGTAATGATACCGGGATAGGTCTTGTAAATGCTAATTACGACGGCGAACAAAATGTAACTCAGGGTGGGGTTGATGTTACTACATTAAAAAACGCAACAGGAGGCAGCACTACCTCGGTTGCCGTAGCTACCGCCGCCTTTGATGAGGCCTTAAGCATGGACCAGGTTTTAAGTATATTACAAGGCAGCTTCCTGGTTAAACACTAAAATTATAGAGTCAAGAAATTAGAATCAAGAATCAGGACTTTTTGATAGATAACACTTACGTGGTTTTATAAACTTCGTAAGTGTTTTTTTGTTCCTGAACATTGCGGCGGATATTCAGTTAAACCAACCATTTAGTCATGCCGAACTTGTTTCGGCATCCCATAAGCAGGGCTTTATACAACAGCATGATAACCTATTCAGAGAGATCCTGAAACAAGTTCAGGATGACTGTGCTTATTTATTCAATCCCTGCACACCAAATTTAATCAGGTCGTCTGGTTTAATAAAGCCTACTGTTCCGTAAACTGGCTTGCCTTTGGCATCAAAAATAATGAGTGTAGGATATGCCCGTAAACCCCATTGAGCGGCAAGCTCCGGGCCCTGGCCTTTTTCCATGTCCATGGCTACGTTTATAAAATTGCTGTTGTAAAAAGCTATTACATCCTTGTTTTTAAAGGTGGTGGCTTTTAGCATTTTACAGGGGCCGCACCAGGTGGCGTAGGCATCAACAAAAATATATTTCTTTTTGGCGGCGGCTTGCTTTAAAGCTTCGCCCCAGGAGTTTTCAATAAAATTAATCTGGCTCGCCTTTTTGTCGCCGTTTTTTTGCGCGTTCCCGTTAAATGGGCATGAGATGAAAAATAAAACGATTATAAGACAGGCAGGAAAAAAGGTTTTCATAATAAAGACTTAAAATATGAGCCATAAAAATAGCACATATAAACCGCTATTGGCTTATATGTGCTATGAATATCTGTTATCAGTTAAACAAACAGCTTATGGTTTGGTACGATGACCTTCGCCCTCTTGCTGTTGTTGTTGTTTCTGGGCCTCTTGCTGCTGACGTTGCTGTGCAGCTTGTTGTTGACGTTGCGCGGCCTGTTGCTGACGCTGAGCGGCTTGCTGTTGTTGCTGAGCCTGTTGGCGCTGAGCAGCTTGTTGTTGCTGCTGACGCTGTGCAGCCTGTTGCTGTTGCTGAGCCTGCTGTTGCTGACGCTGAGCGGCTTGTTGTTGCTGCTGTTGTTGACGCTCTGCCGCTTGCTGTTGTTGAGCCTGTTGCTGCTGACGTTGTGCCTGCTGTTGCTGACGTTGAACGTCCTGCTGCTGACGCTGTGCCTGCTGGCGTTGCTGTTGAACTTCCTGCTGTTGGCGTTGAGCCTGCTGCTGTTGTTGCTTAACTTCCTGCTGCTGACGTTGAGCCTGCTGCTGTTGTTGCTTAACTTCCTGCTGCTGACGTTGAGCTTGGTCACGTTGTTGCTGTACCTCTTGTTGCTGACGCTGTGCTTGCTGGCGTTGCTGCTGTACCTCCTGCTGTTGGCGCTGAGCCTGCTGCTGTTGTTGCTTAACTTCCTGCTGCTGGCGTTGAGCCTGATCACGTTGCTGCTGTACCTCTTGTTGCTGGCGTTGAGCCTGATCACGCTGCTGCTGTACCCCCTGCTGTTGGCGGCGGGCCTGTTCCTGTTGTTGCTTAACTTCCTGCTGCTGGCGTTGAGTCTGCTGCTGTTGCTGCTGAACGGTCTGCTGTTGGCGTTGGCCTTGTTGTTGCTGACGTTGAGCTTCCTGTTGCTGGCGTTGCACCTGTTGCTGGGCTTGTTGGGCCTGCTGAGTTTGCTGCTGGCGTTGCAATTGTTGTTGCTGACGTTGCTGTTCGGCAGGGTTTGCATTAGGCTGCTGCGTACGACCAGGCCTTGCATTTGGTTGCTCAGGGCGTTGGTTTGCAGGCTGTCCCGGCCTTGCGGCGGGTTGGTTATTATTAACCCTTACCAGTCTGTTATTATTGCTTTTCGCTATTTCGGCTAAGCGGGCGACGTTGTTACGGTTTACAGTTGCCTGTCCGCCTACGCGGTGCGCTATCCCATTATTCGGGTTTTCTTTGCGGTACTCAGCAGCATTTACCACCCGTGCAGGTCGTGCATCAGGTGCTTTTCTAATCTCGGGCCTGTAAATATTAAGCCTGTTGTTGGTAATGCTGGTTCTGCCTCCCGGCTGGTTACTATTGTTAACCCGGTATACCTGTACATTTTGACGGGTTACCTGCCTAACTTCATTAACCCGCGGACCGGTTACATAGGTACGGTTATTATAAACATAAGTATTGTTAATAACCGTTGTGTTATGAATAATGTTAACTACACGGGTATGCGGTACATAATAATTATAAATGTTAGGGCGGTTAATATAGGCCTGCGGCGCACATACCCAGTAGTAATCGGGCACACGGTAGCTGTTGCCAAATGAAATATTAATGCTGATACCCGGTGTTAACGGAGCCCATCCGTAATAGCCACCACCGCTTCTCCAGCTTACCCAGGCTGGTGCCCATTCATGACCAGGAATCCATTCCCATCCATAATAGTCATCATAGCGCCAGCGGCCATAGTGAAAGGTGGCCCATCCCCAGGGATAATCAGAAACCCAGGTGTTACCATAATCTGTCATTACCCAATGCCCGCGTGTGGCATAGGGCCTGAATCCTTCTTCGGCATCAGGGATCCAAACATTACCATAGGTAGGGTCATCAACCCAGGTACCATAAGGATCAAGTTCGTCATAGAACTGCTGGTCAGATACATACTCTCCCTGCTGTGCCCTGACTTTATTTGGAGCGGCGAGCATTATTAAAAATGCTACTAAACATAAACCGCTTATTTTTTTTATAGTTTTCATTTGTTCATCAGGATTAAAATGTGACCGGTGTACCCGGTATCAATATAGGTATGACCTATCAAATTATAAAACGTTTAACATTAAAATTGTTTTAACCCGCAACAATATGAATAATTAGAACAAACCTTGTCAGAAATTTTTTATTTATACCTTGCATATGCTATCTTAAAAATTAAATAATTTTACATCCCATTATCGATACCATTATGAGTACAGTAAATATCCCAAGGCTTGATCTGAACAACTATATTAACGGTAGCGCGGCCGACCGTCAGCAATTTTCAGACGATATAGGCAAAGCATTCAATGAAACCGGTTTTGTAACTATTACTAACCATGGCCTGAGCAAACAACTGATAGATGAGCTTTACGAGCAGGTGAAAGCACTTTTTACCCAGCCCGATGTAATTAAACAAAAATATGAGATCCCGGGTCTTGCGGGCCAGCGCGGTTATACCGGCAAAGGCAAAGAAACCGCCAAAGGCTTTAAAACGCCCGACCTGAAAGAATTTTGGCAAATAGGCCAAACTGTTACCGATGGATCGCCCATCAAAGAGCAATATCCGGATAATGTGACTGTTACCGAGCTACCGGCTTTTAACACCACCACCCGTGAAGTTTATAAAAAACTGGAATCGGCAGGTATACACTTGCTGAGGGCTATCGCGCTTTATTTAAATTTAGAGGAAACTTATTTTGATAATAAAGTGCATAATGGCAACTCGATATTACGCACTTTGCATTACTTCCCTATTCTTGATCCGGATTCTGTTCCGGCTGATGCGGTACGGGCAGGGGCGCATGAGGATATTAACCTGATTACCCTGCTGATAGGTGCCAGCGCCGACGGACTGGAGCTGCTTACCCGCGAAGGTACCTGGTTCCCGGTTAAGGCCTTTGGCGAAGACCTGGTAGTTAACGTAGGCGATATGCTGCAACGCTTAACCAATAACAAACTTAAATCAACCACGCACCGGGTAGTAAATCCGCCACGCGAACTGATGAAAAATTCCAGGTACTCGGTTCCGTTTTTCCTGCACCCGGTATCAGACATGGATTTGACCAGCCTGGAAACCTGTATCAACGCCGAGCACCCCAAATTATACCCAGACATTACCGCCGGCGAATACCTGGATGAGCGCTTAAGAGAAATAGGCTTAAAAATGTAGTAAAAAGCTTAAGGCAGAAAGCCCAAAGCAGAAAGCTAAATAAAAAAAGCTTTTTGCTTTGGGCTTTTTGCTTTCTGTTCTCCTTTTTAGTAGTATTGAAATAACTAAACCTTTGAGTGATCAATGATACAATCGGTAAAAAACCAGGAACATATAACCATTATAAAAGGACTTATCCTAACAGTAGTATTATTGGTTTGCTGGTCATTAAGTTCAAGACTGCTGTTACATGACTTTTCAAAAACAACCCAGGTACTGGTATCCAGGATAACTTTTTGGTTGTATACCGGCATCATTTGCCTGTACGCTGTGAGGGAAGAAAAACAGTCTTTTTTATTATGGACTGATAAGAGCTATTCAATAGGCTACTATATACTACATATTATACTTATTTTTTTGGCGATAACTCTGATCGGTGGCTTAGGCTATTTGGTACTCAAATCTTTTGGTTTACTTAAAGTAAGCGACGATATTATATGGATGAGAAAAATAAATGCCCCCGTAAAGCTTTTTGGTGTATTTACCGCAGGCGTTGCAGAGGAATTAATTTTCAGGGGCTATATGATGACCAGGCTATCCCTTTTATTTAAAAACAAGCATCTGCCCATATTCATCTCGGCGATTATATTCGGTGTGGCGCATATCGTGTACGGCACCTTAGCTAATGTGCTATTCCCAACTATTATCGGCATAGTTTTCGGATATCACTACTATAAATACAGGAACATCAAAATGCTCATGATTTGCCATTTCCTGATCGACTTAAACGCGCTGTTCAATACCGCTATCAAGCATTAACCATATTGGTTTTAACATGAGCTTTGTTATCCACATTAGCTTCAAGTCCTTGCTGCCTTCTTTTATACAATACAAACAGGGCGGCAGCCAGTACGCCTATAATGCCTTCAATACAAACGGCACGCCTTGGGCCCATTCCGCTGGCCAGCCAGCCCACCAATAAGCTACCAATCGGGATCATTCCCTGGTAAGCCATTACATAATAGCTGATGGCCCTTGCCCGCATAGTAGGGATAGCATGGGTTTGTATATAAGTATTGATGGCTGATGTTTGCGCCATCATACCTATTCCCGTAAACACCATAAATATTAAAGCGAAGGATAATTTACCGGCATAAGCCACCATCAACACGCTAAGCCCGAAAACCAGGCTGGCGGTTATCATAATTTTGATGAGGTTTTTGTTGGTTTTTAAATTGGCCAGGTAAACCGCGCTGATCACCGATCCTACACCGGCAGCGCTCTCAAACCAGCTGAAAGTTTTGGCATCGCCATTAAATATATCTTTCGCGAAGATGGGCATCAGGGTATTAAAGGGGATAACAAACAAGCTGCTGATGCTCAGCATCACGATCAGGCTGCTCAGATCGCGATCGCCGGACACATATTTAAAACCTTCCTGCAATTCAACCCAGATACTTTTTTCCGACCGGATGATAGCCTTGGTGTTCAGCTTCATCATAAACAAACAACCCAGCACGGGTATATAGCTTAAAAAGTTACCGAAGAAACAAAAATCCTCACCAAAGGTACCCAGGATAATACCTGCCACCGCAGGACCCGCGATCCGCGCTAAATTACTCATGGTGGAGTTAAGGGCGATGGCGTTGGGCAGATCATCCTTATTATCAACCATCTCCATCATTAAGGCCTGGCGGCAGGTAACATCAAAAGCATTAATAATACCCTGAATTAAACTTAAGCCAATAATAGCCGGGATGTTATAAAACTTGAACAAGATCATGAAGGCAAGCGCACCTGCTTGTGCCATGGATATCACCTGTGTTATCACCAGTATGCGGTAACGGTTATGCCTGTCAACAATACTGCCCGCATACGGGGCCAATATCAGCGAAGGGATCAAACTTACAAAGCCAACCACTCCAAGTAAAAGGGCAGAACCAGTAAGCCGGTAAACCAACCAGCTAACGGCAGTTTTTTGCATCCAGGTGCCAATGAGGGATATAGACTGACCATAAAAAAACAGCTTGAAATTTCGGTATTTAAGAGAGCGGAAAACATTCATTGGGGTAATACATAACAAAAGCGCTTCAGGGGAGATCTTAATACAAGACTATTGAAATTCTTTATGATACAAATATCGGGAATGGTGATATATTTGTAAAATAGATTGTTTTAATGATATTGATTAGTAAAACCGATTGATTATGGAATTCAGACAATTGCAATACTTTGTTAAAGCCGCCGAAACCATGAATTTTACCGAGGCGGCTGCCGCGGTTTTTATTACCCAAAGCACTTTATCACAGCAAATTAAACAACTGGAAGAAGAACTGGGGATGCTGCTGTTTGACCGCATTGGTAAACATGTGCGCATTACCGAGGCGGGCCATGTATTTTTAACCCATGCCCGTAAAATATTACTGGACGTGCAAAAAGGCAAGCAAGCCATCACCGAATTAAACAATGCGGCTACCGGCGAATTAAATATAGGGGTATCCTATGCCTTCACCTCCTCGTTATTCCCGGTACTTGCTCCGTTTTCCACCAAATACCCGGGTATTAAAATTTCTATTATTTCTGATAATCATGTAGAACTGGAGAAAAGACTTCGTTTGGCAGAACTGGACCTGATCGTGGCCTATCATAATGAATCAGATGATGAAGATCTGGAAATGCAGCCCCTGTTCAGCTCAAGTATTGTGATGGTGGTTGCTAAAAATAATCCCCTGGCGCAACTCAAAAGTGTAAACCTGAAACAACTGGCCGAGCTTGAGCTGATATTGCCCGGTAAGGGTTTCAGCTCGCGCACATTTATTAATGAATTGTTTTACAAACACAAGATGAGCCCCAATATCAAGATCGAGCTGAATGATGTGCACACACTGCTATCCCTGGTACAGGACGGCGACTGGGCAACCATCCTGAATGAAAAAACCATAATAGGATGGGACAGGTTAGTTGCTATTCCTATAGCAGGACAGGAAGTAAAAAAGCAATCCTATATTCTTTGGCAAAAAGGGGTTTACCGCAAAAAGGCCGCGATATTGTTTACCGAACAACTCATGGAGACCATGAATAACGAATGACTGTAACTTATTCTATTTGGCCGCCGTACGCCCTTCAACGTGTACCGATATGGTGCTGGCATGGGCAAAACCCAGGGTGCTGCCCGGTACAACCTTAAAATAGTATTGCAGATAACTGCTCATGATACCCTGCGACAAGCGAATATAAGTATCCTTAAAATCTTTGTCAGAAAAACCTATCAGCGGCCTTACATAATGCATTTGACCTTTGTCATCAACACATACCTCAAAGGAGTAATAGAAATCCTTATAGGCTTTATTGATGGTGATATCAAAGTTAGGATCGAGATAATCGTCGGACGAATCAAAGTTATTCGTGATATCGGGCGGGGTAATTTTCTGCTTTACCGTTATCTGCGAGCTTCTGCTGATGAGTTGCACAGGTTGGCGGGCCGAAAAAGCTTTGGCAATATTACTGTTAGCTTTGGCTACCAATCCTTTTACAAACAAAGTATCCTTACGGCTGGGATGCCTTAATATGGAGGTATCGGCATGCAGTACGTTTTTCACATAATTGTCGGCATAAAACAACATATATACTTTAGAGCCATTGATATCTATCGAGTCGCCTTTGGCCTGCAGTATCTCCATCACGATGCTGTCTTTGCTCATTTTTTTAATTTTGAGCCATGATCTTGCCGCGTTAAAAATGGAATCGTACCCACGGGTAAGCGGGAAATTGATGAACGCTTTTTTTGTGGGACTATAAATACTCACCGAATCGTCCGACACAAATTTCATTTTCCACTGCGGTTCCAACTGGTAGCCATATTCATTAAATGACAAGCCATTTTTTTGCCGCCTAGCTACTTCGCTATAATCAATACCATTAAAGGCCTTGAATGAGATCAGGTGTTTTTCTTTGGCTCTTGGATCCTTGCATCCGGAGTAAGCAATAGCGGTAATAAGCAGCAACACCGCGCTTAAGTATTTGATGTGATTATGAGTAGAAAGCATATCGGCTTAAAGATATATAATTCTTTATACCGAGATAAATAGTTTAACAATTACCTGTTTGTTTATCGCTTAAACTTTACAAAAACAGTAAAGCTTGCTTTATTTATTGGCCTTCTTTGGCAGATAACGCCGGTTTCTTTTTGCGGAAGAAGAAATGAGTTTGACTATAATAGCTAAAGAACACGATAAATATGGTAGCGATGATCTTGGCCGGGGTTGGATAAAGGCCCATCACATCAACCAGTAATTTCAAAAACACCAGGTTTAGCAGTATACATATGGCGTTAACCATCATAAACCGTGATAGCTGCCCCCTTTTACTCAGGCCCGATTCTTTGAAAACCACATACCTGTTTAAATAAAAACCGGTACAGAATGATATGCTGAACGAAAGCATTTGCGAGGCGATATGCGGGCTCAGTGTATAAAAACCAAGATCGATATTATGCTTTTTAAAAATAAAATTATAACTGAAACTGAAAAGCAGGATGTCAAACACCGTATTACTGCCGCCGCAGGCCGCGTAACGAAAAGTATGAAGCGGCATCCATTTTTTAAATGGTTTATAGAATAGGTCGATAAAATTCAGGATCCCGTGCCTGATAAAATTGTGGACTTTACGCATACCGTTTTTTTAAAATGCAGAACTGCCCATTACCTGGCCATCTCTTCTTTGATCGCCCTCAAAAATTCATTGGCATGTTGCGATCCGATGATGTAAAGCAGGCCGTCCCTATCGGTAAGGTGTATGGCATCATTGCCGGCAGCATAAAAACGGATGGTTCCTTTGGTATGCAGGTTATATACGGGGTTATTGAACAAATAGCGGCTGTACACACCTTTTTCCACTTTCACAATACCGTTCAGGTCTATTTTTACCAGGCGGGTTGTCCATAAACCATTAAGCCTGATGCTTTTATTTTCAACCCGGGTGCTAAAATGCAATAAAAAACCCATGATGATGGATATGATGATAATAGCAAAGCCAACTACTACCAGCAGGTCGCCGTTACGTTCACGTTCATCCGTAAAAAAATAGGCCGCGAAACAAAACATAGCCAAAACCAGGCGTATAGTTATCGGGATAAACTCCCGGCCCAGGTACTGTTTTTCTACAAATATTGCTTTATCGCTCATCTTAATTTATACAGTTCGAAGATAATAACTTTTTTAGTGTTATTGCTCACTTTATACCTTTCATCGGGCCGGTAACCACCAACCCACATCACCTCGCCATTACCATTTACCAGCACCGGCACTTCCTCCTTTTGATTCAACGATATTTTCTGATTGATAAAAAAATCGCTCAGCTTCTTTCGCCCTTTCATGCCCAGAGGATAAAAATGATCGCCCCCCTGCCATGTCCGCAGTGTTAACGGAAATTCCACCAGCTCCGCATCTACAGATACCGCCAACGGGTTATCTTTTATAATCAGCGGACTATCATCATGCAAAACCGTCAATTTATAATTGCCGTAATGCACCTCATGCGTTTTTTCGGCAATAAGAACAGCTTCATGCCTATTGCTTTTCCGTTTCTCCAATATCAGCCTGTCTCGGTCCAGTATCAGTTCATAGTGTGCCGATTCAAATACCCTGCCCGGATGCTTATCCAACGCGGATATCAGGTCATCAACGGCAGTTTCGTTAAAACCGTATGGCTGCAGTAATTTAAACAGCAATAAACGCATAGGGTTTAATTGCCGTATCTCGGTCAGCAATAAATAATTCCCATCCTGTCCATGTTTAATTATTGTTTCACTTAACACAGCTACCTGGTTGTCGAGCAATGTCTCCAGATCGCGGAAATGTTTCAGGTTATTTTCAAATGTTTTTTCCAGGGCTGGGTTTAGTTCTTTCAGTTGAGGTATCACCTCCAGCCTGATCTTATTCCGGGCATATTTGGCCGAAGCGTTGGAGCTGTCCTCTACATAATCCAGCTTATTTTGGTCGATAATAGCGGCAATCTCGTCGCGGTTCAGAAATAGCAGCGGGCGTACCAGAGGCCCATTTTGTGGTAATATACCATGCAAACCTGCTATGCCCGTACCCCGGGTAAGGTTTAACAATATTGTTTCAATTGTGTCGTTTTGGTGGTGTGCAAGCGCAATAACCTGGTAATCTGATTGCTGGCTTATGGTGCCGAACCATTGATAACGCAGTTCGCGCGCGGCCATCTGGATAGATATTTTATTTTCGGCCGCATAATTCCGGGTATCAAAATTAACGGTATGAAAAGGTACACGAAACTGATTGGCCAGATCATTACAAAATGACTGATCACGCAGGGCCTCGTCGCCGCGCAGCTGAAAGTTACAATGAGCAATGCCAAAAGTATAACCGGCCTGCTTTAATAAGTGGGCCATTAAAACAGAATCCATGCCACCGCTCACAGCAGCTAAAATTTTGCTATTGGGCGTAAACAAAGTATTTTGTTCAATAAAATTAACAAACTGTTTAACAGGTAACATTCATCAAAATTATTAAATTATGAGAACCAAGAGTTAAGAATCAAGAATTAAGAGAGAAAAAACATGCTACAAATGACTTTTTTTGTCATGACTCTTGATTCTTAGTTCTTGATTCTCTTTAACCCCAACAAAAAACTAATTTTGCCAACGTGAGTAAATATGTTTTAAGCTTTTTGTTATTGATGCTGGCGGGCAGTGTTATGGCCCAAAAAAAGAAATCAATTGTAAACCTGATACAGTCAGAAAGCAGCACCGTTGCCACAATTAACGGGCGCCAGGTGATTAAGGTTTATAAAGGGGTTTTTAAACAGGATTTCTCGACCCTGCGTTCAGACAGCGCCTACTTTTATCCCAAAGAAAACGCTTTTGATGCCTTCCGCAATGTAAATATCAACCAGGGCGACACGCTGAATATTTTTTCTGATAAGCTCAACTACAACGGTAATACCAAAGTGGCCATCCTTACCGATAATGTAAAAATGGTTGACAGGGACGCCACCTTAACTACCAATTATCTCACCTACAACACCGCTACCCGCTATGGCACCTACACCAGTGGCGGCAAATTGGTGAATAAGGACAATGTGTTGACCAGTAAAAACGGCTATTATTTTGCACAATCGCGCGACGCTTTTTTTAAGTACGATGTAGTGCTCACCACTATTGATGCCATTATTAAAACGGATACGCTGCGCTATAATACAGGTACACGCATATCTTATTTTTACGGCCCAACCAATATCTATGGCAAAAAAGATAAAGACACCCTGTATACCGAAAACGGTTTGTATAATACCATAACTGAACAAGCTTTTTTTGGCAAAAAGAACCTCTACAAGCAAGGCACAAAATCATTAAAAGGCGATAGTTTGTTTTATGACAGGCTTAAGGGCTATGGCCGCGCGGTTAAGAACATCACGTTTAATGATAATGAGCAAAAAATAACGCTCAAAGGCGATCTGGGAACCTATTTTAAAGCCGACGAGCGTACCGTGGTTACAGAAAACGCCTATATGGTGATGATCACCGAACAAAAAGATAGTACCCAAACTGATTCGGCGACGGCAAAAAAACCGCCTGTGGTAGCCAAAAAAGGCAAGGATGCGATAGCGTCTAAAACCAAGGATGGGCCCGAAATTATCAGTATCACCAATATGGCTAAAATGGCCAAGGATCTGAAACCGGGAAACATGGTGAGTAAAACCGATTCGACCCGGATAGATTCGGCAGCGAAGGCTTTGATCAAACAAAACAAAAACATGAAACCGGGCGAAGCGGTTGAGAAACTGACGGAGCTGTCAAAAATGGCCGATGATATCAAGAAAAAAGGCACCATCGGGAAGGCGGATTCTGTTAAAATAGATTCCATGGCGAAAAAGCTCGGCGTGCAAACCAAAAATATAAAGCCCGGCGATGCAGATAAAAAGCTCACGAATATGGCCAAGCTGGCTGCCGATATCAAACCGAAAAATGGAGCTAAACCAATAGCGGCACCGGCAGATACGAACAAACAAGGTGAAAAAGTAAAACGCGACTCGATATTCATGACGGCCGATACGCTGGAAACCCAGATCATGACCTTTAAAAACCTGAAGATATACCAGGAAAAGCAAAGGCTGCTTAATTTCAGGGACACTTCGGCGGCAGGTTTAAAGCGGGCGGTTTTAAACCAGAAACTGAAAGGCATGCCGACGGTTTACCTGCGTGCCCCAAAAGACACCACTTACCTGCACCGCGATTTTTTTGGAAAACCCAAGGTAGATTCGGGCCAGATCAAAAAAGACCTCTTAAACGCCAAAAGAAAGGCGAGACAAGATAGCGTGCGGGCTGTAAACATGAAGAAAGATCCGGTGTTTGCCAGCCGCGAGTTTGATGTGAAAGATACCGCCCGCATCCGGATATTGATCGCCCATCATCATGCTAAAATATTCAAATCGGATTTGCAGGGTAAGGCCGACTCCATTTTTTACAGCAACAGTGATTCCACCATACGTTGTTATGTAAAACCCATGTTCTGGACACAGGGTTCACAGCTTTCGGGCGATACTGTTTACCTCCAAATGCGAAACAAAAAGCTGGATAATATAGAACTGTTCCCATCGGCCTTTGTGGTGAATATCGAGAAGGACGATTCGGTACACTTTAACCAGTCCTCGGGCCGAAAGATGCGGGGTTTCTTTAAAAATGACAAACTTCACCAGCTATACATCGCCGTTAATGCCGAAAGCATTTATTTTAAGCGTGATAGCGGCAAGGTAGCCGGTATGCAACGATCATTAAGCAGCCGCATCCATGTCGTTTTTAAAAATGGCGAAACCAAGGAAGTTACTTTTTTAACCAAGCCCGAAAACCGTTATATCCCCATTGCTAAAGTTACCGAGGAGGATAAACTACTGAAGGGCTTCATCTGGAAGCCTAAGGACCGGCCGGCATCCAAGGAGGCGATCATTCCAACGCGTCATAAAAAATCACCTGCTTCAAAATCGCCACCACCAAAAATTAAGGTGGATAGCTTAACCCAGGCCAAAATGGATAATTTGAAGGGGATGATATTGAAGCTTAGTAAAGATTCGACCAAAGCCGATTCTGTGAAAAAGCTTCAGCTTAACCTTCAACACCTTACTGATTCCATAAGCAAAGCAGCGGCAATCGTAAAAAGTCCGGCATCAAAAGCCAAAGTTGATAGTTTAAGTCAGGCAAAAATTGATAATTTGAAGGGGATGATATTGAAGTTGAGCAAGGACTCAACCAAAGCTGATTCCGTGAAGAAGCTGCAGCTGGTTCTGAAAAACCTTACCGATTCGATAAGTAAGGCGGCAGCTACAGTAAAACCGATTAAAGCTGCAGCTAACCCTACTGCCAATGGCAAGCAGCCTTTAATAAATACGGTTAAGGGTGCGGCTAATAAAGCCGGTGCAGGCAATTTACCAGCCATAAAAGCGATTAAAGATACCACAGGTAAACCCGTTACTGCACCACCAATAATAAAGGCGATCAAGGATACGACGGGCAAAGCTGGAGGAACGCCGCCGCCAATAAAAGCGGTTAAGGATACGACGACCACTCCGGCTAAAAAGCCAGATCAATAAAGCGAGATAGCATAAAAAACATGTCATTGCGAGCGATAGCGTGGCAATCGCATACTATACAGAACCTAAACGTATGGCGCATACCCGCTCTTGGCCGCGGGAGGGCCAGTTACTTTTGTCGCCACAAAAGTAACCAAAAAGGCTTCAGCAGAGAGGCTTCTTTGCCGCACAATGCCTTTACCCTGCAAACCGGGTAGAACCACGGGCTGCAATTATTTTGCCCTACTTCGTTCCCACATCTCCCTGCGCTTCAGCAAAAACTTGCTATGCCCCTGCAGCCGCACAAGCCCACCATCGTTCTGCCTGCTTTCGCCCGAAGCTTATCTGCTGACGGGAAGATTGATAAGATAAAGAAAAAATAAAAAGACGCGTCATTGCGAGGTACGAAGCAATCCCCGATCTACAGAGCGAACTAAAAAGGTTCTCTGTTCAAGTAAATCATTCTTGTTTGATATTTTTATCGCTTATTCATCCCTCTTACCCCCAAACCCATATTTATGCATTTTTTTTTGCACATAGCTTTGCCGGCGATTACCAGCTTCTGAAAGGGTGTCAGCGTCTGAAAAACGGGTATCTGCTACCTTAGGTATGCCAATACGCTGCGCACTGTAAATACCCGAGTGACCACTGAAGAAATAAGCCGTAAAGCAAGCTACCGCAAAAAACAAAACATATTGGCCGCCAAAAAGCTCAACCCCCATAATGGTGCAGGCCAGCGGGGTATTAGTTGCCCCCGCAAAAACCGCGATGAAACCCAACGCTGCAAATAAGCTCACCGGCGCATCCATCAATACCGATAATGTGTTGCCCAATGTAGCCCCGATATAAAAAAGCGGGGTTACCTCGCCACCCTTAAACCCGGTGGCCAGCGTGGTGGTAGTATAAATGGTTTTCCAGAGCCAGCTCCAGGTATGGGCTCCGCTCGCATGGAAGGCCGAAGGGATAGTAACGGCGCCTGCATATTCGGGATCGACACCCAGGCTCAGGTAATCTGGCTTGCCAATCAACGCGGTAAGACCAATAATGATCAGTCCGCCCAATACAGGTATCAACCAGGGAATAGGTATTCGCTTCACAAAAAAATTCTTGATGCCATGTACCATCCAGGCAAACAGATAGCTGGCAAGCCCAAACGCGGCTGACGCGATCATGATCTTAAAAAGCAACACAAAATCAAATGATAAATATGTCGAAAACCAATGCTGCGCTGTTGCAAAAATATCGATATGGTAAGCGGTATGATGAACACCCCAGGCGGCAACCGTAACATCGCCTATGATACTGGCTATAAGGCAAGGCAGCAGCGCATTGTATTGAATGCGACCTATGGTCAATACTTCCATGGCAAATATAGCCCCGGTAAGTGGTGTTCCAAAAACGGCTCCAAAACCCGCGGCAATACCGGCGATGAGCACAATGCGGGTATCATCATTATTCAATTTAAACCAGCCGCTAAACATTTGCGCTATGCTGCCACCTATTTGTACAGCTGTGCCTTCGCGGCCAGCTGAGCCGCCAAACAGATGAGTGATAATAGTAGTAATGAGCACAATAGGGGCCATACGTTTGGGCACGCCGCCGCCAGGCACATGAATTTCATCGATAATAAGATTATTCCCTTTTTCGGCCGATCCGCCGATCAGCTTATAAATAAAATAGATCAATACCCCGGCAACCGGCAACAGGTACAGGATAAACGCATGAGCAAACCTGAAATGGATAGCCCAATTGAGCAGCCATAAAAATAAAGCCACCATACTGCCAATAACTATGGCGATGGGTATAATGATGACCGTCCAGCGGATCAGATGCTTAAGGATCGAAAAATGTTCGGACGTAAAGGGCTTATTGTTCATGAGCGACTAATTTAGGTTGTTTTATTGGGTAACAGAAAACTATACTATTGAGAAGTATGCGGAAATAGCGGACAATACAACCCGACTCTGTAAAGCATACGATTGCTTCGTACCTCGCAATGACATGAAGTAAAACAGATTTTTTACAAGAAGGTAATAGAAATTTCAGCCGGGCATTATGCCGGTATACGTTTAAAACAGATGTGTTGAGTTTTTTTTCCACCTACAAAAAATCAGCACAGGATAAATCCTGCGGGTTAATTTATTGTAGGCGCCATCAGCTTTTTAGGGCGGTTAAGTAGGAAGACACCATTTCCTTTGTACGAATATAGCTCCTTTTTTTATAAAGCCATAATTATCCGGGGTAAGTTTAAAAACAAACCCTTTTCGCGGCATTTAAACTGACCGTTTTAAACGGCCAGCTCAACTTCTTTAATAGAGATGAATAATGTGCGGCCCTGGTATTCTACCCATAGATCAGCGAAGCCATTCCCGTCATAACCCAGAAATTTCATGAAGGGGTTACTGATGTTTAAATTCTTCCATCTTTTACCAATGTACTTAAGTAATTGACCACGTTTTAGGGTTGTGTGCTTTGCCATAAGTTTAATTTTTAAAAGTGAACAGAAAACTAAGTTAGTTAACATCAACGAAAATATTTAACCTTTAGAAAATATTTTTTCAATTGTATCAGGTATGTTACATCCCTTTAGGCTGTCAAATGAATGACCTGAATATAAGAAAAAAAATATCCAGATAGCTAATTAACTTTATATGAGTTAATTGTATTCAGTTTACATTCAGGCAATCTTGGCTTTACCTGTACACAGCTCCTTACACTTGTCTTTACACTTATCAATCACCTCCAGGTAATAATTTTCATATAAAGGCAAAATGGTGGCCAAATCAAACTCCTTAGCCCGGGCCAGGGCGTTTTCTTTAAACTGGTTCAGCCGGTCTTCATCTTCCAGTATATAAATAGCACTTTCGCCCATGCCTTCTACGTCGCCAACATCTTTCAGAAAACCGGTTACACCGTCAACATTTAATTCGGGCAAACCACCCGCATTGGTACTGATCACCGGCACCTTGCAAGCCATAGCCTCCAAAGCGGCCAAACCAAAGCTTTCTGATTGTGATGGCATCAGGAACAGGTCGGCTACCGAAAGTATTTCTTCAATGGCATCCTGCTTACCCAAAAAGCGTACGTTATCGGCAACACCTAAGTCGCGGCATAACTGCTCGCAGCCAGAGCGTTCAGGGCCGTCGCCAACCATGAGTAATTTTGAAGGGATCTTTTTGATTACTTCGGCAAATATCCTCACCACATCTTCGGTACGTTTTACCTTACGGAAGTTGGAAGTATGTACCAGCACTTTTTCACCCGATGGCGCGATGGCCTTTTTAAAATGGTCTTTTGCTTTAAGGCTGAAACGGGTCAGGTCAATAAAGTTGGGAATCACCTTAATATCGGTATCGATCTCAAAAAATTCATAAGTATCGTGCCTCAGGTTTTCGGATACCGCGGTGACACCGTCAGACTGATTGATAGAGAAGGTAACTACCGGCTTAAAAGTGCGATCCTTACCAACCAGAGTAATATCGGTACCGTGTAACGTGGTTACTACGGGGATATAAATACCGTAGGTTAGTAATATTTGTTTAGCCATAAACGCTGCCGAAGCGTGCGGAATGGCGTAATGAACGTGCAATACATCCAGCTTTTCGTGACGAACCACATCAACCAGGCGGCTAGCCAGGGCTAGCTCATAAGGCGGAAAATCAAAAAGCGGATAGTTGGATACCGATACCTCGTGGTAAAACAGGTTTTCGGAGAAAAGATCTAACCGGGCTGGCTGGTTATAGGTAACAAAATGAACCTGGTGACCGCGGTCGGCAAGGGCTTTACCGAGTTCTGTGGCTACAACGCCGCTTCCACCAAAGGTTGGGTAACATACAATTCCGATTTTCATTAAGTTGGTTAATTATGGCTGCAAGTTTAACAGCAATTTATGGCAAATGTGTTAACACTGTGTAAAATGATATAACTTAGTCAAGTTACTCATTTTTTTAATTTTATACTATTAATATCGCCCCGAATGAAAAACGCTATCCAACTAAAAATCAACAGTATACAACACATAGGCATCCCCGTAACCAACCTGAATGCGTCACAACAATTTTACAGCCTACTAGGTTTTAACAACGTGATGCAAGCCCATTTTACCGATCATGGCGAACAGGGCACCTGTGTAATGATGCAGCGTGAAAACATACTCATGGAACTTTATCAATTACCTGAAGCGGGCTTAACGGAAATCAGGGCACGTGGCAACGGGCATATTGATCATGTGGCTTTTGATGTAAGTGATATTGATAAAACTTATGAGATCATAAAAGAGGCTGGCTTTAACATCATGGAAGAAGCCCCGGTTTTCCTGCAATTCTGGAAGAATGGCTGTAAGTATTTTAACATCACCGGGCCTGATGGTGAGCGGCTGGAGTTTAACCAGGTACTTTAACAAATCGCGAAGTTTGATTATACCAGAGCTTCTAAAGGAGCCTTCTCTTTTTTATTGATCCGGAAGATCAAAAACATGATCAGCGCCGAGAGCAAAATGAATATCAAATAGCTATAACTCAGGTTACGTTCGTCTTTGGCTGGCACCACGTTAACGATGCCGTAACTTAAAAAAGAAACAATAACATAGGTAATGCCCCCGGTGAGCCCTCCTGCTATGCCTGCGTTTTTGGGGAATTTGCTCAGGCAAAAGGTAAAATAGTTGTTAAAAGTATACCCGGCGCAAACATGAATAATAAACGCAAAAAATATCATTGAATATAAATTGCTAACAAATTGAAGGCTGACGATCATCACCAATACAAAAAGCGCCTGCATGACCACGTTAACTACCATCCTTTTGAAAAACGGCCGGTTGATAGTAGCCTTCCCGATAAAACCTCCTACCATCCAGGCAAAGCCCAATACCAGCGAACTATAACCTGCGATAACGGGCGTTAGGTGTAAATGATGTTCGATAATAAAAGGACCAGTCATGTTATAGGTCATCACCATACAATACGCCAGCCCAAGCATCACTATACCTAGCGTAAAGCTGTAGGTTTTGATCATGCCGACATAAACCCTGACAATTTTTTGGAAATGAAATTCTGAAAAATGAACCAGGGTTTCGCCGCTGAAAATAAATTCCAGGATGGCAAACACCGCAGCAAAACCGGCTAAAAAGTAAAAGTTGGATTCCCAGCCAAAAGCGGTTTGTAAATAGCCCCCGATAAACGGCGCCACAATAGGCCCAGTTGACCAAATGATAGAAAATAAACTCAGGTAGTGTTTTAGTTTTTCGCCGGCAAACAGATCCACAAAATAAGCCCGCTTGGCTACTATAATGGCTCCAACGGTTACGCCATGTATTACCCGCATCAGGTAAATCAAATAAATATTATGGGTGATAGCGATCACTACGCTGGCAACCGCAAAAATAACTAGTGAAGCCAGACTAATCTTGTACCGGCCAAAGCTATCCAATATGCTGCCGATAAACAGTTGTGATACGCCATAGCTGATCAGGAAAATACTTAATGTTAGCTGTACCTGCACATTACTCACGCTCATTTCTCCGGCCATGGTGGGTAACGATGGGATATAGATATCAGTAGCGAAACCCGATAAGGGGATCAGGGCAAAAGCCAATAGAGTAGCTATTGACTGGTGATGCTCCTTAATTGGGGGGCCTTTTGATGTTAACGTGCTCATAGACGCCGCAAAATTAACATTCTTATCAGCGGTATATTGGATGAACCCCTGCAGGGATAGTCCCATCGACTAAATAAATACCACAAAACACGCTAATTATGAATTAGTTAAGAGACAATCCTACAGCAGTGATTACATCATAAAATTACATCGCCCAAACAAAAGGCCACCTTATTTTAATAACAAGGTGGCCTTTTGTTGAGTTAGGCGATATTTCAAAGCGGATTAGTTACCCACCAAGTATTGCCAAAAGGATCTTTTATCCCACCACTACGACCATAGGGCTGGTCTGCTGGCTCTGTGACGCTTGAGGCACCGTTTTCGAGGGCTTTTCTATACGTTTCGTCGCAGCTATCTACATAAATAAATAAGCCGGCATTTTGCGGGAGATAGGTTTCGGTACTATCACAAAACATAATGGTGCTGCCCTGAATGCTGATTTCGGCATGCATGATATGTTTTTCATCGCGCATTTGTTTATACTGCTCCTTCGCGCCAAATACGTTTTGCATAAAGGTGATGAAGGCGGGTGCATCCTTTACAATAAGATAAGGCATAATACGCTGATAGGTTTCGGGGATGGTTTTTATGGTTTCCATATCGATCTGTTTTTTTATTCAAAATTAACCAGCCTGGTTTCAGCAAAATTGTAAAAACAAGACATTCTGATTTCGGATATTCGATTTCGGATTTATGGATTTAGGATTTACGTGTTGCGGTACTCTGTCCCTTCTGCTTTGCCAGAAAAGTAAAAGCTGGGGTGATAGCCGGTAAAAGTTTTTACATCATGTATAAAGTGCGACTGGTCATAATAACCACACTCCAAGGCTATCTGGGTTAGTGATTTATCACTGCCGTATTGTTTTATAGCATCCTGAAAGCGGGTCAATCGCAAATAACTTTTGGGACTAAAACCAGCATACTCTTTAAAACGCCTGTCGAACTGCCGGGCTGAAAGATTAAACGCATCAGCTAGCTGCGCTACGGTTTTATGTTGATTGGTGTGGATCACCTGCCTGATGGAAGTAATGATCCGGTCGTCGGTAGGTGTATTGTGTCGTAAGCGCATCAGTAAAAAATCGGTCAGTATCACAGCCCGTTTTTGATTGTCGGGCGCCAGCATCATCCGTTCTTCTAACTCGCGACCGGCGCTGCCTAAAAAAGTATCATAATCGAGCGCCAGGTTGGTGGTTTCGCTGCTGGGGATCTTAAAAAAACGTGGGACGGCAAAAGGATAAATATAAGCGCCAAAAATGCCAAAGCTTTGCCGGGTTATAAAACGGCGGTAACGGTTGGTTTGGAACTGGATACCCGAAGGGCCTCCATTTTCCTGTCCCTTGTCGTTAATTTCATCAAAGGTGGATTGATAATGAAATACCATTTCGGTACAGCCATCGGCTATGGACCGGTAAACATACTCCGGCTCGCTGGCAGATAGTTCATGCTCCAGCACCCAAAAAAACCGTACAAAAGGTTTTAATATATCCGGCGGCTGAATGGTGTAGTACTTCATTGCGGATCATATCTTTATATAAAGTTATGATTTATTATTGGGTTTCACATTGACGACCAGCTTCTTGACTTATTTAGCAACCCAAAACGTCATTGCGAGCGCAGCGTGGCAATCCCCAATAAGCACCTCCGCTCTGTATAGTTTGGGATTACTGCGCTCGCAATGACGCGCTTTTTTATATTCCCTATCTTAAGAAAATTTTTATTTTATTCCCAATTTGGTTTTAACCGAAGCGGTAAGATCGGTGCCATCGTTGGATACAAGCAGCGCAGAGCCTTGTGAAGAATCAAGCACATAGTTAACACCTTTTTCTTTGGCTACATCATTAACCGCGGCGCGGGCTTTATCGGTTACCGGCTTTACCAACTCGTTCGATTTGGCATCAACCTGTTGCTGGGCAGTAGCCTGGTAATCCTGCATCTTTTTTTGCAGGTCCTGTAATTCGGCTTGCTTTGTTGCCTTTACGGCATCGGTCATGGTTTTGCTTTGATCCTGAAAAGCCTTCCCCTTGGTTTGCAACTCATTATTCATTGCGGTTAGTTGGGTTACAAATTGTTTTTGATAGGCATCTATCTGGGGTTTAATAGTTTTAGCCTCGGGCATCTGACTAACGATCGATTGAAAATCAACATAACCGATCTTGGATTGCGCATTTGAAAATTTACCAACAAATAGTAAGCTTAAAGCGAGCAGGGTAACTTTGAATAGTTTTCTCATGTTCAGTAATTTTTATTTATTAGAGAAAACTGAAACGCATTGATTGGAAAATTGTTTTACTTAAAGTTAAAAAATAAGATCAATATAAGTAGATAGTAACAAAAAGAGACGCGAATACGCGTCTCTACAATTCTATTATTTTCAGGGACGCATTGCATCTCCTTTAGGTTCTCAAACTGCTTACATTTCCTTATTGATCGCCTCATAAACCACATCCTGGATCCTTGGCCTGATGTTGAGGCTGCCTAGTTTGTTACTTACGTCAGGGTGCACCCGGTTACTCAGGAATATATATACCAGGTTATATTTCGGATCCACCCAGATACAGGTGCCTGTAAAGCCGGTATGCCCATAGGTTTGCGGCGATGCCAGTTTAGATGGATAATGTCTGTCGGCGATAGGATCCCAGCGGTCAAAACCCAACCCCCTGCGGCTCACCGCCGACTGCTTGGAGGTGAACAGATCAACTACTTCGGGTTTAAAATATTGGGTGCCACCGTAGGTGCCGCGATTCAGCAGCATCTGGTATAATATGGCTACATCATTGGCGCTGGCAAAAAGCCCGGCATGACCGGCTACACCACCCATTAGGGCCGCGGTAGGGTCGTGCACATAACCGTCGAGCAAACTCTGGCGAAATTCCTGGTCGTTCTCGGTAGGCGGTATTTGGTTTTGGTTAAAACGGTACAGGGGTAAAAAACCCGCGGTTTGCATCCCCAGCGGTTTGTAAAAAGCTTGCTGTACATATACATTTTCGGGTATGGCGGTGATACTTTCTACCACTTCCATCATCAGTACCAGACCTACATCACTGTATACATATTGCCCCCGGGTTTTAAGGGGGGAGTTCAGTATATCCGGAAACATCACGTCTTTATAATAATCCTTCCGCAAAAAATAATGATCAGATACCCGGGTAGGGTATGCCGCGGACGAATCAGTACTATGGTCTGTTGGTTTTACTTTTTCAAATCCTTTAATATCTGGTATCAGGCCGGCCTGATGCATCAATAACTCGCGTATCTGTATATCGTTTTTATTGCTGCTCCGGGTTTGGGGTAGGTAATCGCCAAGGGTGGCTTCCAGGTTCAGTTTACCCTCATCAGTGAGTTTCATGGCCTCTACGGTGGTAGCGGTTATCTTGGTCATAGATGCCAGGTCAAAAATATCCGTTATCTGGTCGGGGATAGCTTTATCATAGGTATGATAACCGTAGGCCTTATTAAATATCACCTTGCCATCCTTGGCTACCAATACCACACAGCCAGGAGTAGCATGTTCTGCTATAGCTTCGCGGGCAATGTCATCAATACCGCTTAAGTTATTGGCATTGATCCCCGCATCTTCCGGAACAGTATATTGCAGCCTGATCTTATCGGTAATAAAACCCATACCCGCGGCAAATTGCGGCGAATAGGTGCGGGTAAGTTTTTGCGTTACCGGCAAACCGCCAAAGATAACCTGCGCGCTGTATAATGCCGAAACCGCCGTTGAACGCTCGCTCCATAAAATGGGGGCAGTAACATTGTTCAGCTTACTTAAAATCGCACCTCCACCAAACGCAGCCACAATCACATTTTTGAGTTTTTGGCTGCTGTTAATAAAATCAATAACCTGCGGATTGTTCAGATCGGCATCGGTTACCTGCAGAATGATGGTGTTATACCATTTCAGATCGGCGGAAAGATCGGCAAGTGTTTTTACACCGCTGTAAGTACGACCATCAAATGCCTGTACTTTACTGTACTTATTAAGCAAACTATCAAACACGGAAGCATACGGACTGGAGAAATGAACGCTGGCTATTTTTAACTGATCAAGATCTTTCAGCGGCAGCAGGTATTTGCTGTTATTAAATAAAACGGTAGAGTGCTCCACCAGCCGTTCTTCATTAACATATGCTTGCCCGGTTGGGATAAGCGGTGGTATTTGCGCACAGGCGGTATTCAAAAAGGTAAATCCAATCAACACAAAAGGGATACAGCCCCATTTATTTTTTATCATATACTTTAACTCCGTTTATATAAGTCTTGATCACTTTAATTTTTGGCAATTCGGCGCCTTTCACTTTCATGATGTCTTTGTCCAATATCACAAAATCGGCGTATTTGCCGGGTTCCAGGCTGCCTTTCTCTTTCTCTTCAAAATTGGCTTTTGCAGCCCAAATGGTTATGCCTTTTAGGGCCTCAGTACGAGTCAGCGCATTCTCGGGCTGAAAACCACCTTCAGGAAAACCTTTTAAATCCTTACGTTCCACCGCTGCATAAAACGTGTACATCGGATTTATATTCTCTACCGGAAAATCAGTCCCCAATGGCAACCAACCGTTTTGTTTTAACAATTGTTTATACACATAGGCCGATTTTAAACGCTCCCCGCCCAATCTTTTACCTGCCCAGTACATATCTGAGGTGGCATGCGTTGGTTGCACCGAAGGGATGATGCTGTTTTCCCCAAATAGTTTAATATCCTGGGGCGATAGCACCTGCGCGTGTTCAATACGCCAGCGACGATCGTTCTTACCTTTCAGTACCGAGGCATATATTTTCAACATCACCCGATTGGCCGAGTCGCCAATGGCGTGAGTAGCCATCTGAAAGCCTCTGTCATAGATCTTTTTGGCCACCTCTTCAAAGTGCTTTTGACTGCTTAACAAAAACCCTTTCCAGTTTTTTTGATCATTATAGGGTTGCAGTAAACAAGCGCCCCTTGAGCCTAACGCACCATCGGCATAAACTTTAAAGGCCCTCACATTCAGGCCCGGGGTTTTGTAAGCGCCATGTTTAAACAGGTATTCGTAATTCTCTTCCCTGTCGGCCAGCATTACGTACATGCGCATCTTTAATGATCCTTTGTGTTGCAGCTCGGCAATGGTGCTCACCATGGTATAAGGCAGACCGCAGTCATCAACGGTAGTTAAGCCTACCGCGAAACAATTCTTTTGCGCCGCCAATAATGCGTCTTCCACTACCTGGCCAGACGGCTCGGGAATCTTGCGGGTTACTATCCCCACCGCGTTATCAACTAAAATACCGGTAAGTTTTCCATTAACGGTTTCAATTTCGCCGCCGTTGATGATTTGCCCTGGTTTTACCCCTGCAATATTGAGGGCCGCTTGGTTGGCTATAGCAGCGTGCCCATCAACCCGGCTTAATATTACCGGCCTTACCGGGAACAGCGAGTCGAGTTTAGCCTTGTTGGGGAATTGTTTCAGGGTCCAGTCATTCTGATCCCAGCCCTGCCCGGTTATCCAGCCGTCGGTATTGCGAACCGAGTACGCCTGTACCGAATCAACAGCTTCATTCCAGCTGTGCGTGCCTACCAGGTTAACTTCCTGCAAACCTAATCCATACTCATAAAAATGAGCATGAGCATCAATAAAACCAGGATATATAGCCGCGCCCTGCGCATCGACCACCTCATTGGCCAAATATTTTTGTTCCAGTGTATCCGCATCGCCTACCGCCAGTATTCTGCCGCCTTTAACTACAATAGCGTTGGCGGTGGTAAAGGAACTATCAACCGTATAAACTACGGCGTTTTTAACCAAAAGGTCGGCATTATACTCTTTTTGCTTGCAGGCTACCGCGAAAAGGAGCAGTGCTGGCCATAATTTCTTCATAAACTAAATCGTATGGTACTGGTAATGTAATTATTAAACGTTAAATGTTTATACAATTATCAAATCATAAAGTTATGCCTTCAAATATTTAATTTAGCATCGAATTCGAAATTGGAGGGATTTTTTTTAGATGTCAGATATCATACAGCTTTTACCGGATGCCGTTGCCAACCAAATTGCCGCTGGCGAAGTGGTGCAACGCCCCGCATCTGCCGTAAAGGAATTAGTGGAGAACGCGATTGACGCCGGGGCCGGAAAAATTCAGCTCATTGTAAAGGATGCAGGTAAATCATTGATACAGGTTATCGATGACGGCTGCGGCATGAGCCTTACTGATGCCCGCATGTGTTTTGAACGCCATGCCACCTCAAAAATACGCAAGGCCGAGGACCTATTTGCCATACGCACCATGGGTTTCCGTGGCGAGGCCATGGCATCTATAGCGGCAATTGCCCAGGTAGAAATGAAAACCCGCCGCCATGAGGACGAGTTGGGCACCTGCATTTTTATTGAAGGCTCTGAAGTAGTGAGCCAGGAGGCCTGCCAGGCTAATACCGGCACCTCTATATCGGTTAAAAACCTTTTTTATAATACACCGGCCCGTCGTAACTTTTTAAAAAGTAACCCGGTAGAAATGCGCCATATTATTGACGAATTTCAACGGGTAGCACTGGCCAATCCGCAGATATTTTTTACGTTGCATCATGACGCGCAGGAAGTATACCATCTGCCGGGTGCTGCGCTAAAGCAACGCATTGTGCACCTGTTTGGCAACAATTATAACCAACGTTTAGTACCGGTTGAAGAAGATACAAGCATTATCAATTTGCGGGGTTTTGTAGGCAAGCCTGAGTTTGCACGTAAAACCCGGGGCGAGCAATTCTTTTTTGTGAACAACCGCTTTATCCGTGATGCGTATTTGAACCACGCCGTACTCACCGCGTTTGAAGAGTTACTGCCCGACGATAGCTTCCCCTTTTATGTACTGTTTATTGATATCGATCCATCACGGATAGACATCAATGTACACCCTACTAAAACCGAGATCAAATATCAGGATGAGAAGGCTATTTACGCCATTATCCGTTCGGCAGTAAAACGTTCATTGGGAAGGTATAATATTACGCCAAGTTTGGATTTTGACCAGGAGAACAGCATTGAGCACCTGATAACACCCAAACCTTTTGAAGAGATCGTGGCGCCAACTATATCTTTCAATCCTAATTTTAACCCTTTTGCAGCCGAGAAAAAACCGGTACGTGATCATCCTTTTTTGAGGGAAGATGGTGGCTATAAGAGCAACCCTATTCCCAATAACTGGGACACGCTGTACGAGATCAGCAAAAAGGAAGAAAACCTGCAGCACGAACTGCATCAGGAAGAGCGTATCGCGGTAAATGAGCAGGAGGTAAGCAAATCAAGCGAACGGCAATTGTTCCAGATCCACAACCGCTTTATCCTGTCGCAAATTAAATCGGGTTTTATGCTCATCGGCCAGCAGGCCGCGCATGAACGTATTTTGTATGAGCGTTTTTTACAGCAATTGCAAAATCATTCGGGCGTAAGTCAGCAAAGTTTGTTCCCGCAGTCGGTAACACTAAACGGTAGCGATTTTGAGTTATTAAGAGAATTGTTGCCCGATATCCGCTCGCTGGGTTTTGATATCCGCGAGTTTGGCAAAAATACGGTGGTGGTAGAAGGGATACCTGCCGAGCTGAGCAATGTGGGTGAGCATGAGCTGTTGGAGCATCTGTTGGAAGGCTTTAAAAATAACATGGCCATTTTAAAACTGGACAAGCGCGATAACCTGGCCCGGTCATTGGCGCGCAACGGGGCCATTAAAACCGGCACTAAATTATCATTGGAGGAAATGAACCAGCTCATTGATCAGCTTTTTGCCTGCGAAACGCCAAACCAGGCATTGAACGGTAAGCCCGTAATCAGTACCTTTACCATGGCCGAACTTTTAGAACGATTTGAAAAATAGCCTGACCGGCTTTTATTTATACTATGAATAGTCAATCACCATTTGCCAATATACCACCGGTTGTAAAAAACCTGCTCATTATTAATATTATATTCTTTATAGGCACTTATACTATTGGGCGTTATATACCGAATATCATTGAGTTTTTACCGGCTTATTATTTTAATAACCCCAAATTCCGAATGTGGGAAATTATTACCTATATGTTTATGCATGGTGGGTTTGCACACATTTTTTTTAACATGTTTGCGCTTTTTTCTTTTGGGCCTATTTTGGAATATACCATGGGGTCCAAAAAGTTTTTTAACTTATATTTTATATGCGGCATAGGTGGTATTATCTGCCATATGTTAGTCCTGGCTTATGAAGTACATGCAATAACAGGGGCTTTTTCAATAGCAAACTCTCAAGTTGAAGCAACTTATTTTCAATATGGAGATCAAGCTCAGAAATTATATAGTGCATATAATGGGCAAATTGTTGGTGCGTCAGGCGCCATATTTGGGTTGTTAATTGCCTTTGGAATGCTTTTCCCGAATATGGAGCTGATGATCATGTTTATCCCAGTTCCCATCAAAGCCAAATATATTATACCGGTATATGTGGTAGTCGAGTTATTTTTGGGTGTGAAACAGTTTTCTGGCGATTCGGTAGCGCATTTCGCACATTTGGGTGGGGCATTGATCGGTTATATTATGGTAAAAGTCTGGCGTTTACAAAGACCAAACAATTTTTATTAATAACGGTAGTTATCCAATAAACGGAAGTATATTTTATGAGTACCCTTTGGCAAAATATTCAGTACAAAATGCTGCGGTCGGGCAATAAGCTCAACCTGCTCATTGGCATTAATGTAGCCGTTTTTTTGATCATCAATGTTTCGGCTATCCTGGAGCAACTGTTTTTTACAGGTTTCGGCAATAGTAATATCTTATCATTCGCGGTCGAATATCTGCGCATGCCGGCCTCTTTCCAGGCGTTACTCAAGCATTTCTGGACACCTATCACCTACATGTTTATGCATGATGGGGTTTTGCATATCCTGTTCAACATGCTTTGGCTATACTGGATGGGGCAGATATTTGAAGAGTACCTGGGCAATAAGCGCACCATTGGCCTGTATATTATGGGCGGACTTGCCGGCGCGTTGTTTTATCTGCTGGCCTATAACTTATTACCCGCTTTCACCAGTCTGCACGCTGCCAATTTTGCTTTGATTGTAGGGGCCTCCGCCAGTGTTATGGCCATTGTGGTAGCTACAGCTACACTGCTCCCTAATTATACCATATCATTGATCCTGTTTGGACCGGTAAAGCTTAAGTGGCTGGTATTTGTTATCCTGGTGATTGATTTTCTGGGTGTGGTTGGCCCCAACGCAGGTGGCGAAATAGCTCACCTGGGCGGTGCATTACTGGGTTTTGTTTATATAAAACAATTACAAAGGGGGCACGACTGGATTGGCAGTATCGGCAATATATTTAAAGCTAGTCCTAAATTAAAAGTGGTGGCTAAAAATTCCAATAAAAATAGTGCCGAGTACCCACGTCAGGATGAAATTGACCGTATATTAGATAAAATATCACAATCGGGTTATGACAGCCTGACCAAGCAGGAAAAAGAAATTTTATTTCGCGCAAGCAATAATGAAAGTTAAACGCAAACAGAGTTTTATTGGTAAAATACTTTTATGGATAAATCTGTTCTTATGTGTTGCTTTATTGATCAGCTATTTCGCACCCCACGTTGACCCCCGAAAGGTTTGGGTCTTCGCTTTTTTTGGCCTGGCCTATCCTGTATTACTCATCCTCAACTTTATTATGCTTGCCTACTGGCTGCTGCGCCGCCGCTGGCAGTTTCTGTTATCGCTTGTCACTATTTTATTAGGCTACAATGTTTTGTTCAACAATATCGGTTTCAGATTAAGCGGAGCCGAAACTGAAAAACCCGCCGCAGAGAATGCCATTAGGGTAATGACCTATAATGTTCATAATTTTAAACGATACGGCGCCTCAAATGATATATCAACCAAACATCAAATTCTGACGCTTATTAGTCAGCAACAGCCCGATATTATCGGATTTCAGGAATTTTATACTAAAAACAAGGGCCAGTATGAAATGCGCGATTCCCTCATCAGGATCATAGGCGCCAGCAACTTTTATTTTGAGCCTTTTAACTTTAACAGTACCGAGGCTATTGGTATGGCCATCTTTTCCAGGTTTCCGATAGTAGGTAAAGGAATGATCCGCCTGACAGAAACCCGCTCCGAGAACCAGTGTTTATTTGTCGACGTAAAAAAAGGGAAGCAAACCTTTCGTTTCTATAGTGTCCACCTGCAATCCATCCGCTTTGACCCCGAAGATTATAAATACCTGGACAGCGTATCCAAAAAAGGCAAAACCGATATGCAATCAACCAAACGTTTAGGCGGCAAACTCAAGATAGCCTTTGAAAAAAGAAGCGAACAGGTTTTTAAGATCAAAGAACACGCGGCCAAATGCCCGTACCCGTATTTGATCACCGGCGATTTTAACGATACGCCTACTTCCTTCGCCGTTAACCAGATGGCTAAGGACTTAAAAAACGCTTTCCGACAAAAAGGATCGGGCTTTGGGCGTACCTATAATGGTGATTTCCCGAACTATCAGATCGATTATATTATGGCCAGTCCGCAGTTTGAAGTAGCCACCTACAAGATCATCGAAAAAAAACTATCTGACCATTATCCCCTGCGCAGTGATGTGGTGCTCAATTAGGGAAAAAGAAGCAAGATGTTAGAGTCAAGAATCAAGAACATGTAAAATAATCTTGGTATTGTCTTAAATCTTGATTCTTGACTCTAATCTCTTGATTCTATAAGCTAACATGAAATTGAAAAAATCGTAAGTTTGCGCTCATGCAACAAAATTTGTTTGTTTATAATACTTTAACCCGTAAAAAGGAAAAATTTAAACCGCTTAACGCGCCCCATGTGGGCATGTACGTATGTGGCCCTACTGTTTACAGTGATGTGCACCTGGGTAACTGCCGTACTTATATATCATTTGACCTCATTTTCAGATACCTTACTCAAATTGGGTACAAGGTTCGCTATGTTCGTAACGTGACCGATGCAGGTCACCTGGAAGGCGATGCCGGCGATGAAGGAGAAGACAAAATATCAAAAAAAGCAAAAATAGCGCAGCTGGAACCAATGGAAATTGTACAAAAGTACACCGTTGGCTTTCATGATGTAATGCAAATATTTAATACGCTGCCACCTAGTATTGAACCTACAGCTACCGGCCATATTATTGAGCAGATAGAAATGGTAAAGGTGATATTAGAAAAAGGATATGCTTACGAAGTTGATGGCACTGTGTACTTTGATGTGGAGAAATACAACAAAACCAAAAACTATGGCATACTGAGCGGCCGTAATCTGGAAGACCTGTTAAACAACACCCGCACCCTCGGCGGTCAGGACGAAAAACATGGCAAGCTTGATTTTGCCTTATGGATAAAAGCCAAACCCGAGCACCTGATGAAATGGCCGTCACCCTGGAGCGTAGGCTTCCCGGGCTGGCACCTGGAATGCTCGGCTATGAGCCAGAAATACCTGGGCAACCAGTTTGATATACATGGCGGTGGCATTGATTTGGTACCTACCCATCATACCAATGAAATTGCCCAGCATGAGGCCTGCTGCGGTGTAAACCCAGCCAATTACTGGGTGCATACCAATATGCTTACGGTTAACGGACAAAAAATGTCAAAATCATTAGGCAACAGCTTTTTGCCACATGAGCTTTTTACCGGCAATAACTCTATCCTCAATAAAGGCTACAGTCCTATGACCGTGAGGTTTTTTATGCTGCAGGCCCATTACCGCAGTACGCTTGATTTTGGTAACGAAGCGATGGAGGCATCTGAAAAAGGGTTTAAACGCTTAATGAACGCGTTTGCGCTGCTTAACGGCTTAAAGGCAAGCAGCACTACCGAAATTGAGATAGAGCCCCTGTTGCAGCGCTGTTACGCGGCGATGAACGATGATTTTAATAGCCCTGTACTTATTGCTGAGCTATTTGAAGCATCGCGCATTATCAACTCGGTTCATGATGGCAAAATGAAGATAGATGAAACCAATTTGCAACTGCTTAAAACCCTGATGAACACTTTTGTGCTGGACGTATTGGGTTTAAAGGACGAGCAAGCTGCCAATGACGATCTGCCGAATGTACTGAACCTGATAGTTGAGCTCAGGAGCGAGGCTAAGATCAATAAAGATTATGCCATATCAGACAAGATACGTGATGGCCTGGCCAGAATAGGCTTTCAGTTAAAGGACAGTAAAGATGGTACCCACTGGAGCAAATCCTGAGCTGTTAAAGCGAATTATAATAGCTAAACAGCTTGGCTAAGGCCGCATCGTTTTTATAGTCTACAGCATTATTTTTTAAATACGCTTGTATTTCCGTGCTTTTATCCGCCATAGCGGCGAGGATACTTTTTTGGCTGGGTTTTATCCGGCTGACCTGATTATTGGTAAAAAGATAATAAATATCGGTAAGTACAAATGTTTTGGAAGTGGTAGCGGAACCATACGGCTTATCGGTACGTATTACTTTTCTGTAATGCTTTAATAACTGCGTTTTGCCACCGGCAATCACCAGGTAAAACGAAGAAGATGTTTGGTTATCAATAGCAGGATAGCCACTGTTAAACGTTGGAAGCAGAATGTTACTATCTTCAATAGCCGAACTGGTAAACTTAAAGGCTTTTACCGGTTCAATAAAATACAGCGCCGTTGTATCACTTTTATTTTGAAATAAAAGCAAATCCTTTACCAAATCATATTTCACCTTAATGGCTACTGATTTTCCATTAACAAAGTCAATGGCCCCTTCGGCCCAGCCGTTGATCAGAAATGGATTGCCTTCAACTTCAGTATAAGATTGCTCCATGTACGGCTTACCCTGCAAGTCATGTATTATCTGGGCGTGGCTGGCTAAACAACCAAATACCATAGCTATAAAACAGATGATAAATTTGTTCATTACAACGTAATTTTTTATAAATATGCGCATAATGCTTTTTTTAATCAAAACATAATCAGTGCTATGCGGTTAATTAGTTTTTAATTCAACGCATTTAGTTAATATTTGCCGTTAGGTACCAGTTTTTGCATGATTAGCTTCGCTCAGTTACAATTAAATATCAACCCCTTCGTTTCAAATATGAACCTATTTAGCTGCGATGCTGCGGGGTTATTTACTTATCACCTTAATTCAAATTACATTCCCGACTTAAAATTTATTGTTAAATTGCCCCAAAATCTAATATGACCATGAAGAAAATAATATTAGCTGCTACATTTATTGGTTACAGTGCATTTGCCTTGGCGCAAGTTGCCCCCGCACAAGTAAATAAGGTGGTTAGTGCCGAAGAAGCTTTTAATAAATTAGTAGAGCGCAGAGGCATAAAGGATGGCTTTTTAGCCGTTACCGATCCTGAAGGCATAGTTTTTAAACCCAATGCTGTTAAGATCACTGATTTTTACTCTAATATTGACAAACAAGCAGGCAAACTGAGCTGGATACCTAAATTTGGCCGCATATCAGCAAATGGCGATTTAGCCTTTACTGCCGGGCCTTATACTTACACCAACGGTAAAAGCGAAGACGACAAGGTTTTTGGCGATTACGTTTCTGTTTGGCGTTCTGATGCCGAAGGTAAGCTAAAGCTGCTGATAGACCTGGGGATACAGCACCCAGAGCCTGAGCAGGAAGAAGTAACAGATTTTAAAGACCCTACTGCTGCTCGTGCGGCGCCAAGTAAAGATCCCTTTACCGCAAAAAGCATCATTGTAAATACCGACAAGATATTTAATCATTCATTAACCATATCTGCACTGGCCAGCTACAAAGAGTTTTTAAGCCCCGAGGCCCGTTATTATTTCCCTGGGTTCGACCCCATGACAGGTCCGGATGTTATTATGAAATTCATTAACAACCAGGCCATCAGCATCACCGCCGAAACTACAGACGGTGGCCGCTCTGCCAGTAACGACCTGGCTTATACTTATGGCCATGCCCGTATAACTAAAGGCAACGTAGTAAGTAATTACAACTATGTGCGTATCTGGGAGCTGGATAAAACAAAAAAATGGGATATCCTGCTGGAGGTGTTCTCGGCAATTGAAAACGAATAAAACGGATAATCCGATAAACAAAAAGGGCCATGTATTAATACATGGCCCTTTTTGTTTATCGTTAATATGTCATCCTGAACTTGTTTCAGGATCCCTCGGGATACGATTAACTGCTCATGATGTACACCTTGCATATGGGATACCGAAACAAGTTCGGCATGACTTCAAAAGCAAATAAATTTAAAACAACTGCTCGATAATATCAGCGGCCGACAGCCCTTCGGCTTCAGCGTGATAGCTGCGTACAATACGGTGGCTTAAAATAGGCTTAGCGATCGCTTGTACATCCTCAATATCGGGGGAATACTTACCATTGATCACCGCATGGCATTTAGCGCCCAGGATCAAGAATTGTGATGCCCTTGGACCGGCGCCCCAGCTCAGTAAACGATTGATCTGTGGTGTTGCAAACTCGCCATTGGGGCGGGTTTTGGATACCAGCTTAACAGCATACTCCAACACATGATCGGTAACCGGTATATTACGTACCAGCTGCTGAAAATAAATGATCTGGGAGGCGTTCAGTATTTTATTAACATCTGTTTGTACCGTACTTGTGGTATTTTTAACCACCTGAAGTTCTTCCTGGAAAGAGGGGTAATCCAATGCCACACTAAACATAAAGCGGTCAAGCTGCGCCTCGGGCAGGGGATAAGTACCTTCCTGCTCAATGGGGTTTTGCGTAGCCAATACAAAAAATGGCTGGGCAAGCTTATGGGTAATACCAGCAGCCGTAACCGCTTTCTCCTGCATGGCCTCCAATAGGGCAGCCTGCGTTTTTGGTGGTGTACGGTTAATTTCGTCGGCCAGGATAATGTTGGAAAAAACCGGACCGGGTATAAATTTAAAATTCCGGTCTTCACCCAGTATTTCAGACCCGATGATGTCTGATGGCATCAGATCGGGTGTAAATTGTATGCGTTTAAAATCAAGGTCAAGCACCCTGGCAATAGTTTGTACCAGCAGGGTTTTGGCAAGGCCCGGTACCCCAACCAGCAAACAATGACCGTTGCTGAAGATGGATACCAGAACAAATTTCACCACTTCATCCTGCCCGATGATAACTTTACCTATTTCGGAGCGTATTTGCTGATATGCCTGCCTTAAAGCATCGGCAGCTTCCACGTCAGATCGGTGTTGCATAGTGTTAGTTTTATTTAGCTTGCGCGGTAGTTGTTGGCGGGGTGATCCATTTTTTTAATATATCGCAGGATTGATATTCCTGGTCAATCTTAATAAAAGTTTCTTTTCTGCGTTTTTCAAACCACTGGGTTACTGTGCGGTTTGTTTTATCATCATAAGCCATATCCTTTAGTTTAGGAAAATCCTGCTCTAAGTTGGCTTTATGCGCGTTTGTTGCCGATTTAAGGTATAATATCTTATATGTTTTTTTACCATCGGCACCGGTAAACACATCAGGTTTTGATATGCTGCCAATTTTCATAGTATCAACAGTAAGGGCAACCTTAGGATCAAGCTTATCAGTAGGGATAAAGGTTGTACGGGTTTGAACGTTTTCTGCATTCAGCATCATACCGCCATTGTATTTGGTATCCTTGTTATCGGAGTAATAAGCAGCCGCACTTGAAAAGTCGATCTTCTTATTGGTCATCATCAGGGTGTAAATACTATCGGCCTTTACTTTCGCTCTTTCTAAACTGGCCTGGGTAATTACCGGGGCAATCAATATATGCCTAACATGCACCTGCTCGCCCCTGCGCTCAATCACTTGTAAAAAGTGAAAGCCGAAATCCGTTTCAAACACCGGCGATATTTCACCCGCTTTAAGCCTGAAGGCATTAGCGGTAAATTCTTTCACAAAGGTTGTACGGTCGGCAAAGCCTAAATCACCACCATCAGGTGCTGATCCCGGATCCTGAGAGTATAAACGGGCAAGCGTTCCAAAATCTTCGCCTTTTTTAATACGTTGGCGCAATTCTTCTGCTTTTTCTTTATACAGTTCTTTTTCTTCTTTATTTAATTTCGGCTGAAATACGATCTCGCCAACTTCTACTTCTTTATTAAAAGATGGCAAGCTATCCTTCGGGATCTTATCGTAATAGGTTTTAACATCCTGCGGGGTCACATTAAGCTTCTCGGTGATGTGCTGCTGCATTTTCTGCGCAACCATTTGCTCTTTCAGGTCGGGGCGGATCTCGTCTTTATACTGAATAACTGATTTACCCAAGAAGGCTTCCAGTTTTTCCTGGCCGCCTGCTCTTTGGGTCATTTCGCGCATGCGGCGGTCAACATTGTTATCAACCTCATCCTCTTTTACCTCAATACTATCAATAGCGGCCTGTTGTGCCAATAGCTTTTGGGTTAATAAGGATTGCAGAATACGGCATTTTACGCCCGGATCCGGCTGGTTACCCTGAACAAGGAATTGAGCATATGATAGTTCAATATCTGATTGTAATATGGGGGCGTTACCCACAATGGCCGCAATTTTATCTAAAGTATGCTTCGGGCCCGATGGTACCACTGTTGAATCAGCCTTTGCTGCTTTTTTTGCAGTTGAATCAACTTTGGTTTGCGCGTGGGCAACTGATATGATCAAAACAAAACTTAAAATGAATATCCCTAACTTTCTCATGTAATGCACTTATACTCTAAATAATACGGATCAATAGTCCGTTAAAAACTTCGAATTTCGGTAAAATTTATTAATTATAGCTGAACAAAAAACGGCAATTACATATAACTGCCTATAATTGTGCTAATATGGCTATAAAGCTTGAAACCGTTTAACTACTTTTGGTTAAAATTTGTTAAAGTGAAAGTTGAAAACCCGGTTGCCCTGCGCTTTATATTACAGGATGAACTTTATCTGTTAAATACAGATAAAGCCTTTTACGAAAAAAGAGAAATACCTCAACCCAATATTGAAGAATCTGAACCCGAAATAAAAACACCGACCATTGACACTATACCTCAAGAAGCTAAGCCTGAGGTAAAAACGCCGGAGCTTACTTTTAATTATCTGGGCAAAAATTTAAAAAACTTTTTAATACTGGTTCACTATCCCGATCAGGAGTTTATTGCTGATGCCCATCTGGCCGCATTGCAAAACATACTGAAACGCAAGGAATTTGAGCTTGACGATGTGGTTATACTCAACATGGCTAAATATAACGGGGCAACGATTGGTCAGCTTGCTGATTTTTTTAAACCTGTAAAGCTCCTGTTATTAGGACAGGCAGCCATACCGCAAGGCCTTACTTCACTCGCCTTAAACACACCAAAAACATCAGGATCGCGCACGGCACTGTATAGTTTCAGTTTTGATGAGATGATGGCCAGTGTCGATAACAAGAAAGTTTTCTGGGAGCTGATGAAAGCTTTATAAGTCTATAGTCCGAAGTATTTAGTCCTTGGTCTTTCTGTCCAAAAATCCTTGATCTTTTTATCCTTCATCCCACAAAATATGCAGCAATTAGTTTTTGCAACCAATAACCAACATAAGCTTGAAGAGGTATCAGCCAAAATAAAAGGCAGGTTTGAACTAGTAAGCCTGGATGACATTGGTTGTACTGATGATATTGAAGAAACCGGCACTACCTTCAGCGAAAACGCATCTATAAAAAGCCAATACATCTACCAGAAATATAAACTGAACTGTTTTGGTGACGATAGCGGCCTGGAAATAGACGCCCTAAAAGGCGAGCCCGGCGTTTACTCCGCACGCTATGCCGGCGATCATGGCAACCATGCCGCCAATATCAACAAGGTTCTGCAAAACCTACATGACGAAAAAAATCGAAAGGCACGTTTCCGCACCGTGATATCCCTGATCTGGAATGGCGAGGAACATTTTTTTGACGGAACAGTTGAAGGCAACATCCGTACCGAACTCAGCGGTACCGAGGGCTTTGGCTATGACCCCATATTTGAACCTAAGGGATACAACATCACCTTTGCCGAAATGAGCATGGACCAAAAGAATAGCATTAGCCACCGTGCAAGAGCTATTGATAAGCTCATCGATTTTTTAAGCACCACAAGCAGGCTGTAGAAATAATTGTTTTTCGGTTAACCTACGCGTAACATTCCGTTTAAAAGTTCGTATACCTAAACTTTTAGAAGTAACCATGAAAACCGTATTACATTTAAGCCGCGCCGTATTTTCTAAAAACACTGATCAGCAATTTGCCAATAGCCTTACTCATATTAAAGAAGCAGACCAGGTAGCAGAGGCCATTAATAAACGCTTAAACGAAATGCAAAAAAAGCTTAAGCTAAAAAACTGTTGAGCTTAGCTATGTTTGGCAAGATTTATGCTCTTATGCCATAAAATAACCCCAATCATGAAAAAGATATTTCAAACCTCAATCGCAATCTTATCCGTTATTCTTGTTTTATCAGCCTGCTCTGGCCAAAAAAACACGGTCTCTAATAATGTATCACGCGGCAAATTTGTGGGTACCTGGACGTTAAACAACGTAAGTTATGATGGCCTTGTTCAAAATGCCGTTCAAAATGTATTTGATCAGGCTCCCCCTGAAGCATTTGCGGGTAGTACCTGGAAACTAACCAATAGTGGTAATGGTGTGTATACTTTATCGAACGGTACCTCACAAACTATATTCTGGTCGGTTTATAATGGTGGCAGCACAGGCACACAATTCCAGTTTAAAAAATTGTACGAAGGCGATAAAGCCAAAAACGTAGCCGAAGGTTATCGTTTAGATATTGCCAGCAATAACGGCTCAACCATGACCCTAAAATCGCCGGTTGCCATTGGTAGTGGTGGTACCGGATATATTATCTATTCGTTTACAAAAAGCAATTAATTTTAAGGCTAAAAGCCTAAAGCAAAAAGCTCAAAGCTAAAAAGGACTTCCTTTACAGCTTTGAGCTTTTTATTTTTATAGCTATTGGCTTTCTGCTTTAAGCTTTGGGCTTATTCGGCTGGTGCAAATTTCAAACATACCGGGTTACCAATTTCCAGTTTAAAGCCGGTTGGTGTTATGCGACCGGTAGTTTGATCAATCCGGAATACAAATATGCTGTCGCTGTTTTGATTAGCTACCAATAGGAATTTACCTGTGGGGTCAATAGCAAAATCGCGTGGGTTTTTACCCATAGATGATTGGCGCTGTACAAAAGTAAGCTCGCCGGTTTCCTGGTTAATGGAGTACACAATGATCTCGTTAGTTTCTAAACGATTAGAGGCATACAGGAATTTACCATTTGGCGATATATGGATAGCAGCGCCAGCGGTTTGACCTTTGAATCCTTCCGGAAGCAAGGTTATGATTTGTTTCTGTTTAAGCTTACCGCCAGCATAATCAAACACATATACGTTTGATCCCATCTCGGTTACCAGGTAGGCATGTTTTTTATCCGGCGAAAAATCCAGGTGCCGCGGACCATCGCCTGGGGTTACGCTTACCGATGTTGGCTCAGTTAAAGGAGAGCTTTTACCTGAGCGGAAGCGGTATATGTGTACCTTATCAGTTCCCAGATCATTGTACAGCACGTATTTTTCATCGGGCGATAGTATGCTCATGTGTGCGTGCGGCCCTTCCTGGCGCCCTTTATTAGGACCAGTACCATCGTTTTTTACCGTCTCCACACCGTTGGCCAATGAGCCATCCTTATTGATAGGCATTACCGTAACCTGCCCGCTTGAATAGTTGGCTATAAAGGCGTTCTTACGGGCCTTATCCACTGTGATATAACAAGGGTCGGCACCGAGTGATGATTGCTTGTTGATGAACTGCATCTTGCCCGTTTTTGGCTCAAATGAAAAAGAGCTTACTTCGCCTTTGGGTAACTCATTTACAGCGTAGATAAATTTATTATCGGCACTTAAGGTCACATAGGATGGGTTTACCACACCATCAATCTGGCTCAGGTAGGCCAGCCTGCCGCTTTCGGCATAAAAGCGGTAAACCGCTATACCCTTACTGGTACCTGTGGTATAGGTGCCAATAACAAGGTCATAAGTTGAGGGGCCTTTTTTTTTGCTTTGCGCATAGGTTAGCAATGGCAATAGCATGGCGACGAACAATACAATTTTTTTCATGAGAGATGAAATTGGGTTACGAAGCGCAAGTTAACAAAATTGCTAAAAAAACGGCCCTCCCTCCCAACAGCTATCGATCATGAAATAAAAACTTTTTAAACCTTTTATTTTAACAATTTCTGATCAAAAATGGGATGAAAAGGCTTGATAATTACCCATTTTACCAAAGCTTTAACGCCATTTTAACACTTTTTAACAAATTTCTGATGGGTTTTGAAAGCTTTAAAAAGTATTAATATATTGACACTAAGCATATTAAACAAAAACAGGGCTAAAAATAGCCCTGTTTTTGTTTCTGAATCTTGATTTTTGGACTTTGCGACTATGGGATATTGTGATAATAGGACTTTAAGATTTTTATCTTGTAGTCTCAAAATCCCATAGTCCAAAAATCATAGTTCTACCAATCTTATTTGATCAGGTGTTTCAGTTGGATAATTTCTTTCTCGTCCAGGAAACGCCATTTGCCGCGGGGCAGGTCTTTCTTGGTGAGGTTGGCATATACCACCCTGTCAAGCTTTACTACCTCGTAACCCAGGCTTTCAAAAATACGGCGTACCACACGGTTTTTACCACTGTGTATCTGTATACCTACTTCTCTTTTTGTGCCACCGGCTACGTATGATACCGCGTCGGGTTTTATCAAGCCGTCTTCCAGTTCAACACCAAAGCCAATTTTGTTCAAATCGCCCTGGGTTAAAGCTTTGCTCAGCTCTACCTGGTACAACTTGCTGATATTACTGCGCGGGTGCGACAGCTTGTCGGCCAGGTCACCATCATTAGTCATTAATAATAGCCCGGTAGTATTCCTGTCTAAACGACCGATAGGATAAATGCGTTCTTTGGTTGCTTTTTCAACCAGGTGCATTACCGTACGGCGTTCCTGCGGATCTTCGGTAGTAGTGATATAGTCTTTTGGTTTATTCAATAGTACATAAACCATTTTTTCGCGGCGAAGGGTTTCGCCGTTATATTTGATATCGTCTTTCTGTGGGTTAACCTTGGCGCCCAGCTCATCAACCACTACACCGTTAACAGAAACCACACCGGCAATAATGAGTTCATCGGCCTTACGGCGTGAGCAGATACCGGCATTTGAAATATAACGGTTCAGGCGGATAAGGCCATCGTCTTTTGCTTTTGGTTCAGCGGGGTTTTTACGGCCGCGCATGGTTCTGGTAGGTGCATCCTGATCACGTGATGGTTTATCACGGTAAGGTTTGTCCTTAAACGAAGCGTCGTCGCGTTTTTTAAAGCCACCTTCGGTTGGTCTGTTACCAAACTTACGATCGCCACCCTCGGTTGGCTTGTTGCCAAACTTACGGTCGCCGCCTTCGCTAAAACTTCTTTTGGGTTTACCTTCGGCACCTGCAGATGAGCGGGTACGTGGGGATGAGTATGGTTTTTTGTCGCCAGCTGCGCTGCCGCCAAAGCTTCTTTTTGGTCTTTCGTCCTCACCGGATGATGGGCGGCCTGAATAAGGCTTCTTTTCGCCTGCTGAATTGGAACCGAAACTTCTTTTTGGTCTTTCTTCATCGCCACCGGTAGTTGGCCTGCCAGAGTATGGCTTGCTGCGTGGTGTAAATGATTTTTTATCGCCCGATGGACTATCACCTGTTGGACGTCCTGAATAAGGTTTTGATCTTCCGCCAGATGATGAAGCGCCATCCCTGAAATTGCTTTTGGGTTTGTCGTCGCTAAACCTGTTGCTTTGAAAAGGTTTTGGTTCTGGCTTGGTGAATTTTTTTTTCTCTCCGTTTGGAGTGGCTTTGCCTTTTGCGGTTGCAGGTCTTTTGGGTTTATCGTCGCTTCTGGAGCTCCGGCCTGTTGTTCTTTTTGGCTTGTCGTCGCGACTACCTGTTGGTCTCTTAAATACCATATTTTTTTGTTTTGCGCTTTCGCAGCGTGAGGGTCAAAGATACGCTTTTTTGGCAATTTTTAATCAAAAAAAGCAAAAAATTTAAGCGGTTCAAAAACCCGGTTTAAACAGTTTTAAAGCCAGTTTTTGAACCAAAAACCGCAACTAAAATCTTTAGCATTTTGCTAAGTATTTGATTATGTGCCTTGTATAACATACCTTTGCAACACATTTTAACCAAATGTATAGTTAATGATAAAGAAAGAAATGATCAAAAAACACTTATTTACGTGCTCCGTAATGCTAGTGCTGGTTCTCATTTCAAAGCTCAATATTTTCAGCACAACCATCAATGAAAAGGTTGCGAGCACTGGAGATATTAGCCATCGGAACTCGAAATTTATTTTTATAAAAAGCAATGCAAATGCATACAATTTTGCAAACGAAGCTTTACCTGTAAACGATGCGCGGGTGACACGGAAACTGAAGATATCGCTTAAACAGCATAACTTCAAAACCGTTCAGTCGACTATTCTGCATCGCAAAGCCGAAAAATGGTTCCCCGTTATTGAACCGCTTTTGAGGCTTTATGGTATCCCCGATGATTTTAAGTACATCCCGCTGGTGGAGTCGGGCCTTTGTGAAGGTACTTCGCCCAAGGGGGCACGTGGCTTATGGCAATTTATGCCGGGCACCGCGCGTACTTACGGACTTAAAGTGGGCCATGGGGTCGACGAGCGCCTCAATCTGCGCAGATCAACCATTGCAGCCTGCAAGTATATCAAAGAACTATACGGTGAATTTAATAGCTGGACACTGGCTGCAGCCGCTTACAACAACGGTTCAATTAAGCTGGAAAGGGCTATTAACAAACAGAATGAAGATAATTACTTCCGCATGAGCCTGAACCGCGAAACCGGTTCATATGTTTACAAGCTTATTGCCATGAAAGCAATTATCCAGCAACCCAAGAAGTACGGGTACAGCGATTATTTCGCCATGACCCCGCCTTCATCATTGCTGAATTTTAATTAATTGATCTTTAATTAATTAAAGAATACATTACGGAGCACCCCGAGGCCTGCTTTCCCAGATGGAAAGCAGGCCTTTTTTTGTTGGTAATTGGTAATTAGTGATTTAGTGAATGACTGAATTAGTGAATCTCTGCCGCGAGCTTTCAGCTCGTGGATAGCATGGTTTCAGCCAAATAGAAGCCGGGATCTTAATAAATAAGCTTCGGCTTCCCATCCTCACAGGCTACGCTTTTGGGTGGAAGAATCGCCATACAATCAGAACTTACGTTCCATTTTTTATTGAACGCATCCTGCTGTGCTGTATAAGATCGTACCTTTTGCAGAAAAACCGCTGTATCCAGTTTGATGGAATAGGCTACAAAACCGGTTGGTCCGCCGCAAGCCTTTGAACCTATGGCTGCAAATTTCCAGTCGCCGGCATTTTCACATTTAATTTGCTGGGCCATTTTTTGAATATCGGCATAAAGTGCCGTAAGTTTTTTTTCATCGTCGGGTCTCTGGCTTTCATGATTGTCTTTACACGAAGCCATAAAAAATAAGCCTATAACAGTACTCAACAACAGGATTTGCTTTTTCATAATTCTATGATAATGATTTATTTATAGTACGGGTCAAAAAGCAAAATGCTACAGAGATATTGAAAAATATCGGATAGTTGGCGGTTGGTGTTATCATCACTTTGTTCGGAAAATCATATTTCCATTAAAAAGTTTGTCATTTCGAACGAACAGCGATGGACAGCGTAAAGGGTGAGGAGAAATCTTCTGCGATTTGCTTAATGCAGAAGATTTCTCCTCGTTCCTCGTTCGAAATGACAACGGGTTTTATCTCTTCCAAACACCTATAGTGTTATCCCCTACAAACAAATCATAAATTAAAACTACCTTCACCAAATACCACTGCCCCAAACCCTCTGCTAAATCATAGCTAATTGCAAAAAATATTTGATGAACTCATTGATAGCTTTATTGATAATCATGTAGGCATAGCCGATCATTTTTTAAGCGCGGCGCTTGCCGCCGATCTGAAAGGAAACCTGCTTGCCCTGTACAACAAAAAGCTACTCCTGGCGGCTGGAACCGGCAACGATCAATTGGTGGCACACAACCTTTCCGTAAGGGGTGACAGCATTTACTGGCTCGACCGTAAACACAATGACCAGCACGAAAATGATTTTTTTAATTTGATGGATAGCTTTGTAAGTCATTTAAACAGTACCTGTTATACCGGCATAACAGGCTATGAATTTCACTATACCTTATATGATACCGGCACTTTCTACAAAAAACATTTGGATCAGTTCAGGAATAACGACGACAGAAAGTATTCCATGATCATCTATTTAAACCCCGATTGGCTACAGGCTGATGGGGGCGAGCTATGTATTCATCATGGCGATCAATTGCAGCATATATCTCCCGAAAACAGGAAAAGTGTTTTCTTTAAAAGCGGCGAACTGGAGCATGAGGTATTATGTACCAACAAGCCCAGGATGAGTATAACCGGCTGGTTGAAAGTGAATGCCATATAGTGCTGAAACGCGTGGGCCAGACAACTGGATTATGCAACTGATTATCCCTTTAGCATAAAGAGCATATACTGGGTAAACGCAAATATTATCCAAAAAGTACGGCGTAAAAAATATACTTTTAAAAGCCGCCGAAAGTAAAAAACCATAAATATATTTGGCTCATCATCACCATTTTAAAGCCTGTATTTATGATTCCCGAGACCAAAAAAACTGCTGTTGACCATGCTTTGCTGACAACTTTTGGCACTACCGAACTGGAAGAGATCAGTGAGCTCACCGCCGGACTATCATCGGCCCTCGTTTTCCGGATCGTAGTTGGCGGGAAGCCTTACCTGCTCCGCATCATTACCCGTACCGACGCCATGGCCGATCCTACCCTAGAGTATAACTGTATGGAAGCAGCTGCCGAAGCTGGCATAGCGCCCAAGGTTTGGTATACCCATGTGGAAGACCGAATTGCCATTATTGATTTTATAGAAGCCAAACCTTTCCCGATGGAGGAGGCTAAAACAAAACTGCCAGCTTTGCTTAAACGACTGCATTCGTTGCCGCCTTTCCCTTTCCGCATCAACTATCTGGATAAAATTGGAGAGTTCATTGAAAAATTCCGGGCCGATAAATTGATGCCTGATGATATAACAGCTGAACTATTCGACTTTTATGCCCGGGTAAAAAGCATCTACCCCCGTAATGCCGAAGATATGGTAGGCTGCCATAACGATCTTAAACCCGAAAACACCCTGTTTGACGGCGAGCGGGTTTGGCTCGTAGACTGGGAAGCCGCCTTTTTGAACGACCGCTACCTGGATCTGTCCATCATGGCCAATTTTCTGGTGAAGAACGAGGATGATGAAAAGATTTACCTGGAAGCTTATTTCGGCCAGGAAGCTACCGAATATCAACATGCCCGTTTTTTCCTGATGCGCCAGATCCTGCATCTGTTTTACTTTGTTGTTTTTACCATAGTTGGCAAAACACCTGACAAGGCTATCGACCCGGACATGCCGGTACCCGGCTTCAGGGAATTTCATGACCGCATCTGGACCGGCAAACTCAGTTTGGCCGATATGGATAACCGGCTGCAATATGCACAGGTTCACAGGGAACAGTTGCAGCATAATTTGGGTTTGAAGAGGCTGGATGAAGCGTTGCATATTATAGCGCATAATCATTAGCATCTAATGTCTTCGGTTGGCGTACGCTCTTCGATAAGCTATGAGTGACAAGCTTTTCTGACAATTTGCAAAAGCCGGTCATGCCGAACTTGTTTCGGCACCCCATCAGCAAAGTGTACAGCATGATGATCAGCTTGTCCTGTGGGATCCTGAAACAAGTTCAGGATGACAAAGCCATTGGCAGCGCTATCCGAAGCCTCTGACTTCGGATAGCGCGGTGGTTAACCCCATAAATATTAACCTTATGCTGACATGCTTAGCATAAAATCCACATCAATTTTCTGTATCTTTGCTTAATTTTTTAGCAATTTCTTTTAAACGCATTATCTTACATACGCTTTTAAAAGTAAACCCGTTTACCCGGGTTTAATAAATTTGGTACCAATTACATATATGAACGAAATAACCGTTGACCTGGGCGAACAAAGCGAAGTTGAAGTTTATGGCGCCAGGGTACATAATTTAAAAAATATTGATGTTTCTTTTCCGCGCAACAAGCTGGTGGTGATCACCGGTTTAAGTGGCAGCGGCAAATCGTCACTGGCTTTTGATACCATTTATGCAGAAGGACAGCGCCGTTATATGGAAACATTTTCGGCCTACTCGCGTCAGTTCATGGGCGGTATGGAGCGCCCCGATGTGGATAAGGTATCAGGCCTGAGCCCGGTTATTGCCATTGAGCAGAAAACCACCAGCAAAAACCCGCGCTCGACCGTGGGTACCATTACCGAGATCTATGATTTTATGCGCTTGCTTTTTGCCCGTACCGGCGAGGCTTACTCGTACACCACTGGTGAGAAGATGGAACGCATGAGCGAAGATCAGATCCTGAAAACCATTACGGAAAAATTCGACGGGCAGCCGGTAAACATCCTCGCTCCGGTGGTAAAAGCCCGTAAAGGTCATTACCGTGAGCTTTTTGAATCGATACGCAAGCAAGGCTACCTGAAAGTATGGATAGATGGCGCCATGGCCGATGTGGAACCCAAAATGCAGGTTGACCGTTACAAGATCCATGATATTGATATTGTGGTTGACCGTTTGGTGGTATCTGAAAAAGACAGCAAACGTTTATACACTTCGGTACAAACAGCCCTTAAAATTGCCAAAGGCATCATTCGCGTAGGCGATAAGGACAATAACGTTGCGTACTACAGCAAGTACCTGATGGACCCGGTATCGGGCATATCTTATGACGAGCCGCAACCCAATACTTTTTCCTTTAACTCGCCTTATGGCGCCTGCGAAAAATGTAACGGCCTGGGCTATATTTTTGAGGTTGATGAAGCTTCGGTTATTCCCAACCCCAAACTAAGCATCATGAATGGCGGGCTTGCCCCAATCGGCGAGTACCGCGAAACCTGGATCTTTCAGGTATTGAAATCGCTGGCCAAAAAATATGAGTTTTCACTGTCGACACCGATCGACAAACTGACACCCGAGCAAAAGGATATCATCCTGAACGGATCGCCGGATATGATCACCGTTGCCGTAGAATATAACAAATGGAACGTACAAAGCTACCAGATCACTTTTGATGGTATTGTACGTATGCTGGAAGAGCAGCAGGAACGCCGCGGCGACGAAGGCATGGACGATATGGAAAACTATCGCGTGCTGAAAACCTGTCCGGTTTGTGAAGGTGCAAGGTTAAAGAAAGAGTCGCTGCATTTTAAGGTCGACAATAAAAACATATTTGAGCTGGCTTGTATGGACATCCGTGCCCTGCAAGAGTGGTTCACCAACCTGGAAGACCGGCTTACCGAGCGCCAGAATGTGATAGCCAAAGAGATCCTGAAAGAGATCCGTGCCCGTATTGTATTCCTGCTGGATGTAGGTTTGAGTTATCTAACGCTTGATCGTACCGCCAAAACCCTTTCTGGTGGCGAGGCACAGCGGATCCGTTTGGCTACGCAGATAGGTTCACAGTTGATGAATGTCATGTACATCCTGGATGAGCCCAGCATCGGTTTGCACCAGCGCGATAACGAACGCCTCATCAACGCGCTCAAAAACCTGCGCGACCTGGGCAACACCGTTTTAGTGGTAGAGCATGATAAAGATATGATACTGGAAGCCGACCACGTGATTGATATGGGCCCGGCGGCAGGTGTGCATGGCGGACAGATAGTGGCCCAGGGAACCCCGGCGCAACTTATGGCCGAGCATACACTAACTACCAGCTATATCAATGGCGAGCGCTCCATTGCCATTCCAGAAAAACGCAGGGAAGGTAACGGCAAAACAATGAGCTTAAAAAAAGCGACTGGCCATAACTTGAAAAAAGTATCGGTTGATTTTCCATTGGGTAAGCTCATCGGTGTTACCGGAGTGTCTGGCAGTGGTAAATCAAGCTTAATTACCGAAACATTATATCCTATATTGAACCATCATTTTTTCAGGGCCAAGAAACAACCCTTGCCTTATGAAAAAATTGAGGGTCTGGAAAATATCGACAAGGTGATCGAGATCGATCAAACACCTATCGGTCGTACGCCGCGTTCCAACCCGGCTACCTATACCGGGGTGTTCTCCGATATCCGCAACCTATATGTGGCCCTGCCAGAGTCCCGCATCAGGGGATACAAACCCGGCCGCTTCTCGTTCAACGTAAAAGGCGGGCGTTGCGAAACTTGTCAGGGAGCCGGCATGAAAGTGATCGAGATGAACTTTTTGCCTGATGTACAAGTGCCTTGCGAAGAATGCGGCGGTCGCCGGTACAACCGCGAAACACTGGAAGTACGCTACCGTGGTAAATCCATCAGCGATGTACTGGACATGAGCATTGAAGATGCCACTCCATTTTTTGAGCATATCCCATCTATCTACCGCAAGGTTAAAACCTTGTATGATGTAGGTTTGGGGTATATCACCCTGGGTCAGGCATCAACCACCTTATCAGGTGGCGAGGCGCAACGTGTTAAACTGGCCACCGAGTTATCCAAAAAAGATACCGGCAATACTTTCTATATATTGGATGAACCAACCACAGGTTTGCACTTTGAAGATATCAATGTGTTGTTAGGTGTACTGTACCAACTGGTTGACAAAGGCAATACCGTGCTGGTGATCGAGCACAACCTGGATGTGATCAAAGTGGTCGACCACGTGATCGATCTTGGCCCCGAAGGCGGATCGGGCGGGGGTAATATCCTGTTCTCCGGCACACCAGAAGGACTATGCAAGGTTAAAAACAGCTTTACCGGCCAGTTTCTAAAAAAGGAAATGGGGATAAAATAAATATCCCATATGTCATTGCGAGCGAAGCGTGGACAACCGACCGTAGGGAGTTCATTAATACCTTAAAAACAATTAGCAACATTAATAATCTCATCATGAGTAGAGTGTACGTGAGGAGATTGCTTCGTCGTTCCTCCTCGCAATGACATAGTTTTTTATTTTTTTCTTTCCCCCTCAGCAGGTAAGCTTCGGACAAGTTTTAATTATTGATTTAGTGAATTATTGATTGAACGTTGCACTTTCCCCCGTCAGCAGATAAGCTTCGGGCGAAAGCGGGCAGAACAATGGTGGGCGGTGCGATCGCAGGGGCATAGCAAGTTTTTGCTGAAGTGTAGGATTGGCGCGAACGAAGTGGGGCAAAATAATTGCAGCCCTGGTTCTGTCCGATTTGCAGGGCAAAGGCCATGTGCGGCCCAGAAGCATTTCTGCTGAAAGCCCTTTGGTTACTTTGTGGCTACAAAGTAACTTGCCCTCCCGCGGCCAAGAGCGGGTCTACGCCATGCAAAACAATCCTGCACTATTCGCGATTGCTTCGTCGTTCCTCCTCGCAATGACATGGTGAGGATTAAGCCCTTCCGTTAAAAGGTGATTCACGCACAGTTTTCTTTATTTTCATTTTATTAGCTTTACTCATTAACTACTAACTGAAAATGAAAAAAACTTTTCTATACCTCTTTGCCGCGACCATATTGGCCGCCTGTAACCAACCCAAAACAACCAGCTCTTCCAAAACCGACAATCCGGAACTGGCCAAAGTATTTAACAATTACTTTGAAGAGTCATTAAAGCTGTATCCGCTTAATGCCACAAACATTGGCGATAACCGTTATAACGATCAGTTGCCCAATGATGGTTCCATTGAGTTTTTGACTAAAGCCGAGGCTTTTTACACCAATTACCTGGCCCAGGTAAAACACTTTAACCGCGAAGACTTGAGTGAGGCCGATCAGCTTTCTTATGATATTTTTGTCTACGAGACCCAGCTTGCGCTGGATGGCTTTAAACAGCATTTTGAATACATGCCTTTTAACCAGTTTTATGCCCTGCCGCTTACTATTGGTCAGTTAGGCTCGGGCTCTGGCGCGCAGCCATTTAAAACGGTTAAGGATTATAACGACTGGCTAAAACGCGTATCGGCGTTTTCGGTATGGGCCGATACTGCTATCAGCAATTTTAATAAAGGCATTAAAGCGGGCGTAGTTTTACCCAAAGCGCTGGTACTAAAAGCCATCCCCGAACTGCAAGACCTGGTAGTTACCGACCCTGCAAAAAGTTTATTTTACGGACCGATTACTAATCTGCCTAAAGGATTTTCTGACGCGGATAAAAAGCAGCTCACTGAGGCTTATAAAAAAGCCATCACCACTGTTATTTCGCCCACCTATAAAAAACTGGCCGATTATTTAAAAACGGAATATTTGCCGCATGCCCGCGCAACTTCGGGTTATTCGGCTTTGCCGGATGGTGCCGCAAAATATGCTTACCTGGTAAAACAACAAACCACTACCGACAAAACACCCGAAGAAATTTACCAAACCGGCCTGAAAGAGGTAAGCCGGATCCGTGGTATTATGGATAGCATCAAAACCAGCGTTGGTTTTAAAGGCGACCTGCAAGCGTTTTTTGAATACATGAAAACCGACCCTAAGTTCACCCCGTACAAAACCCCAAAAGAGGTTTTGGCCGCGTTTGAAAACATCCACAAACGCATGGAGCCCAACCTGAAAAAAATGTTTAACCACGTGCCTAAAACACCTTTCGAGATCAGGCAAACGGAAGCATTCAGGGCAGCATCGGCCAGTGCCGAATACAATCCCGGATCGGCAGATGGCAGTAGACCAGGTATATTTTACGTGCCTATACTAGATGCCACCAAGTTTAACGTTACCTCGGGCATGGAGTCATTATTCCTGCATGAAGCTATCCCGGGTCATCATTACCAGATCTCTTTAACGCAGGAAAACGCCTCACTACCCAAATTCCGCAGGTTTGATGGCAATGAAAATGCCTATGTAGAAGGATGGGCACTATACTGCGAATCCTTAGGTAAAGAATTAGGACTGTATACCGACCCTTATCAATATATGGGCGCGCTGGGCGATGAGATACACCGTGCCATCCGCTTAGTAGTTGATGTGGCCATACATACCAAAAACATGACCCGTGAGCAAGCCATTAAATATATGATGGATAACGAAGCCATCAGCGAGCAAGGTGCAACTGCCGAAATTGAGCGCTATATGGCCATACCGGGTCAAGCATTGGGCTATAAAATAGGGGCGCTTAAAATACGCGAGCTCCGTAATAAATATGAAAAACAGATGGGCAGCAAATTTAACCTCGCCGAATTCCATAACCAGGTACTGAAAGATGGCTCGATGCCGCTTGCCGTATTTGAAGCCAAAATGGACGCCTGGGCCGCAAAACAATAGATAAATTAGAGGCCGCCACAGCCTTGATGAAACAATTGCCACACGCGTCATTGCGAGCGTAGCGTGGCAATCCCCGATAGACAGATCGAATAAAAAGACGGCTCTGTATAGTTTGGGATTGCTTCGTACCTCGCAATGACGCCTTTTATATGACAGGCCTTTGTTTAAAGTTCATCTATACTTCATATTGCAACAATATTTTTGCATAAAACAATTTGGTTTTTTTTGACCTTTGTTGTATAAAATTGTTGCCTGCGTGAAACAAAGTCGTACAGATATCTTTAAAAAGCTGCAAGTGCTATTCATAGCTGCCTGTTATATTTTTATTGCCGTATCGCACATCTTTTTTTTACCACGTTTAACAGGGCCGGTTGCCGAAGCAGCCGTAAGTCATAATTCCATCTTTAAAAGGAAGACCGAAACTACAGTGGCCAGCCTTGCCCATATCAACTTTTTTCAGCGTACCGATAAGTTTGTCATGAATGATAAAAAATCGGCTATCGACCTGTTAAACATGGTGGTGGGCAGCTTTATACTGTTGTTGTTTGCACAGCGCCTCTGGAAACTCAATCCCCAGCGTTTACTTACTATTAATTGGTCAGTTACCGATTCACAATATTCCTATTTGTCCTTCTGCACTTTTAAAATTTGAGTTGATGCGGCCCGCTCAGGCCCTGAGCTTATGCTCCATCATGTATTCAAATTAGTTTATCTATCATTTACCGGTATTTACTATTGCTTCTTGCCTTAATGATCATGCTTTAAAAGCATTTTTCAAGCAGCTTAAGTATAGGCGCCGGTATAAGTTCATTTTCAGAAACTTATATGCAAAGTTTAAAAATAACCGTGTTTATTGCTGTGAGCCTGCTCATGGGGATAAATACCTATGCACAGCAAAACAATGATCCGGTGGTCAGCTTAAAAACGCTGCTCAACCGGGTTGATCAAAATGCCCCGACGCTGCTTACCGATTCCGCAGCTATCAAGATCCGCCGTACCCAGGCTGCCGAAACGCATAGCAACTGGCTGCCTAACCTGCGGCTTAACTATCAGGCTGATATCGGCACCAACAATAATGTGGCCGGCCCTTATTTTGGTTTCGGCATTATCCCCGCCGACTCTAAAGTACGCGCCGAAAGCAATAACTCCGCCGTATCGGCAACGGTGGGTGTAGCCGCGCTCGACTGGGAGATCTACAATTTTGGCTCCTATGGAGCCCAAAACAAAGTGGCCAATTCTGATATCCAGGTAGAGCAAAATCAATTTGCAAGTTCCCGGTATCAATTACGAGCGTATACCATCAGCAACTATTTGCAACTGCTGCGCCTGCATGACCTGCTGGCTATCCAGTCGCTCAACATAAAGCGCAATACCGAGATCCTGCACTCTATACAGTCGCTGGCTAAAAGTGGCGTGCGGGCAGGTGTTGATACCAGTATTTCGGAAGCAGAATTGTCAAAAGCCAGGTTAAATTATATTGAGCTGGTGAACCAGCAAAAGCAGGTTCAATTGCAGCTTTCGTCCGTTAGTGGTTTACCCTATCAATCCATCGTTCCGGATACTACAGCCGAAATGACGCTGATCAGCCAGTCGACCGTGGTACAATCCTTAAACACCGATACGGTTAACCATCCCCTGATCAACTATTACAAATCGGTATATCAAAACAGTTTACAGCGCGAGGCTATGGTGAAAAAAAGCTATAACCCCAAGATCATGCTGGAAGCCGCGGCCTGGAGTCGTGGATCAAGTATCGATGCTAACGACCATTTTAACAGCTTGTCGAGCGGCTTAGGTGTCGATCGCAGCAATTACCTGGTGGGCATTGGTGTATCTTATAATTTGTTTGATATCCGCCGTCGCCAGTTGAAGCTGCGGACTCAAAAGGCAACTACAGATTATAGCTCACAAAAACTGGCGGAGCAAAAGCAACTGCTATCCATCAGCGCCAACCAGGCTGATGTAGAACTGGAAACGGCCCGGCAGCGCCTGCAGGAAATTCCGCGGCAGTTAAAGGCCGCCAATGATGGTTATCGTCAAAAACTGTCGCTATATAAAAGCGGTCTAACCGATATTATTGAGCTTAATGCGGCCCTCAATATCCTTTACCGTGCTGAAACAGACCTGGCGCAGGCCAAATTCGCTTATTCCGGTGCATTGTTCCAGAAAGCCGTTACCGAAAACCAGGTCAATACCGTTTTAAACCTCTTAAAATAATTTAGCTATGTCAATGGTCACCTCCGCGCTCAAAAGGCCCATCACTACCATAGTGATCACCATGAGCCTGCTGATATTTTCAGTGCTCAGCGCAGTAAAAATACCGATAGATATATTCCCGCAGCTCAACCTGCCAACCATATATGTAATCGAAGCCTACGGCGGTATGTCGCCGCAGCAAATGGAAGGTTTTTTCTCTACCAAGTTCCAGGATCAGTTCCTGTACATCAATGGTATCAAAAGCATCACCAGTAAAAACATCCAGGGTTTAACCTTGATTAAATTGTCGTTTTATGAAAGCACCAACATGGCCGAAGCTTCGGCACAGGTGGCGCTGCAGGTAAACAGGGCATCCAGCTTTTTCCCTCCTGGTGCATTGCCGCCGCAGGTGGTTAGGTTTGATGCCTCGTCGCTGCCTGTTGGTCAGCTGGTGTTCTCGAGCCCGACACGCAGTTTAAAGGACATTTATGATATGGCGGCTACCAAAATACGCCCCATGTTTGCTACCGTTCCGGGCTTGTCGCCATCACCACCATTTGGGGCCAATGCGCGTTCCATTACGGTAAATCTTGATCCGGATAAGCTGCGCAGTTATAATTTAACACCCGATGAGGTGGTTGACGCGCTGGCTAAGTTCAACGTAACATCGCCCTCTGGTAACCTCCGGCTGGATAATACCATGTTCCTGACCACCATGAACACGCTCATTAAAAACCCGGATAACTTTGGCGATATCCCCGTAAAAACCCAGAATGGCGTACCCATTTTTGTAAAGGACGTAGCCCGTGTGGCCGATGCTGCCGATATTACGGTAGATTATGCCCTCATCAACGGTAAACGTTCGGTATACATCCCGGTAGTTAAAACTGCCGATGCCTCCACCTGGGCCGTGGTGCAAAATCTTAAAAGCAAGCTACCCGAAATGCAGAACCTGCTGCCTGATGACGTCAAGCTGAGCTACGAGTTTGACCAGTCGGTTTTTGTGGTGAATGCTGTGAAAAGTTTAATGACCGAAGGTGGCTTGGGTGCCCTGCTCACCGGTTTAATGGTACTCCTGTTTCTGCGCGACTGGCGAAGCAGCCTCATCGTGGTGATCACCATCCCGGTATCTATCCTGATAGGGGTATTGCTGCTGAGTATGTTCGGCCAAACCATCAATATTATGACCCTGAGCGGACTGGCACTGGCCATCGGTATTCTCGTCGACCAGGCCACGGTGACTATCGAAAACATCCACCAGCATTTGGAGATGGGCAAATCCAAACGCCTCGCTATTTATGATGCCTGTGAGGAAATTTCGTTCCCCCTTTTGCTGATATTGCTTTGTATCCTGGCCGTTTTTGCGCCATCGTTCATGATGACAGGCGTACCCAAGGCCATGTTTTTACCGCTTTCCTTATCCATCGGTTTAACCATGATCGTATCGTATATACTGGCACAAACCGTAGTACCTATCCTAAGTAACTGGCTTATAAAAGCCGAACGTTATCAGCATTATCACCATGAAGATATTCACGCCCATGCTGGGGAGGCTCTGGATGGTCAGGAAGAAGGTCAGGTAAAACAACACCTGAACAACGAACAAAAACACCCCGAAGAGAACGATCTGTTTGAGCGGATAAAGCTATGGCTTATCCGTGTGCTCAATAAGAGCATGCCGCGTAAAAAGGGCATTGTACTGGTATATCTTTTTAGTGTGATTATCCTGGCGGGTCTTTGCTTTGTATTTATAGGTAAGGACATGATGCCGAAAATCAATAACGGCCAATTCCAGATCCGCATCAAAGAACCCGATGGCACCCGGTTGGAGCGAACCGAGGATGCTTTTAAACAGGTATTGCAGATCATTAACCAAACGGTGAATAACCATGTGGAGATCACTTCGGGCTATATTGGGCTGGTGCCTACCGCTTATGGAACCAGCAACCTGTATGTGTTTAACACCGGTACCCAGGAAGCCGTATTACAGGTAAACCTGGATGAAAAGTACAAGGTGAACATGGATGAGCTGAAAGATGCCTTGCGCAAAAACATCCATTATAAACTGCCGGAGCTCCGGATAAGCTTTGAACCGATTGACATGACCGAGAAGATCATGAGCCAGGGGGCGTCATCGCCTATTGAGGTACAGGTGGCCGGTAAAGATATGGCCCAGATCGAGGGTTATGCCAACAAAGTGGTGGACAAACTTAAAGGCATCAGTTACCTGCGCGATGTACAGATAGCCCAGCCGCTGAAATTCCCTGTCATCAAAATCACGCTCGACAGGCTGAAGGCCGCGCAGTTGGGACTCAACATTAAAGATATTGCCCGCTCGGTGACAGCCAGTACTTCATCAAGTCGTTTTACCGATAAAAACCTTTGGCTGGATGAAAAAGGCGCATACACCTACCAGGTACAGGTACAAATTCCGGAATATGTAATGAACACCATGGATCAGTTGAAAGAGATTCCGTTGGTTAAGGGCCAAAGCAGCCCGGTATTGAGTGATATCGCCACCTTTACCACCAGCTATGTGCCAGGCGAATATGACCGGGCCGGGCCACGCCGCTTTGTAACCATCAGCGCTAATATCTATAAAAAGGATCTGGGTACCGCTACTACCGATGTGCAAAAGGCTATTAATTCCCTGGGTGCAGCACCCAAAGGTTTGATAGCATCGCAGAATGGTATGGCCAACCTGCTTACCGAAACACTGAGTAGTTTGCAGAATGGTTTGGGCTTAGCCATCCTGGTGATATTCCTTTTATTGGCAGCCAATTATCAGTCGTTCAAGGTATCCTTAACGGTACTATCCACTGTGCCAGCGGTAATCTTGGGTTCCTTACTCATGCTCTTGGCTACTGGATCAACGCTGAACCTGCAATCCTACATGGGTATGATCATGTCGACAGGGGTATCCGTAGCCAACGCCATCCTGATCGTGACTAATGCCGAAAAGCTACGGCTGGATTACCGTAATGCGACCAAAGCAGCCATCACCAGCGCATCCATTCGTTTGCGCCCTATCCTGATGACCAGCCTGGCCATGATAGCCGGTATGATACCGATGGCTTCGGGCATGGGTGAAGCCGGCGAACAATCGGCTCCGTTAGGCAGGGCGGTAATAGGCGGCTTGTTTGCCTCCACACTGGCGGCCCTGTTTATTTTACCACAGGTATTTGCCTGGGTACAAAACAAAACCACCTACGATTCGCCATCATTAATGCCCGATGAACCCGCTGAACATTCAGCCCCGATAACAGAAGAAGAAACCTTAACAGTATAAGATCATGAAATTTAAATCAATCATATTATTAGCAGCGGCCACCAGTATGCTGGCGGCCTGCTCCAGTAACCAAACGCCTGTAAATATGGCGGCGGCCTCCACCAGCAAAAAATCGGCTTACGAAACTGGTATTATAACCGAAAAAGCGCTTTCGAGTCGGGCCCGCTTACCCGGGCAATTAAAGCCTTTTAATGAAGTAAACATTTTCCCTAAGGTAAACGGCTTTGTCAAAAAACTATACGTTGACCGCGGCGCCATTGTAAAAAAAGGACAGTTATTGATGACCCTGGAAGCCCCGGAAATGGAATCGCAATTACAAGCGGCCAATTCCCGATTTTTGCAGGCCCAGGAAAATGCCATCGCCAGTAAAGAAAAATATCAGCGACTAAAAGAGGCGGCTAAAGAACCCGGCTCGGTATCCCCGCTTGATCTGGATAATGCCTCGGCCAAAATGAAAGCTGATGACGCGATGGCCCGGTCAGAACAATCCAATGTGGCATCGGTACGCACCATACAGGATTATCTGAATATCCGCGCGCCATTTGATGGCATGATCGTACAGCGTAACGTATCACCCGGAGCATTGGTATCGCCAGGCAAAGGCACCGATCAGCCCATGCTGATCTTGCAGGACATCAGCAAAATGCGTCTGGAGGTATTTATCCCGGAGGATTATGTAGATAAGGTAGATCTGCAGCAACCCGTTACCTTTGTATTTAACGCCATGCCGGGCAGCGAGCAAACCGCCAAAATAAGCCGTTCGGCTAATTCATTAGGCAGCATGCGTTCAGAAGCTATTGAGATTGATGTGCAAAATAAAAACGGACAGTTAAAACCGGGCATGTATGCCGAAGTAAGGATCCCCATGCTTTCGGGCGCCAAATCGCTATTGGTTCCTAACAACGCCATCGTACGGTCGACAGAGCGCGAATATGTGGTTACCGTTAAGCAAGGGAAAGCCGTGTTGGTTGATATCAAAGAAGGTTTAGCCAGGAATGACTCCACCGAGGTATTTGGTAATTTAAAAGCCGGCGACCAGGTTATTAACCATCCGGGAGATGAATTAAAACAAGGTGCTGTGATTAATTAGAATCAAGAGATAAGAGCCAAGAATTAAGAGGTAAAAGTATTCCGTCCTGATATGGACTGACGAAAAGGAATGGTTTGTCTTGCTTCTTGGCTCTTATCTCTTGATTCTAATTTTTGTCGTATTTACCCTCTCAATTGTCGTATTAGGCCCTCATCAAATTGCGTTGCAACACGCATTTTTGTATAGTCAATTAATCTGTACATATTAAAGGCATACTGGCATGGCAAATATCAATTCATACTTAACTTTTAACGGTAATTGCCTGGAGGCAATGACCTTTTACAAAGAATGCCTTGGCGGTAAACTCACTTTTCAAACCGTTGGCGAACTGCCCTTACCGCTTAATGAGCCAATGCCTCCCTGTATGGAAAATTGCGTGGTACATGCCACACTCGTCAAAGGCGATATGGTACTTACGGCCTCAGATATGGTACCCGAAAACGGATTGATCAAAGGTAATGCCGTATCCTTATTGTTAAACTGTAATACCGAACAGGAAGCCCATGAATATTACGCCCGGTTATCAACCGATGGCGAAGCGACACACCCCCTGGAAGATACTTTCTGGGGTGCCTTGTTTGGCGATCTTGTTGATAAATTTGGTAACCAATGGCTTATTAGTTTTGAGAACACGTACTAAAGAAAATGCCCCAATAATATCGAATAATGAATTTTGAATTTCCAACATCGAAATCATCATTCATCATCCGGCGCCCGATATTGAATACTTCATAAATCCTTATTTAATGACATGGAATACCTTGCGCTGAGTGGGTTTACATGTAAACCCACTATACTGCGACAATATCACAATAACATATTGATTATCAATATATTATTTCAATGTCAACCATAAATTGTGTAAACCATGCAAACCCACTTTGTCACATGTTCTCAAAAAATCAAGCTTGTTTTGCTTTTAGTCTCTTGTGATGATAAATGTATGATCCGATGATCAGAGCATAACCGATCAACATGGGCAATACCTGAGGTATCGGGTCTCCTGAGGCCAGGCCTGAATAGGTGGCCCCTGTAAGGTCAAAAACAAAACCCGCGTACACCCATTCCTTGATCCGTGGAAAGCCGGGAATTAATATAGCGATCACCCCCAATAGCTTAACCGCACCCATAAAAGGCGACAAGTAAGCAGGATAACCCAGGTGCTTAAATACGGCCAGCGCTTCGGGCATCGACAACAGATCAGGAATGGCTCCTAATCCCATAGCGGCCAATAGTAAGCCAGTGAAAATCCAGTAAATGATGTTGATCTTTTTGGTGCTCATGTGATTGTTTTTTTAGGTTATTACAAATTAATCCAGACAGATCTCAGTATGCTGGGCGGGGCTCAAATGTTCTACTATTTTATCATTATGCTTGTCCAATCCAAACCACGAGCGCATAAAGGTGATTTTACCATATTTAGCCATGTTCACCAATAACACGCTGATCAGGATCACTACCAGGCCAAATATTTGCAGGCCAGAAATGTTTTCATGGGCAAACAAGGTACCCAACAACACGGCTATAACCGGGTTTACATAGGAGTGGGTACTCACCTCTGTTGCCGGGCGAACTTTTAACAACCATACATAAGCGCTGAATGCGGCAATAGAACCAAATAAGATCAGGTAACCAATGGCTAACCATGATTGCAAAGGTACGCTGGCCAAATGAAATGAACCCAACTCATGGTTAAACAAACTGGCAGGTATAAATGCCAGGCCCGCAATGATCATTTGCCATGAAGTGTTTACCCGGGCCGGCGCATCGCTACCCCGTTTTTTGGAAACAAGCGAACCTGCCGACCAGGCAATCGGTCCGGCCAGTAACAGGATCAGACCTGTTAATTGCGCATGATTGATCGCACCGGATAAGGATTTGCTAATAGCTTCCCCAAATAACAGGATCACCCCGGCAAAGCCCAGTATCAACCCGGCAATGGTTGTACGACTTTTAAAGTTCAGCTTCCAGTTCACCCGGTCAAGGATCACAAACCAGATAGGATTGGCTGATACCATGATGGCAACCATAGCGCTTGGCAGGGTACGTTCGGCCCAGATCACGATACCGGTGGCCACAAAAAGCATCAGCAAACCGCTAATGGCCGAAGTAACTACATCTCTTTTAACCCATAGCTTGTCGCCCTTAAAGCGGCACCAGGTTAGTAATAGTACCCCGGCTGTAAAGAAGCGTAAAGCCCCCATCAGCATGGGCGGAAAGCCATGTACCGCCATCTGTATAAAAAAGTAGGTGGAACCCCATACCACGTAAACAATAGCAAAGGCTATTACTACTAAAAGGGTTGAGGGTTTATTTGATGTTGCAGTTTTCATGTTATTTAGTTTTTACGGGTACAGTAGTAGGTTTATTTTTTTCGGCGATAAAGAATACAAGGAGCTTCGCCGGTTTATCCTTGCGGCTGTTCCGGGTTACGGCATGCAGGCCGTTAGGTTTTTCATAAAATGAATCGCCGGGTTTGTAATGATAAGTTTTACCTTCAAACGTTGATTCCAATTCACCTTCCAGCAAATAACCAAAGGTTGGAAAAGGATGCCTGTGCGCGGCAGATACACTTGCCGGCGGAAAGGTTACCACCAGCATTTGTACCTCCTTATTATTGATGCCGGGCTGATTAAGCAATGTTTTGAGCAGGTAGGTTTCAGTTATGTTGCTTTGCACTTTCCGGCACACACGCTTCGGTGGATTTAACTTCCCAAAACATGGAGACAAAATGGTTAGTATGATAATAATTAATGCTTTCATTTCTAAAAAGTTTATGAGTTCAAACGGTTTCTACGCCGTTTTTATCCTGGTAAATAGTCAATTGTTTGTTGATTTTTTGGTGCGATAACAGGCTGTCGATGCTCCAGGCATAGGATGGTAGTGTAGCCAGCAAAATACTCGCGGCACTTAATGTAAATACCGAATAACCCAGCGGCGATTCGATACCAAATGAGATGGCCATGGCTATAGCAAAACAAAAACCCAAAATTCCTGAGCCTATAGCCGCCAAACGGGTAAATAAACCTATCAGGATCAAAAGACCAAAAGTGGCCTCGCCGATGGTGGCTATGGTGGCAAAAGCAGGAATCAATGATGCGGGCAAAAAACTCATTACCTGGCGGGCATAAGCGATAAAATGCTGCCAGTCGCCCCAGCCTACATGTGGCCGGCCATTAGCGCCCAATATTCCTAAACGATCGGCAACTTCCCATATATAAGCCGAGCCTATAGCTACACGCAGGTACAGGGAGGGGAGTTTGAAGTTTTGAATAAGCTGCATAATCTTTGTGTTTGATTAAATAACACTTAAAGTTACGCCACTTGTGGACCATTTAGATAGTCCACTAATAATAACAGTGGTAGTCCAATTAATTAGCGAATATTCTTTCTTATCCGGCTTAAAGAGGTTGGCGTAACACCAATGAACGAGGCCAGGTATTTTTGAGGGATCTTTTGCAGAAAAGTTGGTTTGGTTAATAGATCGAGATAGCGTTGTTCGGCTGAATCCCGCTGTAAGGCGGTGAACCGCTCTAGCAGGTTAAGGATAACATCCTCCCAAAAATTGCGCATCATTTCCTGCATTTCGGGATATTGCTTATACAAATTGGTTAGCTCGCTTTTGGGCAGATACCATATTACGGTATCCTCGATAGCTTGCAGAAAATAATTTGATGGTTTTTCACTGATAAAGCTATAGATCTCAATAGCCGATGAATGCTCAAAAGCAAACCATACCGATATTTCCACCTCATCCTGCAAATAATATAGCCGCAGGCAACCTTCCTGCACAAAAACAAGATCGCTACATACCAAACCCTCCTCCAGTAAAAAGTCGTTCTTTTTAAGGCTGCGCTGTTTAAACTTTTGAGTAACAGCGTCCAGCTTATCCTGGTCAAGATCTGCGTATTGTTTTATAAAAGCTTTAAGTTCTGCCGTCATGATGTGGTTTAATGTACAAATTTTGTTTTTATTGTGTTCAACTAAAAAAGCATTGGTCTATATTTATCATTCATAAGCCATTAATCAACTAGTCCAGCATGCTTTTAGCCGAAATTTTAATACATATTGACAAAACTGCTCAAACACCGGTTTATCTCCAAATTGCCAATGGCATCATTAACCAGATACGCCAGGGGAAGTTAAAACCGGGTTCGGCTTTGCCGGGCAGCCGTGCGTTGGCACAAAAGCTGGTTATACACCGCCAAACCGTGGTTGCTGCATATGACGAGCTGTATGCGCAAAGCTGGGTTGATGTTTATCCGCGTAGGGGCATTTTTGTGGCTAAAAATCTGCCCGACATTAAACCGCGGTCATTACCTGAATCTACCGGCCCAAGTTGCTATTCTTCTAAAACATATTTTGAAGTAGATGACAATAGGATACCTTTTCCACAGCTATTTCAACCCGTTAATGATACCCACCTTGTATTCAATGATGGTTTTCCGGATACACGTTTGGCTCCTATCGAGCTGCTGGTACGCGAATACAGACGCTTTGGCAATTACCACTTTACTTCAAAATATTGGATGTACGGATCGGAGTATGGCTCCGAAAACCTGCGAACAGAGCTTGCCCGCTTTTTAGGCGAAACACGCGGGCTGCAAGTTAATCCTGAGCATATCATTATTACCAAAGGCTCGCAAATGGCTATATACCTTACCGCCCAGATATTACTCTCCAAAAACGACACGGTAATTGCCGGCGATCCCGGATATCCGGAAGCAAACCACACGTTTCAGCAAGCCGGTGCGCAAATGGCCCTTGTTCCAGTCGATGACCATGGGATAGACCTGGAAGCGGTGGAAGCCATCTGCAAAAAGAAAAAAGTAAAAATTGTATACGTAATTCCGCACCATCACCGCCCAACTTCTGTCACGTTAAGTTCCGAACGGCGGATGCAATTGCTGGAATTGGCACATAAATACCGTTTCGCGATCATTGAAGACGATTATGATTACGATTTCCATTATTCAAGCGGCCCGATATTGCCGCTAGCCAGTGCCGACTATTATGGCAGCATCATATATATCGGCTCGTTTTGCAAAACCATTGCGCCGGGTATTCGTATCGGCTTTATGGTGGCCCCGCCCAACTTAATTGTACAGGCGGCCCGGTTACGCAAACTGATCGACCGGCAAGGGGAGCTGCTGTTAGAAGAGGCCATGGCCAACCTGCTAAAGAACGGTGATATCGGTCGGCATCTCAAAAAGGCCAACAAAACCTATCACGAACGGCGCGATGTATTATGTCAACTGCTCAAAGAGCAACTTCATGAACATATCAGCTTTAAGATCCCCGATGGTGGCTTCGCCGTTTGGATAAATTATCTCAATGGTATTAAAGCTAAAGAAGTAGCCGAAAAAGCTTCGGCGATGGGACTATTTGTGGGTAATGGTACTGGTTATTTTCATGACGCAGCTTATGCCCCATCATCGGTACGGTTAGGATTTGCCGCTTTAACGCCAAAGGAGTTGGAAACCGCTACCGGTATATTAACAGCAGCGGTTAAAAAATTGCTTTAATAATTGATATAATCTTCCGTAAAGCTACCATCGGCATACAGGTCAATAAGGCCATAACCCGGGGCGGTTTCCCTTCTGTTGCCCTCCCACCAGGCACCGCTTACCGCGCCATTGCAAAGATAGGTAACATGATTATACACCAGTTTTTCGCGCAGGTGGATATGCCCGCTCAGGCATAACTTAACATTGGGATGCTGGTAAAACAACTTGATGATTTTGGCATTATCGGTATGCATATCGCCACCGTACATTGTCCACCTGTTTACGGTGTTATCTTCGATCAGGTTAGTAGCCGTCAGGATAGGAATATGCGTCATAACCAGTACTGGCATAGACGGATCGGTAGATTTCAATTCCTGTTCAAGCCAGGTAAATTGCTCATCGCCCAGTTTGCCAATATACCAGGTATCATCAATGTCCAGGTGAACGCTATCCAGGATAATGAATTTCCATCCGCTTTGTATAAAACTATAATAAGGCTTAACCAGGCCCAACTGATCCATGGAATATTTCTTGCCGTAAATAGCCTGTCCTTTATCGTCCTCATTCCACCAAATATCGTGATTGCCAAGGCAATATCGTACCGGTGTGCTACAATCAGATTTCATAATTGATTTGCTCAATTGCCACTGGTCGTTTATGGTACTGATGTTTTCCTTATTCATATCAAACACCACATCGCCGCCATTTAATATAAGATCAACTTGGGGTGTTTGTTGCTGTACGTGGTGCAGGCATTTAGCAAACCTTGCAGGCGCGTCGAATTTATTTTTAAGATGGATATCTGTTAAGTGGGCTACCCTTAAAACGGGTTTGTTTTTTGCTGATGTATTACCAAACGTTAGGGAAGGGACCAAAAGTAGTCCCCCGATATTTTTAAGGGCCGATCTTCTTTGCATTGCACAATAATTATGGATACAAAGGTGCTTTATCTGTTTGGTTTTTAGCTTAAGTCAAGGTTAAATAATCTGTTATTAACGGTATTAAGCTGTTTCTGCTTGTAATAAAAAAAGATCAGCAGACCCAGATTGATCATTTGTGCCATCGCGGCATAAGAATCAGAAAAAGGATCATGGTTATGCCAATGGGTATAAACCGCTCCCAGCATGATCAGGAAAAGCCCCAAAGCAGCCAATAATCCGGTTTTCAGGTATCGGTGCAACAGGATACCTACCCCTCCTGCGGCTTCAACCACCATGATAAAGTACAGGAACCAAATGGCATAGCCAGAGAGTTTAAAAAAGTCGCTCATTTGTTTAAAATTCTGCGATTTACCAATAGTAGCAATGATAAAAATGCCACCAACCATTACAGAGAGCCCATATAATGTATTTCGGAAGATGACCCTCTTATCCGGATGCTCCGCGGTATATAAACTCCTGAAATCACTACCAGAAATATTCACTGCCAAATATCCAAGCAAAACTATCCATGCCAAATAAGCGTATTTTGACATGTTTGTTAGTATAAGGAGCACATGCTGCTCATGGATCCCCGAAAAGTACAAGGCAATATAGCTCAGGATGATAAAACAGGAGAGATAGAAAAATATCCTCGCCGGTATAAGGGTATACATCGAGTTTTTAGGGATCAGGTTAAATAACCCTCCCGCAATCATAAATAATAGCAATTGTAACGGGTTCATATTGTTTTTTGCTTAAAAATTTTCATTTATTAAAGCAAAACCAATTCTTTTCAACCAACAGCACAATCTATTCAACAAAATCAATAAAAGGCTATCCGCTTTTAACCCGGTAAACGGCTATTTATTACATTTGGAAAAATTTAAACAATGATAATACACCACGTTTTATTCTGGCTAAAAGCCGACACTACCGCCGATCAAAAAATTACCTTTCGTAAAAGCCTGGAGACCTTAGAAGGCGTTGAAAGCATTAAAACATTGCATATTGGTACGCCTGCTCCTATTGAGCGCGCGGTTGTAGATACCACTTATACTTTTAGCTTAACTGTATTTTTTGATGACCTGGCCGGCCACGATGTTTATCAGACACATCCATTGCATTTAGCTTTTTTGGACGGGTTCCGCGTTTACTTTGAAAAAGTAGTTATATACGATGCTGAATAAGGCTGCATCATGTTAAACCATAAAGCCGCTTAGTTTATTTCAATCGGCTTTATGGTTTCTTGATAGATTCTGGTTGTATCCTATAATTTCCATAAACACTAAACTTCGGGTATCAGATCCTTTTCATTTTTCAATAAAGCCAATACTTCTGTCCACGACCGTACACGTTGATGATGATCGATATTAGCATTATGAGCAGCGTTAAACATGATGGTAGTCCCCTTAAATTTATCTAAGTTTTTAGGGTGATCGTCGATCATATAGTCGGTATTGATTAAACTTTTATCACCACAGAAAACAATATGGGTCCAGGGGATAAATGGGAAATGCTCCTGCAGCCATTCGTATTTTTCGGGTAACGACAACGGAAACTCCATAGCTGCCGATACAATAAAAACTTCAAAATCCTCCATCAGTTCTTTTATTGCTTCAACCGCGCCAGGGATCACCGGCAGGGTACGGAAAAAGCCAGGTGACAGTATAAATTTCCGGATGGCGCCTTCTTCCGGAAAACCTTCCCCTTCTGGCTTACCCAACATTTGTTCATAAGGGATCTGGACGCCATAGGCATTATAATACCAGGTTAAATAATGTGCATCGGTATCGGCCAAAACACCGTCCATATCAACTGCAATTCTTTTTAATCTTTTCATATTTTATTGTTGTTATTATTTAAGCCCCAAACTGTCGTAAATGATGATCGAGGTGTTTATGCATACCAACGCCCCAGGTAGCCGGTGTCAATTCTCCGAAAAAAGGATGGGGGTGTTTGGTTACGCCATTTTCGCCCGCGGTTTGGAATTTTTTGATATAGGTTATTAGTCTTTGCTTTTCTGCGGCGAAATCCCTTTCATCAGCAATTTTCAAATGCTTGTCTGACGGAACATTCTGGGCAAAGGGCTTTTCATTGAAATATTCTTTTTTTGCCATACGGCCAAAGATCCAGCCTAAAAAGGTTCTTGGTAAATTCTTTTCGCCATTAGCCATTTGCAGCGTTACTGAACAATGTGCCAGCATTTGTGCAACCTCCATTTTACCCCAAAGCCGCCCTGCGGTGGGTTTTAGATGTTCAACACGGTCAAGGATTTCTGACGTGTCGGTGTGGTTAAATAGATTTTTCATATTGCAATATTATGCAATATATTTCAATTAATTGCAAATTAAATGTTAATTTATTGCAGCAATTTGCAATAAATAATTATTCTTATATTTGTTTTTATGCTGAAAGAAGAACGTCTTCAAAAAATAATTGAACAGATTGCACAAGACAATAAAGTTGTATTGGACGATCTGAGCCGGTTGCTTAATGTGTCTACAGATACGGTTAGAAGGGATATTAAAGAATTATCAGACAAGGGCCTGCTGAAAGCCGTTCGCGGTGGGGCTATTATCGGCTCGCCTGTACATCCGCATTTTAAGGAACGTCAGCATATAGATACACAACATAAAAAAGTAATAGCTCAAAAAGCTTTAGAATTTATAAAACCGGGGCAGGTTATCATTCTTAACGGGGGCACTACCACTACCGCGGTTATTGCCGCTTTACCCAGGGACATCAACTTAACCGTTATTACCAACAGCTTTCCGGTGGTATCTATTTTAGAAGACTATCCTCATGTTACCGTTTTTTTTATTGGCGGCGAGCTCAACAAACACGCCTTTTCAACTACCGGCCATGAAACCATTGAAGCTATCCGCAATTTCAGGGCTGATGTGTGCCTGCTGGGCATTTGTAGTATTGATCTGAAGCTGGGACTAACCGGTTTTACTTACCAGGAAAGCCTGGTAGACAGGGCCATGATCGAAACCTCGAAATATGTGATCGCCTTATCTACTTATGATAAAATAGGCGCATCAGACCCCTATTATGTATGCGCGGCTAATGCCATTGATGTTATTGTTACCGAAAAGGATCCATCCACAACAGACCTGAGTGGATTTAAAGAAGCGGGGATACTGATCAAATAGCGGTCGAGAAGCAAGAGATAAGAGTCAAGAATCAAGAAAGCACAAAACAACAATTATTATTTTTGTCTTAATTCTTGACTCTTATCTCTTGATTTTATACTACATCTATTTTGCTTTCAATCCGTCAGGAGCAAAATCAAGCGAGATGGAGTTCATGCAATATCTTTTATAGGTTGGCGCCGGACCATCATCAAATATATGCCCCAGGTGCGAACCACATCTCGCGCAGAGCACTTCAGTACGCTGCATGCCAACCGAGTTATCCTCCCGGTAAATCACACTGTTTTTTCTTACCGCCTGATAAAAACTTGGCCAACCACAATTACTCGCAAATTTAGCATCCGACCGGAACAGCTCATTACCACAAACGGCGCAATAGTAAGTCCCTTTGGCATTCTTATCCCAATACTGGCCTGTGAACGGGGCTTCTGTGGACTGCTCTCTTGCAGTGGCGTATAAGGCAGGTGGCAATATCTTCTTCCACTCCGCATCGGTCACGTTTAGTTTTTTGGTATCCGTATTGGAGTAATATGGGTTCTTTTCGTGCCCTTTGTCGCTTTTCAGGTGCTGGGCATTAGCTGCTCCAACGAAAAACACCAGTATGCCTGCTAAAATTATTGTTCTCATCAGAATAATTATTGAATTATTGATTTAGTGAATTAGTGATTTTTTCTTGGGGGGGGCACTTAAACACTCAAACTTACTTTATGACTTCAACTTGTTTTTGAATACCTTTTTGAATTTTTCCAGCTCGGGTTGTATCACGTATTTGCAATAAGGCTGACTACCGTTCTGGTTAAAATAGTTCTGATGGTAATCTTCGGCCTTGTAAAATGCTTTATAGGGTACCACCTGGGTTACGATATTGCTTTTGTAAGCTTTTTCGGTATTGAGCTTGCTGATGTAGTAATCGGCTTTTTGTTTTTGAGCGGCATTGTGATAAAATATAGCCGAGCGGTATTGTGTACCCACATCATTGCCTTGACGGTTAAGCTGGGTAGGGTCATGGGCAACAAAGAAGGCTTCCAATAGCTCATCAAAAGAGATCTGCGCGGGGTCATAAATAATATTACAAGCTTCGGCATGCCCGGTGGTGCCGGTACAAACCTGCTCATAAGTGGGATGGGCTACATGCCCGCCACTGAAGCCCGAGATCACTTTTTTTACTCCTTTTAACTGCTGAAATTTGGCCTCGGTGCACCAAAAACAACCTGTAGCGAAGGTAGCGGTATCCAGTTTTGCACCGGGAGAGCCACCAGTTACCAGATGTTTACTAGGCGTATTACCTACCGTAGCGAAAGCGGCAGTGCAATTGGCTATGAATAACATTAAAAGCACGATATTCTTTTTCATTGATATTTAGTTTTTACGTTTTATACTTTATCGGGTTCTATACTACTAACGTAATAAGTTTACCCGCGGTTAATGAAATATATTTTATTTAGCTGAATTTGATGATAAGCTGACAATCTTCTTGAGACAGCCGGTCATTGTTTTTAGGCTTAGTCGACCAAAGCAGGTAAACCTTACAGCAAGATTACGAGGTTTTATGAAATATATTAGCACGGCAAAACCCGCTCTATAAATAAAGCGGGTTTTGCCCCTAAAAAGTATAAAAAGGTATTATTTCAGATGGATGATCAAATGTGCATACCGCCTGATACCTCAATACGCTGGGCATTTATCCAGCGGGCATCCTCGGTACATAAAAAGGCTACTACGCCACCAATATCTTCGGGCTGCCCAACACGACCTAATGCGGTAGCATTGCTTACCATTTGATTAGTTTCTGCATTATCCCGAACTCTGCCGCCCGAAAAATCAGTGGCTATAGCCCCGGGAGCAACAACGTTTGCCCTGATGCGGCGTGGCCCCAGTTCAAGAGCCAGGTACCGGGTCAATACCTCAACCGCGCCTTTCATGGAAGCGTAAGCAGATGGCCCAGGCATACTGAAACGGGCCAAACCGGATGATATATTGACGATGCCCCCACCATCATTCAATAAATTGAGCGATCCCTGTGTTAAAAAGTAAACTCCTTTGAAATGAATGTTCAACAGTTCGTCAAACATTTCTTCGGTAACCTGGCCAAAAGGTGCATGACCACCGATGCCGCCGTTGTTGATTAAAAAGTCGAAGTGATCTACATTAAAAGTATTTTTCAGAATACTGGTTAGCTCTTCAAAAAACGCATCGAAGCTTTTTATATCGCCCACATTCAGTTGCAGAGCCGCGGCTTTACTGCCTGTTTGCTCAACCTGGGTCACTACGGCCAGGGCATCTTCTTTCCTGCTATTATATGTTATAATGACGTCGAGGCCTTTTTGAGCCAGTTTAAGCGCCATGTCTTTCCCTAAGCCGCGGCTACCGCCGGTTACCAGGGCAATTTTATGATTTGTTGACATTGTGTTTGTGTTGTATTATGATTTGTAAAAAATGGTTTTAATTTTTCGAGGCGATCCATTGAGCGCCTATCTTGCTGGTTTGATTTAATAAAAACTCAGGCGCCAGTCGGCTCATCACCTTCATTATGCGGGCCAGGCCGGGGTATATTTCCAACTGATCTTTCATTAGTCCTTTGATAGCCGCGTCGATCAGCTTACCGGGATTCATCAGCATTTTATCGTCAAATCCGTCTATCTGGGTAAACTTGTCGTTCAAAGGGGTTGTGGAACCAGGCGCTATCAGTTCAAATATTTTAATACCCGTACTTTTAAGCTGTACGCGCAATGATTTGGTATACGACCGTAAGCCTGATTTGGTAGCCCCATAAATAGGCGACAATGGGAAAGGCATTAACGCTATGCCCGAGGTAGCATTTAAAATAGCGGCGTTTTTTTGTTTTTTGAGATGCGGTAAAAACTGCTGCACCATGCGGATAGGCCCCATCAGGTTGATCTCCACTTCGCGTGTAATATCTTGCAGATCGATCCTAGTATCGTGCAAACTGATCATACGCATTTCGCCGGCATTATTGATCAGCATGTTTAGTCCGGGAAATTGGGTAGTTACCTGCTCAAACAAAATCGTTATTTGTTCCGGATCGCTTACATCACTTTGAAATGTGTGTATGCCCGGTAATTTAACTCTGGCCTCATCCAGGCGATCCTGGTTACGACCGGTAATGATTACCGTATTACCCAGTACCAATAGGCGCGAGGCAAACTCATAACCAAAGCCACTGGTGCCGCCGGTAATGAGTATAGTATTATGCTGGAGTTTCATTGTTTTATCTTAAAATTTGATAAAACAAAGTTCAGTCATATACCTACTCAGCCGTTTGTGAATATCAATCCGTTTTTTGCGAAATTCAAATATCGCTTAGGCGCGAAATTTCAGCGGGGCGATATTGGTCTGCTTTTTAAAAAAGGTAGAAAAATGCGCCACTTCCTCAAAACCCAAACTATAGGCGATCTCCGAAATGTTCCAGGCTGTTTGTTTTAGCAGGATCTTGGCTTCCTGTATTATCCGGTTGCTGATATGCTCGGTAGTGGTTTTGCCAGTGTTCTCCTTAAGTACTTTGTTAAGGTGATTGATGTGTACAGACAGCCTGTCGGCATAATCTTTAGCGGTACGTAAACCTATTTTCTGGTGCGGCGAATCAATAGGAAACTGTCTTTCTAAAAGTTCAATGAACAAGGATGATACCCTGGCTGAAGCGTTATGGCCCGCATAGAGCGTAGTGAGCGGCTGCAACTTTTGCCCGTAATGGATCAGTTCCAACACATAGTTGCGCAGCAGGTCGTACTTATAAGCGTAATGGGAACCTATCTCTTCACTCATCTTTTTGAAAATGTGACGAATATCAGCCGCCTCCTTATCACTAAGCTGAAATACCGGGTAACCACCTGGCTTAAATATAGGCAGATCATCCAATACTACACCGCTTTTACTGGGCAACAGGAAATCGGCTGTAAAAATGCAAAAGAAACCCGATTGCTGATCGGTCTGCGGCACCCAGTTATAGGGTATTTTGGGTGTGGCGAAAAGCAGGGCATTCTTTTCGATCTCGATGGTCTTGTCGGCATACTCGGCCATACTATGACCGCTTATGAGGCTTATCTTATAATAGGCCCGGCGGTTATAGGGCATCAGTCCGGGCGCTTTTTTGATACGGGTAAATAGCTCAGCTACATCAAATATATTGAAATGGCCAATCTCTTTGTTGATACCTTCGGGCAACAGCGAACTCACACTTTCGCCGCTTACAGAAGCCGCGTGCTCGTAAAAATCATCCAGCGTAGTAATATCCATGGCACACAAAATTTATAAAATTCAAATATACTACTGCTAAGTCGCAAGTATTGAATCTTAAGTCTAAAATCGTTTTTTTGACTTATGACTTCGAACTCAAGACTCCATGACTAAACACCTGATTCCCCCTGCCAATATCTACCCCGTTTTGACCTGTACATTTAAGCCTTACCTGAGATGTACCGTCCTCCGGCAACAAATAATACAAGGTTATGGCATGATTGCCGGCTTTTAAATTGACACCCTGCGTAAGCACCGTGCCCGACTGATACCCAAAATCGGCATCGATCAATGTGGCCTCATGCAAACGCAGGTAGGCTTTGCCTGATACCTGCAGCGAGAAGGTGTAGTGTCCATCGGCAGGAATTTTTATAAAACCCTGGTAACATATCATGCCCTGTTTACGACCTGCTTCTGTACCGTTTACCATTTGGCTTGTTCCTTTGGTGGTGATGGTGAGTCCATCTGTTTTGGCTACCCAGGGGAATTTCCCGGCATAATACTTCCAGGAAAGGCCCGGTAATAACTTTGCTGCAACTTTATCTGCCGGTATAGGTGCTGCATCATAGGGGCGCGGAGCCTCTGCATCCGGGTGCCTCACCTGTAGTACTTTTGCCTTCATCGCTTCCTGAATTTTTGCATAGCCCGGTCTGGAGGCTATATTGTTTATTTCTTTAGGATCATTCAGGGCATTGTATATTTCAAAATCATCATCAGCGGTTTTAATGGCGTAACGCACACCCACCAGGTCGCCCATGCGAATGGCCTGCATTTGGTCGCGCTTTCTTCCGCGCTTGCCGGGTTCAAACTCCTTAAAATCGGGCGTTTTGCCACCTTCAAAATACTCCACATAAACCAGTCCTTGTTTTTGCTTACCTGATCCGGTTAAGGAAGGCAATAAAGAGACGCCGTCCGTACGTGCAGGAGCTGGGATATGCGCGGCATCGGCAAAAGTAGGCATCCAGTCTGACAGCATGGATGGTGTATTTACCACCTCTCCGGCTTTGATATGTTTTGGCCAGGCAGCTATTGTTGGCATTCTTAGCCCGCCTTCCCAACAATCCCTTTTGATACCATCAAATGGGCCATAGCCCCCAAAAAACGTAGGATAATTCGGCACAAACGAGGCCGGCAAATAAGATTCGATGGATGGACCATTATCGGAAGTAAAGATCACCAGGGTATTATCGGCCATATTCAGATCAGTGAGCAATTGCCGGATGTCACCTACCGCGTCATCTATCCTGCGTACCGCCGTAGCGTATCTTTTATAGGTATCAGGCCAGGGAACTTCAGGCGTGGCCGGGTTATGGTCATCGTCATAAGTGGCGTTGGCGTACTCAGGGTACATGTACGAATCAATTGTCCCCGAAGCCGTGTTGATCATATGCCCGGCATCGCCCAGCCATTGCAGCCCTCCTTTTAGCCCTCTCCCAGCAGGATAGGCCTGTGTCGGTAATTCGATAACCGCATGGGGCGTATCATAAGCCAGGTACATAAAAAACGGCTTAGTGGCATCTTTTCCGTTTTTATGATCGACGATCCATTTTTTGGCGGCAGCGGTCCAGAGGTCGGCAGTATAGCATTTGCTTAGCCCGGCCGATACTTCGTTATTATTATCCCATACTTGTTTTTTGCCGCGATACAAACCTTCCAGCGGATAATGCTCATGACCGTCGGCATGGCGCATATAGCCATAGTAATTATCAAAACCCCGTTTGAGGGGGTGGCCGGGCCAATTTGGACCTTCCTCCTTAACACCCTGCAAACCCCATTTACCAAAAGCTGTAGTGCTGTAACCCGCTGTTTTTAACATGGATGCCACGGTGTAATTGTTTTCCAGCATCTTATCAAACTGGTTATCCCTTACCGAGGCATTACCCTGGTTAAGCCCGGTGAGGAGCGAAGCCCGGGATGGCGCACAAACCGGTGCGTTGGCGTATTGTTGAGTAAAGCGGACGCCGCTCAGTGCCATTTTATCCAGGTTAGGCGTTAACTCATAAGGCTGGCTATGGTCGCCAGAAGCTTTCCGTTGGTTTTGAAAAAACACGCCGATGTCGCCATAACCCAAATCGTCGGTTAGTATAAAAATGATGTTTGGTTTTTGCTGAGCCTTTACAGTCAGCGTATTAAAACCTATAGCTAAAAAGACAACCGATACCCTTAACCAATATTTTGCGATCATAATTCCTGCTTACTTTTTCTCCGTGTTTCTGCTTATTTCATTTTTCAATAGCTGATCGAGCTCTTTTACCTTGTCGGGATAAGTATCGGCCAGGTTATTTTTTTCGCCGATATCATCCTTCAGGTTATAGAGCTGCGGCGATGGTGAGTTGCCCGATTCTATACCAACATCCTTCATATATTCCACACCCGGGTGCGGTTTAATATACTTCCAGTCGCCTTTTATGATGGCTGTGGGATCAGTACTGCCCTGTTCTATCAGGGTTGATCGCCCCTGTTTACTTTTACCCAAAAGTGCATCTAAGTGATCCTGGCTATCTTCAGCATCCCTCTTAGGGATCTTTTGATTCAGCAAATGAGCCATCGATGCTAAAATATCCATCTGGCTAAATAAGGCGTCAGAAACACCCGGTTTTATCTGTGCCGGCCAGTTTACAATAAAAGGTAAACGGGTACCGGCTTCCAGCGCGCTGTATTTGCCGCCCCGCATTGGCCCCCATGGTGTATGCCCGCTTAATAGGGTAACGGCTCCATCCTGGTAACCATCATCAAGCACGGGACCATTATCACTCGTAAATATGATGAGCGTATTTTTGGCCATATCATTCAGTTCCAGCGTTTTCATCAGTTGCCCTATGGTCCAGTCCAGCTGCAGGATGTCATCCCCGCGATAACCTAGTCCACTTGTGCCTTTGAAACGTGTGGCCGGCATACGCGGTACATGGGGCTCGGTTAAGGCATAGTACAAAAAGAACGGTTTTTGGCGATGATCGGTTATAAACTGCTCCACCTTGAACAGGAAAGTAGATGATACCTCCTCGTCCACCCAGCGGGCCTGGTAACCGCCACTCATATAGCCAATGCGGCCAATACCGTTCACAATGGTATTATCATGCCCCTGCCCGGGCGACGACTTTAGTTTCAGCAGTTCCGGATGCTCTTTCCCGGTGGGGTCATTCCCTATTTTCTTGCTGTAGTCAACCGCTATGGGGTCATTGGCGTCGCTGGCTACTACCCGGTGATTTTCCAGGAAAACGGTAGGCACCCTATCGGCCGTGGCCGGAAAAATGAACGAATAATCAAAGCCAACTTCATTGGGCCCCGGTTTTATTTCGCCGTTCCAGTTTTTATTTACGCTGTCGCCCAGGCCCAAATGCCATTTGCCCACAATAGCCGTGGCGTATCCTGCCCGCTTAAATACCTGGGGCAGCGTAGTCTTATTGATCGGGATAATGAGCGCCGCATTGCCCGGCAATATACCCGTGCCAGTTTTGCGCCAGGGATATTTGCCGGTCATGAGCGCGAACCTTGATGGCGTACAGGTAGCCGAAGTAGCATGCGCATTGGTAAAACGGATGCCGATTTTGGCCAGTTTATCCAGGTTGGGCGTGTGCAGTTTGGTAGCGCCATAGCAACTCAGATCGCCGTAACCCAGGTCATCGGCGTAAATGTATATCACGTTGGGTTTTTGCTGTGAGTAGCTTACAAAAGTCATGCTCATCAGCAGCAAAAAGGTGTTTATAGTTTTCAGTAGGGCTCTGTTTTTCATACTGACATAATTCAATAAGATGTATAAATGACTATCGCGGCGATGCTTTTAGTCCAACAAGATACTTATAAAACACGGGCGTCTTAAAGCTTAAAATAACACAAACGTTTGCATTGGTTTGGAACCCGGACATCCGGCAGAGTTAGGAATAAAACTTTTTAAACCTTAAATTTTAACACTTTTTTAGTCGAAAACAGCATAAAAAGGCTTGCTTTTGGCCATTTTAACTCAGCTTTAACCCCATTTTAACACTTTTTAACAAATTTTCGATGTGTTTTGAAAGGCTTAAAAAGTATTAAATTACTGATTTTCAAATAACTACATAAAAACCACCCTGTTTTGGGGCTTTTTTATCCCTTACGCAAACGGCCCGGTTCTCCTTTTTACAGGAAAACCAGGCCGTTGTATGTATACAAATATACGGATTTAAGTCGGGAGTCCGAAGTCTTAAGCCGGAAGTCATGAGTTAAAACTTAAGACTCAAGACTTCAGACTTACCCCAGCGCTCTAATCGGGCTGCCGGTCCATTCGGTTTCGGAGGCCAGGGTTTCACCTTTCATCACCAGCGATAAAGGTTCCAGTTTTACGTCGTCGCCTATTTCACTGTCGTACAAAATAATACTGCGGGCACCTATGCTGCAGCGGGCTCCTATTTTGATGCTGCCTACTTTCATTACCCGGTCTTCAAATAAGTGGGTCTGCGGACCACAATCTTCGTTTAAAGCGGTATCATCGCCGATAGACACCATATCATACTCCGTAATATCAGTAGTATTGAGCCATACCCGCCTCCCAATCTTCACGCCAAACAAGCGCAGGGCCCAGGGTAAAAATGGCGTTCCTTTTAAAAACTCCAGCATAAATGGTACAGCCAGGGCTTCGTAGGTTGTAGTAATGGCTTCACTTCTCCAAACGCGGTGCGTCCACATGGGGTTTTGCTCTTTTTTAAACCTGCCTATCACCACCCATTTTAAAGCCAGGGAGATAAAGAATGCAGGCAGCCCCATGTAAAAAAGGTAATAAAACGGAATTTTTGGTAATTCTTCAACGATCTCTGAAACGGTCCGCTCTTTGATCAGGTCGTGACAGTACGCGATGAACAGTACGCTACAGCAAATGATCACGGTTTCGGGCAGCAGGATGCGGATGGATTCGATCAGGCCGCGGGACAGTTTTCTTGACCAGGAAGGCGTAGTAGTAAGCGATGCCGGGTAAGTACCGCTATCCTGTCGACGCGGCAAAGCGATAGCCGGCGAACCAAACCAGTCGCCACGGGGGCTGTCCTGCTGCTGCTCAAGAGTTGGCGGCACCGATAGTACACCTATCAGCATATTGTCGCCCAGTTCATATCCCTGGGGAATTAATGCGCTGTTGCCCACAAAGCTGCTGTTGCCAATGGTGGTCTTTTTCAAGATGAGCCGTTGGGCACGGATATCCTCTTCGCCCAGGGTAACGGCATCCGCGATAAACGATTCGTTGCCTATTTCGAGCATCGTATGGGTAACGTTACTGGCTGTGGAGATCTCGGTATTTTTACCAATTTTTGAGCCCAGCATCCTAAAGAAAAAGGAAACAAAAACCGTGGCATATATCGGGTGCAATACAATGAGCGCGACGGATATCAATTGATCAGAAAGCCATTTGCGGACATAGGTACTGCTGAAAACCGGGTATGTTCCGGGTTTGATGTTCCACAAAAGCAGGCGCGATAACAGCACGGTTTCAAACGCGTACAACAAAATATATACCAGGGTAAGCGCTGGTACGTGGATAAAATAACTAAAATCATAATCGCCGGTTTGCAGATCCAGGTAATTCAACAGCCTGATGACAGGGAGCAAAGGCACCAAAACAACCGCCGGAAAAATAATGAGCAGCAGCGTATATAGAAAACCGTAAGTCTTGATTTTGAGGAAAGGTGATTTAAGCGGCAACGGCAGTTCTTCGGGTTGCATTTGATGCACCTTTTCTGCCGGGCTGCCTTTCCATACCTCGTAAGCTTTGATAGTTTGACCGCTCTGCAAATGACTCAGGTCCTGCAGTTCGCCCCAGTCTTCTACCACCGTATCGCCCGACAACACCGCACCGCTGCCGATATAAGCGTGAGCGCCTATACTGATCTTGCGGAATTTGATCAATCCGTTTTCGACCGATACGTTATCCAGTACCACGCCCGAGCTCAGGCTTACATCGCTGCCAATTTCCAGCAGATCGTTGGCGCCTATGGTAACCGCGCTTATTTGCGCGTCTTTGGCTACGCGGGTGCCCAGCATACGCAGGTATAAAGGGTAAAGCGGTGTGCCGTTCATAAACTGGGCGGGAGCCAGTTGTGTTAACCTGTTTACCAACCAGTAGCGGAAATAATAAGAGCCCCACAAAGGATGGTCGCCTTCTTTAACCTTACCCAGCAATATCCATTTGGCCGCGATGCCCATGAAGGATAAAAAAGGGGGTATCAGACAATAGAGCAGTAAGGCCACTACAAGACCGATACCAGAATTATCCTGTCCCGATTCGGTTTTGCTCACCACATAATAGTAGCCCAGATAGGGCACAAATATTTGAACAGCGAACAGCCCATATATAAATAACAGGGAGATGGCCTGCGCCAAACCGCAAAGCAAATAACGCAAAGAGGGGATCTTATGAAAGATCTCTTTGTCTACTGTTTTCTTTTCCCGGGCTTTCTTTTCAGCAAGCTCCCAGGTATTGATAAGGTTTTTTACCGGACGATTGGTGTAAATATCTTTTAACGACGCGTGCTGGATCCCGGCTTCTTTCCGTAACCATGACGAAAATGTGGCTGCGAGCAAGGAATGCCCACCCAGATCAGTAAAAAAGTCTGATTCGGGCGTGATATCCCTGCCGGGGAAAAGGTGATTCAATCCGGCCATTACTTTTACCGCCAGGGGGTCATCGGGACTAATATGGATCTCCTCTTGTTGCGGCACGTTTTGTAAGGCCTCGGGTACCGGGAGTGATTTGCGGTCGATCTTGCCGCTTGACAGCCGGGGGAATTTGTCCATCTGTATAACCACCAGCGGCACCATATAAGGAGGTAAAACTTCTGAAAGCCGGCTGCGGCTATGTTGCTGATCAAATGCCTGCCCAGGTTTCAGTGTCACATATCCTACCAGCTGATCCTGACCTGTCGAGTCTTTTTTGAGGGCAACCGCTGCTGTGGCCACTTCTTCGAGCTGGTTCAATCTTGATTCAATTTCGCCCAGCTCTATCCGGTATCCGCGCAATTTAACCTGGTCGTCCAGGCGGCCATGAAAATCAATGCGGCCATCGGGCTGCATCACCACGGCATCGCCACTCAGATAAATACGATCGCCGGCCAGTTCCATTAAGGTTACCGGTTTATCCAGAAATTTTTCGCGGGTCAATTCCGGCCGGTTCACATAGCCTTCGCTCACACCCGGGCCCGAGATGATCAATTCGCCCTGTTGCCCGGTTGGCAGCAGGTTAAATTTATCGTCAACTACGGCCAGATCATAGTTGGGCAGCGGCCCGCCAATGGTAATGGCATCGCCTGGTATCAGCGGCACCATGGTGGTGGTTACCGTTGTTTCGGTAGGGCCGTAACTGTTGTAAAATATGTTTTTACCGGGCTTGCTCCAGCGGTTTAAAACAGCAGGGGTACAAGCCTCGCCGCCCGCGTTAATAAGGCGCAGGGAGGGTATATCATCATCCATCACCGCCAACAGGCTGGGTACGGCGTGCAGTATGGTAATTTGCTGTTGTCTTAAAATATCGCTGAGCTCATCGATAGACTTTGCCGTGGTGGCATCGGCTATCCATAAAGTGGCCCCGGCAAACAGGCTTATCCAGGTTTCCTCGCACCACATATCAAATGATACCGAGAAACCCTGGTAAACTTTATCCTGCGGGGTGATCTCCAGTACGCTTTGCTCCGAACGAATGAGGTGGCAGATATGCTTGTGGAGGATGGGAATGCCTTTGGGTTTACCCGTACTGCCCGAAGTGTATAACACATAGGCCCGGTCGTCCGCATCCGGACCAACAGGTAAAGTATAGTCTTCGTATTGCTCCCGAAATTCCGGAACGGCAAAAACCGGGCAGTCCAGCGCGGGCTGGGCATCGCTGAAACAGGCGGCAGCTCCAATTTCTTGTAATACGATCTGTAGCCTTTCCTCGGGCATTTCCCGGTCAAGCGGAACGTAGGCGGCGCCCGATTTTACAATACCCAGGATAACGGCTTGCAGCTCGAGCCCGCGGGATTGCCATACCCCTATGGAATGGCCTTTGCCAATACCTTTTGCAGCAATAAAGGCCGCGATATAATTACTCCAGGAATCAAGCTGGGCATAATTCAGTTCCCTGTCGCCAAAAATGAGCGCGGTGTTATGGGCGTATTTTGATGCCGACGCTCTGAAAATGTCGGCAATGGTTTCGTGTTTAATAAAGTCAGGTCGTTCAGTCCCTTTTAGTAAGCTCTTGGCTATCATCATCATGGTTAGGCCGCTGGTAGTTTTTGTCTGCAAATTGGTAATGCAAACTTTGCCAACCAAATGTATTAAAAATGTCGGTTTGAAGAATTTAATAACACATGATTTAACAATAGTATATTATTAATATTTCATCCGCGTCTTCAACAGACGGATATATGACTTTGTTTAGATATAAACGTTTAATACGGCGCTTTTTTTTATTTATATTTACTAAACCTGCTATTCGAAAAATATTTAATGTTAAACCTAAAATGTTGCTTAGTTCAATTATCAATATCTCCCACACGATCAATGGCGATGAGGTATTAAAAATAATTTTATCCGTCATAGCTGGCAGTATCCTGGGGTTTGAGCGGGAGATCAGGGGTAAGTCGGCCGGGTTCCGTACGCTGGCGCTCATCTGTTTTGGCTCAACGGTATTCACCATTTGCTCCTATATTTTAGGTGTCGACTCCAACCGCGACCGCATAGCTGCCAACATTATCACTGGCGTGGGCTTTTTAGGGGCCGGGGTTATATTCCGCAACAATGTGAGCGTTTCGGGCATCACCACCGCCGCTTCTATCTGGATAGCCGCCTCCATAGGCATGTTAATAGGTATTGGCGAATATCTACTGGCGGGAGTATCATTGGTATTAGCTTTATTTATACTTTACGCGCTTGATTTTATCCAGTTCCAGATAGATTTCCGCTTTCAACACCGTGATTATAAGATCACATTTAAGGACAAATATCCTTCGGGCGCTATTCAACAGCAGATCAAAACCTTAAACTTGCAGGTTACCAATTCCAAATTATTACGCTCCGGCGAGCAGGTGATCCTGCAAGTGCTGGTATCCGGCAAGGGCAAACAATTGGAACTGTTTAATGAATGGCTGCTGGACCAGGCCATTGTTCAATCCTTTGAGTGGTAATCTTCCTTAAAAAGCCTTTCATACTCCCTGCATTATATTTCTATATTTTAAATTCAGTACAACATGGATACTATTATTGAAAGAATTAAAAAATTTAATGCACCGCTGCTGCCCGACAAAGTCCAACTAAAATATAAGGCCATGACCGAAAGCCCCTTCCGTTTTTTCAGGGGGACGTGCCATTTGTTTTATGAAGACCTGGCCCGGGTTAAAGACTTCCCGGTTTCGCCACCAGTATGGATCTGCGGCGACCTGCACCTGGAAAATTTCGGCAGTTTTAAAGGGAACAACCGCCTGGTTTATTTTGACCTGAATGATTTTGACGAATCGATGCTGGCCCCTTTAAACTGGGAACTGGCCCGGGTACTCACCAGTATTTATGTGGCTTTTGATACCCTGAATCTAAACAAAGCCGAAGCCGACGGAATGGTGAAGCTTTTTTTAAAGAAATATACCGAAGTACTGCAATCGGGCAAGGCCTATTATATTGATCCCAGAACAGCTGGCGGCATTGTAAGCGATTTTTTAATCAAGGTTAAAAAACGGAAGGAAAAGGATATTATCAAAAAAATAGCCGCCCCGGTACATAAGCAACTGCGCATTAAAATAAACGACCAAACCCATTTTGACATCAAGGCGCCCCTAAAAGCCGAACTGATAAAGCACCTGAGCAGCGTACTGGCCGAAACCGGCGCCTGGCCCAATAATTACAAGGTTAAAGATGCCGCGTTTAGGGTGGCCGGCACGGGGAGCATTGGCTTAAAACGTTATATGTTCTTATTGCAGAACACCAAAATCAAAGGCGATTTTTTATTGATGGACCTTAAACAAGGTGCGCGATCATCCCTTGCCCCCTATAACCCAATCCGCCAACCCCAATGGGCCTCGGATGCCGAACGCATCATCACCACCAAATACCGCATGCAGAATATATCACCCGCATTGCTGAGTACTACGGTGTTTAAAGAAGATACTTATGTGTTACAGGAAATGCAACCCTTTGCCGATAGGATCAATCTGGATCTGTTGGCGGGCAACCTGAAGGATATGCAGTGTGTGTTACTGGATATGGCCACCTTAACGGCCTCGGCACAATTACGGAGCTGCGGCATACAAGGCTCGGCCATTAATGATGAGCTGACTGCTTTTGCCCACGAAAATACCTGGCAAAAACCACTCCTCAGCTATGCAAAAAACTATGCCAACCAGGTTAAAAAAGATTATAAACAATACATGGCTGGTTATAAATCCATCAAAACCCAATAAACACACCTTAATTAGGTCCTTTATTCATAATTGTTTACGCAAGCGTTTGCGTAAACAATTATTGCTGCATCCCACCGCGATTTTCAGGATCATTCCTTTCTGAAAATAGTGTCGATCAAAAAGCCTTTTTTATCGCATTTGACCGACAATCCTTATTTATATTTCATTAAAAGCCTCCAATTCCAAACAAACGTTTGCGGGGTGTTAAAACAGGCAAATTATATCTTTTTGAAATACATTCACTCCACGAATGTAAACCAACATTGATAACCCTGTTTTTTATAACGCATTGCAAAATAGATCAATAGATACAGAACGAATGTTTTTGCACCAGGTAGCCACCGGCGATCAAAAGTCGTTCACTATTCTTTTTGAGCATTACTCCAAAACAGTGTACCCCTTTGCTTTAAAGCTTACCCGATCTGAAGAGTTGGCCGAAGAGATCTTACAGGAGATTTTTCTGAAGATCTGGATTAACCGCCAAAATCTGCCGGAGATTGAGAATTTTGGAGCCTACATCAACCGCATGACCCGGAATTACGCGTACAATGTATTAAGACGCATTGCTCATGAAAACCTGATCGCTTTTGAGCTAAGCAAACAAATGACAGAGGAGGTAAATAATACCGAAGAGGCGGTTCTTCATCGCGACCTGGAACATTCGCTTAACCATGCCATCAGCTGCCTTACACCACAGCAAAAACTCATTTATACTTTATGCTACCAGGAAGGTTTAAAGTACAGCGAAGTGGCCGGGCGTTTAAATATCTCATCGTCAACAGTTCATACGCATATGAAACTGGCCCTTAAATTCATCAGAACTTATTTTATCCAGATCAATACCCTTATCCTGTTCTATTTGCTTTTTAAATAGCCCGATCAATATTTTATTTATTGATTTTCAGCAATTTAAAATAAAAATCAAAAATATTATCATTTCAACTCACCCTGCCGGCTTTGCTGTGTGTCAGTGTATATAAAGGGCTAAATACGCGATCTGCTTTCCCGTAAATAATCCATTTCCATCACATGAATAACCAACAGCTCCTAAATTTACTTACCCGGTATATGAATAAAGAAGCTTCAGCGGAGGAAACTCATGAGCTTTTTGATTATATCAATGATCCGTTAAACGCGCCACAGGTAAAAGAAGTACTTGGAGATACTCTAAATCAGGAGGCCGAAGAACGAGTATTACCAGGTTACCGGCAGCAACTGATCCTTGACCGCATCTTTGATCATCAATCGTTACCCGGAAAAAAGTCTAAGCACGGGGTATTAGGCTGGGTAAAACTGGCGGCGGCTATACTCCTGTTTATTTTGCCCGGGATATATTTTCTTAAAATCAACAGGCCTAAACCCGCGGCATTAACAACTATCCATAAACCAAAGCAAATTGATGTACAACCAGGTGGCAATAAAGCCATATTAACCCTTGGCGATGGTTCGCACATAGTTTTAGACTCGGCCCGGAATGGTCTGCTTGCGCACCAGGGTAATACCAGGATTGTGAAATCGGCAAACGGACATGTCGCTTATAATACAACAACAACCAGCACCGCTGCACCCATATATAATACCATGACAACGCCACGGGGCGGCAAGTATGATCTGCAACTGGCCGACGGTACCAAAGTATGGCTCAATGCTTCATCCTCCATCACCTATCCCATTGCTTTTTCCGGAGCCGAGCGCAGGGTAACCATTACCGGCGAAGCTTATTTTGAAGTAGCAAAAAATAAAGCCATGCCCTTTAAAATTAATGTGAACGGGCAGGAAGAAGTACAGGTTTTAGGCACCCACTTTAACATTATGGCTTACAGTGATGAGGCCTCAGTTAAAACCACACTGCTGGAAGGATCGGTGAAAATTATAAAAAATAAAATGACCGGCATGTTAAAACCCGGACAGCAGGCACAGCTTACAACCGATGGAAAACTATCCATTACAGATGATGCGGATATCAACGCGGTTATGGCCTGGAAAAACGGGCAAACCTTATTTGTAAATGAAGATATCAAAACCATTATGCGGCGGGTATCGCGGTGGTATGATATAGATGTGGAGTACCAGGGCGATATGCCAGGCCGCTTATTTACCGGTGGTATTTCCCGCGAATCAAACCTGTCGGTTTTATTAAAAGTGCTGGAATTAAATAAGATCCATTTTAAGATGGCCGGCAAAAAACTAATAGTAAGCCCCTAAACCTTATTAAACTTAATTGATTTAATCACCCTAAACAACAACAGATATGGCATAAAGATACCCCAACCCCACCATGCGGCTACCAGAAAAAAACCGGCAGTGCTACCAACACCGCCGGGTAATATTTGGTTAACCCCTTCCCGATTTTGTCGGGATAAAAAATCCAGTTTCAGATAATCTATTCAGTTAACCTAACTCCTAAAGTATGAATTTTTATACTCTTTTTAAGCCTTTGTTTTTTAAGCAGAGGCCGCTCACTAAAATTTTCATGGTTATGAAATTTGTAGTTTTTTTTATGACACTGGCCTGCTTACAGGCATCGGCTACGGGATATGCGCAGCAAGTAACGCTTTCAGAAAAAAACATCTCTATAAAAAAGGTTTTTACTGCCATACAAAAGCAAACCAAATATATTATTTGGTACGAAGACGAAGTATTGCGCAGTACGCACAACATTGATATTTCATTAGATCATGCCACTTTACAACAGGCGCTTACCGAGTGCTTTAAGGGTCAGCCTTTAACTTATACCATTGTTGATAAAACCATAGTAGTTCAAAAAAGGAACGTACAGGCGTCGGCAGTACAGGTTGTCAATGTAATGGTTAAGGGCCAGGTAAATGACGAAAACGGCCTGCCCTTACCCGGCGTAACCGTTAAGCTGAAAGCATCGTCTATATCCATGGCTACCGATAGCAAAGGTAATTATGCATTATCCTTACCTGATGCCAGCGGTACACTTGTTTTTAGCTTTGTTGGTTACGAGACCCAGGAAGTTGCTATTAATGGCCGCACTGATATCAACGTTCAATTAATACCGGGAAAAAGCGACCTGAATGAAGTGGTTGTGGTTGGTTTTGGCACGCAGAAAAAAGTAGACCTTACCGGCGCGGTTGACCAGATAAAAGGCAAGGACCTGCAAAACAGACCGGTAACCAATGTAGGCGATGCCTTACAGGGTATGATGGCCAACTTAAATGTAACCACCAATTATGGCGGCGGTTCTCCCGACGCTAAAAAAAGCATCAACGTACGTGGTTTTACCGGTTATGGCGGCCAGTTAGCAAGCCCATTGATCCTGGTTGATGGTGTGGAAACAGATATTAACTCCATCAATGTTAATGACATAGAAAGTATTAGTTTGCTCAAAGATGCAGCCTCATCGGCTGTTTATGGTTCAAGGGCTCCAAATGGTGTATTATTGATCACTACCAAACAGGGTAAAAAGAACCAGGCGGCCCGCTTAAGTTATTCCAATAACTTCTCTTATGCACAACCACTGAATCAGCCGGTAATGTCTAATTCATTGGTTTGGGCAAACACCTATAACAAGGCCTATGCCAACGCCGGTTTACCGCCGCTGATAACTGATGATGCCATAAAAAGGATCAAAGCTTACATAGCCGACCCTGTACATACTCCTACTACTATCCCGGTACCTGGCAGTAATAACTGGGCGACTTATGATCCGGTATTCGGAAATGCCAATAACGACTGGTTTAAAACTTATATTAAAAGATGGGCGCCCAGCCAGCAACATAACCTGAGCATTGATGGAGGCAGCGATAAAATAACCTATTTTATTGGATTGGGATCGACCAAAAAAAATGGTTTGTTTAATTACGCCGATGACAGCTATCTGCGCAATAATATCAGGGCGAATGTAACCGCTGATCTCAACAAGTATGTAACTTTTAGCTTAAAAACATCCTTTTCTCAGGAGAATGATCACTACCCTTATAATGGTGGCGCCAATACCGGTTATAACTTTTTTCACCAGGTAGCCAGGATCTGGCCAATTATTGCTTTGATTGATCCAAACGGGGGATATGATTCCAATTCATACATACCACAACTACAGCAAGGCGGCACAAATAATAGCCGTACCAACAATAGCCGTATAAGTGGCGATATCACGATTAAGCCAATTACCGGCTGGGATATCACCGGTCACTATAGCTATGATTATAATACCTATAACATTACATCAACTGTTTTGCCTTATTACTATTCTACACCTAATAATCCGCAAACGTTAAGCAATACCATATCATCCATCAATGAAAATTATGGGTTAACCAGCTATTATAACTACAATGTTTTTACCAGTTATGAAAAGCAAATAGGGGGTCATTACTTTAAAATATTGGTAGGTGAACAAACAGAGCAAAAAACCTATTCAAACCTGAGCGGCTATAATCAATATCTCTATAGCACCAATCAGCCATCGTTGGCGCTTACGAGTGGTACAACCCCATCAACAACAGATGGCGGAGGCTATAGCTGGGCCACCAATAGCACCATAGGCAGGATAAACTATAACTACAAAGAAAAGTACCTGATTGAAGGCAACGCCAGTTATATGGGTACTTCCTTATTCCCGCAAAATACGCGTTATCATTTATTCAGCTCCGGATCTGTAGGGTGGAACATTTCGAAAGAGGATTTTTTTAAACCACTTGAAAAATGGATCAACAATCTGAAATTCAGAGCATCCTATGGTGGCTTGGGAGATATCTCTTATTTCCTGAATGCTTCAACACCAGTTTATTATCCATACTTAAGCAATTTACAAACCAACCCGGCAACCAATAGTCAATGGATATTTAACCCAGGCAGCGGTGGCCGTTTACCTTATGTTTCTAATCCGGGCAGCTTAATAAGTCCTACATTAACCTGGGCAAAACCATCTATGCTTGACATTGGTGTCGATGTTGATTTCCTGACTGATTTTAGCATTACTGCCGACTGGTATAATAAAAAAATAACCGATCAGTTTGCCCCTTCAAGCACTTACCCGGGCCCATTAGGTATTGCGCCACCTACAGTTAATAATGCTTCCTCAAGCACCAAAGGCTGGGATCTGACCGCCTCATGGAAACATCAGTTTGGCTCCGTAGGTGTAATGGCGCGTGCAAACATCAGTCATTATTCAGGCAAGATCACCAAATACGATGCTAATGCGCAAAAATTCATCAACCAACCTTATGTAGGCGAACAACTGGGCGCTATCTGGGGCTTTAAAACCGTTGGAAAGTTTCAGACACAGGACCAGGTTAACAGCGCACCAAACCAAAACGCCATCAACGCGAGTGGATACAAGCCCGGAGATATCCAATATTCAGATCTTAATGGTGATGGAAAGATCACTTACGGCAGCAACACCGTTGGCGATCCTGGTGACCGTACCATTATTGGTAACAGTACACCAAAATATTTATATGGTTTCACGACCGGTGTAACCTGGAAGGGGATAGATTTTAGTCTGTTTATTCAGGGACAAGGTCATGCCGATTATGTGCCGACCAACAATTATTTCTGGGGATTGACCTCGCAGTATCAAAGCACAGTGACTCCAAAATTGGATGACAGGTGGTCGACCACTAATCCTAACGGATACTTCCCAAGATTGGATATCAATAATGGAAGCAGTAAAAACCAAATAGCACAATCTGGCTACCTGCTCAATACTGCGTATATGCGTTTAAAGAACGTGCAACTGGGTTATACTTTCCCGGATAGGCTTACTCAAAAATTCCATGTCTACCGGTTAAAATTATATGGCAGTGTTGATAACGCCCTCACATTTACCGGCGCCTTTAAACACCAGTATGTAGATCCGGAACTGCTACAGTCTGACGAAAAGATCTACCCTTTACAACGCGTCTATTCTTTTGGTTTACAAATGAATATTAAATAATCATATAAAATTTGAGTTATGAAACCGAAAAAAATCATATATATATTCTTCGCGATTGGCTTGTTTGCCATTGCTTCCTGTAAAAAGGATGGCCTGTTGAATCAAACGCCACCTACCCAGTTAACCGAATCGTCATACTGGCATACTGTTAATGACCTGCAGAACTATATGAACAACCTTTATGGTAAGGACGGCATTTTTCCGCATTACCGGGGATACAGTAGTCTGGGTATATACAGTGTTGATGAAAATAGCGACAATATGGTTCCGCAATCAGAAAACGGCCGGCTGAACGGAGAGTTGACTGTTGCCGGCAGCGGCGGCTATGCCGATTGGAGCAACATTCGCAATGTGAATTATTTTTTGGCTAATTATCAAAAAGTAAGCGCCTCAACAAGCGACATTGCTCCTTATCTGGGCGAAGCTTACTTTTTTAGGGCCATGTTATATTATAACGCGGTTAAAAGTTATGGCGATATGCCCTGGGTTAATAAACCCCTGAATATAGACGATAAGGATCTGTTAAACGCACCACGGTTGCCACGCAATGTAGTTATTGATTCTATAGTGAACGACCTGGATAGGGCTATCACAAGTTTGCCTGCAAAAAGCAAAGCCCAGTCACAACGTTTATACAAGGAATACGCCCAGGGATTTAAAGCAAGAGTTTGTTTGTTTGAGGGTACCTGGGAAAAATATCATGCTAACGATGTATTTGGTGTTGCGGGGCAAAATGGCAGCAAATACCTACAATTGGCTGCCGATGCGGCCAACCAGGTTATTTCCTCAGGAACATATCAGCTGGACAATGTGGGTATATCCAATGGCTATTTCAATTTATTTAATCAAACAGATTATACCGGCAGCAAGGAGATCATGTTTTGGGGAGCCTATAACCAACAGGCTGGCATTACTACTTACTGGCAAAACTATTATCAGTTTGGTTCTGATGGATCGGAAGCTACCGGTATATCAAAGAACCTGGTTGATGACTATCTGTGTAACGATGGCAAGCCTATCAGCGTAAGCTCCCAGTACAAAGGCGATGATTCATTGGCCCATATTGTTAAAAACCGTGATCCACGATTAAGACAAAGCATTTTTTTATATGGCGATACGGTAATATCAAATGTACCGGGGTCAACTCCCATTAAGCTGTTCACTTATCCAGCACTCATAGCGGGCGACAATTGTACAACGGGTTTTCAGATCAGAAAAGGGCTCAATACCGACTTTTTCCAGGATAGCCACAACGGTCCCGGAGGTACAGACGGGGTTATTTACATGCGTTATGCCGAAATTCTATTGATCTATGCAGAAGCGCGCGCCGAATTAGGCTTACTAACCCAGGCCGATGCAGACAATACGATTAACAAAATAAGAGACCGGGTAAAGATGCCGCATTTAAACCTCAGTGCTATCACAGCAGACCCGAAATGGTCGTTTCCTGACCTTTCTCCTGTTATTAATGAAGTTAGGAGGGAACGTCGAATTGAATTAGCCTGCGAAGGTTACCGCTTTGATGATATATGTCGCTGGGCAGCCGCTCCTTCGCTTGTTGTTCATAAACAGCCGTTAGGAACAATAGCAAAGCAATTTTTAACCGTTCTGCCAACTATTGTTATTGGTCAAAATTTATTTGTTAATGCACAGGGTTATATACAGCCTTATGCACAGGTAAGCAGCATGGCAAATGGTTACAACTTTAATCCTGGCCGTGACTATCTGTTACCTATTTCTTTACAGGAAACTACCGTAAATCCTAAAATCAAACAAAACCCGGGTTGGTAATTAAAGATCCTGCTATCGCCGGAGTGAGTACCGGCATAGTTGATTAGTTGGTTATAAGAACCCTTCTTCGGGAGGGTTCTTTTCAAACCAGCATAACTCACAAAAGCTTATCCGCCAAACAGTCTATCGCTAACAAATTTTCGTCTTCATTTATAAACCTTTAAAAAACCTATTATGAAAAAACACATTTTTGTAGTTAAAACATGGCTGTTCATGCTGTGCCTTGCGCTCATCGTGTATGTTCCATCCTGTAAAAAGGATATCAGCAATGGCACAAAACAACCGGCAGTTAATTCGGCGGCAAGCCGTTTAAACGTAACCGCTACCAATGCAGAGCTCATCGCTTATAAAAGCAGCGCCCACCAGCTTATGGTTGGTTATTACCGTACCTGGGGTGATAAAATAGTATCCGGGGATGTTAATGGACCTGCCATGACCGATATGCCGGATAGCGTAGATATTATTTGCAATTTTACCGATTATACACCTGCCAGCTCACCCTACTGGCCAGCTTTAAAAAATACTTATATACCGGCTTTACACGCCAAGGGCACCAAGGTGGTAAACACTACCAGTTTGCCCAATACTACCTCTGATACATCCTATACCAATCACTATACAAATAATAGCACGGGCTACGCAGCCTGGGCATTGGCTACTTATAACAGCTATAATGCCATGGGTTATGATGGGATCGATCTGGATGTAGAGAGCAACCCTTCCGGCTCCGTGCTTACTGCCGATGTGGGCTTGATGAATGCCCTAAGTCAATACTTCGGTCCAAAATCAACAACGGGTAAATTGCTCATTTTTGATACCAACCAAACGGGCAGCAACAGCCTTTTTACACAGATATACACCAAGATCAATTATGTTTTCCTGCAGGCCTACTGGCGCCAAACCAGTACGCTCAGTTCTACCTTTAACACTTTTGCTTCGTATATTAACCCGAATCAGTTTGTGGTGATGGTTGATTTTGAAGATGGCTCTGGCGATGGGCAAAATCCCAGCTACAATTATAACCCGGTACAGATCTATCAGTATGCCAGCTGGCAACCAACACAGGGAACCAAAGGTGGCGTTGGCTCCTACGGTATCGACAATGAATATTATCAGATAGCCAACGGTGTTCATAATATTTATACCCGCCACGCCATTCAAATGATGAACCCACCGCAAACAACTTCAAGCACCAACGCGGTTTCCCTGTCCTCCGGAAAAATATCCGCCGGCGACGTTACCCAGCTTAAAAGCGCTTCTGCTTTTACCCTGGAATCATGGGTTTACTTTAATGCCATGGGTTCCTGGAACAACATTTTGGCCAAAAGCAATACCAGCACTGACCGTATCGCCGTGCAAACAGGCGGGGGCGACAATTCACTCTATGTAATTTTAGGTAATGGCGGTAATAGCTATGGTTATACCGCCGCCAATGTCGTTGCGGCCGGGCAATGGTACCATGTAGCTGTGGTGTTTGATGGTACGCAAAGCACCAACGCGTCAAAGCTTAAATTGTATATCAATGGTACCTTACAAACGCTTACTTTTTCGGGTACCATACCATCAACAACAAGCAGTACCAATACAGCGGCTTTCCTGGCCGGGTCCGAAACCACTTCATCAACCAATACTTACCTGAGCGGAAAAATAGATGAAATACGGGTGTGGAATGCGGCGCTCAGTCAATCAACTATTTCAGCCTGGATGAATAAAAGCCTGGGAACCTGCCATCCCAATGCTTCCAACCTGAAATTATACTGGCAACTGGATAATGCAGCCAGTAATGCTACTGCCGTTGCATCATTGAGTACCACTTACGCGGGCACCATCACCAGCGGTGTTTATACAGCAAGTACCCAGGCCAGTACAACCAGCGGATGCCCATAATAATTAACAAACCCTATATCTGTCACAAAGCTTCCGGTTGTTTGCCGGAAGCTTTAAAAAAGGCGATCTTAAGCAAATGAAAACCATATTGACCATCATAGTCCTAAGCTTTTGTTCGGCAGCTTATGCACAAAATTACACAGCCATTACTCCAGAACCGGTATCATTGGTTCAAGGCAAGGGTACGTTTGTTATTGACGACCATACCTCCTTAATCATCCCCTCAGGCAACTCCGAACTTACTACGCTGGGCAACCGTGGTAATGAATGGATTAAAACGTTAACAGGTTTTACATTACCTATAAAAAACAAAGCTACCGCATCGGAGCACTCCATCAGGCTATTGTTGAACCCGGCACTAAACAATCCTGGCAACGACGAAGGCTACGAGCTATCCATTACCGAGCATGAAGTAAAACTACAGGCACGTAAAACGGCAGGTATCTTTTATGGTTTACAAACTATGCGGCAACTGCTTTCCCTTTCAGACGAAGCTAATAAGCAACAGCGTAACTTACCTGCTGTAGAAATTGTTGATTATCCCCGGTTAAAATGGCGCGGATTGATGCTGGATGTGAGCCGGCATTTCTTTTCAAAAGACTTTGTAAAAAAATATATTGATGATATGGCCCGCTATAAATTCAATGTTTTTCACTGGCACTTAACAGACGACCAGGGATGGCGCATAGAAATAAAGTCGCTACCCCGCTTAACGGAAGTGGGTGCCTGGCGGGTACCCAGAACGGGGGGATGGTGGTCTTTTGATCCGCCTCAAAAAAATGAAAAGGCCACTTATGGCGGGTATTATACACAGCAGGATATCAAAGAAATTATAGCCTACGCAACCGAAAGACATATAACCATTGTGCCCGAAATTGATGTTCCCGGCCATTCGCTGGCAGCTATCGCGGCCTATCCTTATTTGTCGGCAACCGGATACATTTACTCCGTAAACCCCGGAAGTAAATTTTATAATATCGACGACAATACCTTAAACCCGGCAGACGAACGTGTGTATACTTTTCTGGATAAAGTTTTCACTGAAGTAGCTGCTTTGTTCCCGGGAGAATATATACACATTGGTGGCGATGAAGCTACCAAGTACTTCTGGCAGCAATCGGCCGTGGTACAGGATTTTATGAAACAACAGGGGATAAAAACAGAGCACGAACTGCAAAGCTATTTTATAAAAAGGGTAGAAAAGATCCTGAAAAAAAAGAAGAAAAAACTAATTGGCTGGAATGAAATCCTGGAAGGCGGGCTGGCCCCCGAAGCAACAGTGATGAGCTGGCAAGGTATGCAGGGTGGTATAGACGCGGCCAAACAAGGGCACCAGGTTATTTTTACACCCAGCAGCAATACCTACTTGGATCTTTACCAGGGCGACCCGCAACTGGAACCTGATACATACGATATGTTGCGTTTAAAAACAGCGTATCAATGGAACCCTGTTCCGACAGGGATAGACAGCACATTGGTTTTAGGAGGACAGGGTAATTTATGGTCAGAAGCTGTACCCACCGGGCGACATGCCGAATACATGACCTGGCCGCGCTCCCTGGCATTATCAGAGGTTTTTTGGTCGCTACCGGCAAAACAAAACTGGGTTAGTTTTCAAAAAAAATTAGAGCCTCAATTTAAAGTTTTGGATGCCGCGCAAATCAATTATTCCAAAGCAGCTTTTGATGTGCTTGCAACTTCAAAACTCGATGAGCAAAAACAGTTATTAGTTTCTCTTAGCACAGATATCGACAGTTTAAATATTTACTATACCCTTGACAATACCAACCCTGATACATCGGGCATTCGTTACAACGGTACACCAATAGTTATTCCCAAAGGCATCCACCAATTAAGAGCACAAGCATTTAAAGGAAATGCTACCGCAGGAAAATTGTTGATTGTTCCGCGTGAAGAATTAGAAAAAAGGACCAGGTAATAAATTATCCGGTTTTTGAAAATGTAATTAAAATAAATGAAACACATATTATCCGTAATAGCTGTAGGCCTTTGCTCATCAGTCTATGCTCAAAACTACACTGCGATCAATCCAACGGATTCCCAACGGGAAATTGTAAATAAAGCCGCACACATTACACCCTCACCACGACAATTACGCTGGCAGCAGTTGGAGTTTACGGCATTTTTACATTTTGGTATGAACACTTTTACCAACCGTGAATGGGGCGATGGCAAGGAAGATACCAAACTGTTTAACCCAAGCCAGTTGGATGCCGCCCAATGGGTACGTACCTGCAAACAGGCCGGGATAAAACAGGTGATCATCACAGCCAAACATCATGATGGCTTTTGCCTCTGGCCAAGTAAGTACACAGAACATTCTGTAAAAAACAGTCCCTGGAAAAACGGACAGGGCGATGTGGTAAAAGAAGTAGCCGATGCCTGCCACCAGCAAGGCGTTGGCTTTGGTATTTACCTTTCCCCATGGGACAGGAACAATCCTGATTATGGCGATACCGAAAAGTATAATGCCTATTTCATTAACCAGCTGACAGAACTACTGAGCAATTATGGCCGGGTTGATGAAGTTTGGTTTGATGGCGCCAATGGCGAAGGCCCCAACGGTAAAAAACCGGTATATCATTTTGATGCCTGGTACAGTTTGATCCGCAAGTTACAGCCTAATGCCGTAATAGCTATTATGGGCCCCGATGTGCGTTGGGTAGGTACCGAAAGTGGTTATGGCCGTTTATCTGAATGGAGCGTTATACCGGTAGATCAGCAAGATAATGCGGGCACCGAAAAAGATTCGCAAAAGGATATTGCCTTTAAGCCCAAAGGAGATATGACCGGAAGTGACCTTGGAAACCGCGACAAAGTCAGCAAGGCAAAAGCCCTGGTATGGTACCCTGCCGAAACAGATGTATCCATCAGACCAGGATGGTTTTATCATGAAGCGGAAGATAATAACGTAAAATCGCCCGAAAAACTATTGGATATTTATTACAGTTCTGTAGGTCGTAATTCTGTACTTCTGCTCAATATCCCACCAGATAAAAAGGGCATGATCAATGAACACGATCAGAAAAATTTGATGGCATGGAAAAACATCATCGACCAAACCTTTAAAACCAACTTGCTGAAAGGGGCCAGGATCAGCTCATCAAACGGTCTCCATACCAAAGCCTTGTTAAATGGCAATATCCAAAACTACTGGACTACAAAAGGCAGCGACACCTCGGCGGTGATAGAATTCAACCTGCCTAAAACACAGGCATTTGATGTATTGAGTTTGCAGGAAAATATCACCGTTGGTCAGCGTATTGAAAAATTCAACCTGGAATATTTTAATGGAACAGGCTGGGAGCAAATAGCTGAAGGTACTACGGTTGGCGCTAAAAGGTTGATCCGTTTTAAACCGGTTACAGCTCAAAAGGTAAGGTTGAACATTACCTCATCCCGATTGAATCCCACTTTAACTGCTATAGGTTTATATAAACAATTTACCGGGCTTTAAAATCGCATACTTAACTACAAATATCAAATAATTCATCCGGCAGGAAAAAACCCGGATGACCCTGCTCTAAATTTATTATGAAAAAAAATCTCTTCTTATTCGCCCTGATTTTATTCGCTCGGACCACGTTTGCTCAGCAAACCGACGAAGTAGCTATTGTGCCCAAGCCGGCATTTGCCGAAAAAGGTGTTGGCCAATTTATCATTAACCAGCATACCGGCATCGTGGCCAAAGAGCCAGACGCCCAAAAAGTGGCCGCTATGTTCAATTATTTTTTGAAAAAGCAATACGGCTTTACTTTAAAGATCAATAATACAGCAATTACAAATGTTATTGTTTTAAATACCTCATCTGCTAAACAGCCTAATGAAAGTTATCAGCTTAAAGTAAGCAATAAAGGCGTGAATATCCAGGGAAGCCGGGCCGGTGTATTTTATGGCGTTCAATCATTATTACAACTCATTCAGCAAAAGGGTATGCAATTATCTGTCCCGGTGGTGAACATTAATGATGAACCCAATTTTGCATACCGCGGTCTGATGCTGGATGTTGGCCGGCATTTTTTTGATGCCAACGAGATCAAAAAGATCCTCGACGTAATGGCTTCGTTAAAACTAAACACGCTGCATTGGCATTTAACAGACGACCAGGGATGGCGTTTGGAAATAAAAAAATATCCAAAACTAACCGCCATCAGTGCCTGGCGCGATTCGACCATTATTGGTCAATATTATGATTTCAAGCCATTCATCTACGATGGAAAAAAGAGCGGCGGTTTTTATACCCAGGAACAGGCCCGTGAAATTGTAAAATACGCGGCCGAAAGAAATATTGAAGTGATTCCCGAAATTGAAATGCCGGGTCACAGTACCGCCGTATTAGCCGCGTATCCCGAATTAGGCAATGGAACCGGCCCCTACAAAGTACCGGGTTACTGGGGGGTACATAATACTATTTACAACCCCGGCGAACCAACCTTTCAGTTTTTACAGGATGTTTTAACCGAGGTAATGACTATTTTCCCGAGTAAGTATATCCACATCGGTGGCGACGAGGTTCCGAAGGATGAGTGGAAAACTTCGGCATTGGCACAAAAGATCATCCATGAAAATAAGCTGAAAGATGAGCACGAACTGCAAAGCTGGTTTATTAACCGCATAGAAAAGTTTTTAAACAAAAACGGCAAAAACCTGATAGGCTGGGATGAAATCTTGGAGGGCGGACTAACACCCAATGCAACCGTAATGAGCTGGAGGGGCGAAGCCGGTGGCATACAGGCAGCCAAAGAAGGGCATAATGTAATCATGTCGCCAAATAGCAATATGTATGTAGATCATGCCCAGGCCAAGGACGGCAAAACAGAGCCCCTGGCCATTGGTGGTTTCCTGCCTTTAGATGTGGTTTATAATTATAACCCGCGGCCAACAGCTTTAACCGCTGATCAGCAGAAACATATTTTAGGTGTACAGGCCAATATGTGGACCGAGTATGTATCCACCAATAATAAATTAGAATATATGCTGTTTCCACGTGCCATCGCGTTAGCAGAGGTTGGCTGGACAAAAACCGAGAACAAGAATTATGAAGATTTTGCCAGCAAGAGACTGCCGGTAGTTTTAGAATCGATAGAGCGATCAGGTGTAAATTACCGGATCCCCGAAGCTAATGTAGTGATCACTGATGACGCAGCAACCAAAAGAAAAAGAATAACCATTACCCCTTTTGTTGCGGACAGCAAAGTATATTACACCATAGACGGGCACAAGGTTGATAATACTGCCGATCTGTATTCAGGTTCATTCCTGTCACCCATCACCAATGGCCGGCCTTTAACTTTAAAGTATATCATCGTTACCCGTGAGAACAAAACGAGTAATGAATTTAGTGTTGATATTAAATAACGCGAGTTCGGGATAAGAAATGCAAACCTGATCCCGATGTCCGCTATGTTAAAAAGTGGGTTTACATGGTTTACACTTTTTATAGTTTACATTTATATATACTATTGATAATCAATTGATTAATTTATTTTATATCAAAAAAAACGGTTTACAGTGTAAACCATAAATAATGGGGTTTACATTGGTCAGCTTTAAGCAAAATATTCAGGGTGTCTTTAAATAACATGAACTGCTTATCCCGGGCTCACGTTTAATAATATCGTAACCTGCCGATTAACCACACAAACCAAAAGCCTCCAGCGAAAACTGGGGGCTTTATAGCTCCTTTTGAGGTTAGGATCCCGGGTTATTTTTCCGGCGGTCTCAGGAATTCACTTCCTCTTTCTCAGTTGGTTGTCCCTCACCTGTAGTGATCAAACTATTCAAGCTATTATTGATATAACCGCACCAGGCGTTGGAACAAGCACCATAACATTCATACAAAGGCGTTAAACCCACGTGTGTAAAACGCATCTCCGTTTTGTTACCGTATTCAGCAATCTCAAAAATGATTTGGGTACCCGTCCACTCGTTTTTGTCTTTCACAAAATTGAGTTTGCTATCTGTAACAAACCAAACAATCTTTTTGTCAGGGATCACCTCTATCAGTTTTTGCTTGGAATAATGCACCTCCCCAAAACGGACTTCGAATTCATCATTTAGTTTTTGTGAACCGCCTTCCATGTTTTCTGTCCACCATCCACAAACGTTACTGATAGCATCAAAAACCTCCCTTGGCGATTGGTTAACCGTAAAAACGGTGGTATAATTTTGATCTCTCATTTTTTTCTTCCTTTCTTATTTTAATAACTCAGCGCTCATTTCACGCGCTTTTTTTACAGCCTCTTCTATAGGGTTTGGCTGGCCTTTACCCTTAGTAATAAGGTCGTACAAACTTTTGGTGATGTATGTACCCCATGCATTAAAACAAATATCATAACACTCATATGCCGGTACAAGGCCAACATGTGTAAAGTTGATCTCTGTTTTGTCGCCTTTACTGGCAATTTCAAAAACAACATCGGTATCCACCCACTCACTCTGGTCTTTAATAAAATTAAAATGATTTTGCAGTACATGCCAAACAACTTTTTTACCGGGTATTAATTCAGTGATCTGGAATGTGCAGCTATGTACGTCCTGGTAATGGTAATAAAATACGGCGCCGGGTTTATCGGTATCACCTTTAGTTTCTTCCGACCACCATCCGCGTACGTTATTGATGGCATCGAAAGCTTGTGCTGGGGTTTGGTCTACCAAAATGGTAGCTGTGAAATTTTGGTTTTTCATGATTTCTATTGATTTACTTTTTGTTTGTTCTTTCGTTTAACAGGGCTTCTAAACTTTTCAGTTTGCTGCCCCAGAATGCGTCGAAATACTCTAACCATTTATGTAATTCGTTAAAGCCCTCCTGTTTCAGGATGCAGTGCCGTTCTCTACCGATATCCTGTATAGAAATAAAGCCTGCATTATACAGCACTTTAATATGTTTGGATACGGCAGGCCGGCTCATATCAAAGTTGTCGGCCAATGAATTAATGGTTAAGCTATCTTTCGAGAGCAGGTATAACATTTGTCTCCGGCTCGGGTCGGCAATTACCTGGAATGCATCAAGCCTGTGTTGTTCCATTTGCTGTTGCATTAATTATTTTCAAAAGTTTTTGGACAAGCTCTAACCAGCCTTTTTCCATTGAGTTGAACATTGACAGGAAGTTGTTGGTTCCTTCGAATCCGCGATGGATCAGTAAAAGGTCGGTGCCGTTGTCTTTCTCGGTGAGTGTCCAGTTCACTACGGAGGTGGTTAAGGATCCATCGCCCGGTCCAAAATCCCAGGAATAGGAAAGTTTTTTGAACGGAACGATCTCTAAAACTTTGCAGTAAAAGATCCCGTCGAAATCCATATCGGGCATGGGGCTGGCATGGAAATTAAATTCATGACCCACGGTGGGCTGAAAATCGTTTTTCATCAACCATTGAGCAATCAGCTCAGGTTTTGTGAGATATTCCCAAACTACCTCTGGCGGATTGGGGTAAAAAAATTGGTGTTGAATAATCTTTGCCATAATGCGTAACTTTTAAGTTACTCAAATGTATATGTAACTTCTGAGTTACGCAAATTTATTTTCACTTTTTTTTAATTTATTTTTTAGGGCAAAGAAATACAGCCGGTAATGCTGATATGTATCTGCTAATGCACTGCACCTTCAAGAAATAATGTAGCAGGTGATTTGGGAGTATAAGTGGTAATGCTGAATATGGTTAGGATGTGTGTGTTCTTACTGGATACACACGCGTCCTAACCAGATAATCAGCGAAAATATAATTAAACCACCGAGTGCCGTAAGGCTTCCGGTGATGAGCAGATAAGGATTTGTATTGGGCGAACAGTGTTCAGGAAAATCCTCTAAAGAATGTTGTTGTTGTTTGAGTTTGTCTTTCACGAACATGTCTACCGGCTACTCTTTTATATAATTGATCGGGTCAGTTAAACGCTTTAAGATGAAAAATGCTTATTATTTAAAAGCAGATGAAAAATCCTCAAATTGATAACCACTAAATACATCGCCCGGTGGGGCATCAGCATAACTGGTAGGGGAAACTGAGAGTAATTGGCTTGCTCCTTTGTCAAAGCTTATAACCTGACTATAATTATGATCCGGATCCGGATCATCCAGAAAAATATGGTCCATACTGGTATAGGGCAACTCTTTTGTCCCGGCTTTATACACTTTTATCGCATACCCCTTATCAAGGAGCTCCGTACTAACAAGCGGTGGCAATTCGACGAATTCTCCAAATGCGCCGGTTACATTTTTCACTTCTTTCACGGAATGGTAAGTATTCTCAAAGGTTTCATAACTAAATGTTTGCTCAAAAATTTCAATATCCACCGGTCCACCGTAAAAATCTGTGGCAGTTGTACTGAATCTTAACCGGAAGCCCATGTTTTCGGGGTTTGTAACAGGTGTCAGTTCTAAATTATTTGACAAGGTAGTACCATCATAAAATATCTTTTTAACCTGGTTAAAAGGACTTGCCGTAGTTTCAATATCTCCGATTATTTTATGGTCAGCCTTTTTACGGATCTGGATCTTATCGCCAGCGTTAAGCAACAAAGTTCCGCTTGTTGGAAATGCGAAAGCACCAATAGCCTGGTTCAATACTTTATTATTCAGCGTAAACTCCAGGGTATCTTGTAGTATAAGACCCTTTACAGTAAAACTTACGGGCCGGGCTTGTTCCGGGTTTAGTAATTGTTCTTTCTTACATGCCAATAAAAACAGCGCGAAGACCAAGATTAGGTATTTTAGTTTGATCATGAATTTTTGTTAATATGTAATATTTTTTCAAAAAACCGGAGCATCAAATGATGCCCCGGTTGTAATAAAAACCTTATATTAAGTTTTAGAAAGTAAATTTAGTCCATGAAGCAATAGCCCAGGTAGCTGCAGAAGCTGTAGTTACAGCACCTCTTGTACCGCTGGTGGCCAGGAAGTTTACTGTACCAGAGTTAAAGAAAGGCTGGCTCATACCCCAGGTAGGAGCAGCAGCTGCAGTTGAAGTTAATAAACCTGAAGATACAAATGCACCAGTACCCAACACTGAAGTTGCGGCAGTAAAGCCATGAGTAGAAACATTGGTTAATGATACCAGTGAAGCGTTTGCGTCAACATCAGCTACGATACCTGTAGGATAACCGGTAAACAGTGAGTTAGTTACTACAGCCTCAGCACCACGACGGTTACGGAAAGCCCATTTAAATCCAGGAGCAGTAATAGCCGGAGTTAAAGTTGCAGCAGAAGTACCAATTACACTGAAATTTAACAATGTTGGGCGAGTTTTAGGTATTAAGCTGAAAGTTGCATCTTCAGCAGGTGCATTATTATCAGACTCGATACCATTTGAATCGCTTGGGCCGGTAGGGTTAGGGCTATGGCTTGAATAAGCATCAGCTACAGCGATAGCAAATTGGATAGTACCGGTATAGCCATTGTCAAAATCAAATTGATCGTCGTCATTTGCAAATGAAATCAGGTATTTAGGGCTTACTTTACCACCAAAAAACTCAAATCCATCATCAAGACCGCGAGATGCCTGTACGTGATCGATAGTAGTACCGCTACCTACGCCACCTAAAGTTAAAGAGTTTACTTCAACATTTGTAGCTAATACGTAACCAGCATATTCAATACGGGCAAACTGTAGTGTACCGCTGTTATCAGCATCATTTGTACCACCGTAGTGAAATTTAGGATCATCAGCCAAACCTTCGATCAATTTATCACCACTTGCAACATTAATTTTAGCGTTACCTAAAAGGATAACACCACCAAAATCACCAGGTTTTCCAACAGTAGCGTTATTACCATCTAACAGGTAACGGCTGGTGAAAACGATAGGGCTGCTTGCAGTACCAACAGCATTAATTTTAGCACCTTTGGAAATTACCAATACACCGTTTTGAACATTTGGAGTATTTACGGTTGATTTGATGAAAGTACCTGCGTTGATAGTCAGGGTAGCACCGCTTCTTACGGTAACAACACCACTGATTTCCCAAACATGAGCAGCATCCCACGTAGTGTTGGTAGTAATATCGCCGCTTACTGTAGTTACTGGTAATGATGTAACAGAAGAAGGATAATCAGTAGCTGAAGTGCTACGGTTGTCAAACGAAGCGTCATTATTGGCTTCTTTTTTACAAGATGTTACTAAAATTCCTGCAGCCAGGCATAGGGCTACTAAAGATACTTTTTTCATTTTTTGCTTTTTTTGTTTTTCAGGGAGGTAGTTTAATTTTTAACCCCCATTATTCGGTTTACTTGGAATTCTCTGTAGTTCAGAATAATAGCATCTCATCTTTTTCAAGATCAAAAAGAGAAGCTGTTTTCAGACTTACTTTTTTTATTATCTTTACAACTGAACAAAACTCACCTGTATCGATCTTCTGGTATAAGCCCTTGGCTTGGTAACAGGCATCCTTCCGGGGATTTTTATATTACTCTCAGGTTTATCCTGGTTGTGCCGTTAGCGAGCAAGCTATTCGGTTTTTAAACGAAGGGTTGTTGAGCACCCTTCGTTTTACTTTTATAGCACAGCAGGATTTTATTTTTTCCTCCATTTTTTAATTGTTTAACCATTATATATCTACATTCATGATGTATTCCCGTTGTTAAAAATTATAGGTAAGTGATGTGCTGTAAGTGCGTCCAAACCGCTGTTGAAACATCACCTGGTCGCCTTTTTCATAATTATTGCTAAACCCGGGTTTCAGGCGATATGCATTACTTTTGTCGCCACCGGGAGTTGGTTCGTAACTGGCTGTATTGCGATAAACGTTGTATATGTTATTAGTAAGATTAGCCATGTTGAATTTAACTTCCATTTTATTTTTCAGGAAACGGTAGCTAATTTGAATATCCAGTTGATCCCTCGGTCTTTCATATTCAATGAAAGTAGGGTCGTCACTAACGATATAGGTTTTACGCCCCGATTTATTATAAGCGGCGTTAAAACCAAGATGGTTACCGATGTATTGTAAGCCCAGATTATACAGGTAAGGCGACTGCCCATACAGAGATCGTTTTTGTTGAATAGGAACTTGTATGTATGGTTTGCCGCCTCCGGGGTCTACCGTATAGGTATTTTGTACGGTTGATTTTTGCAAGGTAAGGTTACCATAAGCTGTTATATTTTTCAGGATTCCCTCATCAGCTATAAAGCCGAAATTTTTGCGCAATTCAAATTCCAGGCCATATACGTTTGCCCAATCCGCGTTTTGGAGGTAATAATTAGGATTGCCATTCACCATAATAGCGTTCAATTCTACAGGCTTATCAAAACGTTTATAAAAGCCCCCTACAGATATAATTTCGCCCAGGCCCGGGAACCACTCTGTTTTAAGATCATAGCTGTTGATACGGGTGCTATACAGCCCCTTGTTACCATATAAGGCATCCAATGTGGGGCTATATCTCAGAAATGGGTTATTATCCATCAATTCGGGTCTTACCACACTGCTGGAAACAGCTCCCCTGATATTCAGCGACTGTATTGGGCTGTAGGTTAAATTAGCTGAAGGGAGCCATTGCCAGCGCTTATCGGGTTTAACCGAAAATATATTCTCTGCCCCTCCTTTAATAATTGCGCCTTGTTTAATCTCGGTATATTTATAATACTCGCCCCTTAAACCCCATACCAGCCTGAGTTTATCAAATATCCGGTTATCCAGCATCACATAACCCGCGTGTATCTGGCTTTTACCTTTGTAGCTATCCAGGAAGGATGGATCGATAGCGTATATAAATTTATCATAAGCGATATTTTTCGGGTCGATCATTTCGCCTATAGGCTTGTATCTTACACTATCCGCATACTTTTCGGAATTTGCCAAAGCCGCGATCTGCCAGTCAAATTCCGCGTTTTTGTGATTGCCAAAATAGCCCGCTTTTAAACTGCTGCGGATACCGGCAAATGTAAATGGCAGGGTACCAGACAGGTTCCAGGAATAGTGACTTTCCTTATTAAAAGCATGCTGACGTGAGGTTGTTGAAATCCTGGCTTCTGTAAGTGAACTGGCAGTATAAAAATATTGATAGCTATCACCTATCAAAACAGGGCGACTCGTAGCAATACCAGCGTCTTTTTCCTCCCTGCTTACCGAAGTTCTGGCAGCATCCCATTCTATTTTTACTTTTCCCAATTGATGCTGTCCGCTCAGTTTATTTTGCAACAAAGTGGTATAAGTTGGGTCATCTGCCTCCAAAACCCGGTTTGGTGTATGGATAGGTATAAAACTACCTCCATTATCAAGATCGTACCCCACTATCCTTGTCAATGTATTATCATACACATGCGTATAGGTATTGCGCAGGCTAAAGCGGTTTTTACCCAGTTGCAAACCCACATTTAACAATGCCCCCAAAGTGGTGTTAAATACATAGGACGCGCCTGTATTTAAATCAGGGCGCTGAATGTACCAGCCAGACGATCCCCCCCGGGATTGATCATCTATAACATTAATAGTTTGTGTATTACGATAACTTATGGCGCCTGTAAAGCCTAACTTATTATTGTTTGTAGTATCTAATGTTAATAAACGACCTATAGAAAACTGGTAGTTTTGCGAAGGGGCTGTTTTATATTTATACATCGTAAAGTTGTCATTCGTAAACCTTTTACTTTGATCAACTACCTTTTTTTGATAATCTGCGTCAGAAAGCGTAATATTAGGAGCCGTACCTCTGTTGGTGTGAACCAGGTCCTTGGGGAAATCCCTCCGGCCATCGTCAAAACCGAAATAGTCGTATTTCCCGCGTTTGTGGCTCAGGAAATCTTTACCGGTGCTTTGGTCATTGTATGCCGCACCGGCGGTAAAACTTATGAAATTTTCATTCGGGATATCCTTGGTATTAATTTGAATAAGTCCGCCACCAAAGCTGGCATTCATATCGGGTGTAATTGTTTTACTCACCACCACATTATCAACCAAACTTGCGGGGATCATATCAAAAGAAAAGTTCCGGCTTTGGGCCTCGGTACTTGGGAGTACAGTCCCATCTAGCATGGCCGTGTTGTAGCGTTCACCAATACCCCTAACCAATACAAACTTATTATCAATAGTACTTACCCCGCTGATCCTTTTCAAGCTCTCGCCTATATTTTTATCCGGTGTGCGGGCCAACTGTTCGGCACTGATACCATTACTAATTTCCGACGCGTTTTTTTGGCGGATAAGTAATCCATCAACTGATGCCTTGCGATAGTTGGCCGTAACAACTACTTCTTTTAAAGCTGAACTTGCCGGTTTTAATGCTATGTTTAATGGGGTGTTCTTGTCCTCTGTTACCACCACGCCGCTGATGCGCATTGTTTGGTAGGATATATAAGTGATCTCCAGCGTATAAGTACCCGGAGCTACACTTAATATGTATTCGCCATTTACGCTTGTTTGTGTGCCATTCCCGGTTTCAATTATCCGTACAGATGCACCTGGAAGGGTTTCTCCTTTTTCATCCAGTACTTTCCCGCTGATCTTACCGGGTTTTACAGGTGCAGGCAGCTTGTATAAGAGTACGGTATGTTCATCGGCGAGTTTAAACCCGACACGGGTGCCGGTCAGCATCTGTTTTAATACCTGGGGCAGGGTTACGTCTTTTACATCGATACTGATACGACTGCTTTCATTAAAAATAGACTTGTTATAATTGATCACACAGCCTGCTTTATTCTCTAATATGGCAAGCCCTTCCGGGATGCTTGCCGCTACTAATTTCAGACTGATATTACCAGGAACTCTTTCTTGTCCTAAAACTGACCCAAATGAGTTGCCGGAAACATGGCAGAATAATAGGAACATAAACAGGATTGCCCTGCAGCTAATTCTGGAAAAATGGTTATTTACTTTTTTGTAAAAGCTTATATTCATAAGTTTACGACGATTTTTAATTTTCACGAGTTAAAAACTATTTCTTTGAAACCGTTCTGTTGACGCAGGGCGGTTTCGTATTTTAATTACTATTTCTTTTGTATAAGCTTTCGCGTACGGATTTTAGCCCGAGGTTAAATTTTCATTCACAAGTCTCCCCCCACAAGACTATTTTTGTTTTGTCGTCACTAATTTTATATTTGATATGGCCACTGCTCATAATTTTTAACTGTCGCATCACTTCGTTAATGTTTATATCCGAAAAAGTGGCGTTAAACCGGCATGCTTTTAACTTAGCGCTCTTCACTTCAAAATGCACATTGTAGTAGCGTTCAAGCTTAGCCAGCATGGAGCCTAAGTTTTCATCGTGAAATACAAACCGGTTATTTGTCCAGCTATCTGCTTCACTAACCTGCCCAACATTGATCCTGAACTTTCCGTTATCCGTATCATAAACTATCTTCATACCTGCCGTTAAAAGCGAGAGGGTCTTACGGGCCCCGGCGCTTTTCTCGGTTACACCTACTTTGCCTGTCCTTACTGATACGGTAAATATTTTGTCTTCCGGATAAGCATAAATATTAAATGAGGTCCCTAAAACCTGTGTTTCCATTTTTCCAGACCGGATAATAAAGGGGCTGGTAGCATCATGCTTCACCTCGAAAAAGGCTTCACCCTCCAGAGAAACATTCCTGACTTTTCCTTTTTCAAAATGTTCGGGCCAGGAGATCTTGCTGCGGCTACCGAGGTACACAACGGAGCTATCTGGCAACAACATTTTTACTTTTTCTCCGCTTGCTGTTGTTTTAGTGATAAGGGCAATTGATCTTGCACTTTCAGGTTGCTTTTTCTGGCTGGCTTTGTATACAAACACAGCGGAGCAGATCATAACCAATGAGGCTGCATATTTAAGTATCTGATATCGCTGAATGGTTTTTTGCTTCTTGTGGTCAATTTTCGTCCATAACTGCTCCAGGCCATCATTTGCTTCAGCCGAGTTGTCCCTGACCAAAGGTTCCTGCTCCCATGCCTCGCCCATAAGATCAGATAATTCCTGTTCTGCGTTTTTGTTGTTGTTTAAATAGTGAAACAAAATGGTATTCTGACGGGCATTTGTTTTGCCCTCCAGGTACATTTTAAATAATCTTCTGATTTCCTCTTGATGTTTCACCTTTATGATCCCAATATTTTTTAACAACTTATATATGTATATAAGATTGGGAAAGGCTTAACAGCTATATGACCTGGTGATATATTTTTCACTTTGCATCAAGTAACTCATAATCAGCATAATAATTTATATACTTTTTTCATGAAAACTTATTTTGAAAACTTTAATAAGGGAATAATATCGAATAATGAATTTTGAATTTCCAGCATCGAAATCATATAATGGGTTTACATTAAATAAGGGCAAAACACATTTAATTTATTGATTATCAATCAAATAAACCAATACAAACCATAAAAAGTGTAACCCATGTAAACCCAATTTATAACAAAATGGCCTATCTGCTCTGGGGTTACCTCCATACCAAATAGTTTTGCTACTGATACTATAAAACAATAATTGCCCTTTCGGGCAAGTAATACAAACAGCGGGTTCAAGAAAAAATAAAAAGCCAGGCTAACACATTTCGGGAAAGGAGGCCAGTATCAATAACACAAAAGGAAGAACAGTATCCGGAGATAAGTAACGGATCCTGGTACGGATATGGGTTAAGGATTTTTTAATGTGGTTATTCACCGTATTTTTAGAAAGGCCCATTTGTCTGGAAATATCCTCATGCGAGCAACCATCTTCCCTGCTTAACAGATAAGCTACTTTAACTTGTGGAGAAAGCGTTTCAATAGCATTCATGGCTATCTGGCGGCATTCCGTAAAATCCATATAACTTTCTGTTGAATTAAAAGCCGGCTCTTCGGCATTTGCCGTTCGGTAAACAGACATCCGGGCTTGCTTTTTTAAGGCATCTAAAAAGTTGCTGCGAACCATGCTAAACAGGTATGCCTCAAAATTTTTATCAGGATTAATTTTCATCCTGTTTTCCCATAAACGGACAAATACATCCTGGGTTAATTCATTGGCTTCTTCAGAGCTACGTACAAAACGGTAGGCAAAACAATATACTTTTCTTCTGTATAATTTATAAACTTCACCAAAGGCATCGGTATTCCCGGTTTGGATAAGGCACAAAAGTTCCTTGATAGATAAGTTGTCCAAATGTTTCATACAGCAGGAGATTAAGCATTGCAAGTTAAGCGGGTAATTTGAAGTTAATGTTAACTATAAGAGAAGCTTTACCAGTTTACCGGTGAGTAATTACGGTACTTGCGGAAGTAAGCATTGCACGGGAATCGGCCAATATGTTTCCGGCAGCAAGGTTCAACTTATTGGAGCTTTTTAGTCGTGCGATCGTAACAGTACTATTACCGGCAATTCTATTCAGCGCGGCTTTAACCAGGGGATCTGCCCAGGCACCGAAAGGTTGTAAAGGAAGATCATTCAATTCTGTAACGCTAATATCGGGATCTATGCCAGCGCTATAACCTCCATTTCCTGCCGCGTTAAACAGTTTATAAACAATTGGGTGCATTTCCCACTCCACTTGTTTGGGGATCCTGGCATCAGAAATTTTAAAGGAGGCCTCGTCTTTACCCCTCGTTTTTTCGCCGATCAGCACAACCTGCATATAGGGCTTTAAATTGTTGATCATCACCTCCGAAGCCGAAGCGGTTGCACCCGTTCCTAAAATAAATACTCTTTTTAAGTTCAGGTTAGCTTGCAAAAGTGTGTTAAAATTTAAAGTATGATCAAAGCTGGCCGCATCACCTAAAGATTCGGATCTGGTACCTCCATTTTTATTCCCTTTATAAGTGATAAAAGGAGTGGTATAATTCACCCCGGATGCGATCATGGTACAAAGCCCCGCGGCTTCGGCAACCTGCCCTCCAGAGTTATAGCGAAGATCCAGAATAAGCTCTGTTACCCCGGCATTTTTAAAACTCATAAAAGTATTGTAAAGCGAGGTGGCCAATCCGGGACTAAAATCGTATATATACAGATAGGCAATTTTAGAACTCCCCTTGTCGACAATACTACTTACGGCAGGTTGTTCAAAAGTAAACCCAGCAGCTAACTCAGCTGAGCCAATATCTTTTAACTCATTTCCGTTCACCTCTGCCAATGTGATGGTAACCTGGCTGCCCGAAAGCAATTCCTGTTGTAAAGCCACGGCATTTTCCTGAGTTATAATTTTACCATTAATTTTGCTGATATAATCCCCCCGTTTTAAACCGGATCTGGAAGCAGGCGAATCATTTAAAACCAGCTTAACCACTCCAAAAACTAAGCCTGTGTTTTTTTCTTTGATCGTAGTATAATCGAACCCATATTGACTCTTGTTAGTAGGAGTAACCGTGGAGAGGTCGCCGGGTAACAAAATATAAGAAAAGCGGTCACTGGAATTTCGTATGGCGGAAAAAAACTCCAGCGGAGCCCTGTTAAGCGCAGGTTTGGAAGGCAGTCCATCGCTCCAGTAATAATAGCGTTTCAGGCTATCAAGCATCCAGCTGTTTATATTTTCATTACTCCCGGGGGGATAGCTGGGCGTATTATTATCTTTTTTACAGGAGCTTTGTAAAATAAGTATAGATACCAGACAAATCAGGACATAGCGACTTTGTTTGTAAAAGTTAAGAAATGGCTGCATAATACTATAAAAGTATATTTGTCTGCCAGCAAATATACTTCGCCATTGTTAATAGAGAATTAACTTTCAAGTAGTTCCGGTGTTAAGTTGTATTACCTCCTAAGGAATGAATATCGAACATTTAATCACATAAGGCGTCCCGTTGTTGGCATTTTTCGGCATGACAGTGCATGACGGTTTGGAGGGAAGTTGTTATTAACTTACCCTTTTTAGAAACCAGTTATTAGCTGTCTTTCATACCCCAACGTTAGCCGCAGCAGCTTTAAAAAGTAATTTTTATGAACAGGAAAAATATTGTGCCAACTATATCTTTATTGTTGTGCGTATTTACGGGCGCATATGGTCAGCAAAAAAAATCCTCAAACGGGAAATATCAAATTGCCGTTTACTATTTCCCGGATTATCATATCGATAAACGGAATGAAGAATATCGCGGAAAGAACTGGACAGAATGGGAGCTTGTAAAAAAAGCAAAACCACGTTTTGAAGGACATGATCAACCCAAAGTTCCTTTATGGGGGTATACGGATGAAGCCAATCCATTACAAATGGCTCAAAAGATAGAAACAGCTTCTACGCACGGAATTAACGCGTTCATTTTTGACTGGTACTATTATAATGATGGGCCATTTTTGGAGAGGGGCTTAGAAAACGGTTTTATGAAGGCTAAAAATAATAACCTGATGAAGTTTAGTTTAATGTGGGCAAATCATAATTGGAGCGATCTTCATCCTGCTACTCATGGGAAACCTCAAAAACTGATGTACCCGGGTAAAATCACCGCCGAAACCTGGGATAAAATGACAGATTATATTATAACAAAATATTTTAAACACCCTTCCTATTGGAAAATAGATGGATGCCCATACTTTTCAATTTATGACCTGGGAAATTTCCTGGATAGCTTTGGAAGCTTAGAGGGTGCGGCAAAAGCGATCGCTGATTTTCGGGCCAAAACAAAAAAAGCCGGGTTTAAAGATTTAAATATTAATGCTGTTGTTTGGGGCAATACCATACTCCCCGGCGAAAAAACAATTATTTTTCCAGACCTTTTGGTTAAAAATTTAGGATTTAATTCGGTAACAGATTATGTGTGGATACATCATGTAGTCCTAAATAGTTTTCCGACCAACGCGTATGATTCTGTAAAGAATGTATATTTCAAATATGCGGAAAGTGCCAGCGGAAAATTCAACGTACCTTATTATCCCAATGTATCGATGGGTTGGGACTCATCTCCACGAACTAACCAGGAAAATTCATGGGGAAATTTCGGATATCCTTATACCCCAATTATTATCGGCAACACACCCAATGCCTTTAAAAATGCATTAATAGAAGCTAAAGGTTTTATGGATAAACACCTTAATAAAACCAAAATCCTGACTATTAATTCCTGGAATGAGTGGACCGAAGGTAGTTATTTAGAACCCGACACTTTAAATAAATTCGGTTATCTCGATGCTATTAAGCAAGTATTTGTTGATAAGTAAGAAAGCCGCTCTACTTTCATAAAGCGGCTTTGTAGTCCGTAGGGCAACTATAAGTGAATGGCCGCTTCAATCCGCGAGCCACTTCGCACCTCCTAATTCCTCCAGACAACCGCTATGGGGTCACCGAACCAGCACGATGCAGCCTGGGCGGCGTCATCAAGATTAGGCTCACTGTCAACAGCCCAGGCGACGAACCCGTCAGGGCGTATCAGTACAGCGCTCAGACCTAATTGATCTTTTGCACTGCCTGAAATATACTTAATTTGATCACCATATTCGTTCGCCAAAGTTTTAAGTGAAGCATTCTTGTCAAAATCAAGCAGTATCCCCTGGCCATCGTGCATTAATTCGCCAATCCTCGTGCCGTCTTCCAACTCAAAGTTAGGAACGCTGCGACCAATCAGCGGGTGGTTGCCATCGAGATTGTAATGTGTGTTGACACCCCACACCCTTCCGGCAAAGTAAGTGGCACCATCGCGGGTATCAATAAGGTCACGGATAATGGCGTTCAGCGCGCGGGCAGTTGGGCCCGGTTTCATGATCGCGACCTGCGCGCGCGACCAATCAAGTACCTGCGCACCAAGTGGATATCGTTCGGTATAATAACTATCCAGCAAGTTTTCCGGGGCTTTCTCCTGGATAGTTGCAGCGAGTTTCCAGCCCAGGTTCATTGCATCACCCAAACCAAGGTTAAGTCCCTGGCCGCCCAGCGGCGCGTGAATATGCGCGGCGTCGCCGGCTAAAAGTACCCGTCCGTTGCGGTAGCTTGTGGTCTGTCGTGCGCGGTCAGTCCAGGTGGTTGCGATATGCAGGGCAGTGATAGTCACGTCGGTGTTCGAAATGCGGCGTAGCACCTCCTGCACATGTTCCAGCGTAATCGGCTTTTTTGAATGATGAAATGCCCCGCCATCAAAATCTTGTATGATTACGTAACCCGGCTGCGACTGCAGGTACATGCCTGTTGGTGTTACATTACGGCCCGGGCTAAGCTTCTCCGGGTCGGCAATGTCAACCAGGGTGGAGTAGCCGGTAAATTCCGGCTCTGTACCGGCAAATTCAAAACCACCCGCTTTACGAACAACACTACGGCTGCCATCGCAACCCACAAGCCATTTACTTTGAAAAGATCGGTTACCTGATTGAACAGTCACTCCGTCTCCGGTTTGATGAAAGCCTGTAATAGCCAGCCCGCGCTTGATCTCTACGCCCAGGGCTTCTGCGCGACGGGTCAACACCGTTTCAAGCTCCTGCATTTCAGAAATTAAGCTGGTTTCGGTGGAGCCCGGCAGGAGATATCTCCACTGTGAGGTGTCAACAACATCATCATGGAATGGAATGCCCGCAAAGTGCCCTACCTGACGACGGCCTCCTTGGTTGGGATTTAAGTGGGGATTTTTAAGGCGTTTATGTAGTTCGAGTTCTTGTAGTAAATCACGACGGTATAGCGCTTCAACAGAAAGCGCATTAAGGCCCCGTATCCCGAAAGGAACTTGCTTTAAGGGAGAATGCGGATCTTCTGCCTTTTCCAGTATCAGGACTGAACATTTGGCCAAAGCCAGTTCACAGGCAAGGAAAAGCCCTACCGGACCAGCACCTGCGATAATTACATCGTGTATAGAATTATTTTGTGTAGTTTTCATATAGAATGATTAAAACACAAAATTCCGGAATACCCCAGAGTTAGGATTGTACAAACGCGACAAAATCGGTGCTAACAGCCTGCTTCCTCTTTTTTGATTTTCGTGCGAATGCTGCTGGTGTAGTGCCGCTGTAGCGTTTGAATTCCCTGCTAAGGTGGGATTGATCTGTATAGCCCAGCTCATGCGCTAAGCCGGCAATGTTGGTATTGGGATCAAGCCATAATTGGTTTCGCACCTGCTCAAAGCGCATCAGAGCCGATACATCTTTAACTGTATAGCCAGAAGATTGCTTGAAGTTTCTTTCCAGTGTACGAACCGTAGCATGAGCCGCCGCCGCTACCTGGCTTACCGGCATGGTACCGTTTGCTTGCCGCATAGCAACTCCCGCTTTGAATAGCATACTGCTGGTAGAAACCCCCAACCGTGTATTCAGGAAATACTGTTTTACCTGGGCCAGCGCTTCATCTATTCTGCCGGCCTGAATCCACTTATTCAATATGGGTTGAAGCTGGGCTATAGGATGCTCAAATATGTGCGCACCCTCTTTACCTGCCGGTAGTCCGAGCAAATCGAACACGGTCCAGGGAAAGCACCTGATAGCAATGATCTCTAACCGGTTTTTTGTGTAAAAATGAACAGGCTGATTGAGCAGCCCCATCATAAACGGTGATGGCAATGGCTGCAAGCCGCCATTGTAAAAAATACTACAGTCACCTCCAAAATGAAAAATAATTTCAGCGTAGCCATCAGGGACTACCTCAAAACTCGATTGTTGTTCTCCAGATTCTCTTCTGTTATACCAAAAACATTTTATGGTATCCCTTAGCTCTTCAGGAGGTTCAAATTCTTGGTGCTGCATTTGGAAAGATAGCATATTATAGCCTATGGTGCAGTGCTATCACCGCAACCCCAAATTAGTCAAAGAAACCCAATAAAAAAAGCCGCTCTACTTTCGTAAAGCGGCTCAGTAGCCGATAACTTACAAAGCCTGAACTTTTTTGAGAATGATTTAGGGCTTGCGTCGGCGATCAATGACGATACATTGACCACTCAATAGGGTTTAAAGGCCGATTGTTTTGGCAATTGTCAAAACAAAAAACTCACCGGAAACGCCGATGAGTTTAGGATAGCATGTACCTGATGCTTCAGATTAGGTTAAGCGTAAACAACGCTTAATGTGATTGGAACGCTTAATGCTTTGGAGACAATGCAATGCGCCTTTGCGCCTTCAGCAATTTCAGTAAATGTTGCTTCATCTACACCTTCAATTACACTGGCCTGTAAATCCAAATGAATACCTGTAATGCTTAATGCCTGCATATCAAGATCTACTGTTGCTGTAGTAAAAATGTCGCCTGCAGTGATGTTGTGATGTGCTAATGTTGCGCTAAGGGCCATAGAAAAACAACCTGCATGTGCGGCGGCGATCAGTTCTTCAGGGTTAGTGCCGATGCCATCGGCAAAGCGGGTCTTAAATGAATATTGTGTTTGATTAAGCACAGTGCTTTGTGTGCTGATTTCTCCTGTGCCTTCTTGTAAAGTACCGTTCCAATGTGCTTTTGCTATACGTTTCATGATATTTTGATTTATGAGTTAAAAATTTATTGTTTGATGTTTACAGATTTGTTATTTGCTTTCAGCGATAAGGATTGCAGCCAGTTTATCCGGCATAGAAATGAATGGTGTGTGGCTGCTTGGCAGAGTATATACTTTAGCTACTTTACTGTTTTTTACCATATATTGTTGTGCAGGATAGCTGATCGCATGGTCATTAACCGTATGGATATAGACTTTCTTAATGCTACCAAAAAATTTCTCAGTCAGGTGAACTGGTGTGGCAAGGGGTGCCAGCGGCTCTGGTTTAATGTTAGCGGCGATATATTCCTGAACTTGCTGAGGTGCATCGGCAGCAAAGATATCGGCTACGGCATCTTTCGCGATGATTGCTGCACCGTGCTCCTGATCGATAGTAAGGGATTTTCCGATATGAGAAGCCGGATCCCCTTTTGCAAGTCCTAAAAGGCTGTCGCCATCATGTGGAAGCGCTGCTGCAAGGAAGATCAGTTCTTTAATTTGTGCGGGAACTTCTTCAGCTACCTGGCTGATCACCAGTCCGGCAAAACTATGTCCCACCAAAATTACATTAGTACGCGTGCCGATAGCTGCTTTTACCTGGTCAACATAAGTCTGAAAGGTGATACCGGCAAATGAGGTAGTATCTTTTCCGTGACCTGCAAGGTTAACATTGATCACTTCTTCACCCTGGGCCTTTAATAAAGGGGTTACTGCATCCCATGAAGAGGCATCTGACCAGGCTCCGTGAACAAGTACAATAGTTTTAGAATTTTTGTTGGTTGCTTTTTGGGCTTGTGCAGTAAAACCTAATACGCTCATTGCCATCATTATTATTGCTGTTTTCATGTTTGTTTAATGCCTAATTGTTTAGGACATGACAAACATCGGGCTATGCCGCTGCAATAAGTTTAACCCAGGTTAAAATCGAAAATCCTCTAAAAAAAGTTTTTTAGAGGATTTTAACAATTCAGAACCTGATGGCTGGTTAACGAGTTTTATCTTCCAACCATTCTTTTACGAATACGGCTTAGCGATGGCCCCTGGATGCCCAGATAAGAGGCGATATGATAAAGTGGTACCGCATTAAAAATATTCGGATGTTTTTCCATCATTTCCCGGTAACGGTCTTCCGGCGTTTTAAATAAGAAGCCTTCGGTATTAACCATAACCTCGTGAAAAGCCGTTTCGGCAACTATCCTTCCAAACCGTTCCCACGGGTGTGATTGCGCATAAAGTTCATTCAGGTGATCGATATGTATATATAATATTAGCGAATCAACCATCGCTTCAGTATAATAATCACAAGCTGTCTGGGCTAAAAAGCTTTTATAAGATGCTACAAATTGGTGATCAGTAAAAAACAGCATATTCTTTTCTTCACCTGTATCGTTATTTACCCGATAGATCCTAAACACGCCGTTGATAACAAACCCGAGGTGCTTACAAACATTTTTATACTCGTTATAAAACTCACCTTTTTTATACTGTTTTAATTTCCAGTGAGGCAATGATAAGTCAAATGCTTCCGGTTTCATACCGGCAGATCCTAAAATCGTTCGGAGTAAATCTATTTCTGTTTGGTTCTCTAACATGCTATAAAAATATCAATTTTAATAATATCGAATACGAAGACGCGTCGTGGTCAATAGATATCATTATTACTGATTAATTGTTGTGTTGGTTGCTTTATAAGATACCCGTTTTTGCGACTTTCTACTATTTTTCGATTTTAACCTGGGTTAAACTTATCCAGGGCGCATAATCGGATGTTTGTCATGTCCTAAACAATTAGGCATCTCAAATCATGAAAAAACTTATAATAATCTTACTTTCTGTAGCTACAGCCACTATTATGTTTTCATCTTGTTCAAAAAAGAATGATGAAGTAAAACCACTTGCTAAAAATTATGTACTGGTACACGGTGCATGGCAGGCTCCTTATGTATGGGACGCGGTAAAAGCCAAACTTATTAATGAAGGCAACAATGTGACTGTTGTAGAACTCCCGGGCCACGGCAGCGATAATACTGTTCCTTCAACATTAACCTTAAACACATACAGGGACAAAGTGCTTGATGCTATGTCAAAGATAAACGGCAAAGTTATCCTGGTAGGCCATAGTTTGGGCGGTATGATTATTTCTGCTGTTGCCGAGCAAAATCCTTCAAAAATTGAAAAACTTGTCTATCTCGCAGCCTATCTGCCATCTTCCGGCCAATCCTTACTTGCTCTTGCTGGTACCGATGCCGGCTCAGCACTTGGTGACTCAGTTAATAAAGTTCCCATACTTACGCAAAATGCTAACGGAACCCTTGATGTACTACACGATCAGATTGTGAATGTCTTTATCCAGGATGGTTCTGCTCAGGTACAAAATCTTGTTTTACAAAATTACCGTCCTGAACCAGCAATTCCATTTACGAATCCAGTGACATTGACTGCTGCCAATTTCGGTTCTGTTGAGAAGGTTTACATCAAAACCTTGCAAGATCACGTGGTATCGCCAGCCTTGCAAAACCGCATGATTGCTACAGCCGGCGTAAAAACAGTATATCAATTAAACACAAGCCACTCTGCATTCTTAGCAAAACCAGATTCAGTGGCAATATTGTTAACTAAAATAGGACATTAATATAGCTGGACATTCAATAACCTAAATTGGTCAAACAAGCCCAACAAAAAAGCCGCTTTACTTTCGTAAAGCGGCTTTGTAGCCCGTAGGGGATATGAACCTTACGAATAAGGCGCTGTATATCAACCACTTGCTTTTTATCTTAAACCGGGTGCCACGAATGACGCAACCAGTCTAATACTTTTAACTAAAGAACCTTTTTGCATTATCGAAAGCCTTTTGCCTGCGTCACAATCTTACATCATGTTCAAGAGCAATTGCATTTCCATATCAATACAAAGATACAAATTGTCTGATTGTTTTTTACTGGTCGAAGACGAATAGAAAGAATAATTTCCAGCATCAAAACAACGATATGACCATCATTTGCTATTGCTTCTATAACTCACTTGAACGAAAGTGATTATTATCTTGCATAAAAACATCTCACATTGTGATATATTCTTCCGCTAATACTATACATTTACCCCCTGATAAAGTTACATAATGAACCGCATCAAAGAAGTGTTGGAAGAAAAAGGAATCAAACAAACTTGGTTGGCTGAAGAACTTGGCAAAAGTTATAACATGGTTAATTCCTACGCTAAAAACCGAAGGCAGCCAAGTCTTGAGGTATTGAATAAAATAGCAAAAATTTTAAATATAGATATCAGAGATTTACTGGTCCCAAGCAAAAGATAATTTAAGATATAATTAGAATGATTACAGACTCATTAAAAAATAAAGTACGCGAATTATGGAATAGGTTTTGGAGTGGAGGAATATCCAATCCGTTAAACGCTATTGAGCAGATTACTTATCTGCTTTTTATGAAACAATTGGATGATAATGATCAAAGAAAACTTAGCAATGCTGATTTTTTAGGTGAAAAATATATGTCCATTTTCAACGGCAAATATTTTCCACCAGGAGTGGACAAAACTAAAGAAGAAAATGCAGTCGATAAGGAAGATTTACGGTGGAGTAACTTTACAAGTTTGCCATCAGATGAAATGCTTATTCATATGCAAACAAAAGTCTTTCCCTTTATAAAAGAGTTAGATGACAGTAACTCTTACTTTACAAAGCACATGGCCAATGCAGCTTTTCTTATTCCAAGTGGCAGATTATTACAAGAAGCTACTCGTACAATAGATGAGATTTATAAAGACCTTCAGACGGAGAATCGGTTCATCGATGCACAAGGAGATTTCTATGAATATTTATTAAGTGAGCTGAACTCGGCCGGTAAAAATGGTCAATTTAGAACCCCAACCCATATAATAGAGTTAATGGCTGAACTTCTTCAGCCACAATTGGGCCAAAAGATTGCAGATCCAACAAGTGGAACTGCGGGTTTTTTATTAGGAGCCTATAAATATATTATTACCCAACTTACCAGTAAGCCCTACCTTGAAAAGGATGAAAACGGTTTTATTCGCGGCACATTAGCAGACATGCTAGTTGACGAAAATGCTAGAAAAACTTTAGAAGAAGAAACTTTCTATGGTTTTGATATTGATCCGACAATGATAAGAATTGGCTTAATGAATTTAATGATGCATGGTATTTCAAAGCCGCAAATTGATTATAAAGATACTTTAAGTAAAAACTATAACGAAGATAATACCTATGACTTAATAATGGCTAACCCCCCGTTTACGGGTAGCATAGATACTGGAGATTTAAATGAAACATTTACCCTAAATACAACCAAAAGTGAGTTGCTCTTTTTGGAGAGAATTTACAAAATGCTTCGTTTAGGCGGAACTGCTGGAGTTGTAGTGCCGCAAGGCGTATTATTTAGCAGCGGAAAAGCTTTTATTGAGATACGAAAGATATTGCTCGATAAATGTGAACTGAAAGCTGTAATTGGTATGCCTAGTGGAGTGTTTCGGCCTTATGCAGGCGTGGCTACTGCCATTCTTGTTTTTACAAAGGGTGGCGAGACCAACAATGTTTGGTTTTATGAAATGAAAGGCGATGGAAGAACTCTTGATGATAAAAGGGCTGAAATAAAACTAAAAAATGGAGAAAGAGATTTTGGAGATTTGCATTCAATTTATAAAGAATATCATAAGAAAAAGAAAAATACAGACCGCACATTACAGCACTTTCTAATACCTAAGGAGGAAATAGTTAGTAACGGATATGATTTAAGCATAAATAAATATAAAATTGAAGTGTATGAGGATGTAGTCTATCAAGAACCAGGTTTGATTATTAAGAAAATATCAGAGTTGGAAAACGATATACAAAAGAAAATTAAAGAGATAGAAACATTCTTCAAATGAGATTATTAAAGATAAAAGACATAGGTAAGATCGTTTCCGGTTCAACTCCTGATACCAATGTCAGTGAATTTTGGAATGGTAATATTCCTTGGGTAACACCTCGGGAAATTAATAAACTTGACACTCCTTATTTGAATGACACAGAACGAAAAATAACTGGGCCTGGACTTAAGGCTTGTTCCACAACTATATTACCCAAAGGCAGTATTTTATTCACGTCCAGAGCCCCTATAGGATTAGTCGCAATTGCCAATATTGATGTAGCTACCAATCAAGGATTTAAAAGTTTACAATTGTTTGAAGGCTATTACCCATTGTATATTTATTATACATTAAAATATTTCTCAAAAAGAATTGATTATTTGGGAACAGGTACAACCTTCAAAGAGCTATCCAAAAATGTTTTTGAAAAATTTGAAATACCTGTTCCAGAAAGCATTGAAGATCAGATTCGCATATCGAGCGTATTAAGCAAGATCGAAATGTTGATACTGCAAAGAAAGGAAAGTATCAACCTTCTGAATGATTTTATAAAAAATACTTTCTTGTATTTTTTCGGACAATTGGACGGGGAAAAAGTGCCGTTATCTCAAGTATGTGAAGTTAATCCAAAAAAATCTGAGATCAGTTATATAGATAAGAGCGCTCAAGTATCCTTTGTATCAATGGCAAGTGTTTCAGACAGCGGTGATATCGATACACTGGTTTCAAAAAAGTTAAGTGAAGTTTGGAACGGCTTTACTTACTTTAGAAACGAGGATGTTGTTTTTGCTAAAATTACTCCAAGCATGGAAAATGGGAAAGGAGCAATTGCAAAAAAATTAATCAATAACATTGGCTTTGGAACGACTGAGTTTCATGTTTTGAGACCTATTCCAGGGATTTCGACCGCTGAATGGCTCTATTATCTAACGATGCAAAATTCATTTCGGAAGATAGCAGAAAAAAATATGGTCGGTTCAGCAGGACAAAAAAGAGTGCCAACCAATTTCTTTTCTCAATATAAAATAATAAAACCTTCGATTTCAGTTCAAGGGAAATTTGCAGAAATAGTAGAGAAAACTGAGCAGCTTAGAGCTGAGTTTAAAAAAAGTTTACTGGAATTGGAGAATATGTTTGCTTCGCTATGCCAACTTGCTTTTAAAGGAATATTGGATATAAGTAGGATACCTATTGACAAGGATGATTTGGTGGCTTTTTTGGAAAAAAATGTAAGTACAGCTGAAGTACCGCAAGTCGGAGTACCGTTAAATGATAGTGCACCGAAAGAAATTAAAAAATCTTATAAACAAGCAACAGAGCAACATGCGAAGGGAGAATTATCGTGGGATGACGTTGCCGCAGAAACAAAAGCCAATTGGATAAAAGCAAAGTATGTCGGATACCATTTTAATAACGAAATGTTGCATCGATTTTTATTAAAGGAGCATTTTAATAAACTGGATTATTATTCCTCTGAAGAGATTAAAAGGAACCCACCTCTCACCTCAAAAGAGGATTTGAAGAAATTTTTATACAACGCACTGAATGGAGAAACGCCTTTTCTCAAAATACAGCAACATTTTTACAACGCAAATAATCAGGATTTTAAAATTACTCTAACCAATGAAGATGCACAATTAATAAAGGATTTTTCAAAGGACGAAATATCTGGCATTTATTTCAGCATCGAAACAACATGAAAATCTTATCTGTAAAAATATTGGGAGAACCATTTCGTAGCCTCACAGCCAATAAGCTGTATGAGTTTAATAAATCATACCGAGAGGACAGATTATCAACGAAGGTTTTTGCAGGTCTTAACGGCAGCGGCAAATCCAATTTTTTGGAATTGTTCTCTGAAATATTTTACCATCTCGAAATATGTAATCTTTCTACAGTCAGTAACACAGAAAAACGAGGGAGAAATATTGGCTATGAAATAGAATATTTATTACCCGCTGACGGTGCTAAAGTATATTCTCTTTTCCAAAATGAATTAGAAAATGCAGCAGAACTATATATTACTAATAATCTTTCGCTAACTCAATATTCTAGAGACGATTTTAGATCGATATTTAATGATGAAATCGAAAAGGTTATAACAACTGAGTGGCAAAACAGATGTATAGAGCTTCTTAATGATAACTATTTGCATATACGTATAACCAAACAATTAGGTGAAACTCCAGTATATTCGTTAAGAAAAAAAGAAGACACTAATAATGTTGAAATAAATCACAATACAAATCTATTATTACCTAAGAGAATCATTGCATATACTTCGGGGCAGAACGAGCTATTAAGCAATCCTTATTACAAAATAAAATATCATTATTTCAAGGAATTTGCTGACAATAAACAATTAGATACCAGCGAAATAGCGGAAGAAAATCGACTTTATTTTCTGGACTACAGTAACAATTTTTCCATTTTTATTGCAAACATGCTGTTGGCATCAAGTCAAAAGCTGGAGTATTTAATGGACGTTCTAAATATAAGCGGTCTCAAATCATTTCGGATCACAATAAACCTGGTAGATGCTTACAAAAAAGCGATTCCAGTGAGCAACAGGTTGATGATTCATTTACAAAAATTGAAACTTTGTGCAACCAGTTGGACAAGACGACAAGAAAATAAAGAAGACTTATTAGTACTTGACTACTTTGTTACAGAATCGACAAAAGAGGCATTTCGCTTTCATTTTACAAGCGCTTTTAATCTTTTCAAAGTCTTTTATGAACTAGATATTTTAAACCTCCATCTTGTAAGAAAAGACACGCGAGGTTTAATGCTTCGAGTACATAAACATTTTAATTTCTCAGATGAACTTCCTAAAGGTGATCCATCTCGTCTAGTATTTCGATTAGAACAAATACTGATTACAAAACGCACCCAGGAGGCTAAGGAACGACAGATTTATTACAAAGGTTTATCTGATGGTGAACACCAATTTAACGAAGTTGTGGGCACAGTGTTAATGATGGAACAAGAAGGGTGTCTTTTTCTAATGGATGAACCCGATACGCATTTCAATCCCAAATGGAGAGCTAAAATGATAGAAATGCTGAATTATGTTACGGCTAAATCCTTCATTTCAAAAGAAAGAATAAAACTGGATATTAATGGTAACACTGTTAAAGATAATAAGGGGAAACCCATTAAGGAAAACGTTACTCTTCCTGAAACAGTTCGAAGACAAGAGATAATTATCACCACTCACTCGCCTTTTGTTATTTCCGACAGCCAAAAAGAAGACGTATACAAATTTGATAAAGTTGAAGGTACGGTTACCTACATCAATCCCAAAATTGAAACTTATGGAGCTTCGGTAGGCTTGTTATTGCAAGAAATATTTGACCGAAAAATTTCTATTTCGGATTTGTCAAATTTCGATATGGATGAGTGGCGCAGAGAATTTATGGAACTGCTTAATTCAGGTAGGCTTAAATCTAAAACAGAAAGAATACAAAAGAAGATTAATGAAGTAAAGAACTACCTTATTGACTTTGGTGAATCAATAGAAAAATTCGATCTATATAGTTTCATTCGACAGGTAGAAAAGGAAATAAATACTAAAAAATGATCTATACCTACAAATATCTTCGATATTCTATTGAAGGCTTCCATAAAGAAATTGCTTATTTCTTCGAGCAATTATTCAAGCATGCCCCTAAGAGTTTTGATGAGAAAATATTATTGAATAGCGACTTTATAAAATTGGTAAATAAGTCTTCCGTTTCTTTAAAGTCAAATCTTAGTGCGATTACAGAGAAATATTTTTTACTAAAGGCAAGCGAAAAGGAAGTTATAAAAACAGCCTTTTATAGTAATTGCCAAGTACAAAAGTTATGCAAGGACATTAAACTTAATGCCGTTAAGTTTGACAAAATTAAAAATGACGAGTTTCGTAAGCTCTTGAAAGACTTCCTCACCATGCTGTGGGAAGACTATCCGCAAAATATCTTGATTGAAAAAAAATTCGGTACAGTACTGAATCATTTCACCGCTTTTGTAAATCCAGTTCATCAACGAGCCCTGATTTGTCCCTTTTGTGGTTTGAACAAACTAAAACCTTCAGGGAGTATTAATAGAAATGCTTACGATCATTTCATTCCCAAAGCAATGTATCCTTTTGTCTCTATAAATTTCCAAAACCTATTTCCTATATGTCATGAATGCAATAGCGATGAAAAAAAAGATAATGATACGCTTTATGTAAAAAACAAGAGACGCAAAGTGTTACATCCTTACGATGTGAAATATAAAAGCGGTAACCTCTCTATTGTAATTATTCCCAAAGAAAAATACAATGCCAAAAATTTGAAAACGCTTCTCACAGACATTAATTGGGAATATGCAATAAAATTAGCTGGAAAAACGGATGCAAGATTGACAACATGGGATGATATTTTTAAAATAAAACGGCGATACACTGAAAATATAAAAATATATCAAACGCAATGGTTTGAAGAACTTCAAATAAGGTATAAAAGAGAGCTAAACAAGGGTACCAATTTTAAGGTATTTAAAAATGAAATGAAAGAAGACTCATCCTTTATGATTGAAATTTCTCCTTTGGGTATATTACGGTATGTGTATTTCAATTTCTTATTTTCTATACCTGCATTTGAAAGCAAATTAAGTGCCGTATGATCCTTTATAGTTCCATTTTATGAGAAAACCTTATGTATGGCAAATGATTAAATCAGCAGTTGACAATCTCAATGGTGAAATTTCATATACAGACATTAAGAATTATATTAGTAGAAATTGGGATTCTATTAATCCTCTGACGGTGACCGATCAAATCCAGGTTTTAACTGTAAATCATAACTCAAGAATTCACTATCCCGAAAATAGCAAACCACGGTTAACCAACTCTAACTCACCGTACGATTTGTTATTTACAATTGGGAGAGGTCGCGTAGTTAAATATGATCCTATTATTCACGGAGTATGGGAGATATATGTCAATGAGGAAGAAAAATTAGCCGTAAAAAAGGTTGCTGAAAATGTGTCGAAAGTTTATACTCCTACTGATATTGTTTGGTTCAAAAATGTCACCAATTCAATTGATGGTCAAGCTTATTTAGAGCAAATCGAAGACGAATTTATTTTACACTTCCCAACCCATCATAAAGGAAATGTTTTAAGTCCGGCAGTTGGTGAGTTAATATTGATTTATCAAAAAATAAATGGTACGCCGGCATTTACCCACTTGGTAACACCAGTAGACGACAAGCTTCACGATGAAACCCGACCAAATTTTCGTTATGGTAGAAAAGTTAGAATTATAGCAAAAACGGATAGAAATAGTTTTATTCCTGTTTCCTCAACCCTGTGGAACCTGTTAAAATTAAGTGGAGTTACACAAGGGAATGCCTGTAAGATTGACAACATTAAACGGATCAGTAATGTTGATGAGCTGCGATTTGATATATGGCAAAGATTCTCTCCATATTTTATTCAAACCGAACAGCCATCAGTCGCAGTTACTGCCGCGTTAATTAATGAATTGGGGGTATCCAATCCTGAACTCTCTGTGACAGAAGGGGAATTGCGGCTTGTTTCCCACTTGGTAAAAGAAAGAAACCGCGAAATAGTTAAAGAGAAAAAAAGGTTGGCGATCAAAAACAATGCTTTACATTGTGAGGTTTGCAAATTTTCCTTTGCTCAAATATATGGCGCTAATTTTATTGAATGTCATCATTTAAGTCCAATAGGAGAAGCTGGAGTAAGAGAAACAAGATTAGAAGACCTAGCATTGGTTTGTGCTAATTGCCATAGAATGCTACATTCTAAATTTGACGGACATTATCTTACAATAATCCAATTGGCTAAAAAAATTAAAATGCTTAGTAACCATCCATAAGATGAGCATTGGGTAACGCTCATCTTATGGACAGCTTTAAAACGTGGAGAGTTTTTCTTTTAGCTTATTCATATCCTCACTAACTTTACTATCAAGAATCTTCGCGTAATGCTGCGTTTGCTGCAAGGATTTATGACCAAGCATTTTAGATACGGTCTCGATAGGTACCCCATTATTTAAAGTTATTGTAGTAGCAAAAGTGTGACGCGCTATATGAAATGTTAGGTTCGTTGTAATTTCACAGATGTCTGCGATTTCTTTTAGATAGGCATTCATTTTTTGATTAGTTAAAACTGGCAGAACATAGTTCTCATCAATACATTTAGGGTGGTCTTTGTATTTATTCATGATTTCTAAAGCGACAGGTAATAGCGGCAATCGAGAAGGAGTTCCGGTTTTTTGTCTTTGAATATTAATCCACGGGATATCATCAATGCCCTTTATGATTTGCGATCTTCGCAGATTACTAATGTCAACATAAGCAAGCCCAGTGTAACAGCTAAATAAGAAGATGTCCTTGACATTATTTAGCCGGTCCGTAATAAAGGTTTTATTAGTAATTCTGTTCAGTTCATCTTTCGTTATCGCAGCTCTCACTACATCATCCTTAATTAATCTAAGCTCTATAAATGGATCACTCTTCAACCAACCTTTTCTTACACACTCAATTACTATCTTCTTTAGGTTACTAAAGTATTTAATCACTGAATTATTCGCGCAGTTTTTGAAAGCTCTTAACCAGAAAACATATTCACTTGCAAACTCGTAATTAAGGTCACTAATATTGTAATCGTCTGTTCCATACTTCCACTTGATGAAGTTTTTCGTATGCTGATGAATAGTCCGGTATCGTTTTAGAGTGGCCAGAGAATAACCATTACCTATTAATGCTTCGATTTTTTTATTGTGTTTTACAATAAGTTGAAGTAGCATCTTTGTTTCATCTCCCTGGCCTGTGATCGCGTTTTTCAAAGACTCTGCTGTGATTTGTTTGTCATTTTCAATCAATGATAATTTGGCTTGATAAACTTTGGCAGATAGGGTTTCTATATAGGCATTTAGATTTTTAGCATCCAGCTTTGTACCAACTGCACGCCCAGTAGATTGATCCCATCTACCGGTTTGCCAATTCCTCTTTATTGAAATATCACGACATATGCCATTCACTGTGATTCTTAAATAAACATAGTGGTTAGGTCTTTTTGAGGTTTTTGGTTGCTTTAAGAAGTAAAACAATCCGAAGCTTTTTTCCAGCATTTTATAATGAATTAGGGTTAATTAATGCGGAAAGATGTAATTTATAACCCAACCGTTGTAAACACCTTTCTTACAGTTGTTTACAACGATATCGAGACGTCTTTTTTTAATAAAAACACGTCAGAAAAGACGCAAGTAAATTTTGGGCGTGTTTGAAAGATTTGATTAATGATACCGGAAAATGAGGCGATTTTATGCTTAAAACGGCTGTTTTTATAGCTAAAAATTTAGGTTCGATTTTTCACGGAAGGCCTAAAATGAAAATAACTTGCTGAAAATCAGCAAGTTATTTATCAGTAGCCCGTAGGGGAATATTTTGAACCGCCTATTGGTCTTTTTTTCAATATCTTATAGTGTTTCGCTGTCTCAACTCACCAGCAACTCACTATTTTTCTTTTTTGATGCAAATCTTTAATATTTATAAAGGTAAGGATTTATAAAATACGATGAAAATAAATCGCATTTGAGCAAACGTCCTCTTTAATATCTCAAACCTTTTCAATACCTTAATTTTATACTATTGCCATATCAAATGGAAATTTCCGTATAAGTTTTACTGTACTGTAAGGCAAAACAAAGCCTCCGTTAATGCAGGGGCAAAGGTGGAAGGCCTGGTTCACCGATATCGCCGGCATTTGCATTATCCTCTATTGTACCTCCACCAACGGCAATCATTGATCCTGGAATTAGATAATTTCATGGATAGTAGCAGCGGTTAGGACCATGGGAATAGCACCCTCAACTTAAGCATGGATGATATCGGGATCCAAAATGCCCTTGGCATAACTTTCTGTCATAAACTCTTATAATTACTCCGCCAATATCTTATGAGTTTCACTATCTCAACAATCGCTGCCAATTTCCTCTATTTTGAATAGTTGATTTTTGAGTGCAAATAAAATCAGTCCAGGGCGATTTTTAATATTGAATCTATTAAAGATTCCACTTCTATACCCGTCTACCGTTTTTGGACTTAAAAACATCTTCTCAGCTATTTTTTCATAAGTCAGATCAGAACAGGCAAGTTTGATGAATTTTCTCTCATTTTCGTTAAGTTTTTTCCAAACGATATTCTCTGACATTGCATCGTTTTCATTCTTTTCGGAATGGTCACTTTGGAGAGAATCAATCAACTTTCCGGTAACAAAATCTGTATAGTAATATCCCTTGGAACTGATGGCCTGCAAAGCTTGATGAATATCTTCTACTTCGATATCTTTTGATAGATATCCCTTAACACCTAAACGCAGCATGCGGACAATTGCTTCTTCTGTTGTTACCATTGAAATTACAAGAACGGCAATTTGAGGATAGTGTATCTTGAGCCACGCCATTGCTTCAAAACCATCCATGTCTGGCATATCAATATCCAATATCAAAATGTCAGGTAATGCCTTCTTATCAATTTTTTTCATCATATCTTTCCCACTCTCTGCTTCAAGTACTACCAGATAATTCTCTTTGTCAGCAAGTTTAATAAGCGTGATTAATCCTTTACGAAAAAGATTATGATCATCTACTAGTCCGATTTTTATTGGAGGTTTGCGATATGACATGGTTTATAAATTTTCTATTGGAATAGTAACTTCAACTAAGGTCCCATTACCTGGACTGCTTTGAATATTAAGGGTAGCGTTAATAAGTTTTGCCCTTCCTGCAATGTTTAGTAACCCCGTACTTTCCCTTTCAATGCTTCGTTCTTTTACAGTTTCAATATCGAAACCAATTCCGTCGTCTTTAATCTGGATAGCGAGTGAGACTTCCGAATATTGAAGCACTACATCTACTGTTTTAGCTTGTGAATGCTTAACTACATTATTTAATATCTCTTGACATAGGCGAAAAAGAACGATTTCCTGACCTGAAGGCAGACGATATGGCACACCACTTTGCGTATATAATACTTGATATTTTCGTGTCTTCTCTAAATGCTGTAACTCATTCTCAATTGTTTTATGAAACCCGGCTTTCATAATATAGTCAGAATTTAAAGATACACTTAGCGCTTTGATTTCACTCATCAATTGTTTTGAAAGCAGCTTTGTCTCGCTGATATGTTCCTTAACGTCACCGGAGCTTTCAGCAAGAATAGCGGAGAGATTGATGTTAATCAACGATACAAGATGACTAAAATTAGCATGCAATTCTTTTGCAATATGATCTAATGTCCGTTCTTGAATTTCAAGCTTTGATTGCAATATAATTTGGTTAAACGATTCTCGGAGTTCAAAAACTTCCTGCTGGTGCAAAAACCTTTTTTTTTGCTGCTGAAAGAAAAAGTAGGTAAGCAAGCAAACGAAGAGAAGCAATAACACCGTAGATATTATTATAGTCAAGGCTGCTTCCTGTGAGATGGATTGTTGCATAAAAAAGCAATTAAGTAAAGTAAATACATAAGTGTATTTAGGGTCAATAATATATAAAATAATGAGATCGCCATAGGAAGATAGGCTTTGCTCAAATAATTAATCATAATGAAGTACGGCAAGCTTACAGTATGGAAAGTAAAACTTCCCAGTGCTATCCAAAAAAGAGGATGCTTTGAAACCAATGCAGGTACTTTTTTATCAAGTTCCTGTTTAAAATATGATAATGAGCCAATCAAAACCAAAATGCTTCCCGCTATAATCGTGTATGTATTAAGTTGGTGTATCGATTGAATAAAAACAACATTGCAAAGGCCGCCAATGGTGAAAATCACTATCGTCGCAGTCCTGATTCGTTTTAGAAATTGGTTGTCTAATACAGAGGAATAAAATGTGAAGTAAAACAGGTACTGGGGAATCAAATAAAGGTTGTAAATCCATAAGTTTGATTTTGAGTAACCCCAGTACGCTGTTTGGTGTAAGAATAATTCCCAACTAACTGCAAAAAGTTCTGTAAATAGTGTGACAATTAAAAATATAGAAAATAGCCGGTAGGGCTTTGCCCATTTATTTTTGAATGACTTTATGCTAAATATAGCGCTTAGCGATAAAGGGACTAGATAAATATAAATGACAAAGTTTAGCATACCTTAAGATACTATTATTTTTTAGATGCCGGTCCGACAGGGCAGATTGGTGGGCAAGGAGACCCAACGTTAAAATCTCTCGATTTCTTGTTATCAATAGATCTCGCTTGAAAATCGGAAGCATCTTCGATAGTTATATCCAATTGTACTCCTGAATTATCTTCGTCTTTTGTCATTACCATAAGCAAACATAACTGTCCGCTGTAATTCTCTTCTTCGCCGTACTCGCCTAAGTAAATCCTTAAGCCGCCGGCATCCGCATGTTCCATTTCGCTTAACAATTGCGCAATGTGTTCTTTGGTATACCATACTGATTTGGTATCCGGTTTACCTAATTGTTCACTCAATAAAGCATGTTTATTGTTTGAAAATCTTGCAACACGGTCATTCGTGATTGTTGTCCCTACATAGAAATAAGGAAGGGGCCTCGCGGCATTTTCTTGTAACATAATTTTGATTTTTAAATGTTTAAAATGAGCCGCAAGTTTACACTCTGAACGGGTGCAAAATCAATAGAATGGGGGCTATAAGAGGTCGACAGATTCAGATTTAGCTATAAATGGCCAGGCAATACATTGGTTCTCCTGTTACGAATAAGGAAAAATCCTTATCAGGTATATCTTATGTTTTTACCTGGAATGATTTATCAGGTCAGAATATCCATGTAAATTATAGACATACAAGCTTTAAAACGACTTTTTCACATATTCAGGGTTTCTCCTATTAACATCAGGTTTTTACCAAAATACTTTCAAAATACCTTTGAGCCATTCAAAACAAATTAAAATGGCTTTATACACAAGTGATTATTTAAAAAATTTATCGCGCAATAAAACAGCAAATGAGCGCATAAAACTGAATGAACAACGCAACCTCACCCACGTAAGCTTTGATATATTTTTATGTCATAGCTATCTGGACAAGGAAGAAGTGGAGGGTCTGTACCTGGAACTAACCAAAATGGGATTTACCGTTTATGTTGACTGGATAGTTGATCCTCAGCTTGACAGAAACAACGTCACCAAAGAGTCAGCGGAACTTGTTCGCAAAAGACTCCGCGCATCCAAAACCTTATTGCTCGCTATTTCAGCTAATGCGGCGCTGTCTAAATGGATGCCCTGGGAATTGGGTTACGTGGATGGAAACACCCAACTGTGTGCGTTAATGCCAGTCGCTCCTGGCAGTTCGCGAATTACATCTTTTTCCAGGACAGAATACCTGAAGCTTTATCCTTACGTCCAGAAACCTAATGATTTATTACGATTCAAAGATAAGTTGTGGGCCATTGATAGTGCCAATACATATGTTGAGCTTAATGAATGGGCTCGAGGTTTTAATCCAAAGTATCAATCTATATCCTTTTTTTAATTCAATATTCAAATCTTATTAAAGAACATAAATATGGGACATCCAAGAGCATTTATCAGCTTCGATTTCGACAACAATAAGACCGACAGAGACCTTTTTGTAGGGCAAGCATATAATTCAAATACTCCTTTCGATATACAAGACTGGTCTAGCAAAGAGACGCTTCCTCAAAAAGAGTGGGAAGCCTTAATCAATGACAAAATTAACAGGTGTCATCTTGCTATTATCCTTGTCGGCAAAAAAACAAGTATAGCATTGGGAGTCATTAAAGAAATTGGCTTTGCATCTGCTAACAACATTCCCTTCTTTGGGGTTTATGTGGGTGGTGCGGATTCCACTACAACACTACCAACGGGGTTGGCTAGAAACAGAACAATTAAATGGAGCTGGGATGGGGTAGCTAGTGCTATTGATCAATGTATGAGAGAAGGTAAAAATAAATTAATGAAATGAATATGAGAAAAGCATTAATTATAGGGATTAATGATTATCCCACTAGTCCGTTAAAAGCCTGTATTCCTGATGCTAATCGGATAGCCAATATCTTAGCAAAAAATTTTGACGCTTCGCCTAACTTTTCCTGTCGGAAACTAATTTCATCTGATACCACTGTGACTAAATCTGTATTGAAAGACGCTATAATAGAGTTATTTAGTACAGATAACGAAGTAACTCTGTTTTATTTTTCCGGGCACGGAAGTGAGCAGAGCAAAAAAACAAAATCCTCCTTGGTTACCCAAGATGCAAATGCGGGAGACATGGGAGTAGAATTAGAATTTCTTATGGAAAAGGCAAATGATTCCAAAGCTAAGCACGTCGTTATCATCCTGGATTGTTGTTTCAGCGGAGATGCCGGAAATGTCGCTTTTCTCAAAAATCTCTCAGTATTAAATGAAGGAGTGTCGATACTTACATCAAGCCACAAAACGCAGATTTCGTTTGAGAGCCCAACCGGAGGGATTTTTACTGATATGGTAGTTGAGGCTTTAGAAGAGGGGGCCGCTGATACGCTTGGCCTTGTCTCTGTTGCCGGTATTTATGAATTTGCGGATAAACTTTTAGGTCCGTGGGATCAAAGACCAATTTTCAAAGCCAATATATCAAGCATGGTTCCGCTCAGAAAGAGTAAACCCAAAATTGCTCTGGAGACATTGAGGAGACTTCCTGGATTATTTCCGACACCGGATTATAACTTCCCTTTGGACTCCTCATACGAACCGGAGGCAGAGCCTAAAGGGCATGAAAACGAGTCGACATTCTTAGAGCTTCAAAGACTTCATCGCACCGGACTTTTATTGCCAGTAGATGAGGAACACATGTATTTTGCTGCTATTAATAATAAGTCCTGCTCGCTTACCCCTTTAGGCAAATATTATTGGAAACTCACTAAAGACGGGAAGATATGAATATAGGTATCACAGGCCATCAGACCTTAAGAGGTAGAATAATTCTTGAATGGCTCAAAAACGAGTTGGAAAGAGATATAAAAGAAATGAAAGACGTAAGGTTTGCTAATAGCTCGTTAGCCATAGGCGCAGATCAGCTTTTTGCAAAAACTATACTCCAAATGAAAATTGATTTGATCGCTGTAATCCCGAGCATGCATTATGAGGAGACATTTAAAGGCCGTCATAAAACCAGTTATTTCTCACTATTGTCCAAATGCAAGCTAATCGAAAGACTTGACTTTACGGAGCCTTCTGAAATAGCATTCCTCACTGCCGGTAAATATGTAGTTGATAAATCAGATGTGCTTTTTGCGATATGGGATGGAGATAAAGCAAAAGGATTAGGAGGTACGGGCGACGTTGTCGAATATGCGCTATCTCTAAAAAAGACGATCATACACCTGAATCCCCTGTCCATGATAAAGACGATTTATAATTAGTTAACAAACAATTAATCACCTAATAATATGAGTTTAAAAATTCACAGTGTCATCAACGGCCGATTGGTGAGTCAAGAGTATGTTTGGCTTACGGCAACCGAGTCATTAAATCTAAGAGGCTATGCCATAGTCGACCGTACGTTCAACTCCAGCGGGCAATTGTCAAACGAATTCAGGCATATCTTCGTATTTCCGGATAAACTGATTGATAAGAATGACTGGGTCCGATTATTTACATCCGCAGGTCAGTATTCTAAAGAAAAAATAAGCAATGGCTCCGGTTATATCCATAATTTTTATTGGGGATCCGTCCATCCTGTTTGGAATAATAACGGAGGGGATGTTGCCTCTCTTATTAAGTATAGCGTTGTCAATGCCGTAAACGTTCCTGCTGTTACTTAAAGGGAAAAGCAGCGTTAAAGCAATTATTTATAAGATATGGATGACAATCAAAAAATCAAGCTCTTAAAAGCCTTAATAGCTGATTCAACAAAAATCAAGGATAAAAGCAGTAACAACCCAGATTTTAAAATATGGAAGACAAAGGTCGAAAAAAACCTCATTCAAATTTTTGGCATTGATTCTATAGAGCTGAGAGAATTCAAAAAGCTTAGGTTTTTTCATAAGCCGGGATACCAGACTTTAGGTAGCGATTTTACACGCGAGCATGCTCAAATGTTCACCCGCGACCTTGATTCACTTGTAAAATCACTGAGCAATTATATTCTGGAGATAAAAGGAACTGCAAATGATAAAGAAATCTCTTATATAGATAGAAATCATCATCATACTCCGAGCAAAATATTTATTAGTCACGCATCTTCGGACTCGCGTATCGTTGAAGAAATTATTGATCTACTTGAAAATATTGGATTGGGCAGTAACCAGATTTTTTGCAGCTCAATTGAAGGATACGGAATCAATTTAGGAGAAAATTTTCTTGAAACTATTAAGAACGAAATAAATGATTCTGTTCTAGTTCTATTTGTTTTAAGTAATAATTTTTACTCCAGTCCGATATGTTTGTGTGAAATGGGCGCTAGCTGGGTGATGTCGACCCAACATATTCCAATCTTGATTCCCCCTTTTGACTTTGGGAATATTAGGGGTGTTATCCCACTCACTCAAGGGTTCAAAATTAATGATACAAGGAAATGGAATTTACTAAAGCAGAAAGTTGAAACACAGTTTAAACTTACGCCTGGGGACACGTCTTCATGGGAACGCAAAAGAGACAAAGCTATTGTGGTTATTGATAACATTATAAATAGCTGCACATAATGCTTTCCGCACTAACGGTAGTCGGATAAAGATAGGACCTATTTAGCCAAATATTTTTAGTTGCACCGCATTGTCTATTAATATTTAACCCACAGGCGAAAGATGGCTAACTCGAAAATAGGCGCAATACAAGATTTTATATTAGCATATCTAAATCTAAAAAACTTCATATTGATGACCTTCCTAATTTATATAATAAGTTCCTAATTTTTAAAATTCAATTCTTCAGAATATCAAGCGGGAACCGTGCGATCTTCCCCGTTGTTTGGTCATAATACGCCTCGTAAAAATCAAAAATTCTTCTGTTAGCTTTTTCGCACTTTTCTTTAATGATCTTGATGATCGCCTGTTTATCACTGACTGGTGTTTTCATCCCGAAAATGATTCCTTTCAACTCCTTGAAATCATAAGCCAGTTTGCGGTTGGCCGGAACCGAATAGTCATGCAACATATCGTTAATGATCAATCGATACTCCTCCTCATATGCCCATTCATCCAGTTTGACCGTTGCTGCTTTATAAAAATTGTCCCAGTAATGGCGATGCCACTCTTCATTTTTATCGTTGAGGTGCTCAGCGCAGATACTAAGCTGCCCCTTTCTGTTCTTGTACCACATACGATTCAACTGATATGTGGGGCCCCTACCTAGCGATCTGAAAAAATCAATCTCTACATGCTTATTATGGTATTCCATTTGGTGGAAGATATGCGGGCGCATTCCGACCATCACACCTGCGTTGTTATAACCATACTCCGTATTTAGGTGTAAGCATGGTTTATCTTCAAAAAGCCCTGGGGAAAAGACCAGACAGATACCCTGGTGATTTTCAGCATAATGCCCCCAAATCGCTGAATTGGTGCAATTACCCAGAAAAGACGCCGAATACCAGTTGGGATACATTAAAGTCTCCAGCTTATCCATGAAACGTTCCGGTAATTCCAGCAGCAGGAAGTTTTTGTTTGAGTTCAACTGCTCATCGGTCATTTCAGTGTATTTTATCACTTGTGCATACTGTTTTCGGATTTGATCTGCAACAGAATATAATTTATCTGCTAAACCCTCGATATCTGCATGCTTTTTTTTCTATCCGATTGATAACACTGGGTATTGAAAATATTTTGGAAATGGCCATGTCAACTTCTTCTACTCTGTGGTAGAATAGCCGTTCCTGACATAAACCAGCCCTGAAATAAGTGTTTGATGCTGAATTGATGGCGTAATGCTGAACAAAGCCGAGGTAAGGTAGTAATTCCCTGCGTCGGAGATGAGATTTTTGCTTTGCTAGTGCGGACGGTAGTTTTTTAATATAAGCATAATTGAAAAAAGTCTTTTTCATCCTCGCAAACAACTCCTGGCTCTGGGGCGTTTCTTTTGGCAACTCATAAGGAAATAAAGGGATGTCACTATTCTCCAATTTCTTACTTTCACCCACTATCAGGTACAAAAAGAAGATTTGACTGACACAACGTAGGTAATTGACTAAAAAGTTCTCCCAGACAATCACATCCCCTTTCCAGTAAATATCTCGGTACCCCTCCATCGGGTCATTCAATTGGTTAGGGGCCGCGAAATATATTTCCTGTCTTTCTAGTTCTCGGTGCTTGCCAAGCAGATTCTCAATCCGTCTAAACCGATAAATTTCATCCATATTTATGGGTTTTATGTTTCTGTTACTACCTCAAATTTAAAAAACAAGCCGATCAGCGTCCTTCATTAAAATGACTCATCCTCCTGAATATATTTGATTGTTCCCGTCCCGTCCAGGTCTTTGATCGTAAAAGTCATTTCTTGGCCGCGATAAATTTCCCTGCCATGCAGGCTTTGTCCAACGAGGTGCATTTTGCCCATACCAAATTTCAGATCATAAAGGTGCGGCAAATAAGTGATTGCGTTAGGCTCAAACGCGATAGTAATATCTTTGCTACTCAATGGAATCGGCAACTGGAAATCAAAATTGGCATAACTGAGATTGAATAACATGTATGGAAGGTTGAGTTCACCTGAATCTTTTCTTTTGCTCAGTACCACTGAAAGTTGATCCCAGCGAATATTATTGCGAAAAGTACCGTAAATCAGCCAAAGTTTTTCAAAGGGAAATCGGGTTTCGGTATGTGACCGCTCATTGATCCATTCCAGTGTATCGACGAAGTAAACTAGCTCTTTCTCCGGCATGATAGTGAGCGCGATCTTTACTAATGTTTTATAAACCGCCACCGGTACATATCCCGGCATTCTTTGCTTTACGGTCAAGATACCGGCATTCTGATCGTAATTTATATCCTCATCTGGCACTCCTTTCCAGTCGACAAGTGAACCGTCGTTGATGATGCTAAGGCCTTCGTTCTTTTGAACGAATTTCCTGCGACCGTTCTTCCCTTTGACATCAAACACAGTATGATTCAAATGCATAAAATTGCCGAAATCGTTTTCTAAAAACCGACCAAAAAACGCGTTACATTCGTCGCATTCATAATCACTGAAAAGCCACCGATTTCCGGTAGTATGCGGAATAACGTGTGCCTCTTTTTTAAACGTAACTTCAGGTTTCTTTTTGTTGCAGAAACGACAGAAAGACTTTCTTGCACCGAGGACCTTCTTTTTATCCTCTGAGGTCAGATGGTAACTGGTGATACAATCGTACTTACTTAAAAAATAGTTCATATATGCAATTGTACCCCGATCCATGTCTGTTGTATGATCGTTATAATTATAAAACATTATATCTTCAATTTAATGGTCCATTTTATCCCTCATTATTAAAAAGCGATTGTCATCTAACAGTTGTCCAAAAGCGCTATAAATTATTGTAATGTGTGAATAGTCGCCTATACGTTGGCTCATCATATCCAGTCCTTATAAGCTCCTTTTTTAATACTTTCAAGGAGTCTTCCAACCTGTTCGAGATCCGCCAGCTTGGCCCTTCTATCAAATAGTGTTTTAATGCCAATTGAGATTGCGGAAGACCCGCTGCGATCTTCTCTTTCAATGGTAGCAACAGCCCCTGCTCGTAAATTTTCAAATCGATGTTCAAGCTGAATTCCTTGTTGTCTAAAAGAGTCCGGTAATCCATCTTCTTGTTGTTGAATTGAGTTGATTTCGTTTGTAATTTTTTGTTCTGCTGCTCTTCGAAATCCTTCAAATTCCTTTGGTAAATCGTCAACTCTTTGTTGTAGCTGATAGACAGCTGCTGCTTTTTCGTCGATTGCAAAAATAATTCGATCTGTTTCTCCTGACAGTTTACTAAGGCACACCTCAGATTCGAGTTCAAGGTCTCTTGCACACTCTGCAATTGTTCTTCCTGCTCTTTCAAAAGCTGCGTCAACTGCTGCTTTTTCGTTAGTAATTCTGAGCTCTCCTTCTCCAACTTCGATTTCTTCAAGTCTAAAAGTTGCTGCTTCGTATTCAAGCTCTGCAGCTTTTGTTCGATACCTCGTTTCCAGTTCAGTTTTGTAGTTTGAAAACTGGATTTGTTCTTTTCTAAGTTCTCCTTGTCTAATTGCGAGCTCTTCAAATTGGCTGTGATATTGTTGGTCAAGTTCTTCTCCAAGCTCAACCTCAAGTTGATTCCTTCGTTTTCTGTATGTTTCAACAAGTCTTCGAGTTTCAACGAGTTTTCCGCTAAGTCGCTGCTCAATTTCTCGGTATTGTTCTGATTGATAGCATTTATTAATAGACCGTATGAGGTTTGCAATTTGGTTAACTCTGCACGTGACAGATTCCTCGTGAAGTTTTCTTTCGACCTCATCAAATGGTTCAGCTCCTCCAGAATCTCCCGAGGCAGGCTGTACATATTTGGTAAATTGTTGCTCATTTGTATAAATCCATTTAGATCTTCCAGATTGAAATAGTGAATCGTAGATTGCTTCTCTCGACTCTTTGGGTAGGGTAATTTGAAGTGTATTAATGCCGAGATGTCTAAGGTTTGCCTTGATGTCGTCATTTATTTTAAAACTCTTAACAATCTCGATTAATAGTATAGGTTGTTTTTTGCTATTAAAAAAAACTAAGTCTGGTTTAAATAAAAGAATATTGTTGCCCTCGGGCATGGCCCCTGCCATCTTAACGACACCATTTTCATCCTCATAAAAAATGAGATTTACTTTAACTTCTGTGCCATTGATAAATCCGGCCGGTTCTATTTCCATAGGAGCGGCATCCGGGTCAGTTGGACTGTATTTTCGGATAGCGGGAACTTTGATCCGTTTTTCCAATAATAAGGAAGAGATTGCAATACCCTTACGATAAACGTGATCAGAGAACGTGCATTTGTTGCCCTGGTCTACATATTTGGCATCATGCCTGAAAAAATCGGTATAACCGCTTAACTTATGTTTTACGGCCTGCATATCGCGGGTACATCCTAAACAGGCGTAGCCTCTTCCGCTCGATGCTTCGGCTATATAAACCTCGGCACCGTCACTGATTCTTTTGGCGTAAAAGTGATTTTCAGCAACTAAATCCATAGCGATCGATTGTTCAGGGGGACGATAAAGCTAATAAAACCCAATCAATAACTTGACTATTTAAAATACTTTAGTACTGTCTTATGCATCTCGAAATCCCCTTAAAACTTCTTTTATTAAGTCGCCATTCATTTTTTTGAACCCTTCAATCAAACTTTCAATCGGTAAATTAGATGCGCTACCATGACGATAAACCTCATTGTTTTTAAAGATAGCTATTTCTAAATGAGGAGCGTTTTTGTTGTTAAGGTCAAAGTAAAATCTGTTGTTTAATTCTTTGGTTTTTAACCCATTAATTTCGATAACTGGTTTATCCTCTAAAATCTTTACAATTTCGTTTAAATCAGAACCAAATTTCTCAATCATTACATATTGCCAGTACCACAGTAAATAACGGTTAACCCTTCTGATCTGAATTTCTTCTAAATTGACTCCGTTATCATCAAATGCCCACATGGTTTCAGTAGCAACATCAATACTGTCTAAGAAAAATTGTTTAATCGAGAAAATTGACAACCCAGCTTTAACAGAAAATCCATAATCATTTAACAAGCCATAAATATCCGCTTGATAGTCTGCTGTTTCTAAGACCTTAGGGAAACTTCCGATATTATTGACGGTAGATGATGTTAATTTATGCCTGTAATAATGCAAACCTTCATGGAATAAAAATAACCGATATGCTTTTTGAAGTTTAACATCATCCACTAGCCGTTTGCCTAAAGAAATGAAGAACCCGTTATTAAGGTGCCAGATATTATTTTTCCAGGTAAATCCATCAGTAATGGCATCGGATTGAGGGTCTATGCTATCATCTTTAAGCGTTGTCTCATTAATTGGGGGCAGATTGGTCCAAAATTTGTCGGCCATTAGTTTATCGTCAAGCTCTGGAATTAAACCTAAATACCACGCCCGGCCGCGCGAATCGCTTTTATTCTTCTTCAAAAAATCTTTTATTTCGTTATCTAGCTGATCACTGGCAAGCTGCCTTAGACGCATACCTTCTGCTAATTCATCATCTGTCCATTTCACTTCGCTTCGTGCCTCGCCTTTAATTAAGACAGACTTGGTATATCTCGGTTCTTTGGTAGCATCGTATTGATAGGTTTGAACTAGCGGGTGTATGTTGGGGCTAATTTTAGTACCGGCTAAAAAAGCCAAGCCGGTCGGAACAGAGGCAAATAAGTGTATTACAGGTATGATACTTTCGTTATCCGAAACGTTGTCGAGTACATTTTTAAACGTCTCTACAATTTCGTTTAACTTATCTTTATTATCAAGGCTGTCCTCGTTAGGTTGCGACAATTCAATATCTATCTCTGCGGCATTTTCGATAACCCCATCTGTGTCCTGGCTTTTAACGCGATGTGAAACACTCAATCTCAACATCACCTCAGTAATACCTTTCTGTTTAGGGTTAAGTTCTCCGTTTACCTTTAACTCGAAAGTATCTGTCGCGATGTGGTCGCTTGTTTGGTACCACGTTTTTTGTACATGGTGTGACTGGAATACTTCAATATCCCGAAAATTATGAAACTGGTAACCTAGGTCAATCGCTAATGGTATAGGGGCAAGACCAAAATACAATATTTTATATCCGGCATTCTCCCTTAGTTTTGGCTCAACGCTTTCTATAAAAAATTTTCGCTGGTTCATCGCGATTTGTACCTGATCGGTGTCGTATAAGTTTTCCAGCCTTAACGCAGCGGGAGCAACTGATATAAATTGCCGGTCAAGGCTTTTCCAATTTTCAGGCAAGGCAGCAATGCACTCTTCGTTAGTTATTGGCTGGAAAAATTCGTGCTTTATAATTATTAAGCCTTTTGGTGTATTGTTCATAATTCTTCAATTTTAGATTCGATAATTAACGGTGTTGGTTCGGTAATGCTCAGAATTTGGTAATATAAATCCGGGGTAAATGGCTTGTCATGATCTATAGCATGATAAACTGCTTGTTTGCCTACTCTTTGTATTAAATCGGAGAAGCTGTAAGGAACTGCTTTTGCGCCGATAAAATCCAGCAGCTTTTTCAAATCCTGTTTAGTGTGCACTACCCCTTTAAAAAGCATATCTAAAACAGCTTCCAGTTTTTTGCCCGTCGGACGCTGAAAGTTAAGTTGAAGCGCCGTCCTTCTCCTGACCGCCGGATCTAAAACATTTACCCGGTTTGTTATCATGATAACGGCAAGCTTCTTTTTGCTCTTTTTAATACCGTCAATTTGTTTGATTAAAACATTCAATCCCGCGCGATCCTCATGATGCGCCTGATTTTGTGACCTGCTTGTAGCCAAATCATCAGCTTCATCAATAATGAGGATGCCTGTTTCTCCTTCTTTTAATTTGGCTTTTGCCGATTCAAAAGCTTCAGTCACCCGGTTTGAAAGCTCCCCCACCATACCACTACCGCGAATGTTTGATGGCGTTTCAAATACTTTTACCGGATGCCCCAGCGCTAAAGCCAGTGGGGTTCCGACGGTTTGCGCTAATGCGGTTTTGCCGCAACCAACCTCTCCCGATAGAATGATAAGCGGCGAACCATTTTCGATGTGAGATAATATACCCAGGCCATTTTTATAATGTTTCTTTTGCCAGGCTAAAACCCGTTCCGGATTTAGTAATAATGATAACGTTTTAAGCAATTCTCCCTTTTGCTCATCAATTCCGACTAACAACCCATACTCCCTTTCTGCTTGTTGGTCAGGGTGCTTATATTCTACTAACGTAAGTGCTGTATTTACCATTTGTATAAAGATTGTTGCAGGCCAAAGCCTTCTTTGCTGAAAGATCTATGATATTCCATTGTGCCTTGAAGCGCATTGCCAGTTCCCCATCCCCAGGCTGTTATTTGCGCGTCAACTTCAGCAATATAAGGCGAGGTTCTGTCAAGGTCAATCAATAATTTAACTACCGTGTTTGCCGGAAGATTCCAAAAATCCAAACCGCCGGATGGCTCATCGGAGTATATACTACCGTCTGCTTTTAGTTGATAATGAATCCCCCCTTTGGTTCCATCGGGTTTGTGAAATTGAAGTTCAAACCAGTTGAGCGCTTTTTTGCCTAATAAGTATAAAATGTCGCGACGGATGCCATCCGCTCTTAATTTACTGATTAAACCGGTGTTCATTAAATTTAGTGTATTCTCATACACTTTCCCTATTATGTAATTTGCGCGGGCCTCACTATAAGTATCCGTCCCGCTTCTTGTAAAACTCTGTATCATGTTATTCGTCTCCACAATGGTTTTTAAAAGGATTTCCAAATAATTCTGTTAATATTTCTAATGCTTTGCTGTCGTCCCCATCCTCATCAAAGTGGATGATGCGGTTCCAATTGTCCCTGGCATTTTCAAACCAGTCGGCAAGTTCGTTTACTTTAGTGCTGTCCCATTTTTTTACAATATTGTTTTCTGGATTAACCGGATCAAGTACCGTCCATACGGCCACTTTGATAATATCAGGTGTGGCATAATAATCAGTAAAAAATACCGGCACTCTATTTCTTACGATGTGAGCCAGGTATCCGCACCATTTAGCCATTGTTTCTGCATAAGTTTTTTGAACACCGAGTTTATCAAATGCCAAAGCGCAAAGGAGGTCAATTAAAATAGATGGCGGTACATTATCTATTTTGGTGGTATCGTTATACCCAAGGTAATAAGAATTATCAGCCTGAAATTCCTTCCACCACTTTAATAGCTGGATACATTGATTAAATTTAACCACCCCATCAATTGCCCGGCTCTTTTTTGTACGCCCCTTTACAAATTCATTGTGTTTTTGTACCGAGGTCGCGATCCGTTCTCCATCACGGCGAACAAGGATTTGTTCATCTGATTTTTCAGTTGCCAGCATGGGCACTAAATCAAAGGACCCTTTCTTAGAAAAGTGTAATTTAACGGAGCTCTTTGTTTTTTCGATAGTGGTATTTGGGTATGACTTTATCGCATATTGCTCGAATTTATCTAGCAAACTGTTTAAGAGGTCTGTTTCCTCATCCATTTTCACTACAATTGGAATATCTATATCCCAGCCATCAACCTCAGAATGCCCGCGATAATGCCGCCTTAACCCATTTCCTTTGGCTGACGACCCCGCTATCGGCATAGATTTTACAGTTAAACCATCTTCTTCCGCGGTTTGCTTGATGTATTGCCTTATTTCATCTGCCTTGGCAAAAATCTCCTTTTTTTTATCGGGATCAGGAGCAATCCATTTGGTAAAACATTCCATCCTGGACTGCAATACTGTTTTCGTGTTTAATTCGCTCATATGCTTATATTTATAAAAACTTTATCTTATCATTTAATTACCCTCACTACCGAAACCGTTAGGTGCCTTAGTTTACCGGGGATGCAATTGATACGAAAAGCGTTACTAACGGTTTTCCGTATTATAGATATAACCAATTATGGACTGGAAACAATATGAGCATACATCTACCGAAGATCTGCTAACTTATATCTCCTGGAAAGACCAGGAAGCTTATAAGGAAGATGCAAAGGCTGCGTTTACAGCGCTATTCTTTAGGTTTAAAGAAGACATTGGGAAAAAAGCTAGAGTCGTCGCCATCAACTGGGGCTATGATAAAGACGTGGGCGATGTTATCGCCGAACAGGCATTTGAGCGTTTTTGGTCCAGGCCCTATTCCTTTGCCGCCGAGAAATGCAAAACTAGTACCCTTGATAAATGCGTCCTCTTTTACATCTATAGGATCGCACAACGTTTATTGGCGGATTATAAAAAAACTACTGATAAACCAAGCCCCTACACTGGTGAGGAGGAAGTGCAAGTAGATTATCCTGATTTGGAAAATATGGACTATCCGAAAGAGAAGTTAAAGGATATACGCAAGGCATATGAAGTACTGGCCGGTGCATTGACCAGGCTGACTGAAAAACACAAGGTTGTTTACCTCACTTACCACGCTTATGAAAAAAAAGGTTTAAAACTTCCCCGACCATTGCTGCAGGCATTGCGCGATGAGTTGGAATTGACACAAAATTCGATAAGGGTTTATAAAAAAGAAGCAAAGGCAGAAATTGAGACCTACCTAAAACTGTATGGCAACAAATAAAGAAATTATCAATATGGAAAATATAACAGAATGGCTTTCATCTACTGGATTTCTTTTCCCTTCCAATGAAATGGAATTGGAAAGATTTAATAAACTTTATCCAGATCTCGAAAATGAGGTGATTGATTATAATATCAATATTGAACGAATTTTATCAGGTAACACACGTGCGTTAACCATTAAACCAATGTTTGATAATGATGATATTGCAAGTATTAGGCAATATAAAATGGTTGCGCGTTTTGGCAAATCTGAACAACTACCGCCAAATATCATGGACAAAATAAGAAAGAACGAGGCTAAAAAGAACAATGATGCTTCCGATAAGAAAGAAGAAAATTAATGAGTTTACCAGCTACCTAGCGGCGGAATATACTGATGGAAAAAAGACCTTGCTTGAGGATGTTTTAGCATCTGAGGATTTATTATGCCATGTCGATCATTATGAAGATTATTTTGATGGCATGTTGACTTATAATGAAGTTGATTTTAATATCCATATCAACATTGATCGCGGTAATAACCTGTCATTTAAGCGGGGTCGTTTTACGCTCGGGCATGAATTAGCACATTATTTTTTAGACGAGCACCGAATCGGCTTAAAATATGGATTTTTAGAATCGCATGGCTCAAAACATGAATTGAACCAAAAGGACCCAATTGAACTGGAGGCGGATTATTTTGCTGCTTGCTTATTGATGCCTTATGATAAAATGAGAACCCTCAATGTCAACATGAAATTTTCATTACAAAAAATACTGGCTATATCTGAGTATTTCCAAGCAAGCATTTTAGCATCTGTGCTAAGATATATTGAATTGTGTGTTCATGAATTAATGATCGTGGTCTCTAAGGAAAATAATGTATTGTGGTATGCTCAAAATGAGCAGTTTCCGAAATGGCCTTTTAGATTTAGAGTAGGTAATAAATTACCACCCACAACAGTTGCAGGCGAGTTTTTCACGAAACTGGATAGTAAATTTACATCAATAGAAGAAGTTAATGCCGACGATTGGTTTTACCCGTTTAATAACGACAATCGAGCTAACCGTAAAATGAATGAGCAGTGTTATTATTCTGATAGCTATGGTTATGTAATCAGTTTGCTCTGGTTCAAATAAAATAATACGGTTTAGGACTTATTCCAAATTAGAAATATATTGGGGATTGAATATTTGACGTAAATATTTTTATAAGTCCATCTTGAGAAATTTTCAGTGACAGACCATTAGCAGCTAACACAGATGCAGCTGTTTCACCAGTTCCAGCTATTCCTTTAACTTCTGCTTTACTTATATCGACAATTACTCCTATATATTCTATCTCTCCGAGACGATTAATAACCATTACTCCATCGCTTGACAAGCATCGGAAAATGTGATTGATAGATTCTTTGTCTTTAATGTTCAAATTATCATTGAGAAATTTATTTTTTGTCGCCGGATTAATGTATCTGTCAATGTCATTGGGGTCTGTTGGAAGCCAAAGAATAGTGCTAATTTGTTTTTTTGAACACGTTAAAATATAAAATAACATTGAGTTTATGACTTCACTATCATCAACTAAATGTTTGGCTAAAACTTCTTTTAAAACGCTGTAGTTTCTATACTTCCATTTATTTTCAAAAAACATAAATTCACTCCCATCTGATGTTATTATAGAAAGCAATTTTTCACTCTCTATCTTAATTAAAAAATCTCCGCCTTTTAGTGTTAATGATAGTGAATGGACATCTAAGAAATTATCCTTTGCATATCCCTCGTTTAATGTAAATAAATTCCTGAATGTTAGGTTTTTGCTACCAAGCAAAAAGGATGTTTTCCCATCTACTAAATACCAAACTCTCTTGTCAATCTTATTAGTTTGTTTTATAGAAAAATTCTTAGACAACTTTTTCGATTGACCAAATCTTTTACCATCGAACGTACCATCGAAAGTATCTCCAGACTTACTAAAAATTGCACCTGTTGAAAAATAGTGCCCCTCAAATGAGGTTGTTCGCATCTTAAAAAAATATTCAATTAAATGTCTAATTACTAAGTGGTTATAACCTCCTTTTGCCACATATCTCGACATGAGTTTTTTTAACAAATCGTCACTAAAGAGTTCGGAACAGTTGGTGAAATTATTAGGATACTCATTAGTAAAACAGCTCGTTAATATGTTTTCGAGCAGATTTAATAGTTTGCTATATTTTTGAGGATTAATACCCTCTAACTCGAGTCCGACCGCTGTAGAAAGCTCGTTATCAGTAAAAACCCTACAGAGAATCAAAACCATATTATCATTTATAGGATAAAATCCACGTTTGGTATTATTTAGAATATTGATTTCAAATTTTTCCAAAAATTCTTTTCGAGGGTTAAAGTATACTTGAACTTGGCAGTTTAAAAAAGAAGATACGGTTTCTACCAATAAATCCATTTTGGATATTAAACCTAAATAAGGCCCTCGTTTGTCTTTTATTTTCCGATAATGCAATATTTCCTTTGCCATGCTTTATTATAAATGATAATTTTATGTTCGAAATCGCCTTATAAGTTCGTAATTTTCCTTTAATAGTTAATGACTAGTATTCATTAGTATCCGATAAGATTACCATTAAATAAGTGGTATATCTCATTTATTACAAAACCTTTCTTCGATATTTCGGCCAATTATTTACCTGCCCAATCAATGTTGTAGATTTCAAATTCGGATAATGTAATTCCACATATTCCTTAAAAGATCTGATCGTTTCCATATTATCCCATTCCATCGCTGTAAGGCAAAGCATCGGCCACTTTTTGGTGTGCATCATAAAGCTATATAATTGGAGGTAGGGAGGTGCCTTTTCAAATGCTTGCTCAACAAGCTCATCATATAAAGCCTCTCTAAACACTTTTTTAAAGTCCATGATCAAATCATGGGTTACCAATTGAAGGGTACCCCATTTTATTAGTTCTGCTATGTGCGGCATTTTTTTGTCATCAAAGAATAAATACAGGTAAGTGATAAAATCGAATTCAGTCACATCACAAAGATCCATACTGAAATAAGCATAGTTTTTTTTAAATGCCTCCAATGAAAATCCGTCCTTCATTTTATCAATGACAAAGTAAATCACTTCGTTTTCCTTTTCAATGATATGCTCCATATCAGGCCCTTTAGCACTACCATCTGGCTGTTCCAGTCCATATCTGGATTTAGAGAACAGCTCGAAATAGTAACTTTTAAAAAATATCGTCTTCCGCTCAAAAGTTACCTGCACGTATAATGGATGGGTTAGATGTCCATGGAAATCAACCTGCTTCAAACGGTCATTCAGGTAGGTTTTATAACTGATTTTATTCACTTTTCTAAAAAATATTTTTTGATGCGGTTTGACTGCTTTTGATGTTGTTGCTTTTGATTAAACAGCAATAATTAACCAGGCTTAACCAAAAACGATCAATCCTAATTAAGTCGTTTGCTGATTGAATATGTCAAAATTAATAATTCGTTTTGGCATATTTTATTTTGTCAAAACAATATTTTATATTTGTTTTAAGTGAAAACTACTGCGATTAAATCAATTGCAGATTAAAACCCGCCATTCCCTCGGTCAGCGAATGGCGCGACGAACTATTTATTAACTAAATCAAATGCGACCAAATGAGTTAGTAACAACAGAGGCTCTGGATGCCTTCGAAAAAAGAATCCTGGAAAAAATTGAAGCTCTTCTTCAGCCTGAAAAAAGACAAAGCAAACAATGGATAAAGAGCAAGGACGTGAGAAAACTATTAGACATCTCACCTGGCACTTTGCAAAATTTGCGTATTAATGGCACCCTTAGCTTTACGAAGATTGGCGGCATGATGTATTACAAGCTGGAAGATATTCAAAAAGTTCTGGAAGGGGGTAAACAATGAGACCTCCTGTAAAACTCGACAAATTCAAGGTATACAATGAGCGGGCTATGAAAATGAAGAAAGACCCGCGATTATTTATAAGTCATTCAAGCCTTTATAATGCTTTATTTATCTGCTTGCAGCAGAATGGTGGAATTACTCCTTTTCCAGTCAATCGTAGGATATTAATGTCTTATAGCAATATTGCATCTACTGCTACCTATCATAAATGTATTAAGAAGTTGGTTGAGTTAGGTTATATTAGTTATAGCCCATCTTACCATCCTATAAAAGGCAGCCTGATTTCCTGGCAGGAGGAGACAGCATAAAATCTATCAATCTTACGATCACGAAATCGATAGATCTTGTAATCCGTAAATCCCACGATCACATTATCGCTAAATCTTGGGATCACGTTATCTTCCTATCTGAGCCCAAACTGGACGAGCCGTTTTCGAGAATCTCGAAAACGGCTTTTAAAATGCTCTGGGAATCATTCTTTCAGTTTTACGAAGCATCAAATACCTTAAAATCATTATCAAAAAACATGTTGCTTTTGTTACTGCAAGATGTCTTTTTGTATGACAAAAAGTCCCTTGCCCTCCCGGGAGAATTTAAAAAAATTCGCAACTCATTTTTTCTTGGAAGTCTTTTTAAATATCGAAAGAAAGCCTTGTTTCCAATTGGTAGATGGCTAACAACAAATAAATTACTGTCGTGAGATTACCTTACTCACCACTATCGCAAAGATAGTCCAAGCCGGAATAAAATGTCAAGGGTATACGAGCGAGCCGTATTGTTCGCTTTCAGCGGCTGGCTCGCCCTTGACATTTTATCCGGCTTTGCTTTTAGTTGCTTACGTGGTGATTAAGGTAGTATTGTTCATGGCTGTCAAAAAAGAAAAAATAAACTAATTGGCTGATGTTTTGTAAATAATCAAAGTCGCAGGCATAGTTATTCCATAAATCAGATATGTAACCTGACCGCCTGCAAATTTTTCGAAAGGCATATTATTTTTATTCCACCCATATTATTAATCTAAAATGTTATGAAGATAGAAATAGTGGGGTCAGAAGACCTGGAAAAATTTCGCCAGCTATTATTAGCTGACATAAAGGAAATATTAGAAATTAAACAACCCAAAAAGTGGTTGAAGACAAACGACGTAATGGAATTGCTTGGCATATCCGAAGTTACTTTGCAGAAACTTCGGGATAGGAAATGGATTCCTTTCAGAAAACTTGGCGGTATTTGTTATTATAATGCCGAAGAACTCGACGATTGTATTAATAATTTGAAAACTAAATTTTAATGGGTTTTAAGGCTGTGTGAGGGGAAGTACACAAGTCTACAGAAAATTACAATCACCGCAAAAATGCGGAGAATAATCATCGTATTTTCCGCATTTTTGCGATGATTCGGATACCTTGTCAACGCCTGGGTCCTAATGGCCTTTCGTTATCATTATTTTTATAGTGGCTGGCAATGTTGGTCAATTCGTTTTCTATCCAATCAGGTAAATCATCATTTAAGTAGACAAGTTGTTTTTCCTGCACACTTAACAAAGATCTCATCTTACCGAAATCTCCGGACGCATTAATGATCTCCAGATTATCAAAACGATCAGCATATTTTTTAAGGTACTTTAAGCCCAGCTTGTAATTTTGTTCGATAGTTTTAATATCTACAAAATGTCCACCATTTTTTACTCTTTGATTTACACGGAAAATAGATTGATCGATACTTTCCAAGGTCAGATAAATCATGTTTGTAGTATATCCATAGCGCTTGAATTCGGCAACAATATCTACTAAATCATCATCTCTGAAATTGGTCTCCAAAGTAAAGTGCCGCTTATCATTAACTGCGGCGATAGCTTGTTTTAAAAATTCCTTTGTCGCGTCTTCATATACCTGCTTTTTAGGCATATCACGTGATTGGGCCTCGATACGTGCAACAACTATGTCCACGTCAAAAATAATGGCATCGGGTTCCGACAACTCTTTGGAAAAAGTCGATTTTCCCGCTCCATTTGGCCCCGCGACAAATAGCAGTTGCGGGTTATTTGACATAGGATTAAAGAGTTTTTATGAAGTGTTCCTTATAGTTCTTGTCCATCCACATCAATTCTTTTCGATCGCTATATTCGTGTACTGCGAAGGATGTAGTTGGGCAAACCGAAGGATCATAATAGGTAAGATAACCACCTTTAGCAAAAGTTTCATTTCTGACAGCTTCGTAGGTCGGCCGCAGTCTTTCCAGCAATTCTTCGTCTGATAACTCAAAGATTGGCTTTAAACGTAGATTGATTGCGGATGTACTGCTCATGGTTTGATGGAATGTTCTCATACAAATATAATTAATTTAAGATAAATATTTAATTGCTCGTTATCTGATTTGGCGGTTCTAAGCCAGTAGGTCGGATTATTATTTTGCATACTTGATTTTTAATTGTGCCATGTCCTGACTCACTTTAATATCCAGGATTTTAGCATAGTGTTGGGTTGTCTTTATAACGGTATGTCCCAGCATTTTGCTCACACTTTCAATCGGAACACCATTAGATAGCGTTACGGTAGTTGCGAAAGTATGCCGGGCAAGATGAAAGGTAAGGTGCTTAAGAATGCCACATATAGTTGCTATTTCCTGAAGATAGGCGTTCATTTTCTGATTACTTAAAACAGGAAGCACTACATCCTTATTATTACATACAGGATGGTCTTTATATCGCTTTAGCATTTTTAATGGGATTGGAAGAAGCGGTATTCTTGAAGAGGTATCTGTTTTTTGCCGGCTTGTAAAAATCCATTGATCGCCATCCGGGCCAATCCCTATTTCACTCCTTTTAAGTTTTTGTACGTCAGCGTAAGAAAGGCCGGTATAACAACAGAATACAAAAATGTCTCGCACTTGCTGCAGTCTTTCAATAGTCAGTTTCTTCTTACTGATCTTATCAAGTTCCAGTTGGGTAAGAAAAGTACGCTCCTTTGCTTTAGCCGAAGACTTGAATCTGATGAAAGGATTGACCTTTAGCCAATTATTTGCCAGGCAATGGTTGACGATCTTTTTTAGATGTTTAATGTATTTGGCAGCAGATACACCGGAGCATTTGCATTCTGATTTGAGGTAGTATTCAAAATCTACAATGAAAGCATGGTTTAAACTTTGGATCTCAATGTCCGTTTTGCCAAAGTTTGTTTTTAAAAATGCAATCAGGTGTTTAACTGATGTTTTATACCCTTTCAAGGTGTTTTCTTCAAAACCGTTTCCGATCAGCGATTTCAGGCGCATATTATGTTCTTCGAACAATTGCATAAGATATCGGCCTTTTTCTGCCTTGCCTGATAATTGGTTTTTCAAACTTTCGGAAGTGATCGGCTCACCGCTTTCCAATAACATCTGGTGAGCTATCCTAATTTTGGTTTGAATAGTGTCGAGATAGGTGTTTAACATTCGTGATTCTTCTTTGGTGCCGATGCATCTTCCGGCATCGCCGTTCCAGCGGCTGATTTCACAGCTTCTCCCGGCAGAAAGCTCTGATCTTCTGCCATTTACAGTGATTCGGATGTAGATAGGAACAGGACCCTTGTTCCAGGTCTTTTGCTTCTTTAAATAAAAAAGCAGGGCGAAATTTGTCTTCATAAACAAGCTTTAAGGGTAAAACAAAGTTAAGCTTGCATCCTTCAGAAATCAAGATGTTTAATGACTAAACAAGTTGATTATCAATTGTTTATATCATTGTCGGTGAGTAAATATCTAGCCTGTTTTTGCTCACCTTGATTGTCTCTTTTTTAATGAGAATTGGTGTATAAAATGGCATTTTGGCGCAAACAAAAAGACCTGCAATCATTTGATTTGCAGGTCTTTTTGTTTTTTGATACTGTTTTAAGTAGCCCGTAGGGGAATCGAACCCCTGTTTCTAGAATGAAAATCTAACGTCCTAACCCCTAGACGAACGGGCCTTTTTTATTTATTTTCCCTTGTTTTGGGATTGCAAAGATATAGCTTTACCGATAAATTAAAAATAAAATTTAAAAAAAATATTTTAGCTATAAATACCACCTGTTTTAAAGGGTCTCAAACAAAATCATGCCTTTATCATTGTAAATCTTTGCCATGTTAAAGCTATCTTTATAAATAAATAAAACATACTTTATGAAAGCAATCTGGAACGATCAGATCATAGCCGAAAGCAATGATACTATCGTGGTTGAAAACAATCACTATTTCCCTATAGAAAGCGTTAAGGCCGAATATCTTGAAAATACCAATACTCATACTACTTGTCCATGGAAAGGGCTAGCGTCTTATTATACCCTGAATGTTGATGGTAAAAAAAATCAGGATGCTGCCTGGTTTTATCCACAACCAAAGGAGGCTGCCAACCATATAACCAATTATGTGGCCTTTTGGAAAGGTGTTAAAGTAACCGAGTAAACATGAAAAAATACGATGCCATTATCATCGGCGCCGGGCAAGCGGGTGCTCCCTTAGCCAAAAAACTGGCTAACGCGGGTAAAAAAACCGCTATTATTGAAAAACGGTTTTATGGAGGCACCTGTGTAAATGACGGCTGTACTCCTACAAAAACCATGGTGGCATCGGCAAAAGCGGCTTATATGGCAGGCAAAAGCGCGGAACTTGGCGTACCCGTAAAAAAGTTCTCGGTTAATATGCCTCAAATTAAAAAACGCAAAGATGAGATCGTACTCCGTTCGCGCAACGGGGGCTTGCACGCTGCGGAAAAGACCCCAAATCTTGATGTATTATTTGGCGAAGCTGCTTTTACCGGCCATAAAACCATTCTGGTAGCGTTGAACAATGGTAAAAAACAAACACTGCAGGCCGACCTTATATTTTTAAACCCAGGCGCTAAACCTTTTATCCCGGAAATAGAAGGGCTAAATGATATTGACTATCTAACCTCAACAACCATACTCGATGTTGATTATGTTCCAGAGCATTTATTGATATTGGGCGGTAATTATATTGGCCTGGAGTTTGGCCAAATGTTTCGCCGGTTCGGGAGCAAAGTTACCATTCTAGAAAAATCAGCCAGGATCGTATCGCATGAAGATGAGGACATCTCTACGGAAATGCAAAAGATCCTGGAAGCAGAGGCTATTACTATTCATAATCAAACACAGGCTACCGGATTTAAGCAGAAAAAGGGCGGCAAAATAACTGCCACCATATCTGTAAATGGCAAAGAAAAAAAGATCAAATGCTCTCATGTATTAGTAGCAGTTGGCCGCACTCCTCAAACAGAAGCGCTTAACTTACCACATACGGGAGTAGCTACTGACGAAAAAGGAAATATTAAAGTAAATAGCAAATTGGAGACCTCCGCTCCCGGCATCTATGCGCTGGGCGATGCAAAAGGAGGACCAGCGTTTACCCATATCTCGTATAACGACTATACCATTGTTTACCGCAACCTGATTGAGAAACAAGATCTGAATATAAACGACCGCCCCGTACCTTACTGTATGTTTACTGACCCTCAATTGGGCAGGGTAGGTATAGATGAAACCGAGGCTAAAAAACAAGGGCTGAATTACAAAGTGGCCAAACTACCCATGGCCCATGTAGCCCGTGCTATAGAAACCGGCGATACCCGTGGCTTTATGAAAGCTGTTGTTGATACCAAAACAAAAAAAATATTGGGGGCTACTGTTTTAGGACCCGAGGGTGGTGAGATCATGACCGTACTGCAAATGGCAATGGAGGGTGGTATTACTTATGACCGGATACGCTATTGTGTGTTTGCTCATCCGCTGTATTCGGAATCATTAAATAATCTGTTTATGACCCTGGAGGATTAGTCCCCGTTTATGATAAAGGTTAAAGACATAAGCAAGCACTTCGGCAAAGTTAAAGCCGTTGATACCATTAGCCTTGAGGTTCAGGAACAAGAGAACCTTATTTTATTAGGTACCAGTGGTTGCGGCAAAACTACCACACTTAAAATGCTCAACCGGCTGATTGAGCCAACTTCGGGCAGTATTTTTATTAACGGAAAAAACATTGCTGATGAACAACCGGAAATACTAAGACGTGGTATAGGCTATGTTTTACAAAATAATGGTCTTTTCCCACATTATACTGTAGCCGAAAATATTGCCATAGTACCACAATTATTAAAGTGGGATAAAAAGAAAATAGCTGATCGTACTGCTGAGTTGATGGAGAAGCTGCACCTGAGTTCCGATTATCTACATGTTTATCCCAATGAACTAAGCGGTGGTCAGCAACAGCGTATTGGCCTGGCCCGGGCTCTGGTTTCTGATCCGCCGGTTTTATTGATGGATGAACCTTTTGGCGCTTTGGATAACGTTACGCGGGCCGCTATACATAAAGAATTCAAAGCGCTTGATGAATTGAAAAGAAAAACCATCATCATGGTTACCCACGATGTGCAGGAAGCTTTTGAATTGGGCGACAGAATATGTCTTATGGACCAGGGAAAGATCATACAATCGGGCACACCTGCTGATTTACTGTTTAAACCGGCTAATAAATTTGTAAAGGATTTTCTGAAAGATCAGCGCCTGCAGCTGGAATTTAAGGCGATACTGCTACTGGATATATGGGGTCAGTTGCCTAATCATCGTAAAGAAACCCATGCCTCGTCATTATCTGCTGATACTAATCTGTGGACGGCGCTGGAGCATTTTAAGTTTACCGATTCAGAGACAGTCAGCATCAGCAAAGATAAAAACGAAATAAAAACCGTTGGGTTTGAGCAGCTCATGTCGGCTTTTAATCAATATAAAAACAAGCAAGGGCATGAATGAGCATCAGCAAACTTTACTGGAGTTTATGCAGCAACAGGCCGGTAAGTTGGCTGTACAAACCATGCAACATATCGGGCTTACTTTTATTTCTCTCTTTTTCGCGGTGCTTGTGGGTTTGCCTCTGGGTATCATTATCGCCCGCAAAAGAAAGCTTTCCGGTACTGTTTTGGGCTTTGCCGGGATATTGCAAACCATACCAAGCATCGCCCTGCTGGGCTTTATGATCCCCCTGTTAGGCATTGGACCAAAACCGGCCATTGTTGCTTTGTTATTATACGCTTTGCTACCTATTATCCGGAATACCTACACCGGCATTACTGGTATCGACGCCGCGGTGAAAGAAGCGGCAATGGCCATGGGCATGAGTAAATGGCAAATACTGATCAAGGTAGAGCTACCCCTGGCTATGCCTGTTATTTTGGCTGGTATCCGCACCGCTACGGTCATCAATGTGGGTGTAGCTACATTGGCATCCTTCATCGCGGCGGGCGGCTTAGGCGAGTTTATTTTCGGTGGAATATCGCTCAACAATACCAACATGATCCTTGCCGGAGCTATTCCGGCGGCATTGTTGGCCATCATTTTCGATTTCCTGCTATCATTGGTACAAAAGCTCAACTTCAGGAAGCTAAAACGCAGTAGTTATGCATTACCCATTGTATTGCTATTGTTATCATCTTTCTATTTTATCCCCACCGCATATGGCAGCAAACTCACAGCGGGCTTTACACCCGAGTTTATGGGCCGGCAGGATGGCAACCTGGGCCTGGAGAGTAAATACGGTTTAAAGATCCATACCATTGTGATCAGTGATGCTGTGATGTACAAGGCTGCCTACGAAAAAGAACTGGATGTGATTAGCGGATACTCTACCGACGGGCGGTTAAAAGCATACGGCCTGGTAGTGTTGGATGATGATAAAGGCATATTCCCTCCTTATTATGCCGCTCCAATTGTAAGGGACGATGCATTGAAGAAATTTCCGGAGCTGGAAAAAACACTGAATTTGCTATCCGGCAAAATAAATGATTCCGTGATGACCGATTTAAATTACCGTACTGACTATCTTCACCAAAGCCCTGAAAGGGTGGCCAAAGACTTTTTAGTAAAACATAAACTGTTTAAACCAGCCCGCAAGAGCAATGAAGAGAACATTGTACGCATCGGCTCTAAAATATTTGGCGAACAATATATACTGGCCAATATGTACAGCATGCTTATAAAAGGATATACCAATTATGATGTATCAACAAAAACAGGACTTGGTGGTACCAAAATTTGCTTTGATGCTTTAACTAATGACCAGATAGATTTTTATCCGGAATACACGGGCACTGGTTTACTGGCCATATTACAAGCCTCAGCAAAAACAATAAATGAGGTAACAAAAAATAAGGATAGCACTTATAATTATGTGCAGCGGGAATTTAAAAAACAGTACCAGATAAGCTGGTTAAAACCCATCGGGTTTAATAACGCTTATGCTTTAATGATGAGAGAGCAACAGGCCAAAAGTTTAAATATTAAAACAATTTCTAACCTCAAACGATATTTGAATAGTAAATAGTCCCATGAATTTAGTTGATTGTTATAAGAAAGTACGGCAGCGTACCGAATATATTTGCAGTCCTTTGCAAACGGAAGACTACGTGGTACAGCCTGTGGTAGATGTTAGTCCGCCTAAGTGGCACATCGGACACACTACCTGGTTTTTTGAAACTTTTATTCTAAAGCCTTATTTTATGGGCTACCAGGAATTCAATCCTAATTACAACTATGTCTTCAACAGTTACTATGAAACTGTTGGTAATCGCGTTATTCGTACAGACAGAGGCAATTTAAGCCGCCCAACGGTTAACGATATTTACCAATACAGGGCTTATGTGGATGAAGCCATGGAAAAATTCCTGAGCGTGGAGCCCGCGACTGATGTTAAAGAGCTCCTGATACTGGGCTTCAACCACGAAGAACAACACCAGGAACTGTTACTAACTGATATTAAATTTATTTTAGGTCATAATCCCTTGTTTCCGCCATATTCAAGCAGCTACCATTCGCCAAAGGTAGAAACCGCGGAAACTGATTTTATTAAAATAAGCGAAGGCATTTATGAGATAGGGTTTACCGGTGAGGGATTTTGTTTTGACAATGAACTAAACCGGCATAAGGTTTATTTGAACGCTTATGAAATAAGCCCCAACCTGGTAACCAATGCCGAGTATCTGGAATTTATCAATAGCGGAGGCTATCATGATTTCCGTCATTGGCATGCCGAAGGCTGGGATTGGGTTAAAACCAACAAGATCGAATCACCGCTTTACTGGCATTTAATTGATGAGGAATGGCATAACTATACCTTCCATGGTCTGGAATTGCTTAATCCGAACAATCCAGTGTGTCACATCAGTTATTTTGAGGCGTATGCATACGCCTCATGGAAAGACCTTCGTTTACCTACGGAGTTTGAGTGGGAAGCCGCGGCAACACAATTTAGCTGGGGCAAAAGCTGGGAGTGGACAGAAAGCTCATACCTGCCTTACCCGGGCTTTGCAAAAGCTCCGGGCGCCATTGGCGAGTATAACGGCAAATTTATGGTGAACCAAAAAGTATTGCGTGGTGCTTCGGAAGCTACATCTCCGGGCCATAGCCGCATTACTTATCGCAATTTTTTTCAAACAAATTTACGCTGGCAATTTACAGGCATCAGGCTTGCAAAGTAATTGCATAAATACGGAGATATGGACTCAACCTTAGCGCATACGCAATTGAACGACCCATCAAAAACAAAAACCGATTTGTTTTTCAACGATGTAATAACCGGTTTAAAATCAACACCAAAGCGGTTAAATTCAAAATATTTTTATGACGCCAATGGCGATAAGCTTTTTCAGGAACTCATGAACAGCCCGGAATATTATCCAACCGATTGTGAGCTGGAGATATTTTCTGAAAAAACCGCCGAAATTGCAGATGCCCTTATTGCCGATGGCGACGCCTTTGATCTGATTGAATTAGGCGCAGGGGATGCTACTAAATCAACTTACCTGCTTAAATATTTACTGGAGAAAAAGGCTGATTTTACCTATTTGCCTATCGATATTTCAGAAAATGTAATAGCCTATCTGAACATGACCCTGCCCGTTACCTTACCGGGCCTGCAAATTACGGGACTAAACGGCGAATATTTTCATATGCTCACCAAAGCTGCATCTATTTCTTCGCGGCGTAAGGTGGTTTTGTTCCTGGGGTCAAATATTGGTAATATGCCAATAAATGATGCTATTGAATTTTGCAGGGAATTGCGTAAACACTTATCACCCGGCGATATGGCCCTGATCGGGATGGATCTTAAAAAAGACCCTAAAGTTGTGCTGGCCGCTTATAACGACAAAGAAGGTATTACCAAACGGTTTAACCTTAACCTGTTGGAGCGTATTAACCGGGAGCTAAACTCCAATTTTGATATCTCAAAATTTGAACATTACCCTACCTATGATCCGGAAACAGGAGCCTGCAAAAGCTACCTGATCAGCACAGTCGACCAGCAGGTAACTATCAATGGTAAAGAAACTATCGCCTTTTTAAAGGATGAGTATATCTATATGGAGATATCTCAGAAATTCACCATTATGCAAGCCGATCAAATAGCTATCAATACAGGATTTGTACCGGTAGGGCAATTCTTTGATACCAAAAAATGGTTTATTGATGCCATTTGGGTGGCTGCATAAGTTTTTGAACAGCCGGGCCATTTTGTTATAAATTGGGTTTACATGGTTTACACTTTTTATGGTTAACATAAATATAACCAATTAATAATCAATAAATTAGTTATATTTTCCATCGAATAGTGGGTTTACAGTGTAAACCATCCTATAACCAGAAAATCATGGTTCAAACGAAAATATCATAATAATTTCGGGTTCAGCTCCGAGTCGATCAATCCGCCTATGGGTTTGCCCATGAGCCATTTGTGATGGTCATTTTTTTGCCATTCGTTTTTGTAAGGGGTTACCCGGGCACCGTCGGCTACATAAATAATGGTCATTACCTCACGCATCTGATCAGAATTATTACCCGGCGCATTGTGTATGGTAAAACCCCGATGCCAGGTAGCATCGCCGGCCTTCATGGTGTTGGCCCTGCTAATTTCAAATTGCTTTTCCTTCACATAATCATCAAACAAGGTTTCCGACTCATCAGAAATTTCATGATTAAAAACGGCGCCGTTAATATATGATCCCGAAGCAAAAGTTAACATCCCCATATCCACATCAATGTCAACCAAAGGCATCCACATGGTTACCGTATTATGGGTATCAATAGGCCAATAGTACTGATCCTGGTGCCATGGGGTAGGCCCTCCACCCGGCTCTTTGAACAAAGCCTGATCATGATATATCCTTACATTATCAACCCCCATCAAATCGGCAGCTATTTTTGCCATCCGTTTGGCAGTAACAAACTTTTTACTGTCCTCATCAACCCGCCACAAGTTCATGATCTGTAAAAATGCCTTCCCGTAAGTATCCCTTTCTTCCAGTTTACGTTTTTCCGTATTATATCTTTCTGCAGCACCCACAATCACAGGCCTGTAGGCCTTTACCTCCTCTTCTGAAAGTACGTTTTTTATTAAGGTATGCCCTTTTTCACTAAATTCTTGAATGTTTTCGGATGTCAATTTCTTAAGATCATCCAGCTCAGGTAGATAGGTAAATGCACTAATCATAATTTTATTAGCTTTTTTTTCAAAGGAAGCTTATCTTTATATAAAAAAAAATGAAATGAATGGCAGGAAAGTGGCGTATATTATCCACCACCAAATAAAATTCATTACTTTACGTTAAAATATGCAATGATCAAAGCCTCTTACGAAGTCCTTCAGCCCGCAAACAGTCAATCATTCCTTGTCAGGAAATTTGATAAACTGGCATTTGATGCCCCTTACCATTTTCATGATGAATACGAACTGACATGTGTTATAAGAGGCACAGGTAAACGCTATGTGGGTAGCCATATGGAAGATTTTGTCTCTGGCGATCTGGTATTGCTTGGCCCAAATCTTCCGCACTGCTGGAAACTGGAATCCGGAGAAATACCTATTGAGGACGCCAGCGCCATCGTAATACAGTTTAACGACGCTTTTTTGGGTGATGATTTTTTTAACAAATTTGAGCTACAGCATATTAAAAAGCTTTTTCAAAAAAGCGGCAGCGGTATTTTATTTCACTCCGATACCCAGAAGGAAGTAAAAGAACTTTTGTTGAGCCTGGCTAATGAGAAGAGCAATTTCAGAATATTAATATCCCTGCTGGAAATATTACAACGGATGGCTTCGTCTGACGAGTACATACTCCTTGATCAACACCGCGTGATAGCAGAACGCTCCCTGGCTGAGCGTGAGCGGATAAACCCGGTATTAGCTTACCTGGTTGAAAATTTCAGAAAGCAGGTTTCATTAGATGCGGCGGCAAGCATAGCTAACATGACCACCAACGCGTTTTGTAAGTACTTTAAAAAGGTAACCCGTAAAACATTTATGGAAACCATTATTGAGTACAGGCTGAACTATGCCATACAGCAGCTGGTACAAACAGATAAGCCCATATCAGAAATATCGTTTGAAAGTGGCTTTGGCGATGTATCGCACTTTTACAAGATGTTTAAGGCTAAAATGCACCTGAGCCCGCTTAATTACCGCAAAAGGTTTATGCGTAACCTGCTCAACGGCGATAAAAAACTATCTGCTTAACACCAGAAGGGGCTATACACTGATTATACCACGCTTAATGGCGTATATAACCAGGCCTACCAGGTTTTTTGAACATGTTTTTTCAAACAAACGTGCCCGGTATCCTTCTACAGTTCGCACGCTTAGGAATATTTTATCGGCTATTTCCTGGTTGGAGTATTCCTGGCAAACCAGTTTCAACACCTCAATTTCGCGCTCGTTAAGGTCGGCTTTATTATTAGGGATATTGTCGCTATGCTCATTGGTGACCAATTGCTTGATCAGTGTTATAGACAGGTGTTCATTAAAGTAAAAACCCTTGTGATACACCGTTGATATGGCTTCAATGATCTCTTCGGGTTCGGCATTTTTCAGCAGGTAGCCAGATGCTCCGGCTTTCATCATATCCACAATGTACTTGTCTTCATTAAACATGGATAGCGCCAGGATCTTGATGTGCTTATAATGCTGGTGCACATAATCAGCGGTTTGGATGCCATCCATTTCGGGCATTTTGATATCCATCAATAATACATCCGGCGATTTATCGACTAATAAACCCACCAGTTCTTTGCCATTAGATGCCTCCAATATCAGGTCAAAATCCTCACAATCTTCTAACGTCGCTTTTAATCCGTTCCTGAAAATTTTATGATCATCAATAATGCCTAATTTTATCGTACTCATTGTGTAACAAATAGTTGGCTAATATAGCAAATAGTTAGTATCAAGTCGCTAGTATCAAGTATCAAGATTATCCGCGGCTTTAAAACAAATATACCTTATAATCAACATATTAGTATCAAGCATTACGATTATTAGCGACTTTATATACAGCACCATACAAGAATGTCTTGATACTTGATACTAGCGACTTGATACCAAATTATGCTATTTTTAATTTTATAGTTGTAAACGTGCCGGCCGTGGGCTTGCTTATAATGTTAATTTCGCCGTTGATGAGTTGTACACGGCTCTCCAGGTTTTTGATACCAAACCCTTGTTTTACTTCATTTAATTTAAACCCCACGCCATTATCTTTAAATTCCATTATCATAAAATCACCTTCCTGTTTAACCGAAAGGTGGATAATGGTAGCATCGGCATGTTTAATGGCGTTACCAAAAAGTTCCTGTGCTATACGGTATAGCGCCAGCTCAACTTCATTTGGAAAGCGCTGATCATTTATTTTTTTTTCAAACCTTACTTTTATACGTGTGGCTTGCTCAACTTTATTGCCCAGGGCCTCCAGGGCTATCAGAAAGCCATAGTCGGTAAGCACCGGGGGTAAAACGTTGTGGATAATATTGCGTATTTCCTGGATACTTTCGTCAATAAGCCTGCGGGTATCGGCCAGCAGGGGCTGGGAGTTTTCATTGATGCAATTTTTATCAAGCCGGTGCATATTGAGCTTAATGGCCGATAGTACCTGCCCCACACTATCATGCAAATCTTCGGCAAGGCGTTTGCGTTCGCTTTCCTGTGTTTCAAAAACAGCGTTCATCAAATCGCCTTGCCGCTGATCATGCAGCGTACGTAATTCTACCTGATTCTTTATCATTTTGCGCTGATAAATGATCACGAAGAAAAACAAACAAGTAATTAATATAACAACCACTAATGTCCCGATAATCAATACCGGGATCAGGTCGTTTTCTGTGGTTTGCAAAGTAATCCGGTTGAGTATAACAAATTAGCAATTATATTAGTTGAACTATGTATCATAAAGAGTTTTGGCCTGAGTTCAGAAGGTATCTGGTTAAATAGCATAAATATAAAAATATTTACCGCGGAATAAAACAATACCCCCGCGTTTATCCAAAACCAACCCTGCTTTTCAATATATACATACTCCTGTCGGTTCAATAATTGGTAAAAATATATCAGCGATAAAACAATAAGAAAAATACTCAAAGCGGTATTTGATATAGATGGATAAGTCCAAATTTTAATGGAATTATACAAAAAAGCAATTAAAGTTATTACAGATAAAGCGACTGTTATTTTCTTTAAAATAGCGTTGAAAAATAAAGAATAGTAGATAAAAGCAAAAAACATAAGACTGATGGCCAAATATAAATGGACACATGGCATATCGTTCCGAATGCCGAAGTGTGAAGCAAGCCAAAATCCAACATCAAAAAGAAATGAAACCAATAAATAAGCCGTAAATATTTTTAGCTTTTTATCAATTTGCCTGTAATTAAACATTGCCGCAATTACGGGAATCACACCCGATATCACCGAAAGTATTGCTAATGTATAATCATCCATCGAATTGTATCCGTTTAACTTGTTGCACCAGTCAAGACATTTGAAGGACATCCCGAAGTTCCAGGACAAGGCATTGACTGATCGCCTATAGTGGTATCATCCAGTTTTGCAGCCATTAAACTAAATGTTTTTGCGCCGGTTGAAACAGCAGCTTCATTTTTCATATCTCTTGGTAAAAGATCTTCGCCTGTTTCAATCACTCCTGTTATTACAAAACGTTGTTCACCCTCGGCATTGGCAATTGTTTTTATAAAAAAATTACCAATGGCTACAAAAAACTTTTGAAAACTGGTTAAATGTTGGCTGTTGGCATAATAGATACGGATACCCAGACAACCTTCCTGCTGTAGTATGCGATTAAGTATTACCTGTCCAAAAAATTGGGAAAGGGTGGCTTTGGGATGGCGATGCCTATAGTTCGCTGTCCAGTTGGCTGCCTTATCCAATTCAATTGGGCCGCCTTCGTTACCGGTGATAACACCTCTTGCTTGTTGTGCTTCTGTTGTTGTTTCCATGATTTTAATTAATAGGGTTTGGGATTAGTTGATAAAACTAACATTAATTAGTAATTAATTCAACAAACCCAAGCCGGCACCTAAAACTTACCCCAGCATTAACAATCACGTAACACACTCATAAACAATAAATAATGAATTTTAATCCATCATAAGGCACTACAATATCACGTAATTTTACGTATCAAAAACTGTAATATTACGCGGGGTATTATATACCCTTATCAGGCAATATAAAACAATAATTCTAAAAGCCTATACAATCGACACAAACACTTATTAACAATATTTAGTAAGCAAATATTGCCAGTATTAATTTTATTATTTAGGTTTATGATAACTATTAACTGATCCTATAAAATAAGGGCGCCGTATTGCTATGGCCCCTTTTACATTTTAAAATAATCGTAATATATAGGAAAACTCATACACAATAAATACAACTACCAATACAGCATGAAACACCCGGTTGTTTACTTTCATAGCCACCATGCACAACACAAAATGGGTAACGTTACGGATGGGGTATTCAATGCCGTAGTGATGTAAGTAAGCGTTGCCTTTGATCAGGGTATCGATAATATCAAGCAGGTAGCTAAAGCCCAATATGCCGAAGATCCATTTGCGGCGGGAGTAAAAATAATCTTCGTAATCTTTATAATCGTTCAGGTCATCGGGATATAATAAGGCGCAAACACTATAATATACCACTATGTAAATAATTACAAAAAGGTATTCGGCAAAAAGCCAGTGTTTAATATCGTGCAGGTTATACTCCCACCACCAAAAATGGAGCAGTAGGATAAACAGGTAAAACGACCATAGGGAATGTACCCAATAAGGTTTACTGCGCCCCGGGTGCTGAATTTGCTTAGCTGCCCCTCTGAGCAGGTGTGTAATACTCAAACCCAGTATAATACCAATTGCAGACTTAATGTGGCTGAAAATATCCATAGGCAAATGTTATGGAGGATAATAAAACTAAAAATATAAATTTTTAGTCAGCATTTTAACTCTAAAACATTTAGGATACAGCCAATTACTAAAATATAGCCTCGGCTATGCGCTTGGTTGGCCCGGCGTTGCTCATGGTATAAAAATGCAATACGGGCACGCCAAACTTCACCAGTTCTTTACATTGGTTGATCATCCACTCAATACCCATGTCTTTGACGTCTTTTTCTGATTTACAACCGTGAATAGCATCGCACAGATCTTCGGGCATATCAATATGGAAGGTTTTTGACAGGTTAACCAACTGCTTTGATGTGGTGATAGGTTTTAAGCCCGGTATAATGGGCACGTTGATTCCGTTGGCCCGGCAGTTGTTTACAAAATCAAAATATTTCTGATTATCAAAAAACATCTGAGTAACAATAAAGCTGGCGCCCATATCCACCTTTTGTTTCAGGTATTTAAAGTCGGTTTTGAGATTTGGGGCCTCAAAGTGTTTTTCGGGATAACCGGCCACACCAATACAGAAATTGGTTTTGGCGATGTTATCATAATCTTCATGCAAATAAACACCGTTGTTCATGTTCACTACCTGCTGTAGCAGATCGGTAGCATAAGCATGTCCGTTGGGAGTAGGCACAAACGACGAATCACTGTTACGAGCATCACCGCGTAATACCAGCACATTTTCGATACCCAAAAACTCCAGTTCGATCAGGGCGTTCTCCGTTTCGTCCCGCGTAAAACCACCGCAAAGCAAATGCGGAACAGTATCTACCTTATACCGGTTCATGATAGCCGCGCAAATAGCAATAGTTCCGGGACGTTTACGATAGCTCAGTTTTTCCAACAAACCATTGGGATGCTGTTTATAAATATAATCCTCGCGCAACGAGGTCACATCAATAAAAGGCGGCTTAAACTCCATTAACGGATCAATAGCGTTGTATATGCCCTGTATGCTTTGTCCCTTTAAAGGTGGAATGAGCTCAAAAGAGAAAAGTGTTTTGCCTGCTGCATTAGCTATATGTTCCGTAATCTTCATTGGTGGATTTGGGTTGTGAATCTTGTTTTCTATATATCGTCATTGCGAGGTTTTTATTCGCCGTCATTGCGAGCGTAGCGTGGCAATCCCCAATAAGCAGAGCCACTCTGTATAGTTAGGGATTGCCACGCTACGCTCGCAATGACGTTTATTTATGTTTATTTCCTCGCAATGACGTGTGTTGGGTTTTTATTTAATTCAATAATTAATATTAGGGCCAAGCCAGCGTTCAACCGTTTCGAGATCCATGTTCTTACGAGTAGCATAATCCACTACTTGATCTTTGCTGATCTTACCCAGGCCAAAATACCTGGCTTGCGGATGCGCGAAATAAAAACCGCTTACGGAGGCAGCCGGCAGCATAGCCAGGCTCTCCGTCAGGTGCATGTGGGCGTTATCTTCGGCTTTTAGCAGATCAAACAATGTGGTTTTCTCGGTATGATCCGGACAAGCGGGATATCCCGGTGCCGGACGAATACCCTGGTATTCTTCTTTAATCAGGTCCTCGTTACTTAAGCGTTCCCCTTTTGAATATCCCCAGTGATCCTTACGTACCAGCTCGTGCATTTTTTCGGCAAAGGCTTCGGCCAGGCGATCGGCCAGCGCTTTAGCCATAATGCTGTTATAATCGTCATGATCGCGCTCAAATTCGGCTACCAACTCATCACAGCCCAAACCTGTTGTTACGGCAAAACCGCCCATATAATCGGGCACGCCGCTTTCTTTTGGAGCGATAAAATCTGATAGCGCATAGTATGGCTCACCTTTCATTTTTTCGGTTTGCTGGCGCAGGGTATGTATGCGGGTTAATAGCTGCGTACGACTTTCGTCGGTATACAGTTCAATATCATCGCCCACACTATTGGCTGGCCAAAAACCGATCACCCCGCTTGCTTTTAACAGTTTCTGATCAACGATCTTTTTCAGCAGTTCCTGCGCATCGTCAAACAGTTTTTTAGCTTCATCGCCCACAAATTTATCGGCAAATATTTTCGGATAGCTACCACGTAGTTCCCAGGTATGGAAAAACGGTGTCCAGTCGATATAAGGCACCAGCTCATCCAACGGGTACGATTCAAATACTTTTGTACCGGTAAATGCGGGTTTTATAGTTACATCGCCATCCAGGCTGATCTGGAATTTTGATTTGCGGGCGTCATCAATCGTCACAAAACGCTTGTCCGATTTTTTGTTCAAATGTGCTTCACGGGCTTTGGCATACTCCTCTTTAATACCTTGAATATAGGCATCCCGGTTATCCTTACTCATTAAGTTACTGCACATGGTAACACTTCGCGAAGCGTCTATGCCGTGTATCACCGGTCCGGAGTAATTCGGATCAATCTTCACCGCAGCGTGGATACGTGATGTGGTAGCACCACCCACAATCAGCGGAATGGTAAAGCCCTGCCGTTCCATTTCTTTGGCAAAGTGTACCATTTCATCCAGCGAAGGGGTGATCAATCCGCTCAATCCTATAATATCTACATTCTGGGCCTTGGCTTCTTCAATAATTCGCTGTGCAGGCACCATTACTCCCAGGTCAATGATCTCGAAGTTATTGCAGGCCAGCACTACACCTACTATATTTTTACCGATATCATGCACATCGCCTTTAACGGTAGCCATTAATATTTTACCCGCATTAGCCCGGTTTCCGCTTGAATCTTCACCGGCATCAATAACCCTTTGTTTTTCGAGTTCGATAAAGGGCAGCAGATAGGCCACCGCTTTTTTCATTACCCGGGCTGATTTTACTACCTGGGGCAAAAACATTTTACCGGCGCCAAACAGGTCGCCCACGATGTTCATGCCATCCATTAGCGGCCCCTCTATCACTTCCAATGGCTTGCTGTAAGCCAAACGGGCTTCTTCCACATCATCATCCAGGTATTCGATGATACCTTTTACCAGCGCATGCGAAAGCCGTTCCTGAACGGGGCCTTTGCGCCATTCTTCATCGCGCACTATTTCTTTGCCTTTACTTTTAATGGTATCGGCATATTCTACCAGGCGTTCGGTGGCATCATCCCGACGATTCAGCAATACATCCTCTACCAGCTCCAGCAGTGTTTTATCAATTTCCTGGTAAACCTCCAGCATACCGGCATTCACAATACCCATATCCATACCAGCCCTGATAGCGTGATACAAAAACGCGGAGTGCATAGCCTCGCGCACTACATTGTTCCCCCTGAAGGAGAACGAAATATTACTTACCCCACCGCTCACTTTGGCATGAGGCAGGTTTTGTTTTATCCAGCGGGTAGCTTCAATAAAGTCGACCGCATAGTTATTATGTTCTTCGAGGCCGGTAGCCACGGTTAATATATTAGGATCGAAAATAATATCCTGCGGCGGAAAACCAACCTCATTTACCAGGATATCATAGGAGCGTTTACAGATCTCGATACGGCGCTGCAGAGAATCGGCCTGACCGGTTTCGTCAAAGGCCATTACTACCGTAGCCGCGCCATAGCTTAATATTTTACGTGCCTGCTCCCTGAACTTATCTTCACCCTCTTTCAGCGAGATGGAGTTCACGATACCTTTACCCTGGATACATTTTAAGCCAGCCTCGATAACCGTCCATTTAGAGGAGTCGATCATGATGGGGAGTTTGGCAATATCGGGTTCAGAAGCTACCAGGTTCAGGAATTTCACCATCACCGCTTCCGAATCGATCATACCCTCATCCATGTTGATATCGATCACCTGCGCGCCGCCCTCTACCTGTTGCAGGGCAACGGCCAGGGCCGCTTCATAATCTTCGGCCAGGATCAGTTTCGAGAACTTGGGCGATCCGGTAATATTGGTACGCTCACCCACGTTCACAAAAATACTTTCGGGAGTGATGGTAACGGCTTCCAATCCGCTCAATCGCAGATTCGGATCCACCGTTGGAACTATTCTTGGCGAATATTTGGCGGCCCTTTCGGCAATGCACTTGATGTGCTCAGGCGTAGTACCACAACAGCCCCCTACGATATTCACCAGGCCTGCTTTTATAAAATCATCCAGCTGATGAGCAGTTTCATGCGCGGTTTCGTCATACTGACCAAACTCATTGGGTAAACCAGCGTTGGGGTAGGCAGATATAAACACATCGGCCTTTTCGGAAAGCTCGGCCAGGTGAGGGCGCATTTCTTTGGCACCCAAAGCACAATTTAGCCCTACAGAAAGCAGGTTAGCATGCCGTACCGAGTTCCAGAAAGCCTCAACCGTTTGACCAGATAGGGTACGCCCCGAAGCATCGGTAATGGTACCAGAGATCATGATAGGCAAATGCTTACCCGACTCATTTGCATATCGATTGATGGCAAATAAAGCCGCTTTAGCGTTCAGCGTATCAAATATGGTTTCAACCAGTAACAGATCGCTCCCGCCATCAACCAGGCCACGAACCTGGTCATAATAAGCCTCGGCCAGGTCATCAAATGTTACTGCACGATATCCGGGATCATTTACATCAGGTGATAGCGATGCGGTACGGTTAGTTGGCCCAACAGCGCCTGCCACAAACCGGGGTTTAGCCGGATTTTTGGTGGTATATTCTTCGGCCACTTCGCGGGCCAGGCGTGCTCCTTCATAGCTTAGCTCATAGGCCAGCTCTTCCAGCTTATAATCGGCCAGGGAAATTACTTGTGTGCTAAAAGTGTTGGTCTCAATAATATCGGCACCAGCGTCCAGATATTCGGCATGTATAGCCTTGATAATATCCGGGCGGGTAATGTTCAGCAGGTCGTTATTTCCCTGCAGGTCAGAGTTATGATCTTTAAAACGCTCCCCACGAAAATCCTGCTCGGTTAACTGGTACCGTTGTATCATGGTACCCATTGCCCCGTCAATTACCAGTATGCGTTTCTCTAATTCTTTTCTAATATCCATTTTCTCAGTGGGCAGTTGCCAGTTATCAGTGGGCAGTAAACTCAAATATCCAGATACAGCAAAAACTGCAAACTGCTTACTCAAAACTGTCAACTGTATAATAGCTTATCTCGAAAAGTCGGGTATATGACTGACTTTCGCTTATCTTTCCCAACGCTTTTTGTGTTGTTGAGTAGAATGTAGCACCTTGTATGGTACAGGTTGCTAAGACATCGCAGGGTCTAATCCCTCCGCCTTTCTCTATAAGCAATGCAAAGGTGCACAATAAAGCTTTAATATGCAATAGTTTTACCCCCTTCTGTTGTATACACCAAACGTGTTTACAATTGCATGAATATTCGGCCAGAGATATTGATGAGTTATGTCATGAAATCTCGGCGACCATGCCTCAAAAAACTTTTTAAACCTAAAATTTTAACAATTTTTTAGTCAAAAAAGGGGGTAAAAGACTTGCCTTTTGGCCATTTTAACAGAATTGTAATGCCGTTTTAACACTTTTTAACAAATTTTTGATGGGGTTTTGAAGATTTAAAAAGTATTAATTTATTGGCTATCAAATAACTACATGTCAAACGGTCGGCTTTTGGCCTTGTTTGAGCCTTAACTAAACAGCCCGGCTCTCTTTGCAAAGAACCGGGCTGTTGTATACAAATACCTTTTGTTGGCTATTATCTTCTTCTGCCGAATAAACGCAGAATCATCAGGAAAAGGTTGATGAAATCAAGATATAGGGTTAAGCCGCCCATCAATGCCATTTTTGAGGCCGATGCATCACCGTATTCTAAACCCGCGCCAATGCGTTTTAGTTTTTGCACATCATAAGCGGTTAAGCCTACAAATACAGCTACACCTACATAGCTAATGATATAATCTAAGCCACTGCTGTGCATAAACATATTCAATAAAGATGCTACGATAATACCAATCAATCCCATCATCAGGATTGGGCCAAATTTGGTCAAATCGGTATTAGTAGTATAACCGGCGATGGCCATTACACCAAATACTACTGATGTGGTAATAAATACGCCTAAAACCGAGCCTGCAGTAAAAATCAACAATATATAGCTTAAGCTAATACCCATTATTGCCGAAAACGCAATAAACAGGAACGCTAACACCCCGTAAGATAGCCGATTAAAACCAAAAGAGATGATCAATACGAATGCAAGCGGTGCGAACATCGTAATAGTACCCAAACCGGTATTACGGCCTGTGGCCGGATCGATAAGTGTATGAAGCAGGGCCTGATTCTGAGAAAATAAGAATGCGCAAACAGCAGAAAGCCCCAGGGCAACAAACATCCATAAAAACACATTGGCTATGAATTTACGGGATGCGTCTGTTTCGTTTAATTGTATTACGTTTTTATAAACGTATTCAGGATCTTTAGTTTCCATTTTATATTAAATAAATTAATATACGAATTTACGAATAAAATGTGAATATCGTGTGAAGCGGGAGGGGGGAATAGAGTCAGGATGTAAGAGTCAAGAATCAGGAAAAATCACTTGTCGTATACCCGCTCTTGGCCGCGGGAGGGCCAGTTACTTTTCCTTGATGAAAAGTAACCAAAAATCAAGTCACCAGAAATGCTTCTTTGCGCACATAGCCATCGCCTGCAAAGCGGGCAGAACCACGGGCTGCTTAATTTTGCCGCTACTTTGTTCGCTCAAACCCCCGCTTCAGGCAAAATTGCTAATGCCCATGCAACCACACAAACCACCATGTTCTGCCCGCTTTCGCCCGAAGCTTATCTGCTGACAAAAAAGAACTCAATAATTCACTAAATCACTAATTCAATAATTAAGAAGCCCCCTGTCGGTTTTGTTCTATTTTAACGATCCCTGGTTATATAATTTTGATAAAAAATTAAGGACTAAGTACTCAACAAACCTTAACAATCAACAAAATGACAACACAAGATTTTAATACCAGCTTTTCGGTAGATCAAAGCCCTGCCGAAGTATTTAATGCCGTTACCAATGTGCGCGGATGGTGGTCTGAAAGAATTGACGGCGGTACAGCAAAACTGAACGATGAATTTACCTATCAACGCTGGGAAGTGCACAAGTGTACCATGAAATTAATTGAAGTTGTACCCAACAAAAAAGTTGTTTGGGAAGTTCTGGACAATTACTTCAGTTTCACGGAAGACAAAACAGAGTGGGTTGGCACCAAGATCGAGTTTGATATTTCTGAGAAGGATGGAAAAACACAGCTCCTCTTTACTCACCGGGGCCTGGTTCCGGCGTATGAATGTTATGATGTTTGCTTTGATGCCTGGAGCGGTTATATCAAAGGCAGCCTGAAAAGCCTCATCACTACAGGTAAGGGTCAGCCTAACCCTAAAGTGGAGTAAAAATAGAATCAAGAGATAAGAGTCAAGATATAAGAAGGGAGGTGTCATGGTGAGCCCGTCGAACCATGGCGGGCAGGCCTCGGCGCGAGTCTTCGACAAGCTCAGACTGACAGGCCTTTTTTATATTCTTTCGTCGCTCGGGGGGCTCCAGGAAGTGGCCCTGCCTACCCCTTACCCTCAGCTTTTGAATGGACTACCAGTTCGGGGTTTTGGGCAGGCAGTTCTTTTACATGCCGCTCTACTTCGGTTTGCTGTACATGTACAGCATATTCTGCGGGTTCAATGTGGCTGCCGCTGGCTTCGGCATAAACCTGGGTAAACTCGGCGCCGATGTATAGTATAGCCGATGTATAATAGATCCACACCAAAATAACAATAAGCGAGCCCGCGGCACCATATACCGATCCCTGTGCCGTATATTGTATGTACAGACCGATCAGATACTGCCCCAGCATAAACAGCAAGGCGGTAAAGAAAGCTCCGCTGCGCACATCCTTCCATTTGATCTTTACATCGGGTAAAAATTTAAATATGATGCCGAATAAAACGGAGATCACAATAAGTGTTACACCCAGGTTTATACCCTGTACCAGTAGTTTCGTGAACTTTAGGGCTGGCAATAATTCCTCTATTTTACCACCAATAGCATCTATAATAAAATTAACCAACAATGAGGCCAGCAGCAAAAACCCCAGGCTAATAATGAGTGAAAATGATACAAAACGGTTTCTGAGCAGTTTGATCCAGCCGCTTTTGGGTTTGGCTTTCACCCGCCATATGATATTTAGCGAGTCCTGTATTTCCACAAATATACTGCTGGCGCCAACCATCAGTATAATAATACCTATAGCAAAACCAAAACCGCTCTTCCCCTTTAATCCCAAGCTGGCTACAGTGCTGTGTATCTGGTTAGCGGCATTAGCCCCAATATAAGTACCTATTTGCTGGTAAAGCGTATCTGTTTTGGCAATGGGTACAAGGCCCACCACTGCGATCAGCAAAAACAAAAGCGGGGCTATCGAAAAAATGGTATAATATGCCAATGACGCGCTTAGTTTTAAGCCATTATCGCTTATAAAGCCGCTAAAAGTAGCTACCAGTATTTTCCACAATCGTTTTAAACGTTCTTTACCGAAAAAATTCATTTGCGCCTATTTTAATTGATGCATCGAACCAAAGCTTAGCAATTTTGATGCCTTTCTTTATGGAGCAAAGATTTATGGAGCAAGGAGTAAGGACTGGAAAAAAATCTTTATTCCCAAAATCCTTGTTCCTTATTCCCCAAATCCTAAAGTCCCGAAAAAGGAATATCGAGCAGTTCGTAATTCGCCCAGCCATTAAAATCATAATGCCACCACTCGGTATTCAGTACTTTAAAGCCATGGGCCTGCATTATTGTTTTCAATAATTCGCGATTATCCAGCTGTTGTTTACTGAGGGTTGGGTAGTTGGCCGCGGCCTTTCTGCTAAAACTATCAAACCCGGTGGGCATATCCAGTTCTTTTCCTGTTTTAAGGTCAATCAAACTCAGATCTATTGCACAACCCCGGTTATGTTTGGAGCCTTTGCGTGGGTCGGCCACAAAATTAGTATCACTGGCCATTTCATAAAATTTAACGGTAACTGAGTAAGGGCGATAGGCATCATAAATTTTAAGCCCCAGGCCACGGGTTTGCAGATCGGTCTCTACCTGCTGCAATGCTTTTACAACGGGCAAGCGGGCATAGGCCTTAGCCTGTTGATACATGCGCCTGTGCATAAAATTATTGGTGGTTGCGTACCTGATATCCAACGCGATCTGCGGTATGTAGCGCTTTATCTCGACCAGCTGTTTATCCGGATTAGCTTTGATTTGTTTTTTATACCGGACCGGACCGCTTATTTTGGTGCTATCAATGTACTTGTAATGCTGCGCGCTGGCGTTTATACCGGCTAAAACAAAAAACAGTACGATGATATAACGATGCATAGGATAGGATTTACCGGTGCGACACGATGAGGAGGTCCAGATCTTTACAGGGAATGGAAAAACGCTCGCCGATATGTTTATTGGTTAAATGCCCATGATAAATGTATACCGCATTACGCACACCCGACTTTTGCCATATCACGTTTTTAATACCGCCCTGATCACCGATATCCAGCAGTATGGGGGCAAATATATTGGTAAGTGCATAAGTAGCTGTGCGGGCCACACGCGAAGCTATATTGGGTACACAGTAGTGAATAACATCATGCTTGCGGAACACCGGATGGGTATGATTGGTTACCTCGGATGTTTCAAAACAACCGCCCTGATCGATACTGACATCGATGATCACTGAGTCGCGTTTCATGCGGCTTACTGTAGCTTCAGAAATAATACATGGACTGCGCCCATCCTCGGCCCTCATGGCGCCAATGGCCACATCACAGGTGGTAATGGCCTTTTCGAGCACAATAGGCTGTACTACCGAGGTAAAAACCCGGCTGCCAATGTTATTTTGCAGGCGACGAAGTTTGTATATGGATGGATCAAATACTTTTACTTCGGCACCCAGAGATATCGCAGTACGGGCCGCGTATTCACCAACGGTACCGGCACCCAGGATCACAATTTCGGTAGGAGGTACGCCGGTAATGCCGCCCAGCATCAGGCCCTTGCCTTCAAATACATTGCTTAAGTATTCGGCTGCTATTAATATCGATGTGGCGCCTACTATTTCGCTCATGGCACGTACTACGCTCAGGGTATTTCCCTCGTCACGCAGGTGTTCAAAGCTCAGCGCTGTTATCTTTTTAGCCATCAGCGCGTGCAGGCATTCGGCCTTGAGTGTAGCTAATTGCAAAGCCGATATTAGTATTTGCCCGGGTTTCATCAATTCGATCTCCTGCATGGTAGGAGGAGCTATTTTAATGATGATATCAGCCCCTTCGTATACTGATTTATGATCGTAAACGATACGTGCACCCTGCTCGCTGTAATCCTTATCAGAAAAATTGGCGGCCTGACCTGCGTTGCTTTCTAAAATGACGTCGTGCCCGTTATTAACCAATAAAGCCACTGACAGCGGGGTTAAGGGAATACGGTTCTCCTGGAAAGACACCTCTTTTGGAATGCCGATGTATAATTTATTTTTCTTGTTCTTAACCTCCAGCATCGACTCCTGAGGCTGCATCATTGCCTGTTTGGCAATGTCAGAAAACCCACTGTATATCCCTGAACTCATGATGTTTTAATTGTGGCTGATGAAGATAAAAATAATTACTGATTTATTGAATTACTGATTTAGTGATTTTTCATATCACTGAAGTCTTCTAAAAAACAAAAAAGGCCGTCATTGCGAGGAGGAACGACGTGGCAATCCCAAACTTTACAGAGTCGCTCTGTAAAGTTTGGGATTACCACGCTATCGCTCGTAATGACGATCGTTTCGACTATCTGCAAATACATTTCCACCTTTTACTAAAAATTTTCAATATTAATCTGTCGCGAACCGTCATTTAAAGCTTTGATGCTGATGTTGGTATAATGCGGCGGCAGCAGGTCGGGTATCTTTTCGGGCCACTCAATAAAACAGTAAGCGCCCGCGTAAAAGTATTCTTCATAACCCATATCCAGTGCCTCTGTTTGGTCTTTAAGCCGGTAAAAATCAAAGTGATAGATTTTATCCTTCGGGCCTTGATACTCGTTCACAATGGCAAACGTAGGACTGGTAACCGAGTCAGTAGTGCCTAAAAAGCTACATAGGCTTTTGATCAAGGTCGTTTTGCCGGCCCCCATGTCGCCATAAAAAAGAAATATCCTGTTATTGGCCGCTTGGGTTATGATGGCTTCGGCGGCGGCAGGCAGATCTGCCAGTGATTGAACAGTTATTAACACGTTGTATAATCAATTATTAATTTCCCATGTCATTGCAAGCGATAGCGTGGCAATTGCATGCTTTACAGAGCGGATCTGTATAGTTCGCGATTGCTTCGTCGTTCCTCCTCGCAATGACATATTAGCTATCCCTCAAAAATAATTAAATATTATCATCCAGCGCCTTTAAAAACTTTTCGGGCACTTCAATATGTGGTATATGGCCGCAGTTATCAAACTCTATGAGCTTACAGCCGGGTATTTTTTTAGCCGTTTCGGGACCTAATATTTTGTATTGCCCGTGTTTTGCTTTTTCGACATCGCTAAGTAAACCCTTGCCTACAATGGTTTTGTCTTCTTTACCTATGAACAATACAGTAGGCACTTTGATCAAACCAAACTCATAGCAAACCGGTTGCTCGTATATCATTTCGAAGGTAAGCGCGGCCACCTTCGCATATCGCGGAAAGTCGGCGCTTTTACTTACGCCAGAACCTATTTTCACCAGGTAATCATACTCCGGTTTCCAGCTGGTAAAGTACGATGTCTGGTAATATTTTTTCACCGATTCAAATGTTGTTTTCAGCTCTGTTTTGTAATCATCTTCGGCACTTTGGTAGGGCACAAAAGTACGGTAATCCTCCAGGCCGATGGGATCTTCCAGCAACAGTTTTTCCACACGGTCGGGATACATCAGCGTAAAGCGGTTAGCCAGCATACCACCCATAGAATGGCCCAGAATGGTTATTTTCTGCACACCCAAAGTATCAAGCAGATTTTTATTAAAACGCGCCAGCTGATGGAAACTATAATGAATAATAGCTTTTGACGATTTGCCGAAGCCGATCTGATCGGGCACAATAACGCGGTAACCTTTGGCGCTGAGGGTTTGGATCACGTTTGTCCAGTAATAACCGCCAAAGTTTTTACCGTGAAATAATATCACTGTTTTGCCATTGGCATTGGTTGGTTTTACATCCATATAGGCCATGCGGAGATCCTGCCCCTCTACCTTGATGGGCATAAAGCTTACCGGGTATGGATATTTCACATTTTCGAGCGTGATGGAGAGCGTATCTGACTGTGCATGTACAGCAGCCGATATAGCGAGTATGGCGAATAGTAGTATAGTTTTTAAACGCATGAGATTAATACGATTGGGGTTTGTAATTGTTTAAGGGATTGGGTCAGGAAAAAGTAATTATGATTATCATGGGAAGGCGGGAGAATAAACTTATCGCAGAGCGCTCAATTGCCGCTGAGGCTGTTACTTTGTCTTGATACAAAGTAACCAAAGATCAAGTCCGCAGAAATGCTTCTTTGCACACAAGGCCTTTGCCCTGCAAACCGGGCAGAACCACGGGCTGCTAAACCTTACCTCCAATCGTTCGCTCATTATCCCCGCTTCAGGTAAGGTTCGCTATGCCCCTGCAACCGCACAGCCCACCATTGTTCTACCCGATTTCGCCCGAAGCTGTTCTGCTGACGGAGGAAAAAGAATAAAACAAATTTGCTTTTTATCCCCTCTTTCCGGCGAAGCCGGAGAGGGGGTGCCGCGCGAAGCGTCGACGGAGTGAGTCGATTCTCCACAAAAAAAGCTCCACCCGTAATGGGCAGAGCTTTCCTGTTTTTCATAGATAAAAATAGCTTATGATGATTTTTTACCGGTGTTGAAACCAAACGGTACAACCACCTTAAAGCTGATATTGCGGCCCATATTAAAGATACCGTGATTAATACCATCGGGGGCAGTAGGATTACCGAAATATTTAAGCCGGCTCATGTTTGACTGGTAATTTATATTAGCCAGGTTGGTTCCTTCAATAAACAGTTTCAAAACCGGCTGACCCAATTTATTAACGATGTTACCACCAAAACCTGCACTTAACAAGTTGTAACCCGCGGTAGCAGTCTCTGTACCGTAAGCGGAAAAGAAGCGGTTTTGGGCGCTGTAATGATCAAAGCCAACAAAAACGTACAGGTTTTTAAAGTCGCCAAAGCCACCATTAAACGCTCCGCGCAATTCTGAGTGGGTATGTAATGGCGGAATAAATGGCAAGTATTTTAAGCTATCTGGTACTGAACCACCATTGCCTTTGTTTTCGCCATAAGTTAAGCTCAATGAGTTTTCAAAGTGTAACCATGGCAATGGGTGCAAATCGACATTTACCTCACCGCCATAGATCCTGGCTTTACTTTGTACATAGGTAAAAGTATTATAACCTTGGGTGATCACCGGGCTGCCATCGGGGTTTAACTCCTGCTGTTGAAATATGTAGTTAGAGATCTCATTATTAAACAACTCCACGCTGGCCGAGATATTTGGCAGTGTTAAAAACGCGCCGATATCCTGTTGAAAACTGAACTCCGGTTTAAAGTTTTTGTCGCCTACGTGATAGATCTGTGAACCTGGGTCTGGACCATTAGCCGATAATTCGGCAATACTTGGCGCCCTGAAACCACGGGCAAGGTTAGCCTTGAATAAAAACTGATCGGATACATTGTAGGTTGCACCAAAACTGCCAGAAAAACCGGTAAAGGTTTTGCTAAGCGCATCAAACTGTGAGGTAACATTAGGCGCGGTAGTAGGGTTTGGACCTTTGTATAATTGCGGGAAGCCATGCGGCCCGCCGATAGTATCTACGTAAGCGGCATCACCCTTGAAAGAGCGTGAATCAAAACGGGCACCGGCCGAAAGATCAAGTTTGCCAAAGCTTTTCTTGATCACAAAGAACGGACCGATATCAAACTGGTGATAGGCTGGGATAGGGAAATCAGTGGCGCCATCTATCGTATTTTTACCATACTGACCGTTTACACCAAAGGTGGTTTCATAATCGTCACCGATGTTAAAGTTGTATTTAACATCATAGGTGTAAGTGTGCAAATGCAGGTTTAAGCCAGGGATATCTCCATACTCGGGGTGGGTATACTCCCGTCTGTGACTGAGTTGATAGCCCAGGTTAACCAGCAGGTTACCTCCGCCTAAAATAAAGTTACTGTTGTTATAGATGCGGTAAAGCTGAACGCGTTGATGTAGGGTCGGGATGCGGTAGGAGTTTAGTTCAGATTCCGGAACGATAGCAGTGGCGCCGTCTTCGGTTATTTGCTTGGTAAATTTACGGGTAATTGAGTCGCGGCTGCCATCTGGGATATCCTGTTTATCATCAAAAACAGAAGCATGTAAATAAGAGTAGCCCCATGATTTGTTCAGGCCCACCATTACACGGGCATCTTTTTCTTGATAACCTGTAGCATATACCCGGCCGTCTTGCTGGTTCTGATAATTCTTAGCTTCTTTAGCTGATATTACAGTTCCCCAAATCAGGCCGTTCTGGTTGCCCTGTAATCGGAACGATCCGTTGAGCAAACCCTGGTTGGTACCATAAATACCTTGTACAGAGCCTAATATTTTACCTTCAGGAACAGGGGCAGGCGTAATGAGGTTAACCACACCACCGATAGCATCAGACCCATAAGTTAAACTGGCTGGCCCTTTGATGATCTCTACCCGGTCAATCGAGTTTTGATCAACTTCAATGCCATGCTCGTCACCCCATTGCTGGCCTTCCTGGCGTATACCGTCCTGTAAGGTAACAACCCGGTTATAGCCCAGTCCATGTATAAATGGTTTGGATACATTTGGACCGGTAGTAACCGCGCTTACACCTGGCAGGGTAGCAATCTGGTCAATAATATTCCCTGAAGCCGCGCGCTGTTCCAGGTAGGCTTTGCCTACGGCTATCATAGGTACGGGACTGCGTTTTATTTCGGTAGCTTTACTTACACCGGTTACCACTACTTCACCTGCCTCTAATGACGAAGCTTGCAGCTTTACATCAAACACAGATGTTTTTGAAAGATCAACCTTTTGGTTGAAAGTGGCATATCCAAGATAACTTACCTGTACCAGGTAAACACCTCTGGGCACATGATTTAATACGTATTTACCATTTACATCGGTAATTGCCCCAGTATGCAGATCGGGGATACTTACGGTAGCGCCAATAACAGGTTTACCGTCGGCTTTGTCGGTAACCGTACCGGTTAAAGTGCCCACGGCCTCTTCAACAGCCGCGTTTTTTATTGTAACTGTATGAGCATTGGCAAAAGCAGAAAAACCTATAAAAAGCAATAATAAGCTACTAATTAGCTTTGATTTCATAATAAAAGAATTTGGGGATCAATAAATACCACACCAATGGTGGCGCTATTTTGCAGGAAAAAAAATGATATTATGAAAGTACGGGAGGGGCACGACCGGCAGCCAGCACGAGCGCTATGCTTACGAAGCTATAGTCGCTGGCTTTAAAAAAATGCAGGGTGGCTACTTGTGGCACTAAATAAAATGCCTGATCAATAACAGCTGCCTGGTGATGCATGGCATCGCACAAGTAACATTTTTCTTTAACGGATTGTTGCTGATGATGATGGTGGTCATTCGCTGCGTAAACAGTTCCGGTTGTTTTGGCAAGCAGGTGCTGGTGAGTATACACAACATACTGCCCGGCTATAAAGCAAATAAGCAATAGCCAGGAGTATAGGATATGTAATTTGTTTTTCTTCACCTTAAATGCCTTTTTACAAAGATCATGCAAAAGTAGTTAATAAAATGTTAAAAATAATGCAACATTGTAACATTAATGATAATCGCATATCGGTTGATGGTTCATAGATCATAGTTCATGGTAAAAAGAACAAATAGCTATAAGTCAGGAAATACAATCAAAACTAATTCTTTCCATGAACCATCAACTATGAACCATAAGCGTTCAGACAACTATTCTTATCTTTGCCGCCATGACACCTGCCGAAATTAATGTGAAATGGGATGCGCTGCAGCAACGTATCGCCCAGGATTTTGATAACGAAAAACCCGACCTGAAAGTAATGCTGTTTCTAATTGGCGTGCAGGAACTTGGCCAGGGACCACGCAAATTCAGCAAACGCCAGAAGGAAGAGCTGATGCATATTGCCAATTGCCGCCTTTTTAGTATGCTGGGTTTTTATGAGCTGGAGGGTCTTGATCAGGACGGCTGGCCGCATTGGAAAAGAACAAAGGTTATCCCCAATTATACCCTGCTGGAGCAGGAGATGATCCTCAAATCACTGATGATCAGTTATTTTGAAGAACTGGAGGGAAATTAACCGGCTCGTCATCCCGAATTTATTTCGGGATCCCACATGCACAAATAGAATAACGGGCAATTTGTTATCTTGCATATGAGATGCTGAAACAAGTTCAACATGACGTGTTCCCTCATGTCATTGCGAGGAGGAACAACGAAGCAATCTCTTCGCGTGTCTCTACTTGAGATGAGATTATTAATGTTGTTAATTGTTTTTCCGGTATTAATGAGCTCCCTGCGGTCGGTTGTCCACGCTGCGCTCGCAATGACATATCTTATAAATGATTAAACATATGAAAAAACTCTTTACTATAACTCTACTCCTGCTGAGTATTGCCGCCTTTGCCGGGCCGCCTAAAAACCAATATGTGCGCATCAAAACCAGTTATGGCGACTGTATAATCCGCCTGTACAATGAAACGCCCCTGCACCGCGATAATTTCATCAAATTGGCTAAAAAAGGTTTTTACAATGGCACTTTATTTCATAGGGTGATACAGAACTTTATGATCCAGGGTGGCGACCCCGACTCTAAAAAGGCGATACCCGAATTAGAGCTGGGCGATGGTGATGTGGGCTATACGGTACCTGCCGAGTTCAGGGACAGTCTGTTCCACAAGCGGGGTGTGCTGGCCGCGGCGCGCGACGAGAATCCGAAAAAAGCATCAAGCGGATGCCAGTTCTATATCACCGAAGGCAAACGTTTTACCGATGGCAAGCTGGATACACTGGAGAAAACCCGTTTGAAAGGCCGCAAGATACCGGCATGGCAAAGGGAATGGTATAAATCTGTTGGCGGGGTGCCTCATCTCGACCAAAATTATACCGTTTATGGCGAAGTGATTTCGGGGCTTGATATGGTGGACCGTATTGCTGCCGTAAAAAAAGATGCATGTGATCGCCCACTAACGGATGTTCCTATGACGGTAGAGGTTCTCAGTAAGAAAGAGTGCCGGCAATTGGATAAAATACTACGCTGATATCGGATTTCGAATGTTCGATTTGGGATTTTTAATTTACTGACGGATTGATAAATCTAAATTAAAGTACTTTAATCGGTTGAAATCCGAAATCGAACATCCGAAATCAAAAATTTGTACTTTAGCCATTCAAAAAATCCCAAATCGAACATTCGAAATCCGACATAAGAATAAATCCAAAATGAAAATAATTACCTATAACGTTAATGGTATCCGCTCGGCCATCAGCAAAAACTGGCTGGCCTGGTTACAGGCTACTGATGCCGATGTGGTTTGCCTCCAGGAAATTAAAGCGACCCCCGATGTATTAACCGACCTTGGACTGGTAGATCAGCTGGGGTACAAACACTACTGGTTCCCGGCCGAAAAAAAGGGATACAGTGGCACCGCTATCTTTAGTAAACAAACACCTAAACATATTGAATATGGCTGCGGCATCCCTGATTTTGACCGCGAGGGCCGCTGTATACGCATTGATTTTGATGAGGTATCTGTCATGAGCGTTTACTTTCCGTCGGGTTCCAGCGGCGATGAGCGCCAAGTGTTTAAATACCGCTTTTTAGATGAGTTTGGCAGATACCTTACGCTGCTTAAAAGCCAATACCCCAAACTGGTGGTATGTGGTGATTATAATATTTGCCATCGCCCTATTGACATCCACAACCCTAAATCAAACGCCAACTCCTCCGGCTTTTTGCCCGAAGAACGCGAATGGATGGAGAAATTTATTGAAGGAGGTTTTATTGACACCTTCCGTCACCTGAACAAAGAACCGCATAACTATACCTGGTGGAGTTTCAGAGCGGGTTCAAGAGGCAAAAACTTAGGCTGGCGTATTGATTATGCCATGGCCAGTACTGAGCTGGAAGCCTACATTAAACGTGCAGCCATTTTGCCCGAAGCCAAACACTCCGACCATTGCCCTGTGCTGCTGGAACTGGAGTTTTAGCCCCCGGCTCCCTGAAGCGTGAGTGATTAACCACCGCGTCATTGCGAGGAGGAACGACGTGGCAATCCCTAACCATGCCGAGCGGCTCTACTGATCGGGGATTGCCACGCTGCGCTCGCAATGACGCGTGGAGATGGAAAAGTATAAAAAGAAAGAGGCGCCGATGGCGCCTCTTTCTTTTTATACTGAAAATGTAATACGTATTTTCCACTTCCGCTCGTTCGCAACGAGCGCTTAACATGCATTAGCATTTAAAACACTAAGAGCGATGTAATCGCCACGCCACAATAAGCACTCGTTGCAAACGAGCGCAAGAAGGGGTTGGAATTTTAGGAACAGCGTTTAAGAATTGCCCAATGAATTAGTTCAAATTCAGGGGGCAATTCTTAAATAAGTATAACTTTTCTTTTCTGTAACGGACATCTGGGGCAAAAAAGATACTTCAAGAAAAGATAGACTCTTAAAGTTATTAGTCGAATATTTATTCAGGTTTAATTTAAATGTTGATGGAGGATTTCCTTTATATAGGATGCTATCATTAAAACTAATACTCACAATTTGAGGTAGAAAAATATATCCCTTTCTATCTACAGATATAATAGCAACATCTTTAGAGTTAAAAAAATCTCCATTTGATTTTACTTCAACATTTGCCGTTAAGTATGAAATAACGAAAAAGTATACAAAATACCCTAAAACTATTAGCACTATTGGTATCGGCCTTAATGAATCTAATAAAAATCTGACCCCTTTACCAAATAATAAACATAAAGCAACTACCAATATTATAAATATCGCTATGGTAGGAACAACAATAAAGTGCTTACTGGCTGTTAAGGCTGATGCAAATGAAAGAGCACTTATAAATAGAACAGGTAACCAAAATTTCAATAAAAACTGATGATTGGCCTGAAGTATCTTATTAAATCTAACATTTTGGCTAACATCATAGTTTGAATATTTTAAACCGTATCCATACAATAGCACAAATGCGCTTATTGTAAAAAGAAATATTATATAATGCAGAATTGATAGCGGAAACAAATAATTATTAATCGGATCTTTTGTCCCAACTTCAACTATAGTATTAAGTATATACACCCATGCAACAAGTAAAGTTGTAAATAATCCGAATATGAAGCTTATATCTAATTGCTTTTTCCCAGCCATACTAATCAATTTTCTTCAACACCCTATTTAACCTCAAAAAGCCCCGTTCGGAGCTTTTTGGATTCTAATTTTGATAATATCTTAGATCCGGGTTACCCTTTCACACGCTCCACGTAAGCGCCTGTAGCAGTATCTACCTTTACTTTATCACCAATGTTGATGAATAAGGGTACACGGATCTCGGCACCGGTTTCAACGGTAGCATTTTTTAGCGCGCCGCTTGAAGTATCGCCTTTAACAGCTGGCTCAGTGTAAGTAATTTCCAGTTCGGCCGAACCTGGGATAGAACCCATGATCGGTTCTTCGCTTTCAAAGGCTACAATTACGTTCATGCCTTCTTTTAAAAACTTAACTGCTGGGCCAAATAATTTTTTAGGGATGCTATGCTGATCATAAGTGGTATTATCCATTACTACCAATGTTTCACCCTCGTCATATAAATATTGATAATCGCTTGTTTCAACACGGGCAATATCTACCTCTTCGTCGGTACGGAAACGGTATTCAACCAATTTTCCTGATTTTACGTTACGCATACGGGCCTGGTAAAATGCACGTAAGTTACCTGGTGTACGGTGTAAAAACTCTTCAACCTGCACTAATTCGCCGTTAAAGCGAAGCACATTTCCATTTTTAACATCTGATGCTTTAGCCATAAAAAAATATTGAGGCCGCAAACTTAGCTACTTATCGGCAAAGAAACAAGTGGTTGATTAAGTTGCATTTAGTGAGAAATGCTTTAAGATAAGCTAGCTTTTATAATCAGAAATACTCAGGCGTTCATTACAAAAGCCATACTCGTGCTCCTGGTTTGAGCAGATGATGGTAAGGCGATTGTGCGCAAACTGTTCCACAAGACCTAAGTACCAGTCAACACCCTGCGTATCCAGATTGGATGTGGGTTCATCCAGCATCAGGATGGGGGTATCGGCACAAAAGGCCAGTATCAATTTCAATCGCTGTTTCATACCCGACGAAAAATACCTGATCAGTTTGTTCTCGCTTTTGGCCAAACTCAACAGGTCTATCAGTTCCTTTTTATCGATACCGGGTTTGTATTGTTTAAATTTAAAATGAAAATCCACCATCTCGGTGAGGGTAAATTCCTCTATCAGTTCCAGGTATGGCGCAGCAAGGCTCAGGTGGGTAAATACCTCCGTTGCTTCAACCGGTTTATCCTGAAAAGTATAGCTGATAGTACCTGCAGATGGCGTCAGGCTCGCGTTTAAAACCTGCAGCAGTGTTGATTTGCCAGAGCCATTAGGGCCTAATATGGCGTAAGCCTGACCGCTGTTAAAAGTATAATCAACCCCTCTGAATATCCAGTCGCGGTTAAATCTACGGCCGATGTTTTGAAGGGTGATGTTCATGGGAGGGTTTTAGTCGATGGACCATAGTCGATAGTCCATGGTAAAAATTTAGTAGTACAGAATAAAATCTTTATAAATCAAAGTTCCATGGACCATCGACTATGGCCCATGGACTAAAAATTAAGTATTCCCAAAGCCCTTCATGATACCTCTTTGCGAATTTTGCAAGAAGTTAATGATCTCGTCGCGTTCGATGCTTGGGGTAAACTCGGCCTCGATAATATCAAGGGCCTTGCTCACATTATATTTTTTCAGGAATATGATCCTGTAGATCTCCTGGATCTCGTTAATGGTTGCTGCCGAAAAGCCTCTGCGGCGTAAACCAACAGAGTTGATACCCACGTATGATAAAGGCTCGCGACCGGCTTTGGTAAACGGTGGAACGTCTTTACGTACCAGCGATCCGCCGGATATCATACTGTGCGCGCCGATCTCTACAAACTGGTGTACGGCCGATGAACCACCCACAAAAGCATAATCGTAAATATTGATATGCCCGGCCAGCTGTACCGAGTTGGCAATGATCACATTATCGCCTATAACGCAATCATGCGCTACGTGCACATAAGCCATCAGCAGGCAATTGCTGCCGATAGTGGTGGTATTTTTATCCAATGCGGTACCACGGTTAAGGGTTACACACTCGCGTATGGTGGTATTATCACCTATAGATACGGTGCTTTGCTCGCCTTTGTATTTCAAGTCCTGCGGTGGGGCAGATACTACCGCGCCGGGGAATATGCGGCAGTTTTTACCGATGCGGGCGCCATCCATAATTACGGAGTTGGAGCCGATCCAGGTACCTTCGCCAATCTCCACATCCTTGTGGATAGTCACAAAAGGTTCAATCACCACGTTGTCGGCTATTTTAGCCTGCGGGTGTATGTATGCTAAGGGTTGGATCATGCTTCGTTGGTTTTATTAACTTTTACAATTTGCGCCATCAATTCGGCTTCTACCACAATACGTGAGCCAACCATACCAATACCTTTCATTTGGGCAATACCACGTCTGATAGGGGCAAGCAGGTTGCAATGGAATATGATGGTATCGCCAGGCACAACCTTGTCCTTAAAACGGGCGTTCTCTATCTTCAGGAAAAGGGTAATATAATTTTCTGGATCAGGTACAGTGTTGAGTACCAGGATACCGCCGGTTTGCGCCATGGCCTCTATCTGCAAAACACCAGGAAAAAGCGGCGAACCAGGGAAATGCCCCATAAACAGGTCCTCATTCATGGTCACATTCTTTAATCCTACCACATGGCTTTTTGACAGCTCCAGGATCTTATCGATCATGAGCATAGGCTGCCTGTGCGGCAATATCTTCATGATTTGAACAGTATCATATACCGGTGTCATGTTGGGATCATACACTTTTACGTGTTTGCGGCTCTTCTCTTTTTTGATAAGCGCCTTTATCTTTTTGGCAAAAGCTACGTTAGCCGCATGACCGGGCCTTGCAGCCATGATATGTCCTTTCAGCGGAACACCAACCAGGGCAAGGTCCCCTATCATATCCAGCAACTTATGCCTTGCGGGCTCATTCTGGTGACGGAGCTCAATATTATTTAATATACCCTGTGGTGCTACTTTAATATCCTTACGGTTAAATAGCTTGGCCAGATGAGATAATTCTTCCTCATCAACCTCTTTATCCACCACTACGATGGCATTGTTCAGGTCACCGCCTTTGATCAGGTCGTGCTTTAACAGCATTTCCAGTTCATGCAAAAAGCAAAAGGTGCGGCATGAGGCTATTTCCTTTTTAAATTCGGCAATGGTTGAGATACTGGCATGCTGACTGCCTAATACCTGTGAATTATAATCAACCATGCAGGTAAAGCGGTAATCATCAAGCGGCATAGCCACCATCTCCACTTTACGATCAGGTTCAGAGTAATGTATATTGTATGGTATATGATAGTATTCGCGGTCGGCATCCTGTTCAATCAGGCCGGTTTCCATGATCACATCAACAAACTGTATAGAGCTGCCGTCCATAATGGGTGTTTCTGGGCCATCCATATCTATCAGCACATTATCTATCTCCATACCTACCAGCGCAGCCAACACATGTTCAACCGTGTTTACGGTGGCCCCATTTTGTGAAATGGTGGTACCACGTGAAGTATCGGTCACATTATCAACATCGGCATCAATAATCGGCGCACCAGGCATATCAATCCTTCTGAATTTATAGCCATGATTTTCTGCCGCCGGGTTAAAGGTCATGGTTACACGCTGACCAGTGTGTAAGCCTGTACCCGAAACCGATACCGGCGCTTTAATAGTTCTTTGTTTTACATTCATATTTACAACGTTCAGTCGTTCATTAGTTCAGTTGTTCATTGCTAAAATAGTTCATCAGTAATTGCGGAAAAACTTCCGTAAAACTAATGAACTTGCGAACTAATGATTACCTTTTCTGAGTTCTTCAATTAATTTTTCGAGTTCATAAACCTTGCGGTCAATCTCAGGCAACCTCCTTAATTTAGAGTGCGCCTTCAGATAATCCTTAAACGGCATATAAGGCGTACCGCCCCAAACCATACCCTCTTCGGTAATGGAGCTGTTGATACCTGTTTGTGCTGATACCTGTGTGCGGCCGGCAATATTTAAATGACCGGAAATACCCACCTGGCCGCCAATAACGGCGTTTTTGCCAATTTTTGTACTGCCGGAGATACCCGCCTGACCTGCAATAACCGTATGCTCGCCAACTTCAACATTGTGCGCTATTTGTACCAGGTTATCAATCTTTACACCTTTACCTATAAGGGTTGAGCCCATGGTGGCCCTGTCAATAGCGGTATTGGCTCCCACCTCAACATCATCCCCGATAACCACATTGCCAATCTGTGCAATTTTGGTGTAAGTACCGTCGGGATTGGGTGCAAAGCCAAAACCATCGCTGCCAATCACCGCGCCCGAATGTATGGTAACATTATTACCTATCACACAATCGAAATAAATGGTAGCTCCCGAAAACAAGGTAACATTATTGCCGATAGTAACATTATCGCCAATGTTAACATTTGGATATATTTTACAATTATCCCCAATTTTTGTATTGGTGCCGATGTAAGCGAACGCGCCTATATAAGGGTCGGCGCCAATTTGGGCCGTTGGGTGTATAAAGCAAGGCTCTTCAATGCCCTTTTTGTTTAGTTTTAGGGTATTGTATTGTTCAAGCAGAACCGTAAACGCGCTGTACGCATTTTCAACGCGTATCAGGGTAGCCTTTACCGGCCCGCTAAGCTGCTGATCCTGATTGATGATAACCACCGAAGCGTTGGTGGTATATAAAAACTGTTCGTACTTGGGATTGGCCAAAAACGTAAGACTTCCGGCATCGCCATCTTCTATCTTAGCCAGCTTATCAACCTTCACAAAATCATCACCCTCAACAGTTCCGTTGAGCAATAAACTTATTTCCTGAGCACTAAATTGCATCGACAAATTTAAATGTTAAAATTAAAGCAGCAAATTATTAATTAGTTGTTAGTTATGCGTACCGGCTTTTGTATTAAATATTAATCATATCTTCATTTATCGGGCCAAAAGTCAGCGCTCAGCGTTTATGACACCTTGCCGGTCATTTACCCCTACAACAAATCTTTACTATAACAGGTAATATGCTTTTTAACCGTTTTAATCAGCGCTTCCAGGTTTGAGTTATCGCTGGCCTTGGTTATATCACAAACCTCTCCATTTTTCATCAGGATGCCTATATTACCATCACCGGCTGTATAAGCATTGTTACGTATGGATGTGGTAAAAACAAAATAGGAAGCGTCCTGCTCGCTGATACCATATTTTTCCATCGCCTTTTTGGTCAGCTGCGCAACAAATGCGGCATCAGGTTCCTCATTAGTGATGTCAACATGGTAAAGATTCCGCTGAACCAGGTTTTTAGCCAGGGTTGACAACAAAAAATCCGGGTGGCTGGCCCAAACCTTCACCGCCGACATAATATCGGCATCATCCAAACTCGCGAAAATATCCAGGTGATGATCCTCTTTCTTAAAAGCTTCCCGGCTGATATTGCTTTGGATAAAATGCTTCAGGGCCGGAGTTGCAAATAAATCTTCACCTTGTAATATCAATTCCCTGCCTCGTTTAAATACTTTCACCAATAACTCCTCGCCGGCAATTACCGTTTTATGCAGGTAAACCTGCCAGTACATGAGCCGGCGGGCTATCAAAAACTTTTCGATAGAGTAAATCCCCTTGGCTTCTACTACCACATGATCGTCCTTCACGTTCAGCATCTTGATGATCCGGTCTGAGCTGATCACCCCTTCGGATACACCGGTAAAAAAACTATCGCGATTCAGGTAATCCAGCCTGTCCATATCTAACTGGCTCGATACCAGCTGATGCAAAAACCGGCGTGGATAAGTATCGTTAAATATATCAATCGCCATGGTTAAACTACCGCCAAACTGCTCGTTTAGTTTGTTCATCAACATGGCCGATATGTCTTCATGTGCCACGCCTGCTATAATGGTACGCTCCAGCGCATGCGAGAACGGGCCATGACCAATATCGTGCAGTAATATGGCTATGGTTAAAGCTTCTTCCTCGTCGTGACTGATCTGGTGCCCCTTGTTACGCAGTGTTTCAATGGCCATGGCCATCAGGTGCATAGCGCCTAGGGCATGATGGAAACGGGTATGCAGCGCCCCCGGGTATACCAGGTGGGTCATACCTAACTGCTTGATATATCTTAACCGCTGAAAATAGGGGTGTTCTATCAGGTCAAATACCAGCTCGGTAGGGATGCTGATAAAGCCATAAACAGGGTCGTTTATAATTTTCTTTTTGTTCAAGTTGGATGTTTACGATGCAAAAATGTAAAACAAAGGTAAAATAAGCGCATGATGTTTGTTAATTTTTGTTAATACCTTTACTTATCAACAACAAATCGCTCCCTTTGAGGTTTATTGTTGTGAAACCGGAACTTTAGCCTATTGAATTTCCCGAATTTATACCCAGGTATAAATTAATGTTCTTTCAAGGATAACGACAGTTTTCAAAAATTGTCTATCTCCGTAAACTCCGGCTTCAGACATAATTTAAATACAGATACTACTATGCAAGACACCACCATTTTATGGGCCGATGACGAAATTGACCTTTTAAAGCCACATATACTTTTCCTGAACGAAAAAGGGTACAAAGTAACTACCGTAACCAATGGCAACGACGCTGTTGACGCTTTTAAGCAAAATTATTTCGACCTGGTTTTCCTGGATGAGAATATGCCGGGCTTAACCGGACTGGAAACCCTGCAGCAGATCAAAAATCTAAATAATGATGTGCCCATTGTGTTGATCACCAAGAACGAGGAAGAATACCTGATGGAAGATGCCATCGGTTCCAAGATCGATGATTACCTGATTAAACCGGTACATCCCAAACAGATTCTGCTCACCATAAAAAAGCTGACCGAAAACAAACGCCTGGTTACTGAAAAAACAACCATGGCTTACCAGATGGATTTCCGCACACTGGGCATGACGCTTAACGACAATCTGAGCCACCAGGAATGGGTTGATGTATACAAAAAACTGATATACTGGGAGCTGGAGCTGGAAAAACTGGAAGATGCCGGCATGCACGAGATCCTCACCCTGCAAAAAGCCGAAGCCAACGTGCAATTCTGCAAATTTGTAGAGCGTAATTATTTAAACTGGATCAAAAACCCGGAATTTGCGCCTACCAGTTCGCCGCAGTTATTTAAAAAGAAAGTATTTCCTAAGCTGGATGGCAACGGGCCGCTGTTTTTTATCCTGATAGATAATTTGAGGTATGATCAGTTTAAGGTGATCAACCCTATTATATCTGAATATTTCCGCTTGGAAGAAGAAGATACTTACTACAGTATTTTGCCTACTGCTACGCAATATGCCCGTAACTCCATATTCTCGGGCCTGATGCCTTTGGAAATGGAAAAACGTTATCCTACCATGTGGCAGAACGATGAGGATGAAGGTGGTAAGAATTTGTACGAGTCGGAATTTATTGCCGACCATCTGAAACGTGTACTGCGTAAAGAGTGCAAATACTCATATCATAAAATATTGAACATTGATGAAGGCCGTGCGCTGAACGAATCGGTGAGCAACCTGATGAACAATGAACTGAACGTGGTAGTATACAACTTTGTGGATATGCTATCGCACGCCCGTACCGACATGCAGATGATCCGTGAGCTGGCGAGTGATGATGCCGCATACCGCTCTCTAACGTTGTCATGGTTTGAACACTCGCCTTTATTTGACCTGCTGAAGTTTTTGGCCTCAAAACAGGTACGTGTGGTGATCACTACTGACCACGGTACCATCCGCGTTAAAAACCCAAGCAAAATTGTGGGCGACCGTAACACCAATACCAACCTGCGTTACAAACAAGGCAAAAACCTGAATTATAACGCCAAGGAGGTATTCCACATCCGCAACCCGCACGATGCCATGCTGCCTAAGCTGCACTTGAGCTCGAGCTTTGTGTTTGCCAAGGAAGACAGCTATTTTGTATATCCGAACAACTACAATCACTTTGTGAATTTTTATAATGAAACCTTCCAGCACGGGGGTATTTCGTTAGAGGAAATGATCATTCCGATAGTTACTTACGGACCAAAATAAAGCTAAACCCCTGAAAGGGGAGCTTTATACAAACTAAAAGGTCCTCACTTCAAAAAGTGAGGACCTTTTAGTTTGTATAATCTGTCATGCCGAATTTATTTCGGCATCCCACACGCAAGGTTTACAACATGCTGGTTAATTGTCCTGTGAGATCCTGAAACAAGTTCAGGATGACCCGCGTTTTTTAATATTTATTCAACCAATCTCTTCACAATATCCTCAGCACTCAGCTTCTCCTGTTCACCCGTTTCCATATTCTTAAAGGCAAGCAGGCCGCTTTGTATCTCCTCGCTGCCGATCACCACGGTGTAGGGGATATTTTTATTATTGGCGTACTCCATCTGTTTTTTGATCTTGGCGCCGGCTGGATAAAGCTCGGCATTGATATTCTGGCGGCGTAATTGTTGTAAAAGGGGGAGACCGTAGAGTTCGCCTTCTTTATCAAAATTACAGATCAATACCTGTGTGCTTTGATTAGCCGCGGCCGGGAACAAGTTCAACTCTTCCAGCACATCATAAATACGGTCGGCACCAAAAGATATACCTACGCCTGTCAATCCTTTTAGTCCGAACATACCCGTCAGGTCATCATAACGGCCACCGCCACCGATACTGCCCATAGCCACTTCATTGGTTTTTACTTCGAATATGGCGCCGGTATAATAGTTCAGTCCGCGGGCCAGGGTAATATCCAGCTCCAGTTTAGCGGTTTGCAATGGGCATTTTTCGATATAGCCGAAAACCGTTTCAATCTCGTCGCAACCTTTTAATCCCACTTCCGACGAAGCCAGTGCCTGACGCAGACTTTGCAGTTTTTCGGTATTGGATCCCTCCAATAAAATAACCGGTTTTATCTTATCGATATCCGCCTCAATAAAACCGCGTTCCAGTAATTCTTTGATCACGCCATCCAACCCGATCTTATCTAATTTATCTATAGCTACGGTTAAATCAATGATATTATCAGCTTTATCTATAATTTGCGCAATACCCGATAGGATTTTTCTATTATTAATTTTAATGCTAAAATCTTTCAATCCAAACTTGCTCAAAGCCTCGTCATAGATCATCACAAACTCCGCTTCGTTCAGTAAAGAATCAGAGCCCACCACATCAGCATCGCACTGGTAAAACTCGCGGTAACGGCCACGTTGTGGTCGGTCAGCACGCCAAACCGGCTGCACCTGGAAACGTTTGAACGGGAAAGTTATCTCATTTTGGTGCTGTACTACGTAGCGGGCAAATGGCACAGTAAGGTCATAGCGGAGGGCCTTTTCGGAGATATCTGAAGCTACCGCGTTGGAATTAAGTGTTGTTAGTTTTTCAGGATTTACCTTGGCCAGATAATCCCCACTATTCAGTATTTTAAATATGAGCTTATCACCCTCTTCACCATATTTACCCAACAATGTTGATGAGTTCTCCATTGTCGGCGTTTCAATTTGCTGATAGCCGTATTTACGGAACACGCTTTTAATAGTATCAAAAATATAGTTACGTTTCACCATTTCGGTCGGTGAAAAATCGCGGGTGCCTTTGGGTACAGATGGTTTGATGGATGCCATGCCGCAAATGTACAAAAAAGCAAATTATGGCTTTACTATAATCCAGCTCCTGTAACACGTCCGCTTCATGTCCCGTATTAACTTAAATGACACTCTTTTTACCTAAGCACTTGCGGAAAAAATATATTTTTGAGAACCATGAACATTATTGCCCAAACGCCGCGCTTGCTGATACGTGAATTTACATCCGAAGACGAAACCCTTTTACTTGACCTTGATGCCGACGCGCGTTTAACCCGCTATGTAAAAAAACGCACCGAGCAGGAAAGCAAAAAGGTTTTTAAGGATACCCTCAAGGATTATCAAAAGCAATCAGGGATGGGTCGTTGGGGAATCTTTAACCTTACGGATAATGATTTTGTGGGTGTTTGCATCCTCAACTATAGCGAATTTGACAGCAGCAGCATTGAATTGGGCTACCGCCTGCACCTCAAATACTGGGGATCGGGCATAGCTACGGAACTTGCCCAGGCATTGGTATCATACGGTTTGAATGAGATCGGACTTAAAGAAATTTGCGCGGTTACTCACCCGGAAAACAGGGCATCGCAAAAGGTTTTATTTAAAGCAGGCTTTCAGCCGCACGGTCGTGCTTTTTGGTATGGTGAGGATCTTCCTTTTTTTAAGGTAAGTAAAGCTATTTAGCTAACTCTTTAATAATATCCTTGCAACCACCTTCAATCAGTTCAAAAACGGGTTCAAACTGGTTATCATCGTAATAAGGATCAGGTACTACTTTATCGCCAAGCAATAGTTTTACTTTTTGGGCGTCATCATCATTACGGGCCATGTTCAACACATCGCTCAGGTTGTTTTTATCCATCACAAAAATATGATCGAAATGATCAAAGTCTTTTGTTTTAAACTGACGGCAAACCTGTTTACTAATGTCGATGCCATGGTTACGGGCTGTACGCACAGATCGTTTGTCGGGCCCTTCGCCCACATGCCAGCTACCCGTGCCGGCCGAATCGACTGTCCAGTTTAAACCCTGCTCATCACTCAGGTGCTGCATAATGCCTTCTGCCAGCGGCGAACGGCATATATTGCCCAAGCAAACCATTAGTATCTTCATTTTTCAAGCTTAAAGCAAAAAGCCTAAAGCTCAAAGCTTTTTGCTTTAAGCCTTAGGCTTTCGGCTTAATATTATCCGAATATCTTATTCAATACACCAGCAAGGCGCACGCCTGCTTTCAGCATTTGATGGTTCAATATTTCGATGTATTTAAAATTGTATTTATAGCTCAGACTATCTCCGGTTTTGGTATCGGCATATAATTTTTCGGCAAGCTGATTGCTTTCAAATAACCATTCGCTTATAGGGGCGCTTTGCAATTTGACACGCTCTGCCGCGGTGGTATGATTGATCATGGCTGCATATTCGGTATAGCTGAGTTGCTGAATATCGATCAGTCCGCTGTCCCAAACCGAATGCAGGTTGCTTTCCTTACCAAACCATTGTACTTTAACATCGTTACCGCCCTTGTCGCCGGTATGACCGGTATGCAGCGGCTGATGTACATCTTCTACAATATGGATCAGCATATGCAGGTAAACCAACTTATTAGCCTTGCTAAGGCTTGGTTTTTTTAATTCCGCTATCAAGAAATTAAGCTTAGTATAGGCATCGGTAGCGGTGTCTGCTTTCAGATAAGCCTGTAACTCCGGATAGGTATAAGCTTTATCCAGATCAATAAAATGCCAGTTGTACATGTAGTTATAAGCCGGATCTGATTTAATAAAATCAGCCCAGTTACTGCCGATAGCAATCGACTCGTAGCCTAAAACAGCTTGGATGGCTTTGCGCGCTTTGGGGGTTAAATAACTGTCGGCTATTTGTCCGCAAACACGGTGACCGGTAGGCCCCCAGGCCATACTTTGCAATGGGATATAAAATACGGCAATAAGCAGGATGATCTTTTTGAAAAATTGGTTTTTCATTATTTTAATTTTTTTTAATGGCAATAAAGCTATCATAAGTCTTTTGTATTTTATTCAAATGAATACTCATGATGGGTCATTGTTACAATGGTTTTGGTGTGCAGCTTGTTCGTTTAATTAAATGGGCGTTGATGGGTATAACGTTGGATGTGCTGGCAAATTGGATAAGCGAGTCAGTCTTTTGTTTCACCTTAAAATATTCTTCATAATCGCCGGAGCGGAAACAGCCTTTCTCATCTTTATAACTGCCATCGGCATTACAAAATTCACCTTTCAGGTGCAGGGTATCCTGCCGTTGGGTATATGTACCCTTGATATATTCGGCCCAATGCCCGCTGTTCATACAACTATCGGCGCCGTAGTTTACCTTGCTATAGGAGCTGATCTTTACAAAGAACGAATCGCAGCTGAATTTAAGATCATAAAGCGAGTAGGAAACCAATCGTTTTTGCGCCGGTACAGAATCCTGTCGCCATTCGCCCTGAACATATTTTTCGCCAGGCTTTTGCTTATCCGGATTCATAGTACAGGAGTAGAAAGCCAAAAGCAGAAAGCTTAAAGCCAAAAGCTTAAAGCGCGAGGTGGAGGATGGAAAGTAAAAGCTAAAAGGCTTTGACATAAACAATTTGCTATAAAAGCAGTAAATAAAAAGCCCCTCTCCAAAGGAGAGGGGTTGGGTTGAGGTTCTTATTTTAATGAACCTATCATATCTTCGGGCCTTACCCATTGGTCAAATTGCTCGTTGGTTAACAAGCCCAGACCTATGGCGGCTTCGCGTAGTGATGTACCTTCTTTTAAAGCGGTTTTGGCAATTTTGGCCGCGTTTTCGTAACCGATGTGTGGGTTAAGCGCGGTAACCAGCATCAGTGAATTCTCCAGGTGTTTTTTGATGCCTTCGTAATTAGGCTCAATACCAACAGCACAATGGTCATTAAAGGAAACACAGGCATCACCAATTAAACGGGCCGACTGTAAAAAGTTGGCCGCCATTAATGGTTTAAATACGTTCAGTTCGTAATGACCGTTTGATCCGCCAATGGATATGGTTACATCGTTACCCATTACCTGGGCAGCCACCATGGTAACCGCTTCATTCTGGGTTGGATTAACCTTACCTGGCATAATTGATGATCCCGGTTCATTATCTGGGATATGGATCTCCCCAATACCTGAACGCGGACCAGAAGCCAGCATCCGGATATCATTCGCTATTTTCATTAGTGATACTGCTATCTGTTTCAATGCACCATGGCTTTCCACAATGGCATCATGAGCAGCAAGAGCCTCAAATTTGTTTTCGGCAGTGATAAACGGTAAGCCGGTGAATTTGGCAATGTATTCGGCTACTTTCACATCATAACCTTTAGGCGTGTTGATACCGGTGCCTACAGCTGTACCACCTAAAGCAAGCTCAGAAAGGTGATCCAAGGTATTACGCAGGGCTTTCAAACCGTGATTCAATTGCGACACATAGCCAGAAAATTCCTGACCTAAAGTCAACGGTGTAGCATCCATCAGGTGGGTACGACCAATTTTTACCACGTTTTTAAACGCCTCTACTTTGGCTTGTAGTGTATCGCGCAGTTTTTCAATACCGGGGATAGTTACATCGATCAGTATTTTATAGGCCGCGATGTGCATGGCGGTTGGGTAGGTATCGTTTGATGATTGTGATTTGTTCACATCATCATTCGGGTGGATGAAGGTTTTGCCCTCGCCCAGTTTATTGCCCTGAAGCACATGTGAACGGTTGGCCACCACCTCATTCACGTTCATGTTTGATTGTGTGCCCGAGCCGGTTTGCCATATCACCAGCGGAAATTCGCTGGCCAGAGCACCGGTTAATATTTCGTCGCAAACCTGTGCTATCAGATCGCGTTTTTCGGCGGGCAGGACGCCAAGATCGGTATTGGTATAAGCGGCAGCTTTTTTCAGATAAGCAAACGCGTAAATGATCTCCTTAGGCATAGATGCCTCCGGACCAATTTTAAAGTTATTGCGTGAACGCTCTGTTTGTGCTCCCCAGTATTTATCGGCAGGTACCTGTACCTCGCCCATGGTATCGTGTTCGGTTCTGAAACTCATGGTAGTATTAAAATTTTAGCAGGGCAAAGTTATGGTTTTATATGAAGTAAGCCACCAGTTGATTTGCAATTTATAAGTGACAATTACCTCCCTAACATCAGCCCCTTTAAAACTCCCTTTTTGCAGTTGATATCCAGCCATCCAAAGCAGATAGTTTAGTGCTGTTGTCCTTGAACCATTGTACATTTTCTTCTTTATTGGCTGTTAAGCTAACCAAACGACTAAATGCTTCCATATTGTCGGTTTCGGCCAGTTTTTTAAAGTAATCGGCATAAAAGTGGGCATAAAAATCGTCATGCTTGTTGATGTTAAAAGTCTCGCCTACCTCATAAACTGATTTTAACTGAAGCCTAAGGGAATCAATACCGGTAAGCCCTTTTTTATCTGTTGTTGCAGCCAATACAGCAATAGGTAAAGCAAGATTACCCGGATCAGAATCTCCTGCCGAAATGTTGATGTTTATATTTCTATCAGCACCGCGATTAATACCATAATTCAGAATATACTTAATATAATTATATGCTTCGGCAGAACGTTTGGTTTGCGGTTCCAACAATATAAAGCTACTCCATGCCAATAAGGAAACACCTCTTCTATTTTGTTTAAAAGCTATCATAGCATAAGCCCGCTGGCTGCTGGCATGTTTTGGATTTAGCTTAATAGATTGAACCGCATTGACCTCAGCCTCATCATACTTACCCTGACGAAAACAGGATATAGACAAATTATAATAAAGCATTTGATAATCCGGGCTCGCCTTAATGCCTTGCCGATAATAATCAGATGCTTTTTCAAATTGCCGGTCATCATCATAAATACTGCCCAACACATCATATGCGCCAGCCAGTTTAGGATCTAACTTCAAGGCATTTTCCAGATATGGTATGGCATCCTTCTCCTTACCTGTGCTGAATAGTGTATAACCCAATTCATAATAAGCTGTTGCATAGTTGGGATCGGCTTTTATCGCTTCCTTATATTTAGCAATTGCCTCTTCATATTTCTCCTGGTCATTTAAGGTAATACCTTGTTTAACCAAGTCCTTGGCACCCTCCTTATTTTGAGCAAAAGCAGTACATGAAAAAATAGAAAGCAAAAAGATGGGTAAAATTTTGCGATAGGTTTTCATGCCTAAATTTAAGTACAGAAATCTTAAAAAGAAAGTTTCCTAAAACTTTCTTTCGGTAGCTGCTACCCAGGCCTCCAATGCCTTGCGCTTATCGTCATTTTGCTGCAGCCATTGCATATCTGCTACCTTATTGGCGCTCAGGTCCATTAACCGGGCAAATGCAGGTATGTGCTCTGTTTGGGCCAGTTTGTAAAAGAAAGCCGCATAATAGTTCCTGAAAAAATCGTTGCCGGTTTGTTTTTCAGATAGCTGGCCGGTAGCTATAAATATCGCCTTTAATTGGGCCGCCAGCAGATCAGCAGGTGAGGCGTATCTCCTGTTATCTGTTGTAGCCGCGGCTGTTGATAGTGCTTTATTTAATGCAGCATTTGCTACATCTGTTTTTCCTTCTGTTTTTAAAACGCCGCCCTTTAAAATACTTTGCATGTTAGTATAGGCTTCTGCAGATCGTGGGCCATCGGGTTCCAGCAATAAAAAATTGCATAAGGCCAGCAGGGCAGCGGCGCGTTTGTTTTGATGAAAGGTTACCAAACCATACAAACGCTGACTATTGGCATGCTTGGGGTCGAGTTTGATGGCTTCAATCGCAGCTTGTTCCGCTTCGACATATTTACCGGCTCTGAAATACGCCAGTCCTATATTAAAATACAAAGGTTGATAGTCTGGCTTAATCTTTATTCCGGCTTTATAGGCATCTATAGCCTGCTGCGGTTGTTTGGCTGCATCATAAATACTCCCCAAAAGCTCGTAGGCCGGCCCCGTAAAGTTGTTACTTGTTTTAACTACTTTATTCAGATACGGAACTCCATCCATACCCTTACTGGATGAAAATAGTGAAAAGGCTATCTGGTAATTAGCCTGTACATTTTCCGGATCAGCGGTTAGTGCCTGCTTATATTTTTCAATAGCGGCGGTATAGTTATGCGCGTTATTAAGCTCAATCCCCTCTTTTACCAACGCGCTTATATCTGCATTTTGGGCGTACGTGGCAATCGACAACAACAAAAATAAAATAATGAGTTTGAGTTTTTTACTTAAATCCATACCTAAACATACAAAGAGAATCTACTTTAAAGAAAAAATTAAAACTTTAATTCGTACCTGCGTTATAATTTCTAATTTTCGCATTCGTTTAAGTTGAGAAATTCATTTATGAGATTAGTGTACCAAAGCATTTTAACAGTTACCGCCTCCCTGCTGATATTAACATCCTGTTCGTCAAAAAACAATGATAAAAATAAAAGTGTAAGTCCCGCCGAAAGCAAACCTTTAGATACCGCCACCCTGTTGGCCTACAATCCTAAAAACGCCGATAAAAAGATAGATGAGGTGATGAAAGAGCTTCATCGCACCCGTGGTTTTAACGGCAATGTGCTGGTGGCTAAAAAAGGGAAAATAGTTTATGAAAATGCGATAGGCTGGGCCGACTATCTGCACCGCGACAGTCTGAAACTAAGCTCGCAATTTGAACTGGCTTCTGTTACCAAAACCATGACCTCCACCGCCATTTTAATGCTGATGGAACGGGGTAAGCTTACTCTTAACGATGACGTAAAGAAGTTCTTCCCAGATTTTCCGTACGATGGTGTTACTATACGCCTGCTGCTTACGCACCGCTCGGGCATGATGAATTATGTGTATTTTATTGATGATATATACCGCAGTCAGCATTTGAACCAGAAGAAGGGGCTGACCAATGCCGAGGCCATGAAAATGATAGCCGACTATAAGCCACGTCCGTTTAATGTGCCCAACAAACGTTTTTTATATAACAACTCCAACTTTATGGTGCTGGGAGCTATTATTGAAAAGGTGAGCGGTGTAAGCTATGCCGATTTCATGAAACAGAATGTATTTGCCCCGGCCAGCATGGTGCATACCCATGTATATTCCAAAGCCGTGTACGATAAGATACCCGTTGACGTAGTAGGGCATGATCGCGGACAATGGCGGTATTCTGTAGCACAAAACTTCCTGGATGGCCCTGTAGGCGATAAAGGTATTTACAGTACCGTTGGCGACTTATTTTTATTTGATCGCGCTTTGCGTGCTGGTCGTTTATTAAAACAGGCCACGCTTGATTCGGCTTACGTACCCCGCAACCCGATGGTGCATGGCCACTTTAGCTATGGTTATGGCTGGCGTACGTTTACCGCGCCAGGGCAGCAGGTTATTTATCATACCGGCTGGTGGCACGGATTCAGGCACATCTATTTGCGCGACATGAAAAACGATATCACCATCGTATTGTTAACTAATTTAGCCAATGGCAGTTTGTTAAAACTGGACGATCTGTTTAAGGCCGCGGGTATGCCTGTTGTACGCAAAAGTGCTTACAGTGGCAACGGTGACACCACTGATGATTAAGGACCGGATGTGCAGATGTGCGGATTTCAGATGTGCAGATGAAATGAATTTGCAAGGCTGAAATTTGCACATCTGAAATCTGCACATCTAATTTAAATATCATTAATTTAAATATCATGTTTGATAAACTAATGGAAGCCCAGCAAAAGGCTGGCGAAGTAAAAAAACGCCTGGATGCCATCAGCGTATCCGGGGTGGCCGAAGGTGGCAAGATCACCGTTACTGCTAATGCCAATAAAGTAGTGCAATCCATCCATATCGATAGCGCTTTCCTGGCCGATTCCGATAAAGAAGAAATTGAAGAGCTATTGGTAGTAGCCATTAACAAGGCGCTGGAACAAGCCGAAAATATAAGCCAGAGCGAAATGGCAGCCATGACCAAAAATATGTTTGGCGACCTGGGCGGTATGTTTGGAAAATAAGCCCCCAAAATTGGGTTTACATGGTTTACACTTTTCAGGGCTACCATTTTTATACTTAATTGATAATCAAGTAATTAATAATTATTTGTGTCGTTTTGTGGGTTTACACTGTAAACCATGTTTTAGGGCCTCCGCAAGAGACGTTGAGTAATAATCCATGAAAAGGCAGCCTGGTTATTTGCAGCTTAAATTCCCTCCTTGGGGAGGGGCGCGATGGATAGTGTTGTAGCAGGGAGGGGTTCTCTGCTACCTGCCTCACGAATAAACCCCTCCCTTCCCCTCCCGGGGAAGGGAATCGCACGTCTCCTATGCTTTCAAATTTAATCCTAGCAGGCACGACCTCAAAAGGGATTCTCCTTTGTAACTTTTCTGCCATGAGATGCTTATGTGTTGCAACATTCAGTTATAAGTATTTAGCTTTGCCCCATTCAAACATATAACTACTAACATGAAAACTACCTATTACGGACAATCGACCATTGAGATAGAAACAGGCGGCAAAAAATTGCTGTTTGATCCTTTTATCACCCATAACGCATTGGCTAAAAATATTGACATCAATACCATTAAACCCGATTATATCCTGGTATCTCATGGCCATGGCGACCACGTTGCCGACCTGATCGAGGTGCAAAAAAACAGCGGCGCTAAAATTATTTGTATTGCCGAAATAGCTAATTGGTTGAACAGTAAAGGCATCGACAACGTGCACGGCATGAACATTGGCGGTGGGTTCAACTTCGAATTCGGACGGGTTAAAATGGTTAACGCCATACATTCCAGCACTATGCCCGATGGCGCAGCAGGCGGTAACCCTGCCGGCTTTGTGATCTACACCAACGAGGGTAAAAACATATACTTTGCCGGCGATACCGCGCTTACCTATGATATGAAATTACTGGCCGATGATAACCTGGCCTGGGCCTATTTACCCATTGGCGATAACTATACCATGGGTCCCGACGATGCCATAAAAGCAAGCGGGTTTATTAACTGTAAAAACATTATCGGGATGCACTATGATACGTTCCCGGTAATTGAGATTAATAAAGATGAAGTGGCGGAGAAATTTATCAAAGCCGGGCTTAATCTTAAATTGCCTGCGATAGGTGAAACTATCGAGTTGTAAGAAGAATCTCCAGAACCGTCATGCCGAACTTGTTTCGGCATCCCACAAGCTGGTTGTAAACCTATGGGTGAATGTCCTGTGAGATCCTGAAACAAGTTCAGGATGACTTGGGAATTATCAAACAAAAAGGCCTCCTGGTAGTATCAGGAGGCCTTTTTGTTGGTGAAAGAGGGTCACTACGCTTTCGTAGTATCCTTTTTAGTAGAATCTTTCTTTTCTTTTTTGTGTTTCCACTTTTTCTTGCTTTTTGTAGTATCAGTTTGCATGGTACTGTGCACGGTTTTTACCGGTACTCCATAAGCAAAAACGCTTCCGAAAGAAATCGCTGTTAGGGCGATTATACAAAGTGCCTTTTTCATAGTTGTTACGTTTTAATTAAATAGTTTTATTTATCTATAACAAATCAAGCACAGATTGTTTGTGTTAATTTTTAATTAAATAATTGTTCCGTCTGGTATAACCGCGCGTTTTTTGATCACCACAATACCATCCTGTACGGTATGCGTGTCAAAATCACCATCAGGTAATGTTTTGCCCATGTTTATTTTAACATCGTTACCGATGTAAGTATTTTTATCAATAATGGCATTCCTGATCTGGCACCGTTCACCTATACCCATTATCGGCTCCTTGTTTAATTTCAGTTCGGCTATCTGCTCCAGGGTCTGGTAACTGTCGTTACCCATTACATAGCAGTTTTCGATGATCGTTTCTACACCAATACGGGTACGGATCCCGATCAGGGAGCGTGTAATTCGTTTGGCGTTAATGATACAACCATCGGCAATAATGGATTTTTCCATCGTTGTTCCTGATATTTTTGATGGTGGCAGCATACGCGCCCTGGTGTATATATGATTTTCGCCAAACAGGTTAAACTTGGGTATATCATCTGTTAAATCCAGGTTGGCCTCAAAAAACGATGGAATAGTACCAATATCTGTCCAATAACCTTCATATTGAAAACTGGCCACCTTGTATTCGTTGATAGATTGCGGGATGATCTCTTTACCAAAATCGGTACGGTCGTTCCCTTCCAGCAGCTCATACAAAAGCTTACGGTTAAAAATATAAATACCCATCGAGGCAAGATAAACCCGGCCCTCGGCTTTCATTTCATCGCTTACCTCTGATGCCCAGCTTTCAAAATCCGATTGTGGCTTTTCAATAAAAGCGGTCACCATGCTGTTTTCATCCGTTTTTAATATGCCAAAACCCGGAACATCAGCGGCATCAACCGGAATGGTGGCTATGGAAATATCAGCTCCTGTATCAATATGATGATTGATCATTTCCTCAAAATCCATTTGGTACAGTTGATCGCCCGACAGGATCAGCACATATTCAAATTCATGAACAGCCAAATGGTGCAAACTTTGCCTCACTGCGTCGGCTGTACCCTGAAACCAGGCTCCGCTTGTTGGCGTTTGTTCGGCTGCCAAAATATCAACAAAAGCATCGCTAAAGCTGCTAAAGTGATAGGTGTTTTTGATGTGCTTATTTAACGATGCCGAGTTAAATTGCGTTAATACATAAATACGGGTAATTCCTGAGTGCAGGCAATTGGAGATAGGAATATCAACCAACCGGTATTTGCCGGCAATAGGAACTGCGGGTTTAGAGCGTGTTGCCGTAAGGGGGGATAAACGACTGCCCTGGCCACCGCCAAGTACAATTGAAATTACTTTAGATGTCATATCTCGTAGGGTTTAAACTTTCATACAGATCAATATATTCTTTTGCCGAACGGTCCCACGAAAAATCGAGCGCCATCATGCGTTTGCGCAACTGTTGCAATTGAGCCTGGTTTTGATAAAGTGTACTGGCACGGAAAATAGCATAACCAATGTCATCAACGCTGGCATTATTAAAACGGATACCATAGCCATCCTCGTCACCAAAATCAATTACCGAGTCGATGAGGCCACCGGTACTGCGCACCAGCGGCATAGTGCCATATCTTAAGGAATACAACTGGTTAAGACCACATGGTTCAACCCGCGAAGGCATCAGTAAAAAATCGGCACCGGCGTAGATCAGGTGGGCTAATGCTTCGTCATACCCGATAAATACATTGCACTGACCGGGATATTTTTCTTTCAGTTCCAGCAGGGCGGTTTCCATCTCTTTATCACCCGAGCCCAGGATCAGGAAGCTGGCTTGCCCTTCGTTATCCGTAATACTGCGTTCAATGGCTTCCGGAAGCAGATCGGCTCCTTTTTCAACTACTAAACGACCAATAAATACAAACAGCGGTTTATCAGCATCCAGGCCAAACCTTTCGCAGATCACGCTTTTATTAGCTTGCTTTCCTTTGGCTATTTGTTTGGCCGTAAATTTAGTGGCTATCATGGCATCCGTTTGCGGGTTCCATACATCGGTATCAATACCGTTGATAATACCGTAGCCTTTTCCGCTTTCTACCCAGAACAGATATTCCAGCCCGTTGGAGTTCACCGTAAGCTCATGCAGATAGGTAGGCGACACGGTGGTATATTTCCAGCAGCATTTTACAGCCGCCGCCAGTGGGTTAATGCCCCCGGCCCAATCCAGTAAGCCTGTTTTTGTCAGGTCGATCTCGGGCAGGTACGATAGGTTGTCCCAGCCAAAAGCGCCATGATACTGCCCATTATGAATGGTGAATACCGTAGGCGTATTAGCCAGCCGCTGGTATAATTTGGAGTGGTACAGTAGGAACGGTACCAGGCCGGAGTGATGATCATGACAATGGATCACACCGGGTGTTTGCCCGCTATAACTTATCCAATCTAAAAAAGCCAGCTGAAAAGCGATAAACTGCTCCCGTTCATCCGGATAGCTGTATACGTTTTCACGATCAAGCAGTCCGGGTATTTTTACCAGGTACAATTCAAAACCCAGCTTATCCGTTTTTTCTTTTAGGATCTCAAAAAAAAGCCTGCGGGTACCCAGTAAAGTAGCGGCGCTGAAAACCACTTCAAATTCATTTTCGCGGGTGAATTTGCGGTCGTAAAAAGGCATAACAACAGCCGCCTGCAAACCCGCCTGATTTTGGTATTTGGGCAATGCCCCAACTACATCAGCAAGCCCGCCAACTTTGGCAACGGGGTAACATTCGGCACTCAGATGGAATATTTTCATTAAGGTTTTATTGGTTCAATTTAAGCAAAGATTGCTAAAAGAGAAACCTATCTGAATTAATATAGTTTTTGAAATTTAGACAGATTATTGTAAAAAACTTATTAAGATTTTGCGTCTTACTTTGCGGTATTTGCACCAAAAACGCAGAAAATGGGAAGTGTAGGCTTGGGCCTCCTGATACACTAAGCGGCTTTGCTATTCTAAAAACTCTTATATTTTATCTTATCTGTAAATAAATTGTCGTCAACCCCTGGGATGGTCTGGTCTCTGCGGCCGGAGGCCGGGTAATAATGGTCACTCGGCAGGAGCCGAGCGACTGCGAGAGGCTGTCACCCTGAGCTCCGTCGAAGGGTAGAGCGCAGAGGCCTGCCCACCATGCTTCGACGGAGCTCAGCATGACAGCCTTTTAGAAAGGTCTAACCATGGCCATTCCTTTCCCAAGGGAGGGAATTAAAAATGCAAGGAATCTTAATTCTTGACTCTTATCTCTTGATTCTACCCATTAATGCGCTTCGAGCCAATTCAGTCCCGTACCAATTTCCACCATAATAGGCACCTCTGTTTTGATGGCTGTTTTCATATTGTACATAATGATAGGTTTAATGAGCTCAATTTCGTCATGAGGTACATCAAACACCAACTCATCATGCACCTGCATGGTCATTTTGGCATCCAGCTTTTGGGCTTTCAGTTCGCGATGAATGTTGATCATGGCTATCTTGATCATATCGGCCGCAGAGCCTTGTATGGGAGCGTTAATGGCATTTCGTTCGGCAAAACCACGTACGGTAGCATTGGCCGAATTAATATCGCGCAGATACCTGCGCCTGCCCATCAGTGTGGTTACATAACCGTTTTCGCGGGCAAAGTTCATGGTATCGGTCATGTATTGCTTAATACCCGGGAACTGCGCGAAGTACTGTTCAATGATATCGGCAGCTTCTTTACGCGGGATACCCAGGTTTTGCGATAAGCCAAATGCCGACTGACCGTAGATGATACCGAAGTTTACGGCTTTGGCATTGCGGCGCTGGTCGCTGGTTACTTCATTCAGGGCTATCCCGTATACATTGGCAGCTGTAGCGGTATGGATATCCAGGTTATCAATAAAGGCCTGCATCATGTTAGGGTCTTTACTGATCTCGGCAATAATGCGCAGCTCAATCTGCGAATAATCCGCCGATACGATGCTGTGCCCGCTATCGCGTGGTATAAATGCTTTCCTCACTTCGCGACCACGCTCGGTACGGATGGGGATATTTTGCAAATTGGGGTTCACGCTGCTCAAACGTCCGGTTGCAGCCACCGCCTGGTTATAGGAGGTATGCACACGACCGGTTTTGGGGTTCACCATCGTTGGCAACGCATCCACATAGGTTGATTTGAGTTTTTGCAACTGACGGAAATCCAGGATGTCCCTAACAATATCGCTCTTAGCAGCCAGGGATAATAACACATCCTCGCCGGTTTGGTACTGCCCTGTTTTGGTTTTTTTGGCTTTAGGATCAAGCATCAGTTTTTCAAACAACACCTCGCCCAATTGTTTTGGCGATGCAATGTTGAACCGCACACCAGCTTTTTCATATACTGTTTTTTCAAAACCGGCGATGTCGGTTTCCAGTTGTTTGGAGAATTCGCGCAGGGTATCGTGGTCGATTTTTACACCCTCAAACTCCATATCAGCCAGCACATATATCAGCGGATGTTCAATTTCGTTGATCAGTTTTTCGCTCTCTACCTGTTTTAATTTAGGCTCAAAAATGGCTTTAAGCTGGAGGGTGATGTCGGCATCCTCTGCCGCGTATTCTTTTATTTTTTCGATCTCCACATCGCGCATATTGCCCTGATTTTTCCCTTTGGGACCAATAAGCGTAGTGATAGAAACCGGTTTATAACCCAGGTAATTTTCCGAAAGGATATCCATACCATGACGGGTATCCGGATCGATCACATAGTGGGCCATCATGGTATCAAACAGGCTGCCTTTTACCTGGATGCCATACCATTTCAATACCAGGACATCATATTTAATGTTTTGTCCTATTTTGCTGATCCCCTCATGCTCCAGTACCGGCTTAAATTCGGTCGCGATACTCCGGGCATCATCCTGATTTTCGGGAACGGGTACATACCAGGCCTCGCTAGGCTTTATCGCGAAGGAAAGGCCCACCAATTCACAATTGTTGGCATCGGTGCCGGTAGTTTCGGTATCAAAGCAAATGGTTTGTTGTTTGAGCAATAGGGATATTAGCTCCGCGCGTTTCTCTAATGTATCCGCCAGGTGATACTCATGCGGTACGTTGTCAATGTTTTTGGCAGCGATAGCGGGCGCTTCATAAATATCTTCCACATCAACCGTCATGGTGGTGCGAGCGGTAGCCACAGGTTCGCCAAATAGATCTGTTTGAACTGAAACGGCCTTCATTTCGGTAACGCTGAAATCATCGCCAAAAACACGGCGACCCAAGGTACGGAACTCCAGTTCGGCAAAAAGCGGCTCTAACAGATCTTTGCTTGGCGCGCCCATTTCCAGGCCTTCTTCATCCAGTTCAACAGGCACATTTAGCAATATAGTAGCCAGTTTTTTAGACAGCAAACCCTGCTCCGCGAAATTTTCTACGTTTTCACGCTGTTTGCCTTTTAACTCATGGCTATGAGCAATGATCTCCTCCATCGAGCCGTATTGTTTGATCAAGGCTTTGGCTGTCTTTTCGCCAATACCGGGAATACCGGGGATATTATCAACCGCATCGCCCCATAGGCCTAAAATATCTATAACCTGCTCTACGCGTTCAATTTCCCATTTCTCCAGCACTTCCTTCACACCCAGGATCTCCATTTCGTTACCCATACGGGCCGGTTTGTAGATGCGGATATTTTCGGATACCAGCTGCGCAAAATCCTTATCGGGAGTCATACAATATACCTGGTAACCTTTTTGTTCGGCTTTTTTGGCCAGGGTACCAATGATGTCATCAGCCTCATAACCATCAGAAGTAATCACCGGGATATTGAAACCCAATATCACCTTAATTACATAAGGCAGCGCTTTGGACAGATCCTCGGGCATGGCCTCACGGTGAGCTTTGTAGGCCTCATAATCGGTATGGCGTTCGGTAGGGGCCTCGGTATCAAATACCACGGCCATATGTGTTGGCTTTTCTTTTTTCAAAACATCCAGCAGGGTATTGGTAAAACCCATTACAGCCGATGTGTTCAGGCCGTTTGACGTAAACCGCGGACTTTTACTTAATGCAAAATGCGCCCGGTAAATAAGGGCCATGCCATCCAAAAGAAATAGTTTTTTCATTGGTTATGATTACACTGATATGGTTGTGATTGCACCGATATATGGTGATAGCACTGATTATCAGCAGATATATACTAAAGATTAAATTGATCTGTATCTTTTCAAAAATACAATTTATGTTGATGAATAGAGGCTATCCACCTCCTAAAAATCAATTTCAAATATCATCTTCAAAAATCAGTGAAATCATCAGATAAATCGGTGTAATCCCCTATCTAAAATCGCAGCTGGCCAGGTGATCATTCACCATACCCGTTGCCTGCATGTGCGCGTAGCAAATAGTGGTGCCGAAAAATTTAAACCCCCGTTTTTTCATATCCTTACTGATGGCATCAGATATAGGCGTACTGGCGGGTATATTTCTTTCGGGGTGATTGATCAGGGGCTTACCTTCGGGCATAAAGCTATACAGGTATTTATCAAATGAGCCAAACTCCTCCTGTATCTTGATAAACAAGCGGGCATTATTAATAGCTGCCAGGATTTTTAAGCGGTTGCGGATAATACCGGTATCCTGCATCAGGCGCTCCACATCATCATCGGTAAAGGCAGCTACCTTTTTTACATCAAATCCGGCAAATGCTTTCCGGTACCCTTCCCTGCGGCGCAAAATAGTGATCCAGCTTAATCCGGCCTGTGCCGATTCAAGTATCAAAAATTCAAACAGGGTTTTATCATCATGAACTTCTTTGCCCCATTCTTTATCATGGTATTCCATGTACAGCGGATCGGTACCCGCCCAGAAACAGCGTTTTAAGCCCGTATCGTTCTTATTCATAATCAGTATGTTTAGAAGATGTAACTAGTGTGATTAGGGTAAACTTATTTATTTTTTGACTTTGCAGAATGTCTATAACTCGCTTTATCAATGCATAGCTGGTATTTTTATCAGCTTTAATATTAATTCCCAGGGGCATACCCTGATCTGCGGCATAAGCCTTTCGCGCTGCATATAACCAGTTAAACAATTCGTTGCTCACGGTATCAATGCTTATACCTTTTTGTGCATAGTAATCCTGCGGATTATAATAGGTTTTGATATAATTTTTAAGGTCATGGACAGGGGTGCCAATTACGTCGATTGTTCCAAATGTTGATAGCTCCGCAGATGAAAATGAAATACCATATTTGATACCCATCTGTTTTAACGCTTGCTCACGCAGGCTGCTGTCTGGAAGCTCCAGCATCACCTTGCCTTGTGCTATCAGTATAGTGGCCCCTTCGCTAATAAAACTATCTATTAGATTTGAAGACGTCAATGGCGGATTAATATCAATAGGGCACCGAACTACGGGCCTTCCGCCCATAAAGAACCTTAACATTACTAATATGAGCAGGATATTGACAGTTGGAAGCAAATCAACAGGGACTATTTTTCGGGTTAGTTTAGACTTATACATCGGTTTAGGTTAATTTAGAATATTAAATATACGCGTATCTCATCATTTTATTATTCACATCTAAATCAACCAGTTACCTTACCGGCACAAATTCCTGATAATGCGTTCACCCTCCAACCCGAAACTTGCTACTCTTCATTCAACTCATCCCAATACTCCACCGCTCTGCGGTAATGAGGTATTACGATGGAGCCGCCTACCAGGTTAGCTATCATAAATATCTCGTTCATCTCATCGCTGTTTACCCCGGCTTCATGGCATTTGCCCAGGTGGTATTTGATACAATCGTCGCAGCGTAAAACCATACTGGCTACCAGGCCCAGCATTTCTTTGGTTTTAACATCCAGTGCACCATCGGCATAGCTGGTGGTATCCAGCGCGAAAAAGCGTTTAATATTGGTGTTAGCGGTTTCCATGATCCTGTCGTTCATTTTGGTACGATAGGCGTCAAATTCTTCTACAAGTTTTCCCACGGGTGTTTAATTAGTGAATTACTGATTTATTGAATTAGTGATTTTTAAAAACTTTTTAAAGGTATGATTTTAACATTTTTTGGGCTAAAAAGGGGGCAAAAACGGACAAATAACGACTTAAAATTTATCCAAAACCATCGATTTTAACACTTTTTAACAAATTTTTGGCATGTTCTAAAACATTTAAAAAGCATCAATAAATTAATAATCAATTACATATACACCAAACTACCGATTTTTATTACCTTTTTGCCTTAATTAAACAGCCCTGCTTTCTGTAAAAAGCAGAGCTATTATCTATCCAAATTTACTAATTTAATTAGTATTTTACACCTGTAGATATATTAAATTTTCAGACAAATTTTCGCGTCCAACACTTCTGTTATTTTATTTGATACTTTTGTAGACCTAATTCTTATAAATGAAACAATTATTTTGCCTGCTGCTTTTGTTGTCACAGGCCCCGCTTTTTTTACACGCCCAAAGCAATTACAAACCCGGCTACGTTATTAACAGTAAAAATGACACCCTTAAAGGCTTTGTTGACTACCGCGAGTGGCTCAAAAATCCCCGGGAGATCAATTTTAAACAAACACAGACTGCCTCGCCGCAAAAGTTCTCGGTGGCAAACGCCAACGGCTTCGCGATAACCAATGCCGAATATTACGACAAATTTGTAGTTAACATAAGCACCAGCACAGTTGAACTGGCTAAACTAAGCCACTCGCTGGATACCGCTTACACCACCGATACCGTTTTCTTAAAAAATCTGGTTAATGGTAAAAACGTTTCGCTTTACGTGTGGACCGACGAACTCAAATCCAGCTACTATCTCTTTAACAAGCATACCCATACCATTGAACCCCTGAAGCAATATCAGTATTTTAATGACGAGCGTCAGTCCATTGCCAGTGTTAACAGCTACATCAACCAGCTATTAAGACTGGCCTATCAGTATCAGCAGGGTGATACCAAAATTATGACCAGGATCCAAAAGGCCAATTATTCTGAAAGCGATCTTACGGATGCCGTTATCGCGTTAAACGGGGGTAAGGCTACCCAACAAACTGTCAGCTCCAGTTCTGGTGTTCGTTTTTTTGCAGGGGCAGGCTTACGTTACAGCAAGCTACAATTTAACAGTTCTATAGGGCAGGCAGGTCCATTTAGTAATGGCATACATGACAACGCTATTTCACCTGTTATAACAGCCGGAATGGATCTATTGATCAATAAATACACCGGGAAACTGCTTTTTAGACTGGAAATAACCGGCGCTTTGAACAGCTACCACTTTTCCGAGCCATCGGCCACAGACATTACCACAAATGCGCTCGACGTTAAAATATATCACTTTGCTGCCGTACCGCAGATAATGTATAACTTTTATTCTACCGATAAATTGAAGGCTTTTATTGATGTGGGCGTGGCCATAAATATTTATAAATACAACAATTACAATTATTCAACCACTTATCATTACAGCACCATTACATATGTGTCAACGCAAAACAAATATCCTGATTTTCAGAGTTTTGAATTTGCAGTGCCGGTAAAAGCAGGCGTACAGATCAATAAGCGTATAGAAGTTTACGGAACTTACTGGTTGCCGTCATCAATCACCAAATACATTTATTATTCGGCAGATCAATCTGCATTGCAGGCAGGCGTAAATTATATTTTCCGGTAGCTGATCCATATTTCAGGGCCGTCTTTTTTATCTTTGGATTATCCGGGTAAAGAAGGCGGCTTTTTTATACCTGCGAATTTTTATCAAACATAAGCCCATGATCAACTTTAAACGCGCCGACCATATACACATCTGTGTTCCACCCGAACAGCTGGAAGAAGCAAGGTTGTTTTACACCGATGTTATTGGACTGGAACCAACCGAGCGCCCCGATGTATTTTCATCGACCGGATATTGGTTCAGGATAGCGGATATCGAACTGCATATCGGGGTGGAGGAAAGCCTCCCACACTCCATCAGGCATACGGCCTTTGAGGTTAGCGACGTGCTGGCCGCACGCAAATACCTGGAAAGCCATGGATTAGAAATAATGGAAGAACCCCTGATCCCCGGCCGCGAGCGCTTTGCGTTTATTGACCCGTTCGGTAACCGGATGGAACTGCTGCAGCTATTATAAAGCCAGTTCAATATTCGGATCCCAGAACACGGTTTTAAAATCCTGTACCTGATCGTCCTTTACCTGTACGCCTTCGCTTTCCAGCAATTCAGCCATCAGGTTGCCGCCGAAATGAAATTTAGCGGTAAGTAAACCCTGGCGGTTCACTACCCGGTGGGCTGGCACTTTGGGCACTACCTTACCCGCCGCCTGCATGGCATAACCTACCATACGCGATGAACCTTTGGTACCCAGATAGCTGGCAATAGCGCCATAAGAGGTTACCCTGCCCAACGGGATAAGCCGGGCCACCTGGTATACTTTATCGAAAAAATTGATATCGTCCATTATAAAAAGCTAAAAGTCGAAAGCAAAAGGCTTAATTCAAAACCATGTCATTGCGAGGAGGAACGACGAAGCAATCGCATACTTTACAGAGTAACCTGCATAGTTCGCGATTGCTACGCTCGCAATGACATGTTTTTTCAGAACCTTATTTTACGCAAACGAAAACTTAAGATAGTTAATGTTCTTATTAACTTTTAAATATTTCTTTTCGTAATATGTTTTAATGGAGAGTACCTCATCAGCATAAGGCGAATGATACAAATCTTCGGTCCTGATGTGGAGCTTGAGTTTCAGTTCTTCTATCTTTTCGGCAGTATAAGCGTGCAGGCCATCATTGTCGGTTTTTAAATTCACGCAACCGCCCGGTTTTAATATTTCGATATACTTGTTTAAAAAGCGGGGAGAGGTGAGGCGTTTTTTTTCCCGGCTCAACTGGGGCTGCGGATCGGGGAATGTTATCCAGATCTCGTCGACTTCGCCGGCAGCGAAATAATCGAGCAGGTTTTCTATCTGTATGCGCAAAAAGGCCACATTTGGCACGTTTTCTTCCAGAGCGGTTTTGGCGCCCCGCCAAATGCGGTTGCCTTTATAATCAATACCAATAAAATTTTTATCAGGAAACAGCGTGGCCAGGTTCACGGTGTATTCGCCTTTACCGCAGGCCAGCTCCAACACTACCGGGTTATCGTTCTTAAAAAACCCTTTGCTCCATTCGCCTTTAAAAGGCTTACCGGCATCTAATTGTAATACATTGCTAAAAGTGTCAATTTCAGCAAAGCGTCTTATCTTATCTTTTCCCGCTTTTTTAAATAAAGTGTAAAAATAGCCTTTTCTGCAAAAAGTGAAAATTTGAGTGGTTTTGTTAAATCTGTGGAATAAACGTTTATTGTAGAGACGCATATTTGCGTCTCCCGCCAACCACGGCATCCGGGCAATAAAAAAGACGCAAATATGCGTCTCTACATCAATACTTAAGACTTTCTACTTCAGGCTTAAGACTTAAAAGCATTACATCACCACCGGTGGCGGTACATCGGGCATGCCTCCTTTACGGGGAGTTTCCGGTTTGCTTTTAATAACCGAAAGAACTGCCGATTTTACGGTGTCCCATAAACCATGGATCGAATCGCCGCTGATGTAGTTAGAAGCTTTTTGAGATACCAATCCAACCAATGTTTTAACTAAAAAGTTGGAGCGCTTGAACAACGTTTTATTCAACGTAACCGGCAATACGATCCTGGATAACAAACCAAAAAAGTCCTGGTTAAAAATACCTGGTTGATCATCGCCGGCATTTCTGTTACCTGAGTTCAATAACGACATGACACTGGCAAATATGGCCGAGGGACTACTAAAGCGCTTGGCCAGTTCGGTACCCTGTTGCGCTTCAATAACGCGTATCCTCGCAATCTCTTCCTGCAGATCAGTAATATTTTTTATTGAAACGTCCATACTTTATTTTTTAAACAGTTTTTGTATGAAAAGGTTGATCAGCGGCTTTTCAATACGCTCCTTATTCATTTTTATAACAATGGCTATTATTAAATAAATAAGCGCTACACATCCAAAACCTTCCCAATCTGAATTTAACAAATAGGCCAAATAAAAAGCTAAAGTAAGACTGGCAAACATAAATGCCAGTACCATGCTTATAGCCGTAATGGCATCCGTGATCATACTGGCTAAAATTGAAGTTCCACCTTCAATTGCCTCATATTTCAAAAGCTTGAAACGCGTTTCGGCATATTCCTTCAGCTGGTCAACAATGGGAGGTAGTGGTGGTGGTGTTTCTTTTTTGGCTTCCATAGATGTAGTTTTATAAAAGTATCAAGTTGATATTGGTATCAAGTAGCTAGTATCAAGTATCATGACAGCTGCATTTGCTTTAAGACGCCTGCAAAAATTCTTGATACCTGATACTAGCTACTTGATACTAATTAAGCGTGTTCCAGATCGTCCTGATACTCTTCTTCGGCTCCTCTGATCTTTGATTTTATATTTTCAACCACTTTATCTTTTAAACCTACCAGGTTATCGATCTCAGCTGCTGCGGTTTCTTTTATTGATTCGCCCAGGTTTTTTAATGATTCGGTAAGCTTGTCGCGTGTTTCATTACCTTTATCTGGCGCAAACAAAATTCCCAGGGCTGCTCCTGCTGCCAAGCCTGCAAGCAATGCAACAACTACTTTTGTGTTATCATTCATTGTAATATAATTTTAAGTTGAACATTTGTTGTAATATGATTAAATATCCTGCCAAATATTACAGATCGGTCAATTTTTCTGCAATTTCTGTATAATTTATTTTTTTAACTCCCGATAGTGCTTTGTTCCTCTGTTCACAAAAGTGTTCAATTCAATCTGTCAGTTTTCGGGTGTTGTATGTATCCGTTCCAATCTGTCGGCTGCCATTCTGTTCGTTTCGTATATCTCCAGCAATAATAAAAAATAAGACAATAACACCGGTCCGAAAACCAAACCCAGTATCCCAAAAAGCGGCAACCCTATAAACACCCCTATAACAGATATAATAGGGTGCGTATTGGCTATACGCTTGTTAATGATCATGCGTAAAACATTATCAATATTACCAATAACCAGCAAGCCGTAAATCAGCAGCAAAACCCCTTTTAGCGTATGTCCCTGTGCAAATAATAAAATACTGGCAGGTATGGAAAGCGTTGGCGCGCCTACCACCGGCAAAAAGGATATAAAAGCCCCTATTACGCCCCAAAACACCGCATCGGGAATCCCAAACGCATAAAAGCCTACGGCCAGCAGCGTCCCCTGTATAACAGCTATTATTCCCTGCCCTAAAACGTTAGAATAGGTAGAATCGCGTAGGGCCGATGCAAATTTTAAGGCATGCTGCTCACGAAATGGGGCATATTTTAACAAACCGGTCTCAAATTCACGTATTTGCGTCAGCATAAAATACAACAGAAAGTACAATACCAGCAAAGTGATAATGATATTGGCCGCGCTGCTTAAAATGGACGGGAAAAGCTCGGTACCAAAAGACCCCAGCTTTTGAAGGGTATCTTCGGCAAAGTGGGGTTGGTTCAAATTGGTTGCCGCAAAGGCATCTATTTTAGATGTCCACTGTTCAATAGGTAATGATTTAATGTCGATGCTCGATATTTTACCCACCACCATGATACTTAGCAACAGGAAGGGAATAACGATAACTATAAGGGATGCAAATATGATGAGCAACGCCACCGCCACGCGATTCCATCCTTTGTTTTCGACCAGGTAAAGGTACAGCGACCTGAAAATGGTGAACAATACAATAGCCCCTAATATGGAACTGAATAAACCATGTAGCGCGTACAGCAAAAAACAGCCCAGTATAATGATACTTACCAGGATAATGTTATTGCGTTGCTTATAATTAAAAATTGACATTTAGTATCAAGTAGTTAGTATCAAGTATCAGGACTTTAATTGTACAGTTGCCCAATAAAATTGTTTTGATAATGTTTGACAATTGGAATATCAGGCCTTGAGTGCCAATTTACAAATATCTTGATACTTGATACTAACTACTTGATACTTAAAAAATGTTAATCGGCGTTGTTTAGTAAATTGTTTATCTGGGTGGAGCTTGTTAAGATGGTATCCAGGTAAAATAAACAATCCTCGGAAAGGTCGGGTATTTCATATTTCAACTGCTCCAGTGCCAGGTGGATATTGGAGAGCTGGTTTTTAATATCGTGCTTTAATTTACGCAAGTTGTCGTCAGCACCCCTTGCTTGCTGATCTTCCATTTTTATTTCAGGTTGATGGCCTTCATTTTGTTGTACAACGTTTTACGGTCGATATTTAATATTTCGGCCGCCTTTGTTTTATTAAAATTCACTTCTCTTAAAACTTTAATAATGGTTTCGTATTCGGCTTCGAGGGCCGCGTTTTTCAGGTCATGGCGCGGCTCTTTTACTTCGGGCGCTTCATAAGCCTGGTGGTAAGCCTGCTCAAATGAAGGAGCCTTAAAGTTGGAAATCTCCAGCGGCAATGCTTTCATCGTGATCTCGTTATCTTCGGCCAGCAAAGCTGCCCGCCTGATCACGTTTTTCAGCTCGCGGATATTGCCCGGCCACCGGTAATTCATAAAGCAATCAATCACTTCGGGTGCAAACGTGGTTACATTGCGGCCCAGCTCATTATTGGCTATTTTTAAAAAATGCTCGGCCAATAGCATAATATCGTTGCCCCGCTCGCGCAATGGCGGCATGTAGATGGTAAATTCATTAAAACGGTGGTACAGGTCTTCCCTGAACTTGCCTTTTAATATGCCATCCTGCAGGCTTTCGTTGGTGGCTATAATAATACGCACATCCAGATCGATCTCTTTGGTGCTGCCTATCCTTTTAACCTTGCGTTCCTGAACGGTACGCAGCAGGGCGGCCTGGATCTCATAGGAGAGGTTGCCTACTTCGTCCAAAAACAAAGTACCCCCGTTAGCCATTTCAAAATGCCCTATTTTGGTATACATCGCACCAGTGAACGATCCTTTTTCGTGTCCAAAGAATTCGCTGGCAGCCAGCTCTTTGGTTAATGAACCGCAGTCCATCGCTATAAAAGGCTGATTATGCCGCTGGCTGTTCAAATGTATGCTTTTAGCTACTGACTCTTTGCCCGTACCGCTTTCGCCCAATATAATTACACTGTAATTGGTAGGCGCCACCAGCTCTATCTGGCGTTGCAGTTCTTTGGATGATTTGCTGCTGCCGGCTACAAATTCGCTGGCGAACACCAGCTTTTTATTATCGCGGCTTTTTGATTTTTCGGTAACGATATTATTATCGATCCCTGTATCTTCAACCAGGGCGTAATGCGTTTCAACGGCCTTATTAATCGTATTTAATATTTCGTCGGGATATAAGGGCTTGGTGATATAATCATAAGCGCCCATTTTTATCAGCTCAACCGCCATTTTAATATCCGAGTAGCCCGTAATAATGATAACCCCGGTTTTAGGATATTGGGTTTTTATGTTCCTAAGCATTTCGCGGCCATCGGTATCTTCTAACCTAAAATCGCATAACACCAGGTTAAATTCGTCATTTTTAAGGGCTTCCATGCCGCTTGTACCACTGGAGGCGGTACTCACATCAAAGCCATTACGGGTTAAAAATTTAGATAGCAATAAAGCCACATTAACTTCATCATCAATGATGAGGATTTTCTTCATAAGAGCAATACTGATAACGGTAAATGTACTAAACGCGCTTAAGTTACAAACAATGTTGCTAATTTATAGAGCTTAATTTAAAAACAGGGCTTTAAACACAAAAAAGGCGCAAACAAAAAGGGCAGCCAATTGGCTGCCCTTTTTGTTAATTAGGTATATGTAGGGCCATATTAGAAGCCGTATGCTACACGGATACCTAAAAAGCTTACTTTGCTTGCGTCAACGCCAGTAGTAAATTTTGTAGTTGCTTCATAACGGATACCAGCATCAATAAAGTTACCATTTGCGCTGATAGGGAACTGAACACCTACTTGCGGAGCATAAACAAATGCGGTTGATTTGTTAGCGTCAACATCTTTTTTGTTTAACAAAAATGCTGCACCAGCTTCACCTTGAACATAAAAGTTTGGAATAACAAAGTATTTTAAACCAGCTTTTACAGGGATCAATTGAAAGTTTGTAACATCAAGACCGGCAACACCACCGATATCTTTTTTACCAAATATGTTGTTATAACCTGCATTAACAGTAACAAATAATTGGTTTGAAATAACCGGGATATCCGCTTGTACCGAACCACCTAAATTCCATTTGTAGTTATCTTTAAAGTTACCCAATGGGATACCTGCGTCAACACCAATGCTGTAACGGATGCCGTTGTTGGTGGTGGTTGATGTAGTAGTTGTTGTTGGGGTAGATGTTTGTGCTTTAGCGCCAAATGCAAGTCCTGCAAATGCTAAAACAAGGGCCGAAATTTTAAATGTATTTTTCATAACAATTGTGTGTTTTTGATATATGTTTTTTAAACACAATGCAAAGTAAAGCACAGAATCATATATGATTTTTCATCCAAAAGTCACGAATATTTAATCGATTGATTAACAATGATTTATTTTTTGACCAATTGAGTACATTAGTCAGGGTATTGTAAAAATAGGCTTCTTAACATGGTTAAACAGTAAACTTAATAATTTCTTCATGTTGGAAATGGCTTGTTAAACCATCCGTTTTGACGTGTTTGATGGGATGCCACCCCGTTTAATGATGATGTTTATGACTGTGCTAAATAGTTCATGGCAAATTGTTATTGGCGGCAACAATGGCAGGAACCACCTGAACATTTGAAAAAACAGGAACTTAATCAGTGAGACGCTTGTGATGTGCTCTACAAAAAAGATAAAATCATTCGCCCTTAAACGCTGCCTTGCGTTTTTCTAAAAAGGCGGCGACACCTTCTTTAAAATCTTTGGTGCCAAAGCATTTTCCAAATTGCGCTATCTCTATCCCGTAACCATCCACGCCATCGGTAAATCCTGCGTTTACGGAGTTTATAGCGGCAGCGAGAGCCAGCGGCGCTCTTAGCAATATTTTTTGCAATAGCTCTTCGGCTTTGATCAACAGATCCTCGGGGCAAACCACATGCGTAACCAGGCCATACTGATGGGCCTCCACCGCGGTGATCATATCGGCGGTCAATATCATTTCCAGCGCTTTGCCTTTTCCAATGAGCTGGGCCAGGCGCTGGGTACCGCCGTAGCCGGGTATTAAGCCCAGGGTCACCTCTGGCAGACCCATTTTCGCAGTTTCGGAAGCTATACGGATATGGCAGGCCATAGCCAGCTCCAAACCGCCACCCAATGCAAAACCATTAATGGCCGCTATAACGGGTTTATTGCCATTGGCAATCAGGTTAAACACTTCTATTTGTCCTTTGCGGGCAAGGGCTGTGCCCTCATCAACATTCAGATTGGCAAATTCACTGATATCGGCACCAGCCACAAATGCTTTGGCGCCGGTTCCGGTGATTATAATACCACCAACAGCTGGGTTTTTAAAAGCCGCAGCAAAAGCCACATGCAATTCGGCAAGGGTATCCCGGTTCAGGGCGTTAAGCTTGCTTTCGCGGTTAATGATGATGTATTGTATCCGTTCTTTATTTTCTATCAGCAGATTTTGAAATTCCATAGGGTTGTTTTATTTAAAAATTACGATGCTCATGCACCCAATCCGTAATATAAGCTACAATGTCCTGTGTGCTGGTTCCGGGCGGAAAAAGTTCGCCCACGCCCGATTTTTTCAGCGTCACCATATCTTCATGCGGGATAATGCCGCCGCCGGTAAGCAGCACATCGTCCATCTCTTTTTCCCGGAGCAGTTTAATAATACGCGGAAAAACGGTCATGTGCGCGCCCGATAGTATGGATATGCCAATGGCGTCCACATCTTCCTGCAGGGCGGTATTCACCACCATTTCGGGGGTTTGGCGTAAGCCGGTATAAATTACTTCCATCCCGGCATCGCGCAGGGAGGTGGCAATAATGCGTGCGCCACGGTCGTGCCCGTCAAGACCTACTTTTGCTACTAAAACGCGTATGGGGCGGTTAAAGGTATTACTCATGTAAAACCGTATTGGTTGCCGTAAAAGTAATAAGAAAGCCGGGAATATTTCGGATGTCGGATGTTCGATGTCGGATTTATATTACAGAACCAGGAACCTCATCGCCACCAGGCAAAAAACCGAACTTATAAAATTCAAACTGCCGCCTCTTAACAAAAACTTTTTAAAGCTCTATTTTAACACTTTTCGGCTCGAAATGAGGGCAAAAACCGGTTAAAAACTGTTCAAAACTCCATCAAAACCATCGATTTTAACACTTTTTAACAAATTTTAAACAGGATTTATATGATTTAAAAAGATTTATAGGATTGATTATCAAATAACTACATACCAAACGGTCGATTTTTAAGCCTTTTTATCTCTTTAACCAAACAGCCCTGCTTACAATTTTCAAGTAAGCAGGGCTGTTTGTTGGATGTACTTAAAGATACAAAAAATATCCGGGGATTACAATGGGTTATGCTTAGTCCTCGATAAATAACCTATTGCTTTTTTAACCTATAGGTATAATTATAGCCCGTGCCTTTTTTCACCAGGATCAGGCTATCGCCTTTGGTGGTTGAGGTGTAGGTACCGTTGAGCAACAGGCCCCAGTCAAAATTGGCGGTATGTACCGTACTGTCAGTAAAAGCTATTTGATTGTTGCTGGTCACATAGCTGCCTTTGCTTGTAACTCCAAAAGCGGTATTTAAAGTAGCCTGGTACGTTTTACCTGTAATAACAACTTTGGCAGTTGCGTTAGTTGCACCAACGCTTGTGGATGTAAATGCACCGGTATACGTTCCGTCTAATTTTTGTGGGAGCGGGGTTGCCTCGTTTTTGGAACAGGCAGTAAAACTTAGCGTAGCAGAGAGTAAAATAAAAAAGATAGGGGTTTTCATAATTTGGTTTTTTAATCATTACGGTTGATGGACGATTTGTGTAACAGGTTGATGAAAAATCCTTTTCGGAGAGGCATGTATGGTGCAGACCCGCTCCTGGCCGCGGGAGGGGCTTTACTTCAGCTTGGTGGTCGGTGTTATTACCGTACTCATACTACTGGGCTTACAATAAGCATACATAGACTGCCGTACAGGGGGGCATGTATGGTGCAGACCCGCTCCTGGCCGCGGGAGGGCCAGTCACTTTTCCTTGATGAAAAGTAACCAAAAATCAAGTCATCAGAAATGCTTCTTTGCCGCACAGGGCCTTTGCTCTGCAAATCGGGAAGAACCACGGGCTGCAATTATTTGCCCTACTTCGTTCGCACCAACCTTACGCTTCAGCAAAAACTTGCTATGCCCCTACAGCCGCACAGGCCACCATCGTTCTGCCCGCTTTCGCCCGAAGCTTATCTGCTGACGGAGAAAGGAAATTCATTAAATCATCAATTCAACACCTATAGTTCGATCACCAGACCAATTTGTACCCATGTCCTCTTACGGTAATGATCTGTACATTGGGGTCGGCTTTTAAATGCGTGCGGAGTTTGCTGATAAACACATCCAGGCTCCGGGCATTAAAAAAGCTGTCGTCGCCCCAAATGGTTTCCAGCAATGCTTTTCGTGGTAATATTTGCTGCTGGTTTTTGCACAACAGTTTTAAAATATCACTTTCCCGGCTGGTTAATTGCCATTGGTTGATGCCTTGCTGAACGGTATTTTTTAGCGGGTTAAAAGTAATACTGCCTATCTGGTGACTTTCGCCCGCGGGTTTGCCGGTGCTCAACAAACGGTTATCACTTAGTAAAACCCTGATGCGCACTACCAGTTCCTCTACACTAAAAGGCTTTTTTAAATAGTCGTTAGCGCCCGACTCAAACCCGGCCACCACATCTTTGGGCTGCGACCGGGCCGTTAAAAATATGATCGGTGTTAGTTTGTCGGTTTCACGTACCTGCCTGGCTACTTCAAAGCCATCCATTTTGGGCATCATAATATCCAGCACTAAAATATCGGGCCTGTCTCTTTTATATTTTTGCAGGGCCTGTTCGCCATTGGCGCACAGTATTACTTCAAAGCTATTTTCTTCCAGGCTTTCACGTACAATATGGGCCAGGGCCAGTTCATCTTCGGCCAGCAATAAGCGTATTTTACTCATATTACATCGGTATTGATATCATAAACTGACTACCCGTATTCACTTCGCTTTTTACAGCTACCTGGCCGCCATGCGCTTCTGCAATATACTTCACATAACTTAACCCAAGCCCGGTACCTTTCACATCGTGTACATTCCCGGTAGGTACCCGGTGAAACTTTTCAAAAATACGCCCCAGGTGCGCCGCCGGGATGCCCATACCCTTATCGCTTACGGAAAAAACGATCATATTGCCATCCCGGTATACATCTATCTTGATATCGGCCGGCTCATTGGAATATTTAACCGCATTATCCAAAACATTTAATATGGCGTTACCGAAGTGCAGCTTATCCGCCACAATATAATCAACCCGATCTCTATTATTATAGGTGATGCTCACTGTTTTAGCGGCTTTGGCTTTTTCGGCGGTTATCAGTTCGTTCATCAAGGCATCAACCTGTATTTTCTCTTTCAGCAAGGTTATTTTATCGCGTTCAAAGGCGGCTACATCAAGCACTTTGCCCACCAGCTCGTTTAGTTTGGTCAGTTCATTCCTGGAGGTTTGCAGGTATCGCTGTGTTTTTTCGGGATCATTTAAGGCATTAAATTTTTGCAGCCCCTCAATGGCTACGGTAATAGTAGCGATAGGTGTTTTTAATTCATGCGTCATGTTGTTTATAAAATCATCCTTTAACTCGCCCAGTGCTTTTTGCTGATTGATGGTTCGGACTATATAATAAAAGCAAAATATAGTGAACAACACCAGCAGTGCCGATAATAGCAGGGTGATCATCATCCCTTTGATAACCACATATTGCGGGTTATGGAAAATGGCCTTTGCAAACAAGGTGAATTCCTTTTGTTTTGTGTAGTGGTTTAAAACCAATATAAAGCCATGGTATTGATAAGTATATTCATTGGTTTCGCTATAATGACCATTGGGCTTTTGCGATGGGACAGGTTTACTGGTTAAACTTAAATTAAAGGGCGAATAGATATGCATTTTCTTCAATTCGTCTGTAAAATACCGGCTTAGCTTTAAACTATCTGCCTGTTTATAATTCTCGGGCAATTCGTATATGCCATCTTTTCGCGAGGGGCGCATGATCTCATCAATACCTAAAAATGAAGTAAGCTCCGCCATTAACATGGGATCATAAAAAGACATCTCGGTTATCACCTCAGGAACAGTAGCTTTGTGTTTGATCTTTGCCCTATAATAGTTATACATACCGGCATCGGTTTCAAATGGACTACTGTTTATTGATCCATGAAAGGAGAACCAGATATTAAGTGGAGGGTTTATACTATCCTGTTTGGTTTTAAGAGCCGCTCCCGAGGGTGTATGAGGCCTGATAGCTGTAAGTTTATCAAGCAACTGTTTAGCCATTTTATTGTGCAAAGGGTTTTTAGGATCGAATTTAAGGCCAGGGTTATCTTTACGAATTTGCGGTTCTGTTCTTAAAGTAGTATCGATGGTAATAACACTGCTGGGATCAGAAAGCCTTCTTATTAATACCATGCGGATGGAATCAAAGTAATCTTTTTTACACCGGTCCATAGCATGCTGCATGGCTATGTCTATATTGCTGTCGAAGGTTTTTTTGTTTATTCCGTAAGCATTGATGCTCCAGTAAGTTTGGAAAATAACAATGCCGGTTAACGACAGGGCTATTAAGATTAATACGATTTTAAGTTTCCTTTTCATGATTAATGGATTGATGAAGATAAAAGTAAATACATCAATATCTGCCGGCGCTTTCTGTTAACATTGCTTAACATTAAATAATAAAAATTAAGGTTGGGGGGCAAAAAGAGGTGTCATGCTGAGCTCCGTCGAAGCATGGTGGATGGGCCTCTGCGCTCTACTCTTCGACGGAGCTCAGGGTGACACCCCTTTTTAGGATTAATATATTCCCTCCCCACGGGAGGGGTGCGGTTGGTTGTGGGCAAAAGCAGGGAGGGGTTTATGCGTGATGCAAGTTTACATGGCATAGAAACCCCGTCCTCCCCTTCCCGAGGGAAGGAATCGCGCGAGCCCGGCCTTTGACTTCACACCCCAGGTATTAGTTCTCCTCCAAACATCTCCGGAAATAAATTTTAACTTTGTTCTGTTATGATGATCAGTGTGGCAACTCCATTTACTTTACTCGGGCAAAACCTATTGTTACTTCCACAGAAAGCGATCTATTGGGAACAGCAAAAGGCCCTGATCATTGCTGATGTGCATTTGGGCAAGGTTGGTCATTTCCGCAAAGCAGGCATTGCCATTCCACGGGATATGGAGCAAAGCGACCTGGCTACCTTGTCGGATCTGATCCATGAATACCAGCCTCAAAAACTACTGTTCCTGGGCGACCTTTTTCACAGCGATATGAATAACGACTGGGATTGGTTTATCCTGTGGCGCAGCCAGTTCCCGGGTCTGCAGATCATCCTGGTACGGGGTAACCATGATATTATACCCGATAAACACTACCAGCAATTAGATATCGAACTGCATGATGAGTTGCTGATGCAACCATTTTTAATGCAGCACCATCCATGTGGCGATGAACGGCTACAAAACGCGGAAGGTTATGTTTTTTGCGGGCATATACATCCGGGGGTTAGTTTAAGTGGCCGGGGCCGGCAATCCATCACATTACCTTGCTTTGCTTTTGGCAGCAAACAGGCTGTACTCCCTTCTTTTGGTCAATTCACGGGCAAGGTGGCTATCCGCAATCAAAAAACCGACAGGATCTTCGCCGTTTTGAAAGATAAGGTGTTGGCTATTGATTGAGAAAGAGAATCAAGAAGTAAGAGTCAGGAATCAAGAAAAAACTTAGCTATACTACTTGCGGTCGTTTTGCAAACGAGTGTAAGGGCAAGGCCTGTCACCCTGAGCTCCGTCGAAGGGTTGAGCGCAGAGGCCTGCCCACCATGCTTCGACGGAGCTCAGCATGACAGCCTTTTTTAAACATCCAGCGCATGGTCGGTATTATCACCGCTCCTCAGGATAAAAGATAAAGTGATGATCAACGCGTTTTACTTAAATATTGCTTAACTGTTGCGTATATGCCGCCTATGGGCACATCCCGCTCAATCATGTGCCAGTTTCCATCAACCAGGTCATAATGCGGTATTTTGGTTACGCTCCAGTTGAGTGTATTGGGCGAGTCGTCACCTTTCAGATCGGAAACCTGTGTCCAGGTGATACCATCTTCTTTAACGGCGCTACTCCACCAATCGGCTTTAGTATCCATAGATACGCTGATCACTTCAAAGTTCTTATTGCCGAATTCCTGCAGCATCGATTTCAATTCTACATGGTTTCTGCGGCTCATATCATTGGTAGCCCGCCAAAAATCAATTAAATAGATGGTCTTATGCATCGCTAAGGGATCAAAAGGTTTCCCATCCAATAATTTACCATTAATAACCGGGGCTTTGGCGCCCGGGATAAGTTTAACAAGCCTGCCCAGTTTTTCGCCTACCTCTTTACCTTCATCACTGCTCTTTACCGTAGCGCTCAGTTTTTGGTAGATACTATTAAACACAACCGGATCACTTTCATAATCGAGCTGAAGCATGATGTGCGCGCCGATGATGTTTTGAGGGTATTTGGTAACAAACTCATTCAGGATCTTTGACGCGATGGCGCGTTTTTTACCTTCAACCACCGATGCGCTGTTGAGCAAAGCCGTAAACTCATCTTTAGGTAACAGAGAAGATGCCTTATCATTTATACGGGCGTTGATCTGGCTCTCCAGGTGGTTCAGGTCGCCATTATATTTATTGGCGATGCTATAATAGGCCGAAAGCTCCTGCTGTATGGGCGATGATGAAGTTATTTCGGGATAATCATTTGGTTTAGCCACATCGGCTTTAATAGTATACTTGCCATCCTGCAGGTAAATCTCAAATACACCGTCTGAGGATTTTTTGCTGGTAGAATCGTTGGTGAGTTTCATGCTGTAATAGCCCGGCACTTCCAATACTTTGGCGGGCACCTTAAACTTGCCCTCCTTAATATTATCGCCATAAATAGCATGCCCTGTATGATCGTTAATTACAAACACGCCATTTTTATCGCCGGTAACGGTTCCTTCAAATTCCACATGTTCAAAATGGTTACAACCGGCAAAGCAAAGGGCCAGTAAAACAACAGCTATAGTTTTCATTAGGATAATTTGTTTTTTATGGTAATGAAGCTATCATGAGCGGTTGACGATTTTTAGCTCATGATGGTTCATTGATAATAATTATGTTCCTAATATAGGATATACGAAAAAGAATCAAGAGGTTAGAGTCAAGAATCAAGAAAAAACTTTCGTACTTACTTCCGCGCGTCATTGCGAGGTACGAAGACAACCGACCAGAGGGAGCTCATTAATACCAATAAGCAAACACAACATTAATAATCCCCGATTAGCAGAGTCGCTCTGTATAGCATAGAGATTGCTTCGTACCTCGCAACGACGCGTTTTTTAGATTTTTCCTCATCCCGGTGCAGCTTATCTTACCTCTTGATTCTTAATTCTTAACCCTTCCTCCCTGTGTAATTTGAATGTAATTTCTTAGATTGATTCTAAATAGACTTTTCACCTCCAATAAGCCGAAAGCATTTCTATCTTTTGGCATATAATAAATACTTTTGCCTAAAATAAATCTAATTCATAATGAGCGAATTTAAACAAACCTTTAACTCATCGCTGGGAAAAAAGCTGATCATGGCTTTAACAGGCTTGTTTTTGTGTACTTTTATTATAGTGCACGTTGGGGGCAACCTGTTGCTGTTTAGCGGCGATAATGGTTTTGGTTTTAATGTGTATGCCAATTTCCTGACACATTTTCCACCGATCGAAGTTGTTGCATGGCTCTTGTACGCGTCGATAGCGGTGCATGCCATATACGCACTTATCTTAACGATAAAAAATCGTAAGGCACGTCCGGTTGGTTACGCGGTAGCGGCAAAATCAGACGCCAGCTGGTCATCAAAAAACATGGGCTTATTGGGCTCTATCCTGTTTTTGTTCATCGTTATCCACATGGGCGATTTCTGGTTCAAGTACAAATACACCAACGAGGTTGCCTTTAAAGAGTACCGTACCGATCTGGCTACTGGTCAAACAATCGAATCAGCCTATACCCCTGTATCTGCCGATTTCAGCCACTCCGTTTCTGTTGAAAACAATGTAGAGATAGTAAGGGTAAAAGACCTGCACGCACGAGTGGCGCATAGCTTTAGCAACATCTGGTATGTACTTCTTTATGTAATAGCGATGGGTGCTTTAGCATTCCACCTGCTGCATGGTTTCCAGAGCGCGTTCCGTACGCTGGGCTGGGTACACCGTAAATACACACCTATAGTATATGCTATTGGCACCTGGTTCTTTGCGGTTATTATTCCGTTCTTGTTTGCCTTGATGCCGATAATTTATTATGCACATAGTTTAGGGAAATAGAGTCAGGAAGCAAGATTCAGGAACCAAGAAAAAATTTATAAGTAAAGAGTATTAAAAACAGACAAGGGATTAGGGGCCATTTTCAAGTTATCTTGATTCTTGACTCTTGATTCCTGGTTCTAAAACAAAAATAAACATGAGTTTAGATGCTAAAATTCCTCAAGGCCCATTAGCCGAAAAATGGAGCAAGCATAAATTTAACCTGAAGCTGGTTAACCCTGCCAACAAGCGTAAATACGATATTATTATTGTAGGTACCGGTTTAGCGGGCGCATCGGCCGCGGCTTCACTGGCCGAGCTGGGTTATAACGTAAAATCTTTTTGCTTTCAGGATAGTCCACGCCGCGCACACTCTATTGCTGCGCAGGGTGGTATCAACGCGGCAAAAAACTATCAGAACGATGGCGACAGTGTTTACCGTTTATTCTATGATACCATTAAAGGTGGCGATTACCGTGCCCGCGAAGGAAACGTTTACCGCCTGGCCGAGGTATCTGTAAATATTATCGATCAGTGTGTGGCACAGGGTGTTCCTTTTGCCCGCGAATACGGCGGCTTGCTGGATAACCGTTCATTCGGTGGTTCGCAGGTATCACGTACGTTTTATGCCCGCGGTCAAACAGGACAACAATTGCTATTAGGCGCGTACTCGGCATTAAACCGCCAGATACATGCCGGCAAAGTAAAAATGTATACCCGTACCGAAATGCTGGATGTGGTTGTGGTTGATGATCATGCCAAAGGTATTGTTACCCGTAATATGCTTACCGGCGAAATTGAAACACATGCTGGTCACGCGGTACTATTATGTACTGGTGGTTACAGCAACGTGTTCTACCTGTCGACCAATGCTATCGGCTCAAATGTAACAGCTGCCTGGAGGGCCCACAAACGCGGCGCTTTCTTTGGTAACCCATGCTATACCCAAATTCACCCAACCTGTATCCCGGTAACCGGTGATCATCAGTCGAAATTAACGCTTATGTCTGAATCGCTGCGTAACGACGGGCGTGTTTGGGCGCCAAAAACTGTTGAGCTTGCCGAGCAATTGCGCAAAGGCACCTTGAAAGCCGATCAGATCAAAGAAGACGACCGTGATTATTTCCTGGAACGTAAATATCCTGCCTTCGGTAACCTGGTTCCGCGCGACGTGGCTTCACGTAACGCCAAGGAAATGGTTGAAGATGGTCGTGGTGTTGGCGGTTCTGGTTTTGCCGTATTCCTTGATTTTGCCGATGCCATTAAGCGCCTTGGTGAAGAAACTGTTAAAGCCAAGTATGGTAACTTGTTTGATATGTATATACAGATCACCGACGAAAACCCATACAAACAGCCGATGCGTATTTACCCTGCGGTACACTATACCATGGGCGGCCTTTGGGTTGATTATAACCTGATGACCACCATACCGGGTTTATATGCCCTGGGCGAGTGTAACTTCAGCGACCACGGCGCTAACCGCCTGGGTGCTTCTGCATTGATGCAGGGTTTATCTGACGGTTATTTTGTGATCCCTTATACCCTTGGCGATTACCTGGCTAACATCGGCCCTAAAAAGGTTGATACCAGTCACCCTGCTTTTGAGCAAACCAAAAAGGAAGTTGTTGAATACGTTAATAAGCTATTGGCCTTAAAAGGCACCAAAACGGTTAACGAATACCACCGCGATCTTGGCCACATCATGTGGGAATATTGCGGAATGGCACGTACCGAAGAAGGTTTGAAAAAAGCCAAAGGCTTGATCCAGGCCCTGAAAGCTGATTTCTGGAAAAACGCCATTGTAACCGGTGAGAACGAGGAAGTAAATGCTTCTTTAGAGCGCGCCGGTCGTATTGCCGACTTTATTGAACTGGGCGAATTGATGGTTGATGACGCTTTAATGCGTGAGGAATCATGCGGTGGCCACTTCAGGGTAGAGTCGCAAACACCAGATGGTGAAGCTAAACGTGATGATGAAAACTTTGCATTTGTTGCTGCCTGGGAGTTTAAAGGTGAAAACCAACCAGAAGTACTAAACAAAGAGCCACTGGTGTTTGAATCAGTGCATTTATCACAAAGAAATTACGCTTAAGAGGTATCAAGTAGCTAGTATCAAGTATCAAGACAGCTGCATCTGTTAAGATACTTGCCAAAAAGTCTTGATACTTGATACTAACTACTTGATACTATAATATACTAGCTACTTGATACTAAATCTCAAAAAAGATGAGTAACGGAAATATGAACCTGACGCTTAAAGTATGGCGTCAAAAAAATGCGCAAGCCGCGGGCAAATTCGTAACCTATAAGGCCGAAAACATTTCGCCTGATATGTCATTCCTGGAAATGCTTGACGTGGTGAACGAAAGTTTGACCCATAAAGGCGATGAGCCTATTAACTTTGATCATGATTGCCGCGAAGGTATTTGCGGTATGTGCTCTCTATATATCAACGGCCACCCACATGGCCCTAAAAGAGGCATTACAACCTGCCAGCTGCACATGCGTACCTTTCATGATGGTGAAACCATCACGATCGAACCATGGCGCGCTTCGGCATTCCCGATTGTAAAAGATCTGGCTGTTGACCGCTCGGCGTTTGACCGTATCCAACAAGCTGGTGGTTATGTATCGGTAAACACCGGTGGCGTACCTGATGGTAATGCTATACCTATCCCAAAAGTTATTGCCGACGAGGCTTTCAACTCGGCTACCTGTATTGGTTGCGGTGCCTGTGTTGCTGCCTGTAAAAATGCTTCAGCTATGCTTTTTGTATCGGCTAAGGTTACACAGCTAGGCTTGTTGCCGCAAGGTCAGCCAGAGCGTTACCGCCGCGCACAATCTATGGTAGCGCAGATGGATGAAGAAGGTTTTGGTAACTGTACCAATACCGGTGCCTGCGAAGCGGAATGCCCTAAAGAAATTAAGCTAACCAATATCGCACGGATGAACAGTGATTTTTTAAGCGCTAAACTGTTCCGCCAGGAAGAAATTCACGAAGAACAGCATGGTGGGTAATCCGCGATAGCGAACAATATGTAAAAAGGCTTTGGAGATTTTCCAAAGCCTTTTTTGTAGAAGAACAGGTCATCCTGAACTTGTTTCAGGATCCCACAGGACAATTCCACCTTTATGGCTTACACCCTGCTGGTGGGGTGCCGAAACAAGTTCGGCATGACTTCGGGGCCTAATAAGCTCAGACTGACAGGCCTCTTCTACAACAATTCCAACTCTTCCAATTCCTTTTCCAACTGCCCGGCCCAGGTAAAGTGTATACTTTTAATGCCGGCTTTTTCGGCAGCTAATATATTACGGTAGTTATCGTCGATGAATAGGGCTGCCTGTGGATCAACCTGGTAACGATCCAGCAGGATCTGGTAAAACTCTGGTGCCGGCTTGCGCATCTTCTCGGCACCTGACACCACAATACCATCAAACCAGCCTAAAAAATCATAACGCGCCAAAGCCACCGGGAAAGTTTCGGCCGACCAGTTGGTGAGCGCGTATATTTTGTATTTGCCACTTGTTTTTAGCCTCCTGAACAGCTCCACTGTATCGTGAAAGGGTTCGCCAAGCATTTCCTCCCATCGACCGTAAAACGCGCGGATATTGGCTTCGTGCTGCGGATGTTGAGCCACCAACAGATCGGTACCCTCCTGCAAGGAGCGACCAGCATCCTGTTCCTCGTTCCAGTCGGATGTACAAACCCTTGCCAGGAAATCTTTCATTTCCTGTTCATCGGTAAACAGGGTACGGTACATGTAGTGCGGGTTCCAGTCGATCAAGACTGCGCCCAGATCAAATATGATGGTATTGATCATTTCTTTTTATCGGAATGTTCGTAAACTTTAACATCGGTAACCACGGAATCTTTCAGGGAAAGGATCAGTTTTTTAACGTAAATAGTTTTACCCTTCTTCCTTGCTTCATCAATATCATACACCATTTCTGTGGTATTGCTCAGTTGCGGACGATGCAGCAGGTGAATCACTTCCTGGTATTTTAAACCCTTGAGTTTATAACTTTTTAACAGGTCCTCCAGCATCTTATCCCTGTTTGGAAACTCCAACCCATCGCCATAGTCCCAGTTTTCACGGTCAAATTTTATGTGGCGTTTACACGCCGCAAAAGACAGGACGATTACACAGAACAGTAGGATTGCTTTTTTATTAAACATAGTGCCAAAAATCATTGATCAAATATAGCAAGATTCGATTAACGAGCTTTTTATAAAAGAAAATGTCATTGCGAGGAGGAACGACGAAGCAATCGCGAACAATACAAGGCGACTCTGTAAAGTATGCGATTGCTTCGTTCCTCGCAATGACATAATGGAGAGTATTTTATTCAGCTCCTAACAAGTACGCCTTAAAATCTGCAAAATCCTTACTCAGCGGTACAGCTAGTTTTGTTTTTGATTGCAGCTCTTTTACCTGTTCCGGTATTTCGATCTTAGCGCTTATAGCTTCGCTGAAAACATCCGGAAACTTGCAGGGGTGGGCTGTTGATAAGAACACGCCGGCGGTATCCAAACCACTATGATCTTGTTGATAATCGGTTAGTGCCTGCCAGGCTATGGCGGTATGCGGGCACACTACATAGTCATAGGTATCAAACACCCAGTTAATGGCTTTTAGGGTTTCTTCGTCGTTATATTTAAAGCCAACAACCAGTTTTTTCAATTCATCCATATCATCTTTAAACAGATCGGCAATACGCACCCAGTTGCTTGGGTTACCCACATCCATAGCATTAGATAGGGTAGCCACCGATGGTTTTGGCTGATAAATGCCTGTTTTTAAAAACTCCGGAACGGTATCATTATCGTTGGTAGCCGCGATGAATTTTTCTACAGGTAAACCCATTTTCCAGGCCAGTAAACCCGCACCAATATTGCCAAAGTTTCCGCTCGGTACCGAGAAAATCACTTTTTTAACACCTTGTCTTAATAACTGCGCGTAAGCATTAAAGTAATAGAAAGTTTGGGGTACCAAACGTGCTATATTGATCGAGTTGGCCGATGTTAAACGGAATTTCGCATTCAGTTCCGCATCGGTAAAAGCTTGTTTTACCAGGGCCTGGCAGTCGTCAAATGTACCTTCCACTTCCAGTGCGCGGATGTTTTGGCCATTGGTGGTTAACTGCTGCTCTTGCACACCGCTTACTTTGCCCTGCGGGTATAATATGGTTACCCGGGTATTAGGTACACCCAAAAAGCCCAGTGCTACTGCACCGCCAGTATCGCCGCTGGTAGCCACCAGTACATCCAGTTGTTTTTCGCCTTCCTCTAAAAAATAGCTCATCACCCGGCTCATGAAACGGGCGCCAAAATCTTTAAAAGCCAATGATGGACCATGGAAAAGCTCCAGCACATGCACGTTATCATCCAGTTTTACAACAGGAGCAGGGAAGTTGATCGCATCATCGATCAACGCTTTCAGATCAGTTTCCGGAATAGAATCCCCCAGGAGATTTTGCGCTACCTTAAAAGCGATCTCGGGCAGGGAATATTTATCCAGGTTATTGATAAAATCCGCATCTAAGCGAGGGATATTGTAAGGCATATATAAACCTTTATCCTGCGGCATGCTGTTAAAAACCGCGTCTTTAAAAGATACTTCTGATAAGGTGTTGTTGGTACTGTAGAGTTTCATTTTTTTATGATTTCTTCTCCGCGCGTCATTGCGAGGTACGAAGCAATCCCCGACTATGCAGATTCGCTCTGTAAAGCTTAGAGATTGCTTCGTACCTCGCAATGACGGTTGGGTTATTTTTTTGACTTTTTAATTTTCAATTTGACTTAAAACCTCGCTATTACCTTTGGACCAGCATCATTAATGGTGGATACATAAGTATTCGAGCCAATTTTCAATCCGGTTAAATGTTGCTGCAATTTTTGAGTAATCAGGTTGGCTGTTTCTTCGTCCTTAGTAAATGCAAAAACAGATGGACCAGAACCGGAGATGCCGAAGCTTACCGCGCCCATGCCCATAGCTATTTCGCGCATTTTATAAAAATCAGGGATCAGCATGGAGCGTACCGGCTCTACCAGCACATCTTTCATACTGCGACCTATCAGGTCAATGTCCTGCATAAATAAACCGCTTACCAGTCCGGCTATATTGCCCCACTGAGTTACCGCGTCTTTCATCTGTATATTTTTGCGGATGATCTGACGGGCTTCCCTTGTAGGTACATCCACATCAGGGAATACGATAGCACAGTAAAGATCCTTCGGGTGGGGCAGTCTTACCACATCTAGTGGTTCGTAACTGCGTATCAATACAAAGCCGCCAAATAAAGCAGGGGCAACGTTATCCGCATGACCCTGACCGCAAGCCATTTCCTCGCCTTTCATGGCAAAAGGCAGCAGGTTTATCGGATCAGATTCATCGCCCAATAAAGTTTTAATAGCGAATAAGCCCGCAACCGTACTGGCCGAACTGGAACCCAGTCCGCTGCCTATAGGCATTTTTTTGTGCAGTTCTATATCCAAGCCAACATCAGTACGACCAATGCTCTGCAAATAATGCAGCACGCTTACGCTCACCGTGTTTTTGGCCGGATCAAGCGGTAAGCGACCGTCATCGCCGGTAATTTTGCTGATGGTGATGCCCGGTTTGTCGGTCATGCGCATGATCACTTCATCGCCCGGTTCATTAACGGCAAAGCCGAGCACATCAAAACCGCAAACCACGTTGGCTACAGTGGCTGGGGCAAAAACGTGAACCCCTCTGCCCCCTGAAGGGGGAGCTATATGCGAGGGGTTTTTTAATTCTTCTATTTTATTATCTTCCATTTTTTTATCAAACTATAGTTCCCCCTTCAGGGAGTTAGGGGGCTTTTAATTAGCGCCCAGATTTATCAGATCAGCAAACACACCGGCTGCGGTAACTTCAGCACCGGCACCAGGGCCTTTTACCACCAGCGGGCGTTCTTTATACCTATCGGTAGTGAAGGAGATGATATTATCACTGCCCGATAGCATATAGAAAGGGTGGTTTTCATCAACCATTTGCAGGGTGATGGTTACTTTACCATTCTCCAATTTGCCTATATAACGTAGTACCTTGCCATCTTTTGCAGCCTGGTCTTTCAGTTTGGCAAAATGGGCATCCTCTGTTTTTAACGTGGCATAAAAATCTTCTACCGATTTTGCTTCCAGGCTGGCTTTTGGCAATACGCTTTCAATCTCTACATCCGCTTCTTCCATAGCGTAACCGGCATCACGGGCCAGGATCAGCATTTTGCGCATAAAATCTTTCCCGCTCAGGTCATCGCGCGGATCGGGTTCGGTATAGCCTTTTTCCTGTGCTTCTTTTACCACATCGTGGAAATTAGCATCGCCCTTAAAGTTATTAAAGATGAACGATATGGTGCCCGACAAAATAGCCTCGATACGCTGTACCCGGTCGCCGCTGTTCATCAGGTTTTTTAGCGTGTTGATGATCGGCAAACCCGCACCTACGTTGGTCTCGTAGAAAAAGTCGACCCCATGACGGCGCGCGGTATCTTTAAAGATTTTGTATTGCTGGTAGCTGCCGGAGTTACCTATTTTATTACAGGTGATCACCGATATATTAGCTTTAAACACTTGCTCATAAAAACCTATTGGCACCGGGCTGGCGGTATTATCAATAAATACGCAGTTGGGCAGGTTCATTTCTTTCATTTTGCTGATGAAGCTCTGCAGATCGGCCTCGTAAGGTGATGCTTGCAGGTCATCCTGCCAGGTATCCAGCGATACGCCATCGCTGTTAAAAGTCATTTTACGGGTATTGCTGATACCCGCTATTTTTACCTGTATGCCGTTGTTATCTTTCAGATACTGGCTGTGGGCATTCAATTGGTTAAACAGTGTTTTACCGATATTCCCGGTACCCAGGCAAAAGGCATGCAGCGTTTTGGTGAGCTGCACAAAAAAGGCATCGTGCACCGCATTCAAGGCTTTGGAAAGATCATTGGCCGAGATGATCACCGAGATATTATATTCTGACGATCCCTGCGCAATGGCCCTTACATTAACCCCGTTACGCCCCAACGCATGGAACAATTTGCCCGACATGCCTGGTGTTTGTTTCATGTTTTCGCCCACAATAGCCAGTATGGCCAGGTTCTTTTCGATCACCAGGTGCTCCAGTTTTTTGGCCAGCAGTTCCAGTTCGAACTCTTGTTCTATCACCTGTTTGGCACGTTCGGTGTCCTGAGGCTGTACCGCGAAGGTGATGCTATGCTCTGATGACGACTGGGTGATGAGGATCACGTTGATCTGCTCACGGGCCAGCAACGAGAACAAGCGGCCGCTAAAGCCCGATTTACCCACCATGCCGCTGCCTTCCAGATTGAGGATGCTGATATTATTGATAGAAGAGATCCCTTTGATAGGCAGGCTTGATGCCTTGCAATCGTGACGGATCACGGTACCTTCAAACTCAGGTTCAAAAGTGTTTTTGATCACGATAGGAATCTTTTTCAAGAAAGCCGGGATCATGGTTGGCGGATAGATCACCTTGGCGCCGAAGTAGGAAAGCTCCATCGCCTCGGTATAGGTAAGTTCTGTCAGCGAGAAAGCCTTTTTCACCATCCGCGGGTCGGCGGTCATCATACCGTTAACGTCTGTCCAGATCTGTATTTCCTTAGCATTGAGTGCCGAGCCAAATATAGCCGCGGTATAATCACTGCCGCCCCGTCCCAGGGTGGTTGTTTGGCCTACATCGTTGCCTGCTATAAAGCCGGTTACTAGGAGCATTTTATCTTTATTGGCCTCGTACAGGTTACGGATCAGCATTTCAGACAGCTCGGTATTCACTTTGGCATTACCAAATGCGCTGTCGGTTTTTATCACCTCGGCGGCATCAACAAAAAGAACATCCTTAAAATGCTGAGCAGCTATTTTGCTCACCATAATGGTGGAGCAGCGCTCGCCATAGCTTAATATCTGATCGCGGGTTTTGGGGGTAAGTTCCCTAAGGGTCAGTACGCCCTGCAGCAACTCTTCCAGCTGGTTAAAATGAATTTTTAAACGGGTAAACGCCGGGTTTTGGTTTTGCACATCGAGCAGGCTTTTCACCACATCAAAATGGCGTTTTTCCAGTTCGGCCAGGGCCGCGGTAAATTCCTTGCCTTCGGAGGCATCCTCGGCCATTGATGCCAGCAGGTTGGTTACCCCGCCCATGGCTGATAGTACCACCACCGGTTTTTCCGGGTTTCTAAATTCATCGCCAAGGATGTTTAAAAGAGTTTGGATGCTTGCTATTGATCCTACGGATGTACCGCCAAATTTTAGAACTTTCATTTATGGTTTAGTGTCAATAATATTTAAACAAAAAAGCCTTCCTCTTTGCGGAGGAAGGCTTTCATTTGGTTTCTTTTTTATGTTTTTACACCATACGATTATCTTCCTCCGAGGTTTATGCCGGTGGTAATAATAATGGTAGTAATGGTGTTGTTAAGTGTCATATATAATGTCCGTAAAGTAAGTAGATTATTTTCTGAATTGCAAGTTAAAAATGTTTTATTTTTTTAATACAATTCCGGCTTAAATCTTTTGGCTAATAAACCTGTAGCCCGCTCCATATCTATCTCTGCTACAAAAACGCCCGCTTTTTGATAAGGTTGATATGCGATACACTGCCCTTGCGGCCCTATTAAAGAGCTGGCCGACTCCGGGTAACGGGTAGTATAATTGGAGCTTGCAAAGTATATGGTGTTTTCTAATGCTCTCATCATCATTGCCTTTTCATAATAGGGGCTGTCTTTATCTCCCCAATTTGTAATTTCAACACCCTGTACATCACCTCCGGCAAAATGAGGGTGAAATACTATTTTGGTATCGCGCCGGGCAGCCCACCTTACCAATTCGGGATACCGGAAGCCTTCATGGCATATAACAATGCCAAACTTTACACCATTTACCTCAAAAACTCGTCGTTCGGTACCCGGAACCCAAATATCATCTTCGGTAGGATCAAGTTGAGTTTTTGCCTGGTATCCTAATACTTCACCCGTATTTGATATAACATAGGCCACATTTAAAAGCCCTTTTTCGGAGTACCGGTCCATAGGGAGTATAATGGCGATGTTATTTTCTGCGGCTATTTTACAGGCTTTGTTGAGCGCTGCCTGAAGCTTTTCGGGCGAGCCCTCTTCAACTGTAAATTCCGCTGCCGGGTATCCGGGAATATAAGATTCCGGGAAACAAATGATCTCGGCTTGTTGTTTGGCTGCTTCTTTCACCAGGTTTTCAACCTGAAACAGGCCATCTTCAATAGATTTTGGAAAAGGCGGCGAGGCTATGGCAACTTTCATGATGTACTAAAATACGGGTTTGTTTTAAACATCATATTAATCCGTTAGGTAATTATTACTTTTGGGGTTAATAATATGCACGGATTAATCACCAAATCAACCGGAAGCTGGTACCAGGTACAAACACCCGATGGGCAACGTTTAGATTGCCGCATTAAGGGTAAGTTTAGAATGAAGGGTATCACCACCACCAACCCGGTAGCTGTTGGCGATATAGTTGATTTTGAAATGGAACCCGATAGTCAAAACGGTGTGATCACTAATCTGCATCAGCGTAAAAACTATATTATCCGTAAGTCTATCAACCTGAGTAAGCAAGCGCAGGTCATTGCCGCTAATCTTGACCAGGCGCTGCTCGTGGTTACCCTGGCATCGCCCCGAACTTCATTGGGCTTTATCGACCGTTTCCTGGTGACTGCCGAGGCTTATGATATCCCTGCACGCCTTATATTTAACAAACTCGACCTGTTTAGCGATGAAGGCCTGGAAATTCTGGCCGATTATAAATCGATATACGAAAATATCGGCTACCCATGCTTTGAGGTATCAGCATTGGATGGTACCAATATCGACCAGGTGCAGGAGCTGCTGAAAGACAAGGTGACCCTATTCTCGGGCCACTCCGGTGTGGGCAAATCAAGCCTGATCAATAGTCTGCTGCCCAACCTCGACCTCCGTACGCATATGGTATCTGAATGGAGCGACAAAGGCATGCACACCACTACCTTTGCCGAAATGTTCGAACTGCCTCAAGGCGGTTTCATTATTGATACCCCCGGCATCCGCGAGTTAGGCGTTATCGACATTGAAAAGCAGGAACTGGGTCACTTTTACCCAGAAATGCGCGAACGCATGAACGAGTGCCGTTTCAACAACTGCCGCCATATTAACGAGCCCGGCTGCGCCGTATTGGAAGCCCTCGAAAACGGCGAGATCGAACTATCCCGCTATGAAAGCTACCTGAGTATTTATCATGGTAATGATACAAGGGCGTAGGGTTGAGAAACAAGAGGTAAGAATTAAGACCATAAGGTCCCGCCCGTCATCCTGAACTTGTTTCAGGATCTCTCAGGACAAGCCTTATGCGACCGGGCTTGTGGGATGCCGAAACAAGTTCGGCATGACCTCATTCATATTATTAAACTACTTTCTGCCAGTCTTCAAAAAGTCCCTTAAATAACTGCAATCATTTACCGCCAGTTTATAATAGGCTGTTTTGCCATAACTTTTTTGTAATTCGGCAAAATAAGGGTTGCGCCTTACGGACTTGTCATATTCCTTTTCGGCATTTTGCAATTTGGTGTAATTATAATCTGGAAAATCGGAGTAGGATGGCAGTTTGATTTGTTTTTGACGGCATTTGGCAGCCATAAAGGTGCATTTGGCTTTAAACTCCGCACTGGTGCTCAATTGCCTGGCCTGCAAAAACAGCTTTTCGGCATTGGTTGTTTTTATATAGTCGGCATCATAGTAATACCGTGGCTTGCGGCCATAATCTATTGAAGACCAATCATAGCTGATCAGATACCAGGCATTACCATAGGTTGAGGTATTGTATAAAGCTGTAGCCATGGCAAAATAATAGGCCGAAGCATTTTTAGGGTCGGCTTTAATTTGTTTCTGGAAACCAGCCATGGCCTGTGCAAACTGGCGCTTATTATAGCCTTTACCATTTTTATTTAACAGCAATTTAGGATAATCGGGCATTTGATTGATGAACGGATCGGCACCGGTTGCTTTTTCATCGTAAAAATTGGTTGGGAATTTATTCAAAGCTTTTTCATTAACCTGGTTTAAAGCAGCAACAGCTTCGGGATATTTATGCTCGCGCAGATAGGCAGTACCAAGTAATTCATACAGATCATCACTTTTATAGGTAACCAGTTTTTTTGTCAGGAAATTAAGATACGGACTTGCCGGCGAGCTTTTTTTCCAGCCCACTATTTTATTGATGGCTGATGAATGCAGGTAATTTTGCCAAAAGCTGATGGTTTGATAACTTGGCTCTGTCACTTTTTTCACGGTAGCATCTCCCTGCAACATCACTAAAGCTGCTTTGCTGGTATCACGTTGTTTGAGGTATGCCGGCGCCATAATATTCTGATAAAAATTGCGGGCGGTGGCAGCAAAAGGATATTGCCCGTAAAAACCCCAATCCTGACTGGAGGTGTTTGCCTTAGCCTCATGGGCAACTTTTCCATCGAGCCATTTGAGCAATGGTAATAAGGCTGCTTCATTCACATCATTATATTGCTGTATGCCTTGTGCGGTGAGCAATAGCTGAATGATCTGTTTTTGATCATTAAATTTTTCGCTTAGCTTTTCGCCTTTAAGTGCGTCCAGGTAGGCCATACCGCCTTTGGTATCTTTTTGCATCCAGGCCATGTAGGCTTGTGCCAACTTAGCCAGGCCATATTCAGGGTATTTTTTTTCTGACGATAGTTGTTCACAAAAAGCATTCAACTGTTTCATGTGGTTTTGCGCACGGAGCCTGCTGCTATCGGCCAGTTTACCGTAGTAAGAATTAACCAGGATAGAATTACCTTCCGTTGTGGGCGTAAGATATTCTTCTTCCAGTTTATTAATCTCACGCACCAGCAATACACCCACCATATCAGATGTTGGTTCATACTGATAAACCTCTTTTAAGGAGCGGTTATCTAACTCAGAATTACTGAAACCATAAATAGCCATAATCGCCGCCTTCTCGCTTTTGCTGGTAGCCAATGCCAAAACCTGTGAGCTTTTTATACGTATATAGTTATAATTACGATAAGCCTGCACACGCCTTTCGGGATATTGGGCAAACACTTTTGAAAACAGGTAAGCGGCTTGTACGGTGTCCTTAAGCCAGCGCTCTTCGCCAGCCTTTAACGCCAGCGACCATCCCTTTACATTACTTTTGGATTTATAATCAGCTATGTATTTATCATATACATTAACCGCATCCTGATCATTACCACCATAATGCAGCAAACGCTGCGCCTGGTATAAAAATCTCAATTTGATGAACGCATCTTTTTCTGCAAGTGCATATTGCATGGCTTCTTTACCGGCGGCTTGCAGGCTTGCAGTATCTTTGGGTTTTGGATCCCAGTAATCTGATTTTACATTCGCTATCGCCTCTACACTTTTGGCAAACCGGTAATATTTCAACGCGCTTTTGTTCGATGGGAGCGCCTGCAGAAAGGTGTTATTCTTTAAGCTATCGGGCAGACTGCCTTTACCATCTAAGTATCCTACGTATAAAGCGGTATCGGCACTGCCTTTTAGTTTGTACATCGCTTTCTGCACATCCGCCGCTTTAATGCTGCTGCCTAAATACGCCGCCCACTCGCGCGAGTTAATTTCGGCCTCACTTACCCGTTCATCATCGTCATACAAAAATTTGTAACCAGTAAAATAAAATGGTTCGTATTCCTGCGTACGCTGCAGGTTGTTGTGAAAAAACGAGATGTAATAATCGTATGGGTCGGCCTCCGGACCGCAGGCAATGTTAATAGCAATTTCGGCAAAAAAGCAAATGATCAAACTAACGGAACAGATGAGTAGTTTTTTCGAGGTCGTCATAGGTATAGGTTTTTATAGTAGCTTCATCCAAGTGAAAATAAGTAACGTTTACCGTATCCGCTTTAATAAGCGGAGATAAATAGCTGGCCGTGGCCTGCAAATTACCCGCCGATACGTTTTCCCAGCGCAGTTCATCGTTGGTTTTTAAACCGTAATCTGGCAAATTGGTTTTAGCCCGGTAAATGTTATTTTTTATAAATATAAATTGATTTTTATTATTCAGATCATCGGATGAGATCCTTTTAGCTATACCGATATATTCCTTATTCCGGAAAGCTACGGCCCAGCTGAACAGAGGTAAACCGATATCAACAGGCATGGGATAAGCGGTCACATTATCGCCCAGGTATTTTTTTAATTCACTTATTTCTAAAATGGAGTTTTGCTCCCCGTACTTGCGCAGATTACCCATGTTATAACACATCAGCATTACCCGGTTTACAGGTGGGATTCCGCTCCCTTTTTGATTTTTTAGCTGATGCAGCCGCAGCGTAGCCGAAATAGTTTTTGCTTTCAGTTCTTTAACCTGGCGCAACTGTCCAAGCAGGTAAAAATAGTTTTCACGGGTTGAGGCCGTCCAATCGCAATCTATCTGTAATTCGGTAAAAGAGGTTTTGCCGGCCTGTTGCGCTTTGCCATTTACAAAGCGAACAATGTTACCAGCCAATGCATCAAGCTGTGGGCGAGTCGTAGTTTTTAGGACATTGTTAACGATGAATATTACGGGCACCATCTCCACCGTATCCGGAAGCTTGTTTTGAAATGTTATGGGCGATACCGGGGCCGGATTGATGCCACTCTCGTCCATATCCACATCCATGATACGCATATACAGTTTATGCGCGTGCAGCCTGTTCAGATAGCCGGATTCGGCTTGGTTACTTTTATAAACCGTTTTCCAGAAATAAAAAGAAGTGTTGATAACCCGGTTGTGCCGATGGCAGGAGGAGAGGCAAGAGCCTATGACGGAGCCAAGAACAAAGATAAAAAGAACAAGGATAGGGGAACGGGGAGTAACGACTTTTGGAACAAGGAGCAAAGACTTTTGGATAATCTTTTTCATCGTTAGCGTTTTATTTGCCTTGTTCTTTATTCCAAAAATCTTTGTTCCATGAATCCTTATTCTTTGCTCCTAAAGTCCTTGATTCTAATCCAAAGCGGCTTTAAAATCAGCCATCAGATCTTCCAGGTCTTCAATACCTATCGACAGGCGGATCATGGTTTCCGGGATGCCCATTTCGGCGCGTTTATCGGCACCTAATTCAAAAAATATGGTTTGGGCAACGGGAATAGACAAGGTGCGGGTATCGCCCAGGTTGCTTGATTTTACAACCAGTTTCAGTTTATTTAAAAAGGCCAGGCAATCAATGCTTTCATCCAGCTCAATACTCATCAAACCGCCGAATTTTTTGAATAGTTTACCAGCGCGCTCATGCTGCGGATGGCTTGCAACACCCGGGTAAAATACTTTTTTGATCTTAGGATGTGCCTCAAAATACCGAGCAAGTGCCAATGCATTGTTGCAGGCACGTTCCAAACGCAGGGCCAGTGTTTCGGCCCCTACAGAGATCGTATGTGCAGCCTCGGGCGATAATGTACCGCCAGAATCCCGAAGTCCTTTTTTACGGATCTGGGTAAGGCCCAGTGTTTCGGGTTTTACCTGCTTTTTAAAGGTCTCAAAAATATTAGGATAAGTAGTCCAGTTAAATAATCCGGTATCTGTAACACAGCCGCCCAGGGCATCGCCATGGCCACCAATGTATTTAGTTAAGGAGTTGATCACCAGGCTTGCTTTAACATCAATAGGGTTAAACAAGTATGGCGATGTCATGGTGTTATCCACCACATATATGATCCCTTTTTGTGAACAAAGCTCACCAATACCCTGCAGGTCGGCTACCTGAGTAGCAGGATTGGCAATGGTTTCCACAAACACCATTTTGGTGCTGGCTTTAATTTCGCCGCGTACATTTTCAACATCCGTAGCATCCACAAAAGTGATATCCAAACCCATATCAATATAAGTTTGAAAGATACTGCGGGTGTTACCAAACAGGAATGAACTGGCAACAATATGATCGCCGTGTTTTATAAGGGCCATTACCGTTGCCGAAATAGCCGCCATACCGGTTGAAAAAGCGATAGACGATAGTCCCCTTTCCATATTGGTTACCTTATGCTCCAGTGCGGTAACGGTAGGGTTACCCTGGCGAGAATAAGCGTAGCCTTTTTTCTTGTTCTGGAAAATATCAACCAGGTCCTGCACATCCTCATGTCCGTAAGTTACCGAAGTATGTATGGGTTTGTGCAATGAGCCATGCTCTGGTTTACCTAAGCGGTCGGCGTGTAAAATGGTGGTAGTAAAGCCTCTTTTTGTTGTCATTTTGTACCTATTAATTAAAAAACATAATAGCGGTTGCGAACTTAGTTTTTTTTGAGCAAAAAATAACGGTTTTGTTGTATAAGAAACAGGATATGAGAATCAAGAGACAAGAAAAAGCCATGAATTAAATAAAAAATCCTGTTTCTTATCTCATGATTCTTGACTCTTACTAACTTGCTGCTTTAAAATTTAAAACAATGAGAGCTGTTTTACAACGCGTTACTGAGGCCAGCTGCAAGGTTGATGGCAAGATCACAGGCGAGATCAAACTGGGTTTCCTGGTTTTATTGGGCATTGAAGAGGCCGATACTGATGATGATTTGAATTGGCTGGCCAATAAAATTACAGGCATGCGTGTTTTTGGAGATGAAAACGGGCTGATGAACAAAGCGCTGGCTGATGTTGACGGGGAGATCCTGCTTATCTCGCAATTTACCCTGTTTGCCCAGACAAAAAAGGGCAACCGGCCGTCCTTTATTAAGGCAGCCAGACCAGATAAAGCTATACCGATGTATGAGCAAATGATCAAAACATTGGAAACACTTACCGGCAAAAAGATAGCTACGGGTATTTTCGGCGCTGATATGAAGATAGGTCTTGTAAACGATGGACCGGTCACCATTATCATGGATACAAAGGATAAAGACAATCACTAAAAAATATTTATACTCTTTTTATGGAAATTAAAGAAGCGCAGCATCTTGTAGATAAGTGGATAAAAACCACGGGGATCCGGTATTTTAATGAGCTTACCAATACAGCCATTTTGATGGAAGAGGTAGGTGAAGTGGCCCGCATTATGGCGAGGCAGTATGGTGAGCAATCATTTAAAAAATCGGATACAGAGGTTAACCTGGCAGATGAAATGGCAGATGTGTTGTTTGTATTGATATGCCTTGCTAACCAAACCGGAATTGACCTCACGGATGCGCTGGAGAAGAATATGGAAAAGAAAAGCATCCGTGATGCCGACCGGCATAAGAATAATGAAAAGCTGAAATAAAGCAACAAAACAGAATTATATTTTGAAATAATAATTTATTTGGAATTTAATTTTGTTTTTGCGTAGATTTACAAGGCTGATCAGAATTTATGGTAACACATTAATTAGCCTTGTTATGAAAGCGTATCTTATTTCGATTACCCTATTACTGTCTCTATCTGCATGCGGACATAAAGCTGAAGAGCAAAAAGAAAAAGCACAAACCAGGTTGTTTGCCCCCCCGGTTGTAAAAGCGGATGAAGAAGTGCTTGAAAAAGCTTCTGTTATGCAGGATGTCGTCCTTGCGGAGCCATCAGGCAATTCTAATAACACCAGTCAGATACGTGATACCACAAAAAAGATCATTAAAACCGGCACTATTCAGTTTGAAGCCAGCAATATTAATGCTGCCCGTAAAAAGATCCTGCAATCGCTCAAAAAATATGGGGGCTATGTGGACGAGGATAATCAAACCACCAATAGCGATATAAACCGTAAGGAGTATAATTTAAAAATAAGTATCCCGGCTAAGTATTTTGACTTTTTGGTTGATTCGGTGTCGGCCTCGGCCGATAAGATCGATACCAAGAACATTTCCATAACCGATGTTACTACCCGGTACATCGACATGAAAACCCGGTTGGATAATAAAAAGATCCTGGAAACCCGCTATCTCGAACTGCTTAAAAAAGGAACAAAGATCTCGGACCTGCTGGAGATTGAAAATAAGCTGACCGAGATCCGCAGCGATATTGAATCGGCCCAGGGACAGCTGAACTACCTGAATAAACAAGTTGCCTACAGTTCCCTGGATATCACTTTTTATACAAAAGCAACTACCCAGAATGTTGATGATCAGTTTACTTATAAATTTAAATCCTCCATCACTACCGGATGGGTATTTTTAAAGAACCTGTTTTTCGGGATAATTTCAATCTGGCCTCTCCTGGTAATTGCAGGGATTATTTACTTCATGTTAAAAAGCTGGAGAAAGAGAAGAAGGGTTAAACATGCAGAGTAGTTCTTTTTCATGTCATTGCGAGGTACGAAGCAATCTCCTCGCGTGCCTCTACTGGGGATGAGATTGCTTCGTACCTCGCAATGACGTGATGGTTGTATTATACTAAAAATGAACCTTACCTAAACCAACCTCACCAACCGCTCTCCCTCTAACACAGGGATTGCGGTTGTAATATCGATTTGCAAGCAAAACTCAATATCTTTTTCTATACCTAATTTTTTAAGTCGCTCCCCGTGTGATGTTTTCTTCAGGTAAAGGTTAATGTCATCTTTGCCCAACTGAAAAAGATCATTAGCGGCAATGGCGGCATCATCCAATACAAAGTCTTCGGTTTTTAGCTGCTCAATTACAGCACCGGCGAACAGGGTGTCTTCCAGGTTAAAATTATTTTTCCAGCCGGCACATACCAGTAATATATTTTCGTGCTGGGTTTTTAACCAGTTACTTAATGCAGTAAGATTTAAAAATGAGCCAATAACAATACGTTTGGCGCTACGTGATAAATGCAGCGCGTGCGTGCCGTTGGTAGTAGTAAGCACCACCGTTTTACCCGCCACCTTTTCGGCAGTGTAGGAGAATGGCGAGTTGCCAAAATCAAAGCCGTCTACTACTTTTCCATCACGCTCTGCTGCCAGAAGGTAATCCAGCCCTTTCTCTCTATACGCGGAACACTCCTCAACCTGTGATACCGGGATAATAGCCTCAGCACCGTTTTCAATACCATAACATATAGATGATGTTGCCCTGAAAATATCAATAACCACTACAATGTATTCTTCTACATTATAAAGCGACAGCAATGCCGGGGTAAGGCAAACGTTTAAATTTTTAGTCATTTGTGATTTGGTCATTATATCATTTAGTCATCAGGTCATTATTGCAATGAGCCAACAAAAATGACTTAATGACCAAATGACCCGAAGAAAATGACTACTTATAGAAAGGCGGCTTTACAATTTTAGCCTTCACTTTGTTATCCCTGATGCTGATGTATATGTCAGCGCCTTCTTTGGCAAACTCGGTATTTATATAACCCATGCCAATGGCTTTTTGTAGCGATGGTGATTGTGTTCCGGATGTTACTTTCCCTATGTTGTTACCGTCGGCATCAACAATAGGATAGTCGTGACGGGGGATACCGCGTTCGATCATTTCAAAGCCTACCAGCTTGCGGCTCACACCGGCTTGTTTTTGCTGTTGCAGCGCCTCGGAATTGGTAAATGTTTTGCTGAATTTGGTTACCCAACCCAAACCGGCTTCCAGCGGAGAGGTGGCATCATCAATATCATTGCCATATAAGCAAAAGCCCATTTCCAGGCGTAAGGTATCGCGTGCGCCTAAACCGATTGGTTTAATGCCAAATGGTTCGCCGGCTTTAAAAATAGCTTCCCAGATCTGATCGGCATATTGGTTATCGAAATAGATCTCAAAGCCACCTGCACCTGTATATCCGGTAGCAGATATGATCACATTATCAATACCGGCAAATTTCCCACGGTTAAAAGTGTAATACTCCATAGATACCAGGTCGACATCGGTAAGGCTTTGCAGTGCTTCAGCTGCTTTAGGGCCTTGGATAGCCAGCAGCGAGGTGCGATCTGATATATTCTTCATCTCCACACCCATGGTGTTATATTTAGATATCCAGTTCCAGTCCTTTTCAATGTTGGAGGCATTAACCACCAGCATATAGGTTTTTTCATCTAAACGATAAACCAGCAGGTCATCCACAATACCACCATCCTCATTAGGCAGGCAGGAGTATTGTACTTTGCCGTCATATAATTTGGAAGCATCGTTGCTGGTAACCTGTTGTATCAAGTCAAGGGCATGGTCGCCTTTCAAAATAAATTCGCCCATGTGACTTACATCAAATACACCTACCGCTTTACGTACAGTTTCGTGTTCGGCGTTTATCCCGGCATATTGCACAGGCATATTGTAACCAGCAAAGGGTACCATTTTGGCGCCAGCTTTAATGTGTGTATCTGTTAAGGCAGTGTTCTTCATCGTTAACGTTTATGGCGCAAAAGTAATTATTCTGACGGGAATTTCTAAGGCCCAATGAGCCTTGATTTTTGAGGTCAAATTTTAAGGGGACTTAAGGACTAACTCAGCTTCTCATAAAACTGCGCCAAGTCATGACTTACCGCGTTTACATCGTGCTGCTGTTCAACCAGCTTTCGCGCGTTTGTGCCTATAGTACGGCAATATTCCTCATCGGTAATACAACGCTCAATGGCATCATAAAACTCTTCCTGGTTATTGGCTATAATAATGTTGGTGCCGTTTTCGAAATTTATACCTTCGGCCCCGATGGATGTGGAAATAATACACTTTTTCATGGCCATGCCCTCCACAATTTTCACCCGCATACCACCGCCCGATAAAAGTGGCACAATCATAATAGCTTTGCTATTTACAAATTCAAACGCATCGTCAACTTCGCCCTGGATAAATATTTTACCCATCACTTCGTAATCATCAAAACGATCGGGAATGTTGTGTCCGGCCACATAAAACTTTACGCGCAGATCGCCATCGGTGAGGTCTTTATGAAAATTGTCAATAAACCACTCAATACCTTCGCGGTTAGGCAGCCAGTCTAACGATCCCAGGAAAAACAAGCTTGGAAATTCTGTTTTTTCAAAATCGGGCCGGTACAGGGTAAGATCGATCCCTACCGGGAATATTTCAACCGGGATAGTGGTTCCGTATGATAGGATGGTATTTTTATCTTCGGTTGTAAAAACGGCAATAGCATCAACCTTGTTGAGTTGCTGTAGCTCATAATCCTTTACCCGCCGGGCCAGCATACGCAGATACCATTTTTTAAACAGGTCGCTTTTTTGCTGCGCCAGCCGTTGCCATACCTGGTGCTCAATATTATGTGAGCGATAAATCAGTTTGGCCCTGGAATGCTTACGTATAGCCGCTAAGTAAGGGGTTACAAACAAACCTTCAAACTGCACAATATCATAAGCCGTTTGCCTAAGCTCACGTATTAATAGTTTTTCGAACTCTGCATCATAATACCGGTCAATATCATTTGATTTTTTGCTGATCAGGTTTATTAGTCCATCCAGCATGGATATACTGATGTCGATATTATAGGTAGTATAATTTATTTTAGTCAGCAGGTCATCCGTTACTTCGTGTGGGCTTCCGTTATATTTTTTGGCGTTCAACGCCACCAACGATACCTTATGTCCAAGCGCAACCAGGCCTTTTATGGTGTTACACACCACAATGGCATAGCCTCCGTTTTGCGGAAACGGCACTCGGTGAGTTAAAATAAGGATTTTCAATTGAATATCTGGTTTGGTGCAAAAATACCAACCAAAACGCCGTAATCAAAGGTATCGTTAAAAAATACTTAACTGCGGGTCGGTAACACGGAAAGTACGGCGATGATATGGGGTATATCCTATCTTCATGACCGTTTCGCGGTGTTTAATGGTAGGGTAGCCTTTATTGCTATGCCAATCATACTCAGGATGCTCGGCCGCTATCTGCAGCATAAAATCGTCACGATAGGTTTTGGCCAATATAGATGCCGCTGCTATACTGAAAAATTTACCGTCGCCTTTGATGATACATTCATGCGGAATGTCAGGATATTTTTTGAAACGGTTGCCGTCGATAATTAGAAACTGAGGGGCTAAATGTAATTTTTCGATAGCCCGGTGCATCGCCAGGAAAGAGGCATTTAAAATATTGATCTTGTCGATCTCCAGGTTATCAACCGATGCCACGGCGAAGGCTATAGCTTTTTGTTCTATTTCTGTCCGTAGCTGGTATCTTATATCCTCAGATAATTGTTTGGAGTCGTTCAGCAAATGATGGTCAAAATCTGGCGGAAGTATTACCGCAGCAGCAAACACAGGTCCGGCCAAACAGCCACGCCCGGCTTCATCGCATCCCGCCTCAATCAAATCATACTGGTACCTGGCTGATAACATATGGGCAAATATAAGAAAGTATCAAGTAGCTAGTATCAAGTATCATGACAGCTACACTATTTTAAAACACATGTAAAAAAGCATCAGGTATGAAATCATTAAGGCCTTTGTATTTCTTACACAGAACATCAAAAATCGTGATACTTGATACTAGCTACTCGATACTATAGAATTAAAATATCCTTAATGTAAGCAGGGTAATATCATCAATGGATTTGCTTTTAACCACGTGGTTCAAATGCTCCAGAAGGGTATCATTAAAATTATCGGGGGATAAATGCCCATGAGTCTTTACAAAATCGAGCAGTTTATCTTCGTTCCAGATCTTGGTGTTGATGGTTTCAAAGTCCATCAGCCCATCGGTATAGTTAAATATCAGGCTACCGGGTTCCATATCAATCTCACCCTCATTTAAAAACGGCAGTTCTTCAAAAACCCCGATCATGGTGGTGCCCAATTTTAAATGTATGGCTTCTCCATCTGAGTACAGGATGCTGGGGTTGTGGCCTGCATTAATATAGTTGAGCTTGCGTTTTTTTTCATTGTACCGGGCCAGGAACAGGGTTATAAACCTTTCGCCCTTGGTATTGCTCAACACTATTTTATTGAGGCGGTCAATAATATTGGTCAGGTCTTCCTCTACCGCGGCCCAGGCATGCAAACTGGCCTGAAAGTTGGCCATGAGCAAAGCGGCCGAAATACCTTTGCCCGATACATCGGCAATGCACCACAAAAACTCGTTTTCATTAAGTCGGATAAAGTCAAAATAGTCACCTCCTATATTTTGATGCGGCAGGTATTTGGCGCCTATTTCTACACTGTCATCCTTGTGCATTCGCAGGGGGATCAGCATATTTTGCACTTCAACAGCGAGTTCCATTTCGCGTTGAAAACGCTCTGATTGCAAACGTTCCCGAAACAGCTTTTTATTTTCCAACGCCACAATGATTACATTCATGAGCGTTTGAATAAAGTTCAGGTCGTTGTTAAGCATCTCGCCGGAGGTGTTGAAATCACCGATGAGCGCGTAGGCTAAAACTTTGCTTTTGTGATGTATGGGGATAAAGTAGTTATATTTTTGAAGCAGGGGATCGTGATGATCAGTTATAGCAACGGGCGATTTAATCTTGCTCAACTTATTACAAGCTCTACTCAACAGAATGGCAGATTCGATCTCACCGCCATATTTGGAGATACAGACAAACTTATTTTCCTTCTCAATAAAAAAGCGAAGTTTCCCTACCTGCAGATAACTTTGCAAGATCACTTCAAGCATTTGTATAAGTATAGGAGTAGCGGTGTTTTTATTAATGGCCCGGGTAATCTCTAACAGGGAGTTTAACTCCGACTGTCTTTTGAGCAACAAGCTGATTAATTCATCTTCACCAGAATTATCTTCTATGTATTGCATCTGTTGTTAGTAGTCACTGACTAAAGTAAAAAAATATTTTCAAATGCGTGTACTTTGTGATTTTATATCGAAGGCATCGCGCAAGCCAACGGTAACGAGATTAAAAGCATATACCAATAACATAATGGCCAAACCCGGAATGATGGCAAGGTACGCCGAGTTCATGACAATATAGCCATAATGTTCTTTTATCATTCCGCCCCAGGTGGGCATGGGTGGCTGTGCGCCAAAACCTAAAAAGCTAAGTCCGGCCTCGAGCAGGATAGCCGAAGCAAAATTAGATGATGCCAGCACCAGGATAGGTCCGGTTATGTTAGGTAAGATATGCCGGGTAATAATGCGGGTATTGTTAAAACCCAAAGCCCTGGCCGCTTCAATATATTCTACCTGTTTAAGGCTCATCACCTGGCCACGAACCAGGCGGGCTACTTCAACCCACATGGATAGGCCTACCGCTATAAATATTTGCCACAGCCCCTTGCCTAAAGCAAATGATATGGCAATAACCAGCAACAGGGCGGGTAAGGACCATAAAATATTCATCAGCCAGCTGAGGCAAGCATCTATCCAACCACCAAAAAAGCCGGCAATGGCGCCTATGGTTACACCGAGCAACATACTGATCAGTACCGACATTAGGCCCACGGCCAGTGATATGCGGGTGCCCAGTAACATCCGGCTCAGCATATCCCGCCCGTAAATATCGGTGCCCAGCCAAAATGTGCGGGAAACAATCTGATCGGCTACTATCTTATCTGTAAAACGTTTATAGATCTCCTTACTTCTATTGACTGAAATACCCGGATTTAATAATACCGAACCATAATGGTACCGGGGTTTAATCCCGTTCACTACTTCAAAAATATTATAAGCTTTTCTTTCGGGTTTGTCCTCATCGCCTATGTATTCATTTACAACGATAGAGTCTTGTGCAAAATGGTAACCGGTAATAGGAACATCCCGGTAAAACGATGGCTGGCCAAAAAGCATCCGGGTAAAAAAATTCACGGTATCAACCGGCTCACTTTTACGTACCTGCAACATCATAAAAGAGGACCCTGGTTTCTTGATACTGAGCTGAATGGTCATATTATTAGCATGCGGACTCTGATCGGGCATGATTAAATAGCCCATTATGGCCACCAATAAGGTCAATATAATAAAAACAAGCCCGGCAAGGGCAATCTTATTGCGTTTAAACGCCTGCCAGGTACGTTTTGATGGGGTAAGTTCTGCCAATAGTAATTTTGCTTTCGGCTAAATATCGCTTAAAAAGGGGCAATTAACAAACGGGTAAATCAATCTTTACAATGGCTTGTTATTTCACTACTCTATCTTTCCACAGGTATTTACGATTGTTGCCCATCAGCCCAATCACCACAAAATATACGATGTGCACTGGAATGAGCAAGATAAGCAAACTTACCAGGTAGGTACGCTTAAAAAATGTAGTTATAGGCAGCAGATAAAGGATCTCGAACAGGTATTTCAGTAAAAATTGAACCAGGAATAGCTTTAAAAAATACAGGTCATAAAAGCCCAATGCCGCGTTAACCAGCAACGAAACATTAAATAACCAGATACATAAACCAAAGGCCACCACTTTTTTATCCTTGTATTTGGTTGATTTGGAAGCCCAGCGGCGTCTTTGCTGCATAAACTCCTGCAGGGTATGTTTGGCGTGAGTATATACCACAGCTTCGGTTTGTTTTAAAAAGCCGATCCTACCGGGGTAGCGTTCGGCAACTTTTTGCAATAACAATTCATCATCACCAGATGCCAGGTCATCAATACCGGCGAAACCGCCAACCTCATAAAATACATCTTTTCGATAGGCAAAATTTGCCCCATTACAAGTTGATGCCCGGCCATTGCCAATAAATGCGGCGCCAATGCCAATTAAGTAGCCAAACTCCAGGGTTTGCATCAGTTCAAACAGCGAACGCTCCTCAAAGTAAGTTACCGGTGATGATACCATGACCAGGTTATTGGTTTCGTAATAACCTACAATGGATGATAACCAGGCAGGCCCCATGCGGCAATCGGCATCGGTGGCAACCATGAGCTCGCCAGTGGATAATTTGATGGCTTCGGCTATAGCCTTTTTCTTGTAGGAGTTGAGCGCGCGTTCTTCCTGCAATTGCAACAATTTAACGCCGCGGTTGGCATAGCTGCTGATGATGGCTGCAGTATTATCGGTGGAGTGATCGTCAACAATAATTACTTCGAACAAATGTTTGGGATAGTCCTGTGCTAAAACATCATCAATAGTTAAACTGATCCGCTCTTCCTCGTTACGGGCAGCTATCAATATGGTAACTTTGGTATGGAAGGGTGCGTTTTTTGCCGGAGTGACCTTTACCTTGCTCCATCCACGTATCAAATAAATTAATAATAGCAGGTAAATACCTGTTAAAAACAGCGAAACAAAACTATGCAGTGCGATCAAAGAATTTGAGTTTAAAAACGAATAAAGACCCTAAAATAGCCGGAATAATTAAATTGATGAGCCATATTGACGACACGCCGGCAATAATAGCTATTTTTTGATCGGTTACATAGGCAAACAAGTGCGAGGCGGTAAAACTTCGCACACCTACATCAAGCAGATCAAGCGAGGGCACGGCCGATGTTACAAAGAAATAAACAAACAGCATCATCACCATTGGAAAAAACGCGAACTGCGGAATAAGCAGGTGAAACACAATACAGTATTGAATGGTAAACGTAACGTAGCGGGCCATGCTAAACCCCAGGATACGAATCAGCTCATTGGTTTTATACCGACCCATGATCTCAAAAAACTTGTTGTATTTTCTGAGAAAGGCTATCCGGTTAAGTAAACTAATGATGCCTTTGATGTGAAAAAAGCAGATGAGCAATATGGCCAGGGTTAACACCGAAATCAGGATGATCACCACAAATAGCCAGGTACTTACCGGGATGTAATTATAAAAAAGCCACACTATGGCTATCAAACCTAAAAGGTTGGTCATAATAATTTGCCCAAAAGCGCCAACTGCCATGGCAAAAACACCGTGTATCCGTTTACGGTTAGGTAAAAACATAACCCGGCCACCATATTCGCCAACCCTGTTCGGTGTGGAAATAGCCCAGGTAAGTCCGCAAAAAACCGCCTCTATTGCTTCCCATATAGAAATATTAACCAGCCGTTTAGCCAAATACTGCCACTTAAACGCCTCCAGCACCCAATTAACCCCCATTAATAAAACCACTATACCCATAACTATAAACACATGAGTACTGTTTATTTGAGCGGTTAAAGTTTGAAACTGTTTGAGGTCGTCATTTTTTTTATAAAACTGGTGATATATATACCAGCCGGCCATAATCAATACGGCCGCTTTAAGCGAAAAGGAAACTATTTTTTTTGTAGAAGTAGTCAAAGGTAAATTTTATGCAATGTTACAAAAAAACCGGGCGAGCTTTTCGCTTGCCCGGTATAACGTCACATTATACGTTTTGTTTATTTTAAACGTGCTTTTAAAAAAACTATTATATTGGCGTATGCATCTTTGGTTGCATTGCTATCATAAATGGGGTTGCTAGGGTTGGCAAATCCATGATCAGCATCATATTGGTGCAGGTACAGTTTTTTACCTGCCTTTTTCATGTCCGCATCAAATTTGCCCACCACTTTGGGGTTTATCCATTGATCTTTATTGGCGAAGTTTCCCAACACATCGGCATTTAATGTTTTTAAACGGTTAACATCCTGCTCTGGCATCCCGTAGTACATTACACAACCGGCAGCTTTTTTACCAGCCAATAAACTGGTTTGCAGGCTCCAGCCGCCACCAAAACACCAGCCAATAGTAGCAATATGTGCCTTAGGGCCAGTATAAGCAATGGCTCCATTGATGATGGCTTTTGCCCGATCTTCATTTACGGCCTGCATAAATTTGCCCGCGTCTTCTTTTGTCGTGGCCACTTTACCATCGTAAAGGTCAAGATCGATCACGTTGACATTGCCCAGATCATTGTAGATCTTTTCAGATTCCTTCTTTACAAAATCATTCAATCCCCACCATTCGTGTATTACCAAGATATAGTTATTAGTGGCCTTTTTGGCTTTCAGCAAGTAGGCGGTTGATTCTTTACCATCAGCGGTTTTATAGGTGATAGCTGTACCAATAGTACTTTGGAAATGAATGGGCAATGGGTTTTTGTGGGCAGATCTGAATTTTTCGCTGGAGGCCAGCATGGCAAACTGCCTTGTTGCCGAAGGTTTGCTGCAGCAAACCACCTTGCGCTGTGCAAAGGCAACAACGCCAAGACAAATAAAAAGGGTTAAAAGAATTAGTTTTTTCATGGGTGTTTTTTTGTGTTTAATGATACAATAAGAATACGTTGTTAAACCATTCTGGTTGTGTGTTTGTGCAAATAAATTTACAAACATTACTATTTAATTAGTTTATGCCCGATATTTATTTGTATCCGTACTAATCATTCGGTATATCGTCCATCAATAGCAGTCAAAAGTCCATTGGCGAAGGCTCTTCTTATCCTTACTTTGGATGTTAAACCTTAACCTTATTACTTATACCTTATCTACTCTCATGAAATACTTATTCATCCTGCTTTTTACCGCACTGACCTTAAAGCTGACTGCCCAGCAAATTAAACCGACACCAAATTACGGTTACGCCGTAATTAAAGGTCATATAAAAAATACTGGCAATACCTTTTGGGAATATGTTACGGTAAACTACCTCGGATACAAAAACGTTGCAGTTACGGTTGATGAACATGGTGACTTTTTAAAAAGAATAAAACTCGAAGGCCCCTATACCGATATCCTTTTTCAACTAAATGGAGGAGTGCTTTTATATCTCCAAAAAAACGACACGATAACTGTTAACTGGGATGCACAGAATATAGCCAACACCCTTACAGTGAAAGCAGCTGATCGCGATAACGATATACAAACGGCCATTTTATTATACAAGTTTCTCCGCACGTCCTCTCCTGAGTTACAGCAAGTTTTGTACAGCGAAACCGCGTCTGATTCGGTTAAGTTTTCAAAGGTTAATCAATATTATAACAAAGCTGTTGAACTACTGCTTTCTGGTAATTGTACCAATGCCGGAGCTTTTAAAATGGGATTGGATGTATACTTTAAATCGGCATCTATGTTGCTTGACCATCACTTGTTAAAAACCCATGAATTATCCCTGGAACATCCTTCACCCAAATTCAATGGCGCCAGTTATCGCATGGAGTCGACAATTTATTTTGAAACAAGCTTCTGTTACCGCGATTTTTTATATGATTATGTACGACTTGATATGCCCTTTACTACATGGGGGCCCACTGATAACCCAGGTCGCTCTGTAAACACCATTGCTTTGAATACCGGTTACGCAGGCTTTATGGCATTCCATATGTATGAGCTTAGGGATTGGTACCTTACAAAGTGCATTATTGCTAACTTTAAAAGCATACCTTTTGACCAGGCCACCAAGGTGTACAACCAATTTATGCCCGAAATAAAAACACCTTATTATGCCGACACCTTAAAAAAATTTTATGCAAACATTCAACGTTTAAAGCCGGGTACACCGGCGCCCGGTTTTGTGCTTAAGGACGAGAACGGGCAACCGGTTTCTTTAGCTCAGTTTAAAGGGAAAGCAATATATCTTGATTTTTGGGGTGTACATTGTGGCCCCTGTATCAATGCGATTAAAGATGATGTTCCGGCACTGCATGAAAAGTATAAAAATAAGAACATCGTATTTATCAACATCTGTGTAGATGTTAATGAAAGTACCTGGAAAACGAATCTTAGTAAATTGAACCTGCATGGTGTTAACCTGATAGCAGAAGGCTGGACAAAAAACCCGGTATGCAAAGCTTATGGCATTGAGGGCATACCTCATTACTGCCTTATAGATGCAAACGGAAATATAATTGACAGTAATGCCACAGGCCCCGATCATTCTCATGAATTGTATGAAAAGCTGGATAAGCTATTGCAGTAGTTATGCCCGCCAAATCAGTCATTGCGAGCGATAGCGTGGCAATTTACAGAGGGGCTCTGCCTATTGGGGATTGCTTCGTACCTCGCAATGACATGCTGGTTAATACTTAAAGACTTACGCTATTACCTTATCAGGTGTTATAGGCAATTCCCTTACCCTTTTCCCTGTAGCGTTATAAACGGCATTAGCTACTGCAGCTGCCATACCTACCAGGGCTATTTCGGCCATGCCTTTTGCGCCCATCGGGTTCAGAATTGGGTCGGGTTTATTTACAAACAGGGCGTCTATTTGCGGGATGTCGGCATTTACGGGTACATGATAATCGGCATAGTTGTTATTAATATAACGGCCATAGCGATGGTCGATCACCGCCTCTTCCATCAGCGCCATACCTATACCGCCGATAGCGCCACCAACGATCTGGCTACGGGCTGTTTTAGGACTGATAATGGTACCACAATCGGCCACTGAAGCTACCTTATCAATCTTCACTACACCTGTTGAGGCATTTACCAATACCTTAACAAAGTGTACCGACCATGAGCTCATCGAATATTTGTCCCTGCCTTCGCCACCGGTTGATTTGGTAATCACCTCCAGTGACGGCAGATCATGTTGTTTAAGTATTTGCGCGTAATCGGGCTTATCCGTCCCGCTATTGCCTGCCAGTTTTTGAATTTTATCTTTCAGCTCCACACAGGCCTGGTGCACTGCAGAGCCCACACTCGCCGTTGTTGCTGAGCCGCCTTGCGTTGGTGCCTGGGGCAGGTCAGAGGCCCCATTTTCAAAGCTGATTTTATCTGCCGGCATCCCCATTTGTTCGGCAGCAATCAATACCATAGCGGTTCCTGTTCCCGGACCGATATCGCTTACCGCGCTTTGTAAATGCAGCGTGCCATCAGCCTTCATGGTGGCTTTAATCGTAGCGCCACTGCGGTAAGCGCCAAACATGCCGCAGCCTATGCCATAGCCTACAAACCAGCCCTCTTTTTTTACGGCTCCAGGCTGTTGTTTTCGATCGCTCCAGCCAATGCTGTCGGCTCCAAGCTGATAAGCCTCTTTCAAATATTTACTCGAAAATGGTTTACCATTTTCTGGATCGGTTTCGGCATAATTACGAATACGCAGCTCAATAGGGTCGATGTTTAAGGCATAAGAAAGCTCATCCAGTGCAGATTCCAGCGCAAACGCGCCCGTAGCTTCTCCAGGACCGCGCATCCAGGTTGGTGTACCTACGTTAAGGGCCACTAAATTATACTTGGTGTTTACGTTAGGACATGCATACAGGCTCTGGCTCACATTAACAGCTCCTTCGGTAAAGTTTTCATAAGGCGATGTTTGTCCGTAGGCCTGGTGGGTAATACCGGTCAATTTTCCATCCGCAGTGGCTCCAATACCTATTTTTTGCCAGGTATGGGGGCGGTATCCTACTGAAGTGAACATATCTGCCCGGCTAAGCACCAGCTTTACCGGTTTCTTAACAACCTTAGCTCCCAATATAGCTACAATTTCATGCGGCCATGTGCGCAGCGCGCTGCCAAAGGCACCGCCCACAAAGCGGGAGTTTACCTGCACATTCTCCAATGGTATTTTAAACAGCTGTGAAATATCGCGCTGGGTAGCTTTAACACCCTGGGTTTTATCCCAAACAGTAATTTTATCATCGGCATCCCAGCGGGCAATAATGGCATGCAGCTCCATGGGGTTGTGCGTGTTGGTGGGCACAATGTATTCCTGCTCCAACTTAATGGGTGCCGATTTCCAGGCATCCTCAGTACCACGTTTATACAAACCATCGCCTCGCGGCGGAAATCCTTTTCCAAAATTGTCCGTTAAGCTGGTTTGATGCTCCTCTTTATTATAGGTAACCTTAACCTGCGACGCGCCATACAGGGCCCGCTCATAAGTATCGGCGATAACCAGCGCCACCGGTTGCCCATTGTAAAATATTTTATCGTCATTAAATACTTTTAACTGGGCCCTTACACCTTTTTGATCCGGCTGAAATCCGGGAACCTTGGGCGCATTAAGGTAAGTAACTACAGCCAATACACCCGGTGCACGCTCTGCTGCTTTAGTGTCAAAAGCGGCAATGGTACCCTTGGCTACGGTACTGCCGACTAATACCCCATAAGTTAATCCATCGACTGAATACTCTGCAGAATATTTGGCGGCTCCGGTAACTTTTAACCGCCCGTCTATCCGGCTCATCCCATCAGATGAGGAAGGCCTGTTCATGTTGATCGCTTTTTCCATAGGATGTTAAACTAAGCCCGCGGCATGTTTTAAAGCCTCGGTAATACTGGCCGGTGCCAGCTTTAATTTAAAAGAATTGTATCCATAAGCCTTGGCACCCTGCATAGCCAGTTGAGCCGCTTGCTGAAAGTTCTCTTCGGAAGCTTTTTTGCCAACGAGTGCTTTTTCGGCGTCAAACAAACGCCAGGGTTTGTGCGCTACACCACCCATGGCCAGGCGGGCATTTTGTATGATCCCATTTTTAATATCCAAAGCCGCAGCAACTGATACCAAGGCGAAAGCATATGATTGCCTGTCGCGCACCTTTAAGTAATAGCTGTTTTTTGCCAGGTTATTATCAGGTATTTCCATGCCAACAATCAGCTCTCCGGGGGCCAGGTTGTTATCCGTTTCGGGATGATCGCCCGGCAGGCGATGAAATTCGGTAAATGGTACCCGGTGTTCGCCCTTTTTTCCGGCAATGATCACTACCGCATCCAGGGCGGCCAAGGCCACGCACATATCGCTGGGGTGAACTGCTATACATTGTTCACTGGCTCCAAAAATGGCATGCATCCGGTTAACACCTTCATAAGCTCCGCATCCTGAACCAGGAACACGTTTATTGCAGGGCATCGCGGTGTCATAAAAATAACCACAACGTGTACGCTGCATCATGTTACCACCAACTGTTGCCATATTACGCAACTGCGGCGATGCCCCGGATTTGAGTGCCATGGCTAAAAGCGGTTGTTTTTCGACAACCAGTTTATCTTCAGACACGACACTATTTAAAGCCAGCGCGCCAATATATAATCCTTTGGTTGTTGAAGTTATATTTTTAAGCGGTAAATGATTAATATCAACCAGCTTATCGGGAGCAGTAACGCCCCGTTTCATCAGGTCAACCAGGTTGGTGCCTCCGGCTATTATTTTTGTACCAGGTTTGTTAATCACATCCAGTACGGCCTGCTTTGTGGCCGGGCAAACATATTGAAACTGTTTCATACGGCTTGCCCTCCATTTTTAACTTCTTGTATAGCATTAACTATATTAGGATAGGCCCCGCAGCGGCAGATATTCCCGCTCATGTATTCCCGTATCTCATGTTCTGAACCGGCATGTCCCTCCCGGATACATGCTACCGCCGACATGATCTGCCCTGGAGTACAATAACCACACTGAAAACCATCATGTTTTATAAAAGCCTCCTGCATGGGGTGTAATTGGTCGCCATGGGCCAAACCTTCAATTGTTGTGATCTTTTTACCATTCATCATAACACCCAGGGTTAAGCAGGAATTTACCCGCCGGCCATCTACATGCACCGTACAGGCGCCGCATTGCCCATGGTCGCAGCCTTTTTTGGTTCCCGTCAGATCAAGTTGTTCGCGTAAAATATCCAACAAAGTGGAGCGGGGCTCAACCGAAAGGTTTTGCGGCTTGCCATTCACCTGCATTTTTAATGGCAATTTTTCAAAAACAGCTGCAATTTCTTCATCAACGTGTAAATCGGCTGCTTTTACGGCTATTCCCGGGGTAAGCGCTACAGCTGTTAATAAAGATGATTGTTTAAGGAAGTTTCTTCTTGAGTTATCCTCTATATCCTGCTCGTTTTCGGGCATGACAAGGCTTTCTTTGCTTTCCATAAAAATAGGCTTAATTATCATGTTAAATTAGGTATTTTTATTAGAAAGCATCAACCGGTAAAAAATGTTTTACATAATTATTGGCAGCAAAAAAATGAACACAGAGGGGGGATTGCCTAATAAGCGGTTGACAATATCAGACCTGGAAGCTTAATGATTTAAAAAAACGTTGTTTTATTAAACAGAATTGTTTTGCCTGAGTAGCAAACAGTAGAATTTTTGTTGGAATAAGGGGTATAGCTAAGGTTTAGCTGACTAATACATATAGAAATACACTGCCGGTAAGTTAACCAGCCATTAAAAATGCCCCAAACCGATCTAAGACAGTACTTTTTAAAACAAAACACCGGGTAATGTAGCCCCGGTGTTTTATTTTAACTTATAATTTACCAACGACCGCCACCGCCGCCGCCTCTGTTACTATCTTTTGAGTAGCCGCCGCCACCGCCACCACGGTTTCCACCGCCGTAGCCGCCACCGCCGCCACGGTTTCCACCGTAACCGCCACCACCGCCGCTTCTGCGGTCAGTTGCTTTTTTCTCTTCAGCCTGGCTTACAGCTATCGAACGACCTCTAACTTCAGAGCCATTTAAGCCGGTAATAGCTAATTGGGCAGCCTCATCATCAGGCATTTCAACAAATCCGAAACCCTTGCTTCTTCCGGATTCCCTGTCAATAATTATTTTTACGGTGCTTACTTCACCGTACGCTTCAAAAAGCTCTTTTAAATCGGCTTCCTCTAATTGAAAAGGAAGGCTTCCTGCAAATATGTTCATCAATTTTTAATTTATAATAGCAAGGTTCTTTTTTTACTTGCCTCGTTTTGTTAACATCAAATATAGTAATAGATATTTGATGATTACTGCAAGAATTTGTGAATGAACGTTTTTATTTTTTTTTAATAATTAAAATATCCTTTAACTAAAACAAAATAATACACATTTGCGTTAAAGATTCCGCTTTACATACCGGGTCTGATCCCTTAATTTATTGACTGGATGATGTAAAGTTTGGCATTGAGGCTGAAGCTATCGCCCGCTGTTTTCCCCAGGAGTAAGGTACCGATAGGTGAGGCTGGAGATACCGCAAAGTAGGTTTTTCCGTCAACAGAGAGACTTCCGGCGCTTATAGCCAGGTAAAAATTGCCATTATTCGTCGTGATCACACTACCGGTTTCAGCTTTAGTACCCTCACCATTCGTGCTGATGCGGTTAAGGGCCACCATTAATTTATTGGCTTCGTTCAGCTGGGTTAAATTACGGTTGGTTTCCTGCTGCATCATGGCCCTGCCTGTTTCATATTTATCCCCGGCGCTACTTTTGGTATCTTCATTTGATGCTTTTTGTGCTTCTTTAATACCTAATTCTGCAGCATCCATGCTTTTACGCACATAATTTACGCATTGATCATGCAATTTCTTTTTCAGATCGCTCATTTATATGATTAAATTTCAACAGTAAAAGATAGAAAAAGTTGCCTGGGGCACCTTTTCTCTATTTCTTTCAGGAAACAAATAAAGCAATTTATTATCAGGAGCATCGTGACAAAATTGAGCATAAAATAAAAGCCCCCTTGCACTCGCTGCTTGGGGGCTTTAAACCTAAACCTTATCACTATTTGCAGGTGTGAACCTACAAAGTAGATAAACGTATCAAATTGCCAAAATGGTATATTGACCTGCTACTAATTGACAAAATAATGATAATTCAAATATGAAATTCATTTCAATCATCTAATTATCAGTATTTTGCAAATTTTCTTAAAGGTGAAAAAAATTGCCTTACTTGAATTTTGTTACAAAAAAACGCCGGGTGATTTTATCACCCGGCGTTTTGATATTATTTGTTAGCTGATACTTTTTTATACATTCTCCATACCGTAATGTTTCAGTATCTCTGGCGGTACGCCTGTCCATTTTCCGGGAGCATTACCTGCATAGCCAATATCCTTAACACCCATTTCGCTGGTGAAAAAGCCAGATGCGGTTAAATCGCGCATACGGTTAAAGAATGCTACCCCCTGGGCCATATCCGGCGTTGCTTTACCAGGGTAAGCAATCAGGTCGATAAGCTCTATCTGTTGCGCATGGCTGCTATCGGTAAATGTTTTGCCAAAGCGGTTCAGGCATTGCAGATCGAGCCAGCGCAAACCACCACGCAGGGGAGTTTGGTGCTGAGGCATATCTTTTACAATAAATTCGATAAAGTCAGGCACTTTGGCATCTGTCGCGCTGCCCGATTTTTCGTCCTTAGGGATAATAATATCCACCAAAACGGTTATGGTAGCCATTTCCGCAGTTGTAAAGAATTTATCAGCGTTCAGCTTTTTATCGCGTTCAACCTCAAAAGGCTGGCGACCGGCTTCTGGGGCGGTTGCTGTTGATGCAGCCTCTTCACCTGTTTTTTTATTATCGGTTTTACAGGCTTCCAGTAATAATCCTGCTGAGAGTGTACCAAAGCCTATCGCTTTTAGGGAGTCACGTCTGTTCATAACTAATTTTTATTGGGGCTTGTTAAACGTTTAATTTTTTTCTTTCCTGTAAAATATATTCAGCGGTACGCATAGACAGGGCCAGGATAGTCCAGGTAGCGTTTTTATCGCCCTGCTGAACAAACGGAGCAGCATCAACCACAAACAGGTTTTTGCAATCATGTGCCTGGCACCATTTATTTAACGCTGATTTTTTAGGATCGTCGCCCATACGTATGGTTCCTACTTCGTGGATGATCTTGCCCGGAGCCTCTAAACCGTAATTGGTATCCGCGCCTTGCGGACCTCCGTACATGGCGCCCATATTATGCATGATCTCCTGGAAGGTTTCCTGCATGTGTTTAGCCTGTTTAATCTCGTCATCAGCCCATTTATAATGGAAACGCAATACCGGGATACCATACTTATCAACCACATTAGGGTCAATTTCGCAATAGTTATCATAACGGGCTATAGCTGTACCACGGCCGGCCATACCAAACTGGGTGCCATAAAAACGACGGTAATCATCTTTTAATGAAGCGCCATAACCACCAGCCTCTTTCTTTTTGCCATTACGATCTGGCACCGCGCCATTCATATTATGGATGCCGCTGCCAAAACCGTATGATGGCATGTGTAAGCCGCCACCATATTCGATGTGGTAACCACGAGGGAAATCCAATTTTTTATTATCCAGCCACCATGGCGAGTAGATGTGCACACTGCCTACACCATCTTCGTTGTAGCGTTTGCGATCCATCAGTTGTGGCAGGAAACCACCGGCGCTTGATCCGGTTGAATCATGCAGATAACGACCTACTACACCGCTGCTGTTGGCTAAACCACCCGGATGTGCTGCTGATTTGGAATTCAACAAGATCCTTGCTGACTCGCCGGCACTGGCACCAAGTATTACCGTTTTGGCATTTACCTGGTATTCCTGCATATCTTCTTTACTGATGTATGATACACCTGTAGCCAATCCTTCTTTATTGGTTAACACCTCACGCACCATTGCATTGGTGATCACCTTTAGGTTACCTGTTTTTACAGCAGGGATAACCAAACATGATGATGCCGAAAAATCGCCATAAACTTTACAGCTACGACCACACTGTCCGCAGAAAAAACATGCTCCACGATCTTTATTGCCTGGCAGGGCTTCGGTTAAAACCGAACCACGACCAGCAATGGTGGTTACACCCGCTTTTATTGCACCTTGTTTTATATAGAGTTCATTCAATCTTGGTTTTGGCGGAGGTAAAAAGATACCATCAGGCTCATTTTCTAAACCCTCTTTGGTACCGTAAACACCTATCATACGGTCAACCTTGTCATAGTATGGCTTTACTTCCTCATAGGTAATTGGCCAGTCGTCTGTAAGGCCATCCTTGGCCTTAAAATCATGCGGGCCCATGCGTAATGAGATACGGCCCCAGTGATTGGTGCGCCCGCCCAGCATACGCGAGCGGAACCAGAAAAATTCTGTTTTGTCTTTGGTGGTATAAGGTTCGCCTTCCAGTTCCCATCCGCCGTAGGCAGCATCAAAATCACCAAAAGGACGGGTAGTGCCCGCACCACGGCGTGGTGATTCCCATGGCCATTTTAATTGTTGTGAGTCTTTGGCTGGGTCAAAATATGCTCCGGCCTCCAGCATTAACACTTTTACACCGGCATTGGCTAACACATAACCAGCCATACCGCCACCAGCTCCAGAACCTACAATTACTACATCGTAAGTTTCTGCTGATTTCTTGATTTGTAGATCGCTCATATAATATCAGGTGTGTCCTCTGTTAAGAGAAGAAAAAATGCACGCGCAAGCATGCATTTGCATTCATTTGGTTTTTATGGTATAAATATATTGAACGCAAAGCGTTACAACATAAACATTTTTAAATATTATAACTGCTTGATGTAAATATTGCGGAATGCAACCTCGTGGTTGTGGTCTTGCAATGCGATATGGCCTTTTGGATATTTCGCGAAATCGGTCCAGTTTTTGAATTTACTGTTGTTCAGCAATTCTTTCCACTCGTCGCTGCCAATTTCGGTTTCCACTATTTTAGTCCCATTTAACCAAAAAGTAAGATGACCATCTTTTTTACGCAATACTACAGAGTTCCATTCGCCGGCTGGCTTAGCCACATCGGCAGAAGGAGCTTTCATATCATATAAAGAACCGGCAAGGTGATTTGCTTTTTTATTATCGCTGGCTTTTACATTATCCAACACCTGCATTTCGATACCGGTAAGGTAAGTTTCGTTGAATTTAGGATCTTCGTGCACACCAAAAATAATCCCGCTGTTTCCTGTTTCAGAGATCTTCCAATCCAGTTTCAGCTCGTAGTTTTCGTACTCGCCATCGGTGATCAAATCGCCCTGGCCTTCGGCTTTAGGGTCAAGTTGCAACGCGCCGTCAACAACTTTCCAGGCACCAGAACCGGTTTTTAAATAGGTATGCCAACCGGTGGTTGTTTTACCATCAAATAAGGGTTTAAAGCCTTTGGTTTGGGCCGATACCGCAAAATGAAGCACAGGGATAGCCATAAGGCTCAAAAGTGTCTTTTTCATTATAAATGTTTTAGATTTAATTAAGATATACCATTAGGTTGGGATAAATATATCTGCTTTTTTTCAATGCTAAAACGATTATATGAAAAATAAATTACAAACAGCTGTGAATAGCCGTGTAAAAATCTGGTTATATAAAAGCGCCCCCCTTTTTTGGTTTAATGTTTCCCAAAATTGAAAGAAAGGTCTGATGCCAAACCAACCGTTATATAGCCATAACTATCCTCAAAAAACTGGTTATAATCATCCTGCCCGCGGTACCCCCCGCCAAACATCAGGGCGGTGCTCGGCATAAAAGGAAACTGGTAATAATACTTTAAACTTACGTTAAGGCGTTTCTTGAAATCAACCGCCGAGTAATTGTCGTACTTATCAGCAATGTAAGTAAAATCAAAACGGATACGCTGCCAGTTTTTGTACACCTTTTTACCCTTCTCCAGGGGATCATCATAGGCCTTAGCCAGGTTATACATACGGCTACCATTAATCCTGATAAATCCATAATGATCCTTTAACCCTTCAGACACACCCAGACCAAATAAACCGGCATGTACTTCAAGGGCTATATTATCGTAACGGTTAATGATCAGATTTTCTTTATCGATCCGTTTACCTGTATAATAGGTAAGCGTATAAAAGTTGGTGGTAAATTTTCCGCTGTCGCGATTAAAGCTGCCATCGGGATTTAGTGAAGGCCCCCTTACTCCGTTAGAGTGGTGAGAGTAGCCAAAAGACAGGAACTTTGGTTTATACGTATCCTCATTCAACCGGTAAAATATGGTAGCCCCCGGCATAAAGCTTGGCGATTTTACCGGCGCTCCTCTTGATGCCAGCAAACGTATTTTAACCCGCGCGGTGAACACGGCAAAAAACCGGGATTTAGGCGTTTGGAACAATATAAAGTTGGGCGCCAGATCGGCGGTTAGCTGGGTTTTTACCTTGTTAAAATAATCATTACCGCCCTCGGATGTCCGTAGGTTTTCTATAAAGATATTATCAAAAGCGTTGTTGATGAGCCGCTGTTTTAACAGGATGGAATCGGCTGTGGTATCAGCCACTACTACAGATGACAGTTTAGACGTGATACCTTTAGCTATTGATATACCGGGTAAACCAAGGCAAACCAGGCAGCAAATTACTTTTAAGGCAGAGATTATATTAATATGGTAAGCGTTGTTTTTAAACCGCGCTTTGTGGGGTAAAAAATTGATCAATGTAGTATGTATTATTTTGACCGGTAGTAATGAATTAAAATCAATAATTTCCAGTCGTACTATGTTAAAATACTGTTAAAAACTATGGGGGCAATATTAGATATTATTCTTTTTTAAGTGACATACGCAGTGTCAAGCAAACGTAAAAGCTGCCTATATGCCAATTAGATGACCAAGCTCTGATAAAATGCTGAATTGTTGATATTTATAGCCCCGGCATCACTTGTTTTTCAATTCTGTTTGTTATATTTGGTTATAGCCAATTCTTCATTTTAACCTAAGAGCCATGATAAAAGTTTCAAATATCCTTGCCCGCAAAGGCGGCCGCATAGTTACCATTGATGCTGGTAAATCAGTTTTGGAAGCATTAAAATTAATGGCTGATGAAAACATCGGCTCGGTGGTTATATTGGAGGATGGCGAATATGCCGGTCTGCTTACCGAACGGGATTATGCCCGTAAAGTGATCCTGAAGGGGAAATCATCTCATGAAACCCTGGTAAGGGATATTATGAGTACCGGCTTACCCCGCATACTTCCCGATAACTCCATTGAAACCTGTATGCACATCATGAGCGAAAGCAATATCCGCTATCTGCCTGTTTTTATTGATGATGCGCTGTGTGGCATTATTTCCATCAATGACCTGGTTAAAGAAACCATATTGTCGCAATTAGAAACTATTGAGCAGTTAAAAAACTATATACACTCTTAGTGGGAGTAAGGCCTTTTGGAACAAGGAGCAAGGACATTTAATCATACATCCTTGCTCCTTATTCCAAAAATCTTTGCTCTTTATTCCATGCATCCTTACTCCAAATACCCTTATTCCTTGCTCCTTGCTCCAAAATTGCTGTAAAAACAACAATTTTTTATACCTTGCGTAACACACCAAGTAGAACATAGTGACGTTTCAGGATTTCAATTTCAACGAACAATTATTCGAGGGCATACAAAGTATGGGCTTCAACACCCCAACGCCTATACAGGAAATGGCCATACCCGTTGTTTTAAAAGGGCATGATCTTATTGCCTGCGCGCAAACCGGTACCGGTAAAACCGGCGCTTATTTGCTGCCCATATTAAATTTCATCAGCAATAGTAATAAACACCATACCAGCGCGCTTGTATTAGCGCCTACACGTGAGCTTGCCCAGCAAATTGATCAGCAGGTAGAAGGACTGGCGTATTTTACAGGCATCAGCTCCATAGCCGTATTTGGCGGTGGCGATGGTGCCGTTTACGAGCAGCAACGCCGGGGTATCCAGAATAATGTAAATATTATTATAGCCACACCCGGCAGGCTGATTGCCCACCTTACATCGGGGGTTTTAAAGCTGAACCATCTTACCCACCTGATCCTGGACGAAGCCGATCGCATGCTGGACATGGGTTTTTCTGACGATATCAAAAAGATCATCAGTTACCTGCCCAAAAACAGGCAAACGCTGCTTTTTTCGGCCACTATGCCAGGCCGCATCCGCGCACTAGCCAAGGCCATTATGAAAGAGCCGGAGCAAATCAATATCGCGCTATCGCAGCCCGCAGTAGGTATCGATCAGCAGATCTATCGTTTGCATGATCAGCAGAAAACACCCTTACTGCAGCTTATCCTGCGCGATTCTGCCTATGCCAGCACCATCATTTTTGCATCGCGCAAGGAGATCGTCAAATCATTATACAAAGAGCTCAAAGCCATAAAAATTAACGCCAACGCCTTTCACTCCGACCTGGAGCAACGCGAGCGTGAGGAGATATTACTGCAGTTCAAGAACAAACAGTTACCGGTAATTATCGGTACCGATGCCTTGTCGCGCGGTATTGATGTGGAAGGTATCGACCTGGTGATCAACTATGATGTTCCCGGCGATCCGGAAGATTACATTCACCGTATTGGCCGTACAGCCCGTGCGGCAACTACCGGCACAGCCATCACCTTTGTGAATCACCGCGATGAGCGTAAGCTTAAGAACATTGAGCAGCTCATAGAACGCCCTATTCGCCTGGTGGGTTTACCCGATGAACTGGCCGCTATTCAGCCTAGTCATAGCCATAGCACTGATCAATCAGACAATAAAAGAAAACCCAACAGGCGCTTCAATAAAAAAAAGCCAAAGAGTAATAATACCAATACCCAAAAATGAACAGGAGTACAGCCCCAAAGCTGCTTTTAAGCGTACTATTAGGCGTAACATTATTAATTCCTGCTGTTAGTGCCCAGGCGCAAAACAAAAAAACATCCGGCAATCCCGTAGTTGAGGGTTGGTATGCCGACCCGGAAGCCAAAATATTCAATCATCAGTACTGGCTGTATCCAACCTACTCTGCCAAATACAACGAGCAGGTATTTATGGATGCCTTTTCATCGCCAGATTTGGTGCATTGGACCAAGCATCCCCATATTATTGATACCAGTGGCGTTAAGTGGGTAAGGCGCGCGCTTTGGGCCCCTGCCGTTACCGAAAAGGATGGCAAGTATTACCTGTTCTTCGGAGCTAATGATATCCAGAACAATAATGAAAAAGGCGGCATAGGTGTGGCTGTAAGCGATAAACCCGAAGGCCCGTTCAAAGACTACCTGGGCAAACCCCTTATTGACCAGATCATCAACAAAGCCCAACCTATCGACCAATTTGTTTTCAGGGATGATAACGGCCAGTATTATATGATATACGGCGGCTGGGGCCAGTGTAATATCGTGAAGCTAAAGAACGATTTTACAGGTGTTGAACCTTTTGAAGATGGCGTAACTTATAAGAAAATAACCCCCGAAGGCTATGTAGAAGGCCCGGTGATGTTTAAGCGCAAGGGCAAATACTACTTTATGTGGAGCGAAGGCGGCTGGACCGGTCCGGATTACCGGGTGGCCTATGCCATTGGCGATACCCCTTTTGGCCCATTTAAGCGCATCGGCACTATCCTGAAGCAGGATGCCAGCATTGCCACCGGCGCGGGTCACCACTCAGTGATCAATGTACCGGGTACGGATGAATGGTATATTGTTTACCATCGCCGTCCGCTTACCGAAACAGATGCCAACCACCGGGTGATGTGTATCGACAAAATGTACTTTGACAAGGATGGCAACATTCAACCCGTAAAGATCACCAACGAGGGAGTGACCGCCAGGAAACTGAAGTAGCCAAAACTTTTTAAACCTTTACTTTTAACAATTTTTTAGTCAAAAACGAGGTGAAAACGCTTAATTATCCCCCTTTTAATAAAGCTTTAACGCCATTTTAACACTTTTTAACAAATTTTTGGTGGATTTGGAAAGGTTTAAAAAGCATTAAATAATTGATTGTCAAATAACTAAACGAAAATTGATTGGTTGTTATCCTCTTTTTCCTTTAACCAAACAGCCCGCTTGTCTCCTGAAAAGACAAGCGGGCTGTTTAATATATAAATATACGAAAAATTATCGGAAAATCTGGTGGAGCAGGTATGAAAACCCGTTCAATTGGACGCGGGCGACGACTCACCCTGTCTGCGCTTCGCTGGACATCCCTCTCTTCGCCTGCGGCGGAAAGAGGGGAGGGAAATTTTTAGCATATTTTCCCTTCCGTCAGCAGATAAGCTTCGGGCGAAAGCCGGCAGAACATGGTGGCTTGTGCAGTGGCAGGGGCATAGCAAGTTTTGCAGAAGCAGGGGCATTGCGCGAGCGAAGCGGGGCAAATAATTGCAGCCCGTGGTTCTGTCTGATTTGCGGGGTAAAGGCCATGAGTGCAAAGAAGCATTTCTGGTGACTTGATTTATTCGCTGTTGTTTGTTTTTTGGTCCTCATTATCTCGCTACGCTCGGTCTTGGTTACTTTTCATCAAGGAAAAGTAACTGGCCCTCCCGCGGCCAAGAGCGGGTATACGATAGACCTGTTGAAGAAGATCCTTCGTTCCTCAGGATGACAAAGTTATTGTTCAGCCAGCATTGAAACCCCTTCCTCCCCTTCCCGAGGGAAGGAATCGCACGGGCCTGGCTTTTTGAATATCTTTCGTAAAGATTCTCTCCTTCGTTCCTCAGGATGACAAGATTCTTACCTTTTCTTTTACCCAAACAAATCACTACTCAAATACCTGTCGCCACGATCACAGCAGATAAATACGATGACGCCTTCTTTTAGCTCAGCGGCCAGTTTGATAGCAGCAGATAAGGCCCCGCCACTGCTCATGCCGGCAAATATGCCTTCGGTTTTGGCCATTTCACGGGCCATTTGGGTAGCTTCTGCTTCGGAGATATCCATTACGCGGTCGACCCGGCTGGCATCAAATATTTTTGGCAGATACGCTTCGGGCCAGCGGCGGATCCCCGGGATGGATGAACCCTCGGTAGGCTGGCAGCCAATGATCTGTATATCTTTATTCTGGTCTTTAAAATAGCGCGAGCAGCCCATAATAGTGCCGGTGGTACCCATAGCACTTACAAAGTGGGTGATCTTACCTTCGGTATCGCGCCATATTTCTGGACCGGTAGTTTTTACGTGGGCCATGTAATTATCGGGATTGGCAAACTGGTTCAGCAGGAAATATCCTTCGGTAGCGCCTTTTTCTTCGGCATAATCCCTACAAAGCTCAATACCTTCCAACAGGGTTACCTTAGCACCGTAAGCCTCCATGGTTAAGGTACGCTCACGGGTGGAGTTGGAGGGCATCACCAGTTCAATCTCCAGTCCAAACAGGCGGGCTATCATAGCTAGCGCGATGCCCGTGTTGCCGCTGGTAGCTTCAATGAGTTTAGTCCCCGGTTTGATGTCCCCGCGTTCAATAGCGCTGCGGATCATGTTGAGCGAGGCCCTGTCCTTCACGCTGCCGCCAGGGTTATTACCCTCCAGCTTGGCGTATATTTTTACGTTGGGATTGGGGTTCAGTTTTTGTATTTCAACCAGGGGCGTATTTCCTATGATATCAATAATACCAGCCATAATTTTATTTGTATGAAAGCTAAATTAAGCTGAATATTTTGCTTTAGGTACTACTAATTAAAAACAGGTATGATTATGAAAATGATATGATAGTACCGGCTATTGATCTAAATGCTGCTGTATACTTTTTTGCAAGTCGGAAAGGCGTTCCTGACTGATATTATCGTTCACGATGATAATATAACCCAGACCTTTCCCCGGATAAAACAGGCAAAGCGTATTAAAGCCGATGCCGGTGTGGCCTTCGTGGTGAATGACCCTGGTGCCTTTATCATCTGTATCTATCATCCAGCCCAAACCAATGGTTGCACCTTCCGGGTCTTTCCAGGTTGGCTGGTGAGTAAGCTTTATGGCAGGATCCTGCTCAGCTAAATTGGCCTTTATATATTTAAGCATATCATGAATGGTAGAGTTCATGCTGGGGCCATTATAATAATCAACCAAATTAAGGTAGGGTTGCGGCTTATTGTTCCGGTCATACCCTTGTGCCAAACGCGTGCTGTTTAAGGGGATCTGCGTTTTGGTATCCTGCATATCCAGGTGTGTTTTTAAATAATGGGTTACCAGTTGCTCATACGATTCATGATATATTCGCTCCAGCAATAATATCAATACCATCATCCCATTGCCGTTATATCGGTATTTTGTGCCCGGTATAGTATCGGGTGTTAAGCGATGCAGATCTTTAAGCAAGCTATCGGCCTTGTAAACATTATAAAAATCCAATTGATCGGGAAGACTCAGTTTTCTGAGGCTATCCTTTACCGAAGCCGGGAAAACATGCGCTGTGCCGGGCAGTCCGGAGGTATGATTAGCCAGATCAACAAGCCTGATCGGATGTCCGTTGAATGCCAGGTTGGGATAATTGCCGGGTAAATATTTCCGGATATCGTCATGAAGTGATACCTTCTTTTCAACTACCGCTTCCGCAAGCATCGTAGTAACAAAAGTTTTGGCAACCGAGCCCAGATTGTAAAAGTTATCGGCTGTAGGCAGTTGCCCCGTGCCTTTCTTTACTTCGCCGTAATTGTAGGTATATGTTTTACCATCCTTATAAACCCCTATAGATAAGCCAACGGTATTGGGTGTATCCATATAATGTCTTGCCCCCAGATCAACAGCTGAATCTATCCGGCTTTTAAGCTTATTATCGCTCAATAGAGTATTTTTATCTTGAGCATCGGCACTTAAACCGGTAAAGCTCAGATAAAGAAAAGCTGCTGCAATAAAAGGTTTCATTTTACGGATTGTAAATAATAACTGATGGTGATTTATTATTTACAATAATGAATAAAAACAACCTACTTTAATTACACAGCAAGGCGAGGGTGTATAAACTCCCGGTGAATAGCTATAAAATATCGGTAAGTGATAATTAGCTATACCTCGTCGCTTTTCAGTGTCCGGTGACTTGGGCTATGGTACACCCTCGAATACGGGGGTACGCTTTTAGTAAGCCATACGTTACCGCCAATAAGGCTGTTTCGCCCTATGGTGGTTTCGCCGCCCAGGATGGTAGCGCCGGAGTATATCACCACATGATCCTCAACGGTTGGATGACGCTTGGTATTAGCCATGCTTTTATCCACACTCAGCGCGCCCAGGGTAATACCCTGGTACAATTTTACATGGTTACCAATTACAGCGCTTTCGCCAATTACAATGCCGGTTCCATGGTCGATATAAAAATACTCGCCAATCTGGGCAGCAGGGTGTATATCGATGCCTGTTTTGGAATGCGCGTATTCGGTCAGTATCCTGGGGATCAAAGGCACATTATCAGTATACAAACTATGCGCCAGGCGATATAAGGATATGGCAAAAAAGCCGGGATAGGTGCGCACCACTTCAAATTCGCTGCGGGCAGCCGGGTCGCCATTAAATATGGCCTGGATATCCGTATTCAACACCCTGAATAGTTCTGGCAAGCCTTTAAAAAAGCGGCTGGCGCGTTCTTTATTATCACAATCGTCGCAGCCTTTGGTCACCTCCATCATGTGGCACAGCTCATTCTCCAGCAGGGTAAATTCTGCCTTAAGCGCGGCCACATCGGCAAATACTTTACCGGTTTGCTCCGGATATAGCAAATGAATTACCTGGAGCGCCCATTTGGTGATCTCCTTGTTCGACGGCACAGCCTCAAGCTTTTGCTGCTTGTTAAAAATTTGCTCGTAAAAATCTTCACTCATGTTTTATGCCCGCTGTTGTAGGAAACAGCCTCTTATTAATGCAAGTTTAGGGAAAAGAATGTGTTTTATATGTAAAAAGCGCTACTTAATTGATGGATATACATGCTTGGCGGTGGGAGGGTTAATGGCGATGGGCTGTTTTGCCCGGCGCAGACGACTCACCCGATCTGCGCTTCGCTGGACCACCCTCTCTTCGGCTTCGCCGGAAAGAGGGGATGGGAAAAAGATTCCTTATAATTTCTTCTTCCGTCAGCAGAACAGCTTCGGGCGAAAGCAGGCAGAACTATGGAGGCTTGTGCGGCCGGAGGGGCATTAGCAAACCTTGCCGAAGCGAGGGAATTGAACGAACGAAGTGGCGGTAAGGTTTAGCAGCCCGTGGTTCTGCCTGATTTGCAGGGCAAAGGCCAAGAGCGCAAAGAAGCATTTCTGCTGACTTGATCTTTTGGTTACTTTTGTATCAAGACAAAAGTAACAGCCTTAGCGGCAATTGAGCGCTCTACAATATGCATTATCCGCTCTGTATAAAGGGGATTACTTCGTACCTCGCAATGACGTGTAGAGAGATAGAGATAAGAGCACATCAGGGAGAATCGAATATATCGCAAAAATTAAAAAATAATTCTTGACAAATCGATATTAATCGTAATATTGCAATATATATTATGGGAATCACCAAAACAGAAATATTTACCGACGAACAAAACAAGTTGGCCGTGCAGTTAAAAGCTATAGCACATCCCGCGCGTATTGCCATATTGCAGCACATTATAGCGGCCAAAGCTTGCATCTGCGGCGATCTGGCCGATGAGCTGGGTTTGGCGCAGCCCACCATTTCGCAACATCTTAAGGAGTTGAAAAACGCGGGATTGATACAGGGCACCATAGAAGGCGTAAGCGTTTGCTATTGTATAGAGCCCAAAGCCTGGAGTAATTTACAAACTGAATTAAATGTGTTATTCTCGTCTTACAAGGACCTGAATAGTTGTTGTTAAAATTTTTTATCCCGATCAATCGCAATATTGCAATAATAAAATATAACCATCATGAACAAAGTAGAAGCCATCAACTGGGCAACATTTAAAGAAACATTGTTACAGCACCCGGAACTGGAACTGCAATTTCAATATGCCGAAGGTAAACTGGTGGACGCCGCTTACCACATCACCGAAATTAAACAGGCGCCTATCACCTCGGTTGATTGCGGCGGTGTAATGAATGCCTGGACCGAGATCATTGTACAATTATGGGTTCCCGAGGCTGAACAGCAGGATCGATCTATGAAGGTAAAAAAGGCTTTGTCCATTGTGGATATTGTTGAAAAGATGCTACCGCTCAATCCTAATGGAACGGTTAAAATAGAATTTGGCAATTCGGAATTTGATACGCGCCAGATGTTTCCGGGAGATATGATCGTGAGCGGTGATAACCTCATCATCGACCTGCGCCCGGATGCCGTGCAGTGCAAGGCGATCAGTCGCGGCGGGAGTTGCGGGACTAATGAAAAAGGCGAGGAATGCTGTGCACCAGAGCCTGCAAAGCCAAAAGTAGAATTAAAGAACCTCGCTGTTAAAGCCGAAGCTTGCTGCACACCGGGTTCGGGCTGTTGCTAAATATTTACGAATACAGATATGAACATTGAACAGGCACAACCTTACCGGCAGGAGATCATCGCATTGCTGGAGTCGCAAAAGCTACCAGCAAATGACCTTCCGGATAATTTAAATGATTTCCTGGTAGCCACACAGAACCAAAAAGTTGTTGGCGTTGCCGGATTGGAGGTTTATGGAAGTTTTGGTTTACTGCGCTCACTTGCCGTACACCCCGAATTCAGAAACTCAGGTATCGCGCAGCAACTGCTACAACGCATAGCTGAGGAAAGCGGTTCAAAAGGCCTCGTGGCGCTTTACCTGCTTACGGAAACGGCATCAGCTTATTTTGACCGGAAAGGCTTTCTTCGCATCAGCAGGGATGAAGTCCCGGCCGAGGTGCAGCAATCATCGGAGTTCAGCCATGTTTGCCCGGTCTCTGCCATCGTCATGAAAAAAACACTAAAAAATACGGATATGAAGAATGTATTGGTGCTTTGCACCGGAAACAGCTGCCGCAGCCAGATAGCCGAAGGTTATTTACGTCATTTTGCAGGCAATAAGGCCAATATTTACAGCGCCGGGATCGAAACCCATGGCGTTAATCCACGGGCTATCGAGATCATGAAACGCGATGGTATCGATATCTCGCATCATACCTCCAACAACGTTAATGAATACCTGGATATTGATTTCGACTATGTGATCACCGTTTGTGACAACGCTAAGGAGAGCTGCCCATATTTCCCGACTAAGGCTGTAAAACTGCATTACAACTTCCCCGATCCGGCAAAAGCAACCGGCACCGAGGACGAGATCATGGAGCAATTCAGGCAGGTACGCGAAATGATCAGGCAATACACGCAAAATTTTGTGAACGAGAACTTAAAAACATCCCATGCCGGTTGAACATTGCGCACCGGTGATGGAGCGTAAAAAGCTGAGCTTTTTGGACCGGTACCTTACGCTCTGGATATTCCTGGCAATGGCCGTAGGGGTAGCAGTAGGCTATTTTATTCCTTCATCGGCCGGGTTCATCAATTCATTTTCCAGCGGTACAACCAATGTTCCACTGGCTATCGGTTTGATCCTGATGATGTACCCACCCTTGGCCAAAGTAAAATATGAAAACATGGGCCAGGTATTTAAGGATACCAAAGTATTAAGCGCCTCTTTGATGCTGAACTGGGTAGTAGGACCAATACTGATGTTCTTTTTAGCGATCACCCTGCTGCGCGACCATCCGGCTTACATGGTAGGTTTGATCCTGATAGGTCTGGCCCGCTGCATAGCCATGGTAGTGGTATGGAACGAGCTTGCCGAAGGTAACCGCGAATATGCCGCCGGATTGATCGCACTGAACAGCATTTTCCAGGTGTTGCTCTACAGCGTGTATGCCTGGGTTTTCATCACCATTTTGCCGCCGCTGTTCGGTCTTAAAGGCCTGGCAGTACATATTACCATGGGCGAGATAGCCAAAAGCGTGGGTATTTACCTGGGGATCCCTTTCGCTGCCGGCATCATTAGTCGGTATACACTCATAAAGATCAAAGGCGAAGCCTGGTTCCTGCAAAAATATGTGCCCTTTATTTCACCGATTACGTTGATCGCCTTGTTGTTTACGATTGTGCTGATGTTTAGTCTTAAAGGTGGTCTTATTGTACACATCCCCTTTGATGTTGTGCGGATAGCTATACCGCTGGTTATCTACTTCGCCGTAATGTTCCTGCTGAGCTTTTTTATTGGTAAATCATTCGGAGCCGATTATTCCAAAAGCACTTCCATCGCATTTACCGCCACGGGTAATAATTTCGAGCTGGCTATCGCGGTAGCCATCGGTGTGTTCGGTATCAATTCCGGCGAAGCGTTCGCCGGCGTTATCGGTCCGCTGGTGGAGGTGCCTGCTTTGATCGCTTTGGTTAACCTCGCTTTCTGGTTCAGGAAGAGGTACTATTTAAACAAGTAACAAGATAGGGCCGTCACCCTGAGCCTATCGAAGGGTAGAGCGCAGAGGCCAGCCCACCATGCTTCGACAGGCTCAGCATGACAGCCCCCTTATGTCATTGACATATTCTTTACTATCGTTTTACCTTTATCTTGCTACCTTTATTTTATTATTAACCACCTAATCCATGAAAAGACGTTCATTCCTGAAGGCCTCGGCTTTAACGGCAGCGGCAGCCGGCATATCAACCCATAGCAGCATGGCATCAACAGTAAAAGAAAAAAAGGGTACCGAGTTTTACGAGTTGCGTACCTATATTTTAAAAAACCAAGCGCAGCAAAAACTGGTAGAAGATTATTTTCAGAATGCGGCTATCCCGGCTTTGAATAAACTGGGCAGTAAAAACATCGGCGTATTCACCGAGCTTAAACCCGAAGGGCAAACCAAAATTTACGCGCTCATCCCTTTCAGCAGCCTGGCCGATTTTTTAGTCGTGCAGGAAAAACTTAACCTCGACCCGGTTTACCTGGAAAAAGGAGCTCCTTATTTAACCGCTCCTGCCACCGAGCCAGCTTATGAGCGTATCGAGAGCTCCTTGTTAAAAGCCTTTGCACATATGCCACAAATGGAGGTACCTAAAAAAGGTCAGCGTATTTTTGAGCTGCGCCGGTATGAACATGCCACCGAAAGCGCGGGTAAAAAGAAACTGGAGATGTTTAATGATGCCGGCGAGATCGATATTTTTAAAAAGCTGGGGTTTAATCCGGTGTTTTTTGGCGAAACCATCATCGGCGATCATCGCCCTAACCTCATCTATATGATCACGTTTGATGATCTGGATGCCAAGGCCGCGCACTGGAAAGCTTTTGGCTCCGACCCGGAATGGAAAAAGGTAAGCAGCATCCCCGATTACTCCGATGCCAAGCTGGTATCGCATATTACATCAACATTGTTACAGCCAACAGGGGCTTCGCAGGTTTAATTAAACTGATGAACTGATAATAAGTGTTTGCTTTTAGTGTTCATAATACACTATATTTACATTAACCAATTAAAAGTAAATCGATGACAACCAGACGTTCATTTCTCAAAACTTCGGCATTAATTTCTGCCGGACTTTTAGCGGCTCCGAACTTATTTGCTTACGATAAAAAGTATATCGGCCTGCAATTGTATACCGTACGTGATGCCATGTCAAAAGACCCGGCAGCGGCTTTGGCCAAAGTTGCCCAGGTTGGCTATACCTCGGTAGAGGGCGCTACCTACACCGGCAACGAATTGTTTTACGGCATGGACGCTAAAGCATTCAAAGCGCTTTTAAAACAAAACGGCCTGATCATGCCAAGCGCGCATTACCGCCTGGGCGAAGAGCAGGTGAACGGTGCCTCACAAAAAGGCACTATCCTGAATGATTGGGAAAAAGCAGTAGCCGATGCAGCCGAGGTAGGCGTTAAATACATGGTATGCGCCTATTTATCAACACCCGAGCGCGGCAATTTGGATCATTATAAAAAAATAGCCGAAGATTTTAACAAAGCGGGCGAGATCTGCAAAAAATCAGGTATACAGCTTTGCTACCATAACCACGATTTTGAATTTGTACAGGAAAACGGCAAATACCCTTACGAGATCCTGTTAGCCGCAACCGATAAAAACCTGGTAAAATTTGAAATAGACCTGTACTGGTTAACCAAAGCCAACCAGGACCCTATCGCTTTAATTAATGAGCATCCGGGCCGTTTCCCGCTATGGCATGTGAAAGATCTGGATAAAACCCCCGAGCGCAAATTCACCGAGGTTGGCAATGGTATTATCGACTTTAAAAAGATATTTACCCAGGCCAATAAAGCAGGTTTAAAATACTTTTTTGTGGAGCAGGATGTTTGCCCCGGCGATCCTTTTGATAGTATCACCCAAAGCATTACCTACATTAAAAAGAACTTAGTTTAAAAATTCTGTTACAATAGCACATTACACACAAACCATCGTTTTATACTTAAAAGCGATGGTTTTGTTGTTTCATACCCGGTCGCTTCCTGCGTGGATTTTAAACAATATGGAAATGAAGATCGATATCAATATGATAAAGGGACTGCTGATAGCATTAGCAGTATCTTTCCTGTTTGCTTGCGCAGCAGAAGCACAGCAAGGCAAACAGATTAAACCCTTGCTTAAACAGCAAGAGTTAGCGTATCAGGCTTAAAGCTTTTTGCAAATCGGGGTCTGTTTTATTCACAATGTCTTCCGGACTGTACTCCACCGGGTAATCGGGCATAATGCCGCGGCCAAAATCATAACGTTTAGCAGCTGATACAAAACGCATCCAGGGGAAATCAACAATAACATGGGTATGGGGCAAAGTTAAATGTTGAATGGTGCCCCCGCTGCAAGCCTGCTCGTTACCGGCAGTTTCGCGGCCAACAAACACCACATCTTTACGCTGAGCCTTCAATGCGGCGGTAAACAAAGCAGCTGACGAAAATGTGGCTCCATCAATTAAAACCACTAATTTCCCTTTGTAACGATCAGACTTGTATAAGGGCAACCTGCCATAAAGCTGGCCCCAGGCAGTAGGCCTGAATTTGATATGATAATAAGTACCATCCTCCGGCCCAGGCTCAAAACCTTCGTTAAAGCTGGATGTGCGGGCGGTATCAAAATAGCGTTCAAAACGGCTGATAGCGGGATTTGGGATACGGGCCTTTACATCCTTAACAATGCTGAATGAACTATCGGCCAGGAACGATAACAGGCGGATAGCCACACGGATATCGCCGCCGGTATTATGTCGCATATCCAGGATCAGGCTTTTGATCCCCCGTTGATGTATCTCTTTAAAAGCCTCCTTATAAATGTTGGTATCGGCATACTGATAGGGCTTGGTGACAAACCACGCGGTCGATTTATTTTTTAAAAAGCGCAGGGGTAAATAATCGGTATTTTTTGACTCTGTCCAATCGGCCAAACTGTTGTTTTTTGCTGCGGGCGTATTTAATGTGGCGCCAGGGGCGAGGGCATCAAATTCAAGCGTTTTTAATTTACCTTGTTTGGTACGCAGTGTAATATGATAGGGAGGTTGCCAATGGTAATATTTGTTACAGGCATCCTCAAAGCCGCCATATTCGCTTAAAAACACCTCTTTAAATGTTTCATTATATCCATCACCGCCATATAGGTCGTATCCGTGATCAATAATGGCAGCAACCGGGGTATTGTTCATGCTGATGATCTCGTCGCCGGTATTTAATTCATTGGAATAATGGTTAGTGATCCAGGCGTGATGGTTTTTCACCAGTACCTCAAAGGGCAAACGGGGAGACGAGGGGCCCGATGGTTTATATCCTACAGGATACTTTACCTGCGTATGCCCACAGCGCAGATTACTTATAAAAGGGTAAACGTGTGCTATAAAATCAGTTTCGGACAAAGGTTGATTGATAGAGGCTACTACATGATCAAAAGTATGGCGCAGGCTATCCGGCGGGGTAAAAACACCATAGGCGGGGTGCATTTCTTTAATAACAGCCCAAAGTATGGACAGATCATCATGCATGGCTTTTACCGGGAGTTTGTGGGCAATAGTATCTGTACTGCTAGCCACAACATCGTTTTGCTTTTTAGTATCGGGCTGATGACAGCTGCCAACTATAAACACGGTACATAAATAAGAAAGGGCTTTAAATACTGGCTTTAAATTTATTTTCATTGCAGATACTAACTTCACAGGCGATCTAAAGATAATAAAAAGACCAGAATCTGTTTTTTCATTTTACCCTGTGCTCCCGAAAGCGGCTGAAAAAGACCATAGCGAGTATGCAAAGTACACAACCGCAAATGCCGTTGAGCCGCAGGCCATAGTCGTGCCCGGGATCTTTACCATATACGGTTAAAAAGGCAAAAAGTGCTATACCCAGGGTTTGTCCCAGTTTTACAAAAAGATATTTCACCGCAAAAAACATCCCTTCGCTGTTCTCGCCCGTTTCTTTGGCGTCGTTCTCGGCAATTTCGGCCAGGATGGCATTGGGTAATATCCCCAGCGATGCCAGCGGGAATGATGTGCTTAACACCAGGATATAAACCTGCGCCGTTGGCGATAACGGGAGTTTTCCCAGGAAAAATATGGCTACAAAAATGAGACTTAGCAAACCAAACGAAAAAAGCATGATCGATTTTTTACCTATCCTTTTGGACAGGTAATTGATGAGCGGGTAAAACACCAATGAAAACAACACCATGGATCCCATCAATATACCACCCATTGATTCGGGAAGCCCCAACAGAACCGTTACAAAAAACAGCAGACCGCTTGATATGATGCTGAGGGCCATGTAGTACGAAAAATCGGAAATAAGGTAGTATTTAAAGTTACCATTGCTAAAAGTTAAGCGAATGGCCGCAAGCAAAGGCAAGTGCGTAGGCACACTTCTCGAATATTTCTTCTCATCAATAGCCAGAACCGGTACCAGCATCACCAGGCCGGCAAAAATGCACAGACCCAAAATGGTATGTTGTACGGCGGTATCCCGGTTGGGGGTATGCAGGATGTGCTGCAGCAGATCGGCAAAGTTATTGACCAGGGCAGATATAATAATGCCGACCACAAAACCAACCTGCTGCAATGATGATAGCTTTACCTTTTCGGCACCGGTATGGGCCAATTCGGGCAACAGGGCGTTATAGGGAATAATGTAGGCCGTTGCCCCCATAAAAAAACAGATGAGCGTAAAAGTAAGCCACATCGCGTTGGTAATACTTTCGCCTTTAACCAGCGGATAAAAGGTAAGAGAACAAAAAACAACCGCGGGTATAATGGCCCATTTCATAAAGGGAATGCGGCGCCCTTTAGGGTTTTCGCTTTTATCACTTAAAGATGCGATAAAGGGATCGAACAGAGCGTCAACAAATCTGCCAGAAGCAGCAATGAGCGACATGATATTAAACACACCGAAAACAAGCAGCTGGGGCACCAGGGGAATTAGCCCGGCGTTTGAAGGTGGCAAATAAAAGTAGGGCAGCATCACGATGATAATATTGGTCATGATGCTCCAGCCTATCATTCCACAGGCGTAAGCAAGTTGTTTTGAAAGTGGCAGTTTAACAGCCGGCATATATGCAATATGCAAATATTATATGGATGTGCGGATGTGCAAATATGCAGATTACAAATGATGGATAAATTGAATACGTTTTGATTTAATGAATTATTGATTTTTCTGAAAAGATAAATCGTTAAAGGATTGATGAATATGGGTTTGGAGGAATCACACATCATCCGGGCGTTACCTTCGGCCCGGGCTATCCGCTCATACGCCTGCAGGCATTAGGCGCCGGGCCGGTATCCGCTGCTATCCCTAACGCGGGTTGTCTGAATCAGGATTAACAGAATGAGTTTCCCGTCAGCAGAACAGCTTCGGGCGAAAGCGGGTAGAACAATGCTGGCCTGTGCGGTTGCAGGGGCATAGCGAACGTTACCCGAAGCGGGGATAATGAGCGAACGAAGTAGAGGTAAGGTTTAGCAGTCCGTGGTTCTGTCCGGTTTGCAGGGCAAAGGCCATGTGCGGCAAAGAAGCATTTCTGGTGACTTGATTTTTGGTTACTTTTTATCAAGAAAAAGTGACTGGCCCTCCCGCGGCCAAGAGCGGGTATACGCCAAGTCCGTCGGCTCTGTACAGCATAGAGATTGCTTCGTGCCTCGCAATGACGCGTAATTTTGTTTTACAACCCCGAATAATAATCATACCCCTGTTCGGCCCAATAATCCGGCGGACGACTATCGCTAAAACTCATGCTGCCAATCCGTTTTAGGTTTTTAATGCCATATTTAACCGGAATGATCAACCGCAGAGGGGCGCCATGTTTTGGCGGTAGCGGCATTTCATTAACCTCATAAGCCAGCAGCGTTTGCGGGTGCATAGCGCTGGGCATGTCTATCCCAACATAATACTCTTTATCGGGGGTTGTCAAGCCCACATATTGTAATTGTGTTTCGGCATCGAGCTTAAAATGATTGATAAAATCGACGAACTTTACACCACCCCAGTGCGATATCTGATCCCAGCCTTCCACGCATTTAAAGTCGTAAATGATATCTGTTTTGGGGAGAGCTTTAATGTCATCCAGCGTGATCTGCAATACCTCACCGGTATGTTTTTTTACCTGCAGTTTCCAGGCATCAATATCTATTTTCCCTTCTGAACCGATGTCGCTGTTATGGCGTACATTTTTGGCCGCCATTTCTTTGGGATAGGTTTTAACCAGGTTGTTATTGTTAAATACGCGGCGAAAGGCCAGCTCTGTTTTATTCAAAGCCCTTCTCAAAGGCGCGTGGGCACCCGCCGTTACGGTTCGCGCTTCTTCGGGCGCATTGTATAACCATTTCCAGCCGCCATAAGCTACGCTTCCGGCTACAATAAAAGTACCGAACGAGAGGAAATTACGCCTCGAAATCTTCTGTTCAACGGTAAGCGTTTTTTTAGGGGCTTTATGTTTTTTACTGAATGGGTTTTTCATCACTTGGAGGTGTAATTTCAATAATGGGTTTAGGATCTTCGTTCACTACTTCAAATCCGGAGATCACCGACCGGAAGTTGTTCCATCCGGCCAGGATCACCTGCACCACATGGACCACAAAAAAAAGCACATAGCCTATCGTTAGCGCAAAATGAAGGATCCGGGCAAAATGGTAACCGCCGCAAAGCCAAGTGAGGTAATAAAACTGTACCGGTTTATAAATAGCCAGCCCGGTTATAACCGAGCCTACCCCCATCACAATGATAGCCGTATAGGCAATACGCTGAGCTGCATTATACTTGTTCTGAGGCGGCGCCATCTTGCGGATGTGCAGATCATGTAGCAACACCAGCCAGGCCTCTTTAAATGATTTTTTTTGCGGCACCAACTCGCGCCACTCGCCCGATATGATGGTATACAGTACATACAAAATGCCATTCAGCGTAAAAAACCACATAAACAAAAAGTGAAAAGCCATCCCTTCCGAAAGACGATGCGGGATACGCAAAGCGTTATAAAACCAATCGGGGAAAAAGCTGAAAAAGGTATACCCGAACAGCGTTATTTTATACTCATCATTGGCCCAATAGATCAGCATCCCGCTCCAGATCATAATGGAGAGTATCGGAAAGTTTACCCAATGCGTCCAACGCATGGCTAAAGGGTGTTTCTCTTTGATAACTTTCATCAGGTATAATTACTGAATTATTGATTTAGCGAATTAGTGATTTTTCTTTACTTACTCACCGTGGCCGTTGTTGTAAGATTGGTCTTTGCGGCAGCCAGTATTTCGCCGTTGGTTTGGTTTTGTACCAGCCCTATTACTTCCCAATCCTGGGTGTTTATTCCTTCGGGTATGCCAATAGTCGCATTGCCATTACCACCGGTATTTATAGCCAGGTTCTGTATTTTACGTACAATTTGAACATGCGATAAGGTACGCCCACCGTTTTCGCCGTGCTGAACTTTAGTTTGCGCTGCTTTTTGCACCAGTGCTAAAAGCAGGTTTGTATTTTTTTCGGTGCCATTTACTCGGTATTGTACCGTAATATGATCCTGGTTTTTTTGTGTATTAAGGGTTAAAGTTGCCGCAGGATTAGTTCGCAGGCCTGCCGTGATGGCATTGCGCAAAGCACCTTCTTCCGAGCCTACAAATTCCTTTTTCCCGTTGACCACAATTTGCGGTGTATAAACCGATTGCAGATTTAACCAGTTGGCATATTCATTTTGGCGTTTGGAGTAATCGGCACTGCTAAAAACATCTTTCCAGCCCAGGCGGTTCCAGTAGTCCACATGAAAAGCCAGTATATAAACCTGTTTGTCCTTATCTTCTTTTTGTATCCGGGCTACCAGTTCATCGGCAGGCGGGCAACTGGAGCATCCCTCCGAGGTAAAAAGTTCCACCACAGCAAAACCTTTACCATCAGCTATCACCTTATTTTTTACCGGGGCATTGTCTTTAGGAATAATAAAAGCCGCCAATACCATTACCGCGCTTATAAAACCGGCAGCAAGGGCAAATATTTTAATTGATCTCATATTGTTATTGTTTGATATACGTTTTTCCTGTTTAGTCGGGTTGCGTACAATAACCTTACAATAAATTTTATTTTTTCTTTTGGGAATGCTGCCTGGTTGTATCAGCACGAGTTATTTATGATCAATGAGGTACATGTAAATTTATTAATAAATAGGATTATATCACGGCAATTCAAAAAAAACAAGTACTGCTTTGTAAGGATTTAAACGCGCTTACGACTAATGGCTAAATGTTATGAGTAAATTTAATCGATGGTAACTGAAAAACAATCACTGGACCCGCACAACTGGGTGAAGGCTCATGCCGATTACCTGTATTCGTACACCCTGTCGCGCATTAATGATGAAGAACAGGCTAAGGACCTGGTGCAGGAAACCTTTTTGGCCGCTTTGGAAAAAGTTGATCGCTTTGAAGGCAAAAGTACCGAACGGACCTGGCTTACGGCTATCCTGAAAAACAAGATCATTGATGTTTACCGCAAAAAATCATCGGGCTTGGCTAACATCACCGAGAAAAGGGCTGAGGAAGAACAAAAAGATTTTTTTGAGGAAGATACCGGTCATTGGACCGAAGCCCACCAACCCCTGCCATTTGGCATTGAAGATCATGAACCGCTCAGGGGAAAGGAGTTTAACCATATCCTGCAATTATGTATGCAAAAACTCCCTGCCATGTGGATGTCGGTTTTCACCATGAAACATATGGACGATGCCACCACCGAATTTATTTGCAGTGAGCTCCGGGTTACCCAGGCCAACTTTTGGGTTATTATTCACCGGGCCAAGCTTAGCCTGAGGGCCTGCCTTCAAAAAAATTGGATCTAAAAACATTAACCATGAATCACTTAAAAAAAGTCATATATAACTGCAAACAAGCCACCCTGCTCATCGAGAAACGACAGATCAAAAGCCTGAGTTTCCGGGAAAACATTGAACTCCGCATACATCTGACCGGGTGTTCCATGTGTAAATTGTACAATAAACAAAGCCAGGTTATCCACCAAATGGTGTTGCAACTTTTTCATGATACCCAACAGCAGGCATCTACGCTTTTGCTTGATGAAAACTTTAAAAAAGAACTGCAAGAGCGTATTGAAGAGGAACTGAATAAATAATTAAAATACTTTGTAAGGTTAGGGTAACCTACCCGACTAAGGGTTAAATGTTAATAACGAACCACACATTTAAAACTTAAAAATTAAAGTATGAAATCAATTATTTCAGGCGCTTTAGCCGCAGGTTTAGTAGCTGTATGTTTAACCTTAAACGTACAAGCCAAAACAGTAAGTCCAGTAAGAACATCGACCGTTGCAGTAAGTGATACCGGCAAAATGGATAAGATGGCCAAAGGCAAAAAAATGGATAAGATGTCTAATGACAAAATGAGTAAAGACAAAATGTCGAAGGGTAAGATGTCCAAGGACAAAATGTCAAACGATAAAATGGGCAAAAAGAAAATGTCAAAAGACACTGCGGGTAAAATGTGAGTTGTTTATTGTTTTGAGAAGGAGGGGCTTATGCCCCTCTTTTTGTTTATAGGGATTAGCAAATCAGGGCCGGCCTGTCATCCTATACCAAAAGCCAGAGCCCCTGTGCGATTCCTTCCCTCGGGAAGCGGAGGAAGGGGTTTATAGAATAGGATAATCATCTTCTTGCGAATTGGGTTTACATGGTTTACACTTTTTATGGTTTACACATATATATACAATTGACAATCAATAACTTGAGTAAATTTATGCGTAAAAAAGTGGGTTTACATGTAAACCCACTTTTTTATCTTTTCTTCTATCTGGTGTAATGCAATAAAACTGTACCGCAAGCGAATGATCTGCAATTCACAAGTTTCAACTCTGAATCATTTTTTAAGGGATTAAAAGTTTGTTGTCCGTTGCCAAGCGCAACAGGATTTATAAATAAATAGACCTCATCAACCAAATCATGTTGAATTAGCGATGATACAAATGAATCACCGCCATAAACCATAATGTCTTTTCCTTCTTCGTTTTTAAGGGCTTTTATCGCCTCTTCTATGTCGCCGTTTATAATGGTGGTATTGTCCCACTGGCTAACCTTGAGTGTGTTTGAAAAAACAACATTTGGAATCTCAGTGAATAGCTTTCCAAGCTTATACTCCGTTTCATCAGGATTGCTTGCTACTTCGGCCCAATATGGAATAAACCCTTCTCCTGTTTTTCGCCCATGTAAAATGCAGTCAACATTTTTAAGATTGTCGATGCTAAAATCAGACATTCCGCTGTCCCATTTATTATCAAGTAAAATGTTCATTTGTAATTTTAACTTTCTCATGTCCATCCGTTTTAGGGTAAATTGATATTTCAAAGTTACAGGCTCAAGGGCGGCGGGAAAAGGCATGATCGCGACATTTTAGCGTTATGATCACGACATTTTAAGAATCGGTTTTGGAGATTCAAGGCCGAGGGTATGACTGCCTTTTGCATTACTCAAACACCAACTCGCCATCGGCCCAGCCGTCAAGCTCCTGTGGGTTATGGCTCACGATAAGCGTGGTTGTACCCAGTTCTTTTAAAACCGCTTTTAGTTCTGCGATCAGTTCCGTTTTCATTTTAGCGTCAAGAGCCGAAAAGGGCTCATCCATTAAAAGAATCTGCGGCTTAGTAGCCAGGGCCCGCAATATGGCCAGGCGTTGCTGCTGTCCGCCCGATAAATAATCAGGTTTGTGCTCTTGTAAAGTATCCAGTTTACCTAAAAGCAATAATTTGCTTATCCAGGCTTCGTCGGTTGTAGCGTATCCGAGGTGCTGCTTTACCGTCATGTTTGGGAACAGCGCATACTGCTGAAAAACAAAACCAGTATTTCTTTTTTGAGCGGGCACGTTGATCTTAGCACCGGCATTAAACCAGGAAACAGCATCAACCCTGATAATGCCTTTTTCCGGTGTGATTAGTCCGGCTATAATTTTCAGGAACGTAGTTTTGCCCGAACCCGACGGGCCATATATTTTGGTAATGCTGCCGGTAGCAAACTGCCGGTTAACCCGCAATACCTGTTGCCCGTGGTAGGCCTTTAGTTTTTTTTCAATCATTACATTGATCATGCCAACGGACTTTTTGCCTGATATTTATTAAACACAAAAACACCTATCACCAGTACAAAAGTAATGGCAAATAAAATGAGCGAATAATTATTGGCCATGGCGTAATCCCGCTGTTCCACAGCATCATAAACCGCGATAGATGCTACCCGGGTTACGCCGGGAATGCTGCCGCCGATCATCAGCACCACACCAAACTCGCCCAGGGTATGCGCAAAAGTAAGTACCGCCGCCGTTAACAATGATGGTTTAATGTTGGGCAGCAAAACATACCTGAATGTTTGCCATTCGGTTTTACCCAGGGTGTAGGAAGCTTCGGCCAGTGCCGAAGGTAATTGTTGTAATGCCGATTTTACCGGGCCAACCATAAAGGGTATGCTGTAAATAACCGATGCCAGCACCAATCCCTGGAACGAGAACACAAACTGCACATCAAACACTTCCTGCAGCCATTTACCCAGGCCATGCCGCGGACTAAAAGCCAGTAACAAATAAAAGCCCAGTACCGATGGTGGCAATACCAAAGGCATGGTAATAATAGCTTCTATGATGATCTTAAAAAGAGACCGGCCCCGGGAAAGCCACCAGGCAAAGGGTAAGCCCACAAACAGCAATATCAGGGTGGTGATACCTGCCAGTTTTAAGGTGAGCCAAATGGGTGAAAGATCCATCAGAAAATGTTTTTATGGAAGCCGGTAACCGTACGCTGTAAATATCCGTTTTGCAGCCGGACTTAATATGTACTGATAAAATTTTTCGGCATCGGGGTTGCTGGCTCCATGTTTTAACAGCACCAGCCCCTGTAATATGGGTTCGTATAGTTTAGGGTCTATCACCTGGTAATACAACTTCGTTTTAGGGTCAGTTTCTTTAATGAGCGATTGTGTGGTAAAGCCCAGATCAACCACCCCCGTGGTGATATAGGTGTTCACCTGCGATATGCTTTCGCCATAAACAACTTTGGATTCCACATCATCTAAAATGCCTTTCTGTTGTAATAATTCGGTAGCAGCCTTACCATATGGAGCTATCGCCGGGTTGGCAATGGCTATTTTTTTGACCCGGGCGCTTAATAATAAACGCTCCCAGTTAGTAAACCCGATATTCTGTGAACTGCAGATGATCAAGCTCCCGGCGGCATAAACCATCGGTTTTTTTTCGGCAAGCCCATTTTTAAACAGCGTTTCGGGAAAGCTCATATCGGCTGATAAGAAAACATCAAAAGGGGCGCCATTACTGATCTGCGTCACCAGTTTCCCGGATGAGCCAATAATAGGTTCAATCGTAATTCCGGTTCTTTGTTTAAAATCCTTTTGCAAAACCGTTATTACCGATTGTAGATTGGCCGCGGCCGCCACCCGTATATTTTGCGCCAGTACCACGCCATGCAGCAAAACAACCGCAAACATTAAAAATATGAACCGTTTTTTATTCATAGTGTTACAATAAAAGATACTAATATACATTGTTAGCCAATGAGTAATGATTATTTGGCCCTTTTTGCTTCAAAAAAACAGTGATTTCACTGTATAATACTTATTTACACCCCGTTAAATAACTGTATTAAGTACTTTTAATAGGATAATAAAAAGAAAACTATTATAATTGTATCCGGCCTGACACTAACCAAAACTAACCAGCTTCCGTACCAGTAGTTATTAATTACCGGTACGGAAGATCCCTTACCTGCTTGTGAGCATGTTGAAACTTTTATTGCGGTCATTTCTGTTAACCAAGGTGCTCTTTTTGTGCCTTATTATAAACGCGTGCGCGCAAAATACAGTACCTATAAATGATAAGGTACAGCAGCATATATTTGGATATAAACAGCTTTTATCCCTGGAAGATACCACCGGGAAACTTACCTTTAACCAGGTAAAAAACCTGGCGCTTACCAGTGCTTTTAAAGTAAACACCGAACCAACTCCCGTAACCAAACACCCCGGTTCTGCTTACTGGTACCGTTTGAAGATCGGTAAAAACCCTGGCACCAAAAACAGCTGGATCCTGGAGTTTTTTGATCAAACCATTGATAGTATTACGGTTTATTCGCCCATTACACCAGGTAATTACCTGGTAACATCCCTCGGAAGCCGGCATCCTTTCGGGGCCCGGTTCTATCAGCATAAAAACCTCACGCTTAACCTAAACCCCAATACCGATAACGATGGCGTTTATTACGTCCGGATCAAATCAAACCATTCGGTAAACATCATTATTGTACTTCGTTCGGTAAGCCGGTTTATCAGTTACGCGCTGGATGAGTATTTCTTTTTTGGTGTTTTTTATGGGATGATCCTGGTATTCGGCCTGTACAACTTCATGATGTTTATTGCCATGCGGCAGATACAATACCTGTATTACATCGCCTACAACATCAGCATTGGCTTATATGAAATGTGTGCCGATGGTATAGCTTATCAATACATGTGGCCAAACGCCCCGTTCTGGAACCAATATGCTTACGGTATAGCCTTATTTGCCGCCAGTATTTTCGCGGTGCTGTTTACCCAAAAGCTGCTCAATTTAAAGGTAAACGCCCCCCGTTTAAACAAACTTATCCGCTGGATTATTTTAGGGCGCAGTTTGTTTTTTGTAGCCTGTCTTTTGATCGACAATTGCTGGTTCAATTACAAGATCATTGAGTTTATCCCCTTGTCGCTTGCTTTTTATGCCGGTTGCTATACTTTGCTTAACGGGTATAAGCCCGCTCGTTTTTTTGTAATTGGCTATAGCTTTTTGCTCATCGGCTTTATCATCAAAAGCTGTATAGCGCTTAATATGTGGTGGCTGCCCGTTACCGAGTTTGATTATTACAGCCTCAGCGGTTGTTTCATTATGGAAATGCTGTTCATCTCTTTTGCCATTGGCGATAAAGTAAGGATCTTGAAAAAGGAAAAGGATGACGCCCAGCATAGCACCATTATGCAGATGAAGCAAAATGAGGAGCTAAAAGATGTACTCAACAAACGCCTGGAAGAGCAGGTGCAGGAACGCACCAAGGAGCTGGTTGAAAAATCGGGCATGATAGCCGAACAGAACGAGGAGCTCCGGTCTGTTAATGAATTGCTGCAGCAGCAAGCCGAGGAAATTTCAAGGATGAACATATTGTTGGAAAAGGATAATATCATTTTACACAACGACATTGAGAAAGTTACCCACGACCGTGTAATGTCGGCCGAGGTTGATTTTGAAGAATTCAGCCGGATATACCCCGACCGTGAAACCTGCTTTAAGTTTCTGTCTGATTTAAAATGGGCCAATAGTTATGCCTGTCGCAAATGCAATAACACTCATTATGGCAGCGGGCACTTGCCGTACAGCCGCCGCTGCTCCAAATGTGGATATGAAGAATCGGTAATAGCTTATACCATTTTACAAAATACACGCATCCCTATTAATAAGGCTTTTTACATGATATTTTTAATGTATTCCACTAAAGGAAAAATATCATCCCATAAGTTATCCGAGATCCTTTCTATCCGTCAAAGTACCTGCTGGGCCTATAGCTCGCGGATTAAAAAAGTGATGGAAACCCGTAAGAAAGAGATCAAAGATGCCGGAAACAAAGGCTGGAGCAAGCTGGTGATCGACAATTCGGCTAATTAAGCCATCATGTTGTTTATTAAGCTTTTACCATACTCTCAAGTGTAATTCCTCCCCGTTTTTTTCTTTCAAATTAATTGCGATACAAGCGTATCACAAATATTTATTTTATTTATAAAAACCCTCCCTGCAACGTTAAGCAGCCCTTTTATAAAGTTTATGAGCCTGCGTTTAAAGCGTATCGAATTTAATATAACTTATTATTAATCAGTTATTTATGAATATTTTTCTTGTTTATTACATTTAAAATAACATAAATTTGTTACAACATTTATAAACCGTACATAACGCTGCCATCCTGAAAAACATTTACGCTGGTGTATTTGATACACGGGTTAAAATTTCAAATATTTTAAGCTGTGGTTAAATCACCAATGATGTTTTGCGCCTGCTGCAGATGGACCGTACGTGGAGATCGATACACAAAAAACCAATTAACTAATAACAACTTATGAAGATCAATTACAATTTAAAATGGCTGGCGGTATTTATCCTGCTATCCGCGGGGGTATTTTATTCCTGTAAAAAGGATTCGCGCGCTTCTGCAGCAGCTGTACCGGGACAGGATACCCAAACCGTATCCCGTGCCGCGAATGAAGTGGTAAATGCCTGGGTTACGACATCCGACAGGTCGAAACAGTTAGAGGCCCAAACCAGTTTCAATTTTGCTGCCGATGCCGGCACCAATGCCACCACCATAACCGTTGACGAAAACTCCACCTACCAGGGCATCGATGGTTTTGGCTTTACCTTAACCGGCGGCAGCGCTGGTTTGCTTAACGGGCTTGGCGGCAATCAGGCTGCGGTATTGAATGAGCTTTTTGGTACAGCCAATGGGCAAATCGGGATCAGTTATTTACGTATCAGCATTGGGGCATCCGACTTGAGCTCCAGTGATTTTACCTATAATCAAACATCCGGCGATGTAAACATGAACAATTTCAGCATCAGCCAGGAAAACCAGGACCTGATCCCTATCCTGAAAAAAATACTGGCTATTAATCCTTCCATCAAGATCCTGGCCTGCCCATGGACGGCCCCAACCTGGATGAAGGTGAACACAACCGGCAATAACGGTTATACCGGCGGCAGTTTAAACACGGCTTATTATGATGCCTATGCCCGCTATTTTGTAAAATACATACAGGCTATGAAGGCACAAGGCATTACCATTGATGCCATAACCCCGCAAAATGAGCCGCTAAACCCATACAACAATCCGAGTATGGTGATGCAGGCTAACGAACAAGCCAACTTTATCAAAAACAATCTGGGGCCACAATTACGCGCTGCGAGCCTGAATACCAAGATCATCGCGTATGACCATAATACCGACAGGATAGATTATCCCGAAGCTGTACTGGCCGATGCAGGCGCTAATCCTTATGTGGATGGTTCCGCATTCCACCTATACTCAGGCAGTATTGGAGCATTGACAGATGTTCATAATGCTTATCCCAACAAGAACATTTATTTTACCGAGCAATGGGTAGGCGCTCCCAGCAATTTTGGCGGCGACCTTTCCTGGCACGTAAATACCCTGATCATTGGCGCAACCCGCAACTGGAGCCGCAATGTATTGGAGTGGAACCTAGCATCAGATCCTAACAATAACCCACATACACCGGGCGGCTGCAGCACCTGTTTGGGTGGTATTACGGTAAGCGGTACATCTATCACCCGTAATGTTGGTTATTATATTATCGGTCACGCGGCACGGTTTGTACGTCCGGGAGCTGTTCGCATCTCATCAAATTTATCAGGCAGCATCCAAAACGTCGCTTTCAAAAACTCAGATGGCAGCAAGGTGCTGGTAGCCCTGAACAACGGATCATCGGCAGTTAGCTTTAAGGTAAAATGGGGCGCAGAATCCTTTACTTATAGCCTTGCAGCCGGCGCGGTGGCCACGTTCAAATGGTCGGGTACGCAATCATCCGGCGGAGGAACCGGAGCACCGATAGGTTCCAATATCACGCTTAAAGGGTTTAACAATCAATACGTAAGCAGCGAAAATGGCACACAAGCCATGAACTGTAACCGCCCAACAGCTTCGGGATGGGAAACATTTACGGTAGTTGATGCCGGCAGCGGTAAAATCGCGCTGCAAGCTATGGGTAAATATGTATCCTCAGAAAACGGGACCCAGGCCATTACCTGTAACCGTACTTCTATTTCTGATACCGAAAAATTTGACTGGATAACCACTACCGATGGCAAAGTTACCCTGCGTGGCAACAACAGCAAATTCATATCCAGCGAAAACGGTACGCAAGCCATGACCTGCACCCGTGCTACAGCCAGCGGATGGGAAGCTTTTGGCGTAAACCAGTAAAACTTATAAACTAACTATTAACATACCTATCTTATGAAATCATTTTTTAACATCTCCAAAGGAGCCGTGGCAGCCATGGCACTCCTGGCACTAACAGCATCCTGTAAAAAGGATCTCAACAAACCAGCCGCTTCACCGGCAGATCCAACGGAGGCAAGCACGCCAAGGGCGGGCACACTGTTATGGTCTGATGACTTCAATGGCACCAGCGTAAACACTAATAACTGGAACATTATCAATGGCAATCCTGGCGTAAATAATGAAAAGGAGTTTTATCAATCGTCTAACATTACCGTATCCGGAGGTTTCCTGAATATTACCGCGCGTAAACAAACTGTTGGCGGGCAACCCTATACTTCGGGTAAGTTAACAACCGCGGGTAAATATCAGCCAACATATGGCCGCATTGAAGCCCGGATCAAATTGCCTGCGGTACAAGGTACCTGGCCTGCTTTCTGGACGTTGGGGGCCAATATAAACAGCGGAACCCCATGGCCAAGCTGCGGCGAAATGGACATAATGGAACAGGTTAACACCTCCAGCACCATATTAGGAACCATGCACTGGGCAGTAGCTGGTGGCAATCAGCATACGCAATATGGCGGCAGCACTACCACCAGCGTAACCGGCTTTCACACCTATGCTATAGAGTGGACCAGTACCGGTATCAAATGGTTTGTTGATGGCAACAATTATGTAACCGGCAACATTACCAATAACATTAACAATACCGGGGCTTTCCATAATCCATTTTTCATTATCCTGAATCTGGCTATTGGTGGCGATCTGCCCGGTAATACCATTAATGACGGCGCATTGCCATGCACTATGCAGGTTGATTATGTGCGCGTATATAGCTTACCATAGTCGCCACTAAAAATCATCTGTTATTATTTTGTACAACCACTTAATTATTAACATAAACCGACGTTATGAAATCAATTTTAATTTCTGTAAAAGGAGCCCTTATAGTAATGGCGCTCCTGGTAGTTACCGCATCATGTAAAAAAGACTTGAACAAGCCTTCGGCTTCGCAAGCAGATCCAACCCAGGTTAGTACACCCAGGGCAGGCACGCTGGTATGGTCTGACGAGTTTAACGGCACCAGCGTAAACACCGCCAATTGGAACATCGACAATGGCAATCCGAATGTAAACAACGAAAAGGAGTATTATCAATCGGCCAATGCTACTGTAGGGGGTGGATTACTTACCATTACCGCGCGCAAACAAACCGTGGGTGGCCAGCCGTATACTTCGGCTAAGCTGACCACTGCGGGTAAGTTTCAGCCAACTTATGGTCGTATTGAAGCAAGCATCAAGCTTCCTGCAGTACAGGGCACATGGCCTGCTTTCTGGATGCTGGGTGCCAGTATTAACAATGGCACGCCATGGCCAAGCTGCGGTGAAATTGATATTATGGAGCAGGTGAATACTTCCAGCACCATATTAGGAACCATGCACTGGGCCGTTGCTGGTGGCAATCAGCATACCCAATATGGCGGCAGCACTACAACCAGTCCTACCGGTTTCCATACCTACGCTGTGGAGTGGGATACCAATTCTATCCGCTGGTATGTGGATAATACCCTGTATGTAACCGGCAATATTGCCAACAACATCAACAATACAGGTGCTTTCCACAATCCGTTCTTTATTATCCTGAATTTGGCTATCGGCGGCGATTTGCCGGGCAATACCATTAACGACGGCGCCCTGCCTTGCAACATGCAGGTTGATTATGTACGTGTGTATGATCTTTCGGGCACCACACCTCCGTCAAACCCGCCAATTGGCCAAAACATTACCCTTAAAGGTTTCAACAACCAGTATGTAAGCAGTGAAAATGGGACTCAGGCCATGAACTGCAACCGCCCAACAGCTTCGGCATGGGAAACTTTTACCGTGGTTGATGCCGGCGGCGGCAAAGTTGCGCTGCAAAGCCAGGGCAAATACGTGTCTTCAGAAAATGGCCTACAAGCCATCACCTGTAACCGTACCACTGTTAGCGACTGGGAGAAATTTGACTGGGTCGCGACAACAGACGGTAAAGTTACGTTCAGAGGAAATAATGGCAAGTTCATCTCGAGCGAGAATGGCACTCAGCCTATGACCTGTACCCGGGCAACGGCCTCCGGTTGGGAAGCCTTTGGTGTAAATCAATAACCTAATCTTTATATTTAGCCTGCCTTACCTCAAAGGCAGGCTTTTTATTTACCTGATGAAAAAATTTATAGGTTTTTGCTTCGCGCTTGCCACAGGCATATCATGTTTGTATGCCCAATCTATCGAAAAAAAATTGCAGATATCCTTATCCACAGGATATCAGCAGCAAAGTTTTCACTGGTCGATAGCCGGGAATCTTAACGGTCAAAACCCCAATATTTATTCGGAGCTTAAATGGCAGCACCTGGGCGGGCAAAGCATAGCCGCCAACGTACAATGGAATCTGTGGAAACAATTTTCCCTGTATGCCAGCTATAACCGGCAATCTATATCATCAGGATCTGTAAACGATACCGATTATGGAGCCGATAACCGTACCAACCCAACTTATCACGAAACATTTAATGCCGATGAGGGTAATACCTCTTTGTGGAATGCCGGGGTTGGTTTTATCCTGATCAACAACGAGCGTTTTAGCCTGATACCTTATGTGGGGTACACCATGAGCAAACAGTCCTTGCATTTACTGGACCGTAGCGGCAATTTTCCTGATTTGAACAGCACCTATCAACCTAACTGGAAAGGAGCCTTTTTAAAAGTAACCTCATCTGTACGCATCATCAAAAATTTAAAGTTTGCTGCCGATGTTACCTATAACCAGGTTAATTATAATAGCAAAGCCAACTGGAACCTGATCCAAACTTTTCAGCACCCGGTTAGCTACCGTCATCATGCCAGCGGTTATGGGATTGATGCCGGCGGACAGTTTGTATACACCATCTACCGCAATCTCAGCATACATGCCGGGGGCGGATATTTTAACTGGCAAACCGGTAATGGTACCGATGAGCTTTACCTCAACAACGGACAGATTGATAAAACCCAGATGAACGAGGCTGTAAACAGCGGCTTTAGGGTACAGGGAGGGGTAGGCATCTCTTTTTAAGAGACAATTAGTTTGTAATAGTACGGTTACATGCGCCATCCCATTTAAACCCTTTTATTATTTATAACTCATATTATATATTTAATATAAGTTATATGACCTTATTCAAATCTCCTCTCATTTTTACTATGCCAGGCGCAGTAAAATATTTCGCCTTATTATTGTCCATCTCTTTAGGCGCAGGCTGCAGCTCAACACTTAAAACGGTTACCTCTACCCAAGCCAATCATCCTTACAAAAAAATAGCGCTCACGGTTATCAATACACATGCCGAACTCAGAGACTTCAGTAAAAAATCTTTTGACAGTATCGTAAATCCTGTTTTTAATAATTTGAAAGACATGCAGATACGGACAACTATCGAAGATAAATTTGCAGGTAAGTTATCCTCTCCGGGAACAAGCATCATCAAGTCATCAGATGTGTTTAAAATACATGAAAATGTTTCCTATGCCGATTACCTGGATAAGTTACGAAGCAATGGTGCCGATGCTGTTTTGATTATTGGCTTAAGCACTTCCTGGGGCTCGCAAACATCAACAACCCATCACAATGACACGGTAACAGAAAGCAATCCGAATTTCTTATTTCTTTATTACCTGGTCGATCTGAAATCGGCTCAACAGGTTTGGTTGGGTAACGACAGGGTTATATACCGGGCAGAAAATGTATCGCCAGGGGACGTCAGCAAGGCGTTATCCAAAGCTGGCTTTATTAATAAACCAGGGGCAACACGTTAAAAGCGTAAAAATATAGTGTCATTGCGAGCGCAGCGTGGCAATCCCCGATTTGTAGAGCCGCTCTGTATTTTAGGGATTGCCACGCTGCGCTCGCAATGACGTGTTTTATTTCTGTTTAGATAGAAAATGTGTTCTGTCTCTCAATTCTCTTTCGCAAACAAATACGGATCATACTCCAATCCATCGTTCACTTTAATTTCTGTAGATACTACTTTACTGCCATCGGTTTTAAACCTCAGCGGGAAAATACCATAGGCCAAATTGTTGTATGCCAGTATCCATTCGCCATTGTCCATATATTTCAAGGAAGCGGTGAGGTATTGATGATTGCTGAATTTTATTAACAAGTCCTTTTTATTTACAGATACCTCCATTTGGCCATAAAGCGGGTTTTGATATTTGCCTGCGTAAGCAGCAAGTGGCAGCTCCGGAGCTTTTCCTTTTACACGCGCCAGCATATCATCTGTTTTCTTTACCGTTTCCTTCTGATCGGGATTAAAGCCTTTCAACATAGCCTGGCTGCGGTCTACATATTTCACGCCCAGGTAAGCATCCAATATCTGGTAACGCAGGGCTTCAAAAAAGCTCTGGTTATCGTTATTAGTTAATATGGTGATAGCCAGTTTTTCTTCGGGGACAAAACAGGTATTGGTTACAAAACCATTCGCGCCGCCGGTATGCCAGAAAATCTGTTTACCATTATAATCCGCCTCAAAAACACCAAGGCCGTATCCCCGGAAGTGGGTTGGATAAACCGCCGATGCCCTGCTGCCCAGAATCGTATTTTCGTCGCGGGTTTTTTGGAGCGCTTTCCAGGCGATGATCTGTTTGCCTTCATATCGGCCGCTATCCAGTTGCATAGTGAGCCATTTGGCCACGTCTTTTACATTACTTACAATGCTGCCTGCCGGTGCCAGATTATCCACTTGGTCATACGGCAATTCAACCATCTGACCGGTAAAAGCATTGGTATATGGCTTGGAAACACCTTTACGTGCCGCTATACCCACCGTTAGGGGATAGGTATTGCTCATACCCAATGGGGTTAGGATGCTATCCTGAATATACGTTTCCCAGGGTTTACCGGTAACCTGCTGTATCACCTGGCCCGCGGTTAAAAAACAGCTATTGCAATAACCAAAGCTTTGTCTGAACTCCATAGATGGTTTCAGGAGTTTCATCCGGTTCATAATTTCCTGGCGGGATAGGGTAGTATTCCAAAAAGTAAAATCACCCTGGAATGTTTTTGTGCCTAAATGATGGCCCAGCAAATCTTTTATAGTAAGCAAAGGTGTGGTTGAGGCATCATATACCGAGTAACCCGGAAAATATTTGGTGATCTTATCATCAAGCGACAGTTTCTTGTCCACATCTAACTGCGCCAATGCCGTACCGGTAAATAGCTTGCTGTTACTGGCTATCATAAACAAGGTGTTTTCGTCAACCGGTTCATTTGTTTTGATGTCCCGCACGCCATAGCCCTTCATGATCACTGTTTTTCCATCTTTTACAATGGCAATGGCCAAGCCCGGAAGGTTCCAGTCTTTTAAGCCTTGCTTAATATAAGCGTCGAGCTTGTTTTCAATAAAGTCTGGTTGCTGCGCGAATGTTAAAGTAGCTGTTAAAAAGCTCAATAACGTTAATAAGGAAAGTCTCTTCATTTCTGTTTTCAAAAACTGCAAGATAGGAAAAAAGCCGTGCAGCAAAAATCAGGTGATCGCGTTATGATGAATCTCGCATAAAAAAACCCGCTATAAATAGCGGGTTCCCCTTAAACTAATATATTTCGGTCACCTATCTCTCTGCACTCATCCTTTATTTGATACTGATGGCCATGCCACCGCCGGAGGCAACAGGTTGTTTCAGTATAGTTTTAGACGTTACTTTGATCTTCCGGATAGCATAGCTTTTCGGGTTTTTATCATAACTGGCATCCTTACCATCGGCATACACAGTTGCTTCGTAAGTTTTGCCTTTGGGCAGGTACGCAAATGTAATATTGGCTATGCGCGGGTTTTCGTCGGTAATACTGCCGATGTACCACTCTTCTTTATTTTTAGCTTTACGAGCGATAGTGATATAATCGCCGGGCTCTGCCTCCAGGATATGGCTCTCGTCCCAATCAACAGCAACATCTTTGATGAACTGAAAAGCGTCCATGTATTTATTATAGGTTTCAGGAAGATCGGCCGCCATTTGCAGTGGGCTGTACATGGTTACATACAAGGCCAGCTGATGTACCAATGTGGTGTGTACAAATGATTTATTCTCGGGATTGTAAACGCTGCACTGTGTTTCAAAGATCCCCGGGGTATAATCCATCGGACCACCCATGAGCCTGGTGAAAGGCAAAATAGTGGTATGATCGGGATTGTTGCCGCCGAACGCTTCGTACTCTGTTCCCCTGGCGGCCTCGTTGCCTATTAAATTCGGGTAGGTGCGGCACAATCCTGTTGGCCTTATTGCCTCATGCGCGTTCACCATAATTTTATATTCGGCGGCTTTAGTAATATCATACAGGTAATGGTTTACCAGCCATTGTCCGTAATGATGCTCTCCCCGCGGGATGATCTGACCAACGTAACCGCTTTTTACGGCGTTGTAGCCATTCTCTACCATAAACTTATACGCTGTATCCAGGTGACGCTCATAGTTGCGTACCGAGCCTGAGGTTTCATGGTGCATAATGATCTTCACCCCTTTTTCGGCGGCATAACGGTGCAGTTCTTTTACATCAAAATCGGGGTAAGGGGTTACAAAATCAAATACATAATCTTTGGTTTTGCCAAACCAGTCTTCCCAGCCCTGGTTCCAGCCTTCAACCAGTACGGCATCGAAACCGTTTTTAGCTGCAAAGTCGATATATTCTTTTACATGCTGTGTAGTGGCTCCATGCTTGCCATTGGGTTTGGTCTTGGAATAATCGGTTACACCCAGCTGAACATTTTCCAGGTCGGTATAGGCCCAGGTACTTTTACCGGTGATCATTTCCCACCATACGCCTACGTATTTAATGGGTTTTATCCAGGATACATCTTTGTATTTGGTTGGCTCGTTTAAGTTCAAGATCAGTCTTGATTCCAGTATGCCTGCGGCTTTATCGCTCACAATCACGGTGCGCCATGGCGATTGTGTTGGGGCTTGCATATAACCTTTATCGCCAATAGCATCGGGCGTTAAAAATGACTCGAGCACAAAATTCTTATCATCCAGGTTTAATGACATGCAGGAATAATCAATCAGCGCAGCTTCATGTATGTTGATGTACAGACCATCTTTACTTTTCAGCATCAATGGTGTTTGTACTCCCGTTGGCGAAAAGGTGGTTTGCGATACATTGGGTGTAACGGCAGCCTTCATTTTACCCCGTATTTCTGAAAGATTTGATGTTACTGTTTCATACTCCTGTGTATCAAAATCGCCGGGCAGCCAAAACGCTTTATGGTCACCTGTTAAAGCAAACTGCGTATGCTCTTCCTTAATAATAAAGTAGTTCAGATTTTTTTGCGACGGGAATTCATACCGGAAACCCAGGCCATCATTAAACAGACGGAAGCGGATACGGATATACCTGTCCTGAACGGCTTTTTGTGTTAACGTCACCAGTAATTCATTATAATGATTACGGATGGTTTTCTCTTCGCCCCAAACCGGGTTCCATGACTCGTCAAATGTGCTTTGTTCTGTTTTGGTAATAGTAAAGCCCTCCAGGAACGATGGCACATCTTTAGTTTCTAAACCGAGTTTACTGGGCTTGATCACCTCTCTTTGTTTGTAATGGAGCTGATAGGTTGGTACACCATTCCCTTGCAGCTCAAATTTGAGCGTAAGGTTTTTATCGGGTGATGTTATTTCCTGTGCCTGAACAAAAAGCACAGCATGGAGCATGAACGCTGCAACGAGTATAGATCTACGCATATTTTAGAATTAAAAACCGGCTTTGATTAATTGGTTAGCAACAAAGTTTATCATCCTATAATCAGCGTCATATTTATTTATTTAAAATATAAATATTTTATTTTTTAAAATTCTCATTATCAATTAATTAATGATATAAAACGAGGTTTCTAATTTGTTTTTTATAAATAATTTTATACCCTTTTTGCCATCCAGAAAACAAAAAAGCCCTAAATCTCATCGATCTAAGGCCTAATTGTGGTTTGGTTTTAGGATTTAATTATTTTCCGAATACGTAATAAACGGATAGTTGAAGGTTATTAACAAAACTTAGATTAAAATTATCAGATGAGCCAAGCGTATCTCCTTTGTTTTTTGAGTGTGTATAATTCAAATTGGCTAAACCTGCTGCAAGACCTATATTTTTTGCCGGGTAATAAACAAAGTCCATACCTAAGCCTCCGCCATAATTATCAGAGCTATAGCTTGCACTATTACTTGAATACGCATAGGAATTTTTGGTTTTTTGATAAGTAAAGTATGGCCCGGTACGGATGCCTATTTTATTATCGAATAAAAAATACTTTCGTAAAGACATGGTACCAAAGTAGTTTCTACTGTCGCTGTTGGAATTATTATCATTAGGATTATTGGTCATATGATTATAACCGTACCCTAAACCAACAGCAAGATCTAACTTGTCAGCAATAAAATAGCTATAACTTGGAAATATAGAATAGGATGTTGTTTTGCCTTTTACATTTCCAGTGTAGGTATTACTATAACTCAAATAACTTTGACTATTGGAGGTTGAGGTTGAGAAACCTAAAGTTGCTCCTAATTGTTGATTGCCTTTTTCTGTTTGTGCTTTAGCCGCTTGAAGAGTAATAACTGATAATACTACCAGCAGGAGTTTTTTGTACATAAAATTGTGTTTGAAAGGTTAATGTTTTTTTATAAATCGGGAGTATGACAACGATAATATTAGTTGGTTTAATCAGCTAAGTATTATAATATTTAAAAAGCTAATACTGTGCGATTTAAAATTCAACAGGTTGTTTTACCTTACATAAAAACAGTTGTACAAATAAACTTTTAAATAATAAAGGCGGCTCCCGGATGTCCGGGAGCCGCCTTTATTGCGGTATTATTTCAAAAATGTATTAATTAAACTTCACATTCACATTTCCACTTGAAGCATCGGCACTAACAGATGCACCTCCACCATTCACTGTTCCGCGCACATGGTCTTTTTCCCACTCGCCGTTAAACCCGTTTATTTTTCCAGAATTAATCCGGTCGCCCCGGATGTCCAGGCTAAGTCCCTGTTTTAATGGCAACTCCAGGTCGATATTCCCGGAGCTCACATCCAGCTTTAAATATTTACCAACCCTTTTCATTTGCGCATGCAGACTGCCAGCGCTGGTTGAAGCATTTAAACTACAATCCATTTGTCTTAAATCGATACCGCCGCCAGAGGTACTGGTGATCAGTTCGCCGGTTATATTGTTACCCTGCACACCGCCGCCGCTGGTATTAGCGTTGATATTACCATTCAGGTTATCCAGCTGCAAACCGCCGCCAGATGTTTCCAGTTTAATTTTCCCAGTGCAGTTTTTGGCAACAATGCCGCCGCCACTGGTTTCCAGGTTGATATCGTTACCGGAATTAGAAACGTGTATGCCACCACCACTGGTTTCACCTCGAACTACTCCGCTAAGCCTGTCTATCTGCAAGCCGCCGCCACTGGTAGTAAAACTTTCATTTCCTTTTAAGTTATCCAGGCTGATACCACCACCACTGGTTTTAAGATCTGTAGATGTTTGTTCAGGAACATATATTTTGAATGATATGCTCATCTGTCTTTTCCAATCAGAAAAATTATGTTTGTTTTTTGCAATAGCACGAACCTCATGCCCGGTAACCGAAACACTCAGGTCATAATCTTCGTCAAGGCGTTTTTTGATCTCTTCTTTTGAAAGTTCGCGACCATTATTACCCTTAATGTAAACTTCCACCCGCGCGGCCTCGCCGCTTCTGCCACTAACTAAAATACCACCGGCCGAGGTATTTACTACAACCCGGTTAATGGCATCGCTACTTAATGATTTGGTAAGGTATGGTGTTCTGCTATCATCCTGTGCCATAGCAGCAGTTGCACTACAGGCAAGGGCAAATAGTAAAAAGTATGTTTTCATATGATTTGATATTGGTTTATTTCTTACATAAGACCCCCTTTTTACCAAATACGTTGCACCGCCATTAATATTTATTTAGCATCAATTTATAATCCCTGTACAACTGTGGTTGAATATTCAGGTATACTGGTTGAAAATGTTTGAGAGCATCGTTTTAATTATGCTAATTTTAGTATCAACAATAAGTAATTCTCTTTTAATGCCTCCGAAAAATAAATATATCCTCTGTATTGCTATTTGGCTTACGTTCACTTTTGGAAAAGGCTATGCTCAACAATACCAAACCACTGTTGATATGCGCGTTCCCTTTGTTTCGGCACCAACTGCTATTAATGGCAGGCCAGCCATTTATTATGAACTTCATATAACCAATTTCGCAAAGGATTCGCTGAAGTTAAAAAACCTTAGCGTGCTAAATGCCACAGACTCTTCTACTATTTTCTACGGTGATGAAGTTAATTTAAAGGACCGTGTTAAAAGGGTTGGTGCATCCTCCAATGCCGACAACCTTATATTACCACCGGGCTCAATGGGGGTAATTTATCTGGAGCTTAATTTACCGGTCGGAAATACCGCTATGCATTTAATTCACCAGCTTGGATTTGACCTGTTAAATGCGAACAAAAAAATATCCGTTTCGGTAAAAGGAGCCCGGATAGAAATAGTGCCGAAAGCTCCATTGATCATCGGTCCTCCGGTACGCAGCGGCCCGTGGGCTGCTATTTATGAACCATCATGGATAACGGGGCATCGCCGTGTATTTTATACCGTAAATGGAACCGCCCGGCTTCCCGGTCGGTTTGCTATTGATTTTATAAAATTGGATAACAAAGGCAGGTATACTGACCATAATGAAGACACCATCCGCAACTGGTATGGTTACGGCAGTAATGTTCTGGCGGTAAGCGATGGTGTTATCGCTTCGGTTAAAAATGATTTCCCGGAGAGCGCAACTATTTCTAAATACCAATCCCCACCGCCCGAGAACGCAACGGGTAACTATATCTCCATCAAGATAGGCAACAATCAATTTGTGTTTTACGAGCATCTGAAACCCGGAAGTATAAAAGTTAAACCCGGTCAAAAGGTTAAAAAAGGTGAGGTGATCGCTTCTTTAGGTTTTACGGGACAAACAACCGGGCCTCATTTACATCTTCATATAGCCCTGGAAAACTCTCCATTGGGGGCAGAGGGAATCCCGTTTGAGTTTGAAAATTTTACGCTTTTAGGCTCCTATCCTGATTTAAACGCCTTTGGAAAAAAGCCCTGGGCACCTGTACTAAACTCAACACCGACATTAGTACACAAGGAGCACCCTGCCCCAAATTCAGTAATAAGGTTTGACAATTAATCAGCAAATGAGCAAAACACAGGTTTAATTTCCGGCGTGTCTCGTTTTTATTTATATTGCTTTAACAGCAGCGAAAATACCTCAACAATGCTTACCGCAATGGAGAATAACGCATTCAAATTAACCATCCACATGGTTTCGAGCCTTGACGGATTCATCGCGAAAAAAGACAATAGCGTTTCATGGTTCGAGACCATTGACTCCTATGAGAAAGGAACTACGCTGACAGAACAGGATATGGCGGAATTCCTGAAATCTATAGATTGTTATGTGATGGGTTCCCATACGTACGAGCACGCACTAAAACTTTCAAAATCTTACGGGTGGGTTTATGGCGATGTCCCGGTCATCGTATTAACGCACAGAAATTTGCCGGTTGATGGACAGAACGTCGAATTTTATTCGGGGGATCTGAATAATTTTGTGAATGAACGGTTAAAACCGAACTACGGGAATGTTTGGATGGTAGGTGGCGCTATACTGACCAAAGATCTGATCCGTTTAAAGTTAGCAGACGAAATAAGGGTATCCATTATACCCATTGTTTTAGGTGAAGGAAAACTGTTTTTTGATCATATCGGGCAAGAACAAACATTGCACCTGAAGGACGCAACAGCCTACAAAAATGGAATAGTGGAGTTGCACTATGAAATAAAGAAATAGTCTTTAATAAAAAAAGTCGCTTTACTTTCGTAAAGCGACTTTGTAGCGGGAGCAGGACTCGAACCTACGACCTTCGGGTTATGAGCCCGACGAGCTACCAACTGCTCCATCCCGCACTGTTTTGATGGGCTGCAAATGTATGATAAGTTTTTACATTACAACTAATGATCAACAAGTATATAATTGGGTAAACAAAAGTCGTTCAGAGAAGGTTGAGGGAATAGATAAGTAACGACACTGTTACTGCCTTAATAAAAAACAATTACCTTGAATAACTAAATTTGAATATAGCCTTCAAATCCAAAACATATGAGCCAGATAAATAAAGAAGATATCAAGCAGGAAGTGTTTGATCTTTATGATGACTATGCGCACAATCGTTTAAATCGCCGCGCGTTTGTTGAAAAGCTTTCCCTTTATGCCGTGGGCGGCTTAACCGTACCTGCGTTGATGAGTTTCCTGATGCCTAATTACCAAGCTAATGTTCAGGTTAAGGCGGATGACCCACGCTTAAAATCGGAATACATCAACTATTCATCACCCAAAGGAGGCGGAACAATTAAAGCCCTGCTGTCAAAACCAGCCGATGCGAAAGCTAAACTCGGGGGTATAGTGGTGGTTCATGAAAATCGCGGGTTAAACCCGTATATTGAGGATGTGGCAAGAACAGCTGCCCTGGCTGGGTTTATTACCCTTGCGCCTGATGCGTTGACACCGCTGGGTGGTTATCCTGGCAATGATGACGAAGGCCGTACGATGCAGAGCAAGCGCGACAAAGGCGAAATGGAACAGGATTTTATAGATGCGTTCCATTACCTAAAAAACCACAAAGATTGCAATGGCAAAGTAGGTGTTGTGGGCTTTTGCTATGGCGGCGGAATTGCTAACATGATGGCCGTGCGGATTCCGGAGCTGGCAGCAGCCGTTCCATTTTACGGAAGTCAGCCGGCCATTGCCGATGTTCCTCAAATCAAGGCACCCCTGCTTTTGCACTATGCTGCACTGGATACACGGATCACCGAGGGTTGGCCTCCTTATGAAGCCGCCTTAAAGGCGAATGGTAAAAAATACCAGGCTTATATTTATGAAAATGCAAACCATGGCTTTCATAACAATACTACTCCCCGTTATGACAAAGCGGCCGCAGAACTTGCCTGGAAAAGAACCATTGATTTTTTCAACGAGTATCTGAAAAATGCATAACGTGTATTGGCTGGGGTAAATACCATATTAAAAAAGGCTCTCAGATTATTGAGAGCCTTTTTTAATATGGTACCGCAAACGTCCTGCTTGGGGCTGAAAGGGATAAATCCTTTACCGCAGGAAATCCGTCATTTACCGACATCTTTGACCATATCGCCAATTTTCTTTTCATGGCAAGTCATTGGCCATCTTACTTTTGAATGAATTAAAAAAATTAAAACGCCATGATTGATAACTACATCAACACCACCGCTATATTTGGTGAGGTAAAAAAACATATTCTGTCAAAGGATTTCCAGTTTGGCCAGCTCACGAATGTATTTGGCAAAACAACGGTTGATTTTAGTAATGCTGATATAAGTGGCGCTGTAATATTGGATAGCACCCAGCTTTTCGGCGAGATCTGGATCAAAGTACCGGCAGACTGGCACGTCATCTCAGAGGTGACCAACATTTTTATGGTAGTAGAAGACAAACGGCGAAACCCCTATGTAAATATTGACGTCCATAAAACACTCATACTACGGGGAGTTGGTATTTTTGCAAGCATTAAGATTATTGATTGAGCTAATTAAGTTTAGAGATTCAACCCTTGATCGGTGTTATCACCCATCACTAAATACGCAGGATAAGTTTTAGACCCTTAATTAGCAGCCTCTTTAAATGAAACTACCCCTGAAGCGGTATCTAAATCTATGTTATATTCTGTAAAATTAATTTCTCCAATTCTTTTATAAAACTTGTACCCCTGGGATGATTTGCGCCAAACCGCTTTGTCGCCATTCTTTCCTTTAAACATGGTGTAATCAGTTACCCTTTGTTGACTTACAGTATCATTGTAATAATCCGACCGCTTTATACTAATAACAAATGCATCTAAAGCACTTTGGGGAAGCTTTATTGCATAGTAAATAGCGTAATCTGATCCCATGTCCTGATATTCATCCCGCAGTATTTTTGCCTCTGCGGGTATAATAATGTGTGCATTTTTTTCAAATCGTTCTTTGCTCGGCGTTCTTCCCCAATCACATGCTGTTATCATGCACATTAATGATAAAATGATGGATACCTTTTTGTTTATAAAATTAATTGACACTCTAATAAATACTGATTTAATTTAAAAATATAAGATAACTGCTGATAGCTCTGTTGCTTAATCAACCCTAAATTATGAATTAACCTGTAGTCGGTGTTATCACCTCACTAACATACAAAATATCCCAAAACAAAACAGCATCTCAGCGTACCGTTCATCACAGATGGGTAAAATTACCTTAAGCTAAAGCAAGATTATATTTAGCTAAGTAAGTAGCTGCTTCGGTTTTCACTTAAGTGAAAAAATGCCAGACCATTAGCGGCTACATTTGCTTTAAAAACATAAATAACGTCATGAACTCATCAATTGAATCAATAAAAACTACCGACTCAACAACTACTGTTCAAACTGCCAGATCGCTGCGCAGCCTCTACTTTGCACGTACTGCATTTTCTGTTATCTGGGTTATCCTGATCTCCGTTTTCGTTAAAACTAATAGCAGCATTACCTCTATACTTTTTATTATCTATCCGGTCTGGGATGTTATTGCCACCTATCTGGACATTAAGGCCAATCCACCACACACATCAAAAACGCCGCAATATGTAAACATGGCTATTGGCATCCTCACCACCATTGGCGTGGCGCTGGCTTTACAAAAGGGCGTTCCTGCAGCGCTGATGGTTTTTGGTGTGTGGGCTATCGTAACCGGTCTTATACAACTTATACTTGGCCTTCGTCGCCGGAAAGAATTGGGCGGACAATGGCCAATGATCATTAGTGGTGGTCAATCTATGCTGGCCGGAAGTGTATTCATTGCTATGGCAAAGTCGCCAACAATGGGCATCAGCAATTTGGCTGGTTATTCGGCTTTTGGCGCTTTTTATTTCCTGCTCGCTGCTATCCGGTTGTCAAAAACTATAAGAGGACTTGAAAAGGCAGTCTGATTATTTTTATACTTGCTAAAAAGCCTGACACTATGAGCGAATATCATGAAATACTGAAAGCGCATTTGACAACGTTTGCCGCTTTAACCGAAAAAGACATTGCCGACGGCAATGCCTTTTGGAAATCCCGCAAAATTAAAAAAGGCGATTTTTTTAATATGCAATACATGGTTTGTAATGATCTGGGGCTGGTAGTTAAGGGAATTTTCCGGATCTATTACAGCCATCCCGACACAAGCGCGGAGACGAACATTTTTTTCTTTTCAGAGAATCAATTTATCGTATCCTTCCGGAGTTTCATTACCCGTAACGCATGTCATTATTTCATTCAGGCGATGGAGGATTGTGAAATAGTTTATATCACGTATCACGATCTTATTAGCTTATACGAAACTCATCCAAACTGGGCCATATTTGGCAGGCTGCTGGCAGAATTGTTCTTTACCTATTCGCAGTCGCGGGCCGAGGAATTATTGTTTTTTACGCACGAGCAACGGTACGTCAGGCTTTTGGACGAACACCCCAATATTGTTAACCGCATACCGGCATATCATATTTCCTCGTACCTCGGGATCAAAAACCCATCTTTGAGCCGCATCCGGAAAAGGATACAGCGATAAAATCATGGTTTACACTTTTTATGGTTAACATATTTATAAAAAACTGATTAACAGGCTATTGCATTTTAAAATCAGCAAATATCATGGTTACAGTGTAAACCATAAAATAGCTCAAAGCTAAAAGCCTCGAATACTTCTATTCGAGGCTTTTAGCCTATGGTGCGGTGATAACACCGACCACAGGCTGAACGCTTTTCAGGGTTTACATTTTTATAAAATATTGACAATTAATTATATAAAAAATCGCAATATATTGGCCCACAAAGTGTAAACCCACAAAATACCCAAAACATCAACAGCCTCAAATGTTTCAATTTGAGGGCTGTTGATGTTTGTAGCCCCAATCGGACCAATCTCTCCCCCTGATTGACTCCATCAGGCCTTTAGCGAAAATGAGACGATATGCATGAACTTTGACACAATACGAAGATATCCCGGTAACACTTTTACTTATTTTTACGATTTGGGTAAAACATCAATATGTGCGACCCATGAATACCGACCAACTCTAATCCTGTACATGGACAATAATATACTGATCACCAAACCCCATTACCCCATACTGGATGGTTTACGCGGTGTTGCAGCCATCATCGTAGTTACCTTTCACCTAACCGAACCGCTGGGGAGCGGTCATCTGGATATCATAGTTAATCACGGATACCTGGCTGTCGATTTCTTTTTCCTGCTCTCGGGCTTTGTGATCGGCTACGCTTATGACGACAGATGGCATAAAATGACGGTCGGTAGTTTCTTCAAACGCCGTATCGAACGTCTCCAGCCAATGGTGGTTTTGGGAATGACCCTCGGCGCTGTCGGATTCTATTTCACGGATTCTACGCTATGGCCACTTATTCATACTATTCCCGCCTGGAAGATGCTGCTGGTGATGCTGATCGGTTATACTATCCTGCCCGTGCCATTATCGCTTGATATACGTGGCTGGCAGGAGATGCACCCCCTGAATAGCGTGGGATGGTCTTTATTTTTTGAATACATTGCCAACATTCTTTATGCTGTCTGGATCCGGAAGTTTTCCAAAACGGCATTAAGTATCCTGGTAGGCATCGCTGCTATCGCACTCGCACACCTGGCGATCACGAACGGTGACGTAAGTGGTGGCTGGACACTAAATGTGGAGCAGGTACGCATTGGGCTAACCCGCACCATGTACCCTTTCTTTGCCGGCCTGTTACTGTCGCGCGTAGTTAAACCGACTCCAATTAAAAATGCCTTTTTATGGTGCAGCCTTTTAATCGCTATTGTACTTTATATGCCACGCATTGGCGGTGCTGAACATCTTTGGATGAACGGGATCTACGAATCTGTTTGCATCATTATTGTTTTTCCGCTTATCGTATACCTTGGCGCCAGCGGCATAATACAAACTCAAACAGAGAACAAAATATGCAAATTCCTGGGTGATATATCCTATCCGCTTTACCTGGTACATTATCCGCTGGTTTACTTTTATGTGGCATGGATCAGCAATAACAAAGGCGTAACCATTGTACAGGCCTGGCCTTATGCTTTAGCTATTTTGATCGGTGCGATTGTCCTGGCGTATATCACTTTGAAATGGTACGATGAGCCGGTTCGGAAATGGATGCGAAAAAAATTGGGTTAAATAGAAAAGTCTCGTTGCTATCGCAAGCGTCCCGCTTGCGGTAGCGGAGGTAATGCAAATTAGGTGTTCGCTATTTTCTCTGTTAAATTTATCCCTTGTAATTTGGGTCAAATTCCACAATCCATTCAATACCATATTTGTCTCTAAACATTCCGGCGTATGAACCCCAGGGACTGTCACCGATGTCCCCCTCAATATCTCCACCTGCTGATAGTCCGTTAAATATTTTGTCTGCCTCTTCACGACTTTCTGCACTAACTAATATTTTAGACCTGTTTTCGTTTTCGTTTACCCGTCCCATAAATTCGGGAACGTCATTGGCTATTAACACATTGTGTTTACCATCCCAAACACAAAAAAGCCCCCAATCTTTCGACTGGAGGCTTTTAGCTTTCATAGCCCTCAAGGAGCGTTTCTCAAACTATTTCTTAGAAGACTTGGGGGAAATAGCATTTTGCGCTTTGTAGCTAACATTCGTTGGATTGATAGCGGCCTACTGCAGCACTATTGCCTTTTGTTGAGAAACTCGTTTTCTTAATTGTTTTTACTCAGCCATTCCTGGAGCGGCACAAATTTATGGGTAGCGGTTTCTTTTGCCAATTCAATTCGTGATGTTGAACCTGGTCCCATATAAGTGTGTTTTTCAAAATACCCAAACATCTCGGCTAACTCTTTTGCCCCTTCAAAAAAAGTTGAAAATACTTCGGCCGGTACCTGTGAAAAGCTGTACTCTTTACCATTGGCTTTATAGGCTTCTAGGATATCATTAAAACTGTACAAACCGGTTGCCAGGGCAAGGTAATTACCGTTTCCAACTTTTTCGGGTTGCAAAAATGCACCGGCGACTACTTTTCCCAGGTCATTAATGTCCGACATGTGAATCGCTTTTTTTGTTGGGTCGATCGGTAATGTCCAACCGGTTGTGCCATCTTGTTTTGGCTGTGGCCCCATCATCCCAACAAGATTTTGATAATAAAATGGTGGCTGAACAAATGTTACATATTTGAACCCTGCACTTTTTACCAGATCATCCACCTTAGCTTTGCCACTAAAATGAGGCACTTCAAATCCTGCTTCACTAATGAGCTCAACATCTGGAAGTGTTGACCAAATAAAATGTTGCACTCCCGTTGCTTTTGCCGCTTCAATGGCATTTTTACCCTGGGTGATTTCATCGGCACCTTCCCAAAAGTTGGTTACCACAAATACACCATAAGCATTTGTAAAAGCCTCTTTTAAGGATTCCAAATCTTTTAGATCTGCATAAACTGCTTCATTTGCCTTGCCTGTATATTTTTCCGGATTACGGGTTATTGCTTTCACATTAAAAGAGCCTTCATTTACAAGGGCATTTACAATACCCTTACCTTGTGCACCTGTTGCTCCAATTACTACTATTGTTTGCTTTTTCATCTCTTTGTTTTTATGATGTAAAATTGCAACAACAGCACACCCCGGAACGATGAGAAATGATAAAAAAAAGCGTTGATAAATATCAACGCTTTCGTAAAATCAAAAATTGAAATAGAAATTATTTACTTGCTTGCTTTCTAATTCTGCTTAAAGTTTCTTTAGTTATGCCCAAAAAAGAAGCAATGAGATGTTGAGGAAATCGTTGAATAAATTGAGGATGGTTATCGGCAAATTCTTCATAGCGTTTTTCTGCTGTATTACTAATGGTTGAATTCAATCTTCGCTGAGAAACGATGAAACTTCTTTGGTCCATTAATCTTGTCATTTGTCCAAATGACGGTACTTTTTCTATCAGGTCCAGCATGTCTGTTACTCTGGCAACAAGTAGTTCGGTGTTTTCCCAGGCATCAATATTAAATCTTGATGGAGTAAGCATGAGCGCACTTTCACGGTCGCTTGCCCAATAATTTTCAATGTATAATTGTACAATATGCTCCGCACCTTTATCATCTACGCTGTATTGTCTCATAGCACCTTTTACAATAAAACCAACGTATTTACACACATTGCCTTCTTCCAAAAAGTATTGCTTTTTCCTGAGCTTTTTGGGCTGGAAAGTCGCTACAATTAACGCCTCCTCATCACTTGTAAGTGGCGACGTAGCGCGCTCCCTGATGTATGCTAATAGGTTTTTGTGCACCGATTTTAATGATTATTAAATTGAACCCAATACAAAGATATATTTCCCCCTTGCTACCACAAGCGTCCCGCTTGCGGTAGCAGTGGTAATGCAAGTTAAGTGTTCGCTATTTTCTCCGTTAAATTTGTCCGTTGTAATTTGGGTCAAATTCCACAATCCATTCAATACCATATTTGTCTCTAAACATTCCAGCATATGAACCCCAGGGACTGTCACCGATGTCCCCTTCAATATCTCCACCTGCTGATAGTCCGTTAAATATTTTGTCTGCCTCTTCACGACTTTCTGCACTAACTAATATTTTAGACCTGTTTTCGCTTTCGTTTACCCGTCCCATAAATTCGGGAACGTCATTGGCTATTAACACATTGTGTTTGCCAATTGGCAAGGCAATGTACATTATCTTGTTTTCATCATTTCCTGCTACCGGAAATTCAGCGCTTGCTAAGTCCTTGAAGCGGATAATCTTTGCGAACTCTCCGCCAAAAACTGATTTATAAAAAGTGAATGCTTCTTCAGCATTTCCGTTGAAGTTGATCCATGGGTTAATTGTTCTCATAATTTTTATTTTTTAATATTTAATCTTTCTGCTTACGCTCTTCGGTTTTCCCCATTTTCAAGGTGATTGTGCGTTTTCTTTTTATATTTTTTGCGATAATTTGTCAGCAGCTCTTCAGCCTACGGTGGGTGTTATCACCGCACCACCAACTTACAAAATATCCCAAACACAAAAAAGCCTCAAATCTTTCGATTGGAGGCTTTTAGCTTTCGTAGCGGGAGCAGGGCTCGGACTTACTACCTTCGAATTGGTTTGTAGTATCCTATTGGCTTACATAACCGTCCGAAGTCTACTGACAGCGGGGGATATTATGACTCTCCAGTATACACAGGCACACCGCCCAGCCAAGTTTCCAATACCGGGATATTGCGCATTTTCATATATTGTGAGGATTGGGTAGTTAATGAAAGCGGATCCTGAGCTAATATAACGAAATCGGCAAAGTAGCCTGGGTTTAATGACCCAACCCATTGATCGGCATAACATTGCCAGGCCGCATCATAAGTAACAGCAACTAAGGCCTGCTCGGGTGTAATGCATTCGGCAGCATTTAATACTTCAATACTTGCTGTATTCTCTTCCATTATCCGGGTAATGGATTGTTCCATCATCCGCAGAGGCCCCAATGGACTTACCTCATTGTCGCTGTGAAGAGTAATTCTCATGCCGGCTGCAAGGGCTGAATTGCAAAGGTCGAGCGATTGCGCCTTGTCGCCGAATATAACCTGGCTAAAAGCATAGCCCCAATATCCCACGTGCCCGATAAGGAAACTTGGCGAAACCCCCATTTGCTTCATCGTGGTGATCTGATCTGGTGTCAGCAGCGAGCAATGTTCTATACGGTTGCGAAGCTCGGCGCCACTATATTGAGCAAGCGCGTATTGGTAAGCCTCTATGGCGAATGTTACAGCTTGGTCGCCATTGGCATGGATCATGAGGGGCCAGCCTTTGCTAGCTAAAATCGTACTGATCATGGTTTCGTAATTTGGCGGAACAACATTTGTCGGGATGCCGGTCTCCTGAAAATTGAATATCCCCTCAGGATAAACAGCATCACACAAATAAGGGGTACTCTGGTAACCGGTTAGCCCCTGGTTTGAACCATCAGAAACTACTTTAATATGGCCATAATATACCGGCGTGTAAGTGTCCAACTGTGGGTAGTTGCCTAAACCATTAGCATCATTTTGGCTGGCGCAAATGAGTGCCCCGCCAATCCGTACCAATGCCGGATGGTTATCCACATAGTTAGTTAACAGTTTTTGAAAAGCGCCGTTCAGTCCGGCATCATACATAAAAGTGGCTCCCCTTGAATTTGCCAGTTGAAAAAGCTCAGTCAAATAGGTATTGATATCGAGCCCCATAGCAAGTATCTGCGGCATGATCACTGTCAACGCAGGTGTCATTTGTGTACTTTCCTGGAGCTGCCCGCCGGTTTTCGAGATATAATCATCAACTGATGAATAATTGTCACGCACCTCTTTACTAAGATAATACACATGGCTATATGCCCTGGTGTTTAGGTAAAGCGTATGCATGGAGGCACTTAACAGCATGATTGATCGTTCCGAGTTTATGTTGTCGAGTACGATGTTATTAATGGTTTGCAATTCGGTTTCCCCTTCAATCTGCACAAAAGGCATCAGCGAGGGATCTAATCCTTTTCCTAAAATAACATATGCGGGATCTTTAGGGATATTACCGTTGATGATCGATCCGACAGAGGCCAGATCATATGGCGACCGCAGATCCTGCCCGTTAAAAGGGCTCACATCTATCCAGCCGGTCATCATAGCTGTTGGTACTATATGAACGTGCGGCTCGATCAGACCTGGAAGCAAAGTTTGTGTGCCAGTTAATTCTTTGCTTTGATACCCGGCATAATTTTGATCCATATACGCCGCTACTGTAGTTTGGTTGCCAGTTACAACAACATTTCCATCGGCTATCCCGATGGCTTCAACCGTGTCTGTTGATCCGCCGGTCATTGGCCTGATAGTACCGCCGCTGATCATCAGCGTTTGTGGTTGTTGGGCAGTTTGTCCGGGCCCTGGCTTCATTTTCGCCAGGTTTTCGGGACTGAAAAGGTCGTCCTTAAGAATGTCTAAAACAGGGTTGTTACAGGCGCAATGTGTGCAGCCATGAACGTGTGCGTGTCGTTTTTCCATACGGGTGATAAGGTTAATATTGGGTAAATTGGTTTTTAGGTATCCGCTATAACAACAAAGCATATGGCAGATAAACAAAAATATATAAAAGAATATTTCCTATCAATAGCTAATATGTATTAATAATTAATATAATTCATCAATAATCATTTTATTAACTATTGCTTACAAACAATAGCGATTGTCTTATTTGAAACGGACAAACAAGATTGAATTATTAATCTATGGTTAATATACTTGCCAATTCAGCCCTTGTCGGGTGTTCTCACCGCACCACCCAATACAAAATATCCCAAACGCAAAAAAGCCCCTCAGATTTCTCTGAGAGGCTTTCATTTTACTTTCGTAGCGGGAGCAGGACTCGAACCTACGACCTTCGGGTTATGAGCCCGACGAGCTACCAACTGCTCCATCCCGCACTGTTATTCTTATATATTGCATTCCGTCATAACCTCGGAAAGTTCCTTCCAATTGTCAAAAATGCAATTTGCACTCCGTTTTAATTGGACTGCAAAGATATAATTCGTTTCTTTGCAGTCCAAATATATTTTTAATTATTTTTATATGAGTCATCAGGCAGGTTTTGTAAGTATAATTGGTAAGCCCAATGCAGGTAAATCAACCCTTATGAACGCCCTCGTTGGCGAAAAAATGTCCATCATTACCCCCAAAGCGCAGACCACACGTCACCGTATTTTGGGAATTGTAAATACCGACGACTATCAGATTGTGTTTTCTGACACGCCCGGCGTTATCAAACCACACTACGCCTTGCACGAAAGCATGATGCACCAGGTGGATGGCTCTATTGTGGATGCCGACCTTATTTTACTGGTTACCGACATTTACGAGGAATTTGATGAAACCGACGTGCTTAAAAAGCTGGAAGGCTCATTGGCGCCTATCGCGGTACTGATCAACAAAATTGATCAAAGCGATGAGGAAACGGTAAAAAAGAAGGTAGCGTTTTGGCAGGAAAAACTAAACCCAAAAGCGGTTTTCGCCATATCAGCATTGTTGGGCCACAATATTAAAGCCGTTATGGATTTTGTTGTGGAGAACCTTCCCGAGCATCCAGCCTATTATGAAAAAAATGCATTGACCGATCGTAACGATCGCTTTTTTGCATCCGAAATGATCCGCGCGCAGATCCTGAAACAATACAAAAAAGAGATCCCTTATAGCGCCGAGGTAATTGTAACCGCATTTGTTGAAGGCGAAACCTTGCACCGCATCAGCGCCGAAATTATTGTTGAGCGCGATTCGCAAAAAAACATCATCATTGGCGAAGGTGGCAAGATGCTTAAAATAGTAGGCACCTACGCCCGCCGCGATATGGAAGAGTTTTTCCAAAAGAAAGTTTTCCTGGAAATGTTTGTAAAAGTGATCCCCGACTGGCGCAGCAAAAAAAATTACCTTAAAAAATTCGGGTACGAATAATTGACAGAGTCAAGAGGTAAGAATCAAGATACAAGAGTTAAATTAATAACAATATAATAAGAATTAAAGTGCAGAATTTAGGCCGACTTTAAATAAGTTTGTCTTGATTCTTGTCTCTTGATTCTTAAATCCAACAACCATGAGTAACATAGTAGCCATAGTGGGCAGGCCTAACGTAGGCAAATCAACTTTATATAATCGCTTAACCGAAACCCGCAAAGCCATTGTCGACGATTTTAGCGGTGTAACCCGGGATAGACACTATGGTGTGGCCGAGTGGTTAAATCATCAGTTCACCGTTATTGATACCGGTGGTTATGTAGCCAACTCTGATGATGTTTTTGAAGCCGCCATCCGCGAGCAGGTTGATATTGCCATTGAAGAAGCTTCTGTAATTTTATTTATTGTTGATGTTACTACCGGCATTACCGATCTGGACGATGAGATAGCTACCCGCCTGCGCAAAAGCAGCAAACCTGTTTTTGTAGTAGTTAATAAGCTTGATAACAATAGCCAGGTGGCCGATTCGATGGTGTTTTACAGCCTGGGCTTAGGCGAAATTTACAGTATTTCGTCAATGACAGGTTCCGGAACCGGCGAATTGCTTGACGAAGTGGTTAAGCATTTTGAGGATGTGGTATTGGAGGAAAATACCCGTCCTAAATATGCCATTGTGGGCCGGCCAAATGTGGGTAAATCATCCATCATCAACTCACTTATAGGTAAGGATCGTAATATTGTTACCCCCATCGCAGGTACCACCCGCGATTCTATACATATCCATTACAACCAGTACGGGCATGATTTTATGCTGATTGATACTGCGGGGATGCGTAAAAAAACAAAGGTTAAGGAAAATATCGAGTTTTATTCCGTAATGCGTACCATTAAGGCACTGGAAGAAGCCGACGTGATCATCCTGATGATTGATGCTGTTGAAGGGATTGAATCGCAGGACATCAATATATTCCACCTGGCCGAAAAGAACAAAAAAGGCATCATGGTGGTGGTAAACAAATGGGACTTGATCGAGAAAAACAACAAAACCGTTAAGGTTTTTGAGGAGCAGATCCGTGAAAAAATAGCGCCTTTTACCGATGTGCCTATTGTATTTACCTCTGTTACCGAAAAACAACGTGTATTAAAGGTTATTGATGTAGCCAACCAGGTTTATCAGAACCGGGCCCGTAAAATAGCTACCTCAAAGTTAAACGAGGTGATGCTGCCGATTATCGAAAACTATCCACCGCCATCTATCAAAGGTAAATACGTAAAAATTAAATACATCACCCAAATTGCAGGCTCATCGCCCATGTTCGCGTTCTTCTGTAATTTGCCACAGTATGTAAAAGAGCCATACTACCGCTTCATCGAAAATAAGTTAAGGGAAAACTTTGACTTTTCCGGAGCACCTATACAAGTTTGGTTCAGACAGAAATAGGCCTTTTGATGTGCAGATTTCAGATGTGCAAGTGTGCAGATGATTTTGATCTGCTGATTAAATGTGCTGGCTTTTATCTGCACATCTGAAATCTGCACATCTGCACATCAACTATATACTCAGCGCTTTCTTAAACGCTTCGTCATTACTGTTCATCACCTGGTAAAAAGCATTGTCGCCCCATTTAAAACGGGCGGCATTGGCCTTGAGGATGCTTTTGATATAATCGCGGGATATCAGCAATTCATGCGAATCCATTTCCTTCAATGTTTTTGAGGAATAAAGGATGAAGTTGTGGAAATCATCATCACTCACGGTATAATTCTTTATAAAATCGTCTCCGCTTGCAAATTTGCTTAACAGAGGTTGCATCCGGTCGATCACGAAGGCCGAAAAAAGCTGCTGGTCAATTAAATTTTGTATCACCATGGTGCTTTGTGTGGTATCAGCCGGCACAAAAATATCGGGCATGATGCCACCGCCGCTAAAAACTTTACGCCCGCTTAGTGTATGGTATGAGCCTTTAAAAACAGAATCGTTCCGGATGTTTTGCTCCGAAAAAAGCTCACCCTTTTTCATACGCAGCGCCAGTTCGTTCCGGTAGCTTTCCAGCCCCCCTTTATATGATTTCTGGATCGATCTGCCCGATGGGGTATAATATCTGGCCACGGTTAAATTTACCGCCGAGCCATCGCCAAACGGAAACTGCTGCTGCACCAGGCCTTTACCAAATGAACGGCGGCCAACAATAGTGGCTCTGTCCAGGTCCTGCAGCGCGCCGGCCAATATTTCACTGGCCGAGGCCGAATACTCATCAATCAATACGGTTACCTTTCCTTGTTGAAACGAGCCCGAATCTGTAGCAAAATAATCCGTACGGGGTTCATGAATACCTTTGGTATATACAATTAATTTGCCTTTGCCTAAAAACTCATCAGCCAGTGATGTTGCGGCATTCAAATATCCGCCGCCATTGCCTCTGAGGTCAAGCAGTAAACTGCTCATTCCATCGGTTTTAAGCCTACTCAGCGCTTTGCGGAAATCAGTATCGGTAGTCGACGCGAATTTGCCTATTTTGATATAACCCGTTGTTGAATTGGCCATATAAGCCGCATTTACACTGCTCAGGTCAACACGCCCTCTTTTTATAGCATAGGTCTTGATTGCTGCCCCGTTGGCAACCCCAAGCAATAAAGAGGAATCCTTTTCTCCTCTGAAAGCCTTATTCACCTTATCTGTAGTAAGTTTGGTTCCCGAGAATTTTTTATTATCTACATTAATTACCTTACTTCCGGTTGGGAGGCCAGCCTTAGCGGCCGGTCCATCAGCATAAACCTGGGTTATGATCATGGTATCCCGTAATAGCTGAAACTCAATACCTATGCCGTTAAACCCGCCATCTAAGCGCTCATTAATTGATTGGGCCTGCTGAGGTGGTAAATAAAGCGAATGCGGATCTAGGCTTTGCAGCATATCATTAACCGATGCTCCTTCAATACTATCGATATTAACACTATCCACATAGTTATGACCAACCAGATCCAAAACTTTCGACAGTTTGTTATTATCTGAAAAAGAAAAACCAAGGTTACGATCAGCAAATTTTCTATCGCCAATCAGCAACCCAATGGTAATCCCTAACAGCACCAGGATCATCGTCCTGAAAATAACTCCCGCAGTCTTTTTCATATTCAGCAAACAAAGTTAATCAATGCCGCATCAATAATTTTTATTGGCATCCTTGCATTTGATGTTTTTTACCGAATTTTGTTATAAATTATTTAAAATTAATGGAAACCATTACTGAGAGGGAATCACATTATAAGAATTTAGAGCAGCTATCTGTTCTTGAGATACTGGAAAGCATTAACAAGGAAGACCAAACAGTTCCCCTGGCTGTTAAAAAGGCCTTGCCTCAAATTGAACAACTGGCAACCGCAACAGCCTCTAAAATGCGTGACGGTGGTCGTTTATTTTATATTGGCGCAGGCACCAGTGGTCGTTTAGGTGTGGTTGATGCCTCAGAATGCCCGCCAACATTTGGTGTTCCGTTTGATATGGTTGTAGGTATTATTGCCGGTGGCGATGGCGCTATACGTAAAGCGGTAGAGTTTGCCGAAGATGATACAGAACAGGCCTGGAAAGATCTTGCAGAATTCCACATCACCGATAAAGATGTTGTGGTAGGCATTGCCGCTTCCGGCACCACGCCTTATGTAATAGGAGGGTTAAAAATGGCCCATAAAAATAATATTGTAACCGGCTGCATAGTTTGTAATAGTGGTAGTCCCGTAGCGGCCGAGGCACAATACCCGGTTGAAGTGGTTACCGGGCCGGAGTTTTTAACCGGATCAACCCGCATGAAAGCCGGTACAGCTCAAAAACTGGTTTTAAATATGCTAAGCACCAGTGTCATGATACAATTGGGTCGTGTAAAAGGGAACAAGATGGTTGATATGCAACTAAGTAATAACAAATTGGTTAATCGTGGGGCACGTATGGTGATGGAAGAAACCGGCCTAAATGAAGCTGCTGCTGCCGAGCTGCTAAAAAAATACGGAAGCGTGCGCAACGCAGTTGATAATTATAAAAAATGATGTGCGGATGTGCAAATTTCAGATGTGCAGATGATCGGAATGGCGACAATTTACATAGCTGAAAACAAGCATTTGAAATCTGCACATCTGAAATTTGAAATCTGAGATATGCACGAGATAGAACCATATTACCGTTGGCGTGATGATTATATAGCATCAGAGGATGAGTATTCGCCTTTTTATGCTACCGAATACAGTGAGTTTGAGTTTGACAAGCAGGTATATAACTATCTGTTGCACCCACAATGGGATTCCTTCGGCTCCAATACTTTATACCTCAAAGTGTTGTTTGCCGATTATGAAAAAGGGTATACCATTATTGAGTTTATTGGTGAGTGGAACGACGCCATCAACAACGATATCATGATGCTTAAACGCGAGTTGCTGGAGCTGATGATTGATAATGGCATTACCCAATTTATCCTGATAGGTGAAAATGTGCTCAACTTTCACTCCTCAGACGATTGTTATTATGAGGAATGGTTTCAGGATATTGAAGACGGCTGGATAGCCGGCATCAACTTCCGCGAGCACGTGATAGATGAGTTTAAGCGCAACAATATTGATTATTACATCAATTTTGGCGGTGTCCTTGACGACCTGGGTTGGCGCACCTTAAAACCGGTACAGGTATTTAAAATGGTAGAAGAGCAATTGATGCGGCGGTTAAACTAATCGCCTTAAAACTCTTCGTGGATATACGTCATGATCCGGACCATCTCGTCGCGTATTTCTTTAACGGGCCGGGTAAAATTGTTATTCATAAACGAAAAAGCCAATCGCTTTCCTTTTCGGGTAACCAGGTAACCACTTTGGTTATAGTTGTTGGATAATGAGCCGGTTTTTGCCCATACAAACACCTGTCCATTATCCGTTTTATAAGCATTTCTAAGTGTGCCGGTAGCACCACCAGCCGGCATCATACTATACAATAGCGAGTCGTTATTTACCTCGTTTTTAATTTTCCGCAACAAGGCTATAATGCTCCGGGGGGTAAACAGATTCAAGCGTGAAAGCCCTGAGCCATCAACCCATTGTGGTTCATCTGGCAGATCATTCAAAAAATGTGCTTTGGAATAGCTGATCACCGAATCGGTATTGAGCGTATTAAACTTTACCGATGAGCAGGCCAACAATAGCTGTTCTGCAATAAAATTATCGCTGGGCTGCAACATTCGTTTATATACAGCATTGGAGTTTGTATTGTATATCGTTTTCGCGGTAGCGCTTAATGACATATTTACAGGCCATACAGGCTTTTTCAGTGTGTCTCTCAACAATTCCAGCGTTAGTTCGGCACTTGTTTTCCAGGGAACTTCTTGTCTGAAGTTTGGTGGTATGGGCATTACCGGGTAAACAAAATTGTTGTGCAGAAAATCACGTTTAACCTTAAACTTACCCGGATGATAACTGGTATCGCTGTTTAAAAACCGCTTGAGATAAGATGGTTTAATCTGCAGGTTACCATCGGCATCAGCATATAATAGGGCAACATTATCTTCTATAGGTAAGCCGGTTATTTCTGCCTGATAATAATCATTATAGTCATCCCAGGCCCAGCCTGCTCCAAAAAAATCGTTCGCGTAGCCTGTTGCTGCATAGTATAATTTTTTATTGCTCCGGGCTAAGAAATCCAGACCTTTCGCCCCTTTCAAATCGCTGTGCAGAAAAGAAGGGTCGCCAGTACCCCAAAACACCAGTGAATCATTGCGCAACTCATACCGTAGGGCAGGGATCGAGTCGCCCAACATTTTCAGACAGGTATAAAAAGTAAACAACTTGGTATTTGATGCCGGGGTAAAATATTTATCAGCATTTAGCTCATATATCATTTTTTGATCATCCATATCATACAAGGCGAAGCCTGTAAAATGATCCCGCATGATCTGGGAATGCTTAAATTGTCTTTTTATCTTTCTTTTTTTTATAGGGCGGCCATAAACGGTATCATTAAATAATAACAAACCGCAAATCGTTAGCAGAAATATAAAAGTTGTTTTTAGCATACATTTATTCAATTTAACCAATTATTGTTGTAAATTTAATATACCAACTATAATAACCTTGCTACTCACGCTATTTCATAAAATAAAGCAATTCCGGGCAGTATGGCTGGCGTGTTTATTTTCGATTTGTTTTTTTGCGGCCCAGGCACAATACTTTGACCTGGACTATCATAAAAAAAAAGTAACCATTCCTTTTCGCCTGGTGCGGAGCCTCATGGTTATTAAATTAAGCATTAATCATAAAGGCCCATTCAATTTTATATTAGATACCGGTGTAGGGTTAATGATCATTACCGACCCCAAATTAGCCGATTCTATCTACATTCCTAACAAACGAACATTAAAAATACCTGGCCTGGGTGAGGGCGAAGACGCAGAAGCTTATGTTACCTCCCCTTTAGATGTTGAAATACCCGGACTGGTAAGTTATGATGTAGCTGCGGCCATTCTTAAAAAGGATCTGTTCAGTTTATCCGGCTATGCGGGTATGCCTATACATGGCCTGATTGGTTATGAATTTTTCAACAACCTTGCTGTCAGGATCAATGTTCCGGACAGTTCCTTAACCGTTTGGCGACCAAAAGATTTGAAAGTGTTTCGAAAGGGCGTTCCAATTCCCATCACAATTGAAGACAGGAAGCCTTATGTAGAAACATGGGTAAAGCTACAAAGCGGCGAGAATATAAAAACCAAGTTGATCATTGATCTGGGGGCCGGACATCCGCTCTCTCTCGAAACGGTGGTAAAGCGCTATGGCCTTCCGCAAAAATTTATTGCTTCGGCCAACCTGGGTATTGGTCTAAATGGACCCATTAACGGCTATATCGGGCGTATCGAATCATTGGAGCTGGGAAAATTTAAAATTAAACAGGTTATTGCTTCCTTTCCGGATGCCAACAACAATCAAAACGCGCTCTCTGTTCCCAGGGACGGCAACCTGGGCATCGGAACGTTAAAGCGCTTTTCGGTTATACTGGATTATACCCATAACACCATGTATTTAAAAGCCGGTCCTAATTTTAAGGATCCGTTTGAACATGATATGAGCGGGTTGGAATATTATGCCGCCGGCGATAATTTTGACCGCATCATTATTAACCGGGTTGAACCGGGATCTGCCGCTGATGAAGTTGGCCTGGAAAGAGATGATGAAATAGTGGCCATCAATTTTAAACCGGTATCTAAAATGACCCTGGAAGAAATTGACGAGATATTTAAATCCCGGAATGACAGAAGTCTTTTGCTTGATGTTTATCATGATAAAAAGCTGGATAAAGTAGTGCTCACCTTAAAAAGACGTATATAATAGGGTGATTTTTAAAAATCACCCTATTATATACTATTACATCGTGTTTATTTTATTTAAGTTTACTGATTAAGTATTGACATAAATGAAAAAACACCTTATCGCAGGCCGTTATTTACGAGGCTCTGCTTTTATTTTTGCTGTTTTAGCCAGTTCATGCGCTACCAAAAAACACACAGCAAACCAAACCTTAACCCTTAAAACAACATCAGGCACAGGCGGAACGGCTGTAGCTACAGCAACAGTTGGTGCTCCCAAAAAGGAGGGCATTAAAAAATTCAGCGATGTTATAACCGGTAAAACAAAGGCCGATAGCGGCCTTTTTAACACCTATAAGGTTGATGGCAAGTATTATTACGAAATCCCAGACTCCCTGATCAACCGCGAAATGCTGGTGGTTACCCGTTACGTTAAAACTCCGGGCGGATTAAAAACCTTTGGTCAGCAATATGGTGGTGAAGAACTGAACGATCAGGTTTGGAAATGGGAGCGCCATGATAAACAGATCTTCATACGTGTACCCAGCTATTCTATAAGGGCCGACAGTACTACTGATATGTACCAATCTGTTAAAAACTCAAATCTCGACGCCGTATTGGCTTCTTTTGATATCAAAGCTTTTAACAAAGACACCACAGGCGTACTCATTGATGTTACCGACTTTTACAATGGCGATATAAGCGCTATTGGTTTAACTGACAATGTTAAAAAAGCATACAAAGTTTCGGGAGTTGATAACACCCGTTCCTATATTGATACCATTAAAAGTTTCCCGATAAACCTGGAAGCCCGCACTTTAAAAACCTATCGCTCTGCAGAATCGCCTACGGATAATTCAACAGGAGCTATAACTTTTGAATTTAATACCTCCATGTTGTTATTGCCGAAAACACCGATGAAGGCCCGTATCAGTGATGAAAGGGTTGGTTTTTTTGGTCAACGCCAAACCGATTATGGAACAGACGCTCAAAAAGCCAAGGTAACGGCATATATACATCGTTGGAAACTGGAGCCCAAAGACCCCGCGGCTTATTCACGCGGCGAACTGGTTGAACCTAAAAAACAAATAGTTTATTACATCGATCCGGCAACACCCAAAAAATGGGTTCCTTACCTTATAGCTGGCGTAAACGACTGGAATAAAGCTTTTGAGGCTGCCGGTTTTAAAAATGCTATTGTTGGTAAAGAAGCGCCAACTCATAAACAGGATCCTGAGTTTAGCACAGAAGATGCCCGCTACAGTGTAATCCGGTATTTTGCATCGGATGTGGAGAACGCCTATGGACCACATGTTTCGGATCCGCGTACCGGCGAGATCCTGGAAAGCCACGTAGGCTGGTATCATAACGTAATGAGCCTGCTGCGCGATTGGTACCTGATACAAACCGCAGCCGTAAACCCTGCAGCCCGCAAAGCACAATTTACCGACGAACAAATGGGCGAACTTATCCGTTTTGTATCATCACATGAAATTGGCCACACCCTTGGTTTACCGCATAACTTCGGTTCAAGTTACGCTTATCCTGTTGATTCACTTCGTTCCAAATCATTTACCGATAAACATGGCACTGCACCGTCTATTATGGACTATGCCCGCTTTAACTATATAGCTCAGCCTGGTGATGGCGTTACTCACCTTTATCCTCAAATAGGCGAATATGATCTGTGGTCTATCAAATGGGGTTACAGCTGGTTCCCGGGTAACAAAACTGCCCTACAGGAGAAAGAAACACTTGCCGACTGGACCGATAAAAAAGCCGGTAATCCACTTTATTACTATGGCCGCCAGGGCACATCGATTGACCCACGCTTACAGAATGAGGATTTAGGCGACAATGCCATGAAAGCCAGTACCTATGGTATAGCCAACTTAAAACGCATTTTGCCCAATCTTGAAAAATGGACCTACCAAAAAAATGAGAATTTTAGCGATGTGGCAGAATTATACAACGAGGTTATAGGTCAGTTTAACCGCTACATGGGTCACGTTACTACCAATATTGGCGGGATGAATGAAAACTTTAAAACCTACGATCAAAAAGGCGCCGTTTATGATTTTGTAAACAAGAACCTGCAACGCGACGCGATACTGTTTTTAAACAAACAATTGTTTGAAACTCCGCTTTGGTTAATAAATAAACCAGAGCTAAGCAAATTTGATAACGGCGTTGTTCTTAACCGCATCAAAGCACTTCAGGTTTCTGTGCTTGGCAACGTGCTTACTCCATCAAGGCTGGCGCGCATGTATGATAATGAAGCCAAAAACGGCAGCAATGCCTATACTGTTACCGAACTGTTTACCGATATCCACAGCGGGGTATTTAACAGTAGCAAACCAGACGCGTTTAAACGCAACCTGCAACGTGGTTATATTGAAAACCTGAAAAGTTTACTGATCACCGATGCGAGTTTTTCATTCCCGGGTATAACAAGCGCTCAATTGGCTTCTTTTGGCTTAACTCCAATAAACATTGTCCTATCTGACATCAGGCCAATGGTACGGGCAGAATTGAAAAAAATAGATGCTGGATTGCCAAAAGGCGGCGATGCGTTAACCGCGGCTCACTTTGCCGATCTTCACCTGCGTATTAAGGATGCCTTAAATCCGGACAAAGCCATCATCAATTTCCAGGGGACATTGATGCGCGGCATAAACAACAATGATATAATGAAAGAAAATTCGGACAGTGGTTATATGAATTGTTGGCCAAAAACACCAACAGACAATTAACCAGATTATGAATTAAACAAAAAACCTGCTTAGTTTAAGCAGGTTTTTTTATGAATACACCTGACACACGCAGCATTGGCCAGGTACAATTGAATAAGATTTAATATCAAGCAGTAGTGATCTATTTAAGCTGGCTGATATTTTCAAAAAAAGCAATCTGCAGATCAAGCAATGACCTTACATTGATTTTTTCTCCGTAGGCATCAAAACATAAAAACTTTGTGCTTTCCGGATGATTCCTTCGCCTTTTCTCAAAAAAGTTAAAGGTTTCAAAGAAATAATGATTAGTCGTTACATGACTTTTATTATTGGTTTGTGACGCATTTAACCGGAAACCGATCGCATCAATCCAATTGTGCACTTTTGAGTGCAGAGTGCTGCTAATATTATTCATAGGTTAACTTGATTTTAAACATAACGAAACATTCACTGGTTTTGTTGTTCATTTTTTTGTATTATTTGAATAATACACTAATTTCCTTTTTTAACCCGCAACAATAATTGTTCCGCTATCTTCATCACCTGCAACTAATTATTCATACATCCGTAATAAGGCCACAACTCCACCTAAAATTTAAAAACTTCATGAGAAAACTACTACTATTATGCCCTGCTTTATTGTTATGCCTATTCAGCATGAATGCTTGTAAAAAAGGGGATCCGGGTCCCGCAGGGGCCAATGGAACCAATGGCGCACAAGGCCCAAAAGGAGATACCGGTTCACCAGGACCAGGTGGCCCGCAAGGAGCTACTGGCAATACCGGGGCAACAGGCGGAACGGGGGCCCAGGGACCAGCCGGATCTAACGGGGCTGATGGAGCTAACGGAGCCGATGGCACCATGAGCGTTAAAAGCTATTTGCTCATCAACAAAAGTGTTACCCTAACCGGATTTACCAATTTTGTGATACCGGCCATTACACAGGACATTGTTGACAAAGGTGTTGTTTTAGCTTACTTCAGAACTACAGGAAGTACCGGGGCATATTATGCATTACCTTATAGCGAGGCTGATAGGACCATCACCTTATCAGACTTTGGGGTTGGCTATGTTAATATCAAGGCCAATTTTTCACAAACCGGGCTCGATTTTAAAATCGTAGTTATTCCCGGAGGCAGCGTTACCACCCTGCAACTCGCACATCCAGGCATCAACTTTAAAAATTACAGCGAAGTAGCAACAGTTCTGCACATCAACTAATTTAATAAAGGGTAATTTTAAGCGTAAAAGGGTCGATATTTCCGGCTCTTTTATGTTTAATATTTGTAACAATGCTATGATTAATAAGCGATTAACGCCCTTTTTGTAACAATCATATGCTCTTTTAACATTTAATACTTTATAAGTTGAACATTTGCAATTGGATTGTGTCTAATGTCTAACGAATAAAAATTTCAAGCAGAACAAATACTTTATGAAACCCCTGTTCCTTATTTTAAGTCTAATCATTTTAACTGCATTCAACACGTTGGCACAAACCACACATGATGTAAGCGGCACCGTTGTTGACACTACAAAACTATCATTGCCAGGCAGTAGCATTAAGCTGGTATCAAACGGAGGTGATAGTACTATATCCATTGCCGATGCTAATGGAAAATTCGCGTTTTCGGGTATTAAGGGCAGCAAAATAACGCTTACATTATCATCCATTGGTTTTACACCTATCAAAAAACACTTTGCATTGGATCCCGATGGCAAACCCGTTGATCTGGGTAACATCATCATGAAAACTTCAACCAATATGCTCAACGTGGTTACTATTGTGGGTGTTAACCCGGTAACCTTGAAAGAGGATACGGTGGAGTACAACGCCAGTGCTTATAAAGTACGGGAAAATGCCCCGGCTGAGGATCTGATCAAAAAACTACCGGGCGTTGATGTTGACGTAAATGGAAACATCACCACACAGGGCAAACAGGTTACCAAGGTGCGTATAAACGGTAAGGACTTTATGGGAGGCGATGTTCAAAGCGCTACCAAAAACCTGCCAGCCGATGTGATTGAGAACATCCAGATGATTGATGATTACGGCGATCAGGCCAACCTTACCGGCGTTAAAACCGGTGAGCCTGACAAGATCATGAACATCACTATTCGCAAGGATAAAAACTATGGTTATTTTGGGCAGGGTACAATTGGCGACGGTAGAGATGCCTTACCTCAAAGTCAGGGCATACCCGATAAAAACCGCTATATCGGCTCGATAAATGCATTTAATTTTAATGGCGACCAACAAATTGCCCTTTTAGGCAGTATCAACAATACCAACGTAAATACCTTTTCATTCGGCAGCGCGAGTGGCGGTGGTGGTGGATTCGGCGGCGGTGGTTTTGGCGGTGGCGGCCGGGGTAATGCAGGTCGTGGCGGTGGCAATTCGGGCAGTTTAATAACTACACAAAATGGCGAAACCAATGCACATTCTCTGGGAGCCAACTTCCGCGACCAATGGGGTAAAAAACTTTCGGTATATGGTAGTTATAGTTTTGCCGATAATACCGTTTCAACAACAACCAATACGGTACAGGAAAACAGATCGGCCTCAAACCCAACCACACAGAATCAAAATAGTGTTGAAAAAGACCAAAATATAAATCACCGCTTTACCTGGAACATGGAGTACAAGCCAGATACCATCAACTATTTAAAAGTTACTCCAACATTCTCTTACGCGGGCACCAACACCAACGAGTCTGAAGCCGTAAATTTTACCAGAAATGGTAATATCTCATCTGCTTACACAGCGATCACCAACGGCGATTCACAAGCACCAAATTATGGTTTTACGGCATTATTTAACCATCGCTTTAAAAACCGTCATAACCTGAGCATCAATGCTACGGTAAGTTCGGCGCCAAGCTGGTCATACCAAAATCCGGTTTATGATTATACAGCTGGTAACCCCACTGCTCCAATAAACCAAATGATCAATACTTATAGCCGTACTAACAGTTATGGCACTAACGTTTCATATCTGAACCCGATAGGCAAACGTTCATACCTGGAGCTTAACTATGCGTTTAACCGTGCTATTACAACCAATAATAAAGAAACAGATACACTCTTTAATGAGGCTGATTTTTCGTTCAGAAGTGACAGCGCGTTAAGCAACCGTTACAACTATACATTTACAACCAACAAGGTTGGCTTAAACTATCGCTTTATTGAAAAGAAATACAATTATACGCTGGGTATAGGCGTTCAGCCATCTGTTTTGGACGGCAGCTCACCGGTAACAGGGGTTTCAACACACATATCAACATTTAATGTGATCCCTACTGCCCGTTTCATTTATAATTTTTCGCGCAGCCAGTCTTTCAGTGTTAACTATAACGGATCAAGCAGCACGCCAAGTTTTTCACAACTACAACCGGTAATCGACTTTTCAAATGCGCTTTACCCGGTTGAGGGTAACCCTAATCTGAAACCACAGTTTACCAACAATTTCTCGTTAAGGTACAATAAGTTTAGTTTCCAGACAGGTGATGTATTCTTTGCTAACCTATCATTCCAGAGTGTGCAAAACCAGGTGGTAACTAATACCATTACCTATCCTCGCCTTTATCCACCTAACTCAAGATTTCAAAATACTATTTTAACCCAGTATTTAAATGCTGACGGGTATTACACCGGTTCTGGTCGTTTAACTTATTCTAAACCATGGGAAAACCGCAAATACACCCTTACCTTTAACGGTACAGCTACCTACACCAATAATATAGGATACCTGACCAATATCGATTCTACTTCGTTTGCAGCTACTACTGAGAAAAACATTGCCAAAAACCTGGTATTTACCCCGGAAGCGCGTTTCAGGGTTGATATCAATAACGTTGTTGATGCACAAATTTTAACCAACTACGCTATCAACAGAACCAGCAACTCTGTACAAAACCCGCTGTTAGAAGGAACTTCAAATATCAGGACCTGGAATATTGGTCTTACCGGTAAAAACTATTTCGGTGATTGGGTTTTCAGCTATGATTATTCCAAGGCAACCAATTACGGTTACAGCTCGGATATAAAGGTTACCAACCCTAATATCTTAAACTTATATGTGGAGCGCCGCTTTTTGAAAAATAAACAAGCAACTCTCCGTTTATCAGGCTTTGACTTGTTCAATCAAAACACGGGTTTTTCATCAACATCAACAGCCAGTTCATTGACACAATCACGTGTTAACCGGCTTTCAAGATATTACCTGTTAACTTTTACGCTTAACCTGAAAAAATTTGCTGGCAAAGCCCCGGTTCAGGATAATATGGGTCCTGGCGGCCGGTTTAGAGACGGCGGTGGTGGCGGAAGGCGTGATGGCGGTAACGGCGGAGGCCCTCCAGGTATCCCCGGCGGCCCACAATAATACTCCACAAAAAAGCCTCATCTATTAAGATGAGGCTTTTTTCATGGTATGCTTTTGCGTTTGATCATTAATTTGACTCTGTTGTCAATACATTACTTATAACCCGCTCCAGGTCTTCCAGATCAAAGGGTTTAGCCAGGTAAGTTTGGGCGCCGGCATGGCTGGCCAATAATTGAATATCACTATTGGCAGAAAAATATATGACCGGGATATGCTTTAATTCTTCTGATTTTTTGAGGGTTTGGGTAGCAACAATTCCCCCCGCGTCTGGTATCCAGTTATCCATCAATATCACATCTGGTAAAACCGGCAAAACTTTATCAACAATATTATTACAATCGGTAAAAGTATGCACCTCCCATCCCTTCTCTTCTAAGATATAACTGCAAATAGAAAGTATATCTTCATCATCATCAAATATGATGATCTTTTTATGCGGTTCTTCCATTCGTATACTTCCAGTGAAACTATAAATAAAATTTAATACTATCAAATAATTAAAGTCCTAATTAATATACGTAGCAGTTAAATTAATGTTTCGGTTTATATTCCTTTTGCTGTAGTGTTTAAATAGGGTATAAAAACATTATATCAAACGGGCAATGTGGTGTATATTTTACACTTTCGTAATATATTAGTTACTCAATAATTTATCCCTCTTTATATTGAAAACAATAATAAATTTACCATTCAATTTAAGCCTTATTTAAACCGATTTACAGCACTACGCTTCCTGTTAAATTTTAATTTATGAACAAAAATATCCGATCACTTTTATTGTGGCCGTTACTGTTTAGCACCACAATTGCAGCCAACGCGCAAAAGGCGAATCAGGCCAGTTTATGGCTAACCAAAGCCGACAGATCCGTTTTATTTGAAAAGCAAAAAGAGGCTTTAACCTTTAAACCAGCGAGCGATAACGGATTTACCATCACCGTTGATGACAAAAAAACATACCAGCCTATTGATGGTTTTGGCTTTGCATTAACCGGCGGCAGCGCTATGCACATTATCCGTATGAGCCCGGATAGCCGTGCCGCCCTGCTAAAAGAGTTGTTTGCTACCAATGGCAATAATATTGGGGTAAGCTATATCAGATTGAGCATAGGCGCGTCTGACCTGAACGAAAAGGTGTTCTCCTATGATGATATGCCAACTGGCCAAACAGACCCGACATTGAAACATTTTGACCTGGGCGCCGATAAGCAGGATGTGATCCCGGTGATGAAACAGATACTGGCTATCAACCCTGCCATCAAGATATTAGGCTCGCCCTGGTCGCCACCGGCATGGATGAAAACCAATGAAGACACTCGCGGAGGCCGTTTAAAGCCAGAATATTATGGCGCTTATGCCAAATATCTGGTGAAATACATACAAGGAATGAAAGCTAATGGTATACCTATTGATGCCATCACCATTCAAAATGAACCTTTACACCCTGGCAATAACCCCAGCTTACTACTGGTAGCACCGGATGAAGGCGAGTTTATCAAAAACAATCTCGGACCAGCATTTAAGGCTGCTGGCATCAAAACCAAGATCATTATTTATGACCATAATGCCGACCGACCTGATTATCCTATCTCTATCCTAAATGACCCTGCCGCCCGTAAATATATCGACGGTTCCGGCTTCCATTTATACGGAGGGGATATTGAGGCGTTAACTGATGTGCACAATGCCCATCCGGATAAAAACCTTTATTTTACGGAGCAAATGGTGGTTGAAAAAGAGAACAGTTCCACCATCAACATAGCTTCGCCGGTTAAAAGATTGATCATTGGCGCAACCCGTAACTGGAGCCGCAATGTGCTGGAATGGAACCTGGCCGCCGATCCGGATTATAAACCCTATACCGACCGGGGAGGTTGCCCTATGTGCCAGGGTGCAGTAACTATCGACAAAAACGCGGTAAAACGTAACCTGGCTTATTATTCTATAGCACACGCATCTAAATTTGTTCGTCCCGGCTCAGTTCGTATCGCATCAAACAATTCTGATACGCTGCCAAACGTAGCTTTTAAAACCCCTGATGGTAAAAAGGTACTTATTGTAGCCAACACCAGCGATTCGTCGCAGACTTTTAGTATCAAATATAATGGTCAAGCTGTTATCACTACCTTGGATAAGGGCTCTGTAGGCACTTATATCTGGTAAGCGTTCTTAATTATTTGTTTATACCAATAACCTAAGTATATCATGTTATTACAAACTTTTAAAAATATATCGGTAAAGGTTTTCCTTATAGCCTTGCCCATTTCGTTTATTTCGTTACAGGGTAGCGCCCAAAGCTTTTTAAAGGCAGATGGCAAAAAGATAGTGGACGAAAGCGGCAAAAATGTATTGCTGCGCGGCATGGGCCTGGGCGGATGGATGCTGCAGGAGGGCTATATGCTGCATGTGAATAAGGATAGCCGCCAGTACCGCATCCGCGAAAGACTGGAAGATCTGATGGGGGCTGCAGAAACCAAGGAGTTTTATGATACCTGGCTGGCCAACAATACCCGCAAAATAGATATCGACTCGATGCACCGCTGGGGTTTTAACTCGGTGCGTTTACCGATGCATTATAACCTTTATACTTTACCAATTGAAAAAGAGCCTGTCGCCGGGCAAAATACCTGGATAGACAAGGGTTTTAAAATGACCGACGACCTGCTGGCCTGGTGCAAAGCCAATCACATGTACCTGATCCTTGATCTGCATGCTACACCGGGTGGCCAGGGTAACGACCTCAATATATCAGATCGAAACACAGATGTGCCATCATTGTGGGACAGCGAAGCCAATAAGCAAAAGATGATAGCCCTTTGGCGCAAACTGGCCGATCGCTACAAAAACGAACCCAACATTGCCGGTTATGATATCATTAACGAACCTAACTGGGGCTTTGACGATCCGGCCAATGACAAGAACGGTTTAAAGGAAAAAACCAATGCCCCTTTGCGCAAATTAATGGTGGATATTACCGCTGCTATTCGCGAGGTGGATAAAAAGCATATTATTATTATTGAAGGTAATGGCTGGGGGAATAACTATAACGGCATACTCCCCACCTGGGACAAAAACATGGTGCTGAGCTTTCACAAATACTGGAATTTCAATGATCAAAAATCAGTGGAGCATATTATCAAAACCCGTGATCAGTATAACGTGCCTGCCTGGGTAGGCGAAACCGGCGAAAACTCCAACGTATGGCTAACGGAGGAGATCCGCTTGCTGGAGAAAAATAATTTAGGCTGGGCACTGTGGCCATTGAAAAAGATGGGCAACAACAACCCGATCGAGATCCCATCCAACCTTAATTATGATGATGTAACACGTTACCTGAATACCGGTAAACACAAACCCAAGGAAAGTAATGTATACAGCGGTACGCTCGAAATGGCCATACATGCTAAATTAGAGAATGCTATTATTCACCATGATGTGATCGATGCTATTTTCAGGCAGCCGTTCACTACCGCAACCAAACCGTTCAAAGCAAACAGAGTAACTAACGGCACTATTATCAATGCGGTTGACTATGATCTTGGTCGCAACGGTTTTGCCTATTTTGATACCGATACGGCCGATTACCATACCTCCGGAAAACCGGGCATCGGAAACCATGGCAGAATTTATCGTAATGATGGCGTGGACATCAGCAAAGATTCTACCGCATACAACAGCTTTTATGTTGATCACATAGAAACCGGCGAATGGACCCAATACACCATACAAGCGAAAACAGCCGGTGTTTACTCGGTTAAACTAAAGGTAGCAGCTGCTACCGATGATGCCAAACTATCCCTCAACATAAACGGTGCCGATCAGGCAAAAGAAGTCGCGGTACCCAATACCGGCGGTCTTAAAACCTGGCAGGTGATCACCGTAAAAGACATCCGCCTAAAAGCCGGGGTAAATAAAGTAAGGGTGTATGCCAATAAAGGAGGATATAACCTACATTGGCTACAGTTTTGGAAGGATAAGTAAATTTAAAAGTGGGTTTACATGGTTTACACTTTTTCGGATTTCTTTTTATATATTTAGTTGACAATCAATTGATTAATATATTTCCTATCAAAAAAAACGGTTTACAGTGTAAACCCAGAAATTACCCTTCTAAGCACGGTGAAGAGTCATTGATTAATGATCAGGTCTTACGCCGTGCTCAGAATGGAATTATATCCTCCGCTCCCGCAAGCGTCCGCTTGTGGTGTCAGGCTAAGTAATTGTTTAATTTAACGGTTTTACATCTGTTCTATTTACCACAAGCGAGACACTTGCGGCAGCGGGGGATGTAGGTTAAGCGCTAAGCTATTATAGCCTTTTTATCACGCGTCATCGCTTATAATATTATAAGCAATGACGCGTTTTTTATTGGTCTGATAACCACGGGTAACCTAAACATTAAGACTGACTAATTATATAATCTATTGTTAACGGTTTCGTGAATGGATCTGACTCAATTGCTTTATAAATTTATATCACAATAACTTTTCAACCTATCAATTATGTTCACATTAAATTATTCAACACTAAGGGCACTTCCGTATACATCCGGGAGTGAATTTGTATTTGTTCAAGGCTATTCATCTATAGGTGATGGCGGTGAAGGTATTTTCTTTTGGGACAGCAGCCTTACCGGCGTAACCGATAACGATGGCACTATTATCCTGTACAATGGGACTTCAAGTACAGGGGTTTGGAAAAGGGTATATTCAGGTCCTGTAAATGTAAGATGGTTTGGAATTTCAGGGACCGATAATACCGCAGCTATACAAAAGGCAGTAGGAGCTACCGGTAAAAGTATCTTATATTTTCCGGCAGGAAATTATGCTATATCCGCGACCATTATATTACCCGATAGTATTACAGTAACGGGCGATGGGATGAACTCCTCCATTATAACATCTTCTGTTACTGATTTTGCCTTTTATTACCAGGCGCCTGCTGGTCTGGGTACTTACGAAGCCCCCAAATTTTTCAAACTACAAATTCATGGATACAGCGGAATCAAAATTAATGATGTTGCTAAAGGCTTTAGTGATGGCAGTGATTCACAGCAAGGTTATGTTATGCGTCCTTACATCGAGGAGGTTAATATTTCGGGCACCAATAATACAACTACAGCTAATGGAGGAATAGGCATTCAATGGTCAAAATGTTTTGATGGCGTAATTAATAAATGTTCTGTTCAGAATTTCGATACCGGCATAGATTTTCAGGGAAGTGATTTATGTACTATCAGCAACAATCGCATATTTTCTCCATTAGTAGCAGCTATTAACTTAATTAGTCATACTACTTTTGGCTCACAAACATTAGTTTCTCACAACGATATTTTATCAGCAAGGGGAGGTAGTTATATTATATCCAGCGATCTGGATCCTAAAATTGAATACAATTTGTTTGAACGGATTCCGACAGGCCCGACAATGAATAGTGTATTGAAGTTTTTACCCCCCTCTTACCAGGTATGTGTTACCGATAACCGGGTTGATGTGGCATCAGGCATTGCAACGTATTGGCTTGACTTTTCCGCTATAACCGTTTCTTGTTTAGTTACAATAAGAAATAATTTTACCAGAGGCGTCACAATGGGAAGCTTGTTTTTGAATGCTGGTGGATATCCATATTGGTATAACCCATTAATAAAAGCCGTATTTATATATTCAGGGAATTCAAGAGAAGATGGAGCCCCCTTTAACTCTCAAAAGCAACTGCCTTTATCCAGCAACTGTGTTTATCTCGCAACCCCATCAACGGATGGCCTTACAAATAACAATTACGGATTAACACTAAAATGTATCAATAACGAGTTTATCATGCCACCTATAGCCGCATATGGGTCATCAATAACATTCAGACCGGGTGTAACCGGCCTAATGAATATCTATATCTGCTGCTATGCAGACACTGCCGGACAAGTATTAAACTATCAGCGGTTAAACGGGACAACCGTTATCACCCAAAGTACTGTTGCGCTAACTACAACTCCAACAATTTATCAGCTTTATAGCAACGTTAGTGTTTCCGCTTTAGCCCTTACCTTTTGGAATAACGACCTAACCAACAACTCCTCCATAAGGATACAAAAGGTGTATGTTGACCAGGCAATCTAATTAATCCCGCATAATGACTTCGGTATAATGGCCCGAAGTCATTATGCTTTCAGCTATCCAGCCCAACCTTCCCGATCCAAACTCCGGAAATGGATAGCCTCGGCCAGGTGCTCCAGTTTAATCTCTTCGCTGCCGGCCAGATCGGCAATGGTGCGGGATACTTTCAGGATCCGGTCGTACGCCCGGGCAGAGAGGCCCAGTTTTTCCATGGCTCTCTTGAGCAAGGTTTGTCCGGCAACGTCTATCTTACACAGGTCGCGAACCATTTGAGGGCTCATTTGCGCGTTGGCATGTAGGTCCTGGCGGTTGCCAAAGCGTTCTATCTGTATCTCCCGGGCTGCTATCACCCGTTCGCGGATCAGCTCGCTTTTTTCGGCAGCCCGGTCAGAGGATAGTTCACTGAAATTTACCGGTGTCACTTCTACATGCAGGTCGATCCTGTCCAGCAGCGGACCGGAGATCTTACTCAGATATTTCTGTACCATCCCGGGCGGACAAATGCATTCTTTTTCGGGGTGATTATAATAACCGCAAGGGCAGGGGTTCATACTGGCTACCAGCATAAAGCTCGATGGATAATCGACTGTAAACTTGGCTCTTGAAATAGTTACCCGCCGTTCTTCGAGCGGCTGACGCATTACCTCCAGGGCGCTGCGTTTAAATTCGGGTAATTCATCCAAAAACAATACGCCGTTGTGAGCCAGCGAGATTTCGCCGGGCTGGGGATTACCGCCACCACCAACCAATGCCACATCACTAATGGTATGGTGCGGTGATCGAAATGGCCTGATGGTAACCAGTGCGTCAGCCGCAGCCAATTTGCCAGCTACGGAATGGATCTTGGTGGTCTCTAATGATTCATATAAACTCAGCGGAGGCAAAATAGAAGGCAATCTACGGGCTAACATCGTTTTACCCGCTCCCGGCGGACCAATCAGTATCACATTATGGCCACCAGCCGCTGCAATTTCCAGTGCGCGTTTGATGTTTTCCTGTCCCTTCACTTCGCTAAAGTCACTATCGTAATTGCTCAGGCTGTTATAGAACTCCTCACGGGTATTTACCTTCTCGGGCTCAAGGTTCAGGTCGCCATTAAAAAACCCTGCAACCTCTTTAATGTTATCCACTCCATAAACCTCCAGGTCGTTTACAATGGCTGCTTCGCGGGCGTTTTGTTTGGGAAGAATAAATCCTTTAAAACCATCTTTACGGGCTTGTATAGCAATAGGAAGTGCTCCTTTAATAGGCTGCAGGCTTCCATCCAACGACAATTCGCCCATGATGATATACTTATCCAGGTTTTCCGGCTCCAATTGGCCTGAGGCTGCTAAAACGGCCGTGGCAATGGTAAGATCATAGGATGATCCTTCTTTTTTGATATCCGCCGGAGCCATATTTACGACCACCTGCTGCCGGGGCATCCGGAAACCCGTATTTTTAAGCGCCGATTCAATCCGGAAATAGCTCTCCTTTACGGCAACATCAGGCAGGCCAACTATAAAATATTTGGTTCCCGCCGCTATATTTACCTCAACTGTTATGGTAATAGCCTCTATACCATAAACCGCACTGCCAAAAGTTTTAACCAACACTGTGATAAAGTTTATTCAATGCGTAAGATAAATATTTTTAATCAGCAGAAGAAAGAGGTGAGATATTAAATAAGTGCACAAAAAAGCCTGTCATCTGCTGGTACAAAGATGACAGGCGCATATTGTGATCTTGAATTAGGCTACCCGTGCAATAACCATCAAAAACCCGCAGGATGCAATTACACAGGCCAGTATCATAACCGACCATGCTTTTTGATGGTGTTTGCTTATTTTTTCAAAGGCGATATTGAGTTTATTAAACCGCTTATTGTTTAACAATATAAAATAGTTTAACAGAAGCGCGCCAACTGCCCCCAGCAATATAAATGTGCCGGACATAGGATTAACATTAAACCAGCTCGATTTTAAACAAAGCTGTGCGATCAACATCAAAGTGGTTAACAAGATAATGAGCAAAAAATTCAGCCCAAAAAGCGAATTAAAGCGGGGTAAACTACCCTGACCGAAATTTTTGAAACTCCATCTGTAAAAGCTTACATACACGGATTTATAAAATCTTGCAGTGTTCATAGGTCGTTGGTTTAAGGTTAATAATGGCGTTTGGTAATATTATATATCGAAATAACGCATTTTTTCAGAATTTTATTGCGCCAAAACAAATATTTTTTATCAATCCTCTATTTTTATTAAATAAATACCCTTTTCACCTGAAAAATGAAACTGTTGCAATTAATCTTTAATGATCAGTAAAAAATGTCAACTATTATTTAGCAGCGGCCATCTGTAACAATACCTGGTCATGGTGATATTTTACTTCCGACTGGTTATCGAACACCATAGCTGCTCCATTTTTTTCGGTATATGCGGGCCAATTAGGTAAACCTTTTGCATTGGGGTTTCCAGTACGCGCGAAATTTATCCAGGCCTGGCTTATTTTAGCTGCTAACGAGTAGGCCTCTTTTCCACCTCCTGTAAACTCCTCGCAACGACTGATATTATTAAACTGAAAAGCAATATCCATACAATGTACCGATTTGTACATACCATCCATCACCGGCGACTGCCAGGCAAACTGGTACATATAAACAGGAGCGCCTCCAGGTACCACCGATTTGGCATTAGCCTGTCGCACTGTTCCTGGTCGGAAGGTAGTCAGGTCGATATCAATGTAATCGGCTGGTTTTACGGTGTTTGGATATGCCTTTTTAACTTCGGCCATATAAGCGTCGGTTTTGTCGCCATATTTTTTCTGTAGATACGCTTTAGCCTCATCCAAAGAAAAACCCGCGATAGCCGGGTTGATGAGCGAGGCCATAAATTCATTTTTGGTAGACCCTACTAACAACGGTATATTTTTGGAAAGCTCGATAGCCGCCGGGTCTGTCATATTATAGGGCAAAAAGTTACCATCAATACTCGGCTCCCACATCAGTCCGAATCCACCAACAGGCTTACCTTCAGCTTTTAACTGTTGCTGCACTTTTACAAAAGCTTTTTTACAAGCCGCGCTCAAACGCTCATAAGGCATGGATTGCAATGAGTCAACCTGGCTGGGTTGCAGATTCAATACCTCCAGCACAGCCGCACCAATGCGTTTAGAAACATCGGCCGCCATAAAATCGCTGCGGTAGCTGCCGCTTTCCACAATAGCTTTTTGAAACAAGCCTTTTGCCGATGGCGCGTTCATCAGCGTGCCTACTTTGGCACCACCGCCTGATTGGCCAAAGATGATTACATTATCCGGATCGCCGCCAAAGCTGGCGATGTTTTGTTTTACCCATTGCAGGGCCGATACAATATCCATCATGCCCACATTGGCCGAAGCCCTATACTTATCGCCATAGGCCGACAAGTTTAAGAAACCCAATAAGTTTAAGCGGTGATTGATAGATACCACCACCACATCGCCCTTTTTGCTCAGATTTTCGCCATCGTAGGAGGGAAGTTCAATAGCAGAGCCGGCGCTAAAGCCACCACCGTGCAGCCAAACCATTACCGGGCGTTTCTTTTGATCATTGATACCGGGTGTCCAAACATTAAGCTTCAGGCAATCCTCATTCATATAGCCCCAGTTGTGGTTAAAACCAAACTCCAACAGATCATTTACGGTGGTGGTAGGATCTATGGGACAAACTGCTCCATACGTCAGGGACGCGCGAACTCCCGACCACGACGCAGGTTTTTCTGGCGCCATAAATCGCTGTGCTTTAGCATAGGGAATGCCTTTATAGGTAAAAGTGCCAGTATGGATATATCCACGAACCTGCCCGTTGTCGGTACTGGTTACTGCGATATCTTTTCCGGCTAAAATGGCGTCGCCGCTATTGCCCTGGCACCATCCATAAACAGGCAACAGGCATAGGACTAAAACAGCCCAAAGTGTGGAACGTTTTTTCATAACTTATCTGGTTTAGTATAATTGGTTTATAAATCATGGCTTGTAGAAAGCCGAACAACAACCAGGAATGATACTACAGATAAGCAGGGGCTGGATAACAGAATTGGTCTGTTTAAAACAAGATCTTTTCTATAATTATCATTGTGTTTGTTTAACACAATGATAATTATAAATTCTTATAAATCAAGGGGAAATAAAGAACTTTTCTACCTTTTCCGTATTGAACTATTGAGCCACAATGTTAAATGAGGCTAATACATTTACATTGGGATCGACCACGATAGCGTCGGGATTTGTTTTTACCGAGACCTGGGCCGAAGTGGTTTTATCTTTTACCTGAATATGGAATACCTCCCCGTTAATAGCAACATCCAACGGGAACTCATATAAATTATCCTGCTTTTGCTCAACACTGATACTAACCAATCCTTTGTCTGCATCATAATGCCAACTTATGTTCAGATCCGGGTGCCCGGCCTTGCGAAGCCATTGGTTAAAAAAGGGTTTCAGATCCTGGCCGCTAACCTGTTCCATTTCCCGGCGCAGATCATCGGTATTGGCATTACTGCCACGGTATTTGGCATAATAGTTTTGTATGCCTTTCCAAAACAGGTCATCACCCAATTTGCGGCGAAGCATGTGCAATACCCAGCTTCCTTTTTCGTAACTGTTGGCATTAAGCAGCTGCATATAGTCGCCTTTCACCGCACTGTCCACTACCGGGGTAAGTCGTTTTTTCTCAAACTGAAGCACCTTTTTACGATCGGCTATCAGGCGTTTTTTCAGCGTATCGGTGCCATATTTATTTTCCAGGTACAGATTGGTCATGTAGGTAGCAAAACCTTCGCTGAGCCAAAGGTGCCAGAAACTTTTTTCGCTGGCACCATCGCCAAACCATTGATGGGCAATTTCGTGCGCCATTAACTCTTCAATACCCGGCGAGGTTACCGATTCTTCAAAGTAAAAAATCGCGCTGGCATTCTCCATGCCCCCAAATATCGTTTTTGATTGCACATTGGCCAGTTTTTCATAACTGAACGGACCAACATTTTTTATAAAGAACGGCAGTATATCTTTGGCCACAGCATAGCTTTTAAAGCCTGCCTCCTTACTCTCCGGGAACACATAAGTATACACCGGGATATTCCCTGCATCGCCCGGGTGATCAATAGCAAAAGCGGCGACACCTATTACCATTACCTTGGTGGGCAGTACAACGGCCTCGTGCCAGTGCGTTAGTTTCAAATGATTAGGTAATTGCTGCTCTTTTATTTTCAGGCCGTTGGATATTACCTGGTAATGATCGGGCGCGGTTACCACAAAATCAACCGAGGCTTTATCGGCCGGAACATCTACGCAGGGCAGCCAGTTATGGGCCCGATTTGGCCAGTTATCCCCAAAAAAAGTGCGGTGACCAAAGTTATTGGTGGATATGATCAAGCCATCGGCAGGAACACCAGCATAACTTATCTTATAGCTGTGCAGGCTGCCTGTTTTGGCGTTTGTATATATTTTAACCGCAGCGCTATCCTGTACAAACTTGAGTTTCTTTCCTTTTTCGGTAACTGATGATACCTGCATCCCTTTACCTTCAGCATTCTTTTTAACCAGATCGAGGTTAAATATTGAAGTGTTCTTCAAAAATTTAACGTCCACCGTAGCCTGCCCCTTGATGTTATTATCAGCATCGCTTAATTGCAGGGCAAAGTTATAGTGCTGTACATCAATAACTGCACCGGGAACTTGTGCTTGGGCGGCCATGCTTAAAATTAAAAGGGCCGAAGATAGTATCGTTTTACGCATATATTTTAAATGGAAGATAGCATCGTGTGTTACACAAAACTAAAATAAAAAAACGGCCAAACAGCTCCCGGTTTATATTTAAAAACGATGTTACCTGTTGGTGATATACTATTTTAATAATGCCCTAACCCTGGTATCAAAATTCACTTTGTTGATCCCTATTAAAGTATCAATTGCCGACAGATAATTCTCATCGCCCTTGCCACAATTGATCAGCGCTATGATTCCCGGCATACCCTTTTTTTGTTCCACTTCATCCGCTATTAAACCCGCAATTACCGACCGTACCTTTGCCATTGAGTTAAAGACCACCGGGTTGGTGGTAAACAGATCGTATAAATTTACCTGCGGACGCTGTCGCACATATTGTTTTAATTGTTCAACCAGTTGTTTTTGTAATATCATTTCGCCGTTTTCATCGGTGTAATACGCGTTGCCCCAACTATAAGCAATGCCTTCTTCGGCGGCCGAGTTACGGGAGCCAGTCCTGATCTTCGCTGCGTAATAATGAAAGGCGTCATGCGAAAAATCTTCATTGTTCATGATCGAAAAAATACAGTTCCCATCAACACCATAACCATCTTTGGTTTTGCCATTTGATGCCCGGTCATATTCGTATCCCAGCAACTGCAACACTTCCTGATAATTGGCACACATATAAAAATCCATTACTTCGGGCGACAAGCCTAGTCTTTGAGCAATAAGCGCATTGTTTTGGTTAAACCTTTTCGCCCGCGCAACATTAAGCTTATCCTGATAATGGTAAATAATACGACCAACGGTTTTGGTCTTCCATGTACGTGTGAGGTAATTAACAGGCAACGTAAAAGTGATCTGTTTTTCCTCATCCAGGGCTATCAAATTAAAAATAGTTTTTAATTGATTATCTCTGCTTGTAATGGCTACGGTTACAAAATATTGCCAGCCTGAAACCGGGTATAAATTGATTAGTTCTTTGTGATCCGGAACAGCATTCGGTTCTGTTTTTAACGATTTCAGGATCGAAATGCTAAGCGCTGCTTTATCTTTTGAAACCTCGTTCCCGCCTAGTTTATTGGTTTCTATTTTGGCAAACAGACTGTCCAGCGAAGTTATGATCCGGGATCTGAGTGGCTCTGCTACCTCACTATGCAGGTTTTGAGCTACCGAAATAGTTTGCCCAAATGCATGGCCGGTAAAAAACAAAAGTAAAATGACGGATAGCTTTTTCATTGCTCATATTTTACTAAAAATACACATTTAGGTATATGGCTATGGTATAACCCGAAAAAAGCTGCGACAAGGGAATTTTTTTGTCTTGGGAAACCCCGCCAAAGAGGCGGGGTTAATAATTTACATTTTAGGCATACGGCGCATCATGCTGGCCATGGCTGCCGGGTTGCTCATTTGTTTCATCACCTTTTTCATGTCGTCAAATTGCTTCATGAGGCGGTTTACCTCGGCCAGATCGGTACCGGAGCCTTTGGCTATACGGGTACGGCGGCTTTGATTAATATTTTCAGGGTTTTCTTTTTCAAAGGGGGTCATGGATTGGATGATGGCTTCGATGGCTTTAAAAGCATTATCGTCAACCTCCACATCCTTCATCATTTTGCCTACACCTGGTATCATACCCATCAGATCTTTCATGTTACCCATTTTTTTGATCTGCTGTATCTGGCTGTAAAAATCGTTAAAATCAAACTTGTTCTTGCGGATCTTCTTTTGCAGTTCGGCGGCTTCCTTCTCGTCAAACTGCTGCTGCGCACGTTCTACGAGTGATACCACGTCGCCCATGCCCAGGATCCGGGAGGCCATACGATCGGGGTGGAAAACATCCAGCGCTTCCATTTTTTCGCCGGTACCGATAAATTTGATCGGCTTGTTCACTACCGATTTGATCGATAAGGCGGCACCACCACGAGTATCACCATCCAGCTTGGTTAAAACCACACCGGTAAAGTCCAAACGGTCATTGAATGTCTTGGCGGTGTTCACCGCATCCTGACCGGTCATAGAATCCACCACAAACAGGATCTCATGCGGATTAACCGCTGCTTTTACCTGCTCAATCTCCACCATCATGGCCTCGTCAATAGCTAAACGACCGGCGGTATCAATGATCACCACATTGTGGCCGTTCTGTTTGGCCAGGGCAATACCCTCACGGGCAATAGCTATCGGATCTTTTGATTCGCGGTTGGCATAAACGGGGATACCTATCTGCTGGCCTAATACTTCCAGCTGGTCAATAGCCGCGGGACGGTAAATATCATCAGCAACCAGTAATGGTTTTTTGTTTTTTTGTGTTTTTAAGTAGTTGGCCAGTTTGCCGGTAAATGTTGTTTTACCCGCACCATTCAAACCTGCAATGAGGATGATGGTTGGCGTAGCCGGGAAAGTAAGCTCGGCAGTAGTGCCGCCCATCAGCTCGGCCAGCTCATCGTTCATGAGCTTGGTAAGCAGTTGGCCTGGCGAAACGGCTGTTAATACATTCAGCCCCAGTGCTTTTTGCCTTACGTCATCGGTAAAGGCTTTGGCGGTTTTATAGTTAACGTCGGCATCCAGAAGGGCTTTGCGTATCTCCTTCATGGTTTCGGCCACGTTTATCTCAGTAATAGTTCCCTGACCCTTCAGGACCTTGAACGCCCTGTCGAGTTTATCCGAAAGATTTTCAAACATTATTATACAGTACTTTAATCTTTAAAGGTTACAAAGGTATGATTTTGAAATATATCCGTTGAATTATTTTGACCCTGAACACGCATTTTGAAAAGAGCTTTTACATCAGGTCAACAAAAACTTTTTAAACCTCAAATTTTAACACTTTTCTGCTCAAAAACGGGGTAAAAACAGCTCAAAATTCGTTCAAAACACCCCATTTTAACACTTTTTAACAAATTTCAAGTCGGTTTTGAGTGGTTTTTGAAACTTTAAAAAGTATTAATTTACTGATTATCAAATAACTATATACCAAACGGTCGATTTTTGGCTTCTTTTTCTCTTTAACAGAACAGCCCGGTTTCCTTTGTTTGGGAACCGGGCTGTTGTTGCATATCAAATATACGAAATTTATTCTATTTACGGAAACTTATACAACATCCCCAGCGCCAGGCCCTCTGTTGCCTGTACATCTTTTTGGGTATGCCTATCATAAAGCATGGTGCCGTTAATGGTTACGTTGATAAGCCTGTTTACACGAGCCGATAAAACCATATCGATACGATGGGTTATAAATTTCGTTGATTCGCCATAAGGGATAAACAGGGCGTAACGCGTATTTAAATGGATATTTTTCATGATATCCTTATCAAACAAGGCTACAATCTGAAATGCAAGGTCGTTTTTTACCGTCTTCAGCGTATCCACACCATAGTTATCTGTTTGGAAATGGTGAATGTCATGATCAAGCACAAAAGTTTGCCTGGCCGTACCAGTACCTAAACGCAGATCAAAATAACCGGTTGGCTTATACTCAAAACCCAACGCCTCGGTTAAATAACCCGGCGACATAAAATTGGAGATATACTGAGAGCTAAAAGTGCCGTTGCCATTATCCACATAATTATAGCCTTTATCAAATTGCGACTCAAAGGTTAACGATCCAAATAGGTACCAATGTTTGGATAATTGCGAGGCAATCTTGTTGTCAAAGTAAATACGGTCGTTGGTTTTGCGTTTGCCCTGGCCTTTGTTTTTGGATACGCCATATTGCAGGTTCAACTCGGATACGTAGCTAAAAGGAGCTTTATTATATTCGGTATGGTAAATAAAGTTGGTACCTAAAGCCACCGCGTTAACACCACCCGCCGCGTAGTTATTACTAAAAGCCGACTGGCTAAAATTCAACCCAAAGGTGATGGCCTTTTTCCAGTAGTTCACCTTATAATCCAACATGGTTAATGGCACCTGGGCCCTTTGCAGCTGAACAGGCCGTACGCGGGTTGGGATAGCGTTTTTACGGGAATCTATCCGGAGTTTATTGATCTGCGCGGTATCAATTTTAACTGTGTCGCGCTTCAGGGAGTCGGTTTGTTGTGCTTTGGCGTTGAAGCCCAGGGCTATTAATGCCAGAAATGGCAGTACAAGTCGGGTTTTAAACATAGTGAACAAATTAAAGCAAAAAATCTCCTTTTATAACAGATTAATAAAAAATCGGGGTGATGGTTTTAAAAAATTGAGATTTTAGCGAGGGGATGGGGAAATTATTACGGGCGTCATTGCGAGGTACGAAGACAACCGACCGGAGGAAGCTCATTAATTCCATGAAAAACAAACACAACATTAATAATCTCTATGCTGTACAGAGCAAACATGAATAGTTGACCGGCCTGTGTAGAGATTGCTTCGTACCTCGCAATGACGCTTGAAGAGAAAGAGGTGAGGAGAGGGCGGTCCAGCGAAGCGCAGACCGGAAGGGTCGGCTCAGCAACTGGTCAAACAACAATTCAATAAACCCCACCCCCAGGGAAGGGAACTAAAAAAAGACCTATATCCGCCAAAGGCTTTTTCCATCAAATAAAAAACCCCGGGCCTCGCGTCCGGGGTTTTTAAGATAAAGATGTTGTTATTGATAAGGATAGGCTGTTTCGTTAATTATCGGCAGTATATTGAAATGAATCCGAATAAGATGCCGGAGTAATTGTTTTATTGATGACAGCCCGCGGTTTTCCATCAACTTCCGGTTCCAGTTTATACGAAAACGTATGACCGTCGGCACCGTCACCGATTACGGTAACACTACTTACATATAGTGGTACAATGGTTTCAATTACTACTTTCCCGGCCCTGAATTGCGCATTAGTAATTTCGATGCCCCGTTGATTGTTTTGGGCTACCCCGTTTACTTTATAGATGGTTGTGGTTGATGTTTGTACATCGCTTCCTGAAACTTGCACCGTAAAATTATCGGCCGCCGTAAGACCGGTGGTGGTTATCGAAAACTTCATGTGTTTTTGGTTTGCGGATGGATTGGGGTCATCTTTCTTTTTAGAGCATCCGCTAAAAATAAATAGACCAAGGGTAAGCAGGTTTACCCATAAAATTGCTTTTTTCATAAGAGTTGTTTTTAAATTGTTTGTGATTGATTAATTATAAATTTTTCTGTATCCATAGTATTATTGGATATAGGCAGGCCTGTTTTCCTAATCGGGTTAATTGTTCTTATTTATCATTCATTCCTCAAAGCATTTTCAATCTTTTTGTCGGCGGGTGCCATGTTAGGGAGTAGGCGTTTCAAAAGTAGGCCGGGTTGCAAAACCAATCAATCGGGTATATCCGGTATTTTTTTATACCTATAGTTAGGTATTTTTAATGTTTTGCAAATAATTCAACTTTGCATAAAGGAAATTTCGTGGAGGTATTTGGATAAAAGAAAACATTACCATTAAATTTAGGCCCCTAATAATCCTTCATCTACCACCGGTTATCACAAACCAAATGAAAACATATTACAGCTTTATTATTTTTATGGCTATTGCCATGGGCAGCAGGGCGCAGCTCCCCCTCAACGGAAAGCATTATGCCGATAGCATCCACCGATCCTTAAACAGCGCTGTATCCGATAGCGCGAAAGCCCGGAGCTATTTCCTGCTATCCGATTATTTTATCCGCACGGCAGATACCACAAAGTCCCGTCAGAATTTGCAACAAGGAGTGAAGTACGCCGGAGGGAATAAATATCTGCGGTCTGTTTCGTTGGTTTATCGAGCCGGGGCCATGCCTGCTCACTACGCAGATTCTGCCGCCAAAATGTTTTTACAGGCCGATAAGGAGCTGCAATCGTTTAAAACGGTCGACGCTTTTTCTGTACGGGCTAAATGCTGGCATGATTATGCCCGGATGCTGCAATTTACCAGTGACGACCTTGAGAACTACGTAAACATCATGCTGAACAAAGCAGCCCCACTGGCCAAACAAGCCGGCGACCGGGCTTATCTTGGTAAAATTTACCTGGATGTTGCTTTTGCATTTAAAAACCTAACGGATTTTAAAAAGGCAGATGAATACCTGATCCTTGCTATCAAAACATTGAAAAACGCTCCCGGATCGTCATCATACCTGGCATCAGCTTATCATACCATTTCCGAAAACTATTCGCTTTCGGGCAAATCCAAACAAGCCGCTGCTATGTTGGATAGTATGCGGGTTTTACTGCAACCCTATCCCGACTCCGACGCCTGGCTTGATTACTATGCCGGCGAAGGCATGCGGCTTACCATAGCTGAGCAGTACGAACAATCACTTGCCGTAATTGGCAAGGGTATTGCGCTGGCGCAAAAACTCGGGCAGGCTTACCCCGAGCAGCGCTTGCTGATGCAAAAATTTTATGCCCTTTATAATAAAAAGGACTTTAAGCAAGCAAAAGATGTGGCGCTCGACCTTACCCACCGCTACCCGTATATGACTCAGGCGGCTAACCGTTCACAGCTATTTTATTGTCTGGCATTAACCAACGAAGACCTGAAGGATAAAGCCGCCGCCTATGACTGGATGAAACGGTACGCTGCTTTGAACGATAGTCTTTCGCGGAGCACCCTGCAGGCCAAAATAAATGCGCTGGACATCAAATACCAAACCGCCGAAAAGCAGAAAAAGATCACCAAGCTGGAGGCCGACAGGCAAAAAGCGGTACTTACCAACTGGTTGCTCGGCATAGCCAGTATTACCTTGCTGATCATTACGGCGTTTTTGATCTACTATTATCGCAACAGTAAAAAACTGGCGCAACAGAAGGAGTTAAATCATCAGCAACAACTCAAAGAAATAGAACAGCAGCAGCAATTAAAATTTACGCAAGCCATGCTTACGGGCGAAGAGCAGGAGCGGCAGCGCGTAGCTCGCGATCTGCATGACGGCCTGGGGGGTATGCTTTCGGGTATTAAAATAAAACTTTCGGGGCAGGCCAAAGCGGGCGGGCACCAGGAACTTGATGGGGTGATACAGCAACTGGACCATTCGGTAACCGAGCTGCGGCGCATAGCCCGTAACATGATGCCCGAAAGCTTGCTGCGCCTGGGCCTGGAAACCGCCCTGCGCGACTTGTGCGAATCGTTGATGAGCGATCAGACGCAGATCAAATTTCAGGCCTATGATATCCGGAAAGATATGCCGGCGGCTATCCAGGCTAACATTTATCGTATTGTGCAGGAGCTTTTATCAAACGCGGTGCGGCATGCGCAGGCTAGTAAAATCATATTGCAATGCAGCCAGAATGCCGAGATATTTTTAATAACCATTGAAGATAACGGTATTGGATTTGATACCACGGCTGGTTTAAACGCCGAGGGAATTGGCTTTAGTAATATCAAGAACCGGGTGGATTACCTGAAAGGGAAAATGGATATAGAATCGGTGATCAACGAAGGGACCACTATTAACATTGAATTGAATGCAGCAGGATAAAATTATACTCGCCATTGTTGATGATCACCCGATGGTGATTGAGGGTTTAAAATCATTGTTAAAACCCGAAACGGCTATTTATACCACTGTAAGTTTTACAAAAGGGCGGGAGTTTATCTCCTTTTTAAGTCAGAACGAGGTAGACCTGGTATTTCTGGACATAAGTTTACCCGATGCCAATGGCATTGAATTGTGTAAAGAGATCAAGAAAATTTCGCCCAAAACTATTGTGCTTGGTCTGAGCAATCAAACCGAGCGGAGCATTATGCTGCAAATGCTGCAGAGTGGGGCCAGTGGTTATCTATTAAAAAATGTATCGCCCGATGAATTGCTCACCTGCATACAGGAAGCGCTGCATGGATTGATCACTTTTAGCCGGGAGGCCAAAGAGATTATGGGCCGTCCGTCAAAAGCCGGGCTTAATGAGGTGGCATCCATCACCAAAAGAGAAAAGCAAATTTTGCAGTTACTCGCCCAGGGTAAAACCACTGCAACCATTGCCACCGAACTATTCCTGAGCCCCCTAACGGTTGATACGCACCGAAAAAACCTGCTGCAAAAATTTGAAGTAAAAAATACCGCCGAATTGTTGATGGCCGCCGTGCAGCAGAAGCTTTTGTAGGGGTAATAGCTCATAAAAAACTTCGATTCCAGGAGGAGTGTCATGCTGAGCGCCGTCGAAGCATAGTGTAAGGGCCTCTACGCGCCCCCTTCGACTAGGCTCAGGGTGACACCACTTTTTTAACATTATTTATCCTACTACCTTTGTCACATTTATACTGCATTTTCCCGCCTTTAACAATTTGCTAATATCAGTGGTGTAAGTTGGCACCCAAATACCATAAATGGTTAGATATTAATACAAATGAGCACCTTTTTACAAAAATTTCATCCCGGCAGCCCGCTATTCAAGCGCATTTCTGGTACTGCATTAGTCATCTTCCTGGCCTGCTCCAGCAGTTATGCACAGACTCTATCACCATCAGCCCATAGCAATCCCTGGGCTCCCGTTACTCCTGAGGTATTGCCTCCAATTGCCAGCCTGAGCAAAGGCGTATGGCTTAAAGGCGAATTGCATGTACACTCCCGCCACAGTAAAGAATCATCAAACAATTCCATCGCTAAGATCCTCGCTTTTTCTAAAGCGGTGGGTATCGACTATATCTGCATCACCGATCATGATAACCACGTGAATGGCGACGTAGCGCATAACACCTGGGCCGACCCTGAGTTTAAGTCGGACTCGATATTGCTGCTGTATGGCGCAGAGTGGACCACCGTTCGCGGCCATGGTAACGCGTTTTCGGCCAAACCCTATGATCACCAACGGCTGTATGACGTGCGCGACCAGCGCGATGTGGTGGTTGGCGCTGTCAAAAAAGAGCTGGGGATCCACCTATCGGCCAATCACCCAAGCGGGAAGGACCATTTTGGATATTCATACGATATGGTTAACTCCATCGAAGTCTGGAACTCGGCCATCTGGTCAAAAAACGCCAACGCCATCATGATCTGGGATGATATGCTTTCCTCTGGTCGTAAACTAACCGGCAGGGGAGGCAGCGATGCACATCATGGCACACCCGAAGGAACAGAGCAACCGACAAAAAACACCTACCAGGCCAAGGCCAATTATGTAGGCACGCCTACCACCTGGGTATTTGCCACGGCACGCACCTCGCAAGCTGTAATAGATGCCCTTACTAACGGCCGGGTTTGCGTAAGTTCAAATCCATATGCGCCCAGGGTTGAGTTTTACGCTGATATTGATCAGGATGGTAAAATGGATATGATGATGGGCGATAATACCAAAGCTACTGGCAAGCCTGTGAAATTCCAGGTTCGGTTAACCGGGAAAACCGTTGCCGACTCCACCTATACGGTTAACGTCATAAAAAATGGCGACAAATTCGGCACTTTCCAGGTAAGCGGCAAAACAGCTTCGGTGGAGTTTACCGACACGCCGCAGGCGCAGGGCCGTAGCTACTATCGTGTGGAAGTGCAAGGTCCGCCAACCGCATATCCGCAAGTTCCCGGGTCAATGGCACTAAGCGGCAATATGGTGGGTTTGTCAAACCCCATCTATTTTAATTTCGATCCTAATTTTTGATCGGGCTCATGCAGGGTGTTTGTTATGGTAGCGGTATCATAATTCAGCGGTAAGCTATTACAACAATTGCGCTAATCAGAAGTTAAATGTACTGTTAAGATAATTAACTTTGCCGCCAACTCTTTTTACCTGTTGTGAAACTACCCTGCATGATTAATATTCATACTTTTTATTTAAAGCTCCGTAAACAATTACACTATATTTATTTGCTTTATGCCATCCCCATGGTTTATATGGCCGCGGCTATGATCCCGCCATTTCAAAACCCGGATGAGCCCAACCATTTTATGAGGGTCGAGCAGGTTTCAAGGGGCGAGCTCGTCCCTTCTTTTTATTATAAACATCAAGCCGATACGAATAAAAGATCGGTACCCTCCGATTCAACGATACTATATCCTAAGCCGGGGGGCTTTAAAACAGATAAAGGCATACTCACAGGCGTTGCTCTTTTTTACCCCATACAAGCAAACGCTAATGCTAAAGTTAACGACCATCTGTTTCATTCTGCCAAAGATGTTAAATGGGGCTCTGGTATAGCCTATTCAAATTTTGGCAATACCGCTATTTATACCCCCTTAGTTTACACCATGCCCGCCTTAGGCGTTGCTTTGGGCAGGCTACTCAACCTGTCTGTTATTAAAACTCTTTTTATTTCAAGACTATTCAATGGGGCGCTTGCCATAACTCTAAGCTTTTTCGCTTTGTTATTGGCCAGGCGAAGTAATATTTTGCTTTTTATTGTTTTACTTTTTCCAATGACCATTGAATTATTCGCGTCGGTTAGCCAGGACGCTGTTTTAATTAGTTGTTCCTTTTTATTGGTAGCCATTATTGATCATGCTGAGTTTGGAGAAAAACCCCAATATAGGCAATGGCATATTTATGCCCTAATCATACTGATGGCTATTATAGGAATGGCCAAACCTCCTTACGCACTATTTTCGACCGTTTTTTTGTTTCTGAGATTGAACCCGAAATTAAAAGGCCTGCTTTTAGGAATCCCCTTCCTGATCATTGCTACATGGCTTTATATAGATCGTATTAATTTAGCCGTGATATTCGCTCCCCCCGTCCTTCATGTCAATGCAAAACTTCAGGTTTTACACATTTTTCAGCATCCGTTCAGATTTGCAGCAATGTTTTTTGATGTTGATAAAGACGCGGTTTTTTTCAACATTAAATCATTTATTGGTATCCTGGGCTGGCTCGATGCTAATTTTTCACAGTTTTATTACATCATGGCATTTTCCATCCTGTCTGTCGGGTTCATTATTTATGCCCGGTTTAAAAAAGATGAACATTTTGCGCTTCGAATAGCTTTTCTTATCGCGGTATTGGCTTCATTAATTGCCGTAATGTCTGTTCAATATATCACCTGGACAGCGCTGGATTCCCCGGTTTTAAGCGGGATGCAGGGCCGGTACCTGTTACCCATTTTTCCATTCCTAGCGCTGGGGCTGATCAACCCAACCTTATCCAATAAGCTGTACAAATTTAAACCAGTCGCCACTTATTTAATCATTATATTCCCTTTAGTTACCACCATAAATTTATTGCAATTATTACTGTCAAGGTATTATTAGCCGCATAGATCATTTCAATAAAAAAAGCCGCTACTTATAGCGGGCTTTTTTGTTTTTTAATTCAGCTTAAATACCGCCTAAAATCGTTCCATCCGGGAAACTGCTTTGGCTGCAGCCATCTGTACCTGTAATGCCATCGTGCCCGTTACAGGTAGAGTATGACCAATAGGCAAGGTTGCGGTACAGCGGTCCTTTACCTACGCCTGTACCCCAGAAACCATTAAAGCTCAATTGGGTAACATTACAGCTCATTTCAACCAGGTTATTTCCCGTCGGTACATCGTTTGCCGTACCATTAGGGTTGCGGTAATCGCCATAGTAGGAGCAGGCATAACCCGGGAAAGAAATAGAATTGCCAAAATGGAAACTTCCGTGGCTGGTTTTAGCTACATATACCTGCACACGGGTTCCAGGAGTTACGCTTCTCCAGTCGCGGGTGTACCATCCGGCATGCTGAAAGTAGGTTACGGTAATAATACGGTTGGTTTGCGTATTTACCTGTATAACGATGTGTTCCCAATCATAATCATGGCCACCCAGGTTCTCGAAACAGGTCGACTGGGTTTTGTATGTCCACCAATAATCAATGAAAACCTTATTCACATCATTGGGGTTTTGTTGCACTTCGAAATAAGTTGGGAAATTGGTACTGCGGGGAGCGTCGCGGTTAACCAGTACCAATGTTCCGTTGCAGGCGATGCTATTAGGGTCGGTACTCGCCCACACATCTTCCACACTGGTTGGATAATCTGGTGTGGCACGGTCAAATTTTAAGGTTGGGGCATAGGTAACGGCTAATGTCTGGGCCTGCGAGCCGGTGATCTTGGAAGGGCTTTCGGCACAATCCGCGCACATTACAGTGTTAACCTTTTGTTTTGCTGCTTTGCTTGCATTTGGGCCGCCAATAATGTCTTCCTGTTTTTTACACTGGGTAAACAGCATAGCGATCATGGCCAGCAGCACAGGCAATAGTGATTTTGATTTCATGGTTAGATAGTTTTTGTTTTTATTTATTTAGTTGATTAATTGATGCTTTTTACAAAGAACCAACCGGCTGGCACCAAAATAAAAACAGGACATAACATCCTCAGGATAAGGTGACTCATTGGTTTAGGTTATTGGTTTGGTTATATTATAGGTTAAATATTACTCTAATATCTGTAAATATATTTACCCTAAAAATGGACAATACCCGTTAACTAATGGATAATATTATGTTATTATTTAACGCCCAAAGAAAAAATATTGGCAGATAGGTTAATTTTTGAACTTAGCCCAACTGTTTCTTTTGTTATGAGACTATAAATCCCGGCAATAGCTATTTAATATCTGATGATATTAATCTGCCTGAAACAGCGCAATCAATTTGCCAGGTCTTGCGGCTTTGGTGTAACCAACTGAGGTAAAGCAAACGCCCTGGGTGAACGTAAAAAGCGCCTCAGGTTTGATTTGATAGAGGTGATGAATTCATAGTCGCTGGCAGTGGTCACCAGGTAATAGCCGGGACGGTAACGCTGCATAAAATCGGTAAGCTGCTGGTCTTTCAAATGGGTGATGTTGCCTACATAGGTACGGTTAAACCTAAAGTCGATCACGTTTTGCCTGTAATCGCGTTCAATAATGCCGCGCAGTTTTTCGGCGTTGCGGCCGCTACGGCTTAAGGAGTTCCACAAAGCATCAATACCAAGGCCCGCACCCATGCCTGGTGCAACCGTAAGCAGATCGTGGTTATCCAGCGATCCATAAATTTTGGTGTAGTCTCTTTTTGTGGCTTCCAGCTGCTTTTGAGGGTTGAGTAGGGTATCGCGCACAAAAACCTCTTTAAGCTGTATGGCCGAGCGTTTCATGTAAACAGCCAGCGAAGCATTGTTTTGCAATTGCAGGGTATCGGCATAATGATCAGACTTGGTAAAAATAAGCACGTCGCCGGGTTGGGCCTCAATATTAAACTCGCCCTTAAAGGTGTTATAAACCGATTTGCCCGTTGTGGCGTTTAGCACATTCACTTTGGCAATACGGCCTTTGCTGTCTTTATCAAACACAATACCGTCAACGGTTTTTTGCTGGGCAAAAACCGTTACAGATAACGTACATAAAAACAATAGTAGCCATATTTTCATTCTGACGCCAAAAATAAACGTTCGGCCGTGCCTGGTCATATTATTTAACAACAATTAACAGCTTTTACGGTATCAAGTAGTTAGTATCAAGTATCACGACTTTTAGATCGGGATCTACAGCCTGCCAGAAATCATGATACTTGATACTAACTACTTGATACTCCCGGCTACTTCACCACTACCAGCTTTTGGCCAATAGTGATGTGATCATCAACAATGTTGTTTAACCCTTTTAACTCATCAACTGTTATTCCAAAACGCTTAGATATGTTGTATAGTGTATCGCCCTGCTTAACGGTATATATTTTATCGTCGGGTTTGGTTTTGGCAATGGTGTCAGTATCGGCTTTGCCAATATTATTGTTGATCTGCGTTAGCACCCGGTCTTCGCGTTTGATCTTGGCAATTTCTCCTTCCGGACGATCATACTGGTCAAGATGGTAGCGCACAATAATATTGATCAGCAGATCCGGATATTTGGGATTTGTAGCATACCCGCATTGTTTTAGTCCGCGGGCCCAACCCTCGTAATCATTTTTATCCAGCTCAAACAGGCGGGCGTAGTTTTTGCGTTTCAGGAAAGCGGAATGGTCACGGTAGGAGTCGTCGGGGTTGTCATACACCCTGAAACATTCGTTGGCGCTGTCATCATCCTTATAATAGCTTTTACCTTTCCAATCGCTGGTGCATTTGATACCAAAGTGGTTATTAGCGACTTTAGCCAGATCACTGTTGCCGCTGCCCGATTCAAATAAACCCTGGGCCAGGGTAATACTGGCCGGGATGCCATACTGGTTCATTTCCTGTATGGCTATGCCTTTAAACCGTTCGATATAGGAAAGGGATGTATATGACTGGTAGTTGGCAATAGCATCCTGGTTCTGTTTTTTGATGGTATTGTTATTCTGCCGAACCTGCCTGTTGGAGATTGTTTTCTTTTTGGCCGAGCAGGAGGCAAGGCAAACAGCCGCTACGAGTAGTAGATAGATTTGTTTTTGCATACGGTTAAACCTTAGTACATGGGTTTAAATATGCCAAATTACAAATGTGAATCAAGAATCGAGAAGCAAGAGCTAAGAAAATAGCTAAATGTTGAATAATCATCTGAAAAAACCAGGAAATGTTTCGGTATACCAATAGTCAACCAAGATTTTTTTGTTTTCTTGATTCTAATTTCTTGGCTCTTTAATTTATTAGTTTGTTTCTGCTAATTGGGGCTTATCGGCCGCTTTGGGTTGCTCTTCTGGCTTCTCGTCCAGATCATGCAGATCGTATTTTTTAATGATACCCAATACCTGCGAGGCCCATTTACGACTGCCGGCATAACCGCCCCGTTGTATGCCTTTGGCCCAGCCCAGGTAATCATAATGGGTAAGCGCGTCGGCCAGGTGACTGAATTGTTTACGCTCGGTCATGATGCGGGCAAAATCCTGGAAAGAATCCAGTACCGAATCGTATCTTTTATAGGCTGTACGTACTTTTTTATGGCCTTTGTAAAAAACCGTGCCGCCGCCGCCTTTTACGCCAAACTGGTTGTTTAAGTGCTGTGCCAGGGTACTGTTTCCGCTGGCCGACTCATGCATGGCCACACCTAAAACGATGCTTGCCGGAATCCCGGTTTCGTGCATGATGCGGATGGCATCATCTTTGAATTTTTCTATATAAGAAGTTGGGGTATTTTTCTGTGCTGAAGCAGCTAATGTTGAGATCAACAGTGTTGTAATCAGTAAGATTTTTTTCATAATTTATTTTTTTCTGATAACCAGCAGCCCATCGCGTACCGGCAGGATCAATTTTTCTACCCTGGGGTCAACAGCTATCTGGTCATTTAGTTTGCGAATATTTTCAGTATCGGTATCATTTTCGTCACCGTACACCTTTCCTTTCCACAAAACATTATCAATTATTATTAATCCTCCGGACCTGACCTTGTCAAAAGTCATTTGAAAGTAAGTAAAATTATTCTTTTTATCAGCATCAATAAACACCAGGTCGAAATTATCTTCCTCTAAATCAGCAATAATAGCCTCTGCCTGGCCAAAATGCAGTTTTATTTTATTTTCAACATTTGTTGATTTAAAGTGTGAATTGATGATCTCCTCCATTTCGCGGTTCACTTCAATAGTATGGAGAATGCCGCCCTCCACCAGGCCTTCGGCCAGGCAAATAGCAGAGTAGCCGGTAAAAGTGCCTATCTCCAGGATGAGTTTGGGCTGTATCATTTTGCTCAAAAAACTAAGCAAACGACCCTGGTAATGACCCGACAACATGTGCGGACGGAGTACTTTTAAATGCGTTTCCCGGTTGAGCTTTTGCAATGCTGCCGGCTCGGGATCGCAATGGTCATCTAAGTATGCCTGAAGGCCATGGGGTAGAATATCCATGGCGCAAAGATAGGTATTTTGTTTTTAATGGGTAAAGCCTGCTTATATTACACTGATTAACAGAGCAATAATAACAAATAACACTCTAATATGTCATTGCGAGCGACAGCGTGGCAATCTCCTCAGGTTGAGTTTCTGGCACCGCGTCCGGCTACTCAAAAACGAGCTGTCTAAAAACTAACCAACCGACTTATAACTTTCGCCAAACCTCCGTGAATGCCGTTCCATCTTTATAGGTGAATTTAAATGTCACCCCTTTTTTATCTTCGTTAAAATCGTAGTTTATTTTAAACCCCTGGCCAAGTGGGTCATCACTTGTGTTTTCGGGCATCCTATACAATGCTGTTTCTGTATAACTCCGGGCATTGTCGAGAGCAAACGTCCCGCTATGCGAAATTACAGCACCCGTGTTGCGCATTTGTACATTGGCAAAGGTGCCATCGGCATTAAACATTTTTAAATAGCCCGGGCCGGCATTTTGTAAAGGCTGCCCATTAGTTGCCGCCATAGATAGTTCCCAAATACCTATAAATGCTTTTTTATTGGGTTGTGTTTTTTGTGCAAAAGCAATAGTGGCAGCAAAATAAAAGCATAGCAGTACAGTGATAAATTTTAGGTTGGTTCTCATAATATTTTCTTTTTATAGGTTTAACCAAATATATAAAAAACCTATTTAACCCTAAGACCATTTCCCCTGGATGGAGGAAATGAATTGTACACTATAAAAAAGCACCTTTTTCCATGTAGCTCTGCAATAATATCACGGCTGATATGGTATCAACCAGCTCCTTATTTTGCCGGTGTTTTTTGTTCATGCCGCTTTGGGCAATGGTGGCCGATGCCATTTTGGAGGTAAAGCGCTCATCGAGCATTTCGATGGGGACATCAGGAAAATTCTTTTTAAGCAGGGTCACAAAACCCTTCACATGCCCGGCTGATTGGGATGGGGTATTATCCATCTGCTTGGGTTCGCCTACAATAAAGCGTTCTACCTGCTCGGTTTGCATGTAAGTTTTCAGATAATCTACAATATATTGCGGATGTATGGTATCCAACCCGGTGGCGATGATCTGCAATGGGTCGGTTACCGCGATGCCTATACGCTTGGTACCATAATCAAAAGCCATTATCCGCGCCATATTTTATTAGTTTTAAGTGATGAGCTTTGCGTTATGCGTTCAAAAACTATTTTAATTAATTGGTAAAAATAGCCCTTTTACGGGTACTAATGTTAACTCAATACTCAATACTCAAAACAATTTCGCTATTTTGCACCAAATGCAGTTTAAAGATATAGTTGGACAAGAAGCTATAAAGCAACGGTTGGTAAACTCGGTAAAAGAGAACCGGGTAAGCCATGCGCAGTTATTTTTGGGTCCCGAAGGGTCGGGCAGCCTGGCATTGGCTGTTGCTTACGCGCAATTTTTATCGTGCGAAAACAAACAGCCCGATGATTCCTGCGGTGAGTGCAGCTCCTGCCGCAAGTACCAAAAACTGATGCATCCCGATCTGCATTTTTCATACCCTTTTTTTGCTAAACATAAGGACGATACCGCCCTTACTTTTATTGAGCAATGGCGCGATGCATTTACCGCCAATCCGTACCTGAGCCTGGATACCTGGCGCGGATACCTGGATGCCGAAAACAAACAGGCTAATATCAATATAGCCGAGTGTCATCAGATCATTAAAAAACTAAGCTTTAAACCGTTTGAGTCCGTTTATAAGATCCTGATCCTTTGGCTGCCCGAATATCTGGATAAAGAGGGTAATGCCCTGCTGAAAATTATTGAAGAACCGCAGCCCAACACGCTGTTTATCCTGGTAGCGCAAAACCAGGATCAGATACTGAATACCATCCTTTCGCGTACACAACTGATCAAGATTCCTTGCCTTACCTACGAGGAGATAAAACAATACCTGCTTACCGAACATAACCAAACCGAGGATGCCGCCGCGGAAATTGCTTATTTGAGCAATGGCAACTTAACCGAGGCTTTAACCATGCTGCAACAGGACAATAAAGGATATCATAACCTTTTTGTACAGTGGCTACGACTTTGTTTTAGCAACAAGGGACTGGAGGTTTTAACCTTTGTTGATCAGTTTGCTAAAATGGGCCGCGAAAACCAGAAAAACTTTTTACGCTACGGCATCAGTTTTATACGTGAGTGCTGCCTGCTGATGGCCGGCGCCGGTAATCTGGTGCACCTGCCGGCAAAAGAGTTGGAAACCGCGCAAAAAATGACCAATGTACTAAGCATCGAAAAGGCACGATATATAAGCGATGAGCTTGAAAAAGCACATTATCATGTAGAGAGAAATGCAAACCCTAAAATTTTATTTTTAGATGTATCTTTACAGATTATTAAAATACTAAATTTAAAAACCATCCCTCAGGGGAGTCAATATATACCAAATTAATTATGGGTTGTGGAAGTTGCTCAACAGGTGGCGGATGTTCGCCTGCGGGCTGCAAAAGTAATGGTTCATGCCTTACTAATGGTTGCAGCAAATTAGATGTTTACGATTGGCTGTCCCACATGGACATGCCAACAAATTATAAGCCGTTCCCGGTTATTGAAGTAAAATTCAAAGGCTCGCGAAAGGAGTTTTTTGTAAATACCGACAATATTTACCTGGAAGCCGGCGAGCTGGTAGCTGTAGAAGCAACTACCGGTGGCTATGATATCGGTCACGTATCGTTAACCGGCGAGCTGGTGCGTATGCAAATGGTTAAACGCCATGTAAAAGAGGCCGACGTAGTTAAAAAGATATATCGCAAAGCTACCATTGCCGATGTGGATAAGTGGAAAGCCGCCAAAGATATGGAATGGGAAACCATGCATAAATCGCGTAAGCTGGCCCTTGACCTCAACCTGAGCATGAAGCTGAGCGATGTAGATTACCAGGGCGATAAAACCAAAGCCACTTTTTACTATACGGCCGAAGGCCGCGTTGATTTCAGGGAACTGATCAAAAAAATGGCCGAAACCTTCCGCATCCGTATCGAGATGCGCCAGATAGGCATGAGGCAGGAAGCAAGTCGTTTAGGTGGTATTGGCTCCTGCGGCCGCGAATTGTGCTGTTCCACCTGGCTTACCGATTTTAAAACCGTATCTACTTCGGCAGCGCGTTACCAGAACCTTTCGCTTAATACCTTAAAGCTGGCCGGCCAGTGCGGCAAGCTGAAATGCTGCCTCAACTATGAGCTGGACACCTATATGGATGCCCTGAAATATATCCCCGATAATGTGAATGTGCTGCGTACCGAAAAGGGTGATGCACGCCTGCAGAAAACCGACATCTTTAAAAAGATCATGTGGTTTAGCTATCCCCGCGAAGAATCATGGGTGCCTTTGCCTATCAGCAAGGTAAAAGAAATTCAACAGCAAAACAAAGAAGGCATTATCCCTGCCGATCTGGGCGAACTGGTAGAGGTAGAAACTCAACCGGCTAAAGTGCTTGATTATGAAAATGTGGTTGGCCAGGATAGCCTGACCAGGCTTGATGAGCGCCGCAACAATAACAAAAAGAAGAATAACAATAACCGGAACCGTAATAAGGACCGCAAACCAGGCAGTCCTGCACCTGATAACCGTGGCGGTAACCAACCCAATCAGCCACGCCAGCAGGGAGTTGCTCCTGCAGCAGACAAACCGGCTCCGCAACAAAACCCTGATGCCCCTAAAGCGCCACAAGCCAACAGGCCGCCACAACAGCAGGCTAACCGCCCGCCGCAGGCCCCGGGTGATAAACCGGCACAGGAAAACCGTAACCGAAACAACCGGCGCAGACCAAACCGTCCTAATAAAAACAATAACAACCCACCTCCGGATAGTAAATCAGAATGAAACGGGCCCTAAAAACCATTTGTACAATAACAGGTGTTTTGTTGATTATGCTGTTGGGTAGCTGCTCCAACTCCAATTGGGTTATGGATAATAATACCGCCATTACCGATCATAACTGGAGCTATGTGAACCGGATAAGGTTTGATTGCAAAATTGATGATGACGCAGCAGCCTATAACCTGTATCTGAATTTGCGGGTTACCGACAATTATAAGTACTCCAACCTATTTGTGCTTATCTATGAAACATCGCCCGATAAAAAAGTAAGCGTTACGCGTTACGAAGTAAAGCTTGCCGGCAAAGATGGGGAATGGTTTGGCAAAGGATCGGGCAATTTGTACAGTTACCAGGTGCCATTCAAAACAAATATTAAGTTCCCGGCCAAAGGCAATTATCATTTCGAGATTGAGCAAAACATGCGCGACAACCCCCTGCATGAGGTAAGCGATGTAGGTTTACGGGTGGAGAAAGCGAAGTAAGTTTTTACTATCTTGTTCTTCTTAATTATCATCGTATGAACCGCGAGTTTCCGGTATCAACCGGGTATAAAGTTTTTTATGCTGTAATAGCGCTTGGCATGTTTGGTTTCGGTCTGTTTATTCTAACTGAGCCAACCACTGGCGGTATAGCCATGTATCTTTTTCCGTTACTTTTTATTGTATGCGGCATTAGTTTGGCGGCCGGCAAATTAAAAAGTTCCATCTGCATATACCCGGACAGTGTTGTACAAACCAACTTATTTAAAACGAAAAGTATAGCGCTTGCCGATATCAAGGGTTTTAGGATACTCAGCAAGGTGTTTTACATAGAGGCTGCTACTTCAAAAATAACGGTACGCGGCTATTCGGAACTTGCCGATTATCAGGGATTGCTGCAATGGCTCAGGGAAAACTATCAGGATCTTGATGCGGCCGATTACAAAGCCGACCTGCAAAAAGTTTTGACTGATCAATCTTTAGGGTATACTGAAGACGAAAGGAAAGCGGCTCTTAAAAAAGCAAAGATTATTTCTTTCGCCTATAATATATTGGGGGTTGTGCTTTTTCTTGTGAATTTTTTAGTTGTGCATAACCCTTTCTACGAAGGCTTGCTTATCGCATATCCTATCATTGGCATCTTCATATTATTTACCGGCAAAGGCCTCATCTATTTTTACATCAGTAAACAAAGTCCGTATTACAGCATCTGTTTTGGAGCTTTTGCAGCTATCGCGGCCATGTTTATTAAATCGATGGATAACTACTATCTATTACGATCAGGCCACACTTTACCATCTTTTTTAATTATCTGCATAGTTTTTTTTCTAATCCTAAAATTTACCGACCCTGGAAAAACTGCTACCACGATGGGTATTTCTTCTATATTTTTGTTTTTGGCAACAAGTCTGGCGTATGGCTTCGGCAGTTTCAGGCTGCTCAACTGCTCATTCGACAATTCCTCTGAACGCGTGTTTCATGCCTCCGTTATTAATCATAGCATCACGCACAGCAAAGGCACACATTATCATATTGTAATAGACTCCTGGGGTCCACAAAAGGATATGGATAATCTTGATGTTTCGGCATCCGAGTATAACCAGCATCCCATCGGCTCAACTGTAAATGTTCATTTGAAAAAGGGATTGCTCAAGATCCCCTGGTATACTGTTGCTCCGTAGATGTTTCGGTTTAGCTCGTCAATTAATTTCATTTTAGCTTATAGAAGCTCCCTTGCTGTATTATAAACCCTTGCATTACTAAAAATATTATCATAATTTTACTAATATTTTTATCAAAATGAGTGATGATCTTTTATTAGTTGTTTCCCTGGTGATCCTGTTGCTCTCTGTTTTTTTATTTTTAAAGAAACCGAAAGCGCTGGAGCTGATATCGGCAGAGGAGTTGAACCGGCTCCGGAACGAGCAGGATATGCTTAAAATTAACTTGGCTAAAGCCGAAGAAAAAGGCAATATCATATCTACAGAAAAGGAAAATATCATCCAACTGTTGAAGGATGAGAAAACCCGGCTGCTGGATGAATTGCTATTTGAGCGCACCCAGCTGGCTCAGGCTAATCAACAGTTGGAAAGCGTTAAATCCTATTATCAATCGCAACAGGAAAAACTGCAGGAACAAAAGGTAGAGGTAGAGCAGATCCGCAAACAGTTTCAGCAAGAGTTTGAAAATGTGGCCGAAAAGCTGCTGAAAGAAAAATCAAAGGAGTTTATTGATGTAAACCGCACCAACCTGGATATGATCCTTAATCCGCTGAAGGAAAACCTGAAGGCTTTTGAGGATAAGGTAGAAAAGGTTTACAATATGGAAGCCGCAGAGCGCAATACACTAAAAGGTGTGATCACCCAGCTGATGGATCTCAATAAACAGATCAGCGATGAGGCGCAAAATTTAACAAAAGCCCTCAAAGGCGATAACAAAAAACAAGGTAACTGGGGCGAAGTGATCCTGGAGCGGGTATTGGAACGCTCGGGCCTGGTGCGCGATCAGGAATATCGCGTTCAAGCCGCCATGCAAACTACTGATGGCACCCGTTATCAGCCCGACGTGATCATTGACCTTCCCGATGATAAACACCTGGTGATCGACTCCAAAGTATCCCTGATAGCTTATGAGCGCCTGGTCAACGCCGATACAGAAGAAGACCGGAAACTTTTTGCCAAAGCCCATATCGAATCTATTCGCGCACATATCAGCGGTTTGTCCTCCAAAAAATACCATGACCTCTACAAGATCAATTCGCCCGATTTTGTACTGCTTTTTGTACCTATTGAATCATCGTTCAGCATAGCCGTTCAATTGGATGGCGAGCTGTTTAATTATGCCTGGGATAAAAAAGTGGTGATCGTGAGTCCCTCAACACTGCTGGCTACGTTACGCACCATTGCCAGCATGTGGAAACAGGAACGCCAAAACCGTAATGTACTGGAAATTGCCCGCCTGAGTGGCGATATGTATGATAAGTTTGTGGGTTTTCTGGGTGATATGGACAGCATTGGTCGTAATATCAATCAAACCCAAAGCGCTTATAACACCGCCCTGAACAAGCTCTCAGAAGGTCGCGGAAATTTAACCACCACTGCCGAGAAGATCAAAAAGTTAGGCGCCAAGGCTGATAAACAGATCGATCAGAAATTTATAGGGGATGAGTAATTTAAAGACTGGCAATTGTGCTTTTATGTGTCATGGTCATCTTCGCTTTGGCAATCATTTTAAAATCTTTAATCCCCATTTTAAAATCGAAATCTAAATTGGTATCTATCTCAAGGGGATAATTATCTGTAATACTGTATATCAATTTTCCAATCCCTTTTCCGGATCCTGTTGCTATCATTTCCGTTTCATTTTTAACCATACTCATATCGAATGACAGGGATTCATCTATATCAAAAAAGGCCTTATTATCGGTAATGGATATTAATTTATATACCATCTTTATTTTCATTTGCATATCCATTCCGGATACGGGTAAATTTAGCGGAATTTCTTGTGAAAATGTACCTCCAACTTTTATGGGTTGATCAGGAAATTTTATTTGCTGACGGACAGAGTTAATCGTTCCGGCAATTGCCTTTTTTGTTGCGTCATCCAGTGTTTTACCAGGAATCGAGTCTACCTGAGCTAAACCATCCGGGTCAGTATGGCCATATGCGATTTGACCCACCAATGGGCTTTTTGTATTTATTTCCTCACCGTTTACTACCCGTTTTGATTTAACGTCCACATACTTCAGGGTATATGGGAAAAATTTCTGGGAGTTAACGGATCCGGTAGTTGCGATGGTATTTATGTCCGATTCGGCTGTCATTATTACAGGAAACGGCGCTCCCGTTTTTTTTATGGAATCCTTTTGTTGCTGGGTACCATCAAAATCCATTTCCATATTTAACCCCGAATGTATGATGGAGTTATAGGAATGCTTTGGTAAGTATTTTATCTTAAATAAAATACCCTGCTGTGCTTTACAGTTCAAGGTTAAAAAGAAAACAAGCAGGAAAAGTGACAGTGGTTTCATCTGATATGGTTTAGTATCTAAATATAAAAGAAATACGACGGAATAAGCTTATCCCTTCCTGAGAAAAGTTAGATTTTCCTGTAAGATTAAGCGGTTGTTTTACGCTGTCGCTTCCTGTTAAACCAACTATTAGCCTGCTTAGAGAACAAAAGACTTATGGCCCCAATTTCAGCGGATAGCTCCATAAAATGTAAGGCAATATAAGAGTAAGCAATGCCATTATCTTTTGCATGCCTATTTTTTATGAATCCATTTATATATAAAACAGTGCAAATAAAAAAAATAAGGTTGAGTATTATCAGTACCAATAGTATTTGCCTCGCTGCATTTATTCCTTCGCCTGCTGTGTATATAAAAAATATAAAAACGCCAAGAGTAACAATAGTGGCCGATAAATTAAATTCATCCAAAAAGCTGCTTATCATTTGTAAAACAAGCGCACAAACCAATAAAAGCACAGCTCGTTTTACCTGCTGAGGAACCTCGCCATCAGGATGATTATTTAAATAAAATTTATCAAAAACCTTCGACATTTATTAGTCCTTTTTAAAAGCATTCCATCCCTGGGCTTTCAGGGCATGTACGTTACCTGTTTTTGTAATGAGGTTACAGCCCGCTGAGGGCTCGGTAATATGCCCGATGATGGTGATATCCATCTTGAACTTGATCTTCTCGTAGTCGGCTTGTTTTACGGTAAAAAGCAGTTCGTAGTCTTCGCCGCCACTCAGTGCGCAAACGGTAGGATCAAGGTTAAACTCACGGGCTGTTTCATAGGTCATCGGGTCAAGCGGGATCTTATCTTCGTACAAATTACAACCCTTGTCGCTTTGCTTACAGATGTGCAATATCTCCGAAGCCAAGCCGTCAGATACATCAATCATGGCCGTTGGTTTTACATCGATGCTTTTCAACAATTCTACAATATCCCGACGGGCCTCCGGTTTTAACTGGCGCTCCACAATATAATCCTTGCCTTCCAGATCGGGCTGAATTTTTGGATTTTCCAGGTAGATCAGTTTTTCGCGTTCCAACAATTGCAAACCAACATAGGCGCCGCCCAGATCACCTGATACACAGATCAGGTCGCCTTCACCGGCTGTATTGCGGTAGGTTACGTCGGCTTCATCAGCATAACCAATAGAAGTTACACTGATCACTAAACCTTGTTTCGACGAAGTAGTATCGCCCCCAACCAGGTCTACATTATATTTTTCGCAGGCAATATAAATGCCTTCATATAGTTCTTCAATAGCTTCCAGCGGAAATTTGCTCGACATACCGATAGATACCGTAACCTGCGAAGCGGTACCATTCATGGCATAAATATCGCTCAGATTTACCTGTATGGCTTTGTAACCTAAATGTTTTAAAGGAGTATAGGCCAGATCAAAATGGATACCCTCCAGCAACATATCGGTGCTTACCAACACTTTTTTGCCCGTAAAATCAAGTACAGCGGCATCATCACCAACACCCTTTACAGTACTTTGCTGGGTCAGTTTTATATTTTTTGTCAGATGACCTATGAGGCCAAATTCACCCAAGTCCTCTAAATTCGTCCTATCCTGATTTTCAAACATTTTTTCTTAAATATGATAATCTGCAAAAGTACAAAAATGTTCTGCCGTATTGTTGACGCCGGAACATTTCAGACTTCATAAAATTTCCGGGCCGTCGCAAAAAACAACCATGATGTCTACCGCCGAAGGCGGGAAATTTTTTTAGGATTTTAGCCTGCTAATCACTACAAACATCTGACGGCGCAATAACCCAATATATCCGCCAAAGGCGGAAAAAAATTTTAGGCTTTTTAGGCTCCTAACAAAATCCCACCTCTTTATAATCCCAACCGTGCCGATATTTCCAGCATACGTTCAATCGGTTTTACCGCACGCTCAATAATATGCTGAGGAACAGTAATTTCCGGTGATCCATTCTTTAAACACAGGTATAATTTTTCCAATGTGTTACGTTTCATGTGCGGACAATCGTTACAAGCGCAATTATTGTTTGGCGGAGCCGGAATAAACGTTTTATCCGGGTTTTCCTTTTGCATCTGGTGTAATATCCCTGCTTCGGTAGCTACTATAAATTCTTTATCCGGATGACTGCCGGCATATTTTAGTATCCCGGTTGTTGAACCTATATAATCGGCCATTTGAAGTATAACTTCCTCACATTCAGGGTGTGCCAGCAGTTTAGCATTGGGGTACCTTTCCTTGAGTTTAGTGATCTTTTCCCTGGAGAAAATTTCATGAACCATACAGGCTCCGTTCCACAATACCAGGTCTCGTCCTGTTTTTTTAGCCACATAAGCCCCCAGGTTTTTATCCGGTCCAAATATGATCTTTTGATCTTTTGGTAAGCTCTCTACAATGGCCACAGCGTTACTTGATGTACAAACAATATCACTTAAAGCTTTCAGTTCGGCCGTGCAGTTTACATAGGTGATCACCAGGTGATCGGGATAGTTTTCCTTAAACTTTTTAAATAAATGGGGCGGACAACTATCAGCTAATGAGCAACCTGCCTTTAAGTCGGGTAATAAAACTTTTTTGTTTGGTGAAAGTATCTTGGCAGTTTCGGCCATGAAGTGTACTCCGGCGAAAACGATAATATCGGCGTCAGTTTTTGCGGCTTGTTGCGAAAGCCCCAAACTATCTCCAATATAATCCGCAATATCCTGGATATCGGGTTCCTGGTAATAATGAGCCAAAATAACTGCATTTTTTTCCTTTTTAAGTTTTTCAATCTCATCAAAAAGATCCAGCGTGGGGTCGATGTATTCGTCCACAAATCCTTTCACATTTAATTCTTCGAAGATATCCATTTCAACATTTCAATTAATAACAACTATTTTTTGTATAAATAAAACTATTGTTTATTGGTGTGTTAGTATTGTGCAAAAGTCGTGATATATTTTGTCTCATTAATTAGTTTTCACATTTTACTAACAGTTATCCACATCTTTTGATATTATATTTGATTGATTTTGTGATTCGTATGACAATCAAATTTTATTTGAAAAAGTTTTATGTTAATATTTTGTGGGTGGGTAAAATGTTAGCTATATGACTTTAGTACCTCAAAAGTCGCTCAAAAATTATTCATATTAGCATCAAAAATGGGAGTTATCAACTATTTGATTATTTGTTAGCTATTTGTTTACACAAAATTAACACCTTTTGTACCTGTTATTAACACAAGTAGTACTTTTACACAATTTATACATATAATATGACCAAAACAGTTGATTTTCTGGTTGTGGGATCAGGGATCGCCGGATTGAGTTTTGCCCTAAAAGCGGCAAAGCATGGTAAGGTTCTGATAGTTACAAAATCAAACGAAGATGAATCAAACACTAAGTATGCCCAGGGCGGTGTAGCGGTGGTTGTGGATAAAAAAGAAGATTCTTTTGAAAAACATATAGAAGACACCTTAATATCGGGTGATGGGCTTTGCGACAAAGAAGTTGTGGAAGCAGTTGTTAAAGAAGGTCCGGCGCGTATCAATGAAATTATTGATTACGGAACCAATTTTGACAAGACAAATGAAGGCTTTTATGACCTGGCCAAAGAAGGTGGACATTCAGAATTCAGGGTACTACATTATAAAGATGTTACCGGCTGGGAAATTGAAAGATCGTTATTAGAAGAGATCCATAAGAACCCGAATATTGAAATATTAACCCATTATTTCGCTGTTGATTTGATCACTCAGCATCATTTGGGCGAGTTGGTTGGAAAATCCAGTACGGATATCACTTGCTATGGTATTTATGCTTTCAACACAGAAAGTAATATTGTTGAAAAGATATTATCAAAGGTAACTGTGATGGCTTCGGGTGGTGCTGGTCATATTTATGCGGTGACTACTAACCCAACCATTGCTACCGGCGATGGAGTTGCTATGGTTTATCGTGCTAAAGGAAAAGTGCGTAATATGGAGTTTATACAATTTCATCCTACAGCTTTATATAACCCGGGTGAGTATCCTTCTTTTTTAATATCAGAAGCAGTACGTGGTTTTGGCGGTGTGTTGAGACGTACCAATGGCGAAGAGTTTATGGAAGAATATGATCCGCGCAAATCATTAGCCCCACGTGATATTACTGCCCGTGCTATTGATGCGGAGATCAAAAAATCGGGTGAAGATTTTGTTTACCTGGATATCAGACATCGCAGTAAAAAAGATATTTTAAATCATTTTCCTAATATATATGCTAAATGCCTGGAGATAGGTATTGATATGACCAAGGATATGATCCCGGTAGCGCCAGCCTGTCATTACATGTGTGGTGGTGTAATGGTTGATCATGCTGGGCAGTCATCTATACTGCGCTTATATGCCTGTGGCGAATGCTCTTCAACGGGCTTACATGGTGCTAATCGTTTGGCTTCTAATTCTTTATTAGAGGCTTTGGTTTTTGCGCACCGTATATATGATGATGCGGTAAGTAAATTTAAAGATTTTGTTATCCCGGATAATATCCCTGATTGGGATGAAAAAGGTGTACAACTATCAAACGAAGATATCCTGGTAACGCACAACGTACGCGAAATGCAGAAACTGATGAATGACTATGTTGGTATTGTTCGTTCTGATTTCAGATTGGAAAGAGCCTTGAGGAGGTTAGGTTTATTATACGAAGAAACAGAGTCTTTTTATAAAAAAACAAAACTATCTGTAAAACTTTGCGAGCTGCGTAATTTGATACAGGTGTCATTTATCGTAGTAAAATCGGCTATGCTCAGAAAAGAAAGCAGAGGACTGCATTATACTACGGATTACCCGCTACATGCTGAAAAAGTAGAGGATACTGTATTTTAAATATGATCAAACCTAAAAAATATGTTGATGTTGCTTTTTTAGTCCTGTTGGGATTATTAATAAGTATAAGTATTTCCCGGCATTTTGAGGGTGGATATGTATTATCAGTATATAATTATTTAGGATTTATCCTTTTGCTCATTCTGGTAAGTATTAAAATTATTAAGCCAGAAAAAGAATGGTTTTTAGTTTTAAGACTTTTGATTCTGTATGCATTGAATATCATTAATTTTACTGTAGAAAAACTTAACTTGAATTTTATTGGTCTTTTTCTGCTGATTATTTACTGTGGTATTAATAAAGAAATGGTCATACAGCTTGTTAAGAGGGCATTTGCGGGATCTGTTGGTGAGCAGAAGGAAAGGCGAGATAGAACGATTAGATTCTACTATGATAAATTTAAGATTTGTGATACTGAGGAATTCGACCAGATATTCAGCAATTTTAGTAAGTATCCGATAGAAGCACAGATCGCATTAAAGCAAATCAAAACAGAGAAAGAGATAATTTGAGCGGAAAACGGGATTCGAACCCGCGGCCTTCAGTTTGGGAAACTGATGCTCTACCAGCTGAGCTATTTCCGCTTAAATTTGTATCCAAACATAAATAAAAAGTACATCAAATCAATAGTTCAATCATTCATTAATTCAATAATTAAACGATGCCCATTATACTGCCTGTAAAAGATAAAAGTCCAATTTGGGGCGAGGATTGTTTTATCGCGCCAAATGCCACGATTGTGGGTGATGTAGTAATGGGTAAAAATTGTTCGGTTTGGTTTAATGCTGTGATTCGGGGTGATGTACATTATATTAAAATAGGCGATAATACCAATATACAGGATGGAGCAGTGATACATGCCACTTATTTAAAAGCGGCTACCAATATAGGCAGTAACGTTTCTATAGGCCACAATGCTCTTGTGCATGGCTGTACGCTGCATGATCATTCATTGGTAGGCATGGGTGCCATAGTAATGGATCACGCTGTTGTAAACGAATTTGTGATCATTGCTGCTGGGGCAGTGGTATTGGAAAACACGATCTGTGAATCGGGATACTTGTATGCCGGTATCCCAGCCAAAAAGATAAAGCCTTTAACAGAGGAGCAAAAAGCGATGCTCAAACAGCTACCTAATAATTATATCATGTACTCCGGTTGGTTTAAGGAGTAATAGGTTCTTTAGGTACGGTAATAGCTTCTTCGGCTTCCCAGTTTGGTCTTAAGGATATTATTTTATCACTTACCCAAATATTTTCTGGCTGTTTTCTGAGGTGTACGTTTCCGCTATCCCATTTACCGTTTTTATTTTCATCATAAATAACGCGTAACAGATATTTACCTGTAATAATATTTTTATAAACGATAGATCCATTGCGCCTTATCGGATCACTTTGTAAAATCTTCTTTTGTTCGTTTAATAGTTCAACAACGTATGCTTTTGAAGTATCTGCCGGCAGCGTAACTTTCAGAGTGAGTGTACTGTAATTATCTGTTTTATCTATCTGAAACTTTTTTGGTATTCTCTTATTCTTATCGCCGTATATAGAGGTAAATGCAGCTTCGTTAAATATAATTTCGTATTTGCTGCCTTGTCGCCAACGATATTTTACAGTAATCTTTTTAAAATTCCCGGTATCCTTTTGTAAAGTAAGATCACTGGTAGCAACAGCAACAGAATCTTCATTAAGAGTAATGAGTGAATTATCAAAGTTTTCTATAGGTAAGCTGGCCGTCAATTTTAAATCAGTACCGGGCTTTAATAGGTTGTTGCCATTAATGTTATACTGAAAGGTTAAGGATCGCTGAAATGTTTCCTTTTTACCTTTTAAAAGAGAAGTGGAGTCAATAGGTTTACCATTATCAAATACTGCTACCCTGATAGAATCAAAATTCATATTCCGCAGGTAAACAGATGCCGTATCTTTTGTTTTACTAAAATCAACTTGTTTTTGTTTGTCGATGTCTGCAGGATAGATAACTTTTATGGAAGGATTGGTTAATGCCTTATTAAAAACAAAAAGCAATTTTCCGTCGGTATCAAAACGCTTTTCTGAAAACCTGAATTTTTCGGGAACTTGCTTAAAAAGATTTAACTGCACGTTTGAGGTATCAGATCTGAGATGGATGGGCTTTTTCAAGAAAGCTATTAATTCCTGGTCGTTATCAAATATCTTATTGGGTGATGCTTCTTTTAAGGCGTAGATCCGGTAATTGTCTTCGCGCAAATTATTTAAGCTAAAATTTCCGGAGGAATCTGTTGTTGCAAAAATACTTGGTTTCTTTTTCCCAAAAAGGAGCGAGTCCTGTTTTAATGGGAAAAGCATCACAGTTACATCTTTTTCTTTTTCCTGGGTTAAAGTATTAGTAACGCTACCTGCGATACTTAATGAGTCAATATGGGGACCGGTTGAGAAAACGTAAGTAAAATTTTTAAGAACGTTACTCTCGTTAACATCCTGGATGGATTTTCCAAAATTGATAACGTAAGTTGTATTTTTTTGAAGGGTGTCTTTCAATTTTATTTTTAGTATCCTTTTGCTTGAAGTATACTCGGGTTGTTTTTCCATCGTCGGGCTCATGCTTATTTCCTGGTACTGATTGGTGAGCTTAATAAACTCATCAAATTCGAGACTAATTTCTTTGGCGTTAAAATTCCGTGTTTTATTGGCCGGTATGGCCTTCACCAATTTTGGTGGAGTAAGGTCGCGCGGTCCTCCCTGGGGTGGTTGTTGTGCCGCGCAGCCAAATAGGAATAAAATAGCCAAAAAATAGAATGGAAAATTGTGAAAATTGACCCGTTTTTTATTTAACATGGTTTTTAGGCGATATAAGCGATTTTTATATTTTTATGACCTACAGTATTAAAAAATGAAAATAATTGATTTAAAACAATGTTTTATAACATGTTTATTATCAATAAGTTATAACTTATCTGGAGACATGAACCATCAAAACTGAAATATCAGACGGTGACACACCCGAAATCCGGGAAGCCTGACCTAAAGTGCGTGGTTTTATCTTCATCAGTTTTTCGCGTGCTTCTTTTGAAAGTGATACCAGGGTATGATAATCAAACTCAGGATTGATTTCCCTGTCTTCCATTTTTTTCATGCGGTCAACAATTTCCATTTCTTTTATAAAGTAACTCTCATATTTGATTTTTATTTCAGCCTGCTCAACAGTTTCTTTATCATAGGCTGATAATAATTCTGCCAATGGTTCATCAACTTTTTTAAGGTCATTAAAACCTACTTGCGGGCGGCTTAATAAATTAAAGAGTTTGGCACTTTGCGATAGGGGACTTGTACCCAAGTCGTCAAGTAAGGTATTCACATGTGATGGGTCTATTGATTTGCTCCTGGTGTATGCAACAATGTCATCAGAGTTTTTAACCTTTTGTTTTACCTTCTCTAGCCGTTCATCATTGATCAATCCGAGCTCATGACCCATAGGACTAAGCCTAATATCGGCGTTATCCTGGCGTAGTAACAAACGGTGTTCGGCCCTGGAGGTGAACATGCGGTATGGCTCTTCGGTGCCTTTGGTCACCAGGTCATCTATCAATACACCGATGTATGACTCTGATCTTTTCAGGATCAGCTCATGTTTATCGTTGATTTTTTGGTGTGCGTTTATACCTGCAATGAATCCTTGTGAGGCTGCTTCTTCATATCCGGTAGTACCATTGATCTGCCCTGCAAAGTACAGGTTACTGATCAATTTGGTCTCTAAAGTTAAACCTAACTGGGTAGGCGGGAAGTAATCATATTCGATAGCATAACCCGGGCGAAACATTTTGGCGTTCTCAAAACCTGGTATTTGGGTAAGCGCTTTGTATTGTACATCCTCTGGTAAGGAGGTTGAGAAACCATTTACATAGATCTCAATTGTGTTCAATCCCTCGGGTTCAACAAATATCTGGTGACGGTCGCGTTCGGCAAAACGGTTTATTTTATCTTCAATAGAAGGGCAATAACGTGGGCCTAAACCTTTGATTCTGCCGGTAAACATAGGCGATCTTTCAAAGCCTTCTTTTAATGTTTCGTGTACTTTGGTATTGGTATAAGTAATCCAGCAGCAGCGTTGTTCCTGGATCATATCAACATCGGTAAAGGAAAAGCGACCGCGTTCTTCATCACCCCATTGCTCTTCCATCAGGCTATAATTTAAGCTGCGACCATCAATACGGGGAGGAGTACCGGTCTTCATTCTACCAGAATCAAAACCTAAGGTAACCAGTTGTTCGGTTAAGCCAGTAGCTGATTTTTCACCAGATCTGCCACCACCAAATTTCTTTTCACCTATATGTATTACACCGTTTAAGAAGGTGCCGTTAGTGAGCACAACAGAGTCGGCTTCTATCTCTACACCTATGGAAGTACGTACCCCTTTGATGGTATTATCCTTTACTAAAAGAGAGGTAACAGTATCCTGCCAGAAGTCAACATTCGGTGTTCTTTCCAAAGCTAAACGCCATTCTTCGGCAAATCGCATACGATCACTTTGTGCCCGTGGGCTCCACATAGCAGGACCTTTTGACTGGTTCAGCATGCGAAATTGGATAGAAGTTTTGTCTGTAATAATACCTGAATAGCCACCTAAAGCATCTATCTCACGCACTATTTGTCCCTTGGCAACACCACCCATAGCAGGGTTACAACTCATCTGTGCTATTGTTCCCATATTCATGGTAATGAGCAATACAGACGACCCCAGGTTGGCAGCAGCAGCAGCAGCTTCACAGCCGGCGTGGCCTGCACCAACAACTATTACATTATATTTCTTAAACATTTTTACCTCCATGTTCCACGTGGAACATTATGATCTTATAGTCAATTATGCTTAAAATAAGCGATTTTGATGATCTTATTTAGTACTAATGTTCCACGTGGAACATTAAATTCTTTTAGTCTGATTCGAATAACAGAATACAAAATTATTCAATCTATACCGATGTTCCACGTGGAACCTTTAATAATGATATTAAAGCTACAAAGCCCCAAACACCTTCTAGTACAACAAATGGATAAAAACTAACCATGTATGAAGCATAACAGCAAGTGCCAGCACCTACAAAATTCATGAGCTTATATGTCTTGCTTTCGGCTGATAATTTGTTAAATAAATTTAGCAAAAAAGCGATCAAAAGTATGATCACACCTACAGAAGCAATAATATCTGACGTTTTCATGCTATGATTCGTTTAATTCGGTTAACTCCATCCAGCGCATGCTTTTAGCATCCAATTTCTTATTCAGAACGTCAATTTCAGCCAGTATCTCATTCAGCTTTACCGGAGCTATACCTGTAGTATTTAACTGCTCGGTTTTATCTTTTATCTGGATTTCTATAGCTTGTATTTCTGCTTCTGTTGTTTCCAGTTCTTTTGCTTCTTTAAAGCTTAATTTGCTTTTTTTAGGAGCAGGAGATGCAGTAGGCGCAACAGGGGCAGGCTTTTTAGCTTGTTGTTTTTCTTCTTCCAGATCAATGCGGTAAGATGAATAGTTGCCATTATAGATACGTACCTGACCGCCATCTTCCATAATGAATAGCTGATCGGTTAGTTTATCCAATAGATACCTATCGTGCGATACGATCATTAATACGCCTGTATAATTGGTTAAAAACTCTTCCAATACATTCAGGGTATCAATATCCAGGTCATTGGTAGGCTCATCCAGTATCAGGAAATTAGGATTCTTCATCAGGATGCTCATCAATTGCAACCGTTTCTTTTCGCCACCGCTTAGTTTGGATATAAAGCCATACTGTTTTGCGGGTGGAAACAGGAATAAAGTGAGCAGGGCAGAGGCTGAGATGGTTTTACCATCAGCCATGGTTATAAACTCAGCAACGTTTTTTACAATATCAATTACGCGTTCGTCTTCCTTAAACTTAATGCCCGACTGATGAAAATAGCCTAAAACGGTAGTTTCGCCTTTTATTACTGTTCCTTTGTCGGGTTGTAAGCCTCCGGTGATCAGGTTAAGCAATGTTGATTTTCCACTGCCGTTACGACCAGCTAAACCAATACGGTCACCTTTTTTAAATACATAGTTAAAGTCTTTAATAAAGGTATGGTTGTTGAATGATTTATAAAGGTGTTCCATCTCCATGATCTTGTTACCCTGACGTGCAGTTTTTACACTCAGTTCAACTTTTTCACGTATGCCGCCACTTTTAGTTTTCTCTTCCAGGTCATAATAGGCGTCGATGCGGGCTTTTGATTTTGTTCCGCGGGCCTGTGGCTGTCTGCGCATCCATTCCAGCTCCTTACGTAACAAATTGCTGTTTTTTTGGAAAGAGGCTTCGTCCGCTGCATCGCGTTCGGCTTTCTTTTCCAGATAATATCCATAGCTGCCATTATAGGGTTGTATTTTGCCCCGGTCTATCTCTAATATCTCGTTACATACATTATCCAGGAAATACCTGTCGTGTGTAACCATCAATATGGTTTTGTTGCCTTCGGTCAGTAATTTCTCCAGCCACTCTATAGTATCAATATCCAGGTGGTTGGTTGGCTCATCTAAAATATAAATGTCCGGGTCTTCAATCAACAGTTTAGCCAGGGCCAAACGTTTCTTTTGTCCGCCGGATAGGGTATTGATCTTTTGATTCAGGTGATGGATATCCAGCCTGCCTAAAATAGTTTTGATCTTGTACTCATATTCCCAGGCATCAACATCACTCATCTCCTCCATCACTTTTTCAATGGCCTTGGAATTGTCGGGCTCATTTTCCAGGAGCTCCTCATATTTACGGATCAGCTGTTGCTGCACGTCATCAGCATGAAAAATATAATCGCTAATGGTTACCGCGTCTTTAAAACCAGGGTCCTGTTCCAGGTAGCCCATGTTCAGGTCGCGGCTTTGAACCACCTTACCTTCAGTAGGTTTGAGGTGGCCCGCCAATAATTTAAGCAGGGTAGATTTGCCTGCGCCATTAACACCAACGAGCGCAACCCTGCGGCCACGGTTTATACCGATGGTTATATTTTTAAAAAGCCAGTTGTCATGAAACTGATGACCAAGATTCTCTGCCGAAATGTAAGTGCTCACTATAGTTGTTTTATTTTATCAGACTCGTATATAAATAAGCCTGTATCTGTTTTTATTGATTGTTTGTACATGGCAACGGCAACTGTTTTCGCCTGGATGCTTCTGTACTTTTTTAATCCTCCAAACAATAACGGATCTATTATTTTAAATAGTCCGATTACTATTTTTTCTTCCACCCGCTTTTCTCGCCTCTCACCAATTAATAGCGATGGGCGATAGATATGCAAAGCCGGGAAACCTACCTGCTGTATATCAGCTTCTGTTTCGCCTTTTATTTTAATGTAAAAAGTAGAAGACGCTTTATTGGCTCCTATGGAGGAAACCAGGTGATATTGTTCCACGCCGTTTTTATGCGCCAGTTGTGCCAGTATCAAGGGGTAATCATGATCAATTTTGCGATAAACAGCCCTATCAGGCGTTTTATGCCTGGTTGTGCCCAGGCAGCAAAATATAGCATGGCCTGTAAGCTGGTCAGCATAAGCCTCCAGCCGGTCAAAATCAATTACCAATTGGGTCAGTTTAGGATGCTGGATAGCTAATTCTTTTCTAACCAGAATTAAAACTTCATCATAAAAAGCTTCCTGGAGTAAAATATCTAATAAATTACTGCCAATTAGTCCGCTCGAACCTGCAATAATAGCCTTATTTGACATTGTCTGCACAATTTTTTGCAAAAATACGCATAAATAAATTGTGGAATAAAAATTGTGTGTTTAAACACATAAATAGGAGAACATCATGAAAACAATATTTTATCCCGAAAACGAACGTGGAAAAAATAACATTGGCTGGTTAAAAGCTAACTTTTCATTCAGCTTTGCATCATATTATGACCCAAACAAAGTTAATTTTGGTGTATTGCGGGTATTAAATGATGATATTATTGCCGGCGGTACGGGTTTTGGTACCCATCCTCACGATAACATGGAGATCATTACTATACCGCTGGAAGGAGGCTTGGAACATAAAGACAGTATGGGCAATACCGGTGTGATCCGTGCGGGTGAAGTACAGGTAATGTCTGCTGGAACAGGGGTTTATCATTCTGAATATAACGCCTCCCGTACAGAAGAGGCTAAAACCTTGCAGATATGGCTTTTCCCTAAAGAACGTGATATACAACCGCGCTATGATCAGAAGGATTTTAAAGGGATTTTTAAAACCAACCAGCTCACCACGCTGATATCGCCTGTAAAAACCACAGATACCCTTTGGTTAAACCAGGATGCCACTTTTAGCATGGGTGATTTTGAAGCAGGTACGAGTTTAAATTATGATATAAAAGCACCTGGAAATGGGGCTTATGTGTTTGTTATTGAAGGTTCTGTGAAAATAAACAGTACGGTTTTAAACAAAAGAGATGCCCTGGGTGTTTATGATACCAGTTCATTTACAATTGAACCCGAAGACTTTTCCCGTTTCCTGATCATTGATATACCAATGTCATAAACCTGCAAGCCGAACCTAAAGGTTAATTTTCTTGAACTGCAAAACAAATGGGTAGAACTTTGTTGTACCCCTGACAATTAGTTGACGTAACTTATGGCAGAACAAGCAATTACCGGATGGAGAAAGTGGGCTGAAGACATTGGCGAACAATGTGTTTTCTTTGCCCGTTTTTTCAGAAATATATTCGCCGGCGGTTTTGAATGGTCGGAGTTTGTGCGGCAATGTTATGAAATAGGTTACCGCTCCATGATGCTGGTGGGTATTACCTCCTTTATCATGGGGCTGGTTTTAATTGTACAGCTCAGGCCATCTATAGTAGCGCTTGGAGCCGAGAGTATGCTGCCCAAAACACTAGCTGTATCTTTTATTCGTGAGATAGGGCCCGTTATTACCGCTATTATCTGTGCGGGTAAAATAGCCTCAAGTATTGGAGCCGAGTTGGGCAGTATGAAGGTTAACGAGCAGATAGATGCCATGGAAGTATCTGGAGCCAACCCGCTGCAATACCTCGTTGTTACGCGAATTTTAGCAACCAGCCTTATGGTGCCCCTTCTGGCTGTTATTGGCGACGTGATAGGCTTGTTTGGGGGCTTCCTTGCCTTGAACATTACAGATAGTATCAGCCTTCCACTTTATTTTCATAAATGTATCGCCTCCCTTGACTTTTCCGACTTTTTACCGGCTGTGGTGAAGACTATATTTTTTGGCTTCGCGATTGGTTTTGTTGGCTGTTATAAAGGTTATCACTCTAACAAAGGTACCGAGAGCGTAGGTATAGCAGCCAATTCGGCTGTGGTTACTGCTTCCCTATGGATATTTGTTATTGATGCCATAGCCGTTCAGATTACCAGTTTGTTATTTTATAAATAAGATGAAAGCAACAAACGAAAATATTGATTCTAAAAAACCGGCATCAACCCCAAAAGATGAGGTGGTTATACATGCCAAAGGTATAAAAGTTGGATTCGTGGATAATGAGGTATTGAAAAACATCACCTTCGACCTGAAAAGAGGAGAGAATATGGTGGTTTTGGGAAAATCAGGTTCAGGAAAATCGGTAACCATACAATGTATTGTAGGCCTTCTAAAACCGGATGCAGGTGATTTGACAGTTTTTGGAGAAAATGTTGCCGAAATGAATGATGATGAGTTGAAACAGCTGCGAATGAAAATAGGCTTTTTGTTTCAGAGCGGCGCTTTATATGATTCGATGACCGTACGTGAGAACCTGGAATTTCCGTTAACCCGCGTATTAAAGCTTAATGACCAGCAAGAGATAGATAAACGGGTGGAGGAGGTGCTGGATGGTGTGGGTTTGCTGGATGCCATTGATAAATTACCATCAGACCTATCAGGCGGGATGCGCAAAAGAGTAGGCCTCGCCCGAACGCTTATTGTAAAACCCGAGATTATGCTGTATGATGAGCCAACTACCGGCCTTGACCCTATAACCTCGCGCGAGATCAGTGAGTTGATACTCAATATGCAAAAGAAATATAAAACATCATCTATCATTATCACACATGATATGGAATGTGCCAGGATAACGGCCGACCGCATTGTAATAATGGATGATGGCGAATATATAGCCGAAGGCTCCTATAAAGAGCTGCAAAAATCGGATAACAAAATTGTAAAGTCATTTTTTAGCGAAACGATATGAAAACCACATCATCACAAAAAATAAAAATTGGCCTGTTTGCCTTTGTCGGTCTTGCGGTATTGGTACTGGGGATCTTTTTTATTGGCAGTCGAAAAGGCTTGTTCAATTCCACCTTTAACGTGTATGGAACATTTAAAAATGTGAGTGGATTGCAAGTGGGTAATAATGTGCGCTTTGCAGGGATCAACGTAGGGGTGGTACAAGCCATTAACATTATAACCGATAGCTCGGTAAGGGTTGACCTTACGCTGAACAACAGCGTTAAAAAATTCATTAAAACAGATGCGAAAATAAGTATTGGGAGCGATGGACTGATGGGTGATAAACTGGTGGTGATAGCGCCGGGAGGTATAACAAGTCATGAAGAGGTACAACCAGGGGGGCGTTTAGGCTCTATAAACCCGGTTGATGTAGACAGAATAATAACCAAGCTAACCCGCGTTGCTGATAACGCAGAAGCGCTAACGACAGACCTTTCGCAGATAGTAGGAAAAATCAATAGTGGTAAGGGAAGCATCGGTAGGCTGCTGAATAATGATAATATGGCCAGAAACATGGAGAATACTGTTAAACAGGCACAAACCACCATGAAGAAGGTACATACTACCACTAATACCCTAAATGAAGACCTACAAGCCGCGCAGCATAATTTTTTACTACGGGGATTTTTTAATAAAAAGAAAAAGGCCGCTAAGGCAAAACAGGATTCCATCAAAAAAGTACAGGAACAGGCTCAAAAGGACAAGGAAAAAGCAACAAAAGAAAAGGACGATAAAGGAAACTAGCAAAAATGTTACCTGATGTTTTTGCAATAATTTTTCATAGCCAAACCAACTAAATACAACTATACAGAATAATATACACCGGGGCTATACATTAGCCCTAAAAAACAGGCACGCTCGGTGAACAAAATGAACAAAAAGCATCTGTACCATAAATCAAATTGACCTCCCTTGGTGTTGTGCCAGCTATGAATTGAAATTAAGCTGGTCATATTTATACAAATTGGATTTACATAATTCATGGTTTACAGTGTAAACCCACTTTTTGATGATAAAATAAATTAATTATTTGATTATCAGTAAATTATAATAGTGTAAACCATAAAAAGTGTAAACCATGTAAACCCAATTTTTGTTAATGGAGTCAATCCAACCCAAGGCTATACATCAATTCGTGATTGAATATCCGGATAGGTCAAAGAAAAAAGAGGCTGTATCATGATTCATGATACAGCCTCTTTTGCTTTTTTAAAAGCAATATCTTAGTTCAAATATTTAGTAATATCTGGTGATAATGGTGTGGTTTGCGACCTGAACCGATGTATCAGTTTACCATTTTCATCAATCAGGAATTTTTCAAAGTTCCATTTGATATCACCTGTAAAATCAGGGTTTGGTGCTGTAGTCAAGTATTGAAACAATGGATCAATATCCAGACCCAATACGCTAACTTTTCCGCTCATAGGGAAGGTTACCGAGAAGTTTTCTTTGCAAAAGGTTTTGATATCCTGATTGGTACCAGGTTCCTGACCACCAAAGTTATTAGCCGGGAAACCCACAACCACCAATTTGCCTTTGTATTGTTCAGAGAGTTTCTCCAGATCCGTATATTGCTTGGTAAAACCGCATTTAGAAGCCGTATTTACAATAAGCACTTTTTTGCCTTTGTATTTGGCCAGTGTAAAATCTTTACCGTCAATACTTTTCAGCTTAAACTCATACACGGATGAGGGCGCTGTAATAAAAAGGAAAGCGAATATTAAAGCAAGTAATTTCATGGTTTTTTATAATTGATGTTGAAACAAATTTTGTTGAGTAAAATTAACTATTAAAAAGTTCTTTTATTCAAATACTCATCTTCTTTTTGTGTCATTTTCTTCTTTGTAACAACAGTTTTATCTGTGTAGCCCAACAGATGTAAAACGCCATGGATAATTACACGGTGCAGCTCATCCGTTTCGGTGATGTTAAATTTGGCCGCGTTTTCACGTATGCGCTCAACCGAAATAAAAATGTCCCCTACGATGCCGCCCTCAACCTCCGAATTATCAAAGGTAATAATGTCGGTATAGGTGTCATGATCAAGGTATTGCTGGTTCATGGGTAGCAAATACGCGTCTGAACAAAAAACGTAGGTAAGCTCTTTTAATTTAAAACCCTCGGCGGTGATGGTATCTTTGATCCATTGACGCACAAGGGCTTTGTTTTTTAGTTTATAACTGATGTCTTCTTCAAAAAACTGAATAGCGGGCATTATATTTTAAAATGTAGTTCAATAGTATTGCCCGACGCATTAAAAATGCACTGATCGGCCAGATGCTTGATTATAAAAACGCCCCGCCCGGTTAAATTCTCCAGGTTTTCTGGAGCGGTTGGGTCGGCAAGGTTTGAATAATCAAAACCCGGACCCTCGTCGGTAACGGTCCATACAATGCGCTTGGGTTCCACCTCGGCGTTTATAATTACTTTTTTTGTTTCGTCGAGTTTATTACCATGAATAATGGCATTTATAGCGGCTTCGTTAAGGCAGGTCATCATATTAGCGAAGGTATCTTCGGCTACATGATACTTATCAGCAATTTCTTCAATCAGCTGCTCAAGCTGCGCTATGCTTTCCGTTTTTGACGGTAGCTGTAACGTAAACAATTCGCTGCTGGTATGAACATTTGCCTGTTCCATATTATTTGGCATTAAGTTGATCAAAGTAAGATTTTATTTTTTGTTTATAATACAAATTAAGTGCCGGAGACACAGTTTTTATTTGTTCCGTTTGTTTGCTCTTTTGTTGCTGGTATCCCTGCAGTGCTTTTATATAACCAGGTGGTATATCCTTACCGGCATGGCTTTCTCTTTGCTGATCCTGCTCACGTTCCTGCTCCGCCTTTTCAGCCTCCAATAACCGGCTCCGGATTTGCTCCTGTCTTTTTAACGCTTCATCTGTAATCTTCCTGTTTACGAGATCATGCTCAGTTTGTTCCATTTCTTTAGAAATTTTATCTAAATTTCCTAAACCACTTTTTCCGTCCTTGTTCTCATCCCGGTTTATCTGTTCAAGGGATTCCCTTATCATTTGCTGCTGGCGAGCCATCCGGGCTAATTGCTCGCTCATATTGCCTTTATTTCCCTGCTGGCTTTTACCCTGGTTGCCTTGTTGCTGCATCTGTTCGCGGGCCTTTTGCATGTTTTGATTCAATTGTTCCTGCATTTTTGCCAGTTGCGATACAGATTGCTTTTTACCCTTTCCTTTTCCGCCTTTATTCATCTGTTTTTGCAGCTGCTCCAGCGCTTCGCTCAGCATCAGGGCCAGATTATTCATCGCCGTCATGGCGTATTGCTGATGACGGTTGGCTTCGGCCGTGCGGCGGTCGCCCAGGTTGTCAAGGGCCTGATCAATATGATTGTTAATGCCACTGATCTCCTGGTTTACGGTCGATTGTATTTGCGGGATGCGCCTGCTGATGGCATAAAGGCTATCCTCGGCTGTTTTCAGGTTATCTTTAATGTCTTTTTGTTTTTGAGAGAGCGTAATATAAGAGGGGTCGGTAGGGTTGGTGCTTTTTAAAGTTTGCATCACCTTTTCCTGATCAAAAGAACTGTTCACCAGGTTTTTTAACAACTCGCGCAACTGCTGGGCATCAATGGCGTTTTCTTTGCTTTCACCCTCCTCATTATCCTGTGACAGCTTGCTTGCTAACTGCTGCATTTGTTTGGCGGCTTGTTTTTGTGATTTCGACGCGCCATCTTTATTGTTTTTTTGTAACTCGCCGGCGCTTTGATCCATTTGCTGGTCAATGCTTTGTGTTTCTTTTTCAGGGTTCTGAAAATCCTGTTTGTGGTCGGCTTGTTCGTTGGTTTTTTGCAGATCTTCCAGCCCCTTTTTAATGTCCTGAAAATCCTTTTTCAGGTTTTCCTGCTCCTGCTGCAATGCCTTTTGATCAGCACCCTGTTGTTTGGTTTTGTCAGATAGCTGTTGCTCCTTATTGGCCAGTTTATTCAACTGATCAACGCTTTGATTCAGCTTTTGATCAAACTCCAGCTTTTTGTAAAGCTCCAGCATGCGATCAAGCTCTTTTTTGAGCGATTTATTATCCATCTGCATTTTTGACAACTCATCGCGGGTAGCATCTTTTTGTTCCTGATCTAAAAGCTTTTGCAGGTTTTGCAGTAGTTCTTTTGTTTTTTGATCAAGCACATTATTAAACAGATCTTCAATTTGTTTTTGCTTCGCCAATAGCTCTTCGTTCTGCTGCTGGGTTTCTTTCCGGTTATACAGGTTTTTTTTGTTTTCGTCCTTTATTTCTTTCACCAAATCTTCCAGGTCGCGGCGTTTTTGCAACAGATCTTCTACCTGTTTTTTTTCATCAAAGGATAACGTGTTTTTATTCAGCAGTAATTGATTGAGTTTTTGTGAATCATGCTCAACCTGACCGGCTAATTTTATAGCCGACTCCATTTTTTGCTTTACCGCCTGGGTGCCGGCATTCAATTGCTCATTAATAGCTTTGGCATCGGGCAGGTTAAGCGTGCGTTCGGCGGTGCGGGCCCTTTTAGGTCCGTTTACACCATCGTTATCGGTAACCTCAAAAAAGTAACTTACACGAGCCCCCGGCGCTATACCCAACTCTTTCAAATTCCAGAAATAAAAGAAGTCTGACTGTGTTTGGTTCATCGCAGCATCAATTCGTTTGATAAACGTTTTTTGAGGCCCCTTATTATTAGCCGATTGTACACTATAATGGAAGCTCAGTGATGAAAAACCATGATCATCCTGGATCTTTCCATTGAAATATAAGGCGTTAATGCTTACCGAATCAGATTTTTCCTGCACGGTAATAGCCGGAGGTTCGTCAGTAATTACATTGATATGATAAGCAGAAGAGTCGCTGTGATTAACCAGCGGATTTATAGGATTAAGTTTATAAATGGCGCTTTTAAAGATCTTTTCGTTATACTCAAACAGATCGGCTCCCATTGATTTGGCGTTATGTTTAAGTCCATTTAAATAAAACTGCAATCCCGAAGCATGTTGAGTGTGTAGGAGCCAATTAACCACAGTGCCTTCCGGAATCACCAGATCGCCGGCATTCAGCAGTTTCTCGTTTTTTTTATGCAAATAGGCGGGATAGTTCAATTCCACATCAAAATGCAGCAGGGCCGGTTTCTGGTTTACCCGTATCTCATAAGGGGCCGAAGCGAAACCATTTCCCAACAGCCGGAACTTTGTATTTTGTTGCAGATTGCTGAACAGGTAATGAAACTTGCTGATATTTTCTTTATCGACCTTAAAAGTATTGTTAGCTGTTTCTATATAAACATCGGCAGGTAGCCTGTCACCGTCTAGTTTAAGATCAAGTTTAAGGTCATCGCCCTGTACTACGGACAGGGTTTTGTTCAGGACGTTAAAACGAAAGGGGGCTATCGGGGCAAAGTATTCATTATGTCTGATGAGTCGTTTGGTGCTTTCTGTAAGTATAGATGGAGCGGCAAAAGCGAGCACAATGATCACCGCTGCCGGAGCCAATACCCATTTTAAGTATTTACTATTTTCGCGGATATTGATGGCCGATGGAAAGCTGACCGGTTTTAGGGCCTCGATCTTTTGATCAATACTGGCTTCAATAAGGGCACGGTGTTTTTCGTCGGCAGCAGCCAGTTTTTTAAGTTGCAGGGTGTTTAACAACTTGTCATTAACATCATGAAAGTGTTTACCGATGATTTCGGCCGCTTGGTCATGAGTTAATGAATGGCCTAATTTGAGCCATGACAGGAATGGCGGTAAAATGAGCCAGCACACCAGGCCAATGTTGAGCAGGATAAAAAAATAAAACAAGATGCTGCGGAAAACGACATTAAAATTGCCAAAATATTCGCTCAGGGTAATGACTACATAGGCGGTAAACAGACCGGCGCCCAGGAATATCAGACCACGCAAAAAATTATTGAAATAGTACTTCCGGATAAAGATGTTGATCTTATCGATGAGTACTTCATAATTTTCAGCAGAATTCATATACCGTTGCTAAAATTCCCAAACACAATATTAAACGAAAAAAAAGAACAATATATATAATACCACAATTAAGTTAGTACCAGAAGGGATAATAAACAATATGAATAATTTAAATTCGAGCGACTGCCTAAGAATGAGGCCCTTTTGTAAAGTACTGCCTTGTTCCAAGCCGCAAGGCATTTGATTTTGTGTTTATATTGTTTGATATGTGTTAAATCATAACCCAATAATAAATATGAATGTATCTGCTTAATTATCAGCATTGTAATTGTTATTAAAGTTTGTAAATTACTTAAACAAAAAATCAATTAAAACCATATGCCAAAGTATGTTATTGAAAGAGAAATTCCAGGAGCTGGAAGTCTTTCAGATGAACAATTAAAAGCCATTTCGCAAACTTCTTGTGGGGTATTAAGTAAAATGGGACCGCAAATACAGTGGGTTAATAGCTATGTTACTACCGATAAGATATATTGTGTTTATATAGCACCCAATGAGGAGATGATCAGGGAACATGCCAGCCAGGGCGGCTTTCCTGCAAATTCAATCAGTGAGATATCAAGGATCATAGACCCAACAACAGCGGAATAAAACCAGAATAAGGTTATTATAGATTTTGGATTTAAAAATCATAGTATATATTTGCACCCCAATCATTCGGGATGTAGCGTAGCCCGGTATCGCGCCACATTTGGGATGTGGAGGCCGCAGGTTCGAATCCTGCCATCCCGACGAAAGCGATACCAAGAATGACAAAAGCCTACAAAATAAATTTTTGTAGGCTTTTGTGTTGTTTTGAACAATTATTAACTGTAAAAAACCTGTTGTAATTAAACATCTTGCCAATAACGTTGTAACTTACTTTGCATTAACCCAAAATCGTATTATGTTTTCAAAATTTCATACGCCATTAATTTTAGGCACCCTTTTGTTATGTGTAGCCACAACCGCTATTGCACAAACCGGCGAGCCGGTAGAAAAAAATAAAGCCAATAGTAATTACAAACCAGCCTTTGCCGGACAAACGCGCATTGGAAGCGTTAAAACTAAAACCCCGTACACGGTTACAATAATCAGCACCGAATTAAAGGGCCCATGGGGCATCCATGTTTTACCCGATGGTCGCTTGTTGATCAGTAGTAAACCTGGAACTATGCAGATAGTAAAGACCGATGGTAAAATCGATAAAACCATCACCGGTTTCCCCGAGGTACAATTTGCCGGTCAGGGAGGTTTGCTTGATGTAAACATCGACCCGGATTTTATAAAAAACCGCATGGTTTACTGGACCTATGCCCAGCCGGGTGATGGAGCTACTCTGGCGGTAGCTAAAGGTAAATTATCGGCCGATGAAACCAAACTTGAAAATGTGAAGGTGATATTTGAAGCTACACCACGGTACAAAGGCGCCGGCCAGTTTGGCTCGCGTTTATTGTTTGATAAACAGGGAAATATTTTTGTAAGTACCGGCGATCGGATGGCCGATGATATACGCGTGAAGGCGCAGGACCTAAGCGCCACCACAGGTAAGATCATTCATATCACCAAAGAAGGTAAACCGGTTGCTGGTAACCCGTTTATTGGCAAAGCTGATGCTAAACCCGAAATATATGCCCTGGGTTTTCGTAACCCGGATGGTTTTTCCATAGACCCGGTTACTGGTGGCCTTTGGGAGGCAGAGTTTGGTCCCCGTGGAGGAGACGAGATCAATTTGATCAAACCCGGTGGTAATTATGGCTGGCCATACGTTACCTATGGCATCGAATATAGCGGACAAAAAGTCTACGATGGCATTCAGCAAAAAAAAGGAACGATACAACCGGTTTACTATTGGGATCCGGTTATTTCGCCCGGCTGCATGATGTTTTATACCGGTAATATTGCCGAGTGGAAAAACAACCTGTTTGTAGGAGCACTGAGCGGGCAACACATCATTCGCCTGGTAATTAAAAATGACAAAGTAGTAGGCGAAGAACGTTTGCTGGCTGATAAAAACGAACGCTGGCGCTGCATGGCTACCGGTAAAGACGGTGCTATTTACGCCGCAACTGATGGTGGTAAACTATATAAGATAGCTAAGCGATAATATTATAATTGCGATATGGAAAACGCGCCAGGGCCTTGCCCCGGCGCGTTTATTTTTTAAAACACTTTTCAATCCGGAGGTAACGCAATTTTATTTAACCAATTCTCCGTGTAACACTAACTTATTTTGTCCATAGTTAAAGCTATACTCCACATCGGCATTTAATTGCTGGTCGTTGAAATGGCAAGTGATGGTTTCCGTATGCGGGCTTTCAATATAGCGTAGTTTTAATTGCAATGTCTGATCGTCATTCCAGCCATAACTGCCCTCCACTTTGTAAGGTACCAATAATGAAAAATCTTCCCTGGCTCCGGTAACCAATCCAGGGCCCTGCATATCCGTTTTGCCCGGCAACCATTTGCCGGTTTCAAAATTAAGCGCATAACTGGCCGAATCCTTTTTCAGGGTCACATGGCAAACATTATTGGTTATGTTAAAAGCAATTGAACTGATATGCAGTGCATTTGGCTGAATAGAAAATGTTTTGGTGAAGGTGCTGTTTGTATGGTTGCTGGTATTAGCCGCCGGTGGTAAACTTAAAGCTGCTAAATGTTTTTCGAGCTTAACATCATTAGCCTTGTTAAGTGGCAATGCTTTTGGGTGCATGGCCGGCAGTAAATATTTCCATATCAGGTTAAGTTCCCCCTGCATGTCGCTTGTTTCCGAAGTGATCGCGATTACAGCATCCTGATCGGGCATCACAATAATGTACTGTCCGAAAGCTCCGTCGGCCCTGAATGCGTTATGGCGGCAACGCCAAAACTGATAACAGTAACCCTGCATCCAGTCGCTAGAGTCTTTTTTACTTTGGGCAATGCCTGGCGCCTGGTCAATTTTAAAGGTAGTAGCTTCTTCGATCCATTCTTTAGGCAATAATTGTTTTCCCTTCCATACACCTTTTTGCAGGTAAAACTGCCCCAGTTTAGCCAGATCTTCGGTTTTTACACGCAAGCCCCAGCCACCGGTGTTAATACCTTGCTTATTAATTTCCCAGTCCATATCCTTTATTCCCAATGGATCAAAGAGACGAGGTTTAAGGTAATCAACTTCTTTTTGCCCGGTTACTTTTTGTACAATGGCCGATAGCATAAATGTAGCCATTGAATTGTACAAAAACTGACTGCCGGGTTTATGCGCTATAGGCAATGCCAGGAAAGCTTTTATCCAATTGTCCTCTTTGGATGCAACAGCAAAAGTAGGATCAACAGCCTGGCCAACACTCATGGTTAAAAGATCTTTTACGGTAAGTGCTGCAAGGTAGGGCTTTATGGTATCCGGCAAACCGCCAGGGAAAAAAGAGACTACTTTATCATTTACCGACAAGCGTTTTTCACTAACGGCAAAGCCAATGGCTGTAGAAGTAAAGCTTTTGCTGCAACTGTACAGGCTATGCCTTAGCGTTGACTGATAGGGGTTCCACCAGCCCTGTGCTATTACTTTACCATGCCGCAAAAACATAAAACTATGAAACTCATGTTTACTTTGTGCCGCCACGTTCAGAAAACTATCGATCCCCGCTGCTGAAACGCCTTCTGCCTCGGGTGTGCTGATGGGGAATGAGCTTATTTTTTGAGCGTGAAGAGTGCTGCCGAAAAACAAAAAGCATAAAACTACGGCAAACAACAACTTTTTGCATGATCCCGACCATAATCTCCCGGTAATCTGCACTGGTGGCGGTATACGATGAGTAAGCATTCCGATAATTTTAAGGGTTTATAATTAAAACTAAAAATAAGCTTTTTAGGGGATAATAAGTCCTTGTAAATGAAGTCATGCTTATGGAGTTAGCGCAACTTTTCTGCAAATCATTTTGAGATAAGTGTCTACTTATTATATTTGCCTTTCCAACTATTTCGGGATGTAGCGTAGCCCGGTATCGCGCCAGCATGGGGTGCTGGAGGTCGTGGGTTCGAATCCCGCCATCCCGACGAAGAGAAAAGCCTTGATTGTTAAAAACAACCAAGGCTTTTTTGTTATTTTCTATTTGTAAGACAGATCTGGCGTTTAACTTATTTAGAACCGCCAAATAAACCGGTCAGCTTTCCTAATATACCGCCGCCGCTTCCTTCTGCATTGTCAGCACCGCCTCCGTGAAAAAGATTAAGCGCATCGCTTATATCAAATTTCCCGTCGGCCCCACCTAATGAACCTAAAATGCTTTGAATATTAAAAGAGCTATCGCCGGCATCATTTGTTTTGTTGGCCAGTTGGCCTAAAACCTGAGGTATCAGGCTGCTTGCTGTTGATTGGGCCGCCTCGCCGTCAACTCCATAATTATTTTGCAGTTTACCGCTAAATTGTTGTATAATTTGACTCACAATAGGATTACTGGTCAAATCGCCACCACCACCTTTAAGCAGGTCCAGAACACCCGACAGGCCACCTCCACCCGATGAGGCGTGGCTGCCTAATACATCCATTATCGATGAGGAAGCGTCCTGTACGGCGGCTTCGTTGTGTTCATTCGGAATTTGAGGGTTATTGGTAATCGCATCTCCTGCATTTTGTGTCACCAATTGAAGTAGGTTCTCTAACATGTTTTTCTGTTTTTAAGGATATAATTGATTTATAATATATGCTGTGACAAAAGGAAGGTACATAAAGATACATAACCCATCTTTATCAAAAAAGAAAAAAGAGGGGGAACGCAAAATCTTTATCAATAAAAGTTGATAAGAGCAAGCGGGATCCCTAAAGAGCTGGAAATTTAAAAACGGCAATCAGCGGAGGGCTGTATATTTTCTTTATCAAAGGAAATAGTGGCAATTCCGTTTTTGAATGTCACCACCCAAATACTGTCATAATCATCATCGGGCCATTTGAGGTCAGCTTCTTTTACGCCTAAGGCTCTTACAATAGGCACAATATTGTTATGTTCCCAAACCACCAGGGTAGTTCCGGTCCTGCTTTTAAGATCCGCGGCCATTCCTAATGAATCCTTCTCTTGTCGACTGCTGTTAATCGTCAGGTTATACTTTGCTGCTAAGGGAACAATAGTTTGAAACATCCGGGAATGTTTGGTAGCTTCTCCCAAACCCATAGCAGGTACGAAAAGATAAGCGGGGACTCCAAATTTAGCCTTGATAACAGCCGGAAGCTTTAAGGATCTGTTCACTCCCTGGCAGGTGAGGTTATCACCCTTTACAGGTTTTTCGGCATGGCGTATGAATATGATCTTTAAGTCAGGCGATTGAGCAGCAGTGGTTGATGCCATAAACCATACGCAAACCAACAGCAGGGTACTGCTTTTAATAAGTAATTTCATTTGATGATGGGATTATAAAGGGATAGCTGAGCTAATTCAGCTATCCCCGGCAGTTAAAATTAGTGTTGATTGCCTGTACCGTTTAGCTGGTAGCAGCCCAGATCAGCACCCGGAGGGGTAGGATCAGAGAGTCCGTAAATTTTATCCAGTGGAACCGCGATCAGTGGTTTTATACTGGTGTTACCTTTTCCAATTAGTGGCGAACTTGCCTGCAAATGGAAATTAAAATTTCCAACGGCGCTATATTGTGAAAGAGCATGACCTGTTGTTGGTAAGGGAAAATTCAAAAACGCTGGATTGTTTTTCTGAACCACATCGCTGCCATCATAAATAGACCCTAACTGGTAATTAGCAGGTAGATATTTTGTTGAGGTTGTGATGGATGGAATATCGGTAGTTTGAGGCTGGGTAATATAACCAACCGGATAAAATTGATTAGCCACACTTAATGAATCGGCCCATTGATAGTTATTGCCGTAAGAAAGATGTGCCACATCGGCAACCGGATTGCCGACTACCCGGTACCCAAACCGGCAGTTGATAGCTACGTTATTGTAATACATACCAGCAGCGCCTTCCTCATAATTGATACAACCACCACGACCGCTTTGTTGTTGCCGGTATCCCCCGCTTACAAAAGTGTTATTATACATCACCAGGTTAGTTTGCGGTGCGCCGATCGCCTGCCCTTTATTAGACGCCTTTTGGCCGTTAGTAGCCGTACCTAAAAAAAGATTATAGGCCATAGTGCCTACTGTACCACCTTTGGCATTTAAACAATCACCACCATTGGCACCGTTCTTTTCAAAGGTGCTGCGGAAAATAGCAACTTTACCTGCCGATATGCGGATAGGATCATCTACGCCACCGTACAACCAGGAATCTTCCATGATAAAACTCCCTTTATAGTTGGCAAATAAAATACTGTATTGGTTGCCGGAGCCTGCACTGGCAAGCTTAGATGTTGCGTCGCCCTCGGTTAGCCCTGCGTATTCCACATGTGTCCAGCGTAATACCATCAGGTTGCAGGTTGGGCCGCCAATAATACCTTTCCATTTGCCGGAGTAAGCAGGATCTGCAGTGGGGGCAACGCCACCCGGTGCATCATTTTTGGTTATTCCGGGGATGGTTATCCAGTTAGGCTGATTTTTGGAACCGTTGCTAACCAAAGTACCCAACACAATAAGGCTACTGCCGGCGCCCATATTTAAAGTTACGCCGGGTTGCATCAATAAGGTATCTAAAGGATTAATAACCAGGTCGCAGCCTGCTTGTACGGTGTAAGTTTTACCGCTGAGCATAGTGCCTTTTACCGGACTAACCGTACTGCCGCCACTGCAGGAAAGCGGGGCTTTATCACTTACCGGGTTAGCTGCAGGCGGGGTATAGTTGTAAATCTCGGTATGTTCGCCTTTCCATTTTTGACAGCCGGAGACTGATGCAAATAATATCAGGGAAATGATGGGGATTATATATTTTTTCATCGTTATAGTTATTGATTGGTTTATAGTACTCATGGGTGCTTAGGGGTTGTTAGAATTTATATCTGAAACCTCCAAGAAATAGCGTTTTGTAGTAATCGCTTTGCACTAAAGTTTGTGCCGCTATATCTTGTTTGCCCAAAAACTCCTGCAACTGCGACTTGATTTTATCATGCGGATATTTCAGATATATCTTGGCGGCGGCATTGGTAATGTTATTGACCTTGCCATAAAGAGAGAAGTGTTTAAACAATGTTTTTTCAAAAGAAAAATCTAACTGTCCATAAGCGTGCTGGTAAAAGTCAAGATTGGCATATGCAGATACCTGGGCAAGGCGTTCGCCGGTATACACAAAAGCCAGCTGCATATCTAAGCCCAGTTTGGCGCTTTTAAATAATACAGATGCGTTGCCCACATGATTGGCCTGACCCTGTAACGGGCGTGTTTCATCTATAATGCTGTTCATCGGCTGGCCATTAGTACCTGTTGGAGCATACAGGAGCTTAGGTGTAGTAACACGGGAGTGGGTATAAGTATAATTAGCAGAAAATCCAATCACACCAAAAAACTTGGTTGCCAGTGCTTCAAAACCGTAATTGATAGCATTACCCGGGTCATTTTGCGGTTGGATAAGCAGGTCGCTTGGCCCAGAGCCACGAACTACATAATATTCGATAGGGTTATAGATCTTTTTATAGAAAGAACCTAATAATAATTGATCTGAGCCACCAGGGAAAAACTCATATCTCAGATCATAATTATCAGCCGTAATATGCTTTAAATTCGGGTTTCCTTCCTCTTTATAGTACTCTCCGTCTATTTGATAAGGCACCTGTTCACCAAAGCCTGGGCGACTGATGGATGCAAAGTATGATGCCCGGATATTCTGCTCATCAGTTAACGCGTATTTTAGGTGAACGCTTGGCAAAACATCAGTGTAAATATATTTTGCGCTTCGGGCAGATACGGTAATAGGCGATTGGGTAAGGTAGGAGAGATTAGTATTTTCGATCCGGACGCCACCTAAAACCTGTAGTTTAGGTAACAGATCAAATTTAGCCTGCAGATACTCCGCGTTATCGTTTTCGGTTATATGATAATTGTTTGATAAATTGGTATTACTATTACCGGTACCATCAATAGGTGACGATATGGTAAATGGAATGGAATTAAAATTATTGTTATACAGCGTTGAGCCCCCTTTTAAAGTATATTCCATGTAATAGGCATCCCTTATTTTGTGACGGAATAAACCTCCAGTGGAAAACTCAACAACCTTCCCGGCAATTTTAGGGGTATAGATCAGGTTGGCATAACCGCTTATATCCTGATCTTTGTTGTTTTCCCAATGGTGAGTTAATACGGTATTATTATCATATTCATTAGTTACCGCGCCTGCGCTATTGAGGGCCTTATTGGCATCGTAGGAGAACTCAGTTCTGTCGGGCATATTGCGGGTAGCCCTGGAATAAACACCATCCCAGTTAAATTTCCATTCATCACCAAATAAATGCTCGCCGTGCAGCGTGGAATTATAAATGGTTTGCTGGGTTAAGGTGCTTCTGTTTGATAGTGTGATCTGCTTGCTAAAAGCGGTCGAGTTTAAGCCTAAACCCAAAGTATCTGATGACAGGCGCGACTCGTATTCGTTTTGGTGGATATACAAGTTGTATAAGGAGATCTTGTTTTTATCATTAATAACGTAGTCAATTTTATTATGGATCCCTAAGCGCTGTGTTTGAGTAGAATAGGTACGGTCATAAGAATCGGAAAATTGAGGGCTGTTTGGTAAAGGCTGAAAATCTGGTTGGGCATTAGGTATTAACCGTTTAGAATTGGAACCCCTGTAAATGTTCTGATAACTGGCCGAAACAATTACGCCCAGTTTATTATTCAGAAAACGGTCGCCAATGGTTAAACCTGCGGTTGAACTAAATGGGGTCGACATGTTTTTATCACTGGTGATGGCTTTATTATTAAAATCACTATAAGTTGCCGCATAGCTATTACCATTAATGCTTGCCGGCGATTGCCTGTTAAGCGATGGGCCAAACGCCACGAATGGTCTGTTAGATGAGAATAAACTTGAAAAACCACCAGATATATTAGCGCTAAGCACAAACTGGTTAGGCGCACTTTTCATGACCAAATTCATGACCCCACCAATGGCATCACCCTCCATACTGGGTGTAAGGGCTTTAATTACCTCCAACCGGTCAAGCATTTCTGATGGGAATATATCCATGGGCACAAAACGATACGCGGGATCGGGGCTGGGGATCTTGATGCCGTTTACCAGTGTGGAGTTATAGCGTTGCTCCATACCGCGTATGATGGCATAGCGCCCTTCGCCGCTGGGCGAGCGCAGTATGCTTACCCCACTTACGCGTTGTAAAGCATTGGCCACGGTTACATCGGGTAAAAGCTTGATGGTGTTGGCCGAAAGAATATTTTGGATCATGCTGGCATTTTTCTCGATGCCCCGCGCTGCCCTATCTGTTTCTTTATTACCCTGGCCGGTAATTTTAACCTCGGCCACCTGTGTACTTGCATCCTGCAGATCAATATTGATGACCTTTATTTCGTCAGTGGAGTTAATGCTTCCCTCATAAACCTGCGAAGATTTATAGCCAATATAATTTACCTGTATTTTATAAGGCCCTGTACGTACATTTTTAAAAATATAAGCTCCGTTTAAGTTTACGGGAGCTATTTTGTTTACACCTTGTTGTGTTAAATGTACTGTTGCGCCGGCCAGAGGCTCGCCGGTTTTATAATCATCAACTTTACCTTTTATAGTCTGCGCAACAGACGAAAAGGCAAACAGGATGATTAAAGAAGAAAACAACAATAACCTGTTAAGGAAGTAGGAGTGTTTCATGGACTACGGATTTTTGATTTTCCGCAAAGAAACCCGTTGAATACTGGAGAAAAACTGAATAATCAAGCCCAAACAGATTCAATAACCGAAACTTAACACAGGCTTAATTTTCCGAATTAAATAGTTCCGATATGTCCGCTTATGTCGGTACATACTTAGTGGAGCTAAACCATTCCGGAATCGTGGTTAGGCGGCCATCCTTAATGAATTTGTAAATTGGAGTTAGTATTTAGTCAATATAGTTTATTTCTGAGGCTTTTTTCAACCCTAAATTAGGTTTAACCAATTACCAGCATTTCTCCACCATAAATGCAACTGTTCAAACCTGATTATACATGTTAAATATTGATGTTAAAGAGCTATTATTAAAAATAGCGCGTGATAATGATCTTGCAGCATTTCAAAAGATCTACTTTTTGTACTATGAGCGCCTATTGAAACTGGCAAGCTCTTTTGTAAAACAAACAGAAGTAGCCGAAGAAATTGTTGATGATGTATTTGTAAAGGTGTGGGCAAACCGCATTAAATTAAGCGAAGTGAATAATTTAACAGTTTACTTGTATGTCGCTATAAAAAATCAGTCGCTTAACTATAATCAGGCAAATCGTATCGTATGTGTTGATATTGAATCGGTTGAGTTTGAATTGAAGGATCTCAATAGCTCTGTTGAAGACGTCCTGATCACAGCCGAATTGGCCAAAGTTATTAATAGTGCCATACAACGCTTACCCGAACAATGTAAAATGGTATTTAAACTGGTTAAGGAAGACCACTTGAAATACCGGAGCGTTGCAGAGATACTGAATATATCGCCTAAAACGGTAGAATATCATATGGGCAACGCCCTTAAAACTATAGCGGCAGCAATTTCAGCTTCGCCCGATCATCATAAAAGGTTCTTCAAAAAGGCATCTGCCAATTAATTTCAATTTTTCACTGGGGTGTTTTCATTTTTCCCTGTCCTTGTTATTGAAGCTAAAAACAATGGACCAGGAAACTCTTTGGATACTTTTAGGAAAAAAATTGAATAATGAAGCTAGCCCCGAAGAGCTTCAGCAACTGGATATATTGCTTGCCCAACCTTGGGCAGATGCTTACACCATACAGGTATTGGAAGCCCTATGGCAGCAAAACCCGGATCAACCGCCTCGCTTTATTTCGCACAAGCTACAGGAAAAGTGGGCCCGTTTAGAAAATAAACTCGAAACAGATAACCATACAACAGATAATTTTCAAGGTCCGGAAGATAAAGCAGATTATTCAGCCAAAGTAAGAAACATCTGGCCTGGTTCGGCCCGGCTATCCATCGCGGCAGCTTGTTTGGTCTTTGGGCTGTTATCGTTTTTTTGCTGGCGAAGTTTTACCGGGGATAACATGGGTAAAACGTACCAGATCGCAGCTCCCCTGGGCGGTATTAGTAAAATAGTATTGCCCGATGGCACCAAAGTATGGCTTAATGCCGGCAGCGAAATATTTTACGGAACAAACTATGGCAATAAATACAGGGAGATCCGCTTAACCGGCGAAGCCTTTTTTGATGTGGTAAAGGATAGTGAACATCCCTTTATTGTGAATACCACAACCATGCAGATCAAGGTATTGGGTACCGCTTTTAATGTAAAATCATATGCAAATGATATTGTTTCTGAAACATCGCTGATCAGGGGTAGGATAGAGCTCACCCCGGTATCAAACCCCGATCATAAGATCATATTAAAACCTTCCGAAAAACTAACCATCCCCAACAAAGAAAAATATGATGCTAATGAAAATAATACCCTTATTACTTTAAGCACCTTTCATAAGGCAAAAAACGATTCTTTACCATCAGAGGCTCAATGGCTTGAAAATAAGCTGGTGTTTGATGACGAATGTTTTGACGAAGTGGCCAAAAAAATGGAACGCTGGTACAGCGTTTCTATCTCCTTTAAAAACGACCAACTGAAACAAAAAAAGTTTAGCGGAAAGTTTACCAAAGAATCATTGACAACAGCCCTGGAAGCGCTTAAGGCTACCAGCAATTTCAACTTTTTAATTGATAACGATAAAGTGGTCATTTATTGACCGGCATATTAACCTTAAACCACATGCGTATGATAAAACTTGACCCATAAAAATGCTAATAAAACCAAAAAGCGGAGAATGTTGACGCATCCCCCGCAGTGTTGGTCCCTCAAAATTACCAGTCGTCTTAAACCAATAATTAAAGTAACCTAAAGACTAAATTATGAAAAAAAATGCTTGCCGCATAAGCAATATGCGGTTGCAATGCCTTGTAAAAATATTTCTCATGACAAAGTGTACCCTTCTCCTGATTGTGATATCATCCTTTCAGGTTTTTTCAAAAGGCTACGGGCAGGATAAGATCAATATTAACCTGCATAACGTTTCGATAAAAAAAGCACTTGCCGAAGTTGAAAAGGCAAGCACCTATCGCTTTGTTTATAATGATGATGCTTTGAATTCAAAGCTTATTGGCAAGGTTGATCTGAGCAACGCCACCATTGTTGAGGTGATGGAAATGTTGCTGTCACAAACAGATCTTACCTACAAACTGAACAGCAACAACCTGGTCATCATTACCGATAAAAGACAACAAACGGCACCCATATCCATTTCTGGTGTAGTGAGTGATGCCAAAGGCCCATTGCCGGGTGTAAGTGTAAAATTAAAAGGTACGCAGGTGGGTGTTTTGACCGATGGGAATGGTAAATACCTGATTAACGTGCCTGACAATAACGCGACATTGGTGTTCTCGTCCGTGGGTTATGTTTCAACAGAAATAGTAGTTGGTGACCGGAAAAGCATCAATGTAACCTTAAAAGAATCGGCAACCGATTTGAGTGAGGTTGTTGTAACGGGATACGGTCAGTCGGTAGCCAAACGCGACCTGACCGGAGCCATATCAACAGTAACCGCCAAGCAGATCGAGGAACGCCACCCCATAAATCTGATAGATGCTTTGCAATCGCAGGCATCAGGTGTGTTGGTTATCAATGACTCTGGCGAGCCCGGCGCAACGGGTTCTATCCAGATCCGTGGTGGATCAACCTTTTCAAGCGCTGGCAATTCGCCCTTGTTTGTAATTGATGGTATTTTAAGCCAAAGTGCTGATAACGTAAACCCCAACGATATCCAGTCGATAGAGGTATTAAAAGATGCGGCTTCTGCTGCCATTTATGGTTCGCAGGCAGCAAATGGTGTTATCCTGATCACCACTAAGCGCGGCAAACCAGGCAAGCCGCTTATCAATGCCCAGTATGCCCGCATTTTTGGCGTAATGGCGCACAAACTGGAGCAGCCAAATTCAAGGGATCTGCGTATTGAACGGAATTTATATAATGGAGCCAGTCCTGATAAACCTACCACCACTAATGACTCCTTAAACGTTGTCTTTAACTCTGACAATGATAATCAGGATGTGATCACCCAAACCGCCAAAAGAGACATTCTTGATTTTGGTGTAAGCGGGGGCGAAAAAAGCCTGCAATACTACTCCAGCATCCGATATATTAATGACCAGGGCCTTATTGTTAACAGCTATGCAAAAACGCTTCAGGCGCGATTTAATCTCGATTACCAGGTATCCCCAAGATTTAAATACAGCAACCGCTTGTCCTTTGGGTACAATACCAATAATAATATCAACGAAGGTAATACCATTAACCAGGCGTTTCAGCGGCCATCAAACTTAGCCTTATATTATCCGGATGGGACTTTAACCGGCTACATTAGTGGGCGGCGGAACCAGTTGTCGGTTGCCTTACTCGAGATTAACCAAACCAACACTTATACCGGTGATCTGTTTAACCAGATAGATTACACGATCACCAAGGATCTGCGCTTAACCAACAATTTCGATTTTGGCTTATCAACACCACACAATGTGTTTTTTGATCCTAAACTATTAAGCAGCGCCAGTCCTTTGGTTAACTCTGGCAGGGAAAGTTTTGCGGTTAATACCAACTGGGCCTACCAGGGATTTTTAAACTGGGCTAAAACATTTGGCAACCACTCCATAACGGCAGTGGCGGGTGTAAGTGCCGAGAAAACGCAGAATAACAGTTTTAAAATAGCTGGTTCAAATTCGGCCAACGAAACCATTTACACTTCGAATGTTTATGGCACTATAGATCAAACCAATACCGGTACCGATGCGGGATCAACCAGCCGCGAGTCGCTTTACGCCCGGGCTACCTATAATTATAAAAGCCGCTACATGTTCAATGTAGTTTACCGTAAAGATGGTTCATCAAGGTTTGGTAAGGATAACAAGTATGGCGATTTCTACGGCTCATCTGCAGCCTGGCGATTTACCGATGAGCCATTTATGGGCTGGGCAAAAAAATTCCTGAATGATGCCAAGCTCCGTGTAAATTATGGTGAAGTAGGTAACGACCGGATCCCATCCAACTCTAATTTGCTGATCTATACTTTTGGCTCTTCCTTTTATAATGCCGTAAACGGTGTGGTATTAAGCAACCAGTTTGGTAACTCTCAATTGAAATGGGAGAGTAATATCCAGAAAGGCATCGGACTTGATCTTCAGTTTTTCAATTCAAGGTTGAATGTAACCGCCGATTACTACCAAAAGACAACCAAAAACTTGCTTTATCAGCGTAATATTCCGGTTGAAACAGGTTTCACCAATGTATATGTAAATGTGGGCGACGTTACCAATAAGGGATTTGAACTTTCGGTAAATGCCACACCAATTACCAGCAAAAACTTTAACTGGAATATTGGAGCCAACCTAACCATTGAACGCAACCGGATCAAGAGCCTGTACAATCATCAGCCGTTCCTGGCAACTTCGGGAGGAGCTACTTACCTGGTGCAGGAAGGCGGCAAAATCGGCGATTTTTATGGATATAAGGGATTGGGCGTTTACCAATACGACGCGTCAAACGCTTATGACGGCAACTGGAACAGGCTAACCCCGGTAGGTGTTTCGGCTGATGGCAAAACCGCATCAGGTTATGTGCTGAACGGGCAAACTTATTCAGGTACCGTACACCATATGTACGCAGGCGGAGCTTTGCTGCTTGGCGGCGACATGATATTTGACAATGTTAAAAAAGACAGTGTTATTGATGCCAATGACCGCCAGGTATTGGGTAACGCGCAACCATCATTCTACGCGTCTATCATCAATACTATAAATTATAAACAGTTTACCTTATCATTTACGCTGAACACCACCTGGGGCGGTCAGATCTATGACAGTCCGCGGCAAACATTGGATAACCTGGCTACATCGGGTATTGTGGCTGATAATAATACTACTTATAATTCGTGGAAAAAGCAGGGCGATGTTACCGACATCCCTTACATGGGGCGTAAAAACTCCACCGCGAACTTCCCCGGTACGCAAACCAGGTTCCTGGAAAACTCCTCGTTTATCAGGCTGAGTTATGCAAAGCTAACCTATAATTTACCGACTAACCTGGCTTCGCGCTATAAGCTCAAAAACATAGGGGCTTATGTATACGGCGCAAACCTGCTCACCTGGACAAATTACACCTGGTATGACCCTGAATTCTCTTCCAGCTCGGCCCTAACCCCGGGAAATGATAATGGCCGCTATCCGCGCAGGCGCGAGGTTGGTTTTGGTATAAATGTTAATTTCTAATTCATAGGACATGAAAAAAATATTAAGTGTTACTTTTTTAATATTGCTGATCACGGTATCCGGCTGTAAAAAGCTGTTGGATCAGCCCCCTAAAAGTCAGTTGGGCAGCGATAAATTCTGGAAAAGCGCAGATGATGCCAAGGCAGGTGTTGCGGGTATATATGATGGTGTTCAGGATATGTTTAACAGCCAGTTTATTTACTGGGGTGATGGCCGGAGCGATAACCTCACTTTTCATCCAACCTATAACGATGGACTGCCTTTGGCTATCAATGTATTAACACCCAATACAAACGGCGCCGACTGGACCTTGCTTTATACTACCATAAGCCGGGCTAACTTTGCCATAAAATACATCCCAACTATTTCTGTAATTGATGCGGCTACATCAAACGATCTGCAGGCTCAGGCCCTCGGCATTCGGGCCTACAGCTATTTTTGGCTGATCAGGCTTTGGGGCAATGTACCGCTATGGACAGTGCCTTATGAAGACCTGAGCACCGATCCATACAAAGGAGTAACGCCGGCTGCAGATATTATGAAAAACGAGATCCTGCCCGATCTGCTCAAGGCTTATGACCTTTCTGACAAAACAGCATCAGTTGTCTGGAACGTGAACTCCGGCGGGATAGCGGCTATGCTCATGGATGTTTATATGTATAACCATGATTATACCAACGCCTTGTTATGGTGTGATAAGTTGCTGGCATTAAAACGCTATAGCCTGGAACCCACCGCTACCTGGAAAAATATCTTTACATCCCCAACAAACTCCAAAGAAGATATCTGGAGTTTGAACTGGGATTTTACGGTTGATGGCGGTAATAAAACTTCGCAGGAAATAGGAGCTGGCGATACCAATAGTGATTTTGCTGTCGACCCCGCATTGTGGACTTATTTTACAACCACAACAGCCGACATCAGGGGCGCTCAAAGCATTGATTTTAAAGTGAGCAACCACGATAAAATATGGAAGTACTATGCGCCCAATCTTGATAAGAACGGTAACCAGATCTATCCTAATTCGCCACAGGCCAATCTGTTATTCCCTTTATATCGCCTGGCTGATATATACCTTCTAAGGGCCGAGGCTTTAAACAGGACCGGCGACCTGGTCAACGCGCTTATTTATTTAAATATGGTACATACCCGTGCCGGTTTACCAGCCTACCAGGCAAGTGATTTTGCCAGTGCCGATGACATGCTTTACGGCAATCCGGTAAATGGGAACGGCATTTTACGTGAGCGCCAGCTGGAATTATTTTGCGAAGCTAAACGCTGGTTCGATCTGCAACGGAATGGCATCATCGTTTCAACGATGGACCCATTGATCAAGTTCAGACAAATTTTAAAAGGATTCCCGGCAACAGGTTTTGGCGACGTCAGAAAAATATTCTGGCCCATTGATCAGGATGTGTTAAATGCCAATACCAAACTCACTCAAAATCCACCTTATTAATCTATATCAAATGAAAACGATGAAACAAGCAATTGTATGGCTTGCATGTATGGGCCTTTTAATAAGTATGGCCGGCTGTAACCTGGCCGGATTAAAATTGCAGGAAAATGCCGACTATCACCCCTATGTGCTTGATCCGCATATCAACAAAACCGCCTGGCAATATATTAAGGAGCGCAGCTACAACTTTGCCGGGAAAGATACGGTGTTTAAGCTGATGCGCCAGGCTATCGAATACTCGGGGATCGATACCAATTTGTATATTAAAACCGATTGTACATTTATATTTCTGCATAACGATGCTGTGTACCGCTTATCAAACAAGGTGATCACCGCCGATTGTTACTGGGGCAAATACCTGGTAAATGGCAAACCGGCCACCAAATGGAGCGATTACCCCAAGGAGCAGGTGAAAAACTACCTGTTGTATTTAATTGTGCAGGGGGCATATTCCTTTAATAATTTAACACCTGTAAACGTTGTGGCCAACACGCTGCAACCACAAAATTACGATCCGCTAAATCCCATATCGATCATGACCCTGCGGGTTAATAACGATCAGAACTTTACCATGCGGTTAAATGATTTTTCCAACTCGGTAGGGTATGTGAGTGTGCGCACCAGTAACATTTTGGCCTTAAACGGGGCTATACAGGTAATAGACAGGGTACTTTTTTATCAAACAAAATAGTACGTGGTTTAATTGGTTCGCCGGTCGCGACGGGGCTCCCTGTTGCGGCCGGTTCTTTAAACACACTGAAATTAAAAACAAATGGCAGACACACATGACAAATCCGTATCACGCCGTAATTGGTTGGGTGCGATGGGTAAGATCTCGTTAGGAACAGGATTGGCCGCGGTTACCTCAAATTCATTTGGCGCCAATCATCCCGATCCGGTAAAAAACATGGCTAACGATATTGGGGCAAGGGTATACAACATTCGTGATTTTGGCGCCAAAGGAGATGGCAAAACGACGGATACTCTCGCGGTGCAATCGGCTATTGATGCCTGTAATAAAGAACAGGGGGGCACGGTACTGGTTCCGGCCGGTGTATTTGTGATCGGTACGGTTGAGTTGAAAAGCAATGTTACCCTGCACATATCCGCACAAGGGAAATTGCTGGGCAGCGCCGATGGTAAACAATATCATGCCAGCGAGGCTATCCCCCTGGATAGTGGATGGACCATGAACGACGGCAATGTTGGGTTGATATTTGCCGCCAATGCCGAAAATATCACCATTGAAGGAAATGGCACTATCGACGGCCAGGGGGCACAATTTCGCAGTGATACCAAAGGGGTATTGCCACCGGCCGGGATCTCGGGGAACCATCGGCCGTATCATTTGCTTTTTTATCAATGTAAGAATTTAACCGTGCGTGATATTTCGCTCATCAACAGCGCCTATCATTCCATAAGGGTTTGTATGTGCACATTAGGAAAGTTTGAAGGGCTATACATCCGCAGCAAAGTGATCCATAATAACGATGGCTTTCATTTTATAGGCAGCACGTATATGCATGTTTCCAATTGCGATGTGCAATGCCAGGATGATGCCTGTGCGCTGTTTGGCAGTTGTAAGTTTGTAACCGTTTCAGATTGCTCTTTTAGTACCCGCTGGTCCGTATTCCGGTTTGGGGGAGGCGAGGCCGAGAACATCACTGTTTCCAATTGCCTCATCTATGAAACCTATGGATGCCCCATAAAAATGCGTTGCTCGCCGGGCTCGCGGTTTGAGAATATCTCGTTTTCAAACCTGGTGATGAAAGATGTAACCGGTCCTATCTCCATAGGCTCGGGTAATGGAAAATCTTCAGTTAATCCCGTTGCGAATACCCCTGCCATAGTGCGAAACATATCGTTTAATCATATTCATGCAACGGTGGTAAAACCAGTGCAACTTCGCGGTTCGGAGTTTACCAGTAAATACAATCCCGGCGAAATATTTTCATGTGTCACACTGAATGCCATGGATGATATTTTTTTAGAGAACATCAGCTTCAACGATGTGCACATCACATTTCCAGGGGGCGGCACGGCAGAGCAGGGAGCCGTAAGAGATGTCCCCAAAGTAGCTGCGGAATATTACCAGATAGGGGTGCCACCAGCCTATGGCATATACGCCCGGAATGTACGAGGCCTAACCCTCCACAATGTAAGGCTGACAATGGACAGCCCGGATCTGCGCCCGGCACTTATACTGGACAATGTGGAAGATGCCGCGGTGAATGGGCTGAGTGCACAAGGCCAAAAAAACGCTGAATCATTACTCCGTTTTATAAACACCCGCGATGTTTTGGTAAGCGCCCTGCGGGTACTAACACCAGTTACCAATTTGCTGCAGGCCGAGGGTAAGGATTGCAGTAATATTATCATAGATGGCGGAGACACCTCTAAAGCCGACAAGGCCCTGGTATTAACATCCGGCGCATCTGCACAGGCAGTAAAAATACGTGGTTTGTAACAATAATGATAAAGCCAATGGAGTGTATTAATTAGCTTCTTTGTGCAACCGAACCCTTAAAAAATAAGCCGATGTTAGTCACATTATACTTTTTGTCCTCATAAAAATAGAGCATCATGCGCAAAAAATATCCTTACATCTATTCAAAAAGCCATATGGCCAGGCTGGCTGTTGTCTTTATTATCTTATTATGGTTACCTTCAAAAATACTGCTGGCAGAAACGATTATGGTTTCGTCCGTTGCTGATCTGCAAAAGGCGATTGATAAGGCAAAGCCTGGAGATTTGATCCTACTGGCCGATGGCCTTTATACCACCACCGAAGATATTGTTGTTCGTGAAAAAGGCACACGCGAAAAGCCGATTATTATTGCCGCTCAACATACAGGCGCTGCGGAAATTACCGGCAAGGGTGGTTTTAGTTTACAAAGCCCGGCTGCATATATTATCATCCGTGGTTTTAAATTCACCCATGCGGCATCCAAAGCCAAAACGGGGATAGGTACCAGCTTCTGCAGGTTCACCCAAAACATATTTGAAAACCAGGGCGATGGGGAAGACCTTACTGTAGCCGGCAGCGACCAGGAAGTAGATCATAACACTTTCCAGAATAAAAACGCGATGGGACGGTTTGTCGCCATTCGCGGTGAGGGTAAGCAAATAGCCGAGAGGTTGCATATTCACCATAACTATTTTAACAATTTTGCCAGCCAGGGGGGTAAAAACGGGGCAGAGGCATTGCAGTTTGGTTTAAGCGGCTTCAGTTTATCGTCAAGCAACAGTGTGGTTGAATATAATCTGTTTGAACGCTGTGAGGGAGAGAACGAACTCATCTCGGTTAAAGCATCGGCGGTAACGCTCCGGTATAATACCGTTCGTGATTGCCCGGCGCAGTTCACCCTGCGCCATGGTAACAAAAGTTTGGTATACGGCAATTACTTTTTCAATACGCCGGGTCTAAGGATCTTTGGCGACGATCACCTCATCTACAGCAATTATTTTGAGAACTGCAGCTCGGCCATAGTGATCGGGAATGGCGACGGTGAAGTTGCCGACGGTGCCCAGCTTACCGCACACGACCGGCCAGACCGGGTGCTCATTGCCTTTAACACACTCGTTAACAATAAAGAAAATATCATCCAAACCGCCCGGAAGAATGGCATGGGTGCCACTTACATCACCGTGGCCAATAATATTATCCAGGGTGGAGGTTCGGCAGCTACCATTTCTGGTCCATACACCAATCCGCAATGGTTGGGTAATATAATATTCCAGGTAAAAGATGCCGGCAATATGCCTATAGAAGGCTATACTACAGCCGATCCTAAACTGTCAAAAAATGCCTCAGGAACATATCATATACAGGCTGGTAGTCTGGCTATTGACCATGGAAGCGCTGCATACCCGGCGGTGAGTACAGATATGGACGGGCAACCACGTATCGCGCCGTTTGATATTGGGGCTGATGAACAAAGGAAGGCCCCGGTCAAAGCACATGCACTTAACCCTGCCGATGTTGGTTATCAGGCTAAAAATTAAGCAGATCTTATCAAATGAAAAACATTACCGTATTTATATTATGCTGGCTGATAACCGCCAGTTCGTTTGCACAAAAAAGTAAAAGTCAATGGGTATATAAGGGCAAGGATGGTAAGCTGGTTTATAAAACCACACCCACCGGCGATAGGATCATGGATTTTTCATCCGCAGGTTATATGGGCGGTGGTATAGCATTCCCGGCTGTGCCTGTAAAACGCATAGTAAAACCATCGGGGAATGATGATACCCAGGCCATTCAGAACGCTATAGATGAAGTTGGTGCCATGCCGCTGCAAAACGGGTTCCACGGAGCGGTGGAACTGGCTGCGGGTATATTCACTTGTTCTGGTTCCATCCTTTTATCAACCAATGGTGTAGTATTACGTGGTCATGGTAGTGACGCAAACGGTACCACCATTAAAATGGTTGGCGGGCATCATACAGCCATAGTTATCGGTCGCGGTAACACCAATGTGCCCTTAGGTCGTACAGAAAGAGCTGATAGCAGCGCTGCCAATGCTGCCAAAACGGTTATTACCGATGCTTACGTGCCATCGGGGAGTATATCTTTTACCGTTACTGATGCTTCGGGGTTTGCCATTGGCGATACCATAGCCATTAACCGGCCGGTAACCGAAAGCTGGGTACATTTTATGGAAATGGACAATATGTGGCGCGATGGCAAAAAAGAAACCTGGCTCAAAGCAGGTTCCCGGGGTGTTACCAAAAGAAAGATAGTAGCCATCTCCGGAAATAAACTGACAATTGATATTCCGCTGGCCGACTCTTACGATGCCCGCTTTTTAAACTCCCCGGGTACCATCATCATAAAAGCAAAACCGGTTTCGCGGGTTACGCAGGTAGGTGTCGAAAATATACATATCCAATGCCCGCCGCTCGAAATTGATTATGGTCATGCCCCTTATGCCGGTATCCGCGTTGGCGGCGACGATTGCTGGGTAAAAGATGTGTATTGCGAAGAAACCATGAACACCACAGTGCTTGCCGGTAACCGCATCACGATGGAAAAAGTGATCGTAAAACATACCTATGCCAATTTGGGCGCATCCAAACCAACAGATTTTAGTTTGGAGGGCGGGCAAAACCTGATAGACCGCTGCGAAATTACCGGCGGCAACATGTATTTCGTTTGGACCTCCTCCTTAATTGCAGGACCGAATGTTTTACTTAATTGCACCTTTAGGGGCACACGCAGCCGGGTGCAGCCCCATCAACGTTGGGCCACCGGGCTTTTGGTTGATAACTGTACGGTACCGGATGGCGGCATAGATTTTATGAACCGGGGTATCGCGGGTTCGGGCCATGGCTGGACGATGGGCTGGGCCGTAGCCTGGAATTGTATCGCCAAAACATACGTTATTCAAAACCCGCCGGGTGCGGCAAATTGGGCCATTGGCTGTATTGGCAAACGCGAACAAACCGCGCGCTTATTTGACAGCGCACCCGTTTTGACCGATGGTAATTTTGATGCACACGGTTCGCCCGTCGAGATCCAAAGTCTTTACCTGGCGCAGCTGACTGAGCGTGTGGGCGCCAAAGGTCTTAAAAATATAGGATACACGGGCAACACCCTTGACATGTTTCCGAATAAGCAAGTAAACCTATTGCCGCTTAAAACACAAAGGGATAAACTGGGCTTTAATGAAGCCATAGATCGCCCTGTGAACACCAACGATGTAAAAGGCAATACCCGCGAGTTTGGTGGCGAAAAAGCGATTGATGGCAACTCCGCAACTTACTGGCGTACCAATGATGGCGTAACCAAAGCCACACTCGAAATTGATATGGAAGGCCCGGTTGAGATAAACACCCTTCAACTTAATGAACAGGGGCAACATATAGCCGCGTATAAAGTGGAAGCCCAGCTGGACAGCGATTGGAAGTTGCTGACACAGGGAACAACCATTGGAAGAAACCAGGTGATAAAATTTCCCGCCACCATCGCCTGGAAAGTGCGATTGACCGTATTGAAAGCCAGCGATTATGTGGCCATCAGCAATGTGGGTTTATATATGGAAAGGGGGAGAAGCCCGAACAGTAAGATATGACCCGAACGAAAACGTTTGCGTAGATTATTACAGCCTAATGTGGTACCAAACACCACGCGCATTGTATAGTATATGAAGAGCTATACAAATGTAGTTCATAACCAATTAAGCATAACCGTAAATCATACTGGCTATTTAGCCGGCTGTGCTCATTAATTCAATAATAATAGTATAAACCTGGGCGGGTATTGTTCCTGCCAAAATAAAAACCTGATGAAAAAACTTTTTATAGCATGTTTGCTGTCCTTCTTTTTTATACATAGTGTTTTTGCTCAAAAAGAGCTTTCGCGCGATGAGCGCATGAAATGGTGGCGCGAAGCCCGTTTTGGTATGTTCATTCACTGGGGCGATTACGCCGGATTGGGTGGCATGTACAAAGGCTATGAGGTAGGGCATGGCGGCGAGTGGATCATGAACAGGGCCAAGATCCCGGTAGCCGAATACCAGGCTTTTGCCAAAAAATTTAACCCGGTAAAATATGATGCCGATGCCTGGGTAAAACTGGCCAAAGAAGCGGGTATGAAATATATTGTGATCACCGCGAAACATCACGATGGCTTTGCCATGTTTAAATCAAACGCCAGCAAATGGAACATTGCCGATGCCACACCTTATGGCAAGGATGTATTAAAACCACTGGCTGCGGCTTGCAAAAAATATGGTATTAAGCTGGGCTTTTATTATTCGCAGGCTCAAGACTGGAATAACCCAGGTGGCGCCGCCGCCCGCAAGGTAAGTGCTGAAGGTTGGCCAAACCCCGATTCGGCCAAAATAGATGCTTATACCAAAGATCACACCGGTCATTGGGATCCGGCGCAAACTTCATCAACCATGGGCGAGTATATCGACAGGGTAGCTGTTCCACAAGTAAAAGAACTGCTGACCAATTATGGCGATGTAGCGGTGATTTGGTGGGATACCCCAACCAACATGACCGATGAGTTTGCTCAAAAACTGCAGGACCTGTTAAAGCTGCAACCCAATATCATCACTAACGATCGTTTGAAACGTCCCAACTTTGCCGGTGATTATAAAACACCCGAGCAAAAGATCCCTAACCTGAGCGAGCTGGATGGTAAAGACTGGGAAACCTGTATGACCATGAATGGCACCTGGGGGTATAAAAGCTATGATCATAAATGGAAATCGCCCGAAACATTGATCCATAACCTCATCGATATTGCTTCAAAAGGGGGTAATTACCTGCTAAACGTTGGTCCCACAGCCGAAGGCGAATTTCCGCAGGAGAGTATAGCTTCCTTAAAAAAGATGGGTGAGTGGATGAAGGTAAACGGCGAAGCGATATACGCTACCAAGGCAAGCCCATTACAACCGCTAAGCTGGGGCCGCTGTACGCTTAAACCCGATGGTAAAAATACCATACTGTACTTATCCGTATTTAACTGGCCGGCAGATGGCAAGTTGGTAGTTCCGGGTTTAAAAAATGAAATAGTTAGCGCCAAAATGCTGGCAGGTGGAGCGGCTTTGAAAACCGGAGCATCCAACGATGGTGTAACTGTAAATATACCGGCTAGTGCTACAGATAATATAGCCACGGTAATTAAGCTGGAAGTGAAGGGAGCGGTAGCATCTCAAACAGCAAACCCAGCGGGTAAAATGAAAACCGGGGCAATTGATTAAGCCATGAAATTGAGTATCCCCTTATGTTTAATAGCCGGCGTGCTGCTTACGGGAAGCACGCTAAAGGCCCAGGTTGTGCTGAAAGCTGATGGAAGCAGTGATGCTTATAAGCAGATCTCGCGGGTATTGGGAGGTGATGCCTGCGAAGTGCCGGATTGCGCGCACCCGGTTAAACATATTACAGAGGCCTTTGATAAACAGCTGAACGAATATGTATTTGTTTTTCACAGCCATGTTAAGGAGGATAATGACCGCTGCAAAAATTTCGACCGGGAGCGGGTGGAGATCAAAACTTATGGCCCGTCTGCCCCTAAATTGAAAGGCGAACTGGGCGAAACGGTTGAATACAAATGGAAGTTTAAAATAGACAGCGGCTTTAAAGCGCAGCCTACATTTACCCATATCCACCAGATTAAGGCGGGCGATGGCGATGCGGGTGCGCCGATCATCACTTTTACGCCCCGGTTTGGTCAGCCCGATCAGTTGGAGGTTATCCATACCGGTTCGGCAAAGGAAAGCTCACAAGGGGTATTAACCAAAGTAAACCTGGCCGATTTTAAAGGGGCCTGGGTTGAGGTAAGCGAGATACTGCATTATGATTCCCATGGCACTTATACTGTCATGATCAAACGGGTGACAGATGGCAAAATATTATTGAACTATACCAATAAGGATATCGATCTGTGGCGAAAGGGTATCTCATTTTGCCGGCCAAAGTGGGGAGTATACCGCAGTCTGAAAAGCGCGGAATATATACGGGATGAGGATGTTTATTTTGCCGATATCTCTATCCGGGAGCAATAGTTTTTGTTTTGATAACCAATTAAACTCAAATTGAATGAAGCCACAATTACTCAAAGTATCAGCAGGCCCCGCGCAGTCCTTTAGTGTACGGCAAGACCTCATCCCATGTATTAATAACCGGTGGCATTACCACCCGGAAATTGAACTGATCCATTTTAAAAAAGGGAGCGGAACCCAGTTCGTCGGCGATAATATCAGGCAGTTTAACACCGGCGATATTGTGATGATAGGCGCTTATCTGCCGCATTACTGGCGTTTTGATGATGTTTATTTTTCAAAGGAAGAAACAGCTCCTGTGGATATCAGGGTGGCCCATTTTTGTGAGAACTTTTGGGGGAACGGCTTTTTGCAGCTGCCCGAAAATAAGATGATCAAAACGGTATTGGAAAAAGCCCGCCGGGGGATACAAATTACCGGCAGGGCAAAAAAAGCGATAGCCGGGATCATGGAAGACCTGCTTACCGCCGAAGGATCCAAGCGGATCATCCTGTTGATGGAAGCATTAAATATTATTGCCGGATATGAGCATGCCGATATCCTGTCGTCTATTGGATTTAGTCCGAACATTGAGAAATCCGGAAACGATTGTATCAACGTGATCTACGAGTACTCGCTGGCTAATTTCAAAAACAAGATCCACATGGATGAACTTGCTGATCTGGCCGGGATCAGTCCAAACTCCTTTTGCCGTTATTTTAAATCGCGCACGCGTAAAACATATTCCAAATTTTTACTGGAGATCAGGGTAGGGCATGCCTGCAAACTACTGATCGAAAATAAACTGCCGCTGAAACAGCTTTGCTACGAAAGCGGCTTTAACAACTTTACCAATTTCCATAAATATTTTAAACAGATAACCGGTAAAAGCCCGCTGAACTATCAGAAAGAATTTATCCAGACAAGAACCAGTTCCTAGTAAGGGAAAGGCCAGAATAAGTTCGGGAAAAGCAGGCATGTCGGCGACCGACTCACCCGGTCTACGCTTCGCTGGACCACCTTCTCTTCGCCTGCGGCGGAAAGAGGGTAGAGAAGAAAACAAAAAAGGCAACCCCCTCTATGCGCGAAGCGGAGAGAGGGGTGACGAGCGCAGCTATGTCGGGGTGAGTCGGCTATGCGCTATATGCTTACCACATGCCTTTTCGGGGATTATTACTTTCCTTGGGAAGTGATAAATTATGGTTTACAGTGTAAACCCACTTTTCGACCATAAATAAACATAAACAACTTATTATCAATAAAATACAATAATGTTAACCATGAAAAGTGTAAACCATGTAAACCCACTTTTTGTAGCTATTCAACCGGATAGGGGCCCTGTTCAAAAACAGTATCATGGTATCCCTTGCTGCCTACATCGAGCGATAGTGGGCTCCTGAAATCGATACCTTCGCTAAGGCATTTCAGTACATAAGTAAAATCATATTTGGGTCGCCATCCCAGCTCATCAAGGGCCCGGCTGTTCACGTAAACTCGGTCGATATGCGGGAACATGGCCCACTGCTGTCGGGCAAAAAGGTGTTCGTAATCAGGGAAAAGTCTTTTTATCACTTCCGGGGCATTGGTGTGAAGCAGAGCCAGATCATCCCTGGTAAATGGTGTTGTAGCCGAAATGATATAACGGCCAAATCCAATAGCCCGGGCTTTTTCAACCGCCAGGATATGCGCGTCGACCACGTCTTCCATTTCTACCCGGCGGTACAGCAGTTCGTTTGCCTGTACATTTGGAGCCGTGTATTTTCCTCTTACCGCGGCATCATCATCAGCTTCGGGGAAAAACCTTGATGTCCGCAGGATCACTACTCCCAAACCATGCTTGCGGGCAAACATTTCACATAGGTTCTCGGCGGCTATTTTGGTTACACCATAAATGTTTTTGGGAATGGGTGTTACTTCTTCGGTGATCCAGGCTGCAGGCTCACCGGGGGCGGGATTCATAGCCGCGCCAAATGTACTGGTGGTGCTGGTATAAACAAAGGTGCTTATACCGGCAGCTACGGCTTCTTCCAGCAATATTAGCGTGCCCGAAACATTGGTGTCGATAAAATCCTGGTTGGTATGGGTGGCGATGTGCGGTTTGTGCAGGGTTGCGGTATGGATCACCGCTTGTATATCTTTCAGGCAACTACGGATAAAATCCCTGTCGGTTATTGACCCTACATGATCTGTAAAAGCTGAAGCTTTGATATCCACACCCCATGCCTGCCGGCCATGTGCCTTCAGCATGCGTAAAATGGCTTCGCCCAGGTGACCGGCGCTTCCGGTTACAAGAATACTCATGAAACAAAAATACCGGGTTTAATTTATAAAATCAATGAGGCGCTATAAAAGCGGGTTTACAGGCACTATAAAAAAGGCCAATGATCCCTGGTGAAGATTTGTATTGGAAAAATCAGGTTATGTAGCGTTTATTCTACGTATAGCTGACCGGGAAAACTCAGAGAAGAATAATTACATCCTGAACCGAAGGGATACAGACCGGCCTAATGCCTGGGCTAATTCCGGATCAATCAGCGGACCATCTCCCTGTTGTATCCATGCTCCGCGGATATCTTTTTGAAGTGTTATTTTCTCGCCGTTTAATAGTATTTCAAGCTCTGTAGTGGCTTTACTGATCGGCGCTGTGTTTATCTGGTAAACGTGGTCGGTATCGTTATATGTTATTCGTAGTGGCAGACCCATCTTTTTCTCCTCGGGGTAAATATACAATTGTTGTAGTTAAATCGGGCATTTTAAAGAAAACAGTGGCAGATGTTTAGGCGGCCAGCTGGTGCTCAACCGTCTCTATCAGGTTATTCATACCAAAAGGTTTGTGCAGTATATCATCAGGGGCCCCTTCCTGTTTCAGATAGTTTTCGGCATTTTCACTGTCTGTACAAATAATTACCGGAAGGGTTTGGGTTTCTTTGTTCCATTTCAGGAGGCGGCATACATCTATGCCATCTATACCGGGTAAAACGGCATCAAGAATAATAAGATCAGGATGGTTTTGACGGATGTTGCTGAATATATGGACAGCATTGTCGAGGGTAATTACTTCATAACCATTACTGGTTAATATGTATGACATTACCTCCGTCATCAAGCCATTATGGTCAACTATCAAGATCTTCTTTGCCATGATCATTTTTATCATTATGATATATGTGCAAAGGCCATGCCATTGATTCACTTAGCGTTAGGAGAGGAGAAAGAATCAAGATATAAGAGTCAAGAATCAAGAGACAGCTTTTTGTTACAATCTTAACTCTTGGTTCCTGACTCTAATATCTAAATTGTATTAAACGTGGATAAACAACTCTTCTTTTGGGCGGCGCACTTTGATCATTTTGCTGTAAACGTCGTCGTCGGCACGGTGGCCAACGGCAGCGATCACCGAGGTGGTTAAGCCTTTTTCTTTTAAACCTAATATTTCATCAAATTTTTCGGCATCAAAACCTTCCATCGGACCGGCATCAATACCCAGTTCGGCGGCTGCGCTTAACAAAACACCTAAAGCTATGTAGGCTTGCCTGTGTGACCAGGCAATTTTTTGCTCGTCGGTGCGGCTGCTCAGGGTTCCTAAAATTACCTGCTCATAACCTTGCAGGGTTTCGCGGGCAACATTACGGGTTGAGGCAATCAGGTCGATGAATTTTTTACCAAAATCTTCATCAAGCGTGGTTAATGATGCAAAAACGAACAGGGCAGATGAATCTGTAATTTGTGCCTGGTCATAGCCAGCAGCACGCAGTTTGGCTTTGGTTTCCGCATCCTGAACAACAATTACTTTGTATGATTGCAAACCGTATGAGGAGGGTGCCAATTGTACAGCACTTAATAAGCCATCTAATTGTGCAACAGTTAGTTTTTTAGCGGGGTTAAATTTTTTAATGGCAGAGCGCCACTGTAATTTTTCTATGAATGACATGATACTTTCTATTTGTTTAAACAAAATTAGATGTTTAAACATTTAAAATAGTCACCCCGATGTAAATTGGATGTTTAAACATCCAATTTACATCAATACCTATCACAAGCTATAAGTTGGCTTTTTGTTTCAGCTCATCCTCTTTATCATCTTGCTCTTTTCTCAGGCGTCGCTTTTCCTGTCTTATATCCTTCCGGGTTTTGCCGGCAGTATCAATATTGTCAATTTTTAGCTTATACTCCTGCTTAAGAGCTTCAATTTGCTCCTTCAATTTCTCTTTAGCGGTTTTCTCTTTTACCTTTTCCTGCTCTTCTGCCTTTTTGCCGGTAGTATCTTTTTTACCAAAAAGACGCTGAAAGAAATTTGGTTTTTTTACAGGATCTTCCAGTACCGGCATTACTTCATTGTCGTCGCTTTGTTTCATCAGGCTATCGGCAGTAGCGGTATCCACCGGTGCAATGGCCCGGCGCAGGCTTTCCCGCAGACGAACGCCATAAAAGCCGTAAGCGTTGGTATCGCGAGCCGTATAGCCCTTCTGCGCCATTAATTTACCAATAAGGTTAAAGTATCCATGAAGGCCCGGACGCAGCGTGCCATCAGGCTGAAAAGCATATAAGCCACCCTTCGGATAAGGAACAATACTCGCCAGGTAAATACTTTCGCCCAGGCTAAGCTCAGACGGCGATTTGCCAAAATAATAATGTGATGCCTCAGATATACCGTAAATGCCGCGGCCCCATTCAATAATATTCAGGTAAACTTCCAGCATCCGGTTTTTATTCATGATGCGGTTGTTTTCAATCATCCACACGATCAGGATCTCCTCAACCTTACGGGCCAGGGTTTTTTCCCTGCTCAGGAAGGCGTTTTTTACCAGCTGCATAGATATGCCGCTACCACCACGTTTAAATTTGCGTGTTTTAAAATCGGTAACCAGCGATTTACGGAAAGCTTCTTCTACAAAACCATGATTGGTATAGAATGAAGGGTCTTCGGCGGTCATTACCGCATTGCGCAGGTTGGGTGATATCTCGGAAAGAGGAGTAAACTCCGTGTTTTCGGGCCCGATCAGATGCGGCGACATGGGCTTGCCTCTTTCATAAGGCGTGTAAACAAAAGAGCTGTTAAGCTTCGTGAGATCCGTTTTGCCAAACTTCACGATCCGGAAGCCATCCTTGCTCAGACGGGAGTCGAACTGCAGATCGTCAAGTTTGGAGGCATCCATATAAAAATTAAGTGCGTAGTTGAGTTTACCCGCAACCTGTATACCATCCAGGGCATCAAACATCCCCGAAGGGAATGCGTCGAAAATATCCGCCGCATTTAACCAGCCGGTATTGATCTTAAGTTCATATATTTTTACCGGGTTCAGGGTGTACTTGATAAAAGGATGGGCGGTAAGTTTTTTAACATGAATGAGCGATGAGCTATCAACAGATACATAGTTGCTACCCACAAATACATTAGCATCAATAGATGCATCCGGAAAAACAATATTGTCTGATGATATACCCGGGTGATTGATGAGCAGGTTATGTACAGCCCATGAACCATAAATTTTTGTTTCGCCACCACTGTGCTCCACTTTGGTAAGCCTGGTGCTGATGGTATCAAAATTTAATACAAGCTTGAACTTTTTTTGGATGATAGGCAGCTCCACTTTTTTACCATCGGCATAAAGTTTTACATCGATATCTTTATCAGAGGGGTGCATTTTACCAGCAACATGCCAGGTAGCTGCGCCATTATCCACATCAATAGTTGAGGTAAGGTTGCCGTCTTTAATCAGGGCTGTTTTGGCCAGCAGTTTTAGCCGGGTACTGTCGTCCCTGAAACTGATCGAAAAATTAGTCAGGTGAAGGTTGTCTGGGATCTTGTACAGCACTTCGTTCACCAGGTGATCGGCCAGATCGGCCAGGTCAACCTTATCATGCGTGGCGGTAGTATCCTTTTTCTTTTTAAACAGGAAGTCGAAATTTTTAACCCCCTTTACGCTGGTCAGGTTTATAAAACCATCCTGCAAAGAGACATCGGCCAGCTTAATATCGCCAATAATAAGCGGCAATAATTTTACGCTTACCACCAGGTTTTTGATTTGAAGTAAACTGTCGCGCTGTTCGGGCACTATCGAGATGTCTGAGAATGCTACCGTGCTGGAGCCCGTAAAGTGAGCCGAGCCTATTTTTACATCTAAATTATAATCCCTCCTGGCTTTTGCTTTAGCTTTGCTGATAGCTTTTTGAAGCAAGGCCTCACGTTTTGAATAGGCAATATAGCCACCTATTAAAAATATAAGCAGTACGGGTATCAGTATAAATGCGGCTATGCGTATGTATTTAGGATTAAGACGCTTCATGTGTAAATTTTTCCAAAACTAAACTAAATCTTATCCCCTGCAAACGGTTGTTTCTGCAAATTGTTTCTTTAACAAACGCAAATCAACGACCTGTTTTCATAAATTTGCCATAATATTATGATAATTACCAAAGAACAAGTTTTACAAGCCCTGGGCAATGTGGAAGAGCCGGATCTGAAAAAGGACCTGGTTACCCTGAACATGATACAGGATATTCATATAGATGGCAACAACGTTAGCTTTTCGGTGATACTGACCACGCCGGCCTGCCCACTGAAAGCATTAATAGAAAATGCCTGCCGCAATGCCATCAGCCATTTTATAAGCAAAGAGGCTGTGGTGAGCATCAATATGACCTCGAGGGTTACGTCGCAAAAAAATACCGGTGTTCCGGGCGTTAAAAATATTATAGCAGTTGCATCGGGTAAAGGCGGAGTTGGTAAATCAACGGTGGCGGTAAACCTGGCATTAGGACTGGCTAAAGCCGGAGCCAAAGTAGGTTTAATTGATGCCGATATTTACGGACCATCGATACCTATTATGTTTGGGTTGGAGGGCGTACGTCCGCAAGCCAGCGAGGTTAATGGAAAAACACGCATTGAACCGATTGAAAAATATGGCATCAAGCTGTTGTCCATCGGCTTTTTTACTGATCCTAATCAGCCCGTGCCATGGCGCGGACCGATGGTATCAACCGCGGTAAAACAATTGTTTAACGATGCCGACTGGGGCGAACTGGATTACCTGGTGATCGATCTGCCTCCCGGTACCGGCGATATACATATTACGGTTACGCAAACTTTCCCGGTTACGGGTGCGGTAATTGTAACCACGCCGCAAAACGTAGCGCTTGCCGATGCTAAAAAGGGGATAGGGATGTTTTTAATGCCGGCCATTAATGTGCCGATACTAGGTGTGGTCGAAAACATGTCGTACTTTACGCCTGCGGAACTGCCCGATAATAAATATTATATTTTCGGTAAAGGAGGGGGGCAAAAACTGGCCGCGCAGCTGGATGTACCATTTTTAGGAGAAATTCCGTTGGTAAAGGGTATAAGCGACTCCGGCGACGCAGGCAAGCCAACCATACTGGAAGAAGATGGGGTAATGACGCAGGCATTTTTAGAAATGGCCCGCCGTGTGGCGCAGCAAGTGGCTATTTCAAACGCGAAAGCAGTTGGTTCATTAGTTCAATAGTTCACTGGTTTATTTGCGTCTGGTTATTATTGGAGCTATTAATTGTGTAAGATTACATGGTTAAGACCAATGAACTAATAAACTGATGAACAAATAAACAAATTGTTGTAACTTTACTTTTATTATAATTTAGTTAAAATGAGTTTATTAAGTCAAGTAGAGACAGCCTTAGATACCATCCGTCCGTATTTGGAGACTGATGGCGGGAATGTTTCGATTGAGGAGATTACCCCTGAAGGTGTTGTTAAATTAAAGTTGTTGGGTTCATGCGGGTCATGCCCGATGAGCATCATGACGCTTAAAGCCGGGATTGAACAGGCTATTAAAAAAGCTGTTCCGGAAATAACCGGTATTGAGGCCATCAACCTAACAGACATTGACGACCCTAACGCGGTGCTCCCAGAAAATTTGAGATAGTGTTAAGTATTGTTAAAATGCCTGCCTTATTTATGGCATTAACGTACTTTTGATAAAAGTTTTGAAACTTTTTCCGGGCATAGCCTGTAATATATCCGGAGAGGGTGATTGGTATATGAAATATCTGATAGCCATATTATTTTTATTTGTGACAATTGGGGCTCTTGCACAAAAACATGACGATAGGCCCGTTGTGCAGTTTACAGGTGTAGTACATAATGCAGACAGTACCAGTATTATTGTGCCTTATGTTACCATTACCAATACATCGGCGCATAATTCGGCTGGCCAGTCAAACTACAAGGGTTACTTTTCATTTGTGGTGCATGAGCAGGATACCCTGCGCTTTACTTGTGTTGGATATGGACCAGTAACGGTTGTTATACCCGCAAATGTGCCCAATAAAAGCTATACCCTACAGGTGAGCCTGAAACCGCAGATCATTAACCTGCCTACATTTCACGTGTTTCCATGGGCTACTACCGATGAGTTTAAGAAAGATTTTTTAGCTGTGAAACTGGCAGATGATGACCTGGAGATAGCGCGTAAAAATATCAGCCGTACATCGCTGGTGGCTTTAGGAAACGTATTGCCCCGTGACGCGCAGGAAATACAATCGGCCACGGCCCAGGGCATGCATACCAGTATCCTGAATTCACATTCCCTAACACCCAATCCATTACTCAATCCCTTTGCCTGGGGTAGTTTGATCAAACAAATAACCGACTCCGACAATAAGAGCAGTAGTAATTAAGTCTGAAGTTCTGAGTTTGAAGCCATAAGTCTATTTTTTTGATTAGAGTCTTTTCTACCAGGTAAAAACGTGTTTTCGACTTTAGAACTAAAGGCTTCAGACTTACGACTTAAAACTATCTTCCTTTTTTCACGGCCGGGAATTTCATCCGGTAGTCAACGTCAACTATCCCTTTTGATATATCGTTCAGCTTTTTCTCGATCAGGCGTTTGCGCAGCGGACTTAATTTATCAGTGAAAAGTTTGCCCTCAATATGGTCATACTCGTGCTGTATCACACGCGCGGCAAGACCTTTGAAGGTTTCTTCATAATGTTTCCAATCCTCATCGTAATAGGATAGTTTTACTACCGGTTTACGGTATACATCTTCCCTGATATCGGGGATACTTAAGCAGCCTTCGTTGAAGCCCCATTCCTCGCCAGTTTCTTCTAATATGGTAGCGTTTATAAATACCTTTTTAAAACCTTCCAGCTCGGGTTCATCATCACTGAAAACAGAAGCATCAACCACAAATAAACGCATAGACATACCCACCTGCGGGGCGGCTAAACCAACGCCGTGCGCGGCATACATGGTTTCAAACATGTTTTCAACCAATTCTTTTATATGAGGGTACTCGTCTGATTCAATGGCTGTTGCTTTTTTCCTTAAAACAGGATCTCCGTAGGCGATGATAGGATACTTCATTTTACAAAAATACAGGTTTATTCTTATTTAGGTTCAAATTTCAGTGTAATTAGCTTGTCAATATCAAAAATTTCGTTGCTTATTTCCAACAACTGATCGGCTGTTACGGCATTTATTTTGGCAAAAACATCTTCCAGCGTGTCAATATGGTTAAAATCAAGCAAGCTTTTTGCCATTGATATGATCAGGCTCATGCGGTTTTCTTCGGCCAGGGCAATTTGACCAATGAACTTTTCTTTAGCCTGGTGCAACTGCAATGTGCCTAATTTTTGCTCGCGCAGCTTTTTCAATTCTTTATGTACCAGGCGAGAGGCTTTTTCGGCCTTCTCTGCATCGGTTCCAAAATAAATGGAAAAAATACCGGTATCAGTAAGCGCGGTATAGTTTGATTCAATAGTGTAGGCAATACCATACTTTTCACGGATCTCCAGATTCAACCGACTGCTCATGCCCATGCCGCCCAACAAATTATTAAGCAGTAATAAACCGCTTTTGTGTGCATGTGACGATGAATAGGCCTGGTTCCCAATGATACAATGCGTTTGCGATATCGGTTTTTTAACAATATGAATGCCATTTTGATTGGCCTGTGGTGTTATCCTGCTTTTTTGAGCAGAATTTGCTGCAATTCCCCCAAAGTATTTTTCGGATAGTTTGATGATCTTCTTAAAATCGTAATTGCCATGAACGGCAAATATCATTTCGGAAGTACTGTAATTAGCCCGGATAAAAGCCCGGATATCGTCGCCATTCATCCGCCCAACAGATTCGGCGGTCCCTAAAATATTTTTCCCGATGGGGTGATCCTGAAAAAGTAACTCTTCAAAATCGTCCTGTATGGCCTCTTCCGGCTGATCAAGGTAAGAGGCTATCTCATCCAGGATCACGCCTTTTTCTTTTTCCTGCTCATCTTCCGGAAAGGTGGAATGAAACAGGATGTCCTCAAACAGATCCATCGACCGCTCCAGGTGCTGGTTAAGCAACGACGCGTGTATACAGGTATACTCTTTAGTGGTATAGGCATTCAGGTCGGCACCAACCAGTTCCAGTCGGTTTAAAATTTGGTTGGTGCTGCGCCTTTCGGTTTCTTTAAATAGCAGGTGTTCAATGAAATGGGCAAGGCCATCCTGTTGCTCTCCCTCATCGCGTGAGCCGGCATTTACAATAAAACAGCAATGAGTTATGGCAAAGGGCGCGTGCTTGTACAATATGCGGATGCCATTGGGTAAGGTATATGCCTGGTAATCGATCATGGGGTGCAAAGATACGTTATATGCAGTATAATTATTTTGGTGCTATTGTAAGCGATTTATACTATTTTAGGGCAAAAATCGTAATGCGTATGTAATTTACTTAACATACCCAAGTTTAAAAATGCCCCCAAACATTAAAGTAGCCCCCACTTATGAAAATTAAAATTGCCGATCTTGAATTTGAACCCCTTATCAGCGAAAAGTTAATAGTTGAACGTACCAAAGCTATTGGCGAGCAGTTAAACGCAGATTATCAAAACAGTATCCCTGTATTTGTTGGCGTTCTGAACGGCAGTTTTTTGTTTATTGCCGACCTTATCAAACAAATTGAAGGTCCCTGCGAAATTGCCTTTACCAAATTGGCATCCTACTATGGCGGAACCACCAGCAAGCTGAAGATTCGTGATGATATTGATTTGATCATGGATATTAAAGACCGCGATGTGGTTATCATTGAGGATATTGTAGATACCGGCAATACCCTGCATTACCTGATAGATAAGTTAAAACAGCGCAATCCATCATCTATTGCAGTATGCTCTTTATTGTTGAAGCCAGCAGCGTTGCTGAGCCCGATTGAGGAGCTTAAATACGTAGGCTTTGAAATTGAGAACGAATTTGTGGTAGGCTATGGCCTGGATTACCAGGAAATGGGTAGGAACCTGAGAGATATTTATAAGAAGGTGTAAATTCTTCATCACGTCATTGCTAGGTACGAAGCAATCTCTACTTAGGCAGGTCAATTTTCTCTGTATAGTATAGAGATTGCTTCGTACCTCGCAATGACGCTTGTTATAAAATGAGTGTTTAATCTACCCCAACCATACCCACAATTTCATTCAGAAACAATACAGCCTGATCAATGCTGTTTACACCTTCGATGCTGAGACGAAGGGTGTTTTTTACTTCTTTAAGATTGGTGCGGCGCATATTGCTTTGTACAAAGGTGAGTACATTGCGGAAAGCATCCGACTCGAAATATGCTGATTGTTGGTTGCTGATAAAATAACCGCGCAGTACATTCTTTTTAAGTGAGATCTTTTCAAAGCCGATGGCTTTGCCCAACCATTGCATACGCATGGTGTTTAGTAGGTCGTTAACCTGGGGTGGTACTTTACCAAAACGGTCATGCAACTGTTGCTGAAAGGCCGATAGTTCAGCCTCGTTTTCCAATTTGGATAGCTCGGTGTACAGATTATAACGCTCCGATATATTGGTCACGTACTCATCGGGGATCAGGATTTCCAGGTCGGTATCTATCTGGGTAAAGGAAATGAACGGTCGTGGTTTATCATCTGGGAACACGCCTTTAAACTCGTCCTCCTTCAGTTCCTGTATGGCCTCGTCCAGGATCTTATGATACATGTCGAAACCGATTTCGGCAATAAAGCCACTTTGCTCGGCGCCCAGCAGGTTACCGCTGCCGCGGATGTCCAGATCGCGCATGGCCACGTTAAAACCGCTGCCCAGATCGCTGAATTCTTCAATAGCGCTCAGGCGTTTACGGGCCTCGCTCGTTAATGTGGACAATGGCGGACTTAACAGGTAACAATAAGCCTTTTTATTGCTTCGCCCTACACGGCCACGCATCTGGTGCAGATCGCTCAGGCCAAACATGTGGGCGTAATTGATGATGATGGTATTGGCGTTCGGGATATCCAAACCAGCTTCAATAATGGTAGTAGCTACCAGTACATCATACTCGTGGTTCACAAATTTCAGCATCACATCTTCCAGCGCATCGCCCTCCAATTGTCCGTGGGCTATACCAACACGGGCCCGGGGTACCAGTTTGTGGATCATACCGCCCAGTTGTGGCAGATCGGCTACACGATTATGGATAAAGAAGATCTGACCGCCCCGTTCTATCTCAAATTCTACAGCTTCTTTGATCAGCGTATCATTAAACACATGAAGCTCCGTAACCACAGGCTGCCTGTTGGGTGGCGGGGTGGATATAATAGAAAGGTCACGCGCACCCATCAACGAAAAATGCAGCGTACGTGGAATTGGCGTAGCGGTAAGCGTCAACGTATCCACATTGGCACGCATTTGCTTCAGTTTCTCTTTGGTTGATACGCCGAATTTTTGTTCCTCATCAATGATCATCAAGCCCAGATCCTTGAATTTAACATCCTTGCTTACCAGGCGGTGCGTGCCGATAATGATATCAACTTTACCTTCTTTCAGTTTCTCTAAAGTATCCTTGATCTGCCGGCTGGTTTTAAACCGGTTGATGTAATCAATATTGGCGGGGAAGCCTTTGAGCCTGTCGGTAAATGTTTTGTAGTGCTGGGCCGCTAAAATGGTGGTTGGTACCAGTATGGCTACCTGCTTGCTATCGGCTACGGCTTTGAATGCCGCGCGAACGGCAACCTCGGTTTTACCAAAACCCACATCCCCGCAAATCAGCCGGTCCATCGGGTGCGGCGATTCCATGTCCTTTTTAAAGTCGGCGGTGGCTTTTTCCTGGTCTGGTGTATCCTCATAAAGGAAGGAGGCTTCCAGCTCGGTTTGCAGGTAACTATCGGGCGAAAAGGCATTCCCTTGCTGGGCCTTACGCAGGGCGTAAAGCTTGATCAGGTCGCGGGCTATGTCCTTAACTTTTTTTTTTGTTGTTTTCTTAAGACGTTCCCAGGTATCGGTACCCAGTTTATTCATCTTAGGCACCGTACCCTCTTTGCCGCTGTATTTGGATATGCGATTAAGCGAGTTGATGTTTACATACAGCAGATCATTATCCGCGTAAATCAGGCGGATCATCTCCTGCTGTTTACCGTTAACCTCCACTTTTTCCAGACCGGCATATTTGCCAATGCCATGGTCAATATGGGTAACGTAATCGCCGGGTTTCAGGTCGCGCAATTCCTTAAGCGTGATGGCTTGCGAACGCTGGTAGCCTTTTTTGAGCTTGTATTTATAATAGCGGTCAAAGATCTGGTGATCGGTATAGCAGGCCAGTTTTTGTTCCTGGTCCACAAAACCTTCGCGGATGGAAACGCTGATGGGGGTGAATTTTACGGTTTTGTCCAGATCGTCCAAAATGGCATATAAACGCTCCACCTGCCGGGCCGAATCGGTGAGGATAAAATTCTCGATCTTATCGGCCTCGTTGTTTTTAAAGTTGTGGATAAGCAGTGTAAAATCTTTATTGAACGAAGGCTGCGGCCGCATCTCAAAATTGATGGAGGTAGTAGGCTGATAGAAGAACTGCTTGCCAAACTCCACCACCGGGAAATCAAATAGCTGGTCGGCTATCAGTTTCTCGTCGGTAAAACCAAACTTAGGATCTATCCATTCCGGGTTCTGTGTTTTTTCTTCGGCCGAGAGGGCTTTCCACAGGTTCACCGCTTTTTTAAAGCCGGTTTGGATAATGTCCAGTGTAAACTGCACATCTTTTATCCATATCTGTGTACCGGGCTCCACATATTCCAGCAGCGAAATATTGCTTTCAGTTAAAAACTTAGATTGTACATTGGGTACAATGGTGATGCTTTTAACCTGCTCAACAGACAGCTGGCTTTCGATCTCGAACGTGCGGATCGACTCAATAGAATCACCAAAGAACTCTATCCGGTATGGCAGGTTATGTGAAAACGAGAAGATATCAACAATGCCGCCGCGTACAGAGAATTGCCCGGGCTCGTAAACAAAATCAACCCGGTCAAAATCATACTCAATTAAAAACTCGTTGATAAACTCAATGCTCAGCTTGCTGCCAACGGCTATTTCCAGTGTGTTTTTTTCAAGCGAAGCACGATCAATTACCTTTTCTGCAAGAGCTTCCGGATAGGTCACGATCAGTTGTCCAAACTCGGTAGAGTGGCTAAGCTCGTTCAGGACCTCGGCACGGGCCAATACATTGCTGCTATCTGGCTGGGTAAATTCAAAGGGTTTGCGGTAGGATGAAGGAAAGAGTAGGGCTTCTTTCCCGGTAAGGTTTTCAATATCAGCCTGAAAAAAGCCGGCTTCTTCCCGGTCGGGCAGTACAAATACCATGTGCTTGTGCTGCAAAAAATACAATGCTACCGCCATGGCCGAATCACTTGACCCGACTAAACCACGTAGCTGTATTCTGGGATTTTTTGAAGCGTTTAGGGCTGTTGCCAACGCTTTGATCCTGTCATCAGCTTTGTATCTGTCTAAAATATCACGGATGTTCAAAACTGATGCAAATGTACGTAAAAGATTTGGGGAGAGCGTAGGGAGCAAGGATTTTGGGAACAAGGACCGAGGGAACAAAGATTTATGGAGCAAGGAATAAGGATTTGGAAAAGCAAGGGTTTTATAATCACTGTTTCAGAAAAGCCCGTAGCCGGGAGTATTTTATTCTTTGCTCTAAAAATCCTTGCTCTTTGTTCCCCAAATCCTTACTCCAAAAATCTTTGCTTCAAAATGAAACAATCTCTATGAATTATTACTTTTTAATGGTAAATTCAATAAACTTATCATTATTACCTACCTATTGTTTTAACCTAATTTTATAAACCATGAAGAATGCAATTATTTGGGGTATTATCATTGGCGTATTAAGTGGAATATGGATGTTTGTGATGCACGGTTCGGGCATTTCACCAACCGACGAAAAAGTGGCCACATTGGAGTACTTTTCGTTTTTGATTCCGGCCCTGGGGCTATTTGCCGGGATTTATAGCTATCGTAAAAACGACTGTAAAGGTCAGATGGGTTTTTTAGAAGCCCTGATACAAAGTTTTAAGATATTAATTGCGGGAGGTATTGTAACTGTTTTTGCCACCATATTATATTTTAGCTACGCGCATGTGTCCATGAACAATGTAATGGAAGCGTCGTCGGGCCGTATATTCGGCGCTTTGCTGGTAGGTGTGCTGCTGGCGTTTGCCGTATCTTTACTGTTCCATAACAAAGCGAACAAGGTTGATTAAACGGCTCTTTTCAAAATATTTTGAATTGGTTTTCTGGGTAGCGGCCATGCTGACCCTGGCTTTTAGTAAGCCAGGCGCCGAATCGCATTTTACGCTGTGCCCTTTAAAACTCATGGGCTTTAAGTGGTGCCCCGGTTGCGGACTGGGGCATTCCATCATTTATTTGTTTCATGGTGATATCGGCAATTCTTTTCACGCCCATTGGTTGGGCATCCCCGCCGTGCTTGTTATTTTTCATAGGATTTATGTTTTAGGCAAAGACAGACTGGGTTTTGGGCATGGGTTTAAAGATAGTGGCGAGGGCTCTGCACCGGCTGATTGATAACCAATTATAACTAATTTTGTCATCCTAAACGCTTGAAGGACCTTCTTCACAACGTGTATCGTCGATTTGTCATCCGAAGAAGATCCTTCGTTCCTCAGGATGACAATTCAAGAATAGTGAATATTCAGGTTATTATTTTACCGCCAAAACCCACCCGCTCACCGACTTGTTCCCGCTGCTAACCAGTTTTCCATAGGCTCGTTTTGCTTATCGTAATACCTTTATATCATCAAACAAACGATAATCTTAAAAGCTACTAAAATGAACACTTACCCAAACCCATATATGATGTTCGACGGAATGACACCCGAAGAGTTTTCCTTTTTACAACAGGCAACAGCATCATTAACAGAAAATCAACAGCGGTATTTTATAAACATTTACGGCGGTAAAAGAAGAAATCCGCAGGATATTATGCTGGCTACTTTACTCGGTTTTGTAGGCGTATCCGGAGTGCAGCGCTTCATGACCGACCAGATAGGCATGGGCCTGGTTTACTTTTTTACCGCCGGCTTTTGCTTTATCGGCACCATTGTCGACCTGATCAACTACAAAAACATTGCTACCGATTACAACAAACAAATGGCTTTTGAAAGCTTCAACATTGCTAAAATGAGCAACTAAATAAGCCCTTTGGGGTGATAGTTTCACTATATATATACAATAAAAAAATCCACCTTCTGTTACGGGGTGGATTTTTTAGTTTGTAAAAGAAGAATGATCATGCTGAACTTGTTTCAGCATCCCACAGGACAATTGGTCATTATAACGCAACCATGCTAATGAGATGCCGAAACAAGTTCGGCATGACCCGGAGAAATATTATTTCGCCAACGCCTTATCCCTTACAGCCTTAAATTCCGAATGAGGTTTCCAGCCAGGGACGGTGGTTTCGTTACTGAGCTTGGTGCCTATGCGGTAAAGAATATCAGCTATTTGTGCCATACCGGTAGCGTCCATGTCCGCACTGTAATTATCGGCCGGTTGATGATAGCGCTGCTCATTGTATTCCTTTTGCTTGTCTTCACCATAGGATGCACCTTGCGTTTTGCTTACGCTGCCATTGTTAATGTCAAGGGCCGGAACACCCAGCTTGGCAAAGTTAAAATGATCAGACCGGTAATAGCTTCCCGCTCCCGGGTGACGGTCGCCTACTGTAGTAAGGCCATCCTGTTTGGCTATGTCGGCCACATAATCTTCCAGGTCGTTTTGGCCCTTGCCGGTTATGGCGATGTCTTTAGTTTCGCCATAGCTGCCCAGGGCATCCATATTCAGATCGGCAATGGTTTTGTTGAGCGGATAAACAGGGTGGGTGGCATAATACTCAGAACCCAGCAAGCCCTGCTCCTCGGCGGTTACCGCTAAAAATACGATGGAGCGTTTCGGTTTTTCTTTAGCCTGCTGAAATGCTTTGGCTACGCTGATGATAGCGGCTACACCACTGGCATTATCCACCGCGCCGTTGTAAATACTGTCGCCTTTGGCATCGGGTTTTCCGATACCCAGGTGATCCCAGTGAGCGGTATACAAAATGTATTCGTTAGGCGATGTGCTGCCTTTTATAGTGCCGATAACATTATGCGAAGTAGAATATTTAAGCTTATTATTGATAGTTAAAGAAACCGACCTGTTAAGCGGAACGGCCTTGAAGCTTTTGCTGCGGGCAATGGCACGCAGATCGCCGGTGATGCCCACATCTGCAAAAAGTTTTTTGGCCGCGTCTTCCGTGATCCAGCCTTCCACCTTACAGCGTGATAGATGTTTATCTTTTTGAGTAAGGTAAAGCTTGGCTCCAGAGTTACTGTTGGATACCACGCTCCAGCCATAGCTGGCCGGCTCCGTTTGGTGTACAATAATAACACCGGCGGCACCCTGGCGGGCGGCTTCTTCAAATTTGTAGGTCCAGCGGCCATAATAGGTCATGGTATCGCCTTTAAATATAGTTGGGTCGCCGCTTTTAAAGCCGGGATCATTTACCAATACAACTACTGTTTTGCCTTTTACGTCCAGCCCGGCATAGTCATTCCAGTGAAATTCGGGGGCAACAATGCCGTAGCCGGCAAAAACAAGGGGTGAGTTCTTAAGCTGAACGGAATCAACCTCACGGCGACTAAAAGTTACAAAATCGGTCAATTTATGCAAGCTCATAGGCGATTTACCGCCGCTGATCTCCATGGTTTCGGATGGTTGACTGGTGATCTCCACCATAGGAACATCCTGCAAATAGCTCCCGTTATTACCAGGCTCCAGGCCTGCTTTTTTAAACTCGGATGAGATATAAGCAATGGATTTTGCTTCGCCGGCAGTAAAAGGCTTGCGGCCCAGGAGCGAATCATTAGCCAGTACGGCGATGTGCGATTTGATCTCCTCGGGAGTTATAGCTTTAGCCGTTTCCTGACCCTCTTTTTTATTCTGGCTGCATCCGGCCAGCAGGGCAATGCCGCCTATGGCCAATAGGTAATGGTATTTGTTTTTCATTAGGGATAATTAATGTGTTTATCCCAAATGTAGCTAAAGGAAATGCTTAGTGCAAGCGGGTTTGACAAAGACACACCATGATAACAACAAAAAGCGGCCCCCTAAAAGCCGCTTTTGTTTTGTTATTTGTTTTTGTCGGTACTATGAACTTGGTTAGGCTATCTGCCGCTGTTGGTAGGCAGCCTGGTCTTCAATTTTTTTGATCGCTTCAACCGTTTTTAGGAACGAATCGGGCGTTATCGAAATGCTGTCGATGCCTTCTTCAACCAGAAACTGTGCAAAGTCGGGATAATCTGATGGGCCCTGACCGCAGATTCCCACCTTGATGCCGGCTTTTTTTGCCGCCTTGATCAATTGGGAGATCATCATTTTTACGGCCTCGTTGCGTTCGTTATAAATGTCAGCCACTAGGGCTGAGTCGCGATCGAGCCCGAGCACCAGTTGGGTCAGATCGTTTGATCCGATAGAGAAACCATCAATATACCGGGCAAACTGATCGGCCAGTATCACGTTGGATGGGACCTCGGCCATCAGGTATACCTCCAATCCGTTTTCACCGCGAACCAGGCCGTATTCCTTCATGGTTTCATAAACCCGCAACAGCTCATTAATGGTACGGCAAAAAGGGATCATCACCACCACATTTTTCAATCCCATGATTTCGCGTACCTTTTTTATCGCGCGGCATTCCATCCCGAAGGCCTCTTTATAAGCAGCAGAGTAATAGCGCGAAGCTCCCCGCCACCCGATCATCGGGTTTTCTTCTGATGGTTCAAAGTAACTACCACCAGGCATGCTGGCATATTCGTTGGTTTTAAAATCAGAGAACCGTACAATCACCTTGTGCGGATAAAAGGCCGAAGCTATTTTACCAATCCCGAAGGAGAGCTTGTCTATAAAATAAGTTTGCTCATCGGCATAGCCTTTAATGGTATCTTCAATCAGCGAGGTTAAAGCTTCGTCATTCAGCTCCCGGTGCTGAAGCAGCGCCTGTGGGTGTATTTTAATATAATTGCTGATAATAAACTCCTCGCGCGCCAGGCCCACCCCGCAATGCGGATAACCGGCCAGTTTAAAAGCGATATCGGGTGAAGCCACATTCATCATGATGGGTGTATCAACGGTAGGCAAGATGCTCAGGTCATACTCCTGTATTTTAAAAGGAATCTCTCCGGCATAAATGTACCCGTTTTCGCCCTCGGCACATGATACCGTTACCTGCAGACCTGTGCTCAACAACTCCGTAGCATTTCCGCAGCCCACAATAGCCGGTACGCCCAGCTCCCGGGCCACAATAGCCGCATGGCAGGTGCGCCCGCCTTTATTGGTGACAATAGCCGCCGCCTTTTTCATCAGGGGTTCCCAGTCGGGATCGGTCATGTCGGTTACCAGTACATCACCGGCTTTAAAGTTCAGTTGCGCCAGGGAAACGGTATCCGCGTTCTCCAGCAGATGCACCCGACCGGTAGCGATTTTATCGCCAACGGCAATGCCCTGTAACAGTAATTGTGTGCTTTTAGCTTTTGCATCCATGCTAAAGATCTGCAGGGTCTGCTGCGCTTTGCGCGAATGGATGGTTTCGGGGCGGGCCTGTACAATATAAAGCTGCTGCGTTTCGCCATCAACCGCCCATTCCACATCCATTGGGCACCATTTGCCTTTAAGTGCGGTGTAATAGTTTTCGATAGCCACCACCCAAGCGGCCAGTTGCAGGGCCATATCATCGGAAAGGCAAAAGCGAGCTTTTTCGGTTTCGGTGGTGGGTACTACTTTTACACGCGGCTCGTTGGCTTCGCCGTAAACCATTTTGCTATCCTTGGTGCCTAATTTTTTTTCAATCAAAGGGCGGAGATTCGGTTTTCCGAGCAGGGGTTTAAATATGGTAAATTCATCGGGCTTTACAGCTCCCTGCACAACCATTTCGCCCAGGCCAAAAGCACCGTTGATCACCACCACATCTTTAAAACCACTTTCAGTATCGAGCGAGAAAGCCACCCCGGAAGCGCCAATATCGGAGCGCACCATTTTTTGCACACATACCGAAAGCCCAATCTGGAAATGATCATAGCCAAAACTTTTGCGGTAGCTAATGGCACGATCAGTAAACAGCGATGCAAAGCAATTGCGTATGGCATCCAGCAGGTCGTTGGGGCCGGCAATATTTAAATAAGTATCCTGTTGCCCGGCAAAAGAAGCATCGGGCAGGTCTTCGGCAGTAGCGGATGAACGTACAGCCACATCAACATCCATTTTCTGGTAATAGGCACACAAAGCATCATAAGCATCGGCAACCTGCATTTTGATCTCTTTGGGGAATTCTCCATCACGGATAAGCCTGCGGATTGTTCCGCCGCATTGTTTAAGCTGCGTCAGGTCATCCACATCTGTTTCGCTGATGAGCGTGCTGATCAGCACGTCGAGATGGTTGTATTTTATAAAACTGTAATAAGCATCGGCAACAACAATAAATCCAAAAGGGATGTCGATACCTAATAGCTTCAAATTTTGAAGCATTTCGCCAAGAGAGGCGTTTTTGCCGCCAACACGATCAATATCGTTGATGCCGGCCTCGTTTAGCTGCAAAATATAGTTTGTTGTTTCCATCTGCATTTTTTTAAACAAAGCTATCGGATAAAACGTTCGGAAACTGGAGCTTATATACAATAAATGATACTATATTAACCATTTTATTTTATTTTTGAGATATATAAGTGATAATAATATAATTTATAAAAATAGAGTAAGGGTCCTTGGAGCAAGGAACAAAGATTTAAAATCACTAAATCAATAATTCAGTAATTAAAAATGAAGGCAAGGTTAAAAAAGCTCAGTACCCCGGCTAATCAGTCGTTCAGCCTGCAGCTTACCGCGCATTATCATTCTTATAACGAATTGCATTATCACCCCGAAATTGAGCTCATTTACATTATGGAAGGGCATGGGGTACTGTTGGTGGGTGATAAAATAGAACCTGTTGCCGCGGGCGATCTGCTGATGATTGGTGGAAACCTGCCTCATTTATTCCGGTTTGATAGCCATACCTTTGAATACCCTTTGCAAAAGCAGGGCCGAATAAAGCTGCCGGTACAATTGCTCACATTGCATTTTAACCCCGATATATTTGGCGGACAGTTTATCAATTTGCCCGAAAATGAATATCTGCGTACCGCGATACGTCGGGCCGGGAACGTACTCGCGTTTCAGGGCAGTTTGCGGATACGCTTAATTGTTTTGTTAAACCAATTGCTTCAGGCTGCTGCCAGCGAACGGATCCCTTTACTGATGCAATTACTGGCATCCATTGCCAGCGAAAGGGAATACCGCTCCTTAAACCCGCAGATAAAGCAACATACCTTTAACGCGGGGGATGAAACCCGGCTCACTAAAATTTACCTGTACACGCTTAATAATTTTCACCGTGTTATTACCCTGAAGGAAATAGCGGCCGTTATTTATATGGTGCCCAATGCCTTTTGCCGGTATTTTAAATCGCGGGTGCACAAAAGTTATTTTGATTTTTTGCTGGAAGTGCGCGTGAACCACGCCTGCAAGCTGCTGAAAGAAACGGACTACAGCATTGTTATCATTAGTTATGAATCGGGTTTCTCCAACCTCTCCAATTTTAACCGGCATTTTAAGGCGATTACGGGGAAAAAGCCTTTGGCTGTGCGGAAGGAATTTCAGCGGTATTTGTAGACCTCTCCCAACCCTCTCCAAAGGAGAGGGCTTTAGAACAAATATGTCATTGCGAGGAGGAACGACGAAGCAATCTCCTCACATGTGTGAACGCGAGGAGATTGCCACGCTATCGCTCGCAATGACATGTTGGTTTTTACTTTGCTATTACGAGGAAAGAGCCGGCTTTAATCAATCCACTCAAATTTCGTATACGGTACCAATACTTCCGGTACCCGGATGCCTTTTTCGGTTTGGTTGTTTTCCAGCAGGGTGGCTACAATACGGGGCAGGGCCAGGGCGCTGCCGTTGAGGGTGTGGGCCAGCTGGGTTTTACCTTCGGTATTGCGGAACCGCAGTTTGAGGCGGTTGCTCTGGAATGTTTCGAAGTTTGATACGGATGATACTTCCAACCAACGCTGCTGCGCGGCGCTCCAGGTTTCCATATCATAAGTTAAAGCAGAGCCAAAACCCATATCGCCGCCACAAAGGCGTAATACACGGTAAGGTAAGCCTAATTTTTGCAGCAGACCTTGCACATGGGCGCTCATCTGTTCCAAAACCTCGTAAGAACGGTCGGGTTGTACTACTTGTACAATTTCTACCTTATCAAACTGGTGTAAACGGTTCAATCCGCGTACATGCGCGCCGTATGAACCCGCCTCGCGACGGAAGCATGGTGTATGCCCGCAGTTTTTTACCGGCAGGTCTTCACCTTTCAATATCACATCGCGGTACATGTTGGTGATCGGCACTTCAGCTGTTGGTATCAGGTATAAATTATCAACACCAACATGATACATTTGGCCTTCTTTATCAGGCAGCTGTGATGTGCCAAAGCCAGATGCTTCGTTTACCATCAGGGGCACGCTTACTTCGCTATAGCCCGCTTTTTCGGCTTCATCAATAAAAAAGTTGATGAGGGCACGCTGTAGTTTAGCGCCTTTATTTTTATATACGGGAAAGCCTGCGCCTGTTATTTTAACGCCCAGTTCAAAATCAATCAGGTTATATTTTGCGGCCAATTCCCAGTGCGGGAGGGCATCGGAGGGCAGGTTGGGTTTTGAACCGTTTTCCAATACCACTTCGTTCTCCTCGGGAGTTAAACCTTTGGGTACAGAGCTATGGGGCAGATTGGGCAGTAATACCAGTTTTTGATATAGTTCTTCTTCAATAGCGGCCTGGTTATCAGTTTCTGTTTTAACTATATCTTTTAATGTCTTTAGATTAGTAATTCCGTCAGTTGATCCCGATTTCAGAGCCTCAGCTTCCTGAGATTTACCCGCACGCATAAGTTCGCCAATCAACTTAGATGTCGAGTTAATTTGATTTTGAATGTTTTCCAAATACACTTTAGTCGAACGCGACTTGCTGTCTAACTGAATTATTTCATCAACCAGTTCGGTCTGTTTAAAATTTTTTACAGCCAAACGTTCTAAAACCTGTTCCCGGTTATCGCGGATATAACTAACTTGCAGCATTATTTTATTTTTAGGCAAAGATATAAATAAGTCGATAGTCCATAGACTATAGTCAATAGATTTTAAGATGTGGTCGATAGACCATGGTCCATGGACGATAGTTGATGGAAATCGGGCATGCAGATAAAATCTATGGACTATGGACCATCGTCTATGGACAAAATATAACCATGAACGAAAAAGGTAAACTATACTTAGTACCCACCCCAATAGGCAACCTGGAGGATATTACCTTGAGGGCCATCCGTGTTTTGAAAGAGGCCGACCTGATATTGGCTGAGGATACGCGTACATCGGCGCCATTGCTGAAACATTTTGATATTCATCAGAAAGTTTTTTCGCACCATCAGCATAATGAACATCAATCGTCAAACGAGATCGTGAAATTTTTGCTGGAAGGGAAAAACATCGCCCTGATATCTGACGCGGGGACGCCTGCCATATCCGATCCGGGTTTTTACCTGGTACGCGAGGCCCTGAAATTTGATATCGCGGTGGAATGCCTGCCCGGGGCTACGGCCTTTGTGCCGGCGCTGGTTAACTCGGGTTTCCCTACGGATAAGTTTTGTTTTGAAGGGTTTTTACCGCTGAAAAAAGGCCGCCAGACACGGTATAAATTTTTGGCCGGGGAGGAACGCACGATTATACTTTATGAATCGCCGCACCGTTTACTGAAAACACTGGACGAAATGGCGACTTATTTTGGTGCCGAACGCCAGCTATCCGTATCGCGAGAGCTGACCAAAATGTTCGAGGAAACTGTTCGGGGTACGGTAGCCGAGGTAAAATTATATTATGAAACACATCCCGCAAAAGGGGAATTCGTGATTTGTGTGGCTGGGGCCGAAGCCAAAACATCGAAGAATAAATATAAAGACGACGAAGAGGAATAAAAAAAGGGCCTGTCATCCTGAGCCTGTCGAAGGACGCGCGCAGAGGTCTGCCCATTATGCTTTAAAAAAATAAAAAATATGTCATTGCGAGGAGGAACGACGAAGCAATCTCGTAGCTATTCTTATTAATGAAAACGCGAGGAGATTGCCACGCTGCGCTCGCAATGACATACTGGTTTTTCTCCCGATCAATAGGATAAATAACAAATGAAAAAAAATCTTCCTTTAGCCATACTTTCCGGATTACTATTATGGATAGCATGGCCGCCTACGCCTTATACTACCTTTTTGCTGTTTATTGCTTTTGTGCCGATGCTGCTGGCGATGGAAAACATCATCCAATCCACATCGGCTAAAAAAGGAAAACAAATATTTACCCTAACCTTTATCGGTTTTTTTATCTGGAACGTGGGCTCTGTTTATTGGGTGTACAACGCGCTAAAAATAGTGGGCGACCTGGTGGCTATCCCCATTTCGCTGATCCCGTATTCGCTGGGGCCGTTACTTATGGCCTTAGCTTGCTGGCTGTATTACCGCTTGCGACTGGTAACCAGCCGGAGCCGGGCTTTAGCTGGCCTGGTTTGTTTATGGATTGGCTACGAATACCTGCACCAGAGCTGGGATCTGAATTTCCCCTGGATGACCCTGGGTAACGGTTTCGCGGTGAGTCATCAGTGGATACAATGGTATGAATATACCGGTGTTTATGGCGGCACCATTTGGGTATGGGCGGTAAATATCCTGGCTTTCTTGATCTATGTTGGTTTGCGCGAGGCTCAGGATAAAAAACTGCGACTAAAACTGATCACCGCCTTTGTGCTGCCGATTTTGCTGCCGATTAGCTTTTCATTATATACTTATTACAACTATACCGAACAGAAAAATCCATCGAACATAGTGGCGGTTCAGCCTAATATTGATCCTTATGCAAAAGAGAACGACATCCCCGCTAATCTGCAAATCGATATCATGATCCATCTGTCGCGGAGTGTGGCTCAGTCAAATACCGAGTTTTTTTTATGGCCGGAAACCGCCATCCCGGAATATATGAATGAGGATGGTATCAACAATAATATTTACTTTAAACAGGCGCAGTATTTTTTACGCAAATACAAAAACAGTACTTTGATAACCGGGGGCGAAACTTACCGGTTTTATAATAACAGGGCAACACCAACTGCCAGTGCAACACAACAGCCCGGTGTATTCGCAGATAATTTTAGCTCGGCCATAGGTATCGAAAACAGTGGGAATGTACAGATCTACCATAAATCGCGACTGGTGCCGGGTGCTGAATCGCTGCCTTTTGGCAACACCTTATCCTTCCTTAAACCAGTATTTGAGCATTTGGGTGGTGCCACGGGCGCTTATGGCCCTCAAGCAGATGCAGATGTGTTTTACTCACAAAGCGGTATCGGTGCCGATCCGGTGATCTGTTTCGAATCTATCTGGGGCGAATATGTGGCACGTTCGGTGCGGAAAGGTGCTCAGTTCATCGCCATTATTACCAACGATGGCTGGTGGGAAAATACATCGGGTAAAGACCAGCACCTGGACTATGCCAAGTTGCGGGCCATTGAAACCCGTCGCTGGGTGGCGCGCTCGGCCAATACGGGTATCTCGGCTTTTATCAACCAGCGTGGCGACATCGTACAGCAAACTAAATGGTGGACACAAGCCGCCATTAAACAGGATATTAACCTGAACTCGGAGCTTACTTTTTATGTAGAGCATGGCGATTACCTGCCCAAAGCAGGTAGTTTTGTAGCTGTTTTGTTGATTGGGTTTGTGGTGGTGAAATTGAGGTTTAGGAAGAAACTTGCTGCAGTGGTTTAAACGAAAGAGGCGATTGAAAAACAACGTCATTGCGAGCGTAGCGTGGACAACCGACCGGAGGGAGCTCATCACAATACCTTTAAAAAACAATTAATAACATTAATAATCCCCGATAGGCATCGCATCTCTGTAAGTAGGGGATTGCCACGTCGTTCCTCCTCGCAATGACGCGCGGAGAGGAGGACTTCACCCTCACTTACCATGCAAAAAAGCAAGGGCAGGAGCGATTCCTTCCCTCGGGAAGGGGAGGAAGGGGTTTCAACTATGAGTTCGAAACTATCATAAGCCTATTCCTCGTTCCTCTTCAAAATAAAAGCCATCAGATCATTGATCGGTTGTTTGATCACTTTGCCGGTTTTTACACCCTGTTGATGGCAAAGCGTAGTTAACTCCTCGGCAAAAAAGTAGGCGATGGAGCCCACAAAATGGCATTTATAGCGGTGGTATTCCGGGTATGATTTGATGTTGCTGTCGATAAATTCCAATAAGCCCCTTTCCAGCAGTTCCTGTCCGTAGGGGGTGGTTTTTATTTCGCTTACAAAACGCGAGAATGAGGCCAGGTAGGTATTGGCATTGGGCTTTTGATATACGTTCTTGATCACAATCTCTTTATTCAGTCCGTATGCTTTATCAAATGCCTCGTTGATATCGGCGGGCATATTGCCATACAAGAAATCGGTGATGAGGGCCTTGCCAAACCAGGTGCCGGAACCTTCGTCGCCTAAAACAAAACCCAGGCCATGCTGACCGTCGTGAATGTTTTCGCCATCAAAATAGGAAATGTTTGACCCGGTACCCATCACACAGCAAATGCCTTTTTCGTGTCCACAAGTGGCATAGGCACAGCCTAAAAGGTCACTGTCGACACTGATAAAGGCTTTGCTGAACAGCTGGCTGATAGCGTTTGAAACGATCTCGTGCCTGTCTGGACTGGAGCAGCCGGCCCCGAAAAAATATATTTCGGAAATATCATTGGCATATGCTACCATATCAGGCGCCTGATCCTGTATTATTTTGGCTATTTCTTTTTCTGTTAAAAAGTATGGGTTTAATCCGGCGGTTTTGAATGATACTGACTCCTGCTGTGGAAGGCTGAGCAGCCAGTCTGTTTTGGAAGATCCGCTATCGGCAACTAAGATCATGGACAAATTTCTTCGAGCGCTTTAACTGTTAATGGCTTATGTATAAATTGCGTAATATACTTGTTTCCTGCCGACTCCTTCATGTCTGTTGGATCAAGGGAGGAAGAAAGCATAAATATTTTAATATCTTTTTTATCGATCAAAAGCTTATCATACTCCTGCAAAAACTCAAACCCGTTCATCAGGGGCATGCGGATATCTAAAAAGATAACATCAGGTTTTATAGTACCCTCCCGGAGCGAATTTATTGCTTCGGCAGGCGATTGTCTTACAATGATCTGCTCTGCGAAGTTACTGCTTTCCAAAATCCTGCGCGTAACAAAGTTGTCGATGTAGTTATCATCAATCAACAGGCAGGTTTTGTAGGGGATTAACATTGTTTCAAAAATAGCTTTTTAAAGCAATTTAAGAAACATACCCCATAAATAAATACTTATTAGTACTTAATTAATATTAATACTGCTGGTAATCTGTTTTAAAGTAACTTCTGCAAGTTTTGACTGATACTGAGCCGCAAAGAACTTGGATTGCGCATCCAGGTAATTACGCTGGGCTTCCCGTATTTCTAAGGGCGTAATATTACCCAGCTTATATTTTTCTAATGATATATCCAGGTTCTTTTTAGCTATGGTAACGTTGGCCTGTCCCAGCCTGATCAGATCCAAACCGGATAAATAACTCACAAAAAAGTTATTGATCTGTGCTTCTACGTTAAGCCGGGTTTGTTTGGCGCTGATGTTGGCATTGTCGATCTGTATTTTCGCGTTCTTTTCGCGCCTGTTCTGGTTAAAACCGTCAAATATGTTAATGCTTGCAGTCAACCCATAATTTAAGCCATGCACATTTTGCGACAGCGTAAAGCCTGCCGGTGTTTTGCTATTAGAAAAAGTATAGCCCGAAGTTAAACCCACCTGCGGGTACCGCGTTGAGCGTACCTGTTTCAGGTTGATCTCGGCCAGGCGCTTATTGATCTGTGCCGATAAAATGGCCGGGTTTTGTAACTGAGCGCTGTTAATAATTTCGGCAAGCGTTAGTTTATCATCAATCAGGATGGTATCGGCTACCGTGAAATCGGTTTGCAGATCTCGTATCAATAACTGGTTAAGCTGTATTTTGATAGCCTTGAACTGCTGGTATTGGGTAACCAGGTTAGCCGTATCGGTATTGAGGTTAACCTGCGCGTTCAGCACATCCAGTCCGGAAGCGCGGCCCACCTTGTACTTGTCGTTAGCATAACGCAATTGGGTACGTGAAATATCAATGGCCCCTTTGAGCGCTTTGATCTGCTCATTTTGATTGATGAGGTCATAATAGGTAGTGATCACACTGGCAACAGTGGTTTGGATGGTATCCTTTAACCGGATAGCGCTTAAGGTATCAACGGTTTTTAACTGATCATAGGTGGCAAACATATTAAAGCCATCAAAAATGGTCCAGTTAAGGTTTACGCCATAACTATTATTGGAGTTATGGGCATTGATATTATTCACCGTCCCATCATTACGTGTTTGCTTGGTGTTTTGCCTGCTGTTGTTTGTAGCAAAATTACCGGTAAGCTGCGGTAAAACACCCGCGTTACCCAGGGTAACATTATTTGCCGCTATGGTAGAATTATTTTGCGACAGCTTGATATTATAGTTGTTTTTAAGCGCGATTTCAACGGCCTCTTTCAACGTAAGCAAAGGGGCATCCTGCGCCCAGGCCGTTATGCTAAAAACCAGGCTGCAAAAAATAAAGAAAACTATTTTTTTGATGATCATATTTTTTTTATTTCGGAGTTCGGATTTTCGAATTCGGATTTATCTTTTGTTTGTTTTCAATCATTCGCTTTTGGCTTTGTGCCTTCTGCTTTTAGCTTTCAAAGATTTTCAATCAATAGAGGTGTTTTAGTCTCGTTTGCTTCCGCGTCTTCCGGTTCATGCTCGGGATCGCGGCGGGTTTTGGAGGCGAAGATCACATACATCAGCGGAATAATGTAAAGGGTAAGTACCAGGGAGAACAACATACCACCCATAATTACAATACCCAGCGATACACGGCTTTTGGCACCCGCGCCCAATGCAAAGGCAATAGGCACAGAGCCCAGCACAACGGCCAAACTGGTCATTAATATCGGGCGTAAACGAGCGGTAGCGGCCTCAACTGCGGCTTCATATTTAGCAACGCCATGTTCCATGCGCTGATTGGCAAACTCCACAATGAGGATGCCGTTTTTGGTTACCAGGCCCACCAGGGTAATGATACCGATCTCGCTGAAAATATTGAGCGTTTGGTTAAACAGCCATAGGGATAAAAATGCACCCGAAATGGCCAACGGTACGGTGAGCATCACAATAAACGGATCCATAAAGCTCTCGAACTGGGCCGCCAAAACAAGGTATATCAGCAACAGTGCAAAACCAAAGGCGAATAAGATGTTTGATGAACCCTCGGCATAATCCCGTGAAGGGCCGCTTAGCGCGGTACTAAAGGTATCATCCAATATTTCTTTAGAGATCCGGTCCATCTCCTTGATCCCATCACCTACTGTACGACCAGGCGCTAAGCCCGCAGATACAGTTGCCGATTTATAACGGTTAAAGTGATAAATAGCCGGAGGCGTTGCACCTTCGGTAACTTTTACCACGTTATCCAGCTGTACCAGGCCGCCTTTGGTACTGCGCAGGTAAACGGATTTCAGATCGAGCGGCTGATCGCGGTTGGCGCGATCCACCTGGGCAATTACCTGGTATTGTTTACCATTGATCAGGAAGTAATCTAAACGACCGGCACTATAATATAGTTGCAGGGTTTGGGCAATATCATCAACAGATACCCCCAGATCCCGTGCCCGGTCCCTGTCGGTAACTACTCTTAATTCGGGCTTGGTGAATTTGAGGTTGACGTCGGTTCCCTGGAATACCGGACTCTTGGATACTTCGGAGAAAAACTTAGGCAAGGCCTTGCGTATTTTTTCGAAATCCTGGTTCTGAATTACATATTGTATGGGTAGCGAAGTCCGGGCGCCGCTACCGCCACCGCTAATGGTTTGCTCTTGTATGACATTGGCGCGGGCATCGGGCATACGGCTTAACTTTTTGCTGAGCCAGTCGGCCAGTTGTTGCTGGGTTCGGCCACGCTCATCGGGAGCCACCAAACCGATACGACCAAAACCTGAGTTGGCCGAACCACCACCGAAGGATGGCGAAACGATCTCGAAATTAACCCGGGCCTCCGGAATGGAATCGTCAACCAGTTGCGATACCTTATCCATGTATTTGGTCATGTACTCATAGGTAGCACCTTCAGATCCGGTAACGCTGTAGCGTAATAAGCTACGGTCATCCAGCGGAGCCAGTTCAGATGGGATAACCTGTACCAACACACCAATGATAATAAGGGATACCGCCAGGATCACAAAAGAAACCCACTTTACCTTCATAAACTTAACCAGCGTTTCGGTATAGGAGTTGGTCATGTTCACAAAGAAAGGTTCGGTACGCTCGTAAAACTTTGATTTTTTGTTGCTCTTGCGGATCAGCTTTACATTCAGCATCGGGGTTAATGATAGGGATACAAACGCCGATATCAATACCGCGCCCGCCACCACCACCGCGAACTCACGGAACAAACGGCCGGTGAAGCCCTGTAAAAACACAATAGGTAAAAACACCGCTGCCAGCGTAACCGAGGTTGATACTACCGCGAAAAAGATCTCGGCAGAACCTTCAAAGGCAGCCTTGCGGATAGCCATACCGGCTTCCACCTTTTTATAGATGTTCTCGGTTACCACAATACCATCATCCACCACCAGGCCCGTTGCCAGTACAATGCCCAGCAGGGTTAATATATTGATAGAGAAACCAAAAATATACATGATGAAAAATGCCCCGATGAGCGATACCGGGATATCGATGAGCGGACGGAAAGCGATAAGCCAATCGCGGAAGAAAAGGTAAATGATGATCACCACCAGCACAAAGGATACGATCAGTGTTTCCTGTACTTCGGAGATAGACTGGTTGATGAACCGGGTATTATCCAGCGCCACATTGACCTTAATATCCGGCGGAAGGTCTTTTTTGATCTGATCCAGGCGTTTGTAAAAATCTTTGGCTATCTGTACATAGTTGGCGCCCGGCTGCGGCACAATGGCCAAACCGATCATCGGCACGCCCGATTCCTTAAAAATAGTTTCCTCATTGGCCGATCCTAAAACGGCATAGCCCACATCGCGCAAACGCACCACACGGTTACTGTCAGATCGGATGATGAGGTCGTTGAAATCTTTTTCGGTAGATAATTTACCCAGGGCCCTGATGGTAACCTCGGTATTGTTACCTTCAATTTTACCGGCAGGCAGCTCCACGTTCTCTTTAGTTAAGGCCGCGCCAATATCTGTCGCGGTAACGCCCTGTGCGGTTAATTTATTAGGATCTATCCATAAACGCATGGCGTACTGGCGCTGTCCCTGTATGTTAATGGTACTTACGCCGGGAATGGTTTGCAGGCCTTCCTGCAATACGTTTTCGGCATAGTCATCCAGCTGGTTAATGTTACGGGTATCGCTCTGTACTTCCAGGGTAATGATCTGATCGGCGCTGGCATCGGCTTTGGTAACTACCGGTGGCGCGTCAATATCCTGTGGCAGCTGGCGTTGTGCCTGGCCAACTTTATCGCGCACGTCGTTCGCGGCGGTTTCCAGATCGGCATCCAGGTCAAACTCTACGGTAATATTGCTGGAACCCACAGAACTGGTCGACGACAGGTTACGGATACCCGGTACACCATTGATCGCTTTCTCCAGGGGTTCCGTGATCTGCGATTCAATTACATCGGCATTAGCACCGGCGTAGCTGGTGGATACCGAAATGATGGGTGGATCGACAGAAGGGAAATCCCGCACCCCTAAAAATTTATAGCCGATGATACCAAACACAACAATAACTACTGACATTACTGTTGCCAATACCGGCCGCTTTATACTGACTGAGGATAAACTCATAGCTGTTTTATTGAATTACTTTATATTTAGCCTCACCTAAATCCTCTCCAAAGGAGAGGACTTTAAAACAAAATTTTTTAGAACCCTCTCCTTTGGAGAGGGCAGGATGAGGCAACACTCTATTTAATAACTTTAGCAATTTTTAAAGGAACCTTTGGTCGCATTTGTATAATGCCCGATACCACTACACTGTCGCCCGGTTTCAGGCCATCAATGATCTGTATTTTGGTATCGGTGCGCATATCAGTTTTTACAGCCTTACTCACCGCAACACCATTTTGGTAAACATAAACCAGGTTGCTTTTCAGGTCGGGGATAACGGCCTGGGTTGGCAGTAAAATAGTTTTAGCTATCTGGTCAAGTGTTAAGTTAATTTTAGCAAAGCTGCCGGCTGTTAATAAACCTTTTGGATTTGGCGCTTTGGCCCGTACGGTAAGTGTGCGCGAGTTAACATCAATGGCCGGGTCAATAGCATACACCGTAGCCGTAAAGTTTTCCCTGGAGCTTTCGGTAGTGAACCTGATCTTGCTGCCCGGACCAATGATAGAAAGGTATCTTTCCGGAACAGAAAAAGTAACCTTTGCCGGATCGATATTAACCAATTGCGCGATGGATGTCTGTGGCGACAGGTAACCACCCGGGCTCACATTCCTTAAGCCGATAGTGCCCGAAAACGGCGCCCTGATCTCGGTGCGGGTTATTTGCGCCTTGATCATATCGCCCTGGGCTTTAAAAGAATTTAAGGAGGTTAAAGAAGTATCATATTCCTGTTGACTGATGGCTTCTTTTTCCAACAATACTTTATTGCGGTATTCATTTTGTTTGGCCAACGCTACCTGGTAGTTCACTTGTTTAAGCGATGCTTCCAGGTCCTGGTTATAAACTTTAACCAGCAACTGCCCTTTTTGCACTTTGCTGCCTTCGGTAAAATATATGCCGGTAATGTTGCCGGCGGTTTGGCTCACCAGGTTTACCTTTTCGTTGGCATCAATTGAGCCGGTTACATCTATTATATTGTTTATAGTAGTATCCTTTACAATCATAATGTTAACGGAAACAGGACCGTTCTTCTTTTTGCCGCCTTTGCCTCCGGCAGCTATAGCAGCAGCAGATTCCTTGGCGCTTTTGCTAAAGAACTTGTTGTAAATTAAGTATGCAACCAGCAAAGCCAGCGCGGTGTAAATGATATACCTTGTTCTCATATTAAATGGATCATTTTTGTGATTTAGTTTTTGATCAGGTTGTTGTTAAGGGTTGTATGTTGTTTTGCATGCGCAGTAATACACTTTCAAATATTTTCATATCGGTCTCAGAGATCCCCTTAGTAATATCGGCATTAATGTTTTTAAAGGTGGCCAGGATATGCGGAACCGCGAGCTTTGCCTTTTCGGTAACTTTCAACAATTGTTCGCGGCGGTCGCTCGGGTTGTTTTCCCGGTAAACAAATCCTTTGGAGGAGAGCAGATTAATGATGCTTACAATGGCCGATTTATCCTTGCCTAGTATTTCGGCCAGCGCTTTTTGTGATAATTGCCCATCATGATAGTAAATAAGCGATAACACATAATGATAGCGGTCTACGTCCAGGTGTTTTGTACTTTTAGCGAGCAGGCTTTGGTACAATTTACCCAAACGTATCAGTTTGCGGGATATGGGTTCAATTAACGACATTATAAGGTAGCACAAACTTAATCAGTAGACAGCATAAATAGTTGTATGTATCAACCATTTTACAAGGTTAATTTTAGGTTATCTAATGTGATAGGAGCCTACTTACCGAGCGGGGTGCAGCCGACTCATCCCGGCATCGCTATAAAGTATAACAAATTAAAATCATGTCATTGCGAGCGTAGCGTGGCAATCTCGTCGCGTTCATCTTACATGCTACGAGATTGCTTCGTCGTTCCTCCTCGCAATGACATGGTTTTGATTTGTTTTCCAGCGAAGCTGAAGCGCAATGCCGCGTGCAGAGAAATTCATAATTTTTTTAACTTGCGCCATGAAACCATTTAAACATATCATTACTTTTTTATTAATCATATCTTATATGAGTCCATCTATCAGTGAAGCGCAAACTACTGCTAATATATCCTACACAGTATCTTTTCCGGAGGCACAGGCGCACTATGCTGATATCGAAATGCATATTTCGGGCTTAAAGCAAAACACGCTCGACCTGAAAATGCCCGTGTGGACACCCGGCTCATACCTGGTGCGGGAGTTTGCCAAAAACATCGAAGCTTTTAGCGCGGATGCCGGCGGGAAAACAGTAGCATCGCCCAAGATCAATAAAAACACCTGGCGTATTGCCACCAAAGGCGTATCCACCGTAAATATTAAATACCGGGTTTATGCCAACGAGATCTCGGTGCGTACCAGCTATATCGACGCGTCGCATGGCTTCCTGTCGAGCTCGGGGATCTTTGTTTACCCGGCTAATATGCTGCACCAGCCATCAACCATCCACATTAAACCTTATAAAGACTGGGCTAAGGTTTCAACCAGTCTGGAAATGGTGAATGGCGATCCTTTTACACGTGTATCGCCCAATTATGATATCCTTTTTGATTCGCCTATTGAAGTGGGTAACCAGGATGTTTTTGGTTTCGACGCATCGGGCGTAAAATATGAGGTTTGTATGTATGGTGGTGGTAATTATGATAAAGAACGCCTGAAAAAAGATATGCACAGCATTGTGGAACAGGAGGCCGCCATTTTTGGCGAAAATCCTAATAAACATTACGTTTTTATTGTGCATAATCATTTACGTGGCGGCGGTGGTCTGGAGCATTTGAGCTCTACGGTTTTAGGCGCTTCGCGCGAGAACTATGCGACAGAAAAAGGTTACCAGAGCTTTTTGGGCCTGGTGGCGCATGAACACTTCCATTTATGGAATGTAAAACGCCTGCGCCCGATAGTATTAGGTCCCTTTGATTATGATAACGAAAACTATACCACCAATTTGTGGATAGCCGAAGGATTTACCGAATACTATCAGGAAATAGCGGTACGCCGTACCAACCTTTATCCGCCAGAAAACTACCTCGATGTATTGGCCGGAGAGTTCAACATCCTGGAAAACCTGCCGGGCAAAAATGTGCAGACTGTTGCCGAATCGAGCTTCGACGCCTGGATAAAAGCATATCGTCCGAACGAAAACTCCAACAATACCACCATATCCTACTACAACAAAGGGGCGATAGTTGGGATGATGCTTGATTTGGAGATCATCAACAATAGCAAGGGCAAATACGCCCTGGATGATGTGATGAAGTATATGTATACCGAATATTACAAAACCAAAAAACGCGGCTATACTGATGCGGAGTTTAAACAAGGATTTGAAAAATTTGCCGGTAAAAAACTGGACGATTTTTATAAAAAATATATCAATGGCCTAACGCCTGTCGACTATAACAAATATCTTGGCTATGCGGGCTATAAAATAAGCGATGAACTGGCGGATAATAATGATCCGGCATTCGGCGTGGTTACGGCTACTACGGCCAATAAAAAAGTAATTGTGACCAGCGTTACCCGCGGAACATCGGCCTATATCGACGGTATTAACGTTAATGATGAGTTGGCAACTATTGACAACGAGCCTGTTGCCGACGCGGCAACCATGCTGAACGGTAAAAAAGTGGGCGATAAAATAAATGTGGGCATCATCCGCGATGGGTTGCAACTTACCCTGCCGGTTACCCTGCTGAAAAACGCACGTGTTAAATATAAAATTGTACCGGTAGATAATGCAACCGCACAGCAACAGCTGGTGCGTAAAAAATGGCTTAGTTTGCAATAGAAACATACGCCGGAACCGGAAATAATTTCGTATATTTAAGTATATAAACTCCATGGCCCTGCTTACTTGAAAAGTGTAAGCAGGGCCATTTGCTTAAAGGGATAAAAAGGGTAAAAAGTAAGCTGTTTTTTACTTAGTTATTTGAAAATCAATCCTATAAATCTTTTTAAAGGTTTCAAAACCCACTAAAAATTTGTTAAAAAGTGTTAAAATCGATGGTTTTGATTCAGTTTTGAAAGGTTTTTGACCCGTTTTCATCTGCTTTTCGCGCCGAAAAGTGTTAAAATCAGGCTTTAAAAAGTATTTTAAAAATGTACGTTGTTTGATTTTTGTAATAAAGGCTAAATTGTATTTTTATAACTTATGCCATCAGCCGCAGCCTTAAAAAAAATCAGACCCATACAGCTTGTCGCTGTTATTTTCTTTACCGTCTCGGGCGGGCCATATGGTCTGGAGCCACTGCTGAGTTATGCCGGCGATCATGGCGCAATTTTAATCCTGTTAATAACCCCATTGCTTTGGGATGTACCCGCTATATTCACCGTGCTGGAACTGAACAGCATGATGCCCATCACCGGCGGCTATTACAAATGGGTTAAATATGCCCTGGGCACGCGCTGGGGCTTCTATGAAGGCTGGTGGACCTGGCTCTACACTTTTGTCGATCTGGCTATATACCCGGTTCTGTTTGTACAATATGCGTCGTTCTTTTTTCCGGTTTTGCTACAGTACCAGGTGCCGGTATGCCTGCTCATTATCTGGGCATCGGCGGGCTTAAATATACTGGGGATAGTGCCTGTGGGTAAAGTATCGCTGTTTTTAAGCGCGGCAGTACTGGCTCCGGTTATTATTTTAATTGTTTTGGCTATTCATAAGCATAGCGGCAGTTTGAGCATTCCCTCGCCCTCATTAAAAGGAATTACTTTCCCCTCGTTTGGGATGGCACTATATACCGTGATGTGGAACTGCCTGGGCTGGGATAATATCACTACCTATGCCGAGGAGGTTGAAAAGCCGGTACGATCATACCTGGTATCCATGATCATAGCTTTTATACTAGTGATGGTGGTTTACTTTTTTATCACCTGGATAGCCCAGCAATCGGGTATAAACCACGATACGTTAACCAATGACGGTTTCCCGGCATTAGGGGTATTGATTGCCGGCAGATGGTTGGGTGTTGTCATAGCGGCGGGAGGCATGGCTAGTACGTTGGGTATTTACGCGGCGGTATTGTTATCGGTATCGCGGGTACCACAGGTAATGTCCGAAGATCATTTGCTGCCGGCTGGTTTGAACAAGCTGCACCGCCGCTTTAAAACGCCGTACGTATCCATCATTATTTGCTCGCTGGTGGTTAGCTTTATGGTACTATGGACCTTTGCCGATCTTTTGATCATTGATGTAACAGTTTACGGCGCAGGGTTATCGCTGGAGTATATAGCACTGGTAAAGCTGAGGTTAAAAGAACCGCTTAAGGCCCGGTCGTTCAGGATCCCCTTAAATATCACGAGCCTTTGCCTGGTATTGATTTTTCCTTTTATGGTTTACGCGGTGGCTTTGGCTGGGGCATTATCATCAACTCCCGAAGCATTGAAAGCCGCGGTGTTTGCCGTAGCCGCATTACTAAGCGCCGAAGTGGTATGGCGTATTATTTTGATCAGCAAGCCTCATTTAAAAGCGAGTTGATTGGAACGATTTAGTTAGAAGCTTTAGCAAGTAAATTGCTAATAGGGGCGTCAAAAATTCCGGATAAAACACCCGCGATATTTTTGCCCTCAGCTGGTTTTTTGAAATCCTCGGGATAAAAGATATGATCAACCCCAAGCACTTTTAACAGACTATCGGTTTTAGTGTGGGCTTTGGTTTTATAACAATATACTTTTATTTTACTGTAAGCAGGATTGCTGCCTATGCGGCGTAGTATTTTTTCGATGTCCTTAATCAGGTGATCATAATCAAATATGACTATGTTGGGTTTAGTTTCGTGTATGGTAGGGAAAATACTACTTACCGTAGAAACATGCCTGAACATTTTATTGTCAGACAGTAATTCAACCGAAAAATTATCGGCAGCAACCAATAACACGTTTTTAGATCGTATGCGGATCATAACCAATTAATTAAGGGGGTTCATAAAATTAAATTTTAAATATCATTCCTCCAAAATATTATTGCCAATTGTAATAATATTGATACAAAAAACAGACATTAAAGACATAAAAACTTGCCTGAAAATCAATGAACTTCTTTTTTTGAAATTAATTTTCGCTAAAGTAAATTCAGGTGCCTGTTCAGTTGCCATATCCCGCTGTATCACAGCGGGATATTATTGGAGCTTTATTACGATAGATAGTTTGTATTTGTTACCTCGTTTTTAGGTATTTAGATATATTTAAGTTTATTAATTTATTGATGCAATTCATCCTTGTATACTTCGCCGCCTTTCATTACAAAAGGGATGTTCTCCAGGCTGGTAATATCAGTTAGGGGATCGGTTTTTACCGCGATAAGGTCGGCATATTTGCCTTTGGAGATTGAGCCCACTTTGGCCTGCCAGCCTAACAGATCGGCAGCGTTATAAGTGGCCGATTGTATAGCCTGCATAGGGTTTAAGCCAAACTTTACCATGTATTTGAACTGCTTGCCGTTCCAACCATGGGGATAAACCCCTGCATCGGTACCAAAGGCTATCTTAACCCCGGCTTTTACCGCTTTTTGAAAACTCAGGCGTTGTGTTTTGCCAACCAGACGTTCTTTATTGATGATCTTTTCGGGTGTGCCATGTTTGGCATAATCACTCAGGATGTAATCGTCGTTATAGATATCGGCAACCAGGTAGGTGCCATGTTGTTTCATGAGAGCTATAGCTTCGTCGTCAAGGAAACTACCATGCTCAATAGAGGCCACGCCTGCTTTTACGGCCATCTTTATAGCTACAGTTCCGTGAGCATGGGCACAGGCTTTAAGACCCCAAAGATGGGCTTCATCAACAATGGCGTTCATCTCTTCCTGGGTAAATTGCGGCGCGCCTACACTTTCCTCTTCGGAGAGTACACCGGCACTCGCCCCAAATTTGATTACTTCTGCGCCGTATTTAATATTATAACGCACTTGTTTACGTAGCTCATCAACACCATTGGCTACACCACTCATTTGCTTGGGGCCAACCCAATCCAGATATGGCGAAAAGCCGTTCAGGTCACCATGACTGCCGGTACTGCCAATAAACAGCGTAGCGCAAAGCATACGCGGGCCGGGAATATCGCCATGATTGATGGCGTTGCGAAGGGCTATATCAATAAAAGCGGCAGCGCCCACATCCCGGCAGGTAGTAAAACCGGCAAGCAGGGTCCGTTTGGCATAATTGGGAGCTATTACTGCGTAATCAACCGGCGATTTACGGAAAATATCATCATAATAATTATCACCGGGTTGTTGGCTCAAATGGGTGTGGCAATCAATTAAGCCGGGCAAAACCGTGGCATTGCTGAGGTCAATGATCTTTGCGCCTGCCGGTATGCTAATATTATCGCCAACCGCTTTAATGGTATCATGGTCAACCACTATGATCTGGTTGGTAAGTACCCTGCCTTTTTCGGTATCAATAAACCGGCCGGCTTTGATATATTTAACAGAATCGGTCTGCTGTGCAAAGGCGCTTATAACGCAAAAAAGCATCAGTATGCTGCTGATGCCTTTAAAGTAAATTTTATTCATGTGGTGGGATTATGTTGTTATCCCAATAATACGGCTTTTTTACTTGCCATTCTACAGCTAAGCTTTAAGCGGTAAACGCTTCCAAAGCTTTGGCTATCCTGCTGATAGTTTCCTGCCTGCCCAGGAGTGCGGCTATGTCAAACACATGAGGGCCAAATTTGCCCCCAACCAGCATAATACGGAAAGGCAACATGACATCGCCTGCTTTTAAGGCTTTCTCGTCCATGAGGGCTTTAAAAGCCTCCTCAAAGCTGTGGGCTTCTAAAGCGGTTTGGTCGCTGTTTAATAAAGCAGTAAGCGCGTTAAAAAAGTCGGTTTTAGCATCGGTCCATTTAGGTTTTACCGCGTTGAGATCATATTCTTTGGGTTGCTCAAAAAAGTATCCCGCCTGCTGATAAAAATCGGCCAGTAAAACGCAGCGGTCTTTGATGAAGTTAATTACAGTTAACAAGTAATCATTATTGGTTACTGCAATACCTTTATCAGCCAAAACAGTGCCCACTGCCAACTGTAAACTGCTGGCCTCAGACTTCTTGATCCATTCGGCATTGAACCATTTGGCTTTTTCAAAATCAAATTTAGCGCCGGCTTTGCTCACCCTGTCCAATGAGAATTTTTCGATCAGTTCGGCCAGCGTAAACAATTCCTGGTCGGTACCATCGTTCCAACCCAGGGTAGCCAGCAGGTTTAAAAATGCTTCGGGTAAAAAACCCAGCTCGCGGAAACCCGGGGTAAGTTCGCCGGTTTTAGCATCAAACCAGGTCATGGCGTATACCGGGAAACCCAAACGGGCACCGTCGCGTTTACTGAGCTTGCCATGGCCGTCGGGTTTTAATATTAAGGGAAGGTGCGCCCATTGCGGCATATCGGCTTTCCAACCCAGGTAATCCCATAACAGCAAATGTACGGGTGCCGATGGCAGCCATTCTTCGCCGCGGAAAGCATGCGAAATCTTCATCAGGTAATCATCCACAACCACAGCTAAATGGTAGGTAGGCATACCGTCGGCTTTGAGCAATACTTTATCATCAACCTGGTTGGTTTCAAAACTTACGTGCCCACGGATCATATCATTAAAGCTGATGGTTTCGTCGGCAGGCATTTTTATGCGGATCACGTGTGGGGTACCGGCATCAAGCAAAGCATCCACCTCATGCTGTGGTAGTGAAATTGAATTGCGCAAGCTATCGCGATAGGCCTGTCCGTATTGAAAATTAGGGATCTCTTTACGGTTCTTGTCCAGTTCTTCGGCGGTGTCAAACGCGTAATAGGCGTGGCCCTGCATTACCAGGCGTTCGGCATATTCGCGGTAAAGCGCTTTGCGCTCACTTTGACGGTATGGGGCATAAGGGCCGCCAACCACCGGACTTTCATCTGGTTGTAAGCCGCACCATTTCAAACAATCTAAAATATATTCTTCGGCACCTTCTACATAGCGGGTCTGATCGGTGTCCTCAATTCTTAAAATAAAATCGCCATGGTGTTTTTTGGCGAATAAATAGTTAAATAATACGGTGCGTACGCCACCCAGGTGCAAACCACCAGTTGGACTTGGCGCAAAACGAACTCTTACTTTTTTATCGGTCATGATGGGGCAAAGATAAGTTTTTTACCATGTGCAGATATGCAGATTTTAGATGTGCAGATGAAAAATGACGGGCAATCGATTATCTGCATATCTGCACATTTGAAATCTGTATGTCTGTAACCATCACATTTGAAATAATTTTACGTTATTTGGAGTGTGCCCAGTATGAACCCATACCAACAGAAAAAGCGCTGGAAATATTTTCTGCTCGCGTTTGCCGTAGTTATTGCCTTTGGCTCTCTATTTTATACCCGCTATCTGGTTAAAAATATAGCCCGCTCTGAGCGTACGCGCGCGCAGGTTTGGGCCATGAGTATGAAGCAGTTATTTAATTCGGACGATGACGACTTTTTGCAGTTTACAACAGGTGTGCGTGATAGTTTAACCGTGCCGGCCATTGTTACCGATGAAAAGGGTGATATTAAATATGCGCGTGGGTTGGATACTACTAAAGTCTTTGTAAAGCTTCAGGCCGAAGGAAGCAAGACAAAGAAATACGATCTGGAATATTTTAAGACCGAGCTGGAGTACATGAAAAACCAACACGCGCCTATTAAGCTTAAGCTGAAAATGCTGGGCGAACAATGGTTTGTTTATTATAAAGATTCGCCTTTATTGCAACAATTGCGCTTGTTTCCATATGTTCAGCTTACGGTGATTGCTATATTTTTGCTGATGGCTTATACGGCATTTAGTTCGTCCCGAAAATCGGAGCAGGATCAGGTTTGGGTGGGATTGGCCAAAGAAACAGCCCATCAGCTGGGTACTCCCATATCATCATTAATGGCCTGGATTGAACTGATGAAGGAAAAGTTTAACGCCGAAGGTGATACCCTGATAGCGGAAATGGAGAACGATGTACAGCGCCTGGAGATAGTGGCCGACCGTTTTTCAAAAATAGGATCGAAACCGGTACTGGAAGAGCATGCCGTTTATGCCGTGGTTAAAGATTTTGTTGATTATTTTAAAGTGAGGGTAAGTAAGAATATCAGCTTTGAAATGACCGGCAACCCACACTTAAAGGCCGGGCTTAACATTCCTTTGTTTGATTGGGTATTGGAGAATTTATTGAAAAATGCGGTGAACGCTATTGAAGGTAAGGGTGGGATTCATATAGAGATAGGCGGTAATAAAGTAAAAAATCAGGTTTTTATTGATGTGACCGATACCGGTAAAGGCATACAAAGGTCTAAGTTTGATACTGTTTTTCAGCCAGGTTATACTACACGAAAGAGGGGCTGGGGCCTGGGATTGTCGCTAACTAAGCGTATGATAGAGAACTACCACAACGGGCAAATATTTGTAAAAGACTCCGAAATTGGTAAAGGAACAACATTTAGGATCGTTTTAAAAAACACGCGTAATGATAAGCAAGCCATCTCCTGAAGAATATTCGCCATTTGCAACCGGGTATGTGAACCTGGTTCCTGATAATCATGTTATTGAACTACTGGAACGCTTAATGGAATCGAGCTATCAGTTGTTCAGCAAATTGACAGAAGAGCAGGCTGCCTATGCCTACGCGCCCGGTAAATGGACGGTTAAACAAGTGCTTGGCCATATGATAGATACCGAACGGACCTTTGCTTACCGGGCTCTTGTTTTTTCGCGAAACTATATTGAACTGCCGGGTTTTGATCAGGACATATACGTAAATAACACTGATTTTAACGCCCAAAGTATACAGGATCTGGCAGCGGAATTTAAAGCCACCCGCTTATCCAATATTTATATGATCAGGGGATTTAGCGAAGAGCAATTGCTGCGTACCGGTATTGCCAGCAATCACCTGTTTTCGGTAAGGGCTTTTGTTTATATGATGGCCGGGCACGAATTATACCATCTACAATCTTTTAAAGAAAAGTATCATATTTCGAACTAAATATCGAAAAACGCGCTAAACGCCGAAAAGCCTCTGTTAAAACAGACGCTTTAAGTCGACGGATTTATTTTTCTGATTATTTCTGCAGCGTGAGATCATCTTTGTCCAGTACTTCCTTCTTTTCTATCCGGTAGGACAGGATCAATCCAGCTCCGCCGAAGATGGCAATCAGGGCAACATAAAGGAAAAATGCCTCATCGTCCATATAACGGAAGATAGTATGATCTAAAATAAAGGCCAGGAACAAACCAATACCAGAGCCGATAAGCAGTAATCCCCATTTTAAGTTTTGGTAAGGGGCTGATTGTGGTTTGTAACTACGTGGATCCATGCCACGTTCAATCATTGATAATTTTTCGCGCTTGTTCAGGTAAACGATCCCGAAGATCATTGCGAAGAAGCCGAGGGGTACTAATATTCCAGCTAATACACCCAGTTGAGCAGTTTCCATATTGTTTAAATTTTAATAGGTTAATTAAATTTTTTCTTGTTTCTAAATCACCAATGCGGTGTATTTGTAGGTTATGACTACACTGTTTTTAAACAGGTTACACCCTTTGTGAAAAAAAATTAACCTATTCTGGCAATTGCAGAATCGACTCACCCGATCCACGCTTCGCTGGATCACCCTCTCTTCGGCTTTGCCGCAAAGAGGGTTCGGAAAGGGCTGGATATAAAAAAGAAAACCCCTCTTTCCGCCGAAGGCGAAGAGAGGGGTGTCGAGCGGAGCGATGACGGGGTGAGTCGTCGTCGCCTTACTTTATCTCAAACGTAGCTTGTATCTGGAAGCTCAGTTTTATCTTTTTAAAGTCGATGTCTGACTCTGCAGGGCCGGCAGCATCTGCGGCAGCTGATTTAAACATCATCATGGCGCGTGGTTGTGGAAAGCTGCTGTTATCGCTTTCACTGATACTCAATGCAGAACCTAATTTATCGCCTAGTCCATTTACCAGGAATGCAGCTTTATCGCGGGCTGATAGTAATGCTTTTAGTTTCAGCGTGTTTTTTAACTCGTTGATTTTAGAATAGTCATAGCTCTGAATGTTGGTTGATTGGATCCCTTTTGGATCAACCTTAGCCAGTATCTGGTTGTATTTATTCAGGTCGGTAACTTTAACCAGGTATTGTTTGCCGGCCAAAAAATCAGGGGTTTTTTTCTTTTGATAGGTGTTGTTCCAGGCCGAAACATCGTTTATGGTAAAATCTTCTTTGGGGATACCGGCGTCTTTTACACCTTTTTCCAATTGGTTTTCCAAAACATCAATAGTTACCCGGTTTTTACCGTTCATATATTCCTGTAAGGAAATGGAAACATATATAATGTCGGGAGTAACTTCCTGTTCGGCAATGCCTGTAACTTCAATTTTGCGGCGCAGGTCAACCGTTTGTGCAAAGGTTCCATAGGTAGTCATAAGTAATGCTGCAAGGATAAATAGCTTTTTCATGGGGTAAATTGTTTTTTAGATTGTGAAACGATCACGAACCGCATTTGTGTTTGTTTGGCAGTTCATAAATGGTTTCATGTGATAGTTATTTTATAAATATTATATGTTATGTGACTATGATAACGTAGTAAAAGTTTAATATGTAACAGATGTTATAATTTATTTATGCGGAGGCTTAGTTTATTATGGTTGTATAAAGCTACAGCTTTGTTTTGAATTTTAAGCTGATAGAAGACGGGTGTTTGGACCAAATTTTCATTAAATTTACATAAACCCTGTAACCTAATTTAAAACCGCGTCGTCAGAGAGGTTGTAACACATGCAGAGCAAGCTTTCAGATATCGAACTCATAGAACAAACCCTGGCGGGTAACCAATCGGCCTATGCCGATCTGGTTAAACGGCACCAGCGTTTTGTATTTACCCTGGCCATGCGTTTTGCCAAGGGACGTGAAGATGCCGAAGAGATTGCCCAGGACTGTTTTATAAAAGCTTACCGCTCGCTGGCATCGTTCCAGGGGCAGTCAAAATTTAGTACATGGCTGTACAGTATAGTTTATACTACAGCGATGACATTTTTAAGAAAAAAGAGGGTAGCAACAGATTCCATTGACGATGAAAATACCTTTATACAGGTAGAAAGCCGGGAATCGGGCTATGATACCAATAATATAGAAAATAAATCAAGGTCGTTTTACCTTAACCAGGCCATTGACCAATTACTGCCAGATGATGCAACCATCATCACCCTGTTTTATAAAGGGGAGCAATCACTGGAAGAAATAGCCCAGGCATTGGGGATGGAAACAAACACGGTTAAGGTTAAACTATTTAGAGCACGCCAGCGTTTGAAAGAGAAGCTGGAACACAATTTAAAACAAGAGGTGAAAGAACTGATATGAACACGATTGAGGAAAAACTCTGGAATTATATTGATGGCACCTGCAGTCCGGCTGAGCAGGACGCCATAGCCAGGCTTATTGAGCAGGATGAGGCGTATGCTCAAAAGTATCAGGAGCTGCTGGCGCTTAACCAGGAATTTGCCAAAATGGAGCTGGACGAGCCACCGATGGCCTTTACTTATAATGTAATGGAAACCATCCGTACAGAAAATGCTATGCAGCCGCTAAAGGCGAATATTGATAAGCGCATCATTCTGGGCATCGCTGTTTTCTTTGCTGTTACTATACTGGCTTTACTAACATTTACATTTGCCAATATTCATATTTCAGGAATTAATATCAGCGCCTCGGATATTAAACTACCCGCCGGCGTGAAATTACCCAGCACCAATAGCCTTTTTAGCGGACCTGTGTTAAAGTGGTTTTTGATATTTGATGTAGTGCTTGCATTATTTTTAACGGATGCCTACCTGCGTAGAAAAAAGACCGCCAGGCAGTTATAAAAACTGTTGTATAATGTGTCTGCCAAAACCGACAAGTGACCATACAATTAGTCAGTTGTGTAATCTGTGTATCAGATTTTGAACATTGTTGAAGTATCTGAATTACATAATCATAAAATTTACAACCATCGACAATTTTGGTATAGTAATTGTACAACCTTACATGAACTGGTAAACTTACCGGTTTAATTGTGATAAGGTTTAGGTTGAAAGTCCCCCGGAGCAAGTCTAGGGGGCTTTTATTTTTTAGGGGGATTTAGTTTCTGCCATTCAGCATCCTTACCATGGGTATTATAGGTAATTAGTTTAAACTGACGATCTGTATTAGATATAAATTCAAATTCAAGGGGAGCTTCTTTTATATAAAATCTGCTACTGCTTTTTGCATATAGCTTAACCAGGGGTAAACGATCTTTGGGGTTATTGGCTTCTACAAATAACTGATTATCTTTAAAAGTAACAACCATTTGATGTTCCTTATTATAAACATATGTTCCGGCAAATCTGCTCAGGCTATCTGCCTCTAATTTAAAATCATGTAGCAATGGTTTGTTAGTAGCAAGCCTTGCAATGTCATTAGTCAGTATGATAAAATCCATATCCTGCTCGAAGCCATTGAATAAAGCGGTTACAAAAACATCTTCATCCGGCAAATAGATCTCATCAGTTTGATAGCCATCGGTTGATCCGCTGTGTTCAATGGTTTTGCTTCCGTCTAAATTTTTGATGAACCAACCGTAACCATATTCAGATAATGAATTATCGGAAAAGGTGTATGGGGTACAGGCATTCTGTAAAGCTTTAAGGGACATTAATTTACTACTATATAGGGCTTGGTGCCATTTAAAAAGATCTTCTGCATTGGCTGTTATTCCACCAGCTGCATACATTAATGTCGGATCTTGAAGTTCCGCAGGTTCCCAGTTTTTACCCTCTGGGCGGGAATAGCCAGAAGCCATATTTTTTATAGTTATTCTCTTATGAAGATACCCGGTATGTTGTAATTCAGCGGGTTCAAACAAGTGCTTTTTTATATAGTTTTCATAGGTTTGACCTGTTACCAATTCAATAATGTAACCTAATAAATAGAAATTGGAGTTGCTATATTCGAATTTACTACCTGGTTTAAATTTTAACGGCTCATCTTTAAAATAATCAACTCCTTGCGCTGGCGTATACTCATCACGCTCCTTCGTCGGGTTATGGTTTTGAATGGCCATATAATCTGGAATACCGGATGTTTGTGTGAGCAGGTTTTCAATCGTGATCGGGTAGCCCCTGGATGGAAATTCCTTGACATATTTTTGGATGGTATCTTGTAATGATATTTTACCTTGTTCTACCAGTTGGAGCAGAGCTATTGCGGTGTATTGTTTGGTTATAGAGCCGATCCGGAATACCATGTCGGCCTGCATCGGTTTTTGGGATTGCAGATCAGATATCCCGAAAGCTTTTTTATAAATGATCTGTCCTTTTTGGGCAACTAAAACAACTCCTCCTGGACCAACAGATATTAATCTTTGTTTAATAAGTTCATCAATCTTTTGAGTTAAAGTATCCTGCGATGATTGGCCATAAGACTTTACCGTCGCAAGAAAGAGGAGGCAGCTTAAGATTAACAATTTAAAGTTGCAGAATTTCATGAAGCATTTGGTGTAAAGTAAAGATACTAAATCTCTACTTCGCCACTAAATACCTGCACAGCGGGGCCCTCTAAAAAGATATCGGTAAATACTTTTCCGTCGTAATTAAAACGGATGTTGAGATCGCCTCCTAAAACTTTAATTGGGGTGGTGATGTGCCCGGTTTTTTGGTTATGGCTGGCCATGGCCAGGGCTACGGCGGTAACACCTGTTCCGCAGGCAAAGGTTTCGTCTTCCACACCACGTTCAAAGGTGCGTACAAAATAGCCATCGCTGGTGGGCTCCACAAAATTTACGTTGATGCCTTTTTCGCGATAAGTAGCATTATTGCGGATAGCTTTACCTTCCTGGTAAACGTTACGATGTTCCAGATCTTCTACCTGTTTTACATAATGGGGTGACCCGGTATTCAATACATAGGCATCTTTATCTGTATTGATCTGATCAACATTGATCATTTGAAGGCTTACCCAATCACCGCCATCGGAAATTTTGGCATGATGCGGGCCGTCGACCGCCAAAAATTCAGTCTCGGAATCGATGATCCCCAGGAACTTAGCGAAAGCAACAATACAACGACCGCCATTGCCGCACATGCTGCTGGGAGCTCCGTCGGCATTATAATAAACCATTTCAAAATCAAAGCCTTCTTTATTTTGCAGGAACATCATACCATCGCCACCGATCCCAAAACGGCGATCGCACAGGCTTGATATCAGCTTGGGGTTGGTATGATCTATCTGGTTTTCACGGTTATCAACCAGTATAAAATCATTGCCGGCGCCCTGGTATTTATAAAATCGTATATTCACAATAATGTCATTTAATATCAGCTACTTAAAGCTGTTCAAACTTAGGGCCATAATTAAAATAGCCGGGATAATTAATTTAACAAAATTTAACAAAAAATGCGTTAACTAATCGTTGACTATATAGTCTATATGGTATTAAATTTGAGTTGTTAAATTATATAAACAAAATAAAGAAAGGCAAATATAAATGAAAAAGATAGGTTTAACACTATTAACCGCTTTTGTAGGAGGTGCACTTGCTTTAGGCGCGTATAAGGTTATCGAGAACAAATACTCGGATAACATGAGCTTTGAAGAAAAGCAAAAAGTGTATTTTACCAGTAACAAATCAGCCCCTGTAGTATCATCAACCGGATCGCTTGATTTTACCGAAGCAGCAGCAGCAGCAACCCCGGCGGTAGTGTATATCCGTACTACTTATAGTAGTCAGTCGGGCGGGAGCCAGGATCAATTGGAACAAATGTTTGGCGATATGTTTGGCCAGCGTGCACCGCAACGCGGACCGCAGATGGCATCTGGCTCAGGCGTGATCATTTCGCCCGATGGCTATATTGTTACCAACAACCACGTGGTTGAAAAGGCCGATAAAATTACCGTAGCTACAAATGATCACCGTACCTTCCAGGCTAAAGTGATCGGTACAGACCCAAGCACCGACCTTGCCCTGATCAAGATCAGCGCAAACGACCTGCCTATTATTAAACTGGGTAACTCCGACGAAACCCGGGTAGGCGAGTGGGTATTGGCTGTAGGTAATCCATTTAACTTAACGTCAACCGTAACTGCCGGTATTATAAGCGCCAAAGGACGTAACATAGGTATCATCGGCAGTCAGGATAATGACGATGATAACCCGTTTGGCCGTACCCGCAACCAGCAGAGTGCGCCAAAATTGAACAAGGCTATTGAGTCGTTCATTCAAACAGATGCCGCTATTAACCCAGGCAATAGTGGTGGCGCCCTGGTAAACACCAAAGGCGAGTTGATAGGTATCAATGCGGCTATCGCGTCACATACCGGCTCGTACGAAGGCTACGGCTTTGCCATCCCGGTTAACCTGGCCAAAAAGGTGTTGAATGATATTAAAAAATACGGTTCTGTAAAACGTGGTTTTGTAGGTGTAAGCTTTACCGAACTTAACCCTGATGTTGCCCAGAAATTGAACATCACCAATACCAATGGTTTATATGTAAATGATGTGGTATCTGGTGGTGGTGCCGAACAGGCCGGTATCAAAAAAGGCGACATCATAGCCAAAGTTGAAGGAACACCGGTTTATGAATCATCTGACCTGCAAGAGCATGTTGGCCGGATGCAGCCAGGTGATAAATTGAATGTAACCGTGTTGCGCGATGGCAAAGAGAAAACATTTGCCGTAACACTTAAAGCAGATGCTACACCAACAAACCGTACCGCAGTAGTTTCTAAATCGGCCGAAGAATTATTTAACCGATTGGGTGCAAGCTTCCAGCCATTAAGTGGTGCCGAAAAAGCCAAGTTCCATGTAAACTCAGGTGTGAAAGTAACCCAGGTACGCCAGGGTAGGTTATTTGATAACTTTGAGATCCCTGTTGGATCTGTGATCACCAGCATCAATAAACAGCCCATCAATAGTGTGGCCGATATTGATAAGGCCATCACCAATCTGCGCAACGGCAACCTGGTTATTTCGGGCTACTATCCAGACGGAACAAACTTTAACAATATGTTCCAGGTGCAATAAGCAAAATTTAAATAAAGTGATTGTGTAAGAAGACCCGGCTATAATGGCCGGGTTTTTTTGTTTTTAAGTTATGGTTTACACTGTAAACCGTTTTTTTTGATAGAAAATAAACCAATCAATTGATTATCAGTTTAATAAATAGGTGTAAACCCCAAAAAGTGTAAACCATGTAAACCCACTTTTAATAAAATGACCGGCCTGGTTGGGGTAGTATCTCATGTTTGAAAGGGTGTCATGCTGAGCCCGTCGAAGCATGGTGGGCAGGCCTCTGCGCTCTACCCTTCGACGGAGCTCAAGGTGACAGCCTCTTTTTAGAAGGGTTTTTCGATATCATTTAAGCCCATCAAAAGAAACTCACACCCACCGTCCAGCCAACCCAGCCGGTCCAACTGTTGCTGTTGTTGATAAAGCTGTGGTGCAGGTCCCTGACGTAGGCGTATCCGTTAACGGCGTTACGTTGGTCAGAGTAAAAGAGGTTAAGCGAAGGCCCGGCATTAATAGAAAATGCTTTAGCAACATGGTAGGTTAAAGCCGCATCGAGCCTGCCCAGCAGATTGGTACGCGCCCAGTTACCCTGGTAAACATATTGTTCGCTTATTTCGGGATTAAAGGCCAGATGCTTACCCATACCCAGTTCGCGGCCAAAACCAAACCCGAAGGCATATAATTTACTATTGTCATTGACCCTAAGACCACCCAGCCACATGGTATACAAGTTTTTGCTGCCTGTTTTGAGCGCTATGTTGGCATTCAGGGTTTCGTTGGATGACAGGGCCAGTTTATGATAGCCATAACGTACAATATTGATGAGCCCGATGCTATAGCCCGATGAAGTATCGGCCACGTTAATCAGACCCAATTGTATACCACGAAGATTGCGGGCATAGTTAAAAAGTCCGGCCACTTGCACACCACTGTATTTTTGCCCTGCAATATTGCCCAATGCAGCCAGTTGTATGCCCCTTACCTGGCCGCGGGTATGGTTATATAATCCGGCCACTTGTAGTCCGTTCAGGTCGCGTTTTACGCTGTTATGCAGCAAGGAAAGCTGTATGCCCCGGACGCCGCCCAGTACATTATTATACAAACCACCAACCTGTATGCCGTTCACATTGCCACCCACCACGTTGAATATGCCGGCAATTTGTACAGCGCCTACATCGCCCTTGTCCAGGTTAAAAATAAGGCCCAGCTCAAAGCCATCAACCCCTGCGTTATAGCCGCCTACCGCGTTCAGGGAAACCGCGTTAACTACCTGTCCGCTAAACTCGGCATGGGTACTTACACCCGGTATAGCCGATGCCTGGAAAGGAGCCTGCGCAATAAGGCCGTGAAGATTGGCCGCCCGTATCTTTTGCCTGGCCGATGTGAAAAGCCGCCCCAGGGTGGTACCTTCAATGCCATCATCATCGTTACTGATCATATAGCCATCATCATCCAATTGCGATTGGTTGGGGTTTACGGTAACGCCAGAGAGAAAAGTAACCGTAGTATCTTTATAATATTCCTTGCTTACGGTGAGCATCACCGGTTTTCCGTTGTTTTTGAGGCGGAGCTCAAAGCGGCCATCTTTACCGGTAAGGGTTGATTGTAGCAGCGTGCGGTCATACACACTGGCATTCTCCAGTTTTTTACCACTGCGATCGTCGGTTACAAAACCGCTGATGCTGTACTCGTCATTTTCGGCAATGGCTTTTTCGGTAGTTAAGGATAGTTGTAAGGGAGCGTAGCGCAGGATCACAAAACTGCGCGTTTCCTTATATTCAAAACGGTTCAGGAGCATGCGGTCAAGCACTTCCTTAATGGTCCAGTTCTCCGCATCGAGCGTTACCAGGCTATCTGTTTTTACGATATTGCTGTTGTATGAAAAAGTGAAATTGCCTTTTTGCTCGATAGTTTTTAACACCGAACCTAAACGCATGTTGCTGACATGAACGGATATGTTTTTGGCGAGGATAGATTCACCTTCGGTTGCCCGGCTAACTAGCGGGAGGGCTAAAATGACCAGGAAGAAAAGGATATATCCGCGTAAGCTATCCATTGGTATAAGGTAGAAGTTGTTATTTTAAAAGTATCTGCTGGTTTTTACGAACCACCGTGATCTTAAATGTGCCGCTAATAACGTCCAGTACTTCATCAAGCGACTGGCCTTTGAATGTTGTTGTGATCGGCAAATTCCCCAACGACTTATTGGCTATCACAATGTGAGCACTGTATACTTCGTTCAGGGCTTGCACCACCTCGCTTAGCGGAGTTTTATCACATACCAGTTGCCCGGTGAGGTAATAATTATACAATTTGCCCTTGCTCTGTTGTTTAGCCAATAAACCCTGTTCTTTGGTCACTGTTACCTGTTCGCCAGGGTTCAGGTCGACACTATTTTGCTTTTTGCTTACCTGTACAATACCGGTTTCTACAATCACTTCGGTTTTACCATTCCGGCTCTTGATATTGAATGACGTTCCAACTACCCTAATCGTTACATCATTCACCTTAATTATAAAAGGTTTTGTTTTATCGGGACTAACCTTAAAGAAAGCCTCTCCGCTTAAACTCACCGGACGGATGTTGCCGGTAAACCTGCCCGGATACACAATGGTTGACCGGGTATTGAGGGTGATCACCGATCCATCGGGCAGTGATTGGGTATGTACTTTATCTTTACTGTCTATCCGCACAAAAGAAACCGAACCGTTATCGTAAATATGGTTAAAAGTTAGCCACAGTACAGTGCATATTAAAATTACCGAAGCGGCAATACCTATCCATTGTTTGCGGCTCAGTTTTCTGATTGTAGTCCTGCGTGGTGCAATGCTGTTACTGCCAATACGGTTTTGCAGCCGGATAAAAGCATCGTCTTTATTGACGTTTCTTTCTGTTACGGGGCTTTGATCCCAGATCAGTTTAAAATCGTCAAAAAGTTTTTTATTGCTTTCACTGGCGGCCACCCAATCCTCTACCTGTTGGTGCTCGGCAGGCGTAGCTTCGCCCGCCAGGTATTTCACCAGCAGATCATCATCCATATGTATATTGGCATTACTCATTATGCAGCCATCGGGTTAATAAAAATAAAATAATCGGTAAAAACTCCGCCAGTTTCTGACGCATAATTCTCAAGGCCTTACCCATCTGGTTCTCTATTGTTTTAATAGAAAGCCCCATATGATCGGCAATTTGCTGGTACTTGAGCTGCTCAAAACGGCTGAGCTGAAAAATAGTACGGCATTGCTGCGGTAGTTCGCTCATGGCCGTTTCGATGCGCTTTTGCAGCTCGGCGGTCATTACTTTGGTGGATGCCTGTTCTTCCTCATCCTGTTGCAGCTGCCCGGCATAGTACACGCCGAAATTGGTCTTTACCTTTTGGTGTTTTATATAGTTCAAACTCTCGTTATGTACAGCCCGATACAGGTATGATTTGAGCGAACCATCGGTTTTAAGATTATCGCGTTTTTCCCAGATCCGGCAAAATATATTTTGTACAATTTCTTCGGCCATTTCATCATCCTTTAAAAAAGTATACGCATAGGCATGCAGACTTTTAAAGTGTTCTTTAAATAACCATTCAAAGGCCTTTTGACTGCCCTGCTTAAGTAAAGTAATGACCGAGCTATCGCTATATTCCACTTTAAAAGGGTGAAAGTTTGCGCTAAAGATAGCTTGTTTGGCTGTCAAATTCACGGGCGAAGGGCGTAATTGTAAAATTTCAGGCCAGTTGTATTTGAATGGTGTACAGCGAGTGGTGAATATCAACCTTACTGCACACGCCATTGGTGTAGGAGTAAAAATTATAGTTACCATCGGGCAGATCAATGCGGTATACATGCGGGGATACCTGCTTTATTTGCAAAAACTGCTGAAAGTTGTCGCAATAGATCTGCGCGTTGTTATCAGGCTCGCGGCAGTACAGCAGCATTAAGTTCTGACTAATCTGTTTTTGACTCAATTGTCCGCCCTTGCCATCGTTTAGGATTTGGTAGCAATCGCCGCAGGCCCGGGTTTGACGATTGGCTTTCTCTTTACCATTCACCTTGCGGCAAATGCTGGAGCTGATGAGTTTGCCTTTCTGAAAAACAGATTCCTCATGAATATCTACCTGGATGCTCATGATGAAACGCATTTTTACCTGCGATATCATTTTTAATGAAAGATCATCGCCCTCGCGTTTTTGGTACAGATCCATATGGCCCACCACTTTGCCGCTGTGCAACACATTGTATTTAACAATTTGCTCCTGCGCCATCAGTGCCGACGAAAAGTAAAGCAACGCCAGTAGTGTCGCCGCTTTTTTTAAGGGCATAATGAAAGTTAAGGGGGTAATATGTTTATCCTTTAAGGCCGGGGCCAGGTATTTTTTGAAGAGCCAGATGAGTAGGGCAGGTATCATGGTGGTGAAAATTTAATAGAAATGAAACAACTGTTAGCGATGTTAACTACAGCTATTACAACATATTAAAGATTTACCCCTACTTGATTTCATAATATTTTACGAATATATAAAAAGACTATCAATTTGGTAGTTTTTATTTTTTCTATTTCAAAATGGGGGTGGGGCTGAGCCCATGTGATAATTCACTATCCCTTGCAAACAATCCTTAAAACATTTAAGTTTACTATACACTTTAATCAAAACAATATGCAATGGTTTGGCAGACGCGAAAGCGATAACGTAGAAGATGACCGTGGTGGTGGCGGCGGTGGACGCTTTGCATTGGGTGGCGGTATTGTAAGCATTATTGCCCTGGCTATTTATTATTTTACGGGTGTTGATACCTCGCAGCTGCTTAACCAGGTAGCTACCAACGGTCAGCCGCAAACCGAACAACGTGCCACCGACCCTAACGCACCCGAAGACAAACAAAAACAATTTGTACGGGTGGTTTTGGCCGATACCGAAGATATCTGGACAAAACTCTTCAGCGATATGGGTAAAACCTATGAAAAACCGCGTTTGAAGTTGTTTACCGATGCTACAATTTCAGGTTGTGGTAATGCCAGCGCGGCTACCGGGCCATTCTACTGTCCGGCAGACGCGAAGGTATATATCGATCTTTCTTTTTACGACGAGTTGCAGAACCGCTTCGGCGCTGCCGGCGATTTTGCCCAGGCCTACGTGATAGCGCATGAGGTAGGGCACCACGTGCAGAACCTGCTGGGTATCTCCGCTAAAATGGACGAAGCCCGAAACCGCCTCAGCGAAACACAATACAACAAGCTCTCCGTAAAACTGGAACTACAAGCCGATTTTTACGCCGGCGTATGGGCTCATTATGAGCATAGCCTTAAAAATGTCCTCGACCCGGGCGATATTGAAGAAGCCCTCAACGCAGCCAACGCCATCGGCGACGACCGCCTGCAAAAACAAGCCACCGGCCACGTAGAACCCGACAGCTTTACCCACGGCACCAGCGCCCAGCGCATGTACTGGTTTAAAAAAGGCTACGAAACGGGGGATGTTAGTCAGGGTGATACTTTTGGGAATGGGGATTTGGAGTAGGGGGGAGAACAATTGCTATTGAAGATTGTACTAATTTTGCAATATGGCAGATGTTCATTCAAAAGAAACTCGTAGCTACAATATGTCACGAATCAGGAGTAAGGATACCAAGCCTGAACTACTGGTTCGTAAATTTCTGCACAAAAATGGATTCAGATATAGCCTGCATGTAAAAGACATGCCGGGTAAGCCTGATATTGTACTGCCTAAATATAAAACTGTAATATTTATTCATGGATGTTTTTGGCATGGACATGAAGGTTGTCGGTATTTTGTTGTGCCGAAGACAAGAACAGAATGGTGGCTGAATAAGATTAATGGAAATACAACAAATGATGTCAAAGCAGAAAGTATTTTAAAGGCTGCTGGTTGGAACATCATTAAGATATGGGAATGTGAATTAAAGAAAGCCTCTATTAACGAAACTTTACCTCAATTATTGACTGTTCTTAACTTACAATAATTCTTAAAAGTTCACTTATATCCGATTGACTTATAGTCGAATACGCGATAGCTTGCAGCTATGGATATTCGGAAGAAAATCGGTCTGCGCATAAAGGAATACCGAACAAATTTAAAACTTACTCAGGAAGCCTTAGCCTTTAAGGCCGAGATAGATAAGACATATGTAAACGAGGTTGAAAATGGAAAACGTAATGTTTCTGTTATTAATCTTGAAAAAATAATTGTTGCACTTGATGTAACTGTTAGAGATTTCTTTAACAATGAATCTTTTAATGGAGGAACCAACTAATGGCGGTGAAACCCATGAAAGCAACATCAACTATTCTTTCCAATGAGCTTGACTCGGCAGTGTTAACACATTTTGTAGTTACGAAGAACCCGGTTTATAAAGAAAAGGCTTATGAAATAACCGAAAATAACCCAAGTGAATTTAAAGAGCCAAAGGCATTATATCAGGCTATTCAAAAAAACCTTTTTGATGTAACTGATATTCCATTTCCGGGACCGGTACTGGGAAAGGAGAAGTTTACTTTTATTGATTTATTTGCAGGTATCGGTGGCTTTAGATTAGCCTTACAAAATTTAGGAGGGCTTTGTGTATATAGTTCAGAGTATGACAAATATGCACAAAAAACATATTTCGCCAATTTTGGAGAAACACCTTTTGGAGATATTACCAAAGAGGAAACAAAATCATTTATACCGAAAGACTTCGATATTCTTTGTGGGGGGTTTCCTTGTCAACCATTTTCAATAGCAGGTGTGTCAAAGAAAAATAGTTTGGGCAGAAAACATGGATTTGAAGATGAAAAGCAAGGAAATCTATTTTTTCATGTCGCAGAAATTATTGAACGCCATAGGCCTAAAGCATTTTTTCTGGAAAATGTAAAAAACCTTGTGTCACATGACAAAGGCAATACATTTAAAGTAATTAAACAAACATTACTTGATTTAGGCTATTCTTTTGACCATCGTGTATTAAACGGTAAACACTTTGTTCCTCAGCACCGTGATAGAACAATAATGGTGGGGTTTGATAAGAAAGAATTTGGAGATGATATAAGCTTTGATTTTAATTTAGTCAAATTACCAGTAGCGGATAAGCAAATAAAAACGATTCTTCAATCAGATGTTGATCCAAAGTTTACCCTATCCGATAAGCTTTGGAATTACTTGCAGGAATATGCCAAAAAACATAAAGAAAAAGGAAATGGATTTGGTTTTGGTCTTGTTAGTTTAGAGGGGATTAGCAGAACTATGAGTGCCCGCTACTATAAAGATGGAGCCGAAATACTTATACCACAAGCAGGCTCAAACCCAAGAAGATTGACTCCATATGAAAGCGCAGCATTGCAGGGGTATCCTGTAAATAAGGGAAATAAAAGTTTTAGAATACCTGTTTCAGATAATCAGGCATATAAACAATTTGGAAATTCGGTTGTGACACCACTAATTCAGGCTGTAGGGAAAGAAATAGTAAATTTACTTCAACATGAGTAGTATAGTAGAACAAGCGATAATTTCGGTTCAAAATGCTTTAAAGTCATTTTGTAAATTCATTTCCTCAAATGATGCCGGTGAAACAGGAGCTCACCAAAGTGGATTTTATGTTCCTAAAAATTCATTTTCATTAATGTTTGATACACCTGGAATAAAAGGAGAGAATAAAGACAGATTTGTTCACATAAAATGGCAAGATAGTTTTGAAACAACTAGTCGATTTATTTACTATGGTGTCGGTTCGAGGAATGAATATAGATTAACAAGGTTTGGTAGAAATTTCCCTTTTTTAACTGAAAATAACGTTGGAGATTTATTAGTTATATCTCAAATAGATGGTGACTATTATGAAGGATTTGTTTTAAGCCTAGATGAGGATATTGAATCTTTCTTTACGGCTTTTAATATTACTTCAAATGAAACAAATAGACTAATTGAGAAGGTGGGTGTTTTCACTACAGAAGATAGGCTTTTGCAATGCTTTAACCAGTTATCAATAAAAGGATTTCCATCAACAATAAGTTTATCAACTAATGCGAGAAATTGTTACAATTCATCTTATAATATTACTTTAAATGATGTTAGGGCTAATCCTGATAAGCTACTATTAAAGTGGTTGGATGCAGAATACCAGCTTTTTAAAACGATTGAGCTTGAGGTATATTCCGAAACAATTAAGACACCATTTAAAAGTGTAGAAGAGCTGGTCGTTATAGCAAATACGATATTAAATAGAAGAAAAAGTAGGGCAGGAAAATCTTTGGAATATCATTTGGAGGAAGTATTTAAGAACTTTGATTTAAAATATGCTGCTCAAGGAATTACGGAGGATAATAAAAAGCCGGATTTTATATTTCCAAGCCAAATAAAATATCATGATTCTAAGTTTGATGATAGAAATTTGGTTTTTCTTGCAGCGAAAACTACATGTAAGGATCGGTGGAGACAAGTAATTAATGAGGCAGATCGAATTGAAATAAAACATTTATTTACCTTGCAGCAAGGCATCTCGAAAAATCAGTTATTCGAAATGTATAAAGAAGGTGTGCGTTTGGTGGTTCCTAAACCATACCTTGAAACATTTCCAGAAGAGTACCGCAATAAAATACTAACGTTAGACTCATTTATAAAATATACGGCATCTAAGCAAGTTTCTCCAACGTAACAATTCCCTGACTCTCCACGCATCAACTAAAACGCTTTCCCGCTTCATACGTTATTTGCTTACATTAGCAACACGCATGAAAAACTACCATTACGCCATATTCTCCATAGTCGCATTGGCGGCTTTGAGCTCTTGTTCGCCGAAGGGGCCTTATGCCTTAACCAATAAGGTGTATACCAACAAAACGGATTCGGTGGTGAAGGTGATCGAGCAAACGCAGCCCGCCATGCTGGTGGATAGCGCGGGTGTCAATATACCAAGTGAGTGGGTGGGTACGGTGAACTTTAACCTGCGTAAGCCTAATTATGTGATCATCCATTTTACCGCGCAGGATTCTATACAGCAAACGCTTAAAACATTCACCCTGGTAAAACCGCAGGTGAGCGCCCATTACGTGGTAGCCAAAGACGGCAAAGTATACCACATGCTGAACGATTATCTGCGGGCCTGGCATGCAGGTATCAGTCGATGGGGAAGTATCAGCGATATGAACAGCTGTTCTATCGGCATCGAGATAGATAATAATGGCCACGAGCCTTTTAATGATACGCAGGTGAAAAGTTTGCTGGCACTGTTAACGCAGCTTAAAAAGGCTTATGGCATACCGACGAGTAACTTTATTGGTCACCAGGATATAGCCCCCTTGCGCAAACCCGACCCGGGACCTTTCTTTCCCTGGCAATTGCTGGCCGATAAAGGCTTCGGTTACTGGCGCGATTACCTGCTGGAGGTTCCGCCCGATAATTTCGACTATGCCACGGCTCTCAAGCTCATCGGCTATGATACCCGCGATCTGACCGCCGCCATCGTTGCCTTCAAGCGCCATTTCGTCCAAACCGACGAAACTCCAACCATGACCGAATTCGATCTGAATATTCTGTATAATGTGTATAAAAAGTATGCCCCCTGACCCCCTGAAGGGGGAACTCCTTAACGGGTAGGCTGCGGTTTTGTGGCCCCGTAAGGCGTAAATCCATGGTCCATTTTATATAGCTTGCCGTCTTTAAAATAATAAAATTCGGTGGTCTGGTTATCCTGGTAAACGGTTCTGTATACGGAGAGTTCAACACGTGTTGCAGCAGGATGCTCTCTGGTAAATTTCTGCTCAGATAAGCCCAAGGATATTTGTTGAGTTTTACAGCTCATCAGGAATATGAGCAACAGGATGGATAGCGTTAACTTTTTCATAAAAATAGAACACTTTAATAGACATATACCCTTACTCCGGAAATAAGAAAAGCCCCATTAGGCGCCAGTTTGCGGTGGTCGGTTTGCAGTTAGAAAAGTATGATAAAGCAAAAAGCAGTTTGCATTTGGTTATAAACCATACAAACTGCTTTCTTAAAAATGCGGTGCATTGCTTACAGCAAGCAGCTAACTGCAAACTATTTCTTCACCCAGCCATCCTTCAAGGTCACTGTGCGGTTAAACACCAGGTGATCTGGAGTGGAGTATTTATCTAAAGTAAAATAGCCTTTGCGCATAAACTGTATAGCTTTGCCCGGTGTGGCCTTGGCCAGGTCGGGTTCGATATAGGCCTTAGGCAATATTTGCAAACTGCTCGGGTTCAGGTAATCTTTAAAGTCGCCATCCTCGTTGGATGGATCTTCAACCTGGAACAGGCGGTCGTACAATCTAACTTCGGCAGTTTTGGCGTGTGGTACACTTACCCAGTGGATGGTGCCTTTTACGTTGATGCCGCTGGTATCATTACCCGATTTTGACTCGGGCAGATAGGTACAGTGGATCTCGGTTACATTGCCATCAGCATCTTTTACAAAGCTGTCGCAGCGGATGATGTAGGCATTTTTTAAACGCACCATCAGGCCTACGCCCAGACGGAAGAATTTCTTGGGTGGCTCTTCCATAAAGTCCTCACGTTCTATCCACAGCTCGCGGCTAAACGGAAACTCGCGACTGCCATCACCACCTTCTTCCTCCGGGTTGTTTTCGCCGTGCATAATTTCGGTTTCACCTTCGGGATAGTTGGTCAGGACGCATTTGATCGGGTCAAGCACAGCCATACGGCGCCAGGCGGTTTTGTTCAGATCCTCGCGGATACAGAACTCGAGCAAACCAACGTCGATCATGTTTTCGCGCTTGGCTACGCCGATGCGTTCGCAAAATTCGCGGATACTGGCAGGCGTATAACCACGACGACGCAAGCCACTAATAGTAGGCATCCGCGGATCGTCCCAGCCTTCTACATGTTTATCCTCAACCAGTTGCAGCAGCTTGCGCTTGCTCATCACAGTATAGTTGAGGTTTAAACGGGCAAATTCATATTGTTTTGACGGAAAAAGATCGAGCTTTTCAATAAACCAGTCATATAGCGGACGGTGTGGCACAAACTCCAGTGTACAAACAGAGTGGGTGATCTTTTCGATAGCATCTGATTCGCCATGGGCAAAATCATACATCGGATAGATACACCATTTATCGCCCGTGCGGTGATGATGTGCATGTTTAATGCGGTACATCAAAGGATCACGCAAGTGCATGTTTGGCGATGCCAGATCGACCTTTGCCCGCAGTACTTTAGCGCCATCCGGATATTTACCGGCCTTCATATCGGCAAACAGCTGCAGGTTTTCTTCAACCGAGCGGCTGCGGTACTGGTTAGGCGTACCTGGTTCGGTTGGAGTTCCTTTTTGTTTAGCTATCTCCTCGGCGGTGCTGTCATCAACATAAGCCAAATCGTTTTTGATCAGGGTTACGGCAAATTCATATAGTTGGTCGAAATAATCAGAAGCATACAATTCCTCGGCCCATTCAAAGCCAAGCCATTTGATATCCTCCTTAATGCTGTCAACATACTCGGTTTCTTCTTTGGTAGGGTTGGTATCGTCAAAACGCAGATTGGTTTTTCCGTTATATTTTTGCGCCAGTCCAAAGTTTAAACAAATGGATTTAGAATGCCCGATGTGTAAATAACCATTTGGCTCGGGCGGAAAACGGGTTAATACCCTGCCTCCGTTTTTTCCGGCAGCTATATCTTCTTCAACAATCTCTTCTAAAAAGTTCAGTGATCTCTCTTCGCTCATAAATAAAATAGCAATAGCTACAAAAGTAACAAAATTTTTGCCCCTTAAGAGGACAAAGGACAAAAGGATAAAAGAGCAAGGATTTTCTTTTTATAGGTGAAACCAATGACCTTCATAGGTCCCTTTTCCTTTTGTCTTTGATCTTTTTATCCAACAGGGGGGCTCGAAATGATATTGTGGCTTGCCAGTATCCGCATGAGTACATCAACAGAAACATCGCGGGTAATATCAATGCAGAGGTTTAACCGTCCCCGGATCTTTACCTGGCAAAAATTGTAATGAAACTCCAGGATTAGTCCGCGCAGGCTACCCGAATTAACAATGATGATCTCATCGTCAATTACCTCACAGGTATTGCTGGTGCGATTAAAATAGCTACGCAAATTTTTGATAAGCCTGTATATAGGTAACGATAGGATCATATTCAATTCAGGATACTAAAATAGTGTTTAATCTTCGTTTGATGATATTATCTTTTATATATGCCGGTAGTAAACTATTCAATAAAACCAGCAGGCGGTTAACTACTCCCGGGATGATCTCTTTTTTGCCTTTCAGTAATCCGTCAATAGCTATGCGGGCCACCTGTTCGGGTTCCAGTATAGTAGCTTTAGAGATCCCTTTCAAGGTATTGTTCATCACCAGCAGCTCGGGTTTGGTATTGATGCCACCGGGACTCAGTAGGCTGAGTTTTACATTTGAGCCATATAGCTCCAGCTGCAAACACTTGGTAAAGTAACGGATAAATGATTTGGTGGCACCGTACACCTGCTTTTTAGGTACCAGGAAGAGGCCGCCTAAGCTACCCACATTTAAAATATAGGAAGTAACGGATGCATCAGCTTGAGCCAGGAATAGCCGGGTAAGCAGCACGGGCGTGATCACGTTCAGTTCTATCTGCATTTTATAAAAAGCGATATTTTTATCCTCAAACCACGACCAATTGCCCAACCCGGCATTGTTGATAAGCAGATGCGTTGTGATATGGAGCTCTTCCAACCAGGTAAAAATTTCAGCATAACTTTCGGTATGGGTCAGGTCAATTTCTAAATGATGAACCGTCACCCCAAAGTTTTTGCGGATAAAAGATGCCAGTTCTGGCAATCCAGATCCGGGTAGGGCAACTAACACCAGGTTTATATTTCTGCCCGCTAATTCAATGGCAAATGATTTTCCGAGGCCTTCACTGGCGCCGGTTACAATAGCGGTTAATTGCATAATTGCGCTGATTGATGATTATTTAAATTGTCGTTCAAAAGACTTTTGTTGTTCTCATTCTCCTTACTCTTCGATCCTTTTAAATGGTTAACCGTTTTGGCTAAACCTTCAGCAAAGGGAGTTATATTATAACCCAGCTGGATTACGGCTTTATTGCTGCTATATTTCTGATCGTATTTAAGCCTGTCGGCAAACTCTGGTAAAAAGATAGGAGGAATACCGGTGATTCTGGTTTTGAGCCATTCCAGCTGGCTGTAAAATTGAATAAGCTTTAGCGGTATCCGGATCATGTTCAATTGCTTACCTGAAACGTCGTGCAGGGTTTTAAAAAAATCATTAAAGCTGATGTCATGACCTCCTAAAATGTAACGCTCCCCGGGAATGCCCTTGCACATAGCGGCGATATGCCCGGCTACCACGTCATCCAAAAAAGCGTAATTAGCCACCTGTTCGCCATTACCGGGGATAAAACGCCACCGCCCCTTTAAATAGCCCGATACCATTTTGCCAACCGTATTGCTATCTGTTATGGGCCCTTCGCCATATACCCGTGAAGGGTTCACAATCACTACGGGCAAACCTTGTTTTACAAAATTCTGCACTTCCAGTTCGGCCAGGTATTTGGTACGCTCGTAAGCTATAGGGAAACCGGTAATGCGTGGGTCGGTTTCGCTCATGGGGTGTTTGATAGTTGGGCCCCATACTCCGCAGGTGGAAGTGCATACCAGTTTTTGTACGCCGGCTTTTGTGGCTGCCTCCAATACATTGCGGGTGCCGGTAACGTTAGTTTCATGATAGGCATCGGGGTTGCGGCACCACATTTTGGCCATGGCTGCGGTATGATAAACTTGCTCGCAGCCTTCCATGGCCCTGGCCAGCGTTTGTTTGTACAGGATATTGCCGAGTACGGGTTCAATACTCGGATGCCTGAAAAGATAAGGATGATCGGTATCGCGGCATAAAGCTTTTACTTCGTAGCCCGCGTTGGCTAATACCAATGTAAGTTGTCGACCAATAAAGCCAGTTGCTCCGGTAACTAATACTTTCATATCCGTATTACACCCGGATGATCATTTACCCCTACGTCTTAACGTGAAATTTCGACTGTTTTAAAAAAGTGCCCTTCAGGTTGGCAAATGGACCATCAGAACCGTTCTCATAAGTAGCCAATAAATTACCTTACTTCACTTATAGGTTTATAGCATAAAATATTTATTTTTGAAAAAGCACTCACCACAAACCTTAATAACATGAACATACACCAGGATCCCTACATGAACTTTGCCGATATGGGCCCCGAAGAAATGGGTTTCTTGCAGCAAGCCACCGGGGAACTTAGCGAAGACCAAAAAAGGTATTTTTATATGGTTTACAGCAGTAAACGTAAAAATGCCAATGAAATACTCATTTTTACGTTATTGGGCTTCGCGGGTGTGGCCGGGATACACCGGTTTGTTTTAGGGCAGATAGGTATGGGTATCCTTTATTTTTTAACAGGGGGCCTTTGCGTAGTAGGCACTATTGTTGACCTGGTAAACAATAAATCCCTTACTTTAAAGTATAATAAGGAAATGGCTTATGAAAGCCATCGGATGGCCATTCTGAGTAATCAGAAGTAAAATATACACAGGCCACACTTATAGCAACCGTTCATGAAATTAGCTGTACTTACCGCGTATTTAGAAAGCCTGGCGCCGTTGGTGTACCAGGAAGATTATGATAATGCCGGCCTTATTGTTGGCAACCCCGAACAGGAAATTACCCAGGCTTTACTATCCCTTGATTGCACCGAGGCTGTGGTTGATGAAGCCATTGCTACCGGCTGCCAGGTGATCATATCACACCACCCCATAGTTTTTAAAGGACTTAAAAAATTTAACAGTAAAACCTATGTAGAAAGGGTGGTGGAGAAGGCTATTCGCAGCCGTATTGCTATTTATGCTATACATACCAATCTGGATAATATTATGGGCGGCGTAAACCAACGTATTTGTGATACACTGGGCCTGAAAAACTGCCGCATATTAGTACCTAAACATAACCTGCTTAAAAAGCTGGTGACTTTTGTACCTGGTAGCCATGCCGATGCTGTGCGCGATGCTTTGTTTGCAGCAGGAGCAGGTAACATCGGTAATTATAGCGAAACCAGTTTCAATACCGATGGCACAGGCACTTTTAAAGGTAACGAACAAACCAATCCCTATGTTGGTGAACCGGGCACCCGTCACCTGGAAAAAGAAGTGAGGATTGAGACCGTTTATCCGGCCAATCTGGAGAGTAAAATTCTGATGGCGCTGGTTCTGGCACATCCATATGAGGAGGTTGCGTATGATCTGTTTGCCTTAACTAACCAGCATCAGCAGGTTGGGGCAGGCATGATCGGTGAATTAGAAATACCGCAAAATGAAGAATCGTTCCTTTTTCACGTGAAGGATAAGATGCGCACACACGTGATCAGGCATACGGCCCTAACCGGTAAACACGTGAAAAGAGTAGCTGTTTGCGGAGGCGCCGGAGGCTTTTTATTAAAGCATGCCATATCGGCAGGAGCCGACGTTTTTATCACCGCGGATTACAAGTATCATGAGTTTTTTGATGCCGAAGGAAAGATAGTGATCGCGGATATCGGACACTTTGAGAGTGAACAATTTACGGCGCAATTATTGTATGAAATAATACGGAAAAAATTTCCTATCTTTGCCGTCCGTTTAACAGAAGTAAATACAAACCCCGTCAAATATTTTATTTAATGGAACAAACCGTAGAACAAAAGCTTAAAGCTTTATACGAACTACAAACCATCCACACCAAAATTGATAGGATTCGCCAGGTAAGAGGTGAACTGCCAATGGAAGTTGCCGATCTGGAAGATGATGTTGCTGGTCTTGAAACCCGCATTCAAAAGATCAAAGCTGAGCTGGATGATGTAGAAGATGAGATTGTAACCCGCAAAAACCTGATCAAGGAAGCTCAGGCCAATATCAAAAAATACGAAACGCAACTTAACGAAGTTAAGAACAACCGTGAGTATGATGCCATATCAAAAGAAATTGAGATACAAGGATTAGATATTCAGGTAAGCGAGAAAAAAATACGTGAATATGGTTTTGAGATCACTTCAAAAACCCAGATCTACGAAAAAGCCCTGGCTGATCTGGATGCACGCAAGAGCGATCTTGATGCTAAAAAAGAAGAATTAGGTACTATTACTGCCGAAACTGAAAAAGAAGAGACAGACCTTGTTTCACAGGCAGAAAAAGCTACCGGAAATATCGAAGAGCGTTTATTAACTGCTTACAACCGTTTGCGCCAAAACGCTAAAAATGGTTTAGCGGTAGTAACTATTCAGCGCGATTCATGTTCAGGTTGCTTTAACCAGATCCCGCCTCAACGCCAATCTGATATCCGTCAACGTAAAAAGATCATCGTTTGCGAGCATTGCGGACGTATCCTTGTTGATGAGCAAATGGCATTAGAAGCCGAAGAAGCATAAACAATCAATTTTTGTTGATATGTCTATCTGATATTTGATAATAAAGATAAAAAAAGGCGCCCTCAAGGCGTCTTTTTTGTTGCCTTAATAATTGATTATCTTGCCATCGGCAATAAATAAATACCGATGTTAATATCAATACTAAAAAAGTTATTTCTACGCGATCTCGAAAAACTTAAAACGGAGCTGGAGCTATACAGCCACGAACAAAATATTTGGCTTGTTGATAAGCAGATCACGAACACGGCTGGTAATCTTTGCCTGCACCTGATAGGCAACCTGAATGCCTATATCGGTACGGAACTGGGTAAAGCAGGTTATATCCGAAACAGGCCACTGGAGTTTTCATCCGGACCCATCCCAAGGGCTGAACTATTGAAGGGAATAGATGACACCGCTCAAATGATAACCGCAACGTTTGATCAGCTTACGGAGGCACAATTGGCTGATGAATATCCGCAGCAAGTAATGGACGCCAAAGTAAGCACAGGATATTTTTTAACCCATCTGGCCATCCATTTGTCTTACCACCTGGGGCAGGTTAATTACCACCGAAGGTTACTGGATAATTAATGAACAGGTTAAGGATCACATATGGCTGTCTTATTGTTATCATCATTATCTCAGGCCTGTTGTCTCGTCATTTTTCTTTTATCCCACTATTTATAGGCGATATCCTTTGGGCTTTGATGATTTATTTCATCGTGCGGTTTCTGTTTGTGGATAAACCGGTTAAATTTCTTGTTATAGTCAGCCTGTTGTTTTGTTATACAGTAGAGCTTAGTCAGCTGTATAAAGCGCCTTGGATAAATGATTTAAGGCATACGCTGTTTGGACGCTTGGTTTTAGGCGAAGGATTTTTATGGAGCGATCTGCTGTGTTATACCGTTGGAGTGACTCTGGGTGTTTGGGTGGATAAAATAGTCAGCAAAAACCTCAGGCCATTTAAATCAACGATCTAAAACATGCTTGTCTGTTTCCCTTTCCTGGGCACAAATAAGGTATAATCATATTCGGGCATTTCACGGCCCGCCATAAAGCGATTACAGGCCATTCGGAACATCTGGTGTATTGATTGTGCTATTTTACCTTCGCCGCTCATACGGCGGCCGAAATCGCTGTCATTTAGCTTGCCGTCATGGCAGGATCGTATCATGTTCAGCACCTTTTCGGCGCGGTCTGGGAAAGCTTTGTATATCCAGTCGCTAAATATCTCGGCAATGCTGCCGTTGAGCCGTACTATAGTAAACCCGGCTGCTAATGCTCCCCGGTCGGCAGCGGCTTTAATGATATTAGGCACCTCGTTACTGTTGAGTCCCGGGATAATGGGCGCGGCCATCACTCTTACGGGGATACCTTTTTCGGATAGTTTCTGCACCACAGCCAGCCTGCCGCTAGCGGTTACAGTCCTCGGTTCCAGCTTTTGACGCAGTTGCTCGTTCAACGATGTAATGGAAACATTTACATGCACCAGGTTCATAGAAGCCAGCTCGGTAAGAATATCCATGTCGCGCAGGATCACGTTGTTTTTGGTGATGATGCTCACGGGGTTTTTATATTTTAAAAAAACCTCCAACAAATGCCGGGTGATTTTGAGTCTCCGTTCCACTGGTTGATAACAATCCGTATTGCCCGATAGCATGATACATACCGGCTGGTAGTTTTTTTTATTAAAGTACTGTTCCAAAAGCTCAGGAGCATTGGGTTTGATGATGATCTTGCGTTCAAAATCGAGTCCGGCGCTAAAGCCATAATATTCATGGCTGTTGCGTGCATAGCAATAAATACAGCCGTGCTCACAACCCTGGTACGGGTTTATGGAATACATGTGGCTCAGATCGGGGCTGTTTGATTCGCTTACTATCTTTTTCGGTGTTTCCTCAAAAAGCTGTGTGGCGGTATTTTCCAGCAAAGGCTCATCAATACCCTCGATGTGCTCGGCAACATACTTATTCTTTAAAAATTTGTTGTGGGTGTTTAACTGCGCTCCCCGGCCTTTAAAAAAGCCAGGATTATCTTCCTGTTCCATTCAACAAATTTGCTAATATTTTTAGCAAATTACAAGTCGATCAGTTTGTTTTTTATGCTATATAATACCAGACCTACACGGCTCTTGATGCCCAGCTTTTCAAAAAGCTGATCGCGGTAGCTGTCAACGGTACGTACGCTGATACACATGGTATCGGCAATTTCCTTGTAGGTAAGTTCGGTTCCTGTTAAACGTAAAAATTCAATTTCGCGTGGATTTAGTTTTACAACGGTCGTTTTATCGTTATTAAAATTGTTTAATAAATGCTTCGTTACAAAATCCGGGTAGTAAAGATCTCCTTCTGTTACTTTAAGCAAGGCGGCCTCAAATTCATTTGGTTCGGCATCTTTTAGCAGATAGCCCTTTACGCCCATTTTAACCATGGTAAGTACCTTTTCGGCATCCTCAAACATCGAGAGGATAATGGTACGGATAGATGGTTGGAACTTTTTAAGCCATTGCGCGGTTGAAATACCATCCATTACGGGCATGTTGATATCCAAAATAACAATATCAGGCATGAGGCCTGAGGTGATTTTATCAACCATCTCCTTGCCATGAGCGGCTTCAAACAGTACATTGTAGCGGTTAAAGCTCTCTACCATTGAAGCTATGCCGCTTCTGAAAAGGCGATGGTCATCAACCAGGGCTATTTGAATAGGTTCCGTTAACATAAGTTTCTTGTACGAGCGGGTTGAGTGAAAGGTTAATACTGCAGCCGTTGCCTGGCGAACTGTTTATGATTGCCGAGGCACCAATTAAAGCTGCCCTGTTCACGATGTTACGCAAACCCGAGCCTCCTTTATCTTTAAGCAGCTCAGGCTCAAAACCAACACCATCATCTTCGATGGTTAAATTAAACATTTGTGCCTTATAATACAAACTCATTTTAAAGTTATCGGCCTGTGCATACTTTAAAGCATTGTTTAAAGCCTCCTGAAATATCCTGAACAACACCAGCTCTCGTTGTTCGCCAAGGGCATACCGATCGCCCTCAACCGATAACGATAGGCTAATAATCCCACTTCTGTTTACGCGCTCCACTTCTATTTCCAGGGTTTTTACCAAGCCCATAACACTGATATGCTCAAAACTAAGACTCTTTGACAAGTTACGCAGATCGCTGATAGATTGAGCAATAAGCTCGCGGTTGTCATTCACCCTCATCTTTTCTTGCTCACCCAGGTTTCTACCTAATACACCCAGGTTAAGTTTAACAAATGATAGCACTTGGGTAATATTATCATGTAGCTCACGGCTAATGTGGTTAAGTGTTTCCTCCTGGATCTCCATCCTTGTTTTCAACAATTCATGTTGAAAGGAGGATTTCAGCTGTTCTTTCTCCAGTGCGTTTTTATTTTGCTTTTTTTGATAGACCAATAAAAAGCTAATAATAAAAACCCCCAGTAGCATTACTACGGCGGTGCCGGCAATTACCAATAAAATAATTTCTTCATCCTTAAACAGCATATCTGAATGGGCTGATCATATTAATGATTGTTATAGATTAAAAATGTTACAATGTTTTTATCGCATTAATGGAATTTGCTTTTTTATACTGATATATAAACGCAACAGATAGTAACGAATATAAAATAAGACAAGCAATATTCGGTATTACCTGAGCCAGTAGAAAAAAGTGATAATTATGTTTGTAAGCCATGTAACTGAAAGCTACATGGTAAAATATAAATGCAAGCGCATAGAATAATATCCCCGCGGTAGCCCAAAATGGTGGATAGCGTATAATATCCAGGTTCTCGTCAACATTATTGATCAAATTAAAATAATATAAGCACACCAATACAGTAAGCATACTGTATTGAAATACCATGGCAATAGTGTTCATCATGAAAAAACCTTGAATGAATATCATGTCAATGAAAGAAAAGAGCACTATTATAAAAAGCACGATACCTACCTTTTTTCTGTATTGCTTTCTTTTATCAAGAGAGCTAATAAAGCGGGTGTAAAAAATTATTTCGATAATTGATTCCAGATTATTGCACCATGCATTGGTATGATGCCATAGCGTCCAATATTTAATATTGGCAAACTCATAAATTACGATGAATGCCAGAAATGGGAGAAATATCTTAAAATTGCGATCAAGCTTTTTGTATGTACATAAACAAACAAAAAACGAGAAAAGCTCGAAATAAAAATAGAGATCATCAAGCATAAGATCATATTAAGGCAAATGCTAAATTAAATACTTTAATTAAAGCATTTACCTTTTGATGGATATTGCCTTACAAAATTGGTTAAAAATTGGTTACGGGCATAAGGGCGGACATGCTTTGCCTTGGTTAAAAGGGCCCATAGGGTCTTCAGTACTTAATAATCCGCTGTCGGTTTCCATTGCATCGGTATGTTGTGTGTCATTTTCAACGGTCCCCATTAATATAGCTGTAGTTTGATTAGGATAGTGTTTGTTTTCATGATCATAAGCGGCAAAATGAATTCTTACTCCCGTGGCTTGTTCGGGTAGGTTGTTGATAAAGGATTTCAATTTATCAAGCGATATCCAAATAGACTGGGTGTCGTTGATATTGTGTGCCTTGTCAATCAGTTTTTTTCTGGTGGCAGCGTAGTGGTCCACCATTTTTTTGGCGATGGATAAATCGATAGGTTCCATTATTTGTGGTTTTTATTCAATTAAGCTGTCGATTCCCGGATAAAATACAGCCAATTTTGACAGGGGTAGATATATCAGCAGGAAATTACCAGCTTAGGTTGGTTGGTGAAAAAACGTAAATAAGATCAGTGCAAAACCTGTAAATAATACAAGTTACTCAAAAATAGGTTTTTTTTAGAAACTATCCTTATCCGGGCAAAAATCAAATTGAGTTTAAAACGGCAATCATTTTTAAAACGGATCAGCTTAGTTAGACTTAGGAATCCTTTCCTTTATTAAAACTATAAGTTGACAGGAAATAAATTAATTGCAGGTTGAGGGAAATTGCTATCGGATGTCAGGATAACTTTTGACTCTTGCAAAGCATATAAAAGCAATGCTCAGGAATGTATATATGTATAGGCAACTAATTTCGCAGATTAAATGGGCTATCATGAAAAACTGGTGATTGTTCTTAGCCAATAGGTTATCAAAGGATGCGTAATAAAAATAACTGGTTAATGAATACAAGAACAACCCGGTCGCGACTAAAAATGGAGGAAAGCTAAGCAAATAGGGGTATTCGTCTGTATGATTAAGTAAGTTATATAAATAAACAAATGACATGGTAGCCAATATAATGTTTTGTGCTACAATAGCCATGGTAGCTAAAGTCCAGAAACTATGTATAAAAAGAATGTCAATAAAGGTTATGGCTATACCAATAGTAACAGCCATGTACATTCTCGTTTTATACTGTTTTCTTTCATCTAAGGAGGCCATAAATTGTCCATATACTACCAGTTCGATAAGGCCTTCCAGATTATTGCACCAGGCATTTGAATGGTGTAATAAAAGCAACTTCAGAAAGAACATATTGATAAACTCATAAACAACAACAAATACTAAAAAGGGCAAGAATATTTTAAAGTTGTGATCCAGTTTTTTATAAGCATGCACGCAGGTTATAAGCGCAAATAATTCAAAAACGAAATATAAATAAAACATGAATATTATTAATGATAGTAAAGATAAATACTATCATTGATATTTAATAAACACTTGTCCGACTAAATATAAGTGTCAAACGGTTGTTCTTAAATGAATTCCTCGAGAGCGGGCTGGGGCTTTAAGTAAGCCCGGATTCATATATCCAATCAGAGATTAAGAGCATACTTTGCCCATAGTCCAAGGAGCCATTGTTTTGTCGGCGGAGAGGGACGCGCCATTTTTATCTATTATATCCACAGTCTGATAACCTTGTTCAAGAGTCCCGGTCCAAATAACGGTTGTTTGATTTGGATAATGTTGTTCACTTTGGTTATATAGTGCAAGGTACACCCTTATCCCATTGGCATTTTTCGGTAAATTATTAACAAAGCTCTTTAATTCATCAAGTGAAACCCAAATTGATCGGGTGTCATTAATACCAAAGGTTTCATCAATCAATGTTTTCCTGGTGCTGTTATAGTTGGCTATGATTTCTTTAGCTATTGATAACTCAATAGGAATCATTGTTTTTTCAACAAATGAGTCCATAAAAAAACCACAGACAGGAGGGCATGCTTTGCCCTGATTGAAAGGGCCTAATACTCCGAGGTCAATATCAAATAATGCATTGGTTTCCATAGCATCAGTATCCCTCCCGTCTTTTTCAACTGTTCCTATAAAAATAGCAGTAGTTTGGTTGGGATATTGCTTGTTATCCTGAGTATATGCCGCAAGGTATATCCTTACTCCGCTCGCATCTACAGGTAGATTATTAATAAAATTCCTTATTCCATCAATAGAAAACCAAATTGACCGGGTGTCATTAATACCAAAGGTTTCATCAATCAATGTTTTTCTTGTGGCCTGGTAACGGGCCACCATTTCATTAGCCAGAGATACCTTAAGAGCCGCCATTGTTTTTTCAACAGATAGTTCAATATTTTCCATTTTTTGCTGGGTTTTGTTATTAAATTAATAGCTCCCAATAAAAATACATCAAGCATTACAAGCGATGGATCTGAAGTCTTTTTAGCTTAATAATTGGTGAAATAAAAAGTTAATAGCAACATAAGCTTTACGGTAATCTGTAAGAACTTAAAGATATAACACTTATTTTTCAGATAAGTTGCTGTCATCCAGCAAAAAAACAAAAAGTTCTTTGGGCCCATGGGCTCCCAGCACAAGGGTTTTTTCGATATCGGCTGTGCGGCTTGGCCCGGTAACATTACTGATCATGGAGGGCAGCTGGTTATCATATTTCTTTTTGATAAGCTTAAAGCCATCTTTAAGATCAAGTACCATCTGTGAGGTATAGGCCAGCACAATGTGCACAGGTGGGTATATGCTTAAACGCCTGCCTGCCATATTTCCGTTTGACAGGAGTATACTACCATTACGGGCTATCAGCGCTTCGCAAAAAGTAAAACCAACGTCGGCCTGTTCAAAATCCTTGTCGGTTTCGTAAAAAGGGTATTCAAAGCGGTTGAGTATTTCCTGCAGACCGGGTTCCCAGCAATATATTTTACGCCAGTTGCGCTCTTCGGCCAGGGTAAGCAGCGTTTCAATAAATTGCACTTCGTCCTCACAAAAAACAAACTGTCCGTTAACTGCAGTGAATTGTTCGGCAAATATTACCTCGGGAATTTCCTCATCAGATGCGTAAAGCGGCAGGTCCTCCAGTTGGGGATAAGGGTTATCCCTTTTTTCGAGGAGAGCCTTGCGGATCTTTTTGAGCAGCTTTTCTTTTGATGTGGTAATATCCCTCATGGTAAAAATAGCAAAGCCATCAGCTGGGCTGATGGCTTTATATTATTGATGTTTATTAAAGTTTCGGATCTTCGCTGTCGATTCTTGAAAGCTCAGGATTTGTTAAGCTATCCGGAATGGCATTGTTGTCAACATCCGGGTTTAAAGCAGCCTCGCCATTCACAAATTTATCATAAGTGGTACGCTCGTCAAATGGACGTTTGCCCAATATCTCTTCCAGATCTGATTGAAACAGTACTTCTTTCTCTAATAACTTCTGGGCTATTTTTTCAAGCCCCTCACGTTTTTCGTTCAGCAATACTTTGGTTTTCTGATAAACATCGTCAACCAGTTTACGTACTTCGTTATCGATCATTTCGGCAGTGGTATCAGAATAAGGTTTGTTAAACTGGTATTCACCCTGCGGATCGTAGAATGATACGTTACCAACATTTCCGTTCATACCGTAGATCTTGGTCATGGCATAAGCCAGTTTGGTGATGCGTTCCAGATCGCTCAGTGCGCCTGTTGATATCCTGCCAAAAACAATGTCTTCAGCAACACGACCGCCCATTGAAACGCTCATTTCATCAAGCAATTGTTCGGTGGTATACAAAAACTGCTCTTTTGGCAGATATTGAGCATAACCCAAGGCTGCCACACCACGCGGAACGATAGATACCTTAACCAAAGGATCGGCATGTTCCAGGAACCAGCCAGCAATGGCATGACCAGCTTCGTGGTAAGCAACAATGCGTTTTTCTTCGGGAGATATGATCTTGTTTTTCTTTTCCAGACCGCCAATGACACGGTCAATCGCATCCTGAAAATCGGTCATATCAACCGATTCTTTGTTTTTACGGGCGGCAATCAAAGCGGCTTCGTTACAAACGTTAGCTATTTCTGCGCCGGCAAAACCCGGAGTTTGTGCCGATAATTTTTTCGCGTCGACACCATCTGACAGCTTGATAGGTTTCAAGTGAACTTTAAAGATCTGCTCACGGCCAATTAAATCGGGTTTATCAATAGATACCTGTCTGTCAAAACGGCCAGGGCGCAATAATGCCGAATCCAGTACGTCAGGACGGTTTGTTGCCGCCAGGATAATAATACCTGAATCGGTGCCGAAACCATCCATCTCCACCAATAACTGGTTCAGGGTATTTTCGCGCTCATCATTACCACCTACAATATTGTTTTTACCACGGGCACGACCAATCGCGTCGATCTCGTCAATAAATATGATACATGGAGCCTTGTCTTTTGCCTGTCGGAACAGATCACGTACACGTGACGCGCCTACACCTACAAACATCTCCACAAAGTCAGATCCTGACAGCGAGAAGAATGGCACCTGGGCCTCACCGGCTACGGCTTTGGCCAATAATGTTTTACCTGTACCTGGTGAACCCACAAGCAGGGCGCCTTTAGGTATTTTACCACCCAGGTTAGTATATTTTTTAGGGTTTTTAAGGAAATCTACAATTTCCATTACCTCTTGTTTGGCTTCTTCCAAACCAGCAACATCGTTAAATGTTACAGATACCTGGGCTTCTTTATCAAAAAGCGTAGCTTTTGATTTGCCGATATTAAATATCTGGCCACCCGGGCCGCCACCTGAACCGCCTGACATACGGCGCATGATAAATATCCATACACCGGCAAATAGGATAACCATGATAACACCCTGTACCAACCAGTTTGATAAAAAGCTTTCATGCCCTTGCTCGTACTGGATGTTTACTTTTTGATCCTCCGGCATGTCTTTTTCTGCATTCGCTACAGATTGCTTCAGGCTCTCATATGATGCATCGGTAAAAGTGTATTGAGGGCCGTTGTTTGCGGTATTAAACAAACGCTGGTCTTTGCCAGCTTTGGCATACTGGGGTTTGTTTAAACTTTCTTTTTTGATGTAAACTTCGGCCACTACCAGGTCGCCGCTTTTGTAGGCCACCAGTTTTTCAACATCATTTTGTTTAAGCATCCCTTCCACATCCTTGAAGGTAGTAGGCGTACCCGAGCCACCGCTTAAAAGCGTAGGCACCAGTAAAAATGCTAAAATAACAATGCCGTAAAGCCACATGATATTAAACTTGGGCGGTTTAGGCGGTGTTTTTTTATTAATTATTTTCCTGATAGGTTTCGGACTTTCTGATTTATTATCTTTAATATCTTTCATTTCTTTGTTACGAGCTCAAACTTACAATCTATAATTTAAAATTTACAAAGGTTTAGTACCATGACTCCACCCGGAGGGTAATAGTGACGAAAGTTTAAGCACTTTTATAATATTTAATTTCGGCATCACCCCACAGTTCTTCTACGCCGTAAAACTCACGTTTGTCGGTTCTGAAAATGTGAACCACAACATCCACGTAATCAAGTAGTATCCATTCTCCGTATTCCAAACCTTCTTTGCGCCAGGGTTCCTGTTGGGTAGCTTTAAAAACTTCTTCCTCAATGCTATTGGCAATAGCTTTTACCTGTGTTGTTGAATCGGCATGGCAGATCACAAAATAATCTGATACCGAACCCAATAAATTCCGGAGGTCTAACCTTATAATATCATTCCCCTTTTTTTCCTGTATGCCATGTATGGCCAGTTCAGAAATATAGGCCGATTGATTTAACACTTTGTTTTTTACCATCAAAAAGAATTAGTTTTGAACGTTCTTGGGTTAAAAATTATTATACTTTGCAAAATAACATATTTTCGGGATTATTTGTTGGTCAAAATTTAGTAACAATTCAACAAGTTGACTCAACCAACACATTCCTTAAAACATTACTGTCAAATTCCAAGCCATTGCCCGAAGGTACGGTCATTATGGCAGAAAGCCAATACGCAGGCAGGGGTCAACAGCAAAATAAATGGCATAGTGAGCCCGGAAAAAACCTTACTTTCAGTATTTTACTGACACCGGCGTTCTTAGCCGTAAGCGATCAGTTTGATCTCAACCGGGTAGTTAGCCTGGGTGTTTATGATGCTTTGTTCCCTTATCTGGGCGAAAAACTGAAAATAAAATGGCCCAATGATATTTATTACGACGACCGGAAATTGGGTGGGATCCTGATAGAAACGCATATACAAGGTGCTTATATCAAAGATGCCATTATCGGTATTGGCCTTAACATTAACCAGGAGAATTTTGAACCTGGGGCCGGCAACGCCATATCCCTCAAACAAATCTTACACAGGGATTATGATTTAAAAACAATATTATCAGAAATTTGCGGTCATATTGAAGCATATTACCTTAATTTAAGGGCGGGTAAATTTTTGTTTGTAAGGAATACTTATTTATCCCGACTATATTGGTTAAACCAGGTAAAGCGTTTCAAGTCAAACGACCAGGTTTTTGATGGCGTTATAAAAAACGTAAAAGAGAATGGAATGCTGGTTGTTGAAAATAATAACGGACAGCAAGAGTTTAGCTTAAAACAAATTGAATTTTTAAATAAATAATTAAATGAAGAAAGTACTGTTGGTAATTGTTGCATTAGTGATGTGCGCAGGGGCTTATGCCCAAATAGAAACGCCGGTAAGATGGTCATACGCGGCAAAAAAGTTGAATGATAAAGAAGCCATTGTGTTTTTAAAAGCTACCATTCAACCTAGCTGGCATATTTACTCGCTTAACGTTAAGGATGGCGGCCCAATAAAAACTTCCTTTGAATTTACACCTTCAAAATTATACGTGCCGGTTGGCAAACCTACTGAACCAACCCCGGTAACCAAATACGAGAAAGCTTTTAGCATGAATGTAAGCTACTTTGAAAAAGAAGTGATTTTCCAACAAAAGATAAGCCTTAAATCGGCTTCGGCAACCAGCGTAACCGGCAAGCTTACGTACATGACCTGTAACGACAAAAAATGTCTTCCCCCAGAAGATGTTGATTTCACTATTCCTTTAGGCAAATAATTTTACCTTAGGAAACGTAACAATGAAACTATTAAAAAAGGGCGTTTATTTACGCGTTGTGCTGGCTTCCTTAATGGTGTTGGCTGTTTTTTGCTCCGTTGGTGTCACATCGGCATTGGCTATACAAAAAAACAAAGCGGATACTGCGTCAACCGCAGGTGTCCAGTTTACTGATATACCTACTGCTGCTGATAGTATAGCGATTAGGAAAAAGGCAGCTGATTCTGTAGCGAAAGCTCAGGCAGCGGCAAAGCAAAAGGCGCAACAACAAAAAGCCCCACCGGCTGAAAAACCCAAAACGCTTTGGCAGATATTTATATTTGGACTATTGGGCGGGTTTACCGCCGTGATATTGCCTTGTATATATCCATTATTGCCACTAACTGTGAGCTTTTTTACCAAAAAAAGCGGAAACCGGCAGAAAGCCATAGGGCAGTCCCTTATTTACGGGGCATCCATTATTATTATATATGTTACCCTGGGCTTGCTCATCTCCATTATTTTTGGCTCCGATGCACTAAACCAGTTGGCTACAAACGGTATATTTAATATATTTTTCTTTTTGCTGCTTATTGTTTTCGGTATCTCGTTCCTGGGGGCATTTGAAATTACTCTCCCAAGTTCATTAGCCAACAAGCTGGATGAAAATGCAGATAAAGGAGGCCTTGCTGGTATCTTTTTTATGGCATCTACACTGGTTGTGGTATCATTTTCATGCACAGGACCGATTATCGGCACCTTATTGGTTGATGCAGCATCAAAAGGCGACAGGCTGGGGCCGGCTATCGGTATGTTTGGTTTTTCTTTGGCACTAGCCCTGCCGTTTACCATATTCGCTTTATTCCCTTCGGCATTAAAAAGCCTTCCAAAATCTGGTGGTTGGCTAAACAGCGTAAAAGTGATTTTGGGTTTTCTGGAGCTAGCTTTTGCGCTTAAGTTTTTATCAAATGTTGATTTAGCTTATCACTGGAACTGGTTCGACAGAGAAATATTCCTATCGCTTTGGATAGCTATTGGTTTATTGATGGGGCTTTACCTTATCGGTAAGATCAAGTTTTCACATGATAGCGATGTATCTCATCTTTCTATCCCACGTACTTTTTTAGCCATCATCGTATTTGCATTTGTGATTTATATGATCCCCGGTTTATGGGGCGCGCCTTTAAAATCAATCAGCGCGTTTTTACCACCAGAGGCAACACAGGATTTTAACTTATCAAGCATACCAGGTGGAGCGTCAGCTCCTTCGTCAGCTCCAACCGCAGTTGTGCCTGCGAGCATTGGCGAAAAGAAATATGCCGGCAATTATACCCGTATAAAAACCCGTGGACTCGATTCGTGGTATGATTATGATCAGGCTTTACAAGTTTCAAAGGCTACACACAAACCAATCCTGATTGACTTTACTGGGTTTAACTGCGTAAACTGCCGTAAGATGGAAGCCAATGTTTGGTCGGACCCGGAAGTGTTCAGACGATTGCGTGATAATTTTGTGCTGCTGCAGCTGGTTGTTGACGATAAGGCAAGTTTGGATCCGAAAGAACAGTTTGTATCAGCCTACAGCGGCAAAAAAATAACCTCCCTGGGAGGCAAGTGGAGCGATCTGGAAGCCAGTCGCTTTAACTCCAATTCACAACCTTTATATGTGATGTTGGATAGTGAAGGCAACTTTTTAAAAGATGCCAGCGGTAAGGATATTCCAACTTCGCCGGCCGATTATGATATAGCCAGTTATACCAAATTTTTGGATAGCGGCATCGCGGCTTTTAAAAAGTAGGTACTCCGTTAAAAAAATAAAACGTAAATTCGCGGCAAGTTTTAAAGCTTAGCCGCGTTTTTGTTTATAAGGCTACTTTAAAAGCACTTAAATTTAAATTATTCAATTTTTTAAAGGTAGGGCCCCTAATGCCCATATCAGGATAAAAAATGACGCAGATTAAAAATATCGGACTTTTTACTTCAGGTGGCGACGCGCCGGGAATGAACGCTGCCATCAGGGCAGTTGTGCGGACAGCTATATACTATGATATTGCAGTTACCGGCATCCGTCGCGGTTATGACGGTATGACCAAAGGCGACTTTATACCCATGAACCGTAAATCGGTTTCCAATATAATACAACGCGGGGGTACTATTTTAAAAACAGCCCGCTGTGATAACTTCAGAACAATTGAAGGGCGCAAACAAGCATACGATCAGTTACAAAAACATAATATTGATGCCTTGGTAGCCATTGGCGGTGATGGTACTTTTACTGGTGCAAAGGTATTTGGCAGTGAGTATGATATACCAGTGATTGGTCTGCCCGGTACAATCGATAATGATTTAATGGGTACCGATTTTACCATAGGGTATGATACCGCCATCAATACGGTTGTTGAGGCTGTGGATAAGATCAGGGATACGGCCGAATCACACGATAGGTTATTTATTGTTGAAGTAATGGGTCGCGACTCGGGCCTGATCGCTTTGCGCACAGGTATTGCCGCCGGTGCCGAAGCTATATTGATACCAGAAAGCAAGGGCGGTATGGAAGGGTTATTTAACCGCCTGGAACATGGTCGTAAAGATAAAACCTCCAGAATTGTTATCGTAGCCGAAGGGGAAGAAGCCGGGGGTGCTTTTGAAGTTGGCCGCCTGGTTCAGGAAAAATTCCCTCATTATGATACCCGTATCTCGATATTAGGACACATACAACGTGGCGGAGCGCCAAGCTGTATGGACAGGGTATTGGCAAGCCGCGTAGGTGCCGCCGCTGTCGAGGCTTTAAGAGATGGACACCGTAATGAAATGATCGGTATTATTCACAACGAGATTGCTTATACTCCGTTTGAGCACGCCATTAAGCACCACATCGAGATCAATCCCAATCTGTTAAAACTGGTTGAAATATTGTCAATGTAAGTTTTTAACCTTCGTGGTTATTTTCCCGTGAAGGTGTGATCAACAATGAGGCGTATCACATCGTCAATTTCGGTGCTTACAATTTGCAGATAATCGATAATTTGTTTGTTTTCAGGATTATTGGGGTTTTCCCTGTCCATAATATTGATAAGGCCCAGCATGCTGGCAACGGGCCTTCTTAATTCATGTGAGCTTAGTGAGGCAATATTGCGCATGCGTTTGTTTTGGCTCAGTAGCTCCTGCTCCGTTTTAAGTCTTGCTGAAATATCATGGGCAAAACAACCAACCCCCTTGATCTCTCCACTGGATGCAAAAATGGGGTTAAATCTTACTTCATAAAACGCAGGATTTTTGGCTTCGTCATCAAGGCTTTCTAAAATAACCGTATAATTTTCGCCGTTTAATGCCCGCTGATAATAGGCGCCCCATTCGTCAATAACTTCCTGGGGGAAGCCCATGTCTTTATAAGAATACTCTCCCTTTTGAGGAGCCACGCCAGTCATAGCTTTTATTTGTGCTATATAAGCATTGTTCATATAAACATAGCGGTTATCCGTATCCACCGACCATATTTTATCATTCGTATTGTTGATCAGGGCCTCCAGGTTGTTTTTAGTCCATAGCGCCTCTTCCTGCGCGCGCATCTCATAAGTAACATTCTTGGCAAATACGGTTATACCTTCGGTAGATGGGTAAACCGCTGTGCGGAACCACTTATTCAATGGGGCAAAATAAACCATGAATTTTACGCTTTCCTGTTTGGTTTGAGCATCGCGATACGCGGTTTCAAAAGGTGTATCAATAAGTAAGGGGAATAAATCCCAGATTACTTTGCCCAACAATTCCGCGCGGGGTTTCCCCCATACTTTTTCAAACGCGGCGTTTACACGTACAAACCGCCAATTGTTATCAATAATAAAAAACGAATCGGTTATACTTTCAATAAAAGTATCCAGCTTTTGGGCGGTGTCCCTGATCTCTGCTTCTATTTTGATCTTCGCGGTTACGTCGTGACCAATGCCTTGGATCTCGCAAACCTCACCGTTCTCGTTAACTATGGATATCAGTTCCCACTCAGTATCATGGAGGTTGCCATGCACATCGGGCTTTTTGTGTAGCAACGTAACAACTTTGCCCGGGTTGTCCAGGCATTCTATAAAAGCGTTTTCGCAAAGATGAGCTTCTTGTGGTAAGCTTGTTACCGAAAAATGTTTGCCTAAAACGTCCTTAGCTTTATACCCCAGTGTTTTTAAATATTGCCTGTTAACAAAAGTATAGTTCCCGTTGGTATCTATACGGATTAAAAAACTGGTTTGCGAATCAATAAGCGAGTTTAAAAACTGCTGACTATGCCCTGCATCTGTTGGGGTGATGCAGTTGGTTTTAGCCAATGTTTCTTTAATGGTGCTTAGCAATATCTTATGCCCGGTAGCTCCATCAGTAATAAGGCTTTTTTTATCGGTAATGTTTTTAACGGCTTTTTGAGGGGTGGTTATCTGGTAACTTGTTTCGACCGTGCTATTTTCGGGGAGGTTTTTAACGAGAGATCTCAGGTTGGTAAGGCACTTTTTTTCGATCAGGGTATCCCATACCTCACTATTTTGATAAAGTTCCTGAGCAGTTATACCTAAAATGGGATAAATACCAGGTCCTATAAACAAATACTTTTGCTCATGGATATCATAAGCAAGTACGCAATCAATGGCGTCAATGGTTGTATGGTTTAACATACTTTAATTTAATGATAGGGGGGCTACCATTTAAATATAGGATATTTATTTCAAAATTTGTTCATCTTATTCATGTAATAATTTAGTTGCCACTTCATTCCAGTTGTTAACGCGCTCAAAATCATTGATCAAAAGATTATGTGGCGAAGTAAACAATAGCTTACGGCCTTTAAATGTTACAAAATTTTTGATCCGGTCATCAATCATCACGTCAACATCCAGGATCTTGTGTCCGCAAAAAATAATATTGGTCCAGGAAATAAAAGGGAAGTGTTCGTTGAGCCAATCCAATTTGTCTTCTAAAGAGTACTTGAACTCCATAGCGGCCGACGCAATATACACATCATACTTTTCGTGCAATGCTTTTACCACTTCCTGGCAGCCCGGCATCACCGGCAGATCACGAAAAAATCCCCTTTCATTGATATACTCCCTGAGGGTAACGCTCAAGTGAGGGGGGAGTATTTCCCGGAACTCTTTACCATGCATATCGCCCAGCGATATTTTGGTTTGGTGCCGTTCATCATACATGGTAATGAATTTGGCAATGGTATCGGCCATTACCTCATCCATATCAATTGCTATGCGTAATTTTCTGTTTAAACTCATGGCCCTGAAATTGCGATTTTTTTCAATTACCCCATAGCGCGTTTAGATTAAATAAATAATTAATTGCATGGGTTTTAAATTATTACAAATAATTTATACCTTTGCATCCCCGCAGAAAGTACTCCGGGGACATGTTGAATACATAAAAAGAAAAAATGGCAACTAAGATCAGACTGCAAAGACACGGTAAAAAAGGCAAACCTTTTTACTACATCGTAGTAGCAGATGCCCGCGCTCCACGCGACGGTCGTTTCATTGAGCGTTTAGGTTCATACAACCCAAACACCAATCCTGCAACTATCGACATTAACTTCGACAAAACTTTAGAGTGGGTTAACACAGGTGCCCAGCCTACTGATACTTGTCGCGCTATCCTTTCATACAAAGGTGTGCTTTACAAAAAACACTTAGAAGGTGGTGTTAAAAAAGGTGCTTTAACTGAAGAACAAGCTGCAGCTAAATTTGCAGAGTGGACTGAGCAAAAAGACGGTAAGATCACTGGTAAAAAAACCAGCTTACTTTCGGCAAAAGACGAAGCGCGTAAAGCTGCTTTGGCTGCTGAAGCTAAAAAGAAAGAAGAAAAAGCTGCTGCTATTGCTGCTAAAAATGCTCCTGTTGCTGAAGAAGTTGCAGAAGAGGAAGCTCCGGCCGAAGAAGCTGCTGCTGAAACAGACGCTGCTGAAAGCGCAGAATAATTTTTTTGAAGAAGTAAGAGATAAAACTCTAACTTCTTAACTCTCATCAAAGGCGAAGCAAAACAGCTTCGCCTTTGTTTTTAAAAGCTATTTTTTTATGAAGACCGAAGATTGTTTCAGGGTAGGTAGTATACTAAAAACCAAAGGCCTTAAAGGCGAGATGCAGATATATGTTGATTTTGATGGCCTGGACGCCATTAAGTTCGACGCTTTATTTATTGATATGGCCGGCAAATTGATCCCTTATTTTGTGGCCTCCATCAAGTACCTCCAAAAAAACAATGCTTATTTATACCTGGAGGATGTAGATGCCATTGAAAAAGCAGCTATGCTGGTAAAAAAGGACATCTATCTACCTAATAAACTAAAACCAAAAAAGAAAAAGAGCGAATTTACCCTGAACGATGTAAAAGGCTTTATTGCTGTTGATGAAACCCACGGCGAACTGGGCGAGATCCTGGAAGTGCAGGAATATCCGCAACAACTGATAGCCATTGTTCAATACCAAAATAAAGAAGTGATGTTCCCGCTTAACCTGGATATTATAAAAGGTATTGATGTAGAAGGAGGTGAGATCTACGTCAACCTGCCCGAAGGTTTGCTGGATGTTTATTTGTCCGAATAATTCTTTTTGGAGCAAGGATTTTTGGAATAAAGATCAAGGACTATCCCTTGATTCAGAATAAATAATTATAGTCATGCCGAACTTGTTTCGGCATCCCAAATGCTCATAACGATGCCTGTGTCCTCACGGGCATTTTGCATTTATGATGGACTTAAAAATAAAATGTCAAATATATTTGACATTTGTAAAGTTTGTTTTACATTTGGTAAATTAAACTTTACAATAATGAAATCACGATTTTTACTTCCGCGCAAGTTTCGCATTCTGGGCATTATTTTATTTATAGTGGGGCTTGCTGCAATTTTTATAGTGTATACAGCTCCTTCTTATGCTAATAACATTTATCAGATAAATGGTGTGGCTAAAGTAGCGGAGGCATACTCGGGTTGTATTCCGGCAATAATCATAGGATTGTTACTTATTGGTTTTTCAAAAGAAAAAGTGGAAGATGAACAAATAGCGCAATTGCGGCTCGAAAGTTTGCAATGGTCAGTTTATATAAATTATATTATCCTTGTGTTGTGCTTTTTTTTAATAGGAGGAATAGGTCTTTTACCGGTCATTATATTAAATATGCTAACTCCTGTAGTTTTTTTCATCATTCGTTTCAGGTGGAAGATCTTCCAGAATAACCGTTTAATAAAAGAATAAAACGGGCATGAAAAATAACATCCGTGTAGAGCGCGCCATCAAGAACATTACCCAGGCCGATCTGGCCGACCAGGTAGGGGTGTCGCGCCAAACCATCAATACCATCGAGAGTAATAAATACGTACCCTCAACTGTGCTGGCCTTAAAAATTGCCCGCATATTTGGAAAACCCGTAGAAGAAGTGTTTATATTAGAGGAAGGAGATTAAAAATTAGCCCATTATGCAAAGCAAGCCAACTTTCGCCCCGCAATTGGTTATCCCTAATGGCGTAACCGATATCAGTTTTTATATCAAAGCTTTTGGCGCTGTTGAGCTGCGGCGTTTTAGCAATGATGACGGCACTATTCATGTATCGGAATTAAGTATAGTCGGATCATTGTTTCATCTGCATGAGCAAACGCTGCACTCATCGGCTGTTAGTCCGGATAAATATCATGCTACTACCGTAACCATTGGGCTATTTGTGGAAGATGTACACGCAGTGATGGCGCAGGCCGAAGCAGCTGGAGCCAGCGTAAGATCGCCCGTGCAGGATTATGATTATGGTTACCGGCAAGGAGAAGTGATAGACCCATTTGGGCACCACTGGCTGATTGAAAAAGCTATTTGATTTTGGATAAAGGATGGAAGGATTAAGGAGAAAAGATCAAAAGGGACGCTACTTCTTGGTTCTTGATTCTTTTCTCTTGTTTCTATCCTCTCATCTGCACATCTGAAATCCGCACATCTGCATATTGATTTACTATCTTTGCACATGCGTTTTGATATCATATCTGTTTTGCCCGATCTGTTGGTAAGTCCGTTTGCACACTCCATTTTACAGCGTGCCCAAAAAAAAGGCATTGCCGAAATTCATGTGCATAACCTGCGGGAATATGCCACTAACAAACAAAAAAGCGTTGACGATTACCCATATGGCGGTGGTAGCGGTATGGTAATGACCATCCCTCCATTTGCTGCCTGTATCGAAAAACTCAAAAGTGAGCGGGAGTATGATGAGATCATCTTCATGTCGCCAGATGGCGAGCGCCTGAACCAGGCCATCGCCAACCAGCTTTCCATAAAAGGCAACATCATTATTTTATGCGGACACTATAAAGGTATTGATCAACGCATCCGCGATATTTACGTAACCCGCGAAATTTCCATTGGCGATTATGTATTATCGGGCGGCGAGTTGCCTGCTGCTGTTTTAGTAGATGCCGTAGTGCGCCTGATACCCGGTGTACTGAGCGATGAAACATCGGCCCTAAGCGACTCCTTCCAGGACGATATGCTCGATGCCCCGGTATATACCCGTCCCGCCGACTGGAATGGCTACAAGGTGCCTGATATCCTGCTGAGCGGCAACACACCCGAAATTGAAAAATGGCGTTTTGAGCAAGCCCTCGAACGCACCAAAACCCGCCGGCCCGATCTGCTGGAATAAGAATATTATAACTTTAACGTCATTGCGAGCGATAGCGTGGCAATCCCTAACTATACAGAGCGGATTTGCATGTTTACTTGCCTATGTAGAGATTGCTTCGTACCTCGCAATGACGCATTTCTTAATTGGAAAGTTAATTATTTCAATTTATGTTCAGCAAAGTAAAGCATACCATTGCGCATAAATGCAGCAAATTCAGGGTCGGTTTGACCATTGGTTGCTGTATATCTTTCATCGGCAACATATAGTTCAGCCAGGCCTTTATAGGTTTCGGCCCTAAGGTCTGTTGGATCGCTTACGCCCCAAAAGCTTCGGATATTGGCATAATGACGGGCTATTTGTTCCTGTACCGCGTCACTTTCAGGCCTATGATCACGTAGTAGCTGAAGCTGATGGGCGATATCCTTTTGGTCGGCCTTTAATCGGTCGAGGTCGAGCTTGTCCATTTCTCGCAGTGCATTTTCTGATCGCAGCACGGTATCTTCACCCCATTTATCCATAGCCTCTTTGTGCCATGCGGCGGCTTGTTCTTTGGGCATGCCTTCATATAATTCTTCCAGGTTGTTCATGGTTTTGTTTTTTAAGTTAATGATGGTTTTGTCAATGGTTTTCAGCAGTGTGTTTAAACGGTTACGCCTGGCTAACAGGGCGGTCTTGTGGCCTGCCAGGGCCCGCACCAGGTCAAAGTCCGGATCGTTTAAAATTTTGGCTATCTCTTTCAATGGAAGATCGAGCTCCCGGTAAAAAAGTATCTGCTGTAGCCTCAGCAACTCATCCTGGCCATACTGCCGGTAACCCGCACGCGTACGTATGGCGGGTTTTAATAAACCCATTTGGTCATAAAGATGCAGGGTGCGCACACTTACCCCGGCCAGCCTGGCAATTTGTTTAACTGAATAATTTAATTTCATATGCCTGAACCATTTGTTTGATCACAAAGCTATGGTATCACGTAGGGTAAGAGTCAAGAACTTTTTTCAAAAAGTTTTTACTCCGATGGCTTTACCGCTATATTTGTTAACTTTTGCGTGCTCAAAAAGTCCCTTGCGGCTTATAAAAACAGGCCCTGTCTTGTTTGCATTTTGTTAGTAAAATACAAAATGTGGAAATTTTTAAAATACACTTTTATATATTAAAAAAAATCCCTATAATTGCAATCCGATTTTTACGGGCTAAAAATCGCTTTAAGAGCTAAAAATCATGGATTTAGTAAAATTTGTTGAAGAGCAATCAGTAGAAAAAAAGCAGTTTCCTTCCTTTAAGGCTGGTGATACTGTAAGTGTACATTATAAAATCAGAGAAGGAAATAAAGAACGTGTTCAGCTTTATCAAGGTGTTGTTATTCAACGTAACAGTACCGGAAATAATGAAACATTTACCGTTCGTAAAGTTTCAAACGGCATAGGTGTAGAGCGTATCTTCCCTATCAACTCTCCAAACATTGATAAAATTGAAGTGAACAGCGTAGGTAAAGTACGTCGTTCTAAACTTTACTACCTGCGTGCCCTTACTGGTAAAGCAGCTCGTATCAAATCAAAAAGAGTTTAATTCCCCTTCTCCGTTTATAGCGGAAAAGTATTTGATATTGCAAAAGGCCTTTCTGGATTTTTATTCGGGAAGGCCTTTTTTATGGGAAAAATTTGGGCTTGTTGCTTATCAACAATTTGCATGTCTCCGCGCACGTCATTGCGAGGTACGAAGCAATCTCTATGCTACACAGAGCGTAATGACAAGTTTAAATTTAAGCTAAGCAAATGAATCTGCTTTCGTAGAGATTGCTTCGTACCTCGCAATGACGTGGAGGGTTGAAGCTATGCAAGGTTTATCATACAGGGAGCCAAACACAAAAAAGCCGGTCATTGACCGGCTTTTACTATATCGCAATAAATGATTACTCTTTTTTGCCTTTGGGAGCCTTAGCGGCAGCCGGTTTTTTGGGCGCTGCTTTCTTTACAGGCTTTTTAGGTTCTTCGGCTTTAGGATGATCGATCACCAGTGGTAATTCGCCCTGGTGTGCTTCATTTTCAATTACGGTTGGTTCTTCTTTGGCTATCTGTTCTGCAACTGGTGCAGAAGCAGTCAATGATTCCATAGATACCGGTTTGATAGCGGCGGTTTCTTCCGTAGCGGTAACGGCGGTTAACGCGCTTGGTAGCTCGGCCAATACGGTACGACCACCTTTAACCACATCGCCAATGTTTACCAGTATTTTGGAGCCAAGGGGTAAAAATACATCCACCCTTGAACCAAACTTAATAAAGCCAAATTGCTGACCTTGTTCAACAATATCTCCCTCTTTCACATACCACACAATACGGCGGGCCAGCGCGCCGGCTATTTGCCTGAACAATACTGATACACCTTCGCTGTTCTGTACAACAACGGTAGTCCGCTCGTTTTCGGTTGATGATTTAGGGTGCCAGGCTACCAGGTATTTGCCCTTGTGGTATTTAAAATAACTTACCACACCTGCTATAGGGTTGCGGTTTACGTGCACATTTACCGGCGACATAAAAACCGACAGTTGGATACGCTTGTCTTTCAGGTATTCGGTTTCATCAGCTTCCTCAATCACCACCACCTTGCCATCGGCAGGGCAAAGCACCGTAGTTTCGTCTGTGCTGATATCAAAAAACGGACTGCGGAAAAACTGCACGATCACGGCCAGAAACAGGAACGAGAAAATATAGATTATCCATTTTAAGGTATGCGCCTGCGGCATATAAAATTGGATAACAGCGTTTAAAACCAGCAAAAATAATATGGTTAGCGCCAGTGAGGTATATCCTTCTTTATGAAAAGTCATAGTATGGGGTTATTTATTACAAAACTACTAATTTGAAATGAAGTACAGGTACGCGTAAACAATTGGGGCGGCTAATAAGAGCCCATCGAACCTGTCGAGCAAGCCACCGTGCCCCGGTAATATCCCGCCGCTGTCCTTCACGTTGATGCTCCGTTTAAACATGGATTCCACCAGGTCGCCCATGGTGCCGAAGCATGATATTAAAACGGCTATGCTCACCCATTGTTTCCAGGAAAGCTCCACATAAAAATGGCTCATGATCAAAGCCGCTACGGCGCTGATCAGTACGCCGCCAAAAAATCCCTCCCAGGTTTTCTTGGGCGAATGGCGCTCAAACAGTTTGGTACGTCCAAACGCACGACCAGCCAGATAAGCCCCGGTATCGTTGCTCCACAACATGATCAAAAAGCCCATAGGGATATGAAAGTTGAAACTTCCACTTATAAAGGCCATAGCATGGAAAAACAAAAACGGTACAACCGCCAAAAGGATCCCCAAAAAGGTAAAGCCCAAATTGCTGAATGGCGCCGGCGATTTTTTATACAATTCCTGTATATAAACCGCGCTTAAAGTTACCGGCAAAAAAAAGATGAACTTCCAGGCCGGCAAATAACATTGGGCCGCGAAAAAAAGAAATACCAGGAAGCCACTGATCAGTCCGCTTTCGCGACTGGGCTTAAAACCACCTTCGCGCACCAGTTTGTAAAATTCAAACAGGCAAAACGAAGTAAGGATCAAATAAAATGCACTGAATACATAGGAGCCCAACAAAACTGAGCCCAGCATCACTATAACAAAAAAGAAGCCGGTAATGGCGCGTACTTTCATAAACTAATTTGGTTGAGGATCATGATCTCGATGGCTTTGCTAAAATCCTCCTGGTGAATGTATACTTCGATATTGCCAAAGGCCTTGTGTGATGAATCTTGCTTGTTGATCAAAACGGTGTCAATATGGTGCCCCGTAAGCACTTGCTTAACAATTTCTGATTGATAAAAATTGGATGAAGTAAAAATTTTGATCCAGCCTTTTTCCATTAAAAATCAAACATGGGCTTTTTGAGAGCTATATTCCTGTATATGTAAAGCAAAATTAAAATAAATATTAAGCTAAAAGCATAGCTGCCATAATTAAATACATGCTGATCGTCGGGATTAAGGCTGATTGCTTTATGTTGGTACAAGTAAGTAATAACTACTGCCGAGCCATTGTTTAAAAAATGCGCCCAAACGCCAGTCCATACACTGCCGCTCCAGGCTACAAAATAACCAAAGAAAACGCCAAGTGCCACCCGCGGTAAAAACGAAAAGAACTCCATATGAAAGGCGCTGAACGCAATGGCGGTGATCCAGATAGCCGCATGGGTATTGCCGGTCCATTTGATAAATATGGTTTGGATGCATCCCCTGAATAAAAATTCTTCGGCAATGGCGGTTAATAAGCCAACTACCAATACGGCAAAAAGCATATCACCAATGTTTTTCATGTTCAGCATAGCATCGGTAGCTTTTTGAGCCTGCTGCTCCAGGGTACGCATCAGGTCCTCAATGGCTTTAAGCGGGGCGGGTAAGGTTAGTTTTTGATTGATATTCACCAATACTTCCATCACCGGGGATGAAAACAGCATGATGGAGAATACCAATACAAATAAAACCGGCGGGAAATTAAAGGTAGGCTTTAAATAAGTTGATGTATTACGCACAATGAAACGCGCAAAAAGTACAGGAATGGCAAATAGCGGAATAGTGGTGCTTACGATCTGCAGGATCCATAAACCGTTTTTTACCTGCGGATTTGCGATATTAAAGGTGCCTACGTCGGTCCAGGTTTGTGCCCCATAAAGTAGGGTGATGATGCCCTTGGCTACAAAAAAACCGATCCCGGGGACAAAGATCAGGAAGAAGAAAAGGATCAGTAATTGTAATAGCGGATGTATATCAGTTTGATAAGGTTTTATATCCTTAATGGGGTCTTTTATCATTTGGTGTAAAATTCGTATTTTTGCAACGCTAAAGATAAGCATGTCTGTACAAATAGGAAATATTGATTTAGGAGAGTTCCCGCTGTTGCTGGCACCGATGGAAGATGTGAGCGATCCTCCCTTCCGTTACGTGTGCAAACAAAACGGCGCGGATATGATGTACACCGAGTTTATCTCGTCTGAAGGACTGATCCGTGATGCAGCCAAGAGTCGCCAAAAACTGGATATATTTGAGTATGAACGCCCTATAGGTATCCAGATATTTGGCAGCGATATTGACCACATGCGCGAGGCTACCGAAATAGCATCGCTTGCCGGGCCCGATCTGATGGATATCAATTATGGCTGTCCGGTAAAACAGGTAGCCTGCCGTGGTGCCGGTGCCAGTTTATTACAGGATATTGACAAAATGGTAGCCATGACCAAGGCCGTGGTTGAAGCCACACATTTGCCGGTAACCGTAAAAACGCGCCTGGGCTGGGATGATAATACCAAAAATGTGTATGAAGTTGCCGAACGCCTGCAGGATGTGGGGATAAAAGCCCTCACCATTCATGGCCGTACCCGGTCGCAGATGTATAAAGGCGTAGCCGATTGGGCGCTGATACGTGATATCAAGAAAAACCCACGCATCAAGATCCCTATTTTTGGTAATGGCGATATTGATTCGCCGGAGAAAGCCGCTAACTGGCGCATGGAGTTTGGTGTTGACGGTATGATGATAGGCCGGGCCGCTATTGGATATCCCTGGATTTTCCGCGAGATCAAGCATTTTTTTGCAACCGGAGAGCACCTGGATAAGCCAACCATTACCGAGCGTATAGCTGCCTGTACCACGCATTTGCAAAAATCAATTGAATGGAAAGGTCCTAAAACAGGCGTTTTTGAGATGCGCAGGCACTATTCCAACTATTTTAAAGGCATCGAAAACTTTAAAGAATATCGTATGAAACTGGTAACCGCCGGTACTTTAGAGGAGCTCTACGAAATTTTAGCAGAAATTGAAGAAAAATATGCTGTTGAGATGGCGTAATATTTGTTTAGATGTTTATATTTGAAACTAAACAGAATTAATTCACATGGTTACCACTATTACTGAGGGTGTTAAGGTTTCCATCGAGACCATATATCAGCCCGAATATTCGAATCCGGCTAATGACCACTTTATGTTTGCCTACAAGGTGAATATCGAAAATATGAGTAACTATGCCATACAGCTCATCAGCAGGCATTGGTATATTTTTGATTCAAATGGCGCAAAACGCGAAGTGGAAGGCGAAGGCGTAGTGGGCCAACAGCCCGTTATTGAACCCGGGCATGCGCATGAGTATGTATCGGGCTGTAACCTGAAAACTGATATGGGCAGCATGAAAGGCGAATACCAGATGAACCGTTTGCTGGATAATGCGTCCTTTAATGTACAAATACCAGAATTTTACCTGATCGCGCCCTACAGGATGAATTAAGCCCGCAATTATGCTGCAGCTTTAGACGGCATTTGTCTGTAAATCTTTCCATCCAATTCGCATCCTCCCTTTGCATGCTTGGGATGATCTGAATCTATGGTTGGATCATCTTGGTTTATATTGAACTTTGCTTTTCCCCATTGTTTAAAAAAGAATGCCACATCCTTTTCTTCACATTTGCTTCTAATAAAATCAACCCATTCCTTTTTAAGTGGCCTTGCTTTATGACCGGATTCCCCCCCTACAATAACCCAGTCTATTTTATCCAATACTAATGTTTTAAGTGGGGCAATCAAAGGTTCAATAGATAAGAATTTTGTTTGAGCATCTGTTTGTGCAAGTTCATTTATGCGGTAGGTATATTCCTCATTTTCGACAGATACTCCCATCCATATGTTGTTTGTCCAAGTTAATTGACCTGATAATTCCAAAACTCTTTCCGAACGTTTAGTTAGCACTTGATATGTGTGATGAGGGGTGTTATTCATAACTGAAAATACAGCCTTAATAAAATCAAGTGGAACATCCTCGTGAAATAAATCACTCATTGAATTGACAAAAACCACCTTTGGCTTTTTCCAAGTAAAGGGGGTATTTAATACTTCTGGATGGGTTCTAAGTTTAAATCCATCTTTATATTTTTCAACGCCCATTGCTTTTAACCGTTTAGACATTGCTTCTGCATAACAAAATTTGCAGCCCGGGCTAATTTTGGTACAACCTGTAACTGGGTTCCAGGTTACCTCTGTCCATTCAATATCAGATTGTGCCATTTTTAACTAAGTTTAATTAAGACTTTAAGTTCATTTTGTTTATAATGCTCGTAGCTTATATAAAATGAATTTTTTCGTGCCTTTTCACCATTTTTTAACGTCACAACAATTTTATTATCATTTTGTAAGCTACTTAAAATTTCATTAATATGCTTTGGTAAGAAGCCGGAATGCAAAGTAAAGTTATACATTTCTTTATTATTAATGGAATTTATTGCTAATTTTTTTAGTAATAAATTCTCAAGAGGATTAGTTTTGAATGATTCAAATAAATTACCTGATCTTTCATATTTCCAGCCTTTTCCCGCATCTGTGTCAATTTCCCATTTTGCTTCCAGCATTTTCTCAAAACCCCGAATGTGGCTTGAAAAGAAAAATAAGCAGAAAACCGTATTTTGATCTTTCTGTATCGTAAATGTATCGACAAAGAACTCATTTCCTAAGTTTTGCTTGAACGCCTCTTTGAACTGATCTATAAAATGAAAAACAGACTGATTCGGTTTCCAATTATCATAATTTACAAGGTCATCTAATAATTCAATAAGAGATTCAGGAGTACCCTTTTCATCAAAACGATACATGAATTGTGTAGGCAAAAATAATAAGACTTCGGATTTTTTAGACTTTAACAGATTTTTTATTTCAGTTGCTCTAATTTCTTTATATCCATATGGGTCTATGAAAATAAAAGCTTTTTCGTTTTTTAATTTATCTGTAAATACAGCCAGTTTGGGTACAATATCTTTATAGTTTTTATTACTATACTTTAACTTTCCAAAACTTTCGGAGTGTAAGTTTTTTTGTTTAACGATTCCTTCTACCTTGTCTGTTTTTTCTTTTTTAATATCATTGAAGAATATATCAATAAAAGGGATTTTATCAATTTTACCAGAATTAATCGAATGAAGTTTTTTGACGTTTTCTAAAATAATGATTGGACTTCCTTTTCCGCCATTTTCGTATAATCCCTCTCCACAAAATAAATCGAATATGTTTATTTTCTCAGTATAACCATCATTTGCGATGATGTTTAAATATCTATCCAAATATTTTCCTAGTAATTTAACTTTTGCTTCTGAGTGATCTAACATCACTTTTTGTGAATCAATCTTTTTAGCCATGAATTGTGAAAGGTTTGTGTGGTTAAATTAAATATCATCATTAAATATTAATTAATCAAATGTTTACAATTTAAGCATAAAAAAGCCCGGTTGATTTATCAACCGGGCTTTTGCGTATATATGATATTGAATTTGGGGAAAGCGATTATCTGTGTTTTTCGTGTTCCTGTGGTCTTGGATTTGCATGTGGTCTTCCCGGAGCAGGATGCCTCACCAGTTGTCTTGGTGCACGGGCCATAGCCGACTGCTGGTTTTGAGCTGGTTGCCGCGTATTACCCGCGTTGGGATTACCTGTCTGCCATTGGTGTGGCGGCCTTGCAGCTTGGCCGGTTGGTGAAGCGTTTTTATTCGCGTTATCCTGATTGGCTGCGGTATGGTTATCGGCATTGTTGTTGGCTTGCGCACGATTACTTCTGTCGGCATTGTTATTTGTTCCATCCGGTGTTGAAACCCTGGCCCTGCGGCCTTCGGTATTAAAACGGTTTCCATCCACCTTATTCATCGCTGCTGTAGCCGGGCGACCGTTATTGGCCGATGCAAACTGGCTGCGATCTTTACCAGCTATCTGCTGATGATTGATTTGGTCATTGGTTGGTTGTACATGTTGCTCGCGAGCCGCAGCCTGTTCTTCTGGCCGGGCCTGTGCAGTGACCCCACCCGGACCGTTAAAACTGGTATGGTTATTATTTACTGTTACGTTGTTATTGATAACCGTTTTGTTGATATAAGTATTGTGTACCACGGTATTATTTACGTTAACCACAGCGGTATTGTACTGAAAGGAGTTGCCTGCCCATCTGCCGCCAACATAACCTGCACCGCCATAACCATAACCATAGTTTACCCCGCCGTAAAAGCCAATATGTCTGCCCCAGTAGCCCTGGTGAAAAACATAAATGGCGCCGTCATAACCCCAATAGCCGGGTGTCCATAAAAAACCAACGCGGGGAGGGGCTACCCAAACGCCGGGCACCCAGTAATATCCGCCATCGTCGGCATAGGCCCAGTAACCCGGGGTCCATAAATAGCCGTCAACAGGGCATGGAGGTTGTGTGTAAACCGGCAGGGCAGGCGGAGCTATCCGTACGGATAATCCTATACTTACCTGCGCATAGGTTTTAACTGCTGCTAATGAGGTAACCAAAAGCACCACTAATATTTTCACTGTTTTTTTCATGTCGATAAATTTTAACCAAACCTATCGGGGTAACATGAATATTACATTAAGATTTGCCAGAGGGTCAGTGGCTCTTCATAAAAGCTTCATGAAAGGTAAGTTGTTGATAGATAGTTATGTGAGGTTGGTCTGTTTGGTTAAGCAGGTTGTAAAACTTACGAAGTTTTAAACCTCGTAAGTTTTTAAATATATGTCTTAAATACATGTATCATACAAAAGATACAAACCGTATTTTTATTTTAGCAAAAAGACCAGTTAAAACGATCATCACTGCTTATGGACAATTACCATTATGATGCCATTGTTGTAGGTTCCGGAATTTCTGGGGGATGGGCGGCAAAAGAGCTTACCGAACAGGGTTTAAAAGTACTGATGCTGGAGCGTGGACAAAACATTGAACACATAAAAGATTATACCAACGCTACCAAAGCACCATGGGAGTTGCCGCACCGCGATGTTCCACCGCAATCAAAAGTAAAGGATTATCCTGTTCAGGATAAAGCGCATGGACTTATTGAAGCCAATATGGATTATTGGGTGAACGAACGGGAAAATCCTTATACGCAGGTTAAGCCCTATAATTGGAGGAGAGGGTACCATGTAGGCGGCCGTTCATTGATGTGGGGCAGACAAAGTTACCGCTGGAGCGATTTTGATTTTGAAGCCAATGCTAAAGAAGGTATAGCTATCGATTGGCCGGTGCGCTACAAAGATATAGCGCCCTGGTATGATCATGTAGAGCGTTTTGCCGGTATCAGCGGCTCTATAGAAAACCTGCCGCACTTGCCCGACGGGCAGTTTCAGCCGGCTATGGAGCTGAATTGTGTAGAAAAAGAAGTATCGGCGCGTATAAAAAAACAATATAATGGGCAGCGTCACATGATCATTGGTCGCACGGCCAATATTACCCAGCCATTACCCGGGCGTACCAATTGCCAGTACCGCAATAAATGCGCGCTGGGTTGTCCTTTCGGAGGATATTTTAGTACACAATCATCCACACTGCCGGCGGCAATGGCCACCAAAAATCTTACGGTTCGCCCATGGTCGATAGTTACCCGGGTATTATATAACAAGGATACCCAAAAGGCAACAGGTGTAGAAGTGCTTGATGCTGAAAACAATAAAACGTATACCTATACCGCGAAGATCATTTTTTTAAACGCTTCTACTTTTAACAGCGCCTGGATCCTGATGAACTCAGCTACGGATGTATGGCCTGATGGATTGGGCAGTAGTAGCGGTGAGCTTGGCCATAACGTGATGGATCACCATGTGGGCGGCGCGGCCAGCGGTATTATGGAAGGCTATGAGGATAAATACTATTTTGGTCGCAGGGCCAATGGCATATACATACCACGCTATCGCAACCTGTTTGGAGATAAGCGCGATTACCTGCGGGGGTTTGGTTACCAGGGTTCGGCTGGTCGTGAAGGGTGGAGCAGGGAAATTGCCGAACTGAGTATTGGAGCCGATTTTAAGGATGCGCTAACGGAGCCGGGAAGCTGGGCAATGTCTATGGCGAGTTTTGGCGAAGTATTGCCCTATCATGAAAACAAACTGAGCCTTAACAAGCAGGTTAAAGACAAATGGGGGCTCAACACTTTATCTGTCGACATAGAACTCAAAGAAAATGAGCGTAAGATGGAGATCGATTCGTTAAATGATGCGGTCGAGATGTTTGAAAAAGCCGGGCTGAAAAATGTGAAGGGTTTTGTAGCCCGAAAAAACATAGGTGCTATTCATGAAATGGGTGCAGCGCGCATGGGGAATGACCCAAAAACATCGGTACTTAATAAATGGAACCAGGTTTGGGACGCCAAAAACGTGTTTGTTACCGATGGATCGTTTATGGTGTCGTCGTCGTGTGTAAATCCATCATTGTCCTATATGGCTTTTACCGCCCGGGCGGCGCATTTCGCGGTAAATGAGTTAAAACTGGGGAATTTGTAAATCGGCAGGGAATTCCTCAATAAACCATGTCATTGCGAGCGATAGCGTGTCGATCTCCTCGTGTTCTCTTCGATGGAATAGCTACGAGATTATTAATGTTGTGTTTGTTTTTTTTTAGGTATTAATGAGCTCCTTCTGGTCGGTTGTCTTCGTCGTTCCTCCTCGCAATGACATAAAATTAAGATCTACAAGCAAAATTACATCAGAGATCTTATTTCTTGATTCTTATCTCTTGCTTCTCTTCCCTTAGTTTCTCCTGTTAAACAAAAACGAGGCATAGTAAACCAGCGTAGCTAGCGCGCTCAGAGCGGCAACCACATAGGTCATGGCAGCCCACCAAAGGGCATCTTTTGCCTGCTCATGTTCCTGCGCGGTTTGCATGATGCTGTAATTATTATCGAGCCAGGCCAATGCCCGCCTGCTGGCATCAAATTCAACCGGGAGTGTTATAAAGCTGAAAAAGGTAACCAATGCCAACGCAGCAACACCCACCGCCAATACATAGGGGCTATGGGCGAAAAATAACAGCATGATGCCGATAAACAAAGTCCACTGGGTTAGGGTTGATGCAACATTAATAATAGGCACCATAGCCGAGCGGAAACTTAACCATCCATAAGCCTGCGCATGCTGAACGGCATGTCCGCACTCATGTGCCGCAACAGCCGCCGCGGCTATACTGCGACTGTAAAAAACATCCTGGCTTAAATTCACCGTTTTTGTTTCGGGATTATAATGATCGGTCAATTGTCCTTCAACAGAAATTACCTGTACGTCAAATATGCCATGGGCGCGCAGCATTTTTACGGCTACTTCCTGGCCGGACAGACCCGAGAGTAATGCCACCTCCGAGTATTGTTTAAACTTGCTTCTGAACCGCCACTGTACTATAAAGCTTATCAGGGCGATCGCGATCATCAGGAACCAGGCCGAATTGTAGCCGATATATCCAATTATTATTGATAAGTGATTCATTTTTAATTCAAAAGTTAAAAGTCAAAATTCAAAAATGCCTTTCAATTTTATTATTCAAAAACTATTCCGATTCATTTACTAAGCCAAACTAAAAGACCTTATTCTGTGTAATGTTCTATTTTGAATTTTGAATTTTTCACGTTTTATTGTTTTATGGTGTTCAAGAGTGCTTCGCAATTTTTACTTTTGACTTAAATTGGAACCTTCATTTTCATATTGGGAACGCACCGCGTTCATTGATCAGGCCGATGTGATCATCATAGGCAGTGGCTTGGTTGGCGTAAGCGCCGCGCTGCATTTAAAAAAACAGCAGCCTCATTTAAAAGTGCTGGTTTTGGAGCGGGGCTTTTTACCATCAGGAGCCAGTACTAAAAACGCTGGTTTTGCCTGTTTTGGTACAGTTTCCGAACAAATTTCTGTCATTAATCAATCGTCCGAAGAAGAAGCCATGCGTTTGGTGGCCTATAAATGGCGGGGTCTGCAACGTTTACGGGAAAACCTGGGCGATGCCAATATGGATTATTATCAGCATGGCGGTCATGAACTTTTTATGAGCCATGAAAAGGATACCGCCCAAAACTGTATAGAACAGATCGGCCATCTCAATAAATTATTGCAACAGGCCATTAGCCAACCTGACATTTATGCAGTGGCGGATGCTAAAATTGCAGATTTTGGTTTCGGCAATGTTAGTCATATCATATACAATCCTTTTGAAGGGCAACTACATACCGGTAAAATGATGCGTACCTTATTATATAAGGTATACAGCTTAGGTGTGCTGGTGTTAAACAATTGCGAAATAACAGCTATCAACCATGAAGACAAGCATATCAGTCTCGCTACTTCACAGGGCAATTTTAAGGCTGGTAAAGTGATACTGGCTACCAATGCTTTTGCCAGTCAGCTTTATCCGGAACTCAACGTGATTCCCGGGAGGGGGCAGGTGTTGGTTACCAAACCGGTACCTGGTTTAAAGCTCAAAGGCACCTATCACTTTAACGAAGGTTATTACTACTTCCGTAATATTGATAACCGCGTACTGTTTGGTGGTGGTCGCAACCTGGACTATAAAGCCGAAGAGACCTGGGCTTTTGGACATACCGATACCGTAAAGGAAAAACTGATCAGCTATCTACATGAGGTAATATTGCCCAATCAGGATGTTGAAATTGATTACTGGTGGAGCGGGATTATGGGTTTTGGCGAAGAAATTACCCCGATAGTAAAGCAAATACAACCCAATATATTTTGTGCCGTACGCTGCAATGGTATGGGGGTGGCTATGGGTAGTTTGGTTGGTGAAGAAGTTGCAGAGTTACTGCTGAGGAGTTGAGTTAAGTCATTTCAGAACGTGCGTCATTGCGAGGAACGAAGCAATCTCTATGCTATACAGAGCGAATAAGTATGTCGTAGAACGCTCAATTGCCGCTGAGGCTGTTACTTTGTCTTGATACAAAGTAACCAAAAATCAAGTCAGCAGAAATGCTTCTTTGCCGCACAAGGCCTTTGCCCTGCAAATCAGACAGAACCACGGCTGCTAAACCTTACCTCCACTTCGTTCGCTCAATCCTTGGCTTCGGCAAGGTTTGCTAATGCCCTTACAGCCGCACATGCCAGCATTGTTCTGCCCGCTTTTGCCCGAAGCTTATCTGCTGACGGAGGAAAAGAATGATTGAGTTTAATCAGTAATTCAATAATTGAAAGTCGCCCGAAGCTTATCTGCTGACCGGAAAAACCTATGACTTTTGGCTGAAGACTCAATACTTAGAACTTACACCTCCTCACTCAAAACCACCGATTCCGGACTTACTACTCTATTTGGCCGGTTGGCATCGCCCCATTCAGACAGGCAGCAAAGCACGGGTTTTAGGCTCAAGCCCAAATCGGTTAAGCGGTATTCAACTTTTGGTGGGACTTCGGGATAAACCTGTCTGCTGATGAGTTTGTCCTGCTCCAGTTCGCGCAGTTGCAATATCAATATCCGTTCAGAAACATTGGGCATGGAATTTTTGAGCTGACTATAACGCATACAGCCCTGCAATAACAATCGCCATAGAATTTGAGGTTTCCAACGACCGCCTATCAGGTCGAGTGTATAGGAGGTTCCGCAACCGGCAAGGATCAGCTTTTCATTTTCCAGGTTGGTGGAGGTTTCTTTTCTCATACTTACATTTATGTTAGTACTATACAAATTTATCAGTATATGCAAATGTAGATGTTTGGGCATAGCTTTGCAACCAAATAAAATATAGCAATGCAAAAATTAAAAGATAAAATAGCCCTGGTAACCGGCGGTAGCCGGGGTATGGGCGCAGCGATAGTAAAACAACTGGCACAGGAAGGCGCTACCGTGGTTTTTACTTATGTAAACGGAAAAGAAAAAGCACAAGCATTGGTAGACGAATTAACCGGCGAGGGGTTAAATGTATCAGCTGTTAAGGCAGATAATGCGGTAGAGGGCGGAATAACCTTGGCTTTAGCTCAAACAGTCGAAAAATTCGGAAAACTGGATATCCTGGTTAACAACGCCGGAGTTTATGCCGGTAAACCGATGGAAGAACATACGCTGCAGGATTACCACTTAACCATGAATGTGAATGTAAAAGCGGTTTTTGAGGCGGCAATTTTCGCGGCACAAAAACTGGAAAAGGGGGGAAGATTTATTACCATCGGCAGTAATATGGCCGATAGGGTTGTTGCTGCTCAGGGTACACTGTATTCGATGAGTAAATCGGCATTGAGCGGCCTTACCCGTGGCCTGGCCCGTGACTTGGGTCCGAAAGGTATTACCGTGAACCTGGTGCAGCCCGGCCCTGTGAATACCGACATGAATCCGGCTGAGGGTAGTCATGCAGACAATGCCCGCAGCTTAATGGCCATCCCCAAATACGGCGATCCACAGCAGATTGCCGAGGTAGTAGCTTATCTGGCTAGTCCCTCTGCGAGTTTCACCACCGGGTCCATCATGACCATTGATGGCGGGTTTAATTGCTAAGCTCTAAGTCTGAAGTTCTGAGTCTTGAGTCGACAGTCTGGTATTCTGCCGTAGGACTTGGAGCCTCAAACTTCAAAACAACTCCACTAATCTTTCCAAAGCCATTCCCCGTGAACCTTTGATCAGGATGGTGGAGTTTTTTATAGGGTGAGCTTTCAGTCCGGCAATGGCATCCTCGGCTGTAAGGTAGAAGGTAGCTGCCTGATTTTGATTTTTGACTTTTGATTTTTGACTTTCAAAATCCTTGCCGATAAATATCCTTTCATCAACTGGTGTGTCTAACGCTTTTTGGAGAACGGTAAGGTGTTCTGCAGGCGATTCATCACCAAGTTCAAACATATCACCCAGGATCAATACCTTGCGTTTCGCGCTGATCTTATCCATATTTTCAATAGCTACGGTCATGCTGCTTGGGTTGGCATTATAGTAATCGCAAATGAGGGTATTGGTAGCCGTTTGCACAATTTGCGAGCGGTTGTTTTTGGGTTGATAACCTTCAATACCTGCGTTTATTTCTTGAGCCGAAAGCTTAAAATAAGTACCGATGCTAATGGCCGCCAAAATATTATTCAGGTTATAAGCCCCGGTGAGCTGTGTTTTAACCGTATAAGTTTGGCCGGTTGTATTATTGGTCCACTGAATAGTAAGCAAAGGCGCGTTCTCGATGATTTCACCACTAATCAGGTTGTCAATATCTTGTATACCATAATAAACCACATGGTGCAAATGTCGGGCACTGGCCATTTCCATTAACACCGCGTCATCACTGTTGATAAAAGCAATGCGGCTTGCTCCCCCTTTAGGGGGCTGGGGGGCTAAATAATCATACAATTCCCCTTTACCCTTTTTAACACCTTCAACACCGCCAAAGCCTTCCAGGTGTGCCTTACCCACATTGGTGATCATCCCGTGCGATGGCTGCGCGATGCTGCAAAGCAATTCGATCTCTTTCTGGTGATTGGCGCCCATTTCAATTACGGCAGCCTCATGTGTGGCATCAATAGTTAATATAGTAAGTGGCACGCCAATATGGTTGTTGAGATTTCCTTGCGTGGCCTGCGTTTTAAAATGCTGAGACAGTACCGCGTTGATCAATTCCTTGGTAGTGGTTTTACCATTGGTCCCTGTCAATCCAACAACAGGTATTTGTAAAGCCCGGCGATGGTGACGGGCTAGGTCTTGTAAAGCGGTTAACACATCCTCAACCAGCAAATACCGTTCATCCAATTGATATTCCGGGTTATCTATAATAGCATAGGCTGCCCCTGCTTCTATAGCTTGCTGAGCAAAGGTGTTGGCGTCAAATTTATCTCCTTTGAGAGCAAAGAATAAACTGCCGCTGCCAATTTTCCGGGTATCGGTGCTGATTACATGGTGTTGCAGGTATATCTGATATAGTTGTTCTGTAGTGGTCATATTTTAGTATCAAGTCGTTAGTATCAAGTATCAAGACTTTTTCTTGCACATTGAAACTTTTGCTGGTGTATTAAAACGCCTTAAAATTATACATTTTTTGTCTTGATACCTGATACTCGGTATTTGATACTAACTTTTGTTCATCCAGCTTATTACGGCTTTAATTTCGCCATAGGTGTAGGCATCGCCTAAAATTTCTTTGAGAGGGGCCAGGCGCTCGGCGCCGTAGTTTTCTACAGCTTCTATAATCACAGGCAATTTGGTTGCGGCAACCAGTTCTTTAACATCCAGATCGCCGGTTTGTACAAAATGGCTCAAATGGCTTTCGATAGTTACCTGCGAAAGCCCTCTTGCCGCGGCTATTTCCGTAGCGTTTTTACCCTGGCGATATAAGTTAAATGTTTCGGTACGGGTGTCTGTTCCGCTGCGTGGGGCACGGGCTGGGCGTTCTGTTTTGGTTTTACGCTCCCGCTTGGGCGATTTGTACGCTATTTTTGATTCCAGGCCTTTGGTTTTGCAATAATCCTTAACCGGTTGTAAAAGTTCCCGGCCATAACGGGCCAGCTTAACATCGCCAAAGCCGGATATCAGCCGCAGTTCATCCAAACTTTGTGGCAGATAGGTGGCCATTTCCAGCAAGGTAGCATCCGACACAATAATATATGAAGGCACGTTTTCCAATTCAGCAATATCGCGGCGGGTGTTTTTTAGCCTGCTCAGCAATTCTGCCTCATGTGGTGGCGCGGCTTCGGTATGGTGCTCTTCGGTGGTTTGTGTTTCAATAAATTCAACCTTTTGTATGCCTTTGAGCACCAGCGAACTTTGGTTGGTTAATTTCAGTACCGGGTAGCCATCGTCGGTTACCAGTAAATATTCCAGGGTGATGAGCTCCCGGATATAACGTTGCCAATCCACCTTGCTGATATCGGCACCTATGCCATAGGTTTTAAGCTGCTTATGTTCCTCGCGGATCTTCTCGTTCTTTGATCCGCGTAAAAAGTCAATCACATAATTAACCCCAAAGCGTTCATTAAGCCGGGATACTGCCGACAATGCTTTTTGGGCGATCAATGTGCCATCAAAACGCTTAAACTCAGTCAGGCATACGTCGCAGGAACCGCAGTTTGGCGGGAAAGCTTCATCGAAATAATTCATGAGGTATTGCCTGCGGCATGATTGCAATTGGCAGTACTTCACCATATCATTCAGCTTGTTAAGCATAATGCGGCTTTGCTCTTCGTTGCCTTCAATACGGGCAAAGTGCTGCAATTTGCCTGCATCCCCCGGCGAATAAAGCAATAACGCCTCCGAGGCTAAACCATCACGCCCGGCGCGACCGGTTTCCTGGTAATAGCCCTCGATATTCTTAGGCAGATCCACATGTACCACATAGCGTACGTTTGATTTATTGATGCCCATACCAAAAGCGATGGTAGCTACAATGATCTTGACATCATCGCGCAAAAAAGCTTCCTGATTTTTGGCTTTAACCCCGTTGTTCAATCCAGCGTGGTAGGCTTCGGCGGCGAAGCCTTCGTCTTTCAGATCGGCCGCGAGGTCTTCTGTTGATTTGCGCGAAAGACAATAGATAATACCCGACTCATCCGGGCGCTCCTTTAAAAAACTGATGAGTTGTTTAAAGCTGCTCTTTTTCGGGATAACGCGGTAGGTGATATTAGCCCGGTTAAATGACGATACAAACACAGCCGGCCGGTGCAGGTTCAGCTTTTCGAGGATATCTTTTTGTGTAAGCTTATCGGCGGTGGCTGTTAAGGCAATGACCGGGACATTCGGGAACTCGTTTTTCAACTGCGCCAGCATCAGGTATTCCGGCCTGAAATCGTGCCCCCATTGAGATATGCAATGCGCCTCGTCAATGGCTATTTGTACTACGTTCAGCGTTTTTAAAAAAGGTACCAGTTTGTTTTCCTGACCAAACAAGCGTTCTGGTGCCAGGTATAACAGTTTGATCTGGTTGTGTTTTAGTTTTTCGACCAGTTGGCGCTGCTCTTCGGGTGTTTGGGCCGAATTAAGGAAAGCCGCCGGGATACCGCTCACATTCAGACTATCGACCTGGTCTTTCATTAAAGCTATCAGGGGCGATATTACAATGGTAAGTCCCTTAAGCAATACCGCGGGCAGTTGATAGCATAAGGACTTGCCGCCGCCGGTTGGCATCAGTGCCATCACATCCTGCCCACTTAAAACATGCTCAATAATAGCCTCCTGATGATGCCTGAAATTGCTGTAACCGAAATATTTTTGAAGGGCTTCCTGAGGGGTCATAGTTTGATGATAAGCAGATATCGTTTAGATGTGCAGATATGCAAATGTGCAAATTTCAGATGATGTCTGAACCAGAATTTACTGAATTTTAGAATTTACAGAATATGCTTTATTGGGTTTTCATCTGCACATCTGAAATTTGCACATCTGCATATCGGGTTTTATCTGCATATTAGCGTATCTCTTAACCGTTTCTTTACTATGATAAAAAAGCTACTCCTTATTTTAATAGCTGTTGTTTCCGCATCGGCTGCTTTTGCACAAAAAATACAATCACCCGATGAGTTCCTGGGGTATAAACTGGGCGATCAGTTTACACCGCATTATCGCATTGTTGATTACTTTAAATACATTGCCCAGGTATCAAAAAATGTAAAGCTGCAACAGTTTGGCAGCACCAATGAGGGGCGACCACTGTTAGCTATGTTCATCGCATCCGACGAGAACATTGGCCGCCTGGAAGAGATCCGTCATAACAACCTGCGCCTAGCCGGTATGGAGAGTGGTAGCGCTATGGCTAACGCCCCTGTAATTACCTGGCTGAGCTATAATGTACATGGTAACGAACCGGCATCAAGCGAAGCCGCTATGTGGACCTTGTTTGACATGGTAGACCCAGCCAATACCGCGACTAAAGCCTGGCTCAAAAACTCGCTGGTGATTATCGACCCATGTCTGAATCCAGATGGGCGCGACCGTTATGTACATTTCTATAACTCGGTGCGTGGTGGCGTACCCGATGCCAGTCCGACAGCACGCGAACACGTAGAGCCATGGCCCGGCGGACGTATCAACCATTACTATTTCGACCTGAACCGCGACTGGGCCTGGCAGGCACAAAAGGAAACCCAGGCGCGTGTGGGCTTGTTTAACCAATGGCTGCCCGAGGTTCATGTAGATTATCATGAGCAAGGATATAACGCCCCTTATTATTTTGCACCCGCGGCCGAGCCATATCATAAGGATATCACCAAATGGCAGCGCGATTTCCAGGTGACCATTGGTAAAAACAATGCCAAGTATTTTGACCAGAATGGCTGGATGTATTTTACCAAACAGGAGTTCGATCTGCTTTATCCATCGTATGGCGATACTTATCCTTTATATAACGGCTCTATCGGCATGACCTATGAGCAGGGGGGTATCAGCGGTGGCCTGGCGGTACTTACCCGTAGCGGCGATACGCTTACTTTTGCGCAACGCATAGCGCATCACCATGCCACAGGCTTGAGCACAGTTGAAATAGCATCGGCCAATGCCCAAAAGCTGCTGGATGAGTTTAAAAAATTCTATGATAATAACCGCGCCAACCCTCCGGGTGAGTATAAAACCTATGTTATTAAAAATGATAATAACAATAACATCAATACCCTGGCCAAAATGCTGGGGCGTAATGGGATCCAGTATGGCTTTGGCTTAGGTAATAAAACCGTTATCGGGTATGATTATTTTACCGGTAAAACCGAGCAATATAAAGTAGGACCAAATGATATGGTGATCAACGCGCATCAACCTAAGGCTATATTGCTGCATGTATTGCTGGAACCCAAAACCTTTATTGCCGACTCCAACACTTACGATATTACCGCTTGGGCGCTTCCGTATGCTTATGGCCTAAAAACCTATGGCGTAAAAGAGTCGCTGAAACCGGCCAGTACAAGCTCGGGCATTGTTGAGCCGCAACCGCTGGCCAATACCCACGCCTATGCTTATGTGGCCAACTGGCAATCGGTTAATGATGTTCGGTTTTTAGCCGCATTGCTCAAAAAACATATCAAAGTACGCTACTCCGAAAAACCTTTTGAGGCGGCCGGTAAAAAATTCATGGCAGGCTCATTACTCATTACCCGGGCCAGTAACGACCGAGCCGATTTTGACCAGGTAGTTACCCAAACGGCTGCGGCACTAAATGAAGGCCTAACGCCTTTGGCTTCGGGATTTGTTGATAAGGGATCCGATCTGGGATCGGATGCCGTAAGATATATCCGCCAGCCACGGGTAATGCTGATATCGGGCGAAGGTGTTAATGCCGAAGCTATGGGCGAGGTTTGGCATCTGTTTGAGCAGCAATTAGGCTACCCTATTACTTTAATAAACTACCAGAGCCTTGGCCGTACCCGGCTTGCTGATTTTGATGTGGCTATTTTCCCGGATGGCAATTATGAGGATTTCCCTTTAGAAAAACTGCAAGGCTGGATCCGTGAAGGTGGTAAATTGATTGCTATTGATAATGCGGTAGCACAGCTGGCCGATAAAAAAGGTTTCACCCTGAAAAAGAAAGAAGAGAAGAAGGATGAAAAAGCAGAGGCCAAAGAAAAGGAAAACATTAAAATATATGGCGACCGCGACCGTGATGCCATTCGCTCGATGATCCCCGGCGCTATATTTAAACTAACACTGGATAATACGCATCCGCTTGGTTTTGGTTTGCCCAACTATTATTACTCGCTAAAACTGAATGATGATATCTACGATTTTTTAGGCGAGGATAGCTGGAATGTAGGTACAGTGAAAAAGAATAGCTATGTATCGGGTTTTGTGGGCGTACAATCAAAACAAAAGATCGTTAATGGTATGCTGCTGGGTGTACAATCGCTGGGTCGTGGCTCGGTGATCTATATGGTTGATGATCCTTTATTCCGCAGCTTCTGGGAAAACGGCAAGCTACTATTCAGCAATGCGGTATTTATGGTGGGACAGTAGTTTAGTTTGCAGTTATCAGTAGGCGGTTTGCAGTTAGCAAGAATTTCTTGAAGCTAACTGCAAACCGCCAACTTAATTCGCTCCTTTCACCCTTCCTTTTTCATCATCGGCACCGCTTCTGTGTTCGCGGGCTTTAATTTTGTTGTTACCAAAGTTGTAGGTAAAGGTTAGGCGGCCAACCCGTGAGTCGTTGATCTGACGGATATCAAAATCGTTACCCAGTGTGTGGCTGCTTACGTTATTACGGCGGATGAAGAATATATCATCAAGCGCCAGTTTAATGTTAGCCTTTTTGTTGGCGAATGAGTGGCTTACACCAGCATCGACACCGTAACGTGGTTTTATTTTATAGATACCATAAGTAAGCGGTGATTGGTAATCGCCCCTGATCTCAAACTTGTAGCTGCCAAATGTTAATGTTTGAGTGGCTTTTACCTGTACGGTTACCTGGCCAGAGCTTAGTTTACCGGTTCCAACGGAGTCTGATTTAAAGCCCAGGTAAAAGCTGTTCACGTCAACATTACCGCTCCACCATTTGGTAATGGTATATGGCGCGTTGATATTAAGGCTGTAAGAATTTTGGGTTTGCAGGTTCAGATTGGTCTGGAAAGATTTTTGTCCTTCTGTTAATATGATTTCGGTGATCACATCGGTAGTACGGCTGTAGTTTAAACTTACGTTGATGCTTTTGTTATAGGTATAGTTAAACTCAAAGTTGTTGGTGTATTGTGGTTTCAGGAAGGCATTGCCTTTTGAAAAGGTGTACGGATCAAGATAGTATACAAAGGGGTTCAGGTCATCATAACCCGGGCGATCGATACGACGGCTGTAAGTGAAGCTGATCTCGTTTTTATCATTCAATGTACGGTTGATGAACACACTTGGGAAAATGTTAAAATAGCTGCGATCAACCGGTGTGCTGCCCAAAAGGTTACCATTTGATTGGGTATACTCACCGCGTAAGCCTAATTGTATCGATGTTTTTTTGAACTGTTTGTTCAGGTTAAGATAGCCGGCAGTTATTTTTTCGGTATAAATAAAGCGGTTGGTACGGGTGGTGTCGTTCACGTAGCTATTGCCGTTAAATATCTGTGCCTGCAGGTTATTATCTGTTTTAACGCTGCTGAATTTAGCACCTGTTTCCAGCTTTACGGTTTTAGATAGAGGTTTGGTATAATCAACCTTGGCTGTATATATAGTAATGTTTGATGGTGTTTGGTTACGCAGTAATTGAGGGGCGTGTGGAGTGCTGCCATCGGGCAGAAAATAGTTAGTATTATATTGAGCTATAGAGTTGTTTTTAAATTTCGAATAATCCAGGTCGACGCTTAATTCCTGGCCGCTGGTATCAATCTTGAACCTGTCGTTCAGGTTAGCGGCAAAGTTCTTGTAAGATTGATTGATGGTGGATACAGTAGTCAGGGATGAGTCAACCCGGTTAGGCACTGCGCCAATTTTAGTACTGCCATTGTTATTGTCCAGTTCTGAGTTTGAATAGCCGCTTACCACAAACCCGATGGTGTTTTTAGAGGTCACATCATAATCGGCACCTATGCGGTAATTATTATAATGGTAAACATGCGGCATACTGGTGAGCTGGTTAAAATAGGTAGGTTTACCTGTGCTGTCACGGGTAACGCGGTCAATATAGATATCGCGGGTGTTTTTGTTATCGCCACGGCTAAAAGTACCAAACACGTTGAGGTTACCTTCTTTGTGGTTTAAATTTAAGCTGGTGTTATCTCTCCAGTATTTACCACGGGCGGCCCCAACAGTGATACTGCCGTTGGTGCCTGATTGGCTGTTTTTCTTCAATTTGATATTGATGATACCTGAATTACCGGCAGCATCATATTTGGCAGATGGGTTGGTAATGATCTCGATGGATTTGATGGTGTTTCCATCTGTTGAGCGTAATAGGGTAGCCAGTTGCGCGGCACTTAAATAAGTTAATTTATCGTTGATCATCACAGTTACACCCTGTTTGCCTTTCAGGCTGATATTGTCATCCTTATCAACCGTAACGCCAGGCGCTTTCTCCAGTATCTCCAATGCGGTGTTGCCTGCTGCCAGTACACTGTTTTCCACATTCATTACGGTACGGTCTATTTTGCGCTCGATGAGTGGTTTGGTGCCGGTAATAGTTACACCTTTCAATTCGGTGCTGCCTGCACGCATACTTAGCGCCGGTGCGGTAACAGTTGTGGCACTTTCCGGAACGGTGAAAGGGGTGGTCACCGCTTTTTGATAACCCACAACAGAAGCTTTAATCAGGTATTTGCCTGAGCGGATGTTATCAAAGGTGTAAACACCGTTATCATTACTCAAAGCGCCTTTAACAACGGTTGAGTCGGTAGCCCTGATGAGGCTTACGGTGGCGTAATCCATTGGTTTGCCCTGTTCGTTCAGTAAGGAGCCGGATACTTTGGCACCTCCTGATTTACCCCCCTGGGCAAAGGACGCGCTCCAGCTGATAACTACAAGCAGGAGGGTGCAAAATATGTTGTTTATAAGAGTTTTCATGATTTTGGTGTTGAAATGATTAGGCAATAGCGAGCCATTAAAGAATGTGCTTCTTTTTAAAATTTGATGAATAAGTTTTAGTTGATCCCGGGTGTTAAGCGGTTTGGTTTTAGTATGTTATTTTATATAGGCGATTTTCTTCATGATGTTTGTTTTTATAGTTCAAATGTGCTAACAGATTATGTTTTTTAGTAATGCTTTTAGGCGAAAACGGCTAAACTTCCGGTAAACGACCTGAAAACACCGATGAACATTTACAACTCTTTTAATTTATGTTATCCAACCCGGTTAAACCTCCGGCTTTGTGTGAATCTTACATTAAGATGCTAAAAGAGGGAAGAAGGTTACAGTTAATTTAAAATTTTAATACCAGGCTGGTGTTTAATTACATATTAGCCGAAAATATACCGGGTGTTACTTTTTTTCCAATTTATCCAGCTTGTCTTTTATCTCGGCCCTGTATTTAATGGCCAGGGCTTTTTTAAAGTACTCCCCGGCTTTCACTTTGTTGTTATTCGCCAGATAATAATCGCCCATGCTGTCATATACATTAAAGCTTTTAGGGTAGTAGTTTATGTTGATATCAAAAAACATCAATGCCTTTTCATTATCCTTTTGCTGCAGAAAGGTATAACCAAGCCCGTTCATCAATGATTCGTCAGGGCGCACCAGATATCCCATTTCTTCCGACATCATTTGATAATGCTTCATGATAAGTGCTTTTAAATCATGTGCCGAATAGGCCTTATCAAAAAACTGGTTCATGGGCTGGTTACGGGGGAACCTGTTTTTATCAAACACAAATCGCAAACCATCATATTCGGCAATCAACGGTACCGAGGCATGATCATCGTCCGGGTAATATTTGTATGCCCATTTTAAGTTATTGGATGGATTCTTTTTTAAATTATCAGTCAATTTCAGAATAGAGCGGATATGGTGGGTAATTTCGGAGGTGTCTGTTCGCACCTGGAGGGTATCCATACCGGGGTTCATGGTATGGGCTATCCCAAGGAACAATTTACTGCCCTTAAGGTCATTTTGCTGTAAAGCTGTTCCCGTTTGTTTTAAAAGACCATCGTTATCATAAAACATGCTTGGGTCAATGGCTATATAAGCATTAAACAGGCCCGTATGATTTATCAGGGTATTGATAGCCATTAAACCACCCAGTGAATGACCTATGAGGGTTCTGTAAGGGGCGGTAGCATAATTTTTATCAATATAAGGTATCAGCTCTGTTTGTAAAAAACGGGTAAACTGCTCACCGCCTCCAGAGGTTTTATCAAATGAACTATTGGTTGGTGAAAGATCCCGGGTGCGGTGGCCACGGGTGTTGGGAATGCCTACAATGATCATCTGGGGCAGTACAGTATTGCCGTTTATAGCGCTTAACTGTTGTATCAGGGTTACCAATGAAGCAAAATAACCATCACCATCAAATACATAAAGTACGGGGTAGGCTGGTTTAGAAAAGTAACTGGTATCAAATCCCGGTGTGTAAATCCAAACGGGTCTTTTTTCTTTTAAAATATCAGAGTATACAGTATCTATATGAACCGGCAGTATAGATGTTGTATGAGACTGGCCCTTTACCCAAAGTGAAAGGCACAGGAAGGCCATGATGAGGATATAGTTTTTCATTTTTTTTGACGGGTTAGTTCGGTAATTGCAGCTTTGTCCAAACTTAATTTTTTAACGCCTGATGACTATAATTAAGCTGTTTGGTATTTTTCACAGAATCTGGGGCAGGTACCTTAAACAAGATATTAAGAGGCGATGTATACTTTTTTGATATCGATTTATCGGTGATATTAGTATTGCAAAAGGGAACAATAAGCCCGCTAAATAATAGCAGGCTTATATATTTTATCAATGCTCTCATTATATAATGATAGGTTTAGGTTGAGTTTACTGGTCCTCGGTTTTTGCAGTATCGGGCACCAAATGGTTTTTTATACTATCAGCTTTTGCCGCGGCAGCGAGGGCTGCGGTATCTATTTTACATTGCAATCCCTCATTTGCCATAATATATACAGAACCGGCAGGGTTTTGAGGTGTATTAGCCTGCAGGCAGCTATATAAGTTAATGTCAAGGTTACGGTCGAGCTTGCCATCGATAACCAATTTGGCGTTCAGGGGAACTTTCAGGGTTATGTGTAGCTCTTGTCCGCGCCACATGGTACGTCCAAGTCTTTCCAGGTGACGGTCAAATTTTAATACCGAGTCTTTTTGTATAAAACGATAGCTGATGTTGCGGGCGTTGATCAACGCGTCTTCATCTGTTCGACCCCTTGCGGTAAATGATTCCACAAGGATGGGCTGGGGCACATCGCTTTTTTCTATATCGATGTGTACGCGGTCCTGGTGGTCAAAATCATCGCCATTAAAATCATCATCAAGAATGATCATGCCGTTAAATCTTTCTTTGATGCGCAGGCGGGTACTATCCTCGTTGCTTAAATATTTGGCATCATTCAGCTGTAAATAATAGGTATTGTTGGGCGTTGCCTTGATGTTGATGGTTTTGCTCAGCTTAGCGCCTTCTTTAAAATCGGCCGATGCCCTAGCTCCATAATATACAACCGCTCCCAGCGAAGCCAGCCATACACATAATAAGGTAGTGCCTATTGAGCGGTTAAAGGTGGCATTTTTGAATAAAAAGCCAATGGTAACCAATATCAGTGTTAATAAAGGTATAGCTAACAGCAGGAAACCACCGCAGAGGAATATCAGGTTGGTATCCTCGTTAACAATGTTGAAAGGGAATATATGGTATATATCCGTTTTGCCAAAAGCAACGAAACCCACAAACACTATAATAAGGGCAATGGCCAGCCCAAAGCAGGTAAGTAATATAACAAGGCCTATGAGTTTACCCAAAAAACTTCCGGTACCTCTTAAAAATGTGCCCAGGTGGTCAAAAAAGTCACCCAAAAAATCGCGCACTTTATAAACAAAGGGGCGTGCTTCCTGGCGAAAATTGGAAAGGTTTTCTTTTACCATGCTCATCTCGTCTTCAAAGTTCTTTTTAAAACCTTTCAGATCCTGTTTTTCGCCTTTCATAGCCATGCGGTCGGCCCGTGAGGTGGCTTTGGGTATAACTATCCATAATACAATGTATAATATAAGTCCGCTGCCTGCAAAAATTAACGACAGGGCAAAGGCCAGCCTGATCCATACGGCAGGTATGTCAAAATAATTGGCAATACCCGCGGCCACACCGCTCACCAGGTGATCATCCGGGTCGCGGAAAAGTCTGCGACGTTCGGTATTATAACCAAACGTGCTGCTGCCAGCCGGTTTAGCCTCGTCGTTTTCAACAGATTCAAAGTCTTCAACCGAACCCATTTGCTCAACAACCAGTTTAACATCGGCTTCTACAATAACCTGTTTGTTTTGGTTGGCCAATGTTTCATTAAACATTTCGGCTATGCGGTTTTCAATGTCGGTTGTGATCTCCAGGCTGTCGGCCGACGACGAAAAGTGACGTTTTACGTCGGTCATATAAGCTTTAAGTACCTCGTAAGCATCCTCTTCTATATGAAATACGATGCCATTTATATTTATGATGATAGTTTTATTCATGATCTGTGATTTTTTTATAGGTTTTTATTTTCTCTCGCCAATGGCGGTTTGCACGGCATAAACCAATTCCTGCCAGGTTTTATCCAGTTGTTCCAATACAATTTTTCCTTCTTCCGATAGCACATAATACTTTCGTGGCGGTCCCGAAATTGACTCTACCCAATTGTAAGTGAGCAGGCCATTGTTTTTTAAACGGGTTAGCAGAGGGTACAGAGTTCCCTCAACTACAAGTAGTTGGGCTTTTTTAAGTTCAGCAATAATGTCTGATGCATATATTTCGCCCTTGGCTATGATGGAAAGAATGCAATACTCCAGTATGCCTTTCCTCATTTGGGTTTGTGTGTTTTCTACAATCATAATACAAAGATATATGTTTTGGATTGTATTATGCAATACCTAGTACTATAATTATTATTATTACTGTTAAAAATTAACTTTTTTAAAAAAAAGTCATGGTTTTATCAGATTTAACTTGACTTTTTGATAATGTAACATTACTTTTATGATTAATTAACTATTAACTGATCTTATTATTAACGAAATGAAAAAACTTCTACTAGCAAGTTTGTGCTTTCTGCTGTTGTCTATTACGCAGGTTTTTGCACAAAACCGTACAATTACTGGTACGGTTACGGCCCAGGAAGATGGCCTGCCCATCCCGGGAGTTACAGTAAAGGTAAAGGGAACAACTGTTGGTACCCAAACCAGCGCAAGTGGTAAATTCACTTTAAGTGTTCCAGAAAATGCCGTCCTTATTTTTAGTTTTATTGGCTATACACCACAAGAGGTTCCCGTACGCGGAGCTGTTGTAAACGCCAGGCTTGCGGTATCAAGCCGCCAGTTAAGTGAAGTGGTTGTAACAACGGCATTGGGTATCCAACGTAAAGCCGACAATCTTCCATACGCGCAACAAGGCATAAAAGGAGCCGACCTTACTTCAACACGCCAAACCGACATAAACCAGGCTTTGGCCGGTAAAATTGCCGGTGTGCAGGTTCGGAGCCAGTCAAACGCCAAATTGGGTTCTGCGGCGCTTATTCGTTTACGTGGTGCTGCTACTATTAATGAGCATCAGCCATTATTTGTAGTTGATGGTACCCCGGTTGATGATATCAACTTTATCAACATGGATGATGTGGATGATGTTCAGGTATTGAAAGGCCCGTCTGCAACAGCTCTTTATGGTCAGCGTGCAGATGCAGGTGTATTGATGATCACTACCAAAAAAGCCCGGAAAAGCCCGGGTGTTGGGATTAACTTTAGCTCTTCAGTTGCATTTAACTCCGTAAGTACACTGCCAAAGTATCAAAATGAATATTCTGGTGGTACAGCCGGTGCTGGTATGCAAACCTATACCTGGCAAGATGGTGACCCGGTAGCCTGGAAAGCTTTAAGTGGTAAAAACTACCATACCTATTTTGATGATGCATCATGGGGCCCTAAAATGACAGGACAGGAGTATATTCCATGGTACGCATGGTTCCCGGGTACACAATATTCCTATAAAACGGCTAAACTTACTCCTCAGCCTAATAACGTTAGGGATTTTTATAACACCGGCCGTCAGTTGATCAACAACATTAACTTTAGTAAAGTTGGTGATGATTATAATGCAAGGGTATCTTATACCAATCAGGATGAAAAAGGCGAAATACCAGGATCTTGGTTAAAAAGAAACTTTATAGCAACTGATCTGTCATACAATCTTTCAAAACACTTTACAGTTGATGCGAATATTAACTACATCAACCAAAAAACCCGTGGTGAATTTAGCGATGCATATGGTAACAACGCCTCAGGTTCATTCAACTCATGGTTTCACCGCGATCTGGACATCGGTATCCTTAAACAACTGCAAAATTTAAGAACCCCTTCCGGCAGGCTTCCATCATGGAACCTGGATGACTCAAACGGTATCAGTGCAGATGCTATTAATAGCGGAACTTTATACTGGACTAACCCTTACGCGTATTTTAACCAGGCTTATGCCCTTAATACACAAGACAGGTTATACGGGAATATTGGCTTAACCTATAAATTGAATGAGCATTTCAAAGTAAGTGGTACCGTAAGGAAAAACCAAAGAAACACCCATTACGAATCGTTCCTGCCAAATATTTTCCAGATCAGTACATCTGATTTGTCATCTCCATTGTCAATCAATGAGTTCTCAACTGCTACCGCAAAAAGTGGTCGTCCTGTAAGAGCTACTTATGATACTTATGATGTTCGTCAGGTTGAAAACAACTACGAGTTTTTAGCATCTTACAACCAAAAATTCGGTAAATTAAATGTTGACGCGAACGTAGGTGCTAATGATCGTTACAATAGCTACAGCTATCTTGAAAACGGCACTAAAGGCGGTTTGATAGTTCCGGATGTATTTGCCATTTCAAACAGTGCCATTCAGCCGGGTTATTATTCACAACAACGTACTTATAAAGAGGTTAGGTCTGTTTACGGACGTGCCAGCGCTAACTGGGATGATTTCGCTATTGCTGATTTCAGTTTACGTAACGACTGGAGTTCTGCTTTGCCAACCACCTCAAACTCTTATTTATACCCATCTGTTGGTTTAACATTTTTGTTAACCAAATTTGTGACCGCATCTGTGCCTGCAATCAGCTTTTTGAAAGTAAGGGGCAGCTGGGCAAAGGTAGGTTCAGATCTTGATCCGTATAACCTGAGCTTGTACTATACTCCAGGTGCTCAATGGAGCGGTGCGCCAACCATTTCAACACCTGATAAATTGATTGATGGCAACATTAAACCATCATTATCAACCTCAAAAGAAATTGGTTTGGACATCAGGTTCCTGAATGATCGTTTAGGATTTAGCGGTACCTATTATGATGAAACCAAGAAAAATGAGATTGTTACAGTTGACGTGAGCTCAGTGGGTGGATTTACCCAGAAACTGATCAACGCGGGTAAAATCAACCGTAAAGGTATTGAGTTAACCGTTGACGGTTATCCTGTTAAAACCAGCGATTTCTCCTGGAACATCAATACAAACTTTGCCAGGAATAAATCAAAAGTGTTAGAACTTGCTCCGGGCATCCAAACCTATTACCTGGGTGGTGCCGATTATTCAAGCGCTACAGGTACCACTGCGTACGCTCCGGGTGTTTGGGCTATAGTTGGTGGCGAATATGGTCAGATACGTGGCCGTGGTATCCAAAAAATAAACGGCCAGCCGGTGATAGATCCTGCTACCGGTTTATATGCCTTCCAGGATAATGTGAATTTTGGTTCGGTATTACCTCAGTTTACAGGTGGTATGGTCAATACCTTTAAATACAAAAATGTATCATTAAACTTTACCGTTGACTTCTCAAAAGGTGGTAAATACTTCTCCCTGTCTGATCTTTGGGGTGGTTTCTCTGGTTTGTATGATTATACAGCCGGTAACAATGATAAAGGCAAACCGGTTCGTGACCCTGTTGCAAGCGGTGGTGGTGTACACGTTAAAGGTGTCGACAAAACCGGCAAACCGGTTGATATGTATGTTGATGCTGTTGATTACTATGATGGTAACGGCGCCAACAAGATTAACGAAATGCACATTTTTGACCTTAGCTACATCAAACTGCGCGAAGTAAACCTGGGTTATACCTTTAACCTTAAAGGATCTTCTATTAACAAAGTAATACAGAACTTAACTTTAAGCGCATTTGGCCGTAACCTTTGGTTGATCTATACCAAGAACAGGAACTTTGACCCGTCTGAATTTGTAAATGCATACGGAGAAAGTGGCCAATTGCCACCATCAAGAACCATTGGTTTAACCCTGAAGGCTGGCTTCTAATTCTAAAAAAAAATTATCATGAAAAAGAAATTTCAATATTATAGTGTAATTGCAGTGCTGGGCCTGGGTTTAGGCTCATGTACTAAATTATCACAGCGCAATATAAACCCGGATGCTGCATCAACGCCGGTTACTTCGGCCTTGTTAACAAGTGTTGAATCAAACACGGCCGTAGGCTTTACCTCTGATGCTACCATTGCAAGTACGCAGTATTTTGCACAATATTTTAGCCAGGTACAATATCCGGATAATCAACTTTATGCACAAAGTAACGTGTCATGGAGCGGATTTTATGCTGGTCGTTTATATGATTTGCAAAACATCATCAACGTTTGTACTGCTAAACCAGATCCTGCAGCGCTTGCAGGTAATACCGTAAACCAAATCCAGATTGCAAGGATCTTAAAAGTTTACTGGTACTCATTGGCTACAGACCGCTATGGCGATATCCCTTATTCACAGGCCTTAAAGCAAAATACCACTGCTGCTTATGACAAGCAACAAGCCATATATGCCGACTTTTTTAAAGAGTTAAAAGATGCGATCGCTTCTTTTCAGTCATCTGGTAATGCAATAGTGGGAGACATTGTTTATAGCGGAAATTTAACCAAGTGGAAAAAGTTTGCTAACTCATTACGGATGATGCTGGCCATGAGGTTATCAAAAGTTGATCCGACTACAGGCAAAACTGAATTTACAGCAGCTTTGAATGATCCTAACGGTTACATTACTGCTAATGCTGATAACTTTGGTGTTCTTTATCCAGGTGATACTTTCATTAATCCATTTAATGGTTTAACAGGGGCCTCTATTTTGGCCATCAGCGCAACTGTTGCTGATAAATTGAATGGTTATAGCGATCCCCGCGTTTTTGCTTACGGACAGGCCAATGCGAGCAATAAAGTAAAGGGCGTTCCTTATGGTTTAAACCGTGCACATAATCAAACGTTCCTGGTAGCTAATCCAGACTACTGTACTATTTTTGCACCAGCATGGAAAACAAAAAATGCTCCTGTATATGTGATCACCGCATCATACATCGATTTACTGCGTGCTGAGGCTTCAATTACCTATGGCACAGGCGAAAATTCATTTACCCTGATTTCAAAAGGTATTACCGATTCATGGGCACAGTGGAATGTTACAGGCGATATAACTACTTATTTAGCTACTATCGGTGTTTCTTCCGCATCTACCCCAATAGCAAAAATTCAGGAGCAAACCTGGATCACGCTTTATGGTGTTGGTCAGCAAGGATGGTCAGAGTGGAGAAGAACAGGGATCCCGGTTCTTACACCTGCACCAGATGCGGTTAATCCAGGAGGTAAAATCCCACGCAGATTTGGTTATCCAACAACAGAGCCAAATCTAAACGGACCTAATTACACGGCTGCTATAGCGGCATTTCCATACGGTGGTGGCGATGTAGTAGATACCCGCGTATGGTGGGACAAACCATAATATAACATATTCTCCATATAATTAAAGAGGCCGCCCCATACACATGGGGCGGCCTTTTTTAATTTCAGCTAACAGATTGCTATATGTAGGCCGGATTTTTAAACTCAGCGAAAAATGAAAAGAAGTATTGTTAATTTGCTAGTAGCTTTTATACTTTATCCCTACTGGAAAAATGTGTATTATTTAGCTTATCTTATACCATGTGGTTTTTTATTTGCAGGTATTATACATCGGTTTGCAGGCAATGAAGATCAAGCCCATGGTCAGTTTCATCAACCCCAAAATAGCATTTAAACCTTTTCTTGTGATAGCGGAGGATAAACCTTGATGTTTAATGGTTATCAGGCATGATAGCTAAAAAGGGTGGCTTCTACAACGGAGACCACCCTTTTTGTTTTAAAATAGATGCGCAAAATTATTTCTTATCCACACTGTATTTGCCCGGACCAAACAAATAAAAGACCAGCCGATACAAGACATCCGAAATAGCCTGCAAACACCTCCTGAGTGTCCATTTTACACACAAATACAATAGGTAGGCTATCACCAATATGGATCCCCGAACACTCCCAATAAAATATGTATCAGGTAGACATTATAGATGATATATGCAATAAATATGAGCCAATAATTTGAAAAATAATCGATTATTTTATAATATTTTACGTAATATCGACCCGGTGTTATATTGTAATTCTGCAAAATATATTATAATATAACCAGACAGTTCATTGAGTATTAACCATTAACAGATCTTATCACAAAAAATGAAAAAACTTCTACTAGTAAGTTTGTGTTTTCTGCTGTTATCAATTACACAAACATTTGCACAAAATCGTGCAGTTACCGGTACGGTTACAGGCCTGGAAGACGGCCTGCCTATCCCGGGAGTTACCATCAAGGTAAAAGGAACAACAACCGGTACCCAAACCGGCACCAACGGAAAATACACGTTAAGTGTTCCGGAGGGTTCAACACTAATCATTAGCTTCATTGGCTATGCAACACAAGAAGTACAGGTAAGGGGCCCTGTTGTAAACGTACGACTTACCATGTCAAGCAAGCAACTTGGCGAAGTTGTTGTAACAGGCGCGTTGGGCTTAAACCGAACCCGTAACCAACAGGCCTATGCGGCCCAGCAGGTTACCGGCGATGAGGTGAGCAAGCAACGTAATGCAAACTTTGTAAGCGGTCTTTCAGGTAAAGTTGCAGGTTTAGAGATCAGGCAAAACAACGCGTTAGGAGGGTCAACCAATGTGGTTTTACGTGGTACCAAATCATTGTTAGGCGGAAACCAGGCATTATTTGTTATTGATGGTGTGCCTATAAACAATGGCGGCCCGGGTGCAGGTAATGGAGGAACAAACAATGCCGGTGCTAATACCGGAACCAACGGAGGTAATGTTGAACAAGGCAGGGGCGGTTATGATTACGGCTCGCCAATTTCCAATATTAATCCGGATGATATTGAATCTGTTACTGTACTTAAAGGTGCAGCGGCCAGCGCTTTATATGGCTCTATCGGTGCCAATGGCGTAATCATGATCACCACTAAAAAGCCAGGTAAGGGTTTAGGTATTGCCTTTAACAGCAGTTTTGGTATAGGTAGTGTTGATAAAAAAACATTACCAACGTATCAGCATGAGTATGGTGCTGGTTATGGCCCTATTTATAATAAAAAAGATGGTATTGATCCAAGTGGTTATTTCCTGACACAGGATGTTAATGGCGATGGAACCCCTGACCTGGTTGCGCCAATGCATGAAGATGCCTCTTATGGCCATAGGTTTGATTCTAATTTAAACGTTTATCAATGGGACTCCTTTGTTCCTACTTCTCCAAATTTTGGAAAAGCAACACCATGGGTTGCCGCGGCAAATGATCCGCTTAAGTTCTTCAAAACCCAGGTGAGCAACAACCAAAGCTTATTTATAACCAATGGTGGCGAAAACGGATCTTTCAAATTAGGCTATACCCGTAATAACCAAACCGGTGTTTTGCCAAACAGTAATATACTGAACAATAGTCTTGATTTTGCAAGTACTTACAAAATAACCAGTAAGTTAACCGCAGGCGCAAGTATTAATTATACCCGTACCGATGGTATAGGGCGTTATGGCAGTGGTTACCAGGCCGAGAACGTTGTACGTAACTTTAGGCAATGGTGGCAGATGAATACGGATATTCTGGCGCAAAAAGATGCCTATTTTGCATCGGGTGGAAAAGATGTTACCTGGAACTGGAAAAGCCCAACCAACCTGGTTCCTAATTTTCAGGATAATCCATATTGGACCCGTTATAAAAACTTCCAAACAGACAGGCTCAACCGCTATTTTGGTAATGTGAGTTTGAATTATAAGGTTAACGACTGGTTAAACTTATTGGGCCGTGTAACAGTTGATAATTACTCCATGTTACAAGAAGAAAGACGTGCTTTTGGTTCGCAAGGCGTATCTGCTTATACCAGGAGAAATATCAACTTCAACGAAACCAATTTAGACTTCCTGGCAACAGTTGACAAAAACATCAACCCCGACTTGAATTTTAAAGGTTTGCTGGGTGTTAACGTTCGTAAAAGTCGTTATGAGTTAATTTCGGCAACTACCAATGGTGGTTTGATCATCCCTGACGTTTATGCTCTGGCAAACTCTAAAAACGCGCCGGCTGCCCCTGCCGAAAATGATATCAGGTACGAAGTAGACGGTTTATTTGCCGGTGCAACTTTTACTTATAAGAAGATGCTGGTTTTAGACGGAACATTACGTCGTGATGCTTCATCGGCTTTACCATCATACAGTAACAAGTTTTATTATCCAGCAATTAACCTGGGCTTTACTTTCTCAGAATTGCTTAAACAGTACAGCTGGTTATCATACGGTAAAGTAAGGGTTAACTATGCCGAAGTAGGCAATGGCGGACAGGCTCAAAATACCAAAAACTTCTATGCATTTGGAACGCCATTTGGTTCAAACCCACAATCGGCTATCGGAACAACGCAGAATAATGCAGCCTTAAAACCGGAACGTTCAAAGGCAAAAGAAGCCGGTTTAGAGATGCAGTTTTTTAACAGTCGTTTAGGTTTTGATTTCACTTATTATGATGCCAAAACGGTTGATGGATTATTACCTGTTGCCTTATCAACAGCTACAGGGTATAACTCTACCTATATTAACTCAGGTACTTTACGTAACCGGGGTGTGGAAGTTGCTGTAAACGGTACTCCGGTAAACAGTAAAATGGTAACCTGGAAAATTGGTGTTAATTTCACTAAGAACAACAATAAGGTTGTGGAACTGTATACTGATCCGACAGGTCAGAAATCAGAAAACCTGTTGCTATCACCGTTCCAGGGTGGCGTGTCATTGAATGCTACATTGGGCCATGCTTATGGTGATATTCGCGGTACAGCTTATACTGACATTAACGGAAAGCCATACACCAAAAAAGATGGAGGCCGTGTAGTTGATCAAACTGGTGACAATGCCGGATATTACAAACAATCACCAAGCAATAGCACTATAGGTAATGTTAACCCCGACTGGATAGGCGGTATTACCAACTCTGTACGTGTTCAAAGCTTTACTTTAAGCTTCCTGATCGATATCCGTAAAGGTGGTGACGTATTCTCGTTAGATACCTATTATGGTATGGATACGGGTTTATATCCTGAAACTGTTGGTAACAATGACCTGGGTAATCCATCAAGAAACTCTTTGGCTACCGGTGGTGGTGTAATTATACAAGGTGTTACCGCAGCTGGCGCCAAGAACGCGATTCGGGTTCGCAATGATGCTACCGGTTTATATGGTTATGAGCATAATCCGGCAGCTGCCTTTGTTTACGATGCAAGTTATGTGAAATTGCGTGAGGCATCGTTAAACTACTCCTTCCCTCAAAGCCTCACTTCAAAATGGGGCCCAATTAAAGGTGTAGATCTGGCTGTAAGCGGAAGGAACTTATGGATCATCCACAAAAATCTTCCATACTCAGATCCTGAAGAAACTTTAGGTGCCGGTAACCTTCAAGGTTATCAGAGTGGTGCTTTCCCAACAATAAGAACGTTTACCTTAAACTTAAAAGTAAGATTTTAACCAATATGAAAAAATATATATGGGCATTACTTCCACTGCTTATGCTGGGAGCGTGCAAAAAGGATTTTGAAAACCTGAATACCAACCCTAAGCTTTTCCCTACGGTACCTGCCCCAACATTGATTACGCAGGCCGAGCGGGTGCTTTCAAATGCGCTTACATCAGCAAACGTAAATAATAACGTTTTCAGGTTGGTAGAGCAACAATGGCAGGAAACCACTTATAACGACGAAAGTCTTTATAATTTTGATACCCGTAACATCAACAGGGCTATGTGGAATAGCTTATTCCGGGATGTATCAAACAATTTAAAGTTAGCTAAAGACATTATCCCTGGCGACCCGACCATAGTGGGCGATGTTGTAAAAAAGAATGATATCGCTATCGCAGATATATTACAGGTTTATGCCTTTTATTATTTGGTTACCACTTATGGTGATGTTCCGTATACGCAGGCATTTGATGCTAAAAATAACTTCCCGAAATATGATGACGCGGCAACGATTTATAAAGATCTGTTAAAACGTTTAGACGCTGACCTGGCCGCGCTAAGTGGTACAACCAGTTTGGGGAGTGCCGACATTATTTACGGTGGTGATGTAGCTAAATGGAAAAAATTTGGTAACTCATTTAAATTAAAAATGGGTATGACCATTGCTGATTATGACGCAGCTTTGGCCAGCACAACTGTTAAGGCAGCATTTGCTGCAGGTGTTTTCACAGATAATGCAGATAATGCTACATTGGTATACCAGGCTGCTACACCAAATACCAATCCAATATGGGTTGACCTTGTTCAAAGCGGCAGGAATGATTTTGTAGCCAATGCTACATTAGTTAACCAGTTAAATAACAGTAATGGGATCCTTGACCCTCGTGCAGCAGTATTTTTTACCCTTTATAAGGCAAAACCGACTGATCCGGGAATATATTTAGGTGCTGATCCTGGTGTAAAAGCAAACTACGAAAGCTTTTCGCATGTAGGGCCTGCGATAACAACAACTACAGCCCCCGGTTTATTACTTGACAACGCTGAAGTTCAGTTTTATTTGGCCGAAGCAAAGGAAAAAGGGTTACTAACAGACGGAGATGCCGCTGCCATTTATTATGCAAAAGGCGTTCAGCAATCATTTGCTTATTGGAAAGCGGGAGATGCAACTGCTTATTTAGCTCTTAATCCGTATAGCCTTAATAACCTGGCTATCCAAAAATGGGTTGCCAATTATAATAGGGGCTGGGACGCGTGGATTGAAACCAGGAGATTGGATTTCCCGGTACTTTATAAACCGGCAACAGGTGCTTTCTCTGATTTCCCGGTTCGTTTTAAATACCCGGTTGATGAGTCAAGTGTAAACCCTGCTAATTATAAAGCAGCATCTGCAGCAATTGGCGGCGATGTAGTAACAACCAAGCTGTTTTTTGACAAAAACGTTATGCCTAAATAACTAGCTGTAACATTTAAACAATAAAAAAGGGATTTGCCGTAATGGCAAATCCCTTTTTTATTGCAGTCCCAAACCGAGCGGCTTATTTTTTATCCACGCTGTATTTACCCGGACCAACAAATAAAAGGCCTGCAAATATCAGGGCATCTTCAATGGCATGAATAGCGCCCTTAAGCCCCTCGCCCTCGCCTAAATGAGTGGCTGCGGCTACAATAAGCGTCAATATCATCAATATACATACCGGGCGAAAGGCAAAGCCGATCAGGAGCAGAAAGCCGCCAAAAGCCTCGGTGGCCGCTGCCAGGAACCCCCACACTACCGGCCAAAAATGTATGCCGATGTGCCTGGTAGAATGGCCAAGCTCTTTCCAGCCGCTTACCCCACCCATCAGCATAGGGTAACCATAAAAAATAAAGGTAATGCCCAGACCCAGGCGGATGACCAGAAGGCCAAAGTTTTTGTAATTGCTTAAGTTGCTCAGTACTGCCATAATTTATAATGGTGAAGGTGTTAGTGTGATTGAATTTTGGTTTTAATATATAAAAATTCCTTTCAGAAAGGAAAAATCAAACATGACGAATAAATAATGTACCCAAGGAGGGCTGTCACCCTGAGCTCCGTCGAAGGGTTGAGCAGAGGCCTGACCACCATTAAAAGCCCTGGCCCCGTGCGATTCCTTCCCTCGGGAAGGGGAGGAAGGGGTTTCTGCACCATTGCGGGTTTATGCCGCATGTATAAACCCCTCCCTGCCTTCGCACTCATGCCAGCCGCACCCCTCCCGTGGGGAGAGAACTGGGAGAAAAAATAATATCGAATAATGAATTTTTAATATCCAACACCGATTTTTCCATTCATCATTTGATATTGGAAATTCTGTGTTCGATATTAAAAACATTCTTTTGTTCGCCTACTATCAAATGAAATTTAAGCTTACTTCCTGCCCTTGTACAGATAACCGCGTCTCTTTGCCGAATATTAAACTGCAATTATCGGGGATATGCCCGGCCGGGAAATCAAAACATACGGGATAATCATACTCCTGCACAATGTCCATAACAATTTCGGGTACGGTTTGGCCAAAGGGGATATCGTTATCCTTCATGTCGGTAAAGCCGCCTACTACCAGGCCCGCGAGTTGAGCGAGCTTGCCAGCCCGTTTCAGGCTGCGCAGCATTCGGTCGACCGAATAAAGATATTCGCCCACATCTTCTATAAACAATATTTTGCCGCTATAGTCGATATCAGATACCGAGCCAGCTACGGCTACCAGTAGGGATAAATTACCGCCCACCAATATTCCTTTGCCTTCGCCACTGCGGTTTAAGGCATGTGCGTGATAATTATAACTTAAGGCCTCGCCAAACAGGGCCATACGCAGCGTGTCCAGCGAGTGTTTGGACGCATCGGGGATGTTAACCGGCATTTGCCCGTGAATGGTTTGGGCCCCGTAGTTGGCAAAAAGATGGGTATGCAACACGGTAATATCGCTGAAACCAATAAGCCATTTGGGTTTTTGAGCAAAACGACTGAAATCAACCTTATCAATCATTCGGATGGTGCCGTAGCCGCCACGCGCCGCTATAATGGCTTTGATGCTATCGTCGTCAATAAAACGCTGCAGGTCATGCGCACGCAGATCGTCGCCGCCGGCAAACTGGTGGTAGGAGGCAGTCACGGTATCGCCCAAAACCACTTCCAGTCCCCATGATTGTAATAGAGCTACGGCATCATCCATAGGCCTGGGCAGCTTTTTAGCCGGACAGGTGATCGCTATCTTATCTCCCTTTTTTAAATAGGGTGGGCGCAGTCCGGAAGAAGCGGTATCGGCTGGTTTATCCATAAGCAATTATAGTAAAAGTTTTCTTTGCTTGTTGCGGGGCTGGTAGAAATCAAAGCCGCGGAGCCGACTCATCCTACCCTCACCAAGTACAGTTTCCTATATGTCATTGCGAGAAGGAACGACGAAGCAATCTCGTCGAGTTCAATATACAAGCGAGGAGATTGCCACGCTGCGCTCGCAATGACATGGTTTTATTTGCAATTTCACCCCCGCTTTGCGCCACAGGCGAAGAGGATGGCGAGCGAAGCAACGCCAGGGTGAGTTGGTTCTGCGCAATCCAACCCGCATCCCTCTTGCACAAGCCAATCATTTTTCGTATCTTTAAGTAAACCAACCCAACGGCCCTGATTGCTTGAAAAGTGCAATCGGGGCCGTTTGCATAAAGGGACAAAAAGGATAAAAATCTGATCGTTTTGTATGTAGTTATTTGAATTTCAGATATTTAATACTTTTTAAACTTTTAAAAACCCATCAAAAATTTGTTAAAAAGTGTTAAAATGGGTGGTTTTGAATAAGTTTTCGACAGTTTTTGATGTGTTTTTATCCTGTTTTTGAACCGAAAAGTGTTAAAATTAAGGTTTAAAAAGTTTTGGACTGTTTGAATTTCATAATAAGGTCGATAGTACATTCTCCAATTCTGGTAAAAGATTTTAGGACAAAGAAATCCGCAGCTCCGGACTTTCCGACTTAAATGAATTATCTTTGCCGCTTATTTACATTGCCGCATATTTCATGTCACAACTCAACAAATACAAACGATTCACTATAACATCTGCCCTGCCATATGCTAATGGTCCGCTGCATATTGGTCATCTGGCCGGGGCATATATCCCGGGCGATATTTTTGTACGCCATTTAAGGCTCAAAAAAAAGGATGTAGTATACGTTTGCGGATCTGACGAGCATGGCGCCGCCATTACCATCAAGGCTAAAAAGGAAGGCACTACGCCACAGGCTATTATAGATAAATACCATCAGCAGATAAAAGATAGTTTTGAGCAGTTTGGGATAGCTTTTGACATTTACCACCGTACCTCATCGCCTATACATCATGAGCTGTCGCAGGAGTTTTTCCTGAACCTGTATGAAAAGGACGAGTTTATTGAAAAAGTAAGTGAGCAGTATTATGACGAAGATTTTGACCAGTTTTTGGCCGACAGATATATTATAGGTACCTGCCCTAATTGCCATAATGAGAATGCCTACGGCGATCAGTGCGAAAAATGTGGTACCTCATTAAGTCCAACCGACCTGATCAACCCGGTATCAACCCTGAGCGGAAAACCGCCGGTTTTAAAACCAACCAAACACTGGTACCTACCGCTGGATAAATATCAGCCCTGGCTGGAGCAATGGATAGATACCAAGGAAGGTAGCTGGAAGGTAAACGTATTTGGGCAATGCAAATCATGGCTTAAACAAGGTCTGCAGCCGCGCTCCATGACCCGCGACCTGGATTGGGGTATCGACGTTCCGCTGGCAGATGCCAAAGGCAAAAAACTATACGTTTGGATGGACGCGCCTATTGGCTATATATCGGCCACCAAACAATGGGCCATTGATAACAACAAAGACTGGAAGCTATACTGGAAAAAGCAGGCCGATGAGCAGGATAATGCCTGTTTGATCCATTTTATCGGAAAGGATAATATCGTGTTCCATTGCATTACTTTCCCATCTATATTACATGCCCACGGCGAATATATTTTGCCGCAAAATGTACCGGCCAACGAGTTCCTGAACCTGGAAGGGGATAAACTTTCTACCTCGCGCAACCATGCCGTTTGGCTCCACGAATACCTGGAAGAGCTGCCAAACAAGCAGGACGAATTGCGCTACGTGCTAACCTCGATATTACCCGAAACCAGCGACAGTGAGTTTACCTGGAAAGATTACCAGGCACGTATAAATAACGAACTGGTGGCCATATTAGGCAACTTTGTGAACCGGGTGATGATACTGATGCACAAGTTTTACGAGGGTAAAGTAGAAGCTACAACAGATCGCATTGAACTAACCGACGCGGCCTTGAATGCCGAGTTGGGTGGTTATTACGATGAGATAGAAAAGAACCTGGAGGCTTACCGCTATCGCCAGGCCCTACAGGCCGTGATGGATATAGCACGCCTGGGTAACCGTTACCTGACCGAAAAAGAGCCCTGGAAAACCATTAAAACAGATCCTGAAGGGGCTAAGCAGGCCCTGCACAATTGCTTGCTGCTGATAGGGCATCTGGCAACCTGCGCGCAGCCATTTTTGCCAACCACCGCTAAAAAGATCATCGGTATGCTGAACTGGCCAAATGAGGTGATCCATTATGATCAGGAGGTCTATTTTAACAATGGGCACCAGTTAAACCCTCCGGCCTTGTTATTTGAAAAGATAGAGGATGAGGTAATAGCATATCAACTGGACAAACTACAGGCAAAAAAGGATGCCGCCGCGCCGCCAAAATCGGTAGAGGTACAGCCAGCTAAAGAAAGCATTAGTTACGAAACATTTGCCACCATGGATATCCGCACAGGTACCATACAGGCAGCTGAAAAGATAGCTAAAACTAAAAAGCTGCTCAAACTGACCATTGATACCGGCATTGATGTGCGTACCGTAGTGTCGGGCATTGCCGAATATTATGAACCCGAAGCTATTATTGGCCAAAGGGTGAGTATACTGGTAAATCTGGAGCCGCGCGAAATAAAAGGTATTTTTTCGCAGGGTATGATCCTGATGGCCGAGGATAGTGAAGGCAAGCTTAGCTTTGTATTGCCTGCAGATGATTTTCATAACGGATCTGTTATCAGGTAGATAGATGTGCAGATGTGCAAGTTTCAAATGTACAGATGCATAAATAAGCTATAAGCAAATTTTGTGTATAGGGGGTGTGATTTTTCAATGAAAAATTGCACCTTTGCAAACTGTTTACGGATTTACATCCGGTAAACCATAACGGTCCCGTAGTTCAACGGATAGAATAGGAGTTTCCTAAACTCTAGATATGAGTTCGATTCTCGTCGGGACCACATTTAAACCCATCCATGGGAACGGCATGGGAAAGATTGTTAAAAAGCCTTTGGATGAAAATCTGAAGGCTTTTTTGCCGACTGCGGTGATAATAATACCTACCGCAAGCTAAATGGTAGGACGACATCCAATAAACATCGAACCTATTTCCTGACAATTTGCTTTCGGTGTACAATTCCCAATCCGTCAGATTACGAATTGAGAAAATTGCCTTTTGATGAGATAATCGGAACTTTTCATTTCCGTTCATTCTCAAGTTTCGATATTACACTGTCCGGGCATAATTTATCCTGCTTTTTTTATCAGCCTCGCCGGGCATTGGAGCTACCTCATATTTGCAATTCCATTCTTTTATACTTTCTAAAATTGGCAAAAAAGCCAAGCCTTTTTCAGACAACTTATATTCTACCCTGGGCGGTAGTTCCTTATAAGCCAATCTTGCCAATAGTCCATCTTCTTCCAATTCTTTTAGTTGTTCGGTTAATACTTTCCTTGAGATGAGTGGTACTATGGAATCCAACTGACCAAAACGAATGGTACGGGTGCCGATAACATTGAGGATTATTGGTTTCCATTTATTGCCAATAGTGCCAATAGCTCTCGTAAATGAACAATTCGAAGCGCAAAATTTTTCGTCTCTCATATTTTGAAAATTTGTAGTTACCCTATGGTTACCAGAATAAACTATAATAGTTACAAATATAAACTATCGATAGTATCTTTGCGAAACAAATTTAAAATAATTGAAAATGGGTAGGTTAAAAGATAAAGTAGCAGTTATTACAGGGGGTAATAGTGGCATTGGGTTCGGCATAGCCCAGGAATTCAAAAATGAAGGTGCTAAAGGCGTTATTGTTGGCAGAAACCAGGAAACCTTAGACAGCGCTGTAGCCCAACTCGGAGATAATTTTATAGCGATCAATGCAGATGTAACCAACATTGCCGACCTGGAAAGGGTGTTTGCCGCCACAGCAGAAAAATTTGGTAAAATAGACGTTGTTGTAGCTAATGCGGGTGCAGGAGCTGTAGGCACAGTGGCCACCTTTGATGAAGCAGCGTTTGACAAGGCCATTGACCTGAACCTGAAAAGTGTTTACTTCACTGTTCAGAAAGCACTGCCTTATATGAATGACGGTGCTTCTATTATTTTGATCGGGTCAAATGCGGCACACCGGGCCTATGCGAATTTTACGCTGTATGGCGCTGCAAAAGCAGCCGTGATCTATTTAGCCAAAGCATTTTCAAGCGACCTTTTAGATCGGAAGATCAGGGCAAATGTGATCACACCCGGCACAACAGATACACCTGCATTTGACAAGTTTGTTCCCGCAGAACAAATGGAAGCTGTAAAAAAACATTTTGCAGATCAAATGCCGATCGGCAGGATCGGGCAACCTTCCGACATTGGTAAAACAGCCGTTTTCCTGGCCTCTGATGATTCTTTGTTTATGCTGGGTGCTGAAATCCTTGTTGACGGCGGCATGACCTATTTGTCTAAGTAATTGACATTATCCAAATAAAATAATTTCAAAATGAGTATATCTGAAAACAAAGTAGCTAACTACGCAATAATCGGCTTTGGCAAAATCGGCCAGGCCTTAGCCAACGCGTTTGCCCGCAAGGGCATCGCAGTATCCGTTGCCACCACACGCAACCCGGAGAGCTTTTCATCAGCCGCGGCCGCTATCGGACCCGGGATCATTCCCACCACACTGGCGGAAGCCCTGAAGGCGGACGTTATCTTTTTGGCGGTGCGTTTCGAGTCGCACCCAGAGGTCGCGAAGGCGCTGCCCACCTGGCAGGGGAAAACCATCGTCGATGTGACCAACGCCTATGGCGTGCCGCTTGAGCAACTGGGAGGACAGCCTTCCGCAAGGGTCGTTGCGCAAGCCTTCACCGGCGGGAAGCTGGTTAAGGGCTTTAACCATTTGGGCGCTGCCATTCTTGAGCAAGATCCTGCCGTACATGGTGGAAGGAGAGTCGTTTATCTGGCAAGCGACGATGACAGTGCCGCAGCTGAGATCGGTGAGCTTGCAAAAAATCTCGGTTTTTCACCAATCCAATTGGGTGGGCTTTCGGAAGGCGGACTGCTTGTGCAGGCGCACGGAAATAGCTGGGGCAAACTCATCTTTAAGGACCTGGTCAGGTTCGACTAATAAATCAAATCTTAAAATAATAGAAATCATGAGTAAATTAATAAACAAAGTAGCGGTAGTTACCGGTGCTTCAAAAGGAATAGGTGCAGCTATCGCCAAACATTTCGCGGCGGCAGGCGCAAAAGTTGTTGTAAATTATGCCTCAAGTAAAGCAGGCGCAGATAGCGTGGTTAAGGAGATAACCGACAATGGTGGCACAGCCATTGCGGTACAGGCCGATGTATCGAATGAAGCCGATGTAACCAGGCTGTTTGAAGAAACAAAGCGAGCTTTCGGTACCTTGGATATTTTGGTCAACAATGCGGTTTATCAGGGATATGCACCTATAGAACTGATATCAGCAGAAACTTTTCATAATAGTTTTAATGTCAATGTACTTGGTCCCATACTAACTATTCAAGCGGCTTTGAAACTGTTTGGCGATAAGGGCGGGAATGTCATCAATATCAGTTCAGGTGCCAGCAAGATGCCCCTTCCTGGAGCCTCTCTATATTCTGCAACTAAGGCGGCATTGGATGCCATCACCATCTCTTTGTCGAAAGAGCTGGGCGCACAAAACATTCGTATCAATTCTATTTTGCCGGGCGCTACGGAAACAGAAGGTGCAATTAGTGCGGGCGTCACCCCTGGCAGTGAGTATGAAAAAATGTTTGTTGCCAATACACCGCTTGGTCGTAGAGGTCAGCCCGAAGATATTGCGAAAGCTGCCGTATTTTTGGCTTCCGATGATGCAGCCTGGATCACGGGAGAGCAAATTTCCGTTTCGGGTGGTATGTATGGTTTTTAAATTCATAAACTCAAAAAAAGCAAATACAATGGGGCGGAATTATTGATTGAAGGTGGTTTCACCAAAACGCAAAAAATCATTCAGCCTATGGTCGGTGTTATCACCGTACCATATTATCCCTCTAATCTCGCCGCATAATGCAAGTCACCCATAAAAGAGTTTGAGTTTTGTAGTCTAAGTACCACAAAGCAAAAAGCCCCGAAATATATTTCGGGGCTTTTTGTATAATGCTTTCGTAACTTTCCCCTTGTATTAATAATTCGCCAGGCAAAAAGTCAACAATAAAGAGCAAAAAGGAGCTCATCTTGTTTTAAACTTTAATGCTCTTCAACAGGTAGTTGTTTGATCTCGATATTCCTGAAATCTACCGGTTGGCCTTCGCTTTGCAGGGCTATATAGCCGCTGCTTAGTAATTTACCATCTTGCTTATATTTCGGATCATAGCCTGTTACTACACCGCCGCCGATAGTCGGTTTTGAGTATTGTAGCACGGTATCGCCATTAATAATATGTGTAATTAATTTACTACCCAAAACAATCAGTTCGCCTTTTACCCATTGGTCGCCATTATAAGTTTTTGATGTAGAGCTGATGCAATGATCGGGCGATACCCTTCCTTTATAAACAACATCAGTACCCGGCGAACACATATTGCCTGTTGGCCTTGATTTACCATCGCCAAGACCACCTAATAGCTGCATTTCAATAGAGATTGGCCAGTCCTGGTCTTTTAGCATGGTGTGCGGGTCCTGCGAGTGGAACATCACACCGCTATTCAGCAGCGTATAATCGGGTGCGCCTTGTTGTTGTTTACCCACAAAACGATATTCGAAACGTAAATGGAAGTAAGAGAAAGGGGTTTTATAATATAAGTGACCAAATTGATCGTTAAAGTTACCGTACTGATCATAACGGATTTTAATAATACCATCCTCCACCCTAAAGGTATTGCCAAAGTTTTCGCCTGTTTCGTGATGATTGATCTTAACAAACCAGTCGTTAACATCTTTGCCATTAAAAAGCTTCTTCCAGCCTTTGTCGGCCTTGTTGCCACTTAATTGTTTAGTTCCGCTGCAACCTAATATCAGGCAGCCGACTAAAATTAAAATACAGGGAGTTTTGGTAATTGAAAACAGGTTCATATGTATTGATTTGGTTGGTTAAATGTAGTTATTGGCATTGGTGACTACAACATTAGATTTTTTTCCAATTCTATCTCCCATGCCAAATCAGCCATAAAAGAATCAGCGTTTGGCGATCTGGTCCCCACAAAATAACCCGGCCGTAAGAAAAAAGCCTAAAATGAGAGTCCAATTTGGTGATAAAGTAATATCACTAATCAGAATCATAAAACTTCTTCATTCTTAAATTAAATCCCTGTATTTTAGATAATTAATTTACCATCCCAGGTAGAATTTGCCAAAAAGCATTACCAATTTATAAACCAGTAATTAAAAAAAATGGAACAGCAACCTAACCAGCCATCACCCGAAAACATTATGAAAATTGGCACGGGCTTTTGGGCCTCAAAAATTCTTTTAACTGCCGTGAATTTTCAATTATTCACCAGGCTTGCCGAAAAGAAAACCATGAAGGCCAAAGATGTCAAAGAGATTTTTAGCCTTAAATGTACCGACAGGAATGTTTATGATTTTTTAGATGCCTTAACCGTGTTTGGTTTTTTAAAACGGGAAGGTATTTTGGATACAGCTATTTATTCAAATACTGTAGATACAGATACATTTTTAGATAAAAATAAACCATCATATATTGGAGGGATCCTTGAAATGATGAACAATCGTTTATATGGATTTTGGGGTAACCTTGGCGAAGGGCTGCTTACCGGGCTTCCGCAAAACGAAACAAAAAGGAGCGAGGATTTTTTCGGTTTAATATATCAGGACCCAGAAAAATTAAAAGAATTTACCAATGCAATGAGCGGGATTCAAATGGGTAATTTTATGGCCTTTGCTCAAAAATTTGATTTTGCAAAATATAAAACATTAATTGATGTAGGCGGCTCGGCCGGGTTACTTTCATTGATGGTTGCAAAGCATAATCCCCATATGCATTGTACAAGTTTCGACCTGCCCCAGGTTGAGCCTATTGCAAATGCTACCATACAGCAATTCGGGTTATCAGATCGTGTAAAAGCTGCAAGCGGCGACTTCTTTACTATGCCAATACCCCATGCAGATATTGTTGTAATGGGAAATATCCTGCATGATTGGAACGAAGAAAATAAAATATCATTGATGAGAAAAGCTTACGACGCAATTCCCGCGGGCGGTGCATTTGTAGCTATTGAAGGCATAATAGATGATGAAAGAAAGCAAAATGTTTTTGGTATGATGATGAGTTTGAATATGCTTATTGAAACAGGAACAGGATTTGATTACACATTTGCCGACTTTAACAGATGGGCAAATATTGTCGGGTTTAAATCAACAGAACTCCTTCCCTTAGCGGGGCCGTCAAGCGCGGCAATAGCATACAAATAAAGCCGCGTTAACATTGCCGTTTGTAATCTAAGGACTAAAAGCCAGTAATTGACCATAATTATTGGCTTTTTCGCGTAGAGAAGGGGCGCTTAAACTGGCGTAATTGTGGCATTTGTTTACTTATAATTAGTTTTAGTTATTGAAAGTTAGCTTGTATATTTACCTTAAAATAATTTAAACGCTTATCACCCTTTAATCAATAAAACTCCAGCCTTTTAGAGGTCTATTTTAAATAGATCTTTAATATCAACCTGACGCCAAACCCAAACCTTTCACAATTTCATGTATAAACTATTTTTACCTGCATTTATTCTTAGCTTGTTTTTTTCTGCGAAGCTCAGCGCCCAGAAACCCAATATCAGCTATCCGGCATCTCAAACGTTTTATGTTGGAAAAAGTATAACTCCCCTTAAGCCAAGTAACAACGGAGGGGCAGTTCCCAATTCACTTTATCCCAAAGCCAGCAAGATTTTGAGCTCGACCGCCTGGGTAGATGATTTTGTACGATTGCCCTCGGGAGATATATATGGCGTAGTATATGGTTCTATCACGCATATAAAGCCAGATGGAACGTATTCTGCATTTGTGGGAAGCGGTACATATGGCTATGTCGACGGATTAGGAACAGTGGCAAGGTTTGGAGAAATCCATGGCATTGCCAACGATGCAGCAGGCAATTTATATGTGACAGAAGATAATTACCGTGACTGGCTAAATAGCAGGGTCAGAAAAATTACTCCCGCCGGTTTGGTTACTACCTATGCACAGGGTCTTCGGGGGCCGCGCGGGATAGTAATTGATGCCAATGGGATAATTTTTGTTGCCGAGAGTGCCGGAAGGATCATGAAAATAGCTAAGGATGGTACAACTGCTGTATTAGCCGGGCACGCTGGAAACGGTGCAAATGACGGCGATGGGGCAAACGCTTCTTTTAATAATCCCAGTGGGCTTACCATGGATAAAGCCGGGAACTTGTATGTGGTTGATTCCGGGAACAGCATGATCAGGAAAGTTACGCCTACCGGATCGGTGACCACAATTGCCGGCTCAACAACAAGTGGTGATGATGACGGGATAGGAGCCGCTGCTACTTTTAATATTCCCGAATCCATAAAGGTTGATTCCAAAGGTTATGTAATTGTTGGTCAGCACAATGACGTGTTGCGAAAAATTACTCCAGCAGGCGAAGTTTACACCATACCAGCAGGGCCTTATTATGACGATAATGGCCAGGTTGTTTATGGATCGTTTTCGCATAAAATTATATTGGATGAGAGTGACAATATCATAACTCCCTCTGGTAATGGCTTTGATGGCTATGGGTTTTACAAGATCGGTACAACGGGTTATAACGTTTCTCCGGCCTTACCTGCTGGTTTGGTTTTAGGCCCCGACGGAACCATAAGCGGTACTCCAACCACTCTTTCTGCTGTCGCTCAGTATAGAGTTACCGCGTCAAATGTGTCAGGGATGTCCTCAGCTGTTATCAATCTCCAGGTAGTATTATCTCCAGATCCGCCGGTCATCAGTTCGTTCAGTCCAACTGCGGGTTACCCGGGTACTGTAATCATCATAACAGGGAACTATTTTACTGGTACAACCGATGTTAGTATTGGTGGTATACAAGCATATTATGAGGTATCATCACCAACCCGCATCACCGCATATGTGCCTACGGGGGCAACATCAGGCGAGATCAGCGTGACCACGCCAAGAGGATCGGTTCATGCTCCCGGGTTTACCCTTATTCCCCCTCCTGCAATATCTTCTGTTTCGCCGCTATCCGGTTATAAAGGAAATACAATAACGATTACCGGCACCGGTTTTTCAGACGCTACACAAGTTGCGTTTGGAGGATATTATGCCTCGTTCAAAATTATTTCTCCCACTCATATAGATGCCATATTGGGCGATGGAGCATCGGGGGATGTATCTATATCAGCCCCCAGCGGGACTGGAGCATTTCCTGGTTTTACTTATATCGGCCCACCGGCTATTTCTTCAATATCACCATCCAGTGGCGGTGTTGGCGCTACTATAACCATTAACGGCAGTAACTTTAACAAAGCCAGTTTGGTGAAATTTGGAAATGCGGCTGCAACTTCATATACCGTTGTTTCGCCGACAAAAATTACCGCTGTTGTTGCGTCGGGTTCCTCCAATGGTATTACTATAACCACCCCAGCGGGATCTACAAATTATTATGATTTTAGCTTTATTCCCCCGCCCGTAATAACACAGGTTTCCCCATTAAAAGGGGGCTATAATTCATCAATTTCAATTTATGGCTCCAATCTTTATGGCGCACAGGTAACTATAGGCGGTGTGGCTGCTCCTGTTATTTATAATTATGGTAGCCAATTATATGCTACTGTTGGTTTTGGGGCTATATCTGGTGATATTACTGTTGTAACCACCGGAGGTACCGTTACCTATCCGGGTTTTATTGCAGTACCAGCTCCGGGCATCACTTCATTTACGCCACAAACCGCCGGCGTCGGCGATAAGGTAATCATTACCGGAACCAATTTAACCGAGGTTGATAATGTTTCGTTTGGCGGTATAGGCGCGGTATTTAAAGTTTTATCGCCAACTACCATTGAGGCAACGGTAGGTTATGGCGCTACAGGCGTTGTCGCAGTTTCTTCTGAGGGTGGCTCAGCGAGCTTATCGGGCTTTGTGCATAAGGGGCCTGTTATTACATCTTTTTCGCCCGTTCATGCAGGTACGGGCGCAACTGTGATTATCAAAGGAAGCAATTTTACAAACACTACAGCAGTTGACTTTGGAGGTGTGCCTGCTACTTCTTTTACCGTTAATTCCCCTACGGAGATCAGCGCGGTGGTAGGGGCAGGAAGATCCGGGAGCGTAACCGTAACAACGCCATTAGGCAAGGCTTTTCTGGCCGGTTTTGATCATCCCGGTCCGGCTATTGCTTATTTTAACCCTGCTTATTCAGGGCCATCTTCCACAGTACCCATAACTATAACAGGAAGTAACTTTACCGGGGCTACAGCTGTTAGTTTTGGCGGGGTGCCCGCGGCTTCTTTTACGGTTATTTCGGCAACAACCATTACGGCTACGCCGGCTACTACAAGTGTATCGGGTAATGTGATGGTGACAACGCCACTGGGTACAGATAAAGCAGCTGGTTTTACCTGGGCACAAACACCTGTTATTACTTCGTTTTCACCTGCTTCACAAAAGAACGGTGGCCTGGTTACTATTACAGGAACCAATTTTGTTGGTGTTACATCTGTTAAATTTGGTGGGGTACCGGCTTTATATTATTATGCATATTCTACATCGATAACCGCGGCTGTAGGTAACGGTGCAAGTGGCGATATCGTTGTTTCTGCCGCAGGTGGTACAGCTACCGCAAGCGGATTTACTTATACTTCGCCTGCAATTACCGCTATTGCACCGGTATTGGCGGCAACCGGTCAAACGGTTATTATAACCGGCACTAATTTAGATGCCGTACAATCTGTAAAGTTTGGAGATACCAACGCTGCATCTTTTACTGTTGTTTCTTCAAAAGAGATTCATGCTGTAGTAGGCACGGGTGCAAGCGGTACTGTAAGTGTCACCGGCCCTGCTGGTACTGCTATGATTGATGGGTTCACTTATTTAGGACCTCCTGTTATTTACGGGTTTACACCAACATCCGGTGGGAATGGTACAACAATAAGTATCAATGGCGCAAACCTGACCAGCACCTCTGAGGTTAAAATTGGCGGAGTATCCGCAAATATTATTAATGTTGCCAATAATCTTGTTACTGCCAATATAGGTTTGGGAGCTACCGGTAAAGTTTCGCTAAAAACCATAGCCGGTACAGCAGAACTTGACGGCTTTACCTGGTATCCGAGTCCAACTATCACCTCTGTTAGCCCGCTTTCGGCTAATGCACAAACAACAGTTACCATTAATGGTACAAACTTTACCGGTGTAACTCAACTCCAATTTGGCTCCACATATACCAATTTTACAATAGTTTCGCCAACGCAAATTACGGCACAGCCAACATACGGTTCATCGGGCGATATTAGCATTACCAGTCCTGGTGGCACAGCTGTATTTCCTGGGTTTACTTTTTTCCCTGCTCCGGTAATAAGCTCTTTCACAAAAAGCGGCGACGGATCAGATGCGGTTGTAACTATTACCGGGAGTAACTTTAATAATGTTACCGAAGTTAAATTCGGAGGGGTAGCCGCGGCTTCCTATACGGTATTGTCTTCAAGCAGTATTTCGGCTAATCCGGGCACAGGCGCAACAGGAGCCATTACCGTAAAAGCAGACGGCGGAACCGGTACATTGCTGGGGTATTTATATGATAGCCCTCCTTCCATAGCCTCTTTTTCACCGGCATTTGGGCCTATTGGAACAACAGTGGCTATCGAGGGAGATAGTTTTAACATCTCGCCTCAAAAAAACATAGTATTTTTTGGACCTGTTAAAGCGCAGGTTAAAAGTGCTTCCAAAACGCACCTGGAGGTTATTGTGCCTGCAGGCGCTAATGATTTGATCACGGTAGCCAACTTAGATAAAAAATTATCGGCAAGTTCAAACCTGCCTTTCCTTGTTACCAATACCAGCGGAACAGCCAGCTTTTCGAATAGGCTTGATATTAAATATCCTACAGGCCTGGGAAATTATGCCGTTAGTGATTTTGACGGAGATGGTAATCCCGACCTGCTGATACGCAAAGACGATTCTATTTATGTTCTTAGGCATGGTTCTGATCCCATGTTGTCTAAGTCGTCATTTTTGCAAAAAGTTGTACTTGAAACCGAAAGGCAATCTGCGTCGATGGTTATTGGCGACGTGGACGGCGATGGTAAGATGGACATACTTTATAGTAATACCAGCATCATTCTTTTGCATAACACATCAACCAACGGTAATATTTCCTTTGAACAAAGGACGCTGGAAAACTTAGATGGTACACTCGGAAGTATGACGCTCAGAGATATGAATCTGGATGGACGGCCCGATTTGGTTCTTTATGATGCCTTTACTATCACTTGTTATCCAAATACCACAACCGGGTCAACTATTTCGTTCGGGCCGTTGATGTGGCTTCAAAATACATCATCGAGTGGCACTATTTCTTCGGCGCTTACAGATATTGATGGTGATAACAGACCCGACCCTATTGGCGGGAGTTCTTACTCCGGGATATCGATATTTAAGAATAATTCTGTTCCCGGCGATCTTTCCGCTTCAGATTTTCCGCTTACTTACTTTTCACACTCAGGGTATTACTACACCGCATCGGAGATAACCACCGGCGATTTTGATGGTGATGGAAAAGCTGATATTGTTGAGGACGATTTTTCGAACCATGTATTGCTTATTTCCAGGAACATCGCTACAAAAGGAACGATAGATGCTTCATCGCTTGATCAGGCCAGGCCTTTTTCCAATTCGTCGATGGCCTTTAACCCTACCGCTGCCGACGTGGATGGAGACGGAAAAGTTGACCTGGTAGCGTTATCAGGCACCGGGGTTTATTATGCACGTAATCAGTCTACACCAGGCAATATTTCTCTTGCAGGCCCAGCTGTACTTATTCCTGCGGATGCACCCAATAATTCTGTGAACGTTGTCAAGTTAAACGATATGGATGGCGATGGCAGGGCGGATTTAATGCTGATCAGTAATGGTTCTACAGGTTCTACATTCTCCATCTATCATAATGGCCCGGCTGTGGTACCGCAAATTACGGCAGTTACTCCTTTAACTGGCAAAACAGGTACAAAAATAACCATTACAGGAAAGCATTTTGATGGAACAACTGTGGTGAAATTTGGCAGCAAGGTAGCTCAATCATTTACCGTCGATTCGTCCCAGAGTATTGTAGCCATTGTTGGTGAGGGAGAAACCGGAGCTATTTCCATTCAAACCCCTAACGGGCCCGCTTCTTTCCCCGGATTTGTTTTTATACTGGCACCAGTAATAACCTCAGCAAACGCTTTAACAGATGGCAGTGGCACACTCATAATTAATGGCAGCAATTTTACAAATGCCACAAGTGTTACCATCGCCGGTATTCCAGCCTCGTCGTTTACCGTAAATTCCGATAGCAAAATTACAGCTTCTTTTTCAGGTATCAGCGGAGAGCTTGCCGTAACTACGCCAGGAGGTACTGCAACGCTGGCCGGAGTAACTATTACCGCTCCGGTAACTAATTTAAAATTAGCCGCCAGCAGTGTAACCTGTAAGGGGCAAAATAACGGATCAATAAGTATCACAGCGGCACAATCCGCAAACTATACCGCTGTAATTACAGGAAATGGTTTAAATAGCAGTTACACTTTTACTACCAATACCAGCATCAATAACCTCTCCCCGGGTACTTATAATGTTTGTGTTACAAATGCTGCTTCCATAAACTATAAGCAGTGTTTTGACCTGGTTATTACCGAACCGAAAGATCTTTCGGTATATACCACGGTAAACGAAAATACCAATATGGTGAATATAACAATGGATGGCGGTTCATCTTATGAAATTAAGCTCAATGGGGTTGTTTATAAAACAAGCGATAACACCATTTCATTGCCATTAAACAGGGCTAGCAACAGCTTAACGGTAAGTACGGATAAACTTTGCCAGGGAATAATATCACGGATAATTAATATTTCCGGCGTTACACTTCCATATCCTAATCCGTTCCAAACCACATTGAACCTTAATATAGGAAAGCGTATAGCTGCAAAAACCACGCTTAAGATCTATAGCCTGAATACCGGGTCAATACTTAAATTAACAAAGGATTATATTAATCAGTCGGGAGTCATCAGTATGGATGTTTCCAGTTTAGATAAGGGTGTTTACTCCCTTAACGTAACTATCGATGGCAAGGAATTGGTTTTTAAAATTATAAAATAATGAAACAGGCAATATTTGCTTTATTAAGCATAATTATATTAACAGGCTGCGGCGGACATAAAGGCAATACACCTGCTCCTGCGCCGGGCAAGGTGGCGCTGTTAGCTCCGGCTCAAAACGAAATTTGTACCCAGGGAACGGTTATTTCTGCCTCACAAAGTACGGTTACCTTAAAGTGGGCTGCTGCTGCCAATGCTACCGGTTATGAGATAAAGATTAAAAACCTCGAAGATGGTACAACGGTATCGCAAACAACCGCTAGCACCCAGTTTGATGCTACCCTGAAAAGGAATACACCCTACTCGTGGTCAGTTACATCAAAGGCGGCTAATAACAACACCACAACCCCAAGCGATATTTGGAAGTTTTATAATTCAGGGCCAGCGGTTGTTAATTACGCTCCTTTCCCGGCCGAAATTTTGGCTCCGGCAATGAAGCAAACGGTAACGATATCAAATGGGAAAGTTACGCTATCATGGAACGGCAGCGATGTGGACAACGACATTGTTAACTATGACGTTTACCTGGGTGATTCGTCATCTCCTGCATTATTGCAGGGTAAGGTTTTAGAAAACACGATAAAAGACGTTCCGGTATCAGTTGGTAAAACATACTATTGGAAGGTGGTAACCAGGGATTCTAAAGGGAATACATCAGACTCCGGCATTTATCAGTTTACGACAAAATAAACCAACCACAAGCTGAAAGAATTTAAAGATGCGGACTAAAACTAAGTTTAACGCCATATGGCGAAACCGCGGGATGATCAAGGTAATTGAACCTTTTGATCACATCTATTCTTATAAATTTGAAAATATTTCCAATACCGGCGCCTCCTTCCATATACGGTGTATCGCCCAACGAAAAGGTGCCGTTTGATCCGTTTGAAGCTACCGGGAATTGATACAGGTCTTTTGAAAATAAGGGGTTGTTTTCGTTACGTAAACCACCATATAGTACTTTAAAGGAAAGGTATTCTCTCCATTTCAAATGCCTGATCAACGGGATCTTGTTAAGGATAAAACCATTAAAGCTGTGTGTAATGTTAAGGCCAACATAGTGATCGCTGACAAATTCCAGGTAGTTCATCCTGTTGTACGCATCGGGATCATAGGCGATGGATTGGTTGGCCCGCAAAATGCTCAATAACGGAAATGGTACCTTGCCTGTTGTAACACTTCCTAATAAGGTAATATCTGAGTAGCCTAACTGCGAAAGGTAAAAGCGTTTGTAAATATTGGCGGTAATATTGTTATAGGTATATGAGCCGTTAAGTACATCTTTAAACGCATGGCTCAGCTGCAAGTTCAGGATGGGGTAGCGGCTATGGATGGTATGCCGTACCTGCGTACCCTGTATTATTTGCTCATGCGGCGCATATCTCAGGTTCAGCTCAGCCTCGCTGGTAGTTAAGTCATGTATAATATGATTATCAGCGTTATTTGACCGGAACTCCAGGGTGCCTGCCGGCTGCTGGTTCCAGTTTCTGAGGGCAATGTTAAAGGAAAAATGATTTTCAAAATCCCTTACGTAAGCAACCGTATAAGTTTTGTTATATAGCCAGTAATCTGTTTTACCTGTACTAAAGGATGTAAGCGCGGCTTGCTCCGGAATAACGGTTTGGCTTTGCCCCGGAAGATCGGCATCGTAGCGGTAGCTTACCTTAAAATAGTTGCTGGGATACCGGAAAGGAGACACCTTGTTTAACGAAAAATAGGTGTTAAGATTATATTTTACCTGTTTATCCCTAAAGCCATAAGCGATATGATCTTCCAGATAAATGGTCTTGTTAAACTGGGGTGTTGTTCTTCCGCCTACCTGGAGCCGGGGGCCTTCCTGTGAGTCATAAGAGAAAGTAGATCCAAGAGGCCCTAACTGCACCGGCCCGAAATTGCCATAGCCGCCGGTAAGTACAGAAGCTATCCAGGTGGTTCTTTTAAACGAGGGCATATTCTCTAACCGGGTAACATGCGCGTATACCGTAGCCTGCTGACGGGTCAATGTATCCGGGCGATGGCTGGCCCAATAACCGGTGTCGGCCTGGTTGGAGTTTGCAGCAACCTGCTCACTTTTCCCATCATAAAAGGTATCGGGTTGCGGTGTATTTAATTTATAATTAGAAAATACGGCGGTACGTTCACCCAATACCGCCATCCCTTTATCCTTCAAAATGCCAAAATCAGCCTTAACATTGCTTTTTACCAGGAAATAACGACCTGAGTCCTGCTTAAAATCCTGCTGGACCCTGAGGCTGCGCATAAAATTGACATTGATCTCTTTATTTACATTCAATTCGCAGGATTTAACAGCATAATTCCCATCCATCGTAACGTATAATTTGCCTTCAAACAAAAGGTCGCCCTTGTTGCGTGGGGTAAAGCTGATCTCTATTAATTTTTCGGTGCTTGTTTTAACGGTATCGGTGATAAAAAATTTATAAAAGTCCGGCGCGTGATTGGCGATCGGGCTCAGGAACTGGTGATTGACAATAAAAATATTATTGGAATAGATATCGATATTATTACCATAAAGACGATTGAGATAGATATCGAGGCCCGCGGTATCGATAAATTTAAGGATGTTGGTTTGTTTTTGAGCGTTAAGGATCTGGATAGACTTTGATGGATCCTTGCGATAATAGTTCTGAAACAATTTTTCGCTAAAAAAAACAGGTAGCGAAGTTTGCGTATGTCCGTTTATTTTGGAGCTTGTATCCAGCATAAATTTGTACTTACTGAAAAAGCGCCCGTTCAGGAATTTATTGGAAAGGTTGAAAACGGAAAGCCCGATACGCTCATACAGATCATACTGCAGGTAGGTTGAGCTCTGCATCCGGTTCCTTTCTTTGTGATCAATAACCTGTTGAATAAGTTCAACCGCAGGGTTTCCTTTGTTACGGTACCGGCTTTTTTTACCCGATGTTATTTTGACTTCCTTTAGCTGGGTTTCGGCATACTTGAGTTTAACAGATACGCTATTGATCTGCCCGGGATTAATTTTCCTGGTTTCCGTTACATACCCCATAGATGAAAAGGATACCTGGTTAAAAGAGCCCGGAGCACTTAATAAGTAATTGCCTTGATTATCGGAGCTTGTGCCGTAAGAACTGCCGGTAAAACTGATCCGGATAAATGGAAGTGGAGCCCCGGATAATGCGTCGGTAATGCGCCCGCTTACCTGTGTCACCCCGGTATTATTTGGTTGCTGTGCTGCTACGCTTAGCGAAATGAAAATAAAGTATAAAAAACTTAGTCTCTTAAATTTGTAAACGCTTTGCGACGGGATTATCGCCCAAATGGCCGAAGCCAATCGTGTACGTGGGTTCCAAAAAACAAATGCCAACTGAATAAATAATTTATTAATAAAAAATATAATGGGTATTTATACAGTCATTCAAATATGTTAGGGCGTCTAAATTTTAGCCTAATTTAGGATTTTAATCTGTATTTAGCCTTATGCTTTAGCATATTTAACAAATTGCACTGTTGTCATTGGGTTTTGGTAGCGCGGGTTTCCATACGAAAAGAGAACCGGGGGTTGGTTGAGTAAGAACTACATTTTAACTCATCCAAGGGTATTTGTAAGGGCATGTTTTTGAGCCTTTAAATGGAAATCTGGAAGTTTTTTGTTGGGTTTCTTTTCCGGTTAAGTGGCGCAATGACAATACCGATTAATAGCTGAATAGATAATAATGAAGGTGGTTAGTTTCAATTAATAAACCGATTAGACATAGCAAAAGTAAAACTAATAATGTTTTTGAAATTGATTGAAATTCAATATATTAGATTCAACTTAAAACTAATCACATGAAAAGCTATATCGCAAATTTTATTATGCTTTGCTTATCTATGATTTTATTCATCTCAGCAAAGCCTATCTCGAAAAATGTATCTGCAATTGTTCCTAAACAAACCAATCCGACAGTTTTACAGAAGGTTGAAATGTTATTTGCGACTCCAGCTTGGGGAGATGGCAAAAATGACGACTATTCAGAGGTACACGCGAAAATTAGTATTTACTCCTCAGACGGCAACGTCTATGCTGGATTTGGAGATTTCGGAGATGCCTCTGGCATCACCAAAAACGGGGACAGGGTGATGCCAATTGTTATGAGTGGCGGAATCAACCAGTTAGATAATAGCAGTATCATAAAAGTAATGATTAATATCAATTGCCAAATCACTACAGGAATTCTTCATAGTGACCATTGGAGTGTGAGGCGAGAGTTATGTCTGATGTTTACCGACGGAACGGCTAAATACTCTGGAGCAAATGAACCTGCTTATCAGGTTGACTTTGACAATACTCTACAAGAAATAGATGGCCGCACTTACGATTATTCAAAGTTTTTTAACAAAAGGACGCTGGTGCCGCCATACAACTAATCATTTCAGCTTATGGTCGGTGTTATTACCGTACTATATCATACTATAACCCCGCCGTACAATCCCAATCGGCCATAAAAGAGTTCTGGTTTTGTATGTAAGGCCCGCCTAAAAGTAAAGCCTTCAGATGAAAGTCTGAAGGCTTTTTTAGTTGAATGATCCGTTTTTAATAGTTAATTTAAACATTGCGCCTGCCTGCCAGGTAAATGGCAACAACCTGTATATTTAGCGCTCATTTATCTGTATATGCCGGTACGAAAATTTAAGAGGATAGCATTTTTAGTCAGCTTGGTATGCCTGAGTTTTGGAGCGTTTTCCCAAAGAGTGATCCAGCCTGCAAACACTAATCCCGACTGGTCAAAGCCTTATCCCCCGTTTCAAATCGCGGGTAACCTTTATTATGTGGGTACCTATGATCTGGCTTGCTACTTGATTACCACACTACAAGGCAATATACTCATCAATACAGGACTGGCAGAATCGGCGCCTGTTATCAAAGCCAATATGGAAGCATTGGGTTTTAAGTTTAAGGATATCAGGATACTTTTAACTACCCAGGCACATTTTGACCATATGGGGGCAATGGCAGCTATAAAAAAAATGACCGGCGCCAAAATGATGGTGGATGCTGGCGATGTGGGCGTAGTAACAGATGGCGGGCGTTCGGATTACTCGGTAGGGGGTAACACAAGCACTTACGCGCCTGTACAAATTGACCGGGTATTACACAACGGCGATATCATAAAGTTAGGCGGCATGCGCTTGACTATGCTTCACCACCCGGGGCATACTAAAGGCTCTTGCAGCTTTTTATTTGATGTAAAAGATCAAAAACGATCATACCGGGTATTGATAGCCAACATGCCAACAATCGTTACAGATAAAAGCTTCTCGGATATCCCAGCCTATCCTGATATTGCCCGGGACTATGCTTACACGTTAAACGCGATGAAAAAACTATCGTTTGATATTTGGCTGGCATCGCATGCCAGTCAGTTTGAGCTCCAACGCAAACACAAACCCGGAGCTGGTTATAACCCTGATGCCTTTATAGACAAGAAAGGGTACGACACGCAAATCAACGATCTGCAGGATGAGTTTTTAAAGAAAGTAAAAGGGAAATAACATTAAGGGAAATAATATCGAATAATGAATTTTGAATTTCCAACATCGAAATCATTATTCAGAGTTTCTCCTCACACCTCCGTTGTCCGTTGCTGTTCGTCGAAATGACATGGAGGGAGCCTAAACTTGACAAAATAGTGGGTTTACATTATTTTGCAGTAATTTAATATAATTGACTGAATATCAATTAAATACTCCAATGTTAACCATAAAAAGTGTAAACCATGTAAACCCACTTTTATAACAAAATAGCCCGCCTGTTCTGGGGGCTATTGATATTAGTTGATCATTCTCCCGGCTTAATCCAACAGTGTCCAGGTGCGTTTGGACTGTACCGTTTGTATCACTTGTTGTTCGGCCACCACAATGTTCTCTTTACGCTGCCCGATGTATTCCAGGGAACTTAATTTATTCCATAAAGCCACTATTACGCGCAGGAACTCATCAACAGTTACCATGGACGAACTGATATCATGATGATTGTAAACAACCTCTATGAGGCGGGCAAGCAGCTCCTCAAAGTTGCCTGGGGTAACATCCTTCCATTCATAAAAATACTTAAGCAGCTCTTCGCGTTCGGCGCCAGGTATGCTTTTTACGGTACTGAAAAATATATGTGCCATTTCTGAAAAGCAGGACACCATGTATATCGGTGGCTGCTGATGCACCATGTTACGGTAAGAGAAATAGATACGGGCAATATACTCCAGCATCTTTTCGCACAATATTTTTACGTTTTTACCAATGGTTGAAACAGATTCCTTGGAAGTTATTTTATCCAGGATACGGAAGGAAAGCAATTGCAGATTATTCAGCTGGTTACTAAAACTTTCATAATATTTAACCAGTTCCGGGTGGCTCAGTACCGAGGTGCAGGGAGGTATGAAACTGATATCTGTTTGCAGGTTATTACCATTTTTAATGAATTTACCTACTTCCAGAAAGTGTGAACTTCTGACGTTTATCTGCGAGGCCGGTATGATAGTAATATTGTACTGTTTGTCAACCTCAGGGTATCTTAAAGGGATCTCCTCCGGATCGGGATTGCCGCTTGCCACGCGCTCAAACGGATTAACGGTAAGCAGCACGTAGTAAGTCTCGGAGTTTTCTGTTGCGTTATCCTGGCCAAAGTAATGGGTAAACAGCAACTCAGAACCTGTTCGGGATATATCAATGCGATGACCTTCGGCGGTTACAGCACTGCAATGATTTATTTTGATCTGTACCTGGTTCGATGCTCTTTCGGTGATCTGTATGTCCAGTGCTACGGATTCATTGGCAACAGGGGGCAATAAACCAAAGTTATGGTTATTGAGCTGGAGGGAATTAGAATCCCTCACTATATCATGTATAAAATTATCTGTACTGATAAAATGATCGCTGGAAATTTTCATCCCATCTATCCAGTTTACGGGCTTGTTTTTTAACGGACTAAGCATATCATGTTTTTAGTATGTAGATGTTATTATAATATTACAGGTAAACCGCCTGATCGCCGGTGCGTTCGGGCTCGCTTACAATTTCAGAAACACGTTTGGCATATATTGTGTTTGCTTCAGTGATCTTATTCTCCACAATGTTCAGGTCGGGATCAATAAATCGCCGCTGTTTCCAAAAGGATGGTTTAACATAAAATATCCACTTGTAGCTGTCGGTTTTATTGGCTTTGTAGTCCACCGGCGCATTAGGGAATTTTAAATTATAATCATCAATAAATTTCTGAAACCATTGACCAAAATTCATATTTGGCGGCGCTTTGGCCTTAACCTTCAAGGGTTCGGGATCATCCGTATTTTTGTACAGATCAAGCTCCAGCACCATCAGTTTATCAAAATTGAGGTGCTCCATGCTGATATCCTCAGGAGTACGGGGGTACTGCCATACTTTGTAAATCTCCAGCGGGATGCTCATAAATGCAATATATGCCCACCAGAAGATAGGCGGCAGTAAAAATATGAACACACTGGTGGCAGCCCACAAACCATATTGCAGGTCGTTTAGCCAATCAAAACCCAGCTTAAAAAGATATATACCCAACAGGCAGGATATCAGCGTGCAAAAAATAAAGAAGCCCTTTTTGTGCAATAGCTCATTTTCATGATATTTACCTGCCAGCCATACATAAACCGAGCCCAGGGCTAAGTAAATGAGCTGGCAAAACAGGTAACCCCAGGGCATAAACTGTAGGTCGAGAAAGCCCAGCAAGCCAGGGATCCCTAAAATAACAGCAGTTAGCAGAATAATAACAATAAGGCGTTTATTACTTAAGAGCTTATTCTTTTTGTTGATTATTGTCATGATTGCCGCAGCAATCACGAAAATGAGCGGGAAGATAAGATAACGTATAAAAAATGATTTAACGTCCATGATATAATTGTATGTTCAGGTCAGTAACAGACTCAAAAAATAAATTTGATATAAGTCTAATCAATTACCAATAATTGTGGTTATTGTTTTAAATATTATTGGTAAAAATATTGAAAATGAAGATCAAAAACCCTAATCTTATTGATACAGATTTCAAAGCAACGGTTATTGCTGCAGAAATTGTTGAGAATGAATTGGTTGGCGCCGATGATATTGTGATATTGCCGGTAGGCCCCCAACAGCGTGCATTTGCAAAAGAAATTGCCGGCATTGCCGAGAATCAAACCGATATCACGAACAAAAAGATACTCCAGGTTCAGGTAAACCGCGATGGCTTGTATGACATGTTGCCCGAAGGACTGTTTCATAAACCTCCGGCTTCGAGTTTGATGATCACCGAGGAGGAAATGATTAAGGATATTGTTGACAGGAGGGACGAAGAGAAACAAACGCGTCGCTTTTTCGCGCCATTTGAAGCGGAGGTCAATCACCTGAAAATGATCCTGGAACTTTATGAGAACCGCCTCGACAAGAAAAATGAGTATGACGATCTGATCAACATATTTTTAAAGGAATGGAAAGAGTTTAGTTGCTTCACCAATAAGCAAATGCTTATTTTAATACATGTTTTGCCTGTTATACATGAGCAGCGCAATAAGCTTGCTTTCATAGGCAAAATATTAACCATGTTGTTCAAAACGCCTATGTCGCTCAGTTATAAACTCACAACCAGGCAAGGCAAAAAAGACATGGCAGGTATGCAGACTTCATTAGGCGCCGCGGCTCTGGGAATAGACTTTATAGCGGGGCAATTAATTGAGCCCGAAGAAGAACTACATGTGGCCATTGGGCCGCTGAGCGCTTCAAAAATGATTGATTTTTTACCAGACGAACGATCCGCCATTTGTATTGATGTGTTATTATCATACTTTATACCGATGCAAACCGGGGTGAAGATCAATTTGCTGGCTGCGCCTGCTTCCAAAAAAATAATAATCGGAATACAACAGGATAATGCGAGGCTTGGTTACACCACCTATCTGGGCAATTAGGGCTGATCCTAATTTTCAATAAAAAGCCGGTAATTATAATTAATGATGCTCCGCGATTCTAGTTTTGACTGAAGCAGACTAAGCAAGGTATCCCATTCGTTTGTTGATAGCTTACTTTCTTCATGGGGTTTTAGGTAAATATCCATGGTTTTCTTAAAGCCTTCTTTTGGATTAGGAGAAATGCTCACACCTTTACTGATGCGGATACTTTTTAATTTTGCGCCCAGTTCATATTGACAAAAGCTGGTCAAATCGGCCTGGGTAACAATTCTGTCCTTGGTGGTAAGGCCGTATTTATAAGCCTGAATGCGTTCGGCAGCGCCGAGGCTATTCCGGCCACCTATAGAGGTGGTCATCAGGCGTAAATTATCTGCTTTTAGCTTCGTTGTTTCAAACTGTTGTAACCTGGATCCCTTTCTGATATTATTGGCAGTATCTGCAAGGGTGGTCCAAAACTGGAGATATAGCATACTGGCCTTATTAGCCGGTTTTAAAATAAGGTAATTGATCAACTCGTGATTGTCTTTTGCCTGGTTAGATTTTTTTTCAATGAGTGAAATGTTTTGCTCGAGTGTTTTTAATGTTGAGTTTAAAAAATCATTTCCGTAGGCCGCAAAAGCAGCCTTTTCATCCCTGAGCAACTCAAAAAGATACTCGATGATCTGCTGTGCATTCCGGGAGTCAAAACGCTCTGCTCCACCGTTCCTGACAGAGTAGCTTCCTTCAAAATTTTGATCAGCCTGGCTGTAAGGGATCTCATTATAGTGAATGTCCAGATCGTCATGCAGGTCTTGAACAGATAAAAAATGATCATAGGCCGAGGGCTTGATGGGGATAATGTTATTCATCTCCTTTATCCTGAATTTCTGTTCATGCAATTTGCGGCTCATCACCGGGAAACAATTCAAATGCAGCTGTAATTCGCTGATCACATCGGGCCTGATCACTGCCGGGAAAACCATTTTTATCCATACACAAGGTTTAAGCCGTTTCAGATCGGTAGGCTCAAACCACGTTTCAAACGATAAGGGATAGCTTTTCTTAAGCGGATCAAGATCATTTAAGCTATCATCTGTAAGCGATATAAAACGGTTTTGGTAGTATGACTTTACATCCCTGGTAATTAAGTTAATAATGTTTTGATCATAAAATACTGGTTTGTTTTCATTTGCTTCTTCCTCTTCATATATTAACCCGCTTGTTGTATGCAGTTCCTGCTCATCTGTATAGAAGCGGATAACAGACAATAGGTTATAAAAATCATTATTGGTAGTATATCCCGGCCATTCAAAATATATCCCGGCATCCTGGAGCGTGTTAAGTTTAGGATCGGTTTCAATACCCACCCATAAGGTGTTGTTTTCGATAAAAGTTTGTGGCGATAGGCTGGCAACTGGGGTTTTTTGCATATCCGCGGTGTGCTCCCAAAGCTGCCTGCCATTAAACGAATATTTAATTTCAGCTTTAAAAACTTTGTTCTCCCCGATAGGCGTAAAAAAAATATCTAAAGGCTCCGGCGTTGTTTTGCCAGCGTCGGGCGAAGCCGCTTTTTTATAAAAAAAATGATTTTTGATACTCAAGGTCTCCCAGGTTTCAACCGGAATACCCTTCAGTAGGGCATGAGCAGGGAGCGGAGCCGTGAGATAATCGGAAGCGAGTATCCTGGATATTTTATTTAATACCCGGTTTTCCAGGTTTTTAACATCATTGGAAAGATTAAACAACTCGGAGCTGAGAGCTTCGATCAATAATTTAACCAGCGGATCAATGTCGTTAACATTTGTGGTGTTCCAGAAATCCATCGCGTTCCGGAGCATCCTGCCCTTTATTTCTTCTTTTGATGTGAAAAATAATTTACTCATGTTTAGGTTTTTATGCTGATAAAGGACTCAAAAACAATGATGTGGTAAAAGTGTAATGCTCGCCGGTTTTATTAAGCTTCCCTTTTATAATGATCTCCACACGTTTCTTTATTTCACTTACATTTCTTAAGGGGTAAAATTTATTGATCTCGCTGATGTGCACATCAATATCAATATCATAGATCCTTTTTTCGAACTTTTTAATGGACCGGAGGAGTGATTGCCGTAGCTTTTCTTCCCAGATAGTTTCACTCTGAATAAGCTCAAAATCCATATCCCATATCTCGCAGCCAAACTCGGGATTATAACGATGTTCGCCATATCTGGTAAAAATGATCAACTCTATATATTGTGAAATGGACCCTCCCAGATCCTGCGTTTGCATGTCTCGTCCCAGACCAATGTCTTTGAATCTTAACGGCTTGAAATATAGAGGATTGGGCATATTAAATATTTAATTTATAAGTAAGCGGTAAAAAAAGTCATTTTTTCATAAACATTTCTTTTGTAAAATAGTTGTAGAAATGTTTTAAAGGTTAATAATATATTCATTACACCCTTTATTTTGAGTAATTTATATTGGTAATTAATCATTTTAATTTTAAATTATTATAGCCGCTTAACAATAATATTACAAATATTTAATGAAGCCCGTAAATATAAACGACCTAAATCGCGCCTACAGGATTTTTATCATATACCTGGCCGGGCTTCTGGCATTTTCTGTTGTAACGGTTTATTTCTTTTTTTTGACCTCAAGCCGCGAAATGGTATTGCTGAATGCCAAAGTGAAGGAAACGGATCAGTTGGTAGCCATCCGTAATGATATCAACAATAGTTTCGAGCTCATCCTGATGCGAATGCAACAACTGTCGCAATATTCAAAAATGAATTCAGAGGAGCTGAACAATCAAAATATCCTGCTTAATGATATCCAGGAAGGCAATCAACATATTCTTGATAAGCTTCAGAGCAATCCTTATCCACTTAAAAGTTTCGACCTGTACAAAAAATTAAGCAACCATATTGCCACTATAGCCAATGTTAAAGATTCATTATTTACCACCCGTTTCCAGATAGAAAGTCTTCGTACGCAATTGGAGTCGTGTAATAAAGTAAATAAATCAGCCGTCAGCAAGCTTAGTGGCCGGTTTTCACATTACTAAATGATATGCTAAAGTTCAATTTAAAAGAGCGAAGAGAAAAGTTCCTTTTGTTTTTAGGAATGTTTCTGATAACATCATCCATGCTGTGTACCGCCATATTTTATAATTATGACGATGGTGCAACCATATCCAAAGATGAGTTCTCCAAACGGATAGCTGACGAGGAGGAGTTTGAAACTCTGGTTACGCAGGCTATACCCACTGTTGATACCACCTACACTCATATTGTAAAGTTTAACCCTAATGTACAGGCACTTTTTCTGGAGAACGATATCAGAAATTCCATCGGTGCTATACGTTCGTATTATAACCGCCGCCCTTATGATAGCCGGTATAAATGTTTTATTCATGCGTCAAAACTGTTCGAAAACCTGTTTTATGATAAGCGCGAACTCACCGGCAATTACAGCGACATAAACCGGCTCAGTAAACTGTTGGATGATTGTAAACTATCAACCCGGCAGTTGCAGCAAAGCCTTGGCTCCAGCCGATAAATGCAAAACATCACATCACTATAAAAAACATAAACCTCTAAACCAATGAAAGACGATTACAACAGCGGCAGACCCGTGGATACCAACAGGCAAACCTATGCCTTTTTGTATATTATGGTTGGTATACTCATTATTGCCGCATTGATCTTTTTATTTAAAAGTTCATTATTTGATAAAAGAACCGTTAATGCCAAGTTGTTAAAAGACGAGATATTTTTGAACGAAAACCTGGTGTACTCTGATAATACCGCTAATGCCAAAAGTTGGGTATGGGAGTTCGGCAATGGCGATAAATCAAACGTTCAAAACGGGAGCTATAAATTTAAACGCCCCGGCGATTACATTGTGCGGATTACCGTTGATGGCAGCTTAAAGCAACAGTTTCCGGTAAGTGTTAAAGATACCATCGCGCAGGCTGTTGATACCCTGATGACTATTAATGGCCCTACCCAGGGTATAGTTAATGAGCAGATCAGGCTGGAAGCACAGGGTAATGCCCGGATATATGAATGGTCATTTGGCGAAACCGGCAGGGTTGATGTTAAGGGTGCTACTGCTTTATACACCTATCATAACCCCGGTACCTATTTTATAAAACTCAGTACCGATAAAAGTAAGCACCCTATTTATCATCGTATGCTGATATCAAACCCCGATTCAACGGTTAACGCTATTGTAACACCCGGCGAGGGCGAACGCAAAGTAGTTGACGATATCAGGGCTCATTTACAAGCCATAGCCAATGGGGCCGATTTTAATACCAATTACTATTACCTCGTCAACAAATATTTCTGTGGCGATGAAAAGGTAACCGTTAACCTGGAAACCAATGGCGATAGTAAACAAACCGACTTTTACTCGTATTGCATGCGTCTTACTTTTGGCGGAGGCATTAATATTGATGAAGCCCAGGTAACCTTAAGAGCCAAATCAAGCTGCTCAAGCATGCTTACTGTTAAACAGCATTCATCTACTTCGAATGCAGCTCCAAGACGGGCCAAATAATTAACCATTATCAATGAACCTAATATATGCACATACCAAAATGAAAAATATTCTAATAATGTTACTGCTGTTTTCCTGCTTTTCAGTGAACGCGCAGTCGCCGGTTTCCATCAGTAAGAAAGTAGTGACGCTGCCTGCAGCATTTGAAAAACCGAATGAAAATACCAATGTCTATAACAGTGATGATAAAACCAGTTTACCATGGATAGTTTTCTCTGATCGTGATGAGAATTATACTTATACCTCACCAGGAGGTACCCTGGTCATGAAAAAATTAAAGTTCATGGATCCTTTTTATGTAAGCGAAGAAAGGAACGGTTATATAAAATTGATCAAATACCAGCCCGGAATGGTACAGGGCCGCAAGCTCACCAATAAAAAATCGAGCCAGAGTTATGGCTGGATCAGTAAATCAAAGGTTTTACTGTGGCAGTCGGCATTCATTAACCAGGGCAGCTATCCAAGTAAATACATAGCGGTTATCAGCGGTAAGAACCCAATGTTGATGCCCGACTTTTATTATGATAAAACAGATTCGTTATATGTATTCACCTCACCAGAGCTGGAGCGTAAAAAAACAAAGCTGGCTCTAAATAACATCGTATACGTATTCAAAAAATCAGACGATGGTAAAAAGATGCTGGTTGGATCTGAAGGGCAGCTTGTAGCTGACAGCGCTGCCCGTAGTGTTTATGGATGGGTAGCAGCCGATGCCTTACACAACTGGGGTAACCGTTTATACATTGGCTCAGCTAAAAATACTATGGATGGCGACGACTCAGCCGCAACGGCCATTAATCAAGCCATATTAGTCTCCGCTCCGCCAGCCACAAGTACCTATTTTAAATTTGATCCATTGATAAGCCCGGATGAGCCTGTGCTGCGAAGCATACCGGTAATTACTGGGGATGCGCTAAGCGCTAATGATAAGTTAGGGATAGGGCTGGCAACAGATGTATATGATAAATCAAACAATAGCATTCTTAATGTTAAAGGCGGTCACCTCAAATACCTGGATTATCTGAGCATACGCAAAAATATCCATCACATTAACGTTGTTTTTGTGGTTGACGGTGGCAGTACCATGCGCAGTTACTTCTCGGGCATAACCAGCACTATACAATCATTTGAAAATATATTTAATGCCCATGCAAAAGGCAATCAGATGATGTATGGGGGAGTAGTATACCGAAACGCTCAGGATTGCCCATCCGGAGGTATCAATAAAATGAACTTTTCGGCAGATTACCGGGAGCTTGTAAAATATTTTGATAAACAGGCATCCGTAACAAATGCTTGCGGTACTACCTTGCAAAATCAGCCCGTGTTTGAGGGAATAAATACTGCCCTGTCTCTATTTAAGGGCCATACCAATGAAACCAACCTGATTGTGCTGATAGGCACCACCGGATCGGGCGACTATAATGCTGATGATATAGCCAATGAGGCTGATCAGGTAGCTGCTGCTGATGCCCGCTTACTGGCCATACAGGTATTCAGTGATTATAATCCTATCTATAATGACTTTGTGATACAGGCAAGGCGAATTGTTTCGCAATCAGCTGTAAAACTGGCCGATCTTAAAAAGCAACGTATGATCACGGGTGAAGGCCTGAGCAATATACAGCAGTTCAATACTTCACTTTCTGACTCGATTTCGTTTTATCTGGATTACCCCAAAAATAGTATGATACAAGGCGCTGTGGTTTTCCCACCAAAGGGTGTTGTAAAAACCAATCAGGCCATGCGTTTATCGGTGGATCGTTTGATGCGGGAGACAGATTATGACATCAACACGCAAGTGCATGCGCTGGATAGCGCTTTCAGGCTCACCGGGCGCGAAAATCGTTATGTGCAGCCGGGAGTAATTGCGCAGGTAAGCCCGGTAGCTAATGATCTGGGCAATAACATGCCACACAACGCCTTTAAGTATTTTATTAATGCGCAGCTACCGGCAAATGTGGTGAGCCAACATCCGGGGCAATTACAATATCTGTTGATATTAAATGATCAGGAGTATAACCAGCTAACCGATATTCTGTCATTAATGATAGGCGAAAACCTGCAGCAGGATGCTTCTGATTATCGTAAAAAGTTGTTCAGAAACTATCTTGATATTCTCCGCAAGCGACTAAATCAAAAGATATCAAGAGGTGACGTTAAAAGTATGTCATTGGGTACCTACTTTAAAACGGTTACCGGTTTGCCTTTGCCGGGTAAAAATGCTTTCCAGAATACCAAAGTGGGCGATTTAAGAGGTGACATGCCTCAGGCACAGTTTGAGGGATACATTAAATTTTTAGTGCATAGCAGCGAACAGGTTAAGCGTTCGGTGTTGGTTAACCAGCATTTTACGTCAAACGGCAAAACTTATTTTTATATAACCCAGGCCAACCTGCAATAGGATGAATGTAGTTAATCTCAGCGAATCAGTAAAAACAGCCGTTAGGGTGGCGCAATCTCTTGCGAAAGAGTATCACCATAAAGAGTTTGGCCCGGCACACCTGTTAAAGGGTTTAATGCACCAGGAAGTGGGCTTGCGCGGTATGCTGCAATCTTTGGGTAAAGATGCTGCTTACGTGCAGGATTGGGCCGATGTGCGGATAGAAGAATATGCGCCGGCTATTACTGTACCCGACGAAATGCTGGGAAATAATGCCGTTAGGCAGGTATTTGAAGAGGCCGACAACGTACGTATTAAGCTTGGGGTCGATCTGATAACCCCGGTTTGTGTACTCATTGCGTTGGTTAAACCAAATGTGGGTTTTGATGTGAATCAGCTCAAATCGTTCCCGGTAAAAGAAAAGGAGTTACTAGACATTTACCTAAGCAACGAGGAAATACAGCAAGCGATACAAACAACAGGAAATGAAAACGACGGTGGCGGACATACGCCAACAAAGTCAAACAGTGCTTTACTGAAATATTGCATCGATCGTACCGAGCTGGCCCGACGTGATAAGATTGACCCCATTATTGGCCGGGAGCGGGAAACCCGTATGGTCATGGAAATACTGAGCCGTCGTACCAAACCGAATGTGATGATAACCGGTGATGCCGGGGTGGGTAAAACGGCCCTGGTGGATGGTTTTGCTTTGGATATTGTCAATAACCAGGTGCCCGATTCATTAAAGAATGTACAGCTGTACGAGTTGGATCTGGGCTCATTGATAGCCGGGGCATCTTATAAAGGGGAGATCGAAGACAGGCTCAAAAATATTCTGCGGGAGTTAAAACAGCTGGATAAAGCCATCCTGTTTATTGACGAGATACATACCTTGTTAGACAATAAAGGTCCGATAGGTGGCGGTGTAGGCAATTTGCTGAAGCCCGAACTGGCCCGAGGCGAAATAACCGTAATAGGTGCCACTACTATTGACGAGTACCGAAAGGTTATTGAGCCCGAACAAGCTTTTAGTCGCCGGTTTGAGGTGCTGCAGGTAAATGAGCCTGATACGGCCACGGCTATAAGAATGCTGAAAAAGCTGGTACCCCGTTATGAGGCGCATCATAATCTAAAAGTTGATGATAATGCTGCTGAAGAATGTGTGCGCCTGGCACAGCGGTACCTGAAAGACAGGCGGCTGCCCGATGCCGCTTTTGATCTGCTTGACCGTACCATGGCGGCTATCCGCTTAATGAATGATACTTCGGTAACCTCACTGGCCGAACTGCGTACCCGTTTTGAGGAGCTTAAAAACAGCCAGGATGATCCCGAGCTGATAGCGTCCTACAAATGGCTATACTCCTTGCTTCGTAATAAGATCAGCGCGGTATTATTGGGGCAGCTGGAAGACGAAACACAGGTGGAAAGCCTGGAAACCCCCGAAGAATACAATGCTTATTTCGAGCGGAATATAGGTCAGCTGGAAACTTTGGCCGGCAATAAAACCGAAATTGTGGATAAGCAGGATATCGCGGCCATTATATCCTATAAAACCGGGATCCCTTTAGGTAAGATACAAGCGCAGGAAAAAGAAAGGCTTTTAAACATGGAAGGCTTTTTAAAGAAACGCGTAGTAGGGCAGGATCAGGCGTTGAAAGCAGTATCGGATGCTATCCTGGAATCGCGGAGTGGGTTAAACAAAAAGGGGCAACCCATTGGTTCGTTCTTTTTATTGGGCCCAACCGGTACAGGTAAAACTGAGCTGGCTAAATCTATTGCGGAGTTCTTGTTCAACGATGAAAAGGCCATGATCCGGTTTGATATGTCGGAGTTTAAGGAAGAGCATTCTGCAGCTTTATTATACGGTGCGCCTCCGGGATATGTGGGATACGAAGAAGGTGGCCTTTTGGTGAATAAGATCCGCCAGCAGCCTTACTCGGTAGTATTATTTGATGAGATCGAGAAAGCGCACCCATCAGTATTTGATATCTTTTTACAGATACTGGACGAAGGACACATGCATGACAGGCTGGGGAAAGAAGGTGATTTTTCAAATGCGCTGATCCTGTTTACTTCCAACATTGGCAGCGAATGGGTAGCAGGCGAGATACAAAAAGGAAATATGCCCACATCATCACAATTAATGGAAGTGATGGGTAAAAATTTCCGTCCGGAGTTTCTGGCCCGCTTGTCTGAAATTGTACCATTTGCACCAATATCCGAAGAAAATGTAGTGCGGATATTCGACATTCAGCTCAAAAGCCTGGTTCAGGCGCTCGAAAAAATGGGTATTGGTATGCAGATCAGTGATGAAGCCAAGAGTATGTTGGCTTTGAAAGGTTTTACGCCCAAGTACGGCGCAAGGCAATTATCGGGCGTGATCCGGAATCAGCTCCGGAGGCCTATATCGCGATATATTATTTCCGGAGAGTTAAAAAAGGGAAATAGCGTGATTATAAGCAAAAATACAGGCAGCGATGAGCTGTTATGGGATATTAAGTAACTCTTTTTGAAAGAATTAAGACACAGCGAAAACAATTTACAAATAATTACATTATTAATATTTACAATTCTATACTTATCATTTAATTAAGAAACTATGTTTAACTACGAAATAGGAGGAAACGAAAAGAAAGTCGATACCTCAGAAGCATTTAATGATATAGCCCCTAATAAAACATTATTTATCCAAAAACTAACAGATAATGAACCGCTTAGACCCGAAAAGGTTGAAGGATTGAAAAATGTTGAAGAGGTATTTGGACACTACAAACCCAAGGTTAATGTAGCATTTGATAAAATAGACGGATCAAACATTAACGAAACTTTTCATTTTGATAATCTGGGCGATTTTGCTCCGAAAAGATTGGTTCAGCAAAGTAATTATCTGCGTAAGCTCAATATTCAGCGCGAAATGTATCAGAATATCATTAAGCAGTTAAAAACAAATAAAACATTAAAAACTACCCTTGATAATGCCGAAACCAAACAGGCTTTTATTGACGCGCTGAAGGGTATAGTTAAAGAGTTGGAGCAATAATACCTAAACAAATAAAAACACGATCATGGCAACACCCAACGAGCAGATACTTAATGATCAGTCATCTGGTCAGGCTTATAAACCAAAAGAAAAAGAGGAGCTATCGCTATCATCAAGTCTTGATAAACTTTCACGTGTAGGTGGTTTCGACTTGCTGGAAGCTACTATTGAAGGTTTACAGAACCTTAACCCCGAACGCAAAGCCCGCAAACAGATATTTTTAACCGATGATGAAAAGAAAACGGAGCGCGAAGAGTTGAAATTAAAGCTTAGCCAGTGGATTGATGCTTTGGAAAACGGAGATTCGGTAAGTAATATCGTCGAAAAAAGTACCGAAAACCTCAAAAGCACTGAAGAGAATTTAAATCACAATTTACTAAATACTCTGCAAGCCACACGTGACCTGGAGCAGGCTTATCGCTCGGTTCATTTGTTTTATAAAAATACCGAAGCTGATAAATTGAAAAATGTGGTGGTAATGAATGCCTCGCTTGATCAGTTGAAAGAGCTGGACAATCCAAGGTTCATTGAATTTACCGCCAACGAGTTAAAGCAAAACTACGATCGTTTGGATCTGCGCCAGAACTATTCCATATTGGTTATCCCGGGCTATCTGGGTTCTAATAAAGTAGTTGAGCGCTGGTCAAAAATAGCTTACGATAACAAAGTGATGCTGGTTACCGATTTTGCCGATCTGGAACAACCCGATGATGTGGTAGACTTATTTACCGCGGCTAATTTAACCGGAGGCGATGCCTTTAAATCAAACACCATCATGACCTGTAACTGGCTGGTAGGCCGTGGCAAGGTATCGGAAGCCGGAGAAGTGGATGATCTGTATATACCAGGCTCGGCTGCATTGGCTGGTAAAATGTATTATACATTAATGTCGCAGGTTACCGCCGGTAAAAAACACGGTGCTGTAAATGAGGTTGACGGTGTACGGTTTGATTTGAAGAAAAGCGAAATATCACATCTGGAGCGCGTAGGTTTAGTGCCTATGGTTAATGAGTACGGTAAGGTGATGGCATTTTCGGCCAAGACATTATTCAATGGTGATAATATAGGTTTGCAGACCTACTCCGTAGTTCGTGTATTTGACTATATCACTAAAGTGCTGTTCGACTTTTTGAACCGTCGCGCTTTTGAAAACTGGAACTCCAAAACCGAGCAGGATCTTCGCTCGCAGATCGTAAAATTCCTGGATAATATCCAGGGGCCCGACAGGTTGATCGAACGTTTTAAGATAGTACGTTTTGAACGCGACGAGCAGCAGAAAGACCGCATCCATCTGGATATTAATATTACACCATACTTCCCGGCCAAAAGCTTCGTAGTGAAGCTTGACGGCCAGAAGGGTGAGGATGCCAGTACAACCTGGGATACCGAATATAAGCAACAATAGTAAACGCAAATGAGCCATTTAACACCAGTTACGTGGCTCATTTGTTTTATGTTAATTTAAGTTCGCCCTCAGCTTTATTTATTGTTAAATACTGGCTATGTTTGTAGCCAATGAGGCAGCTATTGATCATTAATGCAGACATTAACAAAGGCGAGAACACGGCCGCATTGATCGGCGCTTATAAAGATGGGGCAGAGGCAGCCCAGAGCGTTGTAAAAGAGCTGGTCATTGCCGATCTGAAGTTTAATCCCAATAAACAGTTTGCCCTGCCCAATACCGATACGGAGCCCGATCTGCTGCAATCCATCAACATGTTAAAATGGGCCACGCATATCGCTATTTTTTGCCCGGTTTATAAAGATTCTATCAATACTCGTATCAAAGGCTTTTTTGACCGCATATTTATGCCCGACCAGGTATTTATAAGTTCTGCCGGGCGTATGGATATTAACTTTAGTGGAAAATCTGCCAGAATAATATCTATACTGGATGAACCAGCCTGGGAAGACTGGCAAAAAAACCAACATCCTACGTACCTGGCCATCAAAAAAAGTATCCTCGAAAAACGCCAGATAAAGCCTGTACATACCAGCACCATAGGGCATTTATACTCCCTGCAAAACGAATACAGCAAAAAATGGCTGCAAAAATTATATTCGTTTGGGTTAAAGCTTATTTGATAAAAAAATAATATTTCACGAAACAATAATAATTCTTATTTGTAGTTATTAAGAATACAGAAAAACTGTATTCTTTTAAATTATTAACCTTTAAAATTTATCGTTATGGCTTTCAAAGCAAGATTAAATTTTTCGGGCAAGGATTACGATGTTCTTACTTGCTCGTATGCGCTTAACCGCGATGTTGATTCAAAAGGACGCCCTTCCTCTGGCGTTTATGGTGGTACGATCGATATCGAGATCGAATCAACCGAAGACACTTCCATCATCGAGTCGATGGTAAACAACCAGTACAAACCTATTGCAGGTACTTTGCTGATCAAAAAATCTGAAGAAGATGCTAAAATGAAAGAGCTTTCTTTTGAGGATGGTTACATCGTGAAGTATTCTGAGGGGATTGACATTACTGGATCCACTCCAATGAGCCTAAAGTTTGTGATCTCTGCACGCAAGCTTAAATTAGGCAGTGCCGAGCATGTAAATGACTGGCCGGGCAAAAATTAAATTAATTAATTTTTTTTGACCAAATTGTGCTGGTGCTTTAGGCACCCTGTTATTTTTTTAATTTAAAATTTTTAGAACCATGGCTTTCAAAGCAAGAATTAATCTCGGATCAAAGGAATTTGATGTGCTGCAGTGCAGCTTTTCATTAAACAGGGATGTGGACGCAAAAGGCCGTCCGTCATCTGGTGTTTACGGTGGTACCATACAAGTTGAGGTTGAATCAACTGAGGATACATCGGTTATCGAATCAATGGTTAATAATCAATACAAACCGATTAACGGAACCATTACCTTCAAAAAATCAGACGAAGACGCCAAAATGAAGGAGTTGAACTTTGAAGAGGGTTACATTATCCAGTATAATGAAGGTATATCTATCATTGGAAACAATCCAATGTCATTAAGCTTTGTTATATCGGCACGCAAGCTAAAAATGGGCAACGCCCAGCACGAAAACGATTGGCCTAAATAAGCCGTTGTTTTATATGAACTGAAAATACGGAGAAAGTAAGTAAAAGTATTTTCTCCGTATTTTTTTAGTTTGTTCTTATTTATTTCTTTGATATACCTATGAAAAAGAAGAAAAGAATAACGCGTGCCCCTGTACCTACCACTAAAAAAAAGGTAAAAAAGTCTTCCATCCCAACGGCTATGGAATACCTGTTGCTTTTTAATACCTGTGTAATTGCCAAAGAAAAAATTGCCCAGGTTGATAAAGTGATTGATGAAAATGTAACCGTGAACCGTAACCGGTATGAAAACATATCAAGCTTGGTTCGTTTAGGCAATGGCATGTTATTTCCACCGACAAACAGAAACTTGTTTGCTTCCAGCTACACTTCTTATTTTGACAGGTTTAGCGCGGGTTCGCTCAGTTTGCCAACAATTGGCGCGGCACAACCCAACAGCCTGTTGAATGTGGGTGCGCAACCGCAAACCAATACTATTTTGGGCAACAACTTTTTTAACAGTCCCAGTTTGTTGGGCGGTGATGTTTATTCGCCGGTTAATTTTTTTGGTGGCGGCTCTTCTATTCCCTGGTATTTTATAGCCTGTGTACACTACCTGGAATGTTCATTTAGTTTCAAAAAACACTTACATAACGGCGATCCTTTAACTGGTTATACCGTACAGGTGCCTGCGCACCGGCCCAAGGTAGGGCATGGTCCGCCGTTTACTTTCGAAGAGAGCGCAGTTGATGCACTTAAGTTGATGAAATACGATAAGGTGAACAACTGGAGCCTGCCTTTCATACTGCAAAAACTGGAGGGTTACAATGGGTTTGGTTATGCCGGGAGAGGATTGCACAGCCCATATCTCTGGAGTTTCTCTAACCATTATACCAAAGGTAAATATGTGAAGGATCGTGTTTTTGATGCCAATGCTGTATCGCAGCAACTAGGTGCCGCGGTCATATTAAAAAGAATGGAAGATAGGGCCATTATCAGCATACCAAGAAGTTGATCATGATAAAAAAGATCACATATATTTTAGCTTGTCAGCTTATCTTATTGGCTTGTACAACCACGGGTTGCAAAGGTAATACACCTGCACAAAGCCAAATAACCGATAGTGCGGCTAACATACAGCAAGCTGATAAGATCGTTAAACCCAGTATTTCCGCTAAAAATAATGACGAACAACAATTTCGGGAATTTCTTAAAAAGTTTAAAGCTGCGGTAAAAAAGGGTGATAAAACACAGCTAAAAACCATGTTCTATTTCCCCCTGCAAACGCTGCCGCAGTGGACAGCCGAAGACTTGAAGGCGACAACAGTAAATCCCGCCGAAGGCTTGGTGAGTATATCGGAATACCCGAAATATGAAGAAACTATTTTTAGCAAAGATGCCTTGCGGCTGATACCTCAAAGCAGGGAGGAGGACTTGTCTGAAATTGATAAAGCGACAACAGAAAATTACTACAACACCTTAAAAAAGGCTACTGACAAAGGGAGTATATTATATGAGCTGCAACAGCAGTACGAACAAAAAAATGGTAAAGAAACTTCATACGGTTTTGTGTTTGGGAAGATAAAAGGCCAGTATAAAGTTATAAGCTACTTCTGCCCTTGGCCGCTTAAAGACTAAGGGATCATTTACCGAATTATGGAAAAGAAATTAATAGTTGATATCAACATAGAAGGCACGGCGATAACGCACTTTTCAACATTTAACCTTGATCAGCGTTTTAACGAGCACCACACTTTTCAGTTACGATTTAACCATGACCAGGTTGAAGAGTATAACCAGGTAACGCTGCAAAACTCCAAAGACTTTATCGGGAAAAACATAACGGTACAATTTGGTGTAGCCAGCGGGAGCGAAAACATATTCAGCGGCATCATAACCAAAGTAGAGCTATCGCAGAGCCATGGTTTTCATGGCGATATCCTGATCAGTGGTTTTAGTCCGGGAATATTGATAGACCGCGGGCCCGACCTGGGATCGTACCTGAACAAAGATCTGAAAACGATCATTCAACTGGCCACGCAGGATGCCCCCCAAAACGACCTGAAGTTTAACATCAAGCCCACCAATACGGCGCCGATCGATTATATCATCCAATATCGCGAAAGCGACTACGATTTTATCAACCGGCTTTCGGCGGAGTATTACGAGTGGTTTTATTATGATGGTCAGAAGCTGAATTTCGGTAAGCCGGATAAACTGGACGAAGTAAAGCTGATCTACGGCCGCGATTTGCACAGCCTGCAATACTCTATGCAGATAGCTCCGCTTAAACAAAACAAATTTGCCTATAACCCCAAACAGGATGAACTGCTTAAAGCCGAACCACAGGGAGGCGCCGGAGGCAACCCCGATGTATCACATGCGATAGATGCCTCCAACAAAGTGTTCAGCAAGGTTTTCAACGGCCCGATGGAAGTACGGGTAAACTCGCAAAAGGAGATCAGCGATTTTGTAAACAACGAACAAAAAGCCCAGATAGCCGAACTGGTGAATATTGTAGGCAATGGCGATAACCCACAAGTAGGCTTGGGCAAAATATTGAATGTGAGCACAAGCATGCGCGGAGTTACTAGCTTTGAGCTGCAGGATTTTGGTAAATTCCTGGTTACGGCAGTTTATCACCAGGTAGATGGTGTAGGTCATTACCAGAATACCTTTGAAGGCGTAACTGCCAATAGCGAACGTCTGTCGGTGAACGAAGCTATCAAGCCAAACCCGGATATGCAATTGGCCGATGTAATTGATAATGACGACCCGGATAAACAAGGAAGAATCAAAGTAAAGTTTAAATGGCAATGCCAGTCGAACGATGATACCGAATGGTTGCGGGTAGTTAGCCCGAACGCGGGTAGCGGCGATACCGGCAAAAACAGGGGCTTTTTAGTGGTTCCCGAAAAAGGTGATCAGGTTATTGTTGCCTTTGAAGAGGGTAATATTGCCCGGCCTGTAGTGATGGGAAGCGTTTATCATAGCAATAATGTAAACAGCGGCGGCTTTACCAACAGCAATATCAAGGGAATGACGTCAAGGCGCGGCAGTAACTTAACTTTTGATGATGGGGCACATGCTTTAACATTAGCAACATCGCTTTCCAATATGATACACGTTGATGAGCACGCGGGTACTCTTACCGGTACAGCAGCAAGTGTTGTTACCATGCAATCGGCAAATAACTCAGTTGTAATAAAAAAAGATGGTAACGAGATAGACATTACTGCCGACAACGCAACCAATATAAAAGCAAAAGAAACTATCACATTAACAGCCGGATCTAGTTCTATCACACTTAGTAAAGATGGTACTATACAAATTAAAGGCGTTAAAGTATCAATTATAGGATCAACAGAAGTCTCGATAGACGGTGGTACCATCACATCATGTGCCGATGGGGTACACGCAATTACAGGTGGCCAGGTTGATATAAATTAATTATAAATGGACAAGAGGTTTAGTTTTTTTGAAGATCAGTCAGCAACAAATATCGTTGTTGAACAGCCGGTACATACACCTGTTAATGAAACACAGGAGGTAAACAAAAGACGCTACCGGTGCGAACAACTGAACGCAACCCGGATCGAAGATAGAATAATATCACATGCCAGTACAAAAAAGGAGTACCTGGTTGAAAAGCAGCCAGCTAGCAATAAAGCTAATGTTACACTGGTTGATTATTTTTATGAGATAGAGCCGGCGCGCCTTTCAATTGCTTTGGATGCCATGAAGGAGATGGAATTTATTAAAGAAACCGCCGAATTCAGGCTTAATGGAGATAACGAGATAGAGGAGGTGTTAAACCTTACCCAAATGGCCGATAAATGGAATGAACACCGTATGAAGTTAATGGGAACTGAGTTTTACAAAGAGATAGAATCGCGTGCTCCAAAAGCTGCACAGGATATCCTGAATGCCGGTGACCTGGAGTTTAAAAACCAGCAAAACATCAAGGCATCGTACGATAGAGTGATGTTATACCATCTCCTTTTTAATAACTACGCCGATATTAATAAAGTGCAGGTCCTTAAGTTTTTGTCACAGATATTTGTGAATGTTCCCGTTGAGGTGGTGCTAACCAATAAAATAAAATCGCAGAATAACGATACAATAACGGTACATACCCATGGCGAGCTGGTTAAAGAGAAACTCAAAATGGGCGATATTGAAGCTCAATACGATCTTTATTATAAACCAGCAGTTAAGTATGCCTTTACCGATTATATCTACGAATACGACATTATAAGAACAATAGACAAAACATCGGGAAATATCATCGAAGCAAACGCGCTGTTAACAGAGGGAGTTAAAAACAATTATTCAACATCTACTGATTGTAGTTTAAAACAGGTAAGATTATGAGTGCCTCCTATGTTCCGGAAAAAGTTAATACAGTATGTACCTTTCAAACCAGCTCCGCGCCATCAAATTTGATTGCGACGCGTAAAGAGCTAACGGTAATATACGACGATAAAGGCATTGCAAAACCTTTGTTAACTGTAGAGGATAAAAATATAATGGTTGAGTTTACCTGCAAGAAAGAGGAGCACTCTTTTTGGAGCGTCCTTGCTTTAGGTGCCGGTCTTATTGTAGGTGCATTACTGGTATTATCGGGCCCAATTGGCTGGGGTATAATTGCTTTGGGTGCCGGTCTTATGGCCTATGCTGTTGTAAAACACATTGTAGTAAGCCATAAATGCTCAGAACCATTAGAGGCCGGGCAATGGGCCATTTTTCATCCAACAGTAAAGCTTGATGGCGCCAGGGCGTTAACACATAACTCTATTTTAAAGTGCGAAAAGGGCGGCTTATTAACCCCTGTTTTTGATCAGGCTGTTGCGCAAAAATACGCGTCGGCCATTGCTAACAACAACCGTGCAGAAGTGGCGGTTGACGCAATTGTGGCCTTTGCTGCAGGTATGGGTATTGCTGGTATGGTAGGCGAGGTTGCAGTTGCCGGTGCAGGCGGTTGGTTGGCAGGTGGACTCACTGCCGGAAAACTTGTTAGTTTGGTGGGTTTGGGTACCACAGCCACCGTACTTGCTACAGATGCCGAACGGGCTGGTATCAGACATCTCACCATGCAGGACGACGAAGCCTATAAAAAAGTCAATGAAGTTGACGAAAACGAGTGGGTGCCTGAGTTTGTAAATCATCCCGGCGAAACCAATGGAGATGACCCGGCTAACCTTCGTGACCTGTATACTATCAACCCTAAAGGATTTATTACCGGGGTTAAAGAGAACATTAACAATGTGAAGCTAAGCAATCAGTTAAACGGTGATTTGAAAACATTGTATGAAACTATGAAAGCCAAAAATCCCGACGGGAAGGTACAGGTAAGAGATCTTTATAAAGAACCATTAGCCAAACAGATTGTTGGTGATATAAAAGAAGGAAAATATCCCGACAAGATGGTTAAAGGCGCAATTGACGGTAATGACGTAGTTAGGCCCAAGAAACTGTTTGACATGAACGAAGATGTTGATAAGATCAAGGAAGAAAACGTTAAAGAGTTAAGGGCTAAACCGATTGATGCGGCTGGAAACCTGACTGTTTTATTGCCCTTGGTGGCCACTTATTTTTCCGAAAACGGTCGTCAGGATTTGGCAAAAGCCATTGACGAGGATTCTAAAAACGGTATACCTGTTATAGCAATTACTCAATAAATGAAAACATTTGTATTTGAAAAAGTGGTTTTAATAAGGCCTTACGTATTTGCGCTGATAGGCTTCTTTGTGATAGCTCCAATTGTTATCGCAATAATAACCTTTTTAACGGCCAGCCTTCCGGGTATGATAGGGGCAGTTATTGTTGGTCTTATCATAATGTTTGCCATCTTGAAAGGCCTGAGTAAAACAGTGGAGATAAGTTTCGATGCTACCCATATAAACTTTACTTATAACGGTAAAACCACGCAATACCTTAAAAGCGATTTAAAGGGTTTTTACAGCTTTAACTATTTTCATACATCAAACTGCACCATATCTATGCGTTTTGATTTTAGTGATGGCAAAAAGATTGACATATCCGACTATCAGGGTAATGCTGCAAAGTTTAACGCAGAAAAACACCAAATGCTTAAAGACTTCCTAAACGCAGCCGAAAGCGAACTGGGCTTTACTGATGTATCCGTAAGTAAAGCGCGTTCCTTAGGTAAAATAGGTAATGTTTGGTTTGCAAGGCAATTAAAAACAATTTAATAATATGATAACTAAATCTTAAACAAACTTGCTTTAAAAAAACAAAAAGCAATCATACATTATTTCCGTCCCGGTCAATTATAGGTCTGGGGCTTACATACCTGAATTTATGGAAAAGAAATTAATAGTTGATATCAACATAGAAGGCACGGCGATAACGCACTTTTCAACATTTAACCTTGATCAGCGTTTTAACGAGCACCACACCTTTCAGTTACGGTTTAACCACGACCAGGTTGAAGAGTATAACCAGGTAACGCTGCAAAACTCCAAAGACTTTATCGGGAAAAACATAACGGTACAATTTGGTGTAGCCAGCGGGAGCGAAAACATATTCAGCGGCATCATAACCAAAGTAGAGCTATCGCAGAGCCATGGTTTTCATGGTGATATCCTGATCAGTGGTTTTAGTCCGGGAATATTGATAGACCGCGGGCCCGACCTGGGATCATATTTGAATAAAGACCTGAAAACCATCATTCAACTGGCCACGCAGGATGCACCCCAAAACGACCTGAAATTTAACATCAAGCCCACCAATACGGCGCCGATCGATTATATCATCCAGTATCGCGAAAGCGACTACGATTTTATCAACCGGCTTTCGGCGGAGTATTATGAGTGGTTTTATTATGATGGTCAGAAGCTGAATTTCGGTAAGCCGGATAAACTGGACGAAGTAAAGCTGATCTATGGCCGCGATTTGCACAGCCTGCAATACTCTATGCAGATAGCTCCGCTTAAACAAAACAAATTTGCCTATAACCCCAAACAGGATGAACTGCTTAAAGCCGAACCACAGGGAGGCGCCGGAGGCAACCCCGACGTATCACATGCGATAGATGCCTCGAATAAAGTGTTCAGCAAGGTTTTCAACGGCCCGATGGAAGTACGGGTGAACTCGCAGAAAGAGATCAGCGATTTTGTAAACAACGAACAAAAAGCCCAGATAGCCGAACTGGTGAATATTGTAGGCAATGGCGATAACCCACAAGTAGGCTTGGGCAAAATATTGAATGTAAGCACAAGCATGCGCGGAGCTACAAGTTTTGAATTGCAGGATTTTGGTAAATTCCTGGTTACGGCGGTTTATCATCAGGTAGATGGAGTAGGCCACTACCAGAATACCTTCGAAGGTGTAACTGCCGATACGGAACGCCTACCGGTAAACGAGGTGGCTAAACCCAACCCGGATATGCAATTGGCTAACGTAATTGACAATGCCGATCCCGACGGTACAGGTCGTGTTAAAGTTCAGTTCAAATGGCAATGCCAGTCGAACGATGTGACCGAATGGCTGCGGGTGATGACACCGGATGCCGGAAGCTCAGGCCAGGTTAGCAAAAACCGCGGCTTTGTATTTATACCCGAAAAAGGCGACCAGGTAGTAGTGGCCTTTGAAGAAGGAAATATCGCCCGCCCGTTTGTGATGGGTAGTGTTTTCCATGGTAAAAACAGCAGTGGGGGCAGCGCCAGCAATAACAGTAAAAGTCTTACCTCCAAAAGCGGTCATACTATTTCCCTTGATGATGGCGGAGGTATCCTCGTGAAAGATAAAACCGGGCTGAACCACGTATTTATTGATGGTAATAACGCTATTACGGCCACTGCCGATAATAATGTAAAGCTGCAAACTGGCAATGTGATGATCATTATGGATAAGGCGAAGGATCAGATCATTATACAAGCCAAGAACATTGAGATCCGAGCCGCGGAAGATTTTAAATTAACCGGCGATGGCGCTCCAAGTAAAAATGGCAGTATGGAATTTGAGACTAAATTATCCATCTCTTCAAAAAATGAAATGTCAATTAGTGGCGAAACATCAGCTAAGTTCAATGGGAAAGAGGTAAACATAACCGGTGTAACGACCGAGATTAACGGCAAGCCTGTTCGGGTTAATTCTTAATTCATGGAAAAAGTATTTGAAAATAAATATCAGCTTACGGTTCGTGGTAATGTAAAAATGCTCAGTATGATGGATAGTTTTACTACCGTCGGAACCTATGTCCTTTCGGGCTATGGTCAGCATGCACCCAAACCCGAGCTGCAGGAATACGTGCTGGAAGAGCATGATGTTAAACTAACGGAATATTACGATCCGAACACTTATCAGTTGATTGAATACGTAAATAAACTGGCCTATATATATAGCAGGCAGCACCTGTGTATTAATAGCGGCGGAGCAATTAAGGGCTTGCTCAATTTGCCCGAGATCAGGTCGAAATGGGATAAATTGAAAAAGGAGCTGATGCAAATCAATCCTATCGCGGCGTTTGAAATTATCCGGAATAAGGATAGGGAATTGTCAAACCCTCCGGAATTGATCGAAAATTTGTCCAATACCCATTTCATGCATCTTTTTTTATATGCTTTTAATGCCCGGCCAGATAATGTGACCTACGAACAGCAACGGCAGGAACGCGACCGCATGGGCATTGGTTTTATGGTTCCGCTGAAGCAAACCTATACTACCGAGAAACTGGATAGCGGTTATGTGGTTAATACGGAATCATCTTTAGATGATAAGGGCCGCATTGATAAAAACATGCTCTCCAAAGTAACCGGACAAACCGAGTTTGATATCAAACATTATACGCAAGCCAGTTTTACCAGGGATAATGATAACAACCTGGTAACTGCCGAGATGAAGGTTTTTGAGCAACTGAATAATGATTATAAATCAGATTTGTATTTAAATCTGGAAAGCGTTTAAAGTTATGGCTGAGGATCTACAGTGGTTAACAGAAAAGCATTACCTGGTATGTCCTAAAGGCGCCATGTTTAAGCAGATGAAAGTGGACAAAAGTAGAACTGCCATTTTCAGCGGTAATTTGGTAGCCAATACCATGGATACCATGAAGGATAATGTTTTCGTATGTTTAGGAAGCATGGCCTTTATGGCCGGCGCTATTGCCGGTCTGTTGGTGGCTGCACTGGCCTTAATGGCCGTGCCGGTTGCTGGCTGGGCCCTGGCCGCGATTATAGGGGGAGCCTTACTGCTGGCTATTGGCATAGGTTACATGAAATGTAAAAGCAATGCCGGCTCCAGGCAATGGGTAAACCCATCACCCAATTTGATCATTGATGGTCATGAAGGATTGGTGGTAAAACAAAGTCAGCTTTGTTGTACCGCCGAAAACGTGATGATCGATATTAAAGAAACCTTTTGGGAGGCCATGATGAGCACCACCATGAATGATGTGGGGCATATCGCTAATTTCGCATTTGGCTTTTTAGCTGGGCGGGGCATGGGTAGCATGGCTGGTACCGCGGCAACAAGCGGCCTGCGGGCTGCCGGTGCGGAGTTTTTAAATGTTGCCAAGGCCGAAATGGGTAATATGTTTAATCCCGCCACCTTGTTTGGCAAAATGAGCTGGCTTTGCCGGGGAATGCGTGGTTTTGGCATGTTTGGAGCCTATAAAGGGCAATATGATATCTGGACCAATCCGGAAATGAGCACTACCGATAAACTTCTAAACAGCGGGAAAGAACTCATACTGGCTATTTTTGCCGCAAAGGGTGCATCGCTGGTTTGTTTCCCGGCAGGTACGCAGGTACATACCAGTAACGGCCTGGTGGGTATCGAAACCATTGCCATTGGTACTGTGGTATGGACAATGAACGAAACAACCGGGCAACGCGAGTTAAAGCCCGTTACCCAGGTACACCGCCGCACCACCCTAAGTATGATCATGCTGGAGCTGGAGAATGGTACCATATTTCAGGTTACGCCCGAACATCGGTTTTTAGTTAATGGCGAATGGCGCGAGATACAAAACATCAGCGCGGCCGAAGAACTGGAGCTGATAGATGGCAGAAAAGTAACCATAAAAAACATCGGTCTTATCAGTAAAGTGTCTACAGTTTATAACTTTGATGTAGAAGATAACGAGAATTACTTTGTTACCGAGGATGGGGTACTGGTACATAATGGGTATACAAACAAAGCGCAGGTTAAAAACGTTACAGGAGAAACCCACACTGTTGAAGTATCTATAAGTAAAAGCGATTATCCTGAAACGGCCAAACATATTGAAGATGCAATAGCTTCAGGAAAGCCAAATGTTGTTACAATTGAAAGGGACGGGGCTAAGGCAAATAGAGCTACCTCATTGAGAGGCGTTAAAACAAAGCCCAATTTAGATAGGGATGAATGGCCAATGGCTATGTTTAAAGAAGGCGGAAAAGGAGCAAGTGTAAGGCACATCAATCCTGGTGATAACAGAGGAGCAGGAAGCGCAATAGGCAATGCATTGTCTGACTATCCTGACGGTACAGTTGTGAAGATTATTATAACAGATTAAAACCTAATATGATTAACATTAACACCTTAGTATCTAACAATCAAATAGTTGTTAGATCGATAAAGAAAGATTTGGAATTAGAACAGTGGGGAGATGAAAATGTAGAGTTTGGGATGCTCTGGACTAAAAACTACATTGTACTCGACCCCTTGGTTGACGGTAGTTTCGGGAGCTACTTTTTAATTGACAGCTCTGCAACTGTAGTTCAGGATGAGAATGCTCAACGTTCTGCGTTAATTCCTTTTGAGATAACCGATGTAAATGAATTTTGCATCAGTACTGTGGCAGAATCCATTTTTTTGTATGAAAACCCAGAGGTTAACTTAGAAGAAGAACAAAAAAAAGGCAAATATTATCCGCTAAATACAGATCATAATTTTAAAGTTGAGCCTGGTAGTTATGTGCTCCATTTTCAGGTTTGTGTGGGTACTCCAGAAGAGATTGATACAGATAAAGAGGAAGTATATTATCGTTTTAATTTTATTAAAAAAGATAATGCGGAGTTTGAGGTATTAATAGAGGATGACTATGGCTGGGATCCCGCAACTCAACTTCTGGTAGGAAAAAAATAATTGGATAACCTATTACTTCAGTTTTGATGATGATATTGAACGTGCCGAAATTTTAATAAGGAAGAGGGGCAAATGCATTCAACTACAGACGATTTTGAGGAGTGGTTGTTTTTAATGTCAGATAAATTAGAAGCTTTTGAGGCGTTCTTTAAAAAGGAAACCGGGAAAGATCTTGATTATTCTGTGCAATCCATTAATGAGATAGAAGCCTGGCTGCTCACAAAATTTGAATCGACTGATGACATTCTTAAACAGGAAAATAAAGAAGTATTAGATCTGGTTACGTGCTATGTAGGCGACACATTCCGCAAAAACTTAAAAGCGAAGTGGACAATCGACCTGGAAAATGAAAAAAATGCCTATTACCAGCTGCCCGTAATAACAGCTGAAAAGCTATCATCACCTATAGCGCCCCACACCCTGGTTACTGCCAGTTTAGATCGCCGGCGGGGCACCTTTATATCTACCGTATTGAATAACGCGATCAAAGAGGTAAATAAATAATGATCATTAGTTGATCAACCCGGATAGCTAACTTATTTATTGTCAGTTTTTAAAGCAGATCCTGATTTGGAACACTTCAAATCAGGATCTGCTTTTTTGTTTATGGGTAGGATTAATTAGCCCTCTCCATCAGACACAACATATTGTTATTGTCCGCCCCGTAATACCTTAAGAAAAAATTCCCATTTGTCATGCCAGCATAATATTGCGATCAAAACGGAACGTTTGTTCCGATATGATATATATTTGCGGAACGATTATTCCAAATAAGAAAAATTAATCATCCCTAAAATGAAAAAATTAGAAAATAAAGTAGCGGTTATAACAGGGGCATCAAAAGGTATTGGTGCGGGTATAGCTAAAAGTCTGGCAGCAGCAGGAGCATCTGTTGTAGTTAATTATGCTTCGGCAAAAGCCGGTGCCGATAAAGTGGTAGAAGAAATTGTGAGTAACGGCGGTAAAGCTATAGCTGTTCAGGGCGATGTTTCAAAAGCAGCTGACATCAGTCGTTTGTTTGAGGAAACTACCAAAGCTTTTGGCGCGGTTGATATCCTGGTAAACAATGCAGGCGTTTATAAATTCGGTGCTATTGAAGAAATTAGTGCTGAAGATTTCCACAATCAGTTTGACACTAACGTACTGGGCTTATTGCTTACCACACAAGGCGCATTGAAAAGCTTTAATGCAGACGGTGGCAGCATCATCAATATTGGTTCGGTAGTGAGCAGCATAGCTCCGATAGGCAGCTCTATTTATACAGCTACCAAAGGCGCGGTTGATGCCATTACCCATGTATTGTCAAAAGAATTAGGTCCTAAAAAGATCCGTGTTAACTCCATTAATCCAGGTATGGTAGAAACCGAAGGTACACATACCGCGGGCTTCATCGGCAGTGATTTTCAGGCCGAAACAGAACGCACAGCACCTCTGGGCCGTATTGGTCAACCGGAAGATATAGCGCTGGTAGCCGTATTCCTGGCTTCGGAAGAGTCTCGCTGGTTGACCGGCGAAACCCTGCTGGCCGGTGGCGGTGTACGGTAAGGCTTAGAGTCAAGATATTAGAATCAAGAGTCAAGAATCATTTTCTGATGATTTATTTCAAGGTAAAGCAAGTTTTTTCTTGGTTCTTGACTCTTGTTTCTTGATTCCTGACGTTCAAGTTAATAGCTTTTTAATAGCTTTGCTTAATTATTAGGCAAAGCTATTCGCGATTATGGCAAGGACTAAAGAGTTTGATGAAAATGAGGTGCTGAACAAGGCAGTTGACCTTTTTTGGTTAAAGGGGTACAATGGTACGTCTATGCAGGATCTTGTTGACGGGCTCGGCATCAGCCGGTCGAGCCTGTATGATACTTATGGCGACAAGCACACCCTGTTTATCAAGGCCCTGGAATGTTATCAATGCACAGCCTCTGCCAAAATATCCCAGATTGCAGGTAGCGACCTGCCTGCCAAAGAAGTCATCAAACAAATATTGGAGTTTATTGCCGATGAACTTCTGGGTGACTATAGCCGAAAAGGCTGTTTCATGGTGAATGCCGAAGTGGAGGTTGCCCCGCATGACGAGGTTGTGAAACAAATGATCTGCCGGAATGATCAACAGGTAGAAGATATCTTTTACCGGGTTATTAAAAAAGGGCAGGAAAATGGAGAGATCAGTAAAGCGCAGGATACCAGGGCAATTGCCCGATCCATCTCCAACACGGTAAAGGGAATGCAGGTAACCGCAAAATCAACTACCGAAAAAGCTGTTTTTGATGATATCATCAGGCTGGTTATGGGCATGTTGAACTAAGCCCTCTCAATTATTCCGTTCAAAAGAATCCCATTTTGCCCAATCAACCCAAAGATTAATTCATGATCTGTTTCCTGAATTGAACAGGACTAATGCCTACCTCTTTTTTAAACAAACGCGAAAAATAAGGTAGATTGTCAAAACCCAGGGTATAAGCAGTTTCGGCTATGTTATGGTCTGATCCTTTGAGCAGGTTTTTGGCTTCGGATATGAGGTAGATGTGGATTAGCTCCATAGCCGTTTTGCCGGTTTCCTGTTTCAACAGGTCGCTCAGGTAACTTGGCGACAGGTTAAGTTCGGCAGCCATTGATTTAACGGTAGGCAGGCCTTTTTCCAGTAAATAACCTTTTTCAAAATATACCGAAAGCGCGTCATTGAACCGGGAAGCCATTTTGCCGACTACCTCGATGCGGTTGATGAACTGCCGTTTATAAAAGCGCTGTGAATATTTTAGGATAGATTCTATATGCCCCAGGATAATATCGCGGCTGTACTCGTCCTGGTTGTTGTTGTATTCGGTTTCAATTTCGTTAAACAAGCCCCAGATGATCTGTTCTTCCTTGGGCGAAAGATGCAGGGCCTCGTTGGTTTCGTATTCAAAATAACCATACTTTTTGATCTCGGTGTGCAGCGGGTGGCCATTCAGAAAATCTTCGTGAATCAGGATCAGGAAACCATTTTCCTCAAACTTCATGTTTTTAAACTCGATAATCTGCCGTGGTTTTACAAACGACATGGAGCCGTTATCATGATCGTATTTGGTACGGCCATATAAAAACATACCCGATATCAGCTTTTTAAACCCGATCAGATAAAAATCGCTGGTAAACTCCTGCTCCACAATATTGCAGTCTTTATTGCAATGTACCAGGCTAAGCAACGGGTTTTCCGGTGGAGGTAAACCATTGTCGTGGCTTAATTGGGCAAGGCTTTTATAATGTTTCATGATCAGAAATAATTAAAGCATAATTCACACTAATAAAAGTATGAATTATGCCGGGGTATTTAGTTGAGTTAAAGTAAAATTATCAGGGCTTATTTGCCATGAGCCGCAGCAGCTACAGGTTGCCACTCTTCCCAACTGGCCAGGCGTTGTTCATAAACCTGTTTTACCCATGGCAAAGCTACTTTACCCAAGAACAGGCGCAGTGGCGGATTAGCGCTGTCTACCAATTTCAGCACGGCTTCGGATGTAGCTTCAGGTACGCCAAAAGCATCTGTGTCTGTCAATCCCGCCTGGAAGGCCGCCCTTACACCCTCATATTCCGGTAAAACCTGGGTATGGGTAGCAGATGCACCTGCCCAGTCGGTCGCAAAGCCGTTTGGCTCAATTAAGGATACTTTGATGCCAAAGCCGCCCACCTCGGTTGCAAGGGTTTCGCTCAAACCTTCTACCGCGAATTTAGAGGCATTGTATAAACCTAAAACAGGTAAAGTAGCTATACCCAACACGCTTGATACCTGTATAATATGACCATGGCCTTGCGCGCGCATCACCGGCAATACAGCCTGGGTAAGCCATAACAAGCCAAATACGTTGGTTTCTATCTGTTCGCGGGCCTCTTGTTCGCTGGTTTCTTCAATGGTGCCAAACAGGCCGTAACCGGCATTGTTGATCAACACATCGATAGTGCCAAAATGTTGTTTAGCCTGCTCAACAGCTGCAAAGTCGGCTTCACGGTTGTTTACATCCAATTGTATAGGTAATATGGCATCGCCGTAGGTGCTTACCAGGTCGGCCAGGGTGTCCAGGTTACGCGCGGTGGCTACTACTTTATCGCCACGTTTTAAAAATGCTTCGGCCCAAAGTTTTCCAAATCCACGGGAAGCTCCGGTTATAAAAATTGTCTTTGACATTGCTTTTGTTTTTTGAATTAATTTATACAACAAAGGTATTGGGGCCCACCCGGGATAATTTATACAGAACCGGGTAATACTGATACAGATTAAGGAAAAGGGGGGTAATAGATTGTGGAAAGGTTTTTCCGAACGTCATTGCGAGGTACGAAGCAATCTCTATACTACACAGAGCAAATAGAACAGTTTAAACCTTGAATGACCGACCTGCCTCTGTAGGGATTGCTTCGTACCTCGCAATGACGCGTTTTTAATCAGCATCCCCATTTCATTAAAAAGCAATATTCCTGAAATATCAACATTTGTAAACGTTTTTTGTCGTGCCTTTGGCTGACCTTTGCGCCCACGACAAAACACTATGGAAAAGCTAAGGGGGATATTATTGGTGGCGCTGGGCGCGGCAAGTTATGGGGTATTGGCCACCTTTGTAAAAGTGGCGCACGGCCAGGGTTACCATACCGGTGAGATCACCTTTTCGCAATTTTTTATTGGCTTTGTGGTTTTGCTGATCATGGGCCTGTTTGGTAAAAAGCAAAAGGAAGCAACACAGGCGGGCGACAAAAATCCGCAACTGAAAATGCTGCTGGCCGGTACATCGCTGGGGCTCACCAGCACTTTTTATTATTTGTCGGTACAGTACCTGCCGGTATCTGTTTGTATTATTTTATTGATGCAAACTGTTTGGATGGGCATTATCCTGGAGTGGGTGCTTACCCGGCAGGCACCCGATGGCAGAAAGATCATCGCCGCCCTTATTGTGATAGCCGGGACTTTACTGGCCACCAATATTTTTGATGCCCGGGTAGCGTTTAATGTGCGGGGACTCATATTCGGTCTTTTATCGGCCATGAGTTATACGGTGGCCATGTATTCGTCAAACAAAGTAGCATTGCATTTACCGGGGGTAAAACGGAGTATGTACCTGGTGCTGGGCGGATTGATAGCCATCGCCATTTTCTGGAACGTGGAGCTGGTACAGCATTTTAATTTTTCGGTGATCTGGAAATGGGGGGCTTTTCTGGCCCTGTTTGGTACCATACTACCTCCGCTGCTGTTTACCAAAGGTTTGCCTAAAACCGGCATAGGGCTGGGTAGTATTGTTTCCTCGGTCGAGATCCCGGTATCTATCTTATTTGCTCACTTTATCCTTAACGAAAGCGTACTGCCTATACAATGGGCTGGCGTAGCGCTTATTATTATGGCCATTGCCGCCATGAACCTGCGCTTTAAAATTCGTGCTCCGGATCAATAAAAGGACCGGCAATAGCTTTAATCTTACCCTTGCTTTCGTCCGGATCAAAGTTGTCAAAATAGATGATCCTGGCCCGACCTATTGAGCGTAATTTGCCCATCTCCTGGTCGGCATCAAGATGCCCATACCAGGTAATGCGGGTGCTGCCGATGGATTTAAGTTTACCCCGGTTATCATCACCGTCAAACCTGTCGTAATAGGTAAACAGGGTATTGCCAATGGATTTGATCTTACCGGCTTTGCTGCGACCATCCGGTGCGTCATAATAAGTTACCGGCATATCGCCTACCGATTTAAGTTTACCCAAAAGTTCAGTGCGGTCAAACCTGTCGTACCAGGTTATTTTAACACCACCCACGGTTTTAAGCTTGCCTTTATTCTCTTCCCAGTCAAAGCGGTCATAATAAGTGATCTGTGTTTTACCGATAGATTTGATCTTACCAAAATTCTCCTCCCAGTCAAAGCGGTCGTAATACGTAAAAACAGTATTGCCGATGGATTTTAATTTACCGGTATTGTCAAAACCGTCAAACTGATCGCGGTAGAGCGCTTTGCCGTTTAAATTATTCTCAACAGAAATATTGCCGTTGAGTAAAAGGAACAGGATGATCTGCTCGTTATTAATGTCGATAGGTTTTACACTCAATTCCCGGCCGCCGCTAAATATCTGGGCTTTGCAAAACAGAGTAGTACTTAGTAAGAGAAGTAACAAAAACAGGGGTTTAAGTTTCATAGTGCAGGATCTGGGGTATATAAAAAATGGATGCCAGTAACACATCCATTATATCACATATGATAATAAATCGCGAAGATAGTTTAACCTGTTTGAATTTATTTAAAAACCCCTACGTCGCTTAATTCAGATAGGTACCTATTTGCGCTATCACCTTATCCCAATGGGCTTTCATTTCATCGCGTTGCTTGCTGCTCTGGAGTTTTTCCTGGTGAAAGCTTACGGTTGCCTTGCCTTTAGCATTGATCACCCGGAGCTGAAGGGTTGATGTGTTGTCCCAATCCTTTTTTCGCCAGGTTAACCGGGTGTGCGAGTACGGTTTAAAAATGGTTAGTTTGCCTTCTGTACCTTCCTCCGTTTTGTAGTTTTGGTTGATGTCAAACGCATCGGGCTTTATCCCACCGAGCCAGATAGAAAATCCCTGGTCCGAAAACAGAAAATCCCAGGCCTGTTCAACAGAAACCGGGAACGTTTTTCTGACACCGACCTCAAAGCCGGCGTCCTTGGTTTGTCCAATTACTTTTGTTGTTTCCATAGGTGTAGTGTTGATATAAATATATAAATAATTGTGTTTGATAAATTGAGGATAGCGATCATGGTTTGTTTATAAACCGCGCAACATAACTGATTCTCCCGGATGGCATAATTAACTATTAGTTACTAATGTTTATTCAATTTGTGCATTTTTAAATACGTGTAATAAAAATGGTTATGTTTATTGCTCTATAAGCAATTGTTCATTTACCATAACGAATTATTATTTACCGACTAAAAATGAAAAACAAATCATTACTAAATCAAAAAACGATCATCCTTACGCTCTTATTAATGATCACGGTGGCCGTTGGCTGTAAAAAGAGTAGTACCCCCGTCGAGCCACAGGTTGCCAACACAGCACTTACCCAGGACGAGCAGTTAAGTATTGCTAAAGCCGGATTTTCGCCGGTTAATGCTGTGCGTGTTAAAGATGGCTTTATTGTGGAGGGCGACATTTTACTGAAACAGGCCGATCTCGATTTTCAGAGCCAGCATGTGAGCGAGATCGTATTCAAGAAACCTGTAACAGAGCAATACCGCACCTTGTTTATTGTTACCGGCTTAACCAATGCCATTAAGGTGAAGGTGAGCGCGGGCGCGTCGCAGCAGGTATTTACCACGGCGGCTAAGAACGCCATAAAACGGTATAACGATCTGGGTTTAACACTTACTTTTACGCTATTGGATTCGGCCTCAACCGCTCAGGAGGATATATTGATCACCGGGCAACAGTTTGGCGATCCGAACATCCTGGGCCAGTCGTCAGGCTTTCCGGGGATGGATGGCAGACCGGCAACGCCTATCGCGCTTAATAGTTCCAGGTACACTAAAAATTTTCAGGATAAAGGCGAGCTGACTACCGTTATAGCTCATGAAATTGGGCATGCTATTGGTTTCAGGCATACCGATTACCAAAACAGGGCATTTAGCTGCGGTTATGATACTTCTTCATGGATAGGGATATTGCAGGCATTCTTTAAAGCACCGATTGACGAAGGCGGCCTTGCTTTTTATATCCCTGGCACGCCTATAGGGGGCGAACCCGGATCATGGATGCTGGCCTGCAGCGACGGCACCGACCGCCCGTTTACAGCAAGTGATGTGGTGGCTATCGAATCGCTTTACCCGGTAAAAAAATAGTACCCATGCAGCGGATATGAAACTTACGAAATTTTAAAAATTTCGTAAGTTTTTAAATTATAAGATATGTCATTGCGAGGTACGAAGCAATCTCCTCGTGTTCTCATGGATAGGAATAGCTACGAGATTGCCTCGTCGTTCCTCCTCGCAATGACATGGGGGAGGATCCATAATGGTAGAGCCCGTCGAAGCATGGTGGGTAGGCCTCTGCGCTCGCCACTTCGACAAGCTCAGGGTGACACCCTGTTTTGAATAGAGTTATGCAGTTACTTGCCATGCTCCGGCGGCAATGGCCTTGCGGATATATTCCGAAAAATCTGTGGGTTTACGACCCAGGGCACGCTGCACACCATCGGCGAGGCTGGTATTGCGGCCATCCAGCACTTCTGTGAACAGGTAGCTGATCAGCCAGATATAATCATCGGGTATCTGGTACTCCTGCATCATGCCCTTATATTCATCCATCGAAATTTGTTGATATTGAACCGGGCGGTTAAGAGCAGACGCTATCTCCTGTATGGCCTCGCGGAATGTCAGCAGGCGCGGACCGGTTAACTCATACAATTGCCCGGCATGACCATCCAGGGTTAATGCTGCCACGGCTACATCGGCAATATCATCCACATCAATAAATGGCTCGGGTACATCGCCCACGGGTAAGTCAACCTGTCCGTACAGAATAGGGTCGAGCAGGTAGCCTTCGCTGAAATTCTGGTTAAACCAGCTGGCGCGTAAAATGGTCCAGTTGGTGCCGGCGTTCATTATGATTTTTTCACAGGCCTGCGCTTCTTCTTCGCCCCGGCCCGATAATAGTACCAGATGGGTAACCCCTTTTGCTATAGCTAAGCTGGCCAGCTCGCGGATAGTGTCTGTTGCCCCGGGAACGGCCAGATCCGGTTGATAAGAGATATAAACGGAATCAATGTCCTGTAATGCGGCTGGCCAGGTGCCTTGATCGTTCCAATCGAAAGGTATGGTTGCATTACGGCTGCCAATACGTACTGGCCAACCCATTTGCTGTAAGCTGCTTACAACGCGACTGCCGGTTTTTCCGGTACCACCCAGTACCAGTATGTGTTTTTTGGTGTTTTCCTGATTTTTCATGGTCTTAATTTTTTATCAAAATTATAGGGCCATGGAATGGGAAAATAGAACAAAACCGACAGAGGGGGATTGAAATGTTCAAGAGCCGACTCACCCGACCATCGCTGCGCTTGGTCACCCTCTCTTCAGCTTCGCTGGAAAGAGGGATGGGAAAAGGACCAATATTATTTGTCATCCTGAGGAACGAAGGATCTTCTTCGATATGCTTATCGCACAATAGATGCTTCAACCGTTCAGCATGACAAAAATAAATTACTACTTGGTTTGCGGGTCTTCGGTGGAGTATATACAAGATGCAATCATCAATCCAATAAACATACCCGCAATACCTGTAACTATCAGGTTGCCGTACTCGTGATAATTTAAGCCACAGGCCAACCTAATGGCCGTTACTATAACAGCGATGCCCGCCAACTTCAGCCAGTAAGAGGCAATATTATTAACCTTAGTATTTAGGCCTTTGGGTAATCGATACAGGACAAATAAAATAGCTATCCCGCCCAATAACGTACTGGTATGCTGAGCTAATTGATAAGTGTAAAACTCATGACTCCCAATAAGGATCATATGCTTTAGGGCCGGGATGATGGTAACAAAATAGCCGGCAGGATGGGTAAAGCTGTCCCATAGTAAATGTGAGGCGCTGCCGACAAGGATCGAAAGTGCAATTATGGCAATGTATCCAGGAGAAAGGGGGCTCCCGGTATTGCCTTTAAATTGAGAAAACCGTTGGTTAAGCTGAACAGGCAGATGATCGATCAGCTTGTCTTTTACTATTTTATGATAGATCAAAAACAACAATAACCCGATTGGCAGATCAAACCAAAACAATCCCGTGATGGTATGACTATAAATACTGCGCACCCGCATCCTGAAAAAGTATTCAAAATCGGGCACCATGCTTCCGATTACCAGCGCTATCATAGATATCCACCTCTTCGGGAGATACTTCAATGGCAAAACCAGGGCTGGATGTGCAAAGGTAAAGGGCATGGGTTATCTTATGGTGGAAAGGGTTATTCTTAGCTATAAGTTTCCAGAAACTCGTCTATCTGATCCTCGCTATCCATGTTTAGTATTGCATTAGCAAGTTTTAGTTGTCCTTTAGCTAACGCAATAGCAGTTAAAGCACAAGATGCCAGACTTAAGTCCCAATTTTGGTTCATAGCCAGTTTGGCAAGCTCACCCAGTTCTTTTATCGCGATATCATAATCAGGTGTTAAAGCTTTCGGCAACTTAGGGTTCTCTTTATGCCGTTGTATTTCGATAACAGAAACAACCCCTAAAACATTATAATCTATCAATTGCTTCTCCCGTGCTATCCTCACCAAATGTGGAACAGCATAATACGATGCGAGGCCAACATCTCCCTGATGATGGAGTTCATCCCATAATTCCTGATAAATAAGGCCAGCAGTTTGTAACGTGTCCGCCTGCTCCAGTTTTTTTAAAGCTATGGATGCATCGTAGGTTGTTCTCCTATAACCGCCTTCTAAGTTTTTCCATATTGAACTATTAAGATCCAATGATGGTTCGTTTACTGGTTTTTTAGGAAAAAAATCACCCAATTTTATTGTCATATCGGTTTAGTTGATTCTCAAAGATATGATTCCCAACTTGATTTGTCCCCACAAAATAAATCATCCTGAACTTGTTTCAGGATCCTCAGGACAGGTTATCATCATGTTGCACACCTTGCTGATGGGGTGCCAAAACAAGTTCGGCATGACTTAAGTTGATAAATACTTTTTAAAGCTTTCAAAACGCATCAAAACCGTGTTGAAATTTGTTAAAAGTGCTAAAATGAACTTTTTTTCAAGCAATTTTCAGCCGCTTTTACCCCGATTTTGAGCAGGAATTTGTTAAAATTTAAGGTTTAAAAAGTTTTTCAGGATCTGTTTATAACTGGGCTACAAAATCGCGCATGGCCTGAGCCGGGTCGGCTTGTTTCATGAAAGTTTCACCGATCAGGAAACCATTGAAGCCCGCCAGTTTCAAATGACGGATAGTCTCCGGATCGCTGATGGCGCTCTCGGATATTTTCATAAACTCTGCCGGGATATGTTTGGCCAGTTGGTATGAAGTTTCTACAGATACGGTAAAATCGGCCAGGTTGCGGTTATTTACGCCAATGGCATCCAGTTTGGGGTGGATGCTGCGTTCCAGCTCTTCCAGGTTATGCACCTCCAGCAGTACATTTAAACCTATGCTTTTGGCTAGTGTGGCCATGGTATCAATTTCTGCAGGGGTAAGTATGGCGGCTATCAGCAAAATAATATCGGCGCCTAATGCTTTGGCTTCGATCACCTGGTATTCATCTATCATAAAATCCTTACGCAGGATAGGGATATTGTTGACCGAACGGGCCTTCACCAGGTCGGCTTTGCGGCCCATAAAAAAGTTGCGGTCGGTTAAAACTGACAGGGCCGAGGCGCCCGCGCTGGCATAACCATTGGTAACGGCGCTAACCCTTACCTTATCGTTAATAATGCCTTTGGACGGCGATTTACGCTTAAATTCGGCTATAATACCGCTGCGTTCCGGATCCAGTAAAAACTCTTTGAAGGAGTAAGTATCGCGATGAAAATATTCCGACTCTTCCAGTTCAACATAGGAAACGCGTTTTTTAGCAGATGCTACTTCCTTTTTTTTATTGGCAACTATTTTATCAAGTATGTTCATGAGGTAAATATTATTAGCGTCATTGCGAGCGATAGCGTGGCAATCCCAAACTATACAGAGCGGCTCTGCAGATCGGGGATTGCCACGCTATCGCTCGCAATGACGGGTTTGTTCTTTTGTCATTCTGCCAGTGCAAATATATTATTTACTGCTCAACCAGTTGTGCATCATTTCCTTGCCGTACTCGGTGAGTATAGATTCCGGGTGAAATTGTACGCCCCGTACGTCATATTCGCGGTGGGCCAGTGCCATGATGGAATTATCCTCCTCATCAATAGCGGTTATTTGCAGTGTCTCTGGCAGATCTTCGTTGCTCACCACCCACGAATGATAGCGGCCAACCTTAAAGCTGTCTGGCAGGCCTTTAAAAAGCCCCTCCTGCCTGTTGGTTACCTTAATAGGTGTGGCTATCCCGTGCATCGGCTGACTCAGGTTGTATAAACTGCCGCCAAATACCTCGGCAATGGCCTGCTGCCCCAGGCAAACGCCGAATATGCTCTTGGTAGGCGCATATTTTTCGATCACCTCCAGCAGCAAGCCGGCTTCGGAGGGAATACCGGGTCCGGGTGAAAGGATGATCTTGTCAAAAGCATCCACATCGCTTAGGGCAAATTTATCGTTCCTCCAAACCTCGCATTGCAGGCCAAGTTCATTAACCAAATGCACCAGGTTATAGGTAAAGGAATCGTAATTGTCAATTATTAATATCTTGTTCATTTTTTAATCCTTAAAAGGAAATTCTAAATCCTAATTTCTAAATTCTAACAACGGAATGTTTACCGCGTTGTCTATTCTTATTCTCGCAGGCTCCGGCAACCGGCATCCCGCAACTCGCACCCGATCAAAGTTCCTCCGCCAGCTCAACAGCACGTCTAAGGGCCGATATTTTGGTATCTACCTCCCGAAGCTCGCTTTCGGCTATAGAGCCGGCTACAATGCCTGCGCCCGCCTGGTAATGCAGCGTATTGTTTTTGCTGAGGAAGGAGCGGATCATAATGGCGTGGTTAAAGTCGCCGTTGAAACCCAGGTAACCAATGGCGCCGCTATAAAAGCTGCGTTTGGCTTTCTCGTTCTCGTCAATAATTTCCATGGCCCGGTATTTTGGTGCTCCGCTCAGTGTTCCGGCAGGGTAGGTATCGCCCACAATCTTAAAGGATGACACGCCTGGCAGCAATTTGCCGCTTACATGCGATACCAGGTGGATCAGGTGTGAATAGTATTGCACCTCTTTAAAAGCTTTAACATGTACCTGTTCGCAATGGCGACTCAAATCGTTACGGGCCAGGTCGACCAGCATCACATGTTCTGCCGACTCTTTGGGGTCGTTCTCGAGGTTGCGGGCTATTTCGGCATCTTTTACATCATCACCGCTGCGTTTAAAGGTACCCGCGATAGGAAATATGCTGGCCACGTTATTCTTGATGGTGATCTGCGCCTCGGGTGATGAGCCGAAAATACGGAAATCGCCAAAATCAAAATAAAACAGGTAGGGTGAAGGGTTGATAGAGCGCAGGGCACGATAAACATTAAATTCGTCGCCCTGGAAGGTGCGGGAAAAAGCCCTTGATGGTACGATCTGGAAAACATCGCCCCGGTAAATATGCTGCTTCATTTTTTCGACAATGGCAATAAACTCCTCGTTGGTGAGGTTTGATTGCTCGGCATCTGTGCTCTTGAAGTTATACTCGGGGAAGTTTTTGTTTTTGATGAGGTATTCCAGTTTTTCGATACCACCGTTGGTAGGACCGCCTTCTGCCTCGTTATGGAAAATATACAGTTCGTTCTTAAAATGGTCAATCGCGATGATATAGCGGTAAACATGGTATTGCATCACCGGGATCTGCCGGGCGGTATCGCTGCTCTGTTTGAGCTTAATGGTTTCAAAATGCTCCACCGCCTCGTGGGTAAAATAACCAAATAAGCCGTTTGAGATGATCTTACCTGGATTGGCATCGGTATCAAAACTGGCTATAAACAGGTTGATCTGATCAATCAGGTCAAACGAACCAGCTTCGTGGGTTTCCTGGCTGCCATCAGGGTATGTTTTTTTGAGGATGCCGTTGTTTAATACCAGGCCCGCAATAGGCTCACAGCATATATAGCTTAAGCTGTTTTCGCGGCTGTGGTAGTCGGAGCTCTCCAACAACAACGAATTCGGGAACACGTCGCGCAGGCGCAGGTAAATGCTTACCGGCGTGGTGGTATCGGCAAGTAGCTTTTTATGGGTAGTGGTTATTTTAAATTTGTTCATGTTATTTTCAAAAAGTGTATTAAACAAAAAAACCCGGCGAATTGGGGTCGCCGGGTTTCCTATTTAGGTTTACAATTGATTAGTTATCTCTGACTAAAAACGCAACCGGCTGCCAAATTTAATTGGTGCCACCAGCTGTTTTTATGAGTGCTTTTAATCATCGTGGTCACAAATTTAGAAAGAAATTTGAATTGTCAAATTTTTTCTGAAATTATTTATTTGCTAAATCCTATTAGCCTCGTGGAATTAATAGGATACCAGAGGTAATAATGATCAAACCGAGTATATAGAACACAAAAATAGCTTTGTGCTTTTCTTCGGGAGTAGCCGCTCTTTTTGATTTGGCGTGACCAATGGTGATCAAAACAATGGCAATAATCATCATAACCCAGTGCTCAACAGTAAAATAGCGGGTGGCCGGGTTTTTCATGGTATCTTTAGTAAACTGTACAAAGGGGCTTACAAAATACAGCACAATACCGATGAGCAATTGTGTATGCACCGAGATCAGGGCGAACAGATTAAGCTTGCGGTTGCCCTCGGTATAAGGTTTTTTACCAGTAAGGCCAAGAAGCGCCAACAGGGCGGCCACAATAACCAGTACTACTACAATGTACCTGAACCCGGAATGAAGATGCTGAAGAAAGCTATAAAACGTCATAACAAAAATTTTTGTGTGAATATACAATAAAAGCAAAACCTGTAAAAGCAAGGTGTTTATTTGACAATTAGTTAACGGATTTTTTCCATTCATCCGTGATTGCGGGGTAAAAATAAATAGCAAGCCGAAGGAGGGGTGTCGCCCAGAGCACCGTCGAAGGGTAGAGCGTGGAGGGCTTACTCACCATGCTTCGACGGGCTCAGCATGACAGCCGATAAAAAAGTCAAAGCCATGTGCGATTCCTTCCCTCGCGAAGGGGAGGAAAGGCTTATGGAACAGGCTAATCATCGCGCGTAGCCCCCCTGCCATTACACCCTCCCATCGCGCCCCTCCCGTGGGGAGGGAATTAAAAATGACACTTTTTTTATCCCAAAAACATGGTTTACACTGTAAACCGTTTTTTATGAAAAAATAAAAACTAATTAATTGATTATCAATTAATTAAATAAGTTTAAACCGTAAAAAGTGTAAACCATGTAAACCCACTTTTGGAGGGAACTATTGTCGCAAATCACCCTGAAATTGTCTTTATTGCCACCTACATATCCAAGCCAGTGTACCGAACTTTGAAATATCAAAGAACATCATCAGGAAAGAAAAAATCATGGAACAACAAAAAAATGCTTTGGTACAACCTTTACCGGTACTGATAGGATCTGTAGCACAAGCGCAACTCAATTTATTTGAACCCGTTAAACAAAGTGAGGTTAACCGCGTCCCCTTTGAGGGTAGCTGGACAGCAGCCGAATTGATAGAGCACATGGTACTATCGATCTCGAGCAGTGTAGAGGTATTAAGTGGCCCTGTCCGCGATACCGACAGGGTACCTGACCGATATGTACAGAGTGTGAAAGACATGTTTTTGGATTTCGACCTTAAATTTAAATCGGCACCTTCGATCACGCCGGCGACTAAACTTTATGACAGGGATATATTGATCAAAAAACTCAGAACAGTATATAACAGCCTGATTTACCTGGTGGAAACAAAGGACCTGACCGATACCTGCCTGCTTTGGGAATTTCCTACCATCGGTTATCTTACCCGGTTGGAATGGGCCTATCAGGCGGTTTATCATGCGCAAAGGCATACGCAGCAGCTTAAGAATATTATAGGGCATCTGGGGATTTAAAAAAAGGTCAGGCACACGCGTCATTTTGAAAAGATGCTGGCTTGGCAATCTCTCTGTACAGCATAGAGATTGCTTCGTACCTCGCAATGACGCGCTTTTTTTGCAAAACAAAAAAGCGATGAAGTTTATGCTTCATCGCTTTTTCTTATGATAAATCCGGAATCGAGATTCCGAAATCCGAATTATATTAACAATCTTACCGGTTCTTCCAGTAATGATTTTAGGGTTTGCAGGAACGCGGCACCTGTTGCGCCGTCAACCACACGGTGGTCACAGCTTAAGGTAACTTTCATTACGTTGCCTGGTACTACCGCACCGTTTTTAACAACCGGAACCTGTTGTATGCCGCTAACAGCAAGGATACAAGCGTTTGGTGTATTAATAATGGCGGTAAACTCGTCAACACCAAACATACCTAAGTTTGATATGGTGAAGGTTGAGCCTTCCATTTCTGCAGGTTGTAATTTTTTAGCTTTTGCTTTACCGGCAAACTCTTTTACTTCAACAGAGATGTGACTTAATGATTTACCGTCGGCAAATTTAACTACCGGTACCAGCAAACCTTCGTCAACAGCAACGGCAACACCAATATGTACATGCTCATTGGTGCGGATCTTATCGCCCTGGAACGAAGAGTTAATGGCAGGGTGTTGTTTTAAGGCAACAGCAACAGCTTTAACTACAAAATCATTAAATGATATTTTAACCGGAGCGATATCATTGATGCGGGTACGGGCAGCGATGGCCTGATCCATATCAATGCTCATGGTTACATAGAAATGCGGAGCCGTAAACAAGCTTTCGCTTAAGCGGCGGCTGATAGCTTTACGCATTTGTGTAACGGCTCTTTCGGTAAATTTCTCTTCGCCGGTATAAGTTGGTAAAGTGATAGGCGCTTTGGCCGGAGCAGCGGAAGCAGCGGCTTCGGTGCTGGCTGGAGCAGGTGCGGCTGTTTTAGCCGGAGCTACATATCCTTCCACATCTTTCCTGATAATGCGGCCGCCTTCTGCGCTGCCTTTTACATCATTCAGGTTGATGCCTTTATCTTTTGCTATTTTACGGGCAAGCGGTGATGCTTTAACGCGGCTATCATCAGCAGATGAAGCAGCAGCTTCCTGTGTGGCAGGTGCTGAAGTTTGAGCTTCAGGGGCAGCAGCTTCTTCTGCAGGTGCGGCAGCAGCGGGTGCGCTTGTGGCGTCCTGTAATAAAGGCGTAATATCGGTGCCTTCTTTACCAACAATGGCTATGATGCCATTAACCGGTGCGGCTTCGCCTTCTTTAGGACCTATATATAAAAGCGTACCTGCTTCATAACCCACAACTTCCATAGTAGCCTTATCGGTTGCTACGTCGGCCAGAGAGTCGTCAGATTTTACTTTATCGCCAACTTTAAAGTTCCATTTCTCAATAACACCCTCGGTCATGGTATCACTAAGAGCAGGCATACGTATTACAGTTGCCGGTATGCTTGACAGATCAACCTTTGGTGCTGCAGCGGCAACCGGTGCTGGTTGTTTGTCTTCAGCTTTTGCGGGGGCAGCAGCTTCGGCAGGTTTTTCTTCTTTCTTTTCAGAACCACCACCAGCCTCTGTAAGGGCTGCTTTGTAATCTTCGCCTTCTTTACCTAAAACGGCAATAACAGCATCAACCGGAACAGCGCTGCCTTCCTCAACACCTATATATAAAAGGGTGCCGTCCTGGTACGATTCAAAATCCATGGTAGCTTTATCAGTTTCAATCTCGGCCAATACATCGCCGGATTTTACCTTATCGCCAACTTTCTTATGCCATTTCGCCAATACCCCTTCGGTCATGGTATCGCTCATTTTAGGCATTTTAACTACTTCGGCCATATACTATTTATATGTTTTAAAAATTTCTTATAAATATAATAGTTAGTCTTGAGTCTGAAGTATTAAGTTCTGAGTCAAAAAAAGACTTATAACTTATAACTCGCGACTATTGACTACTAATTAGTCTCTGATGTATGGATAATCAGCCTGAACATAAACATCGGTGTATAGCTCAGAAGCTTCCGGCCATGGTGATTCTTCAGAAAACTTAACTGATTCGTCAACCAGGTCTTTTATCTTGGCATCGATCTCTTCAAACCATTTATCATCAGCGTAACCTTTCTCCACTATAATTTGTTTGGTAGTTTCGATAGGGTCCTTAGCCTTGTAGCTTTCCAGCTCTTCTTTAGTACGGTATTTTTGAGGATCAGACATGGAGTGACCTTTGTAGCGATAGGTGCGCATTTCTAAAAAGGTTGGTCCTTCACCACGACGGGCACGCTGAACAGCTTCGTCCATAGCTACGTGTACCGCAGCTGGGTCCATGCCGTCAACAGCTGACGATGGTATACCGTAAGGTAAACCTAATTTATAAATATCTGTTTGGATAGTAGTACGTTCAACAGAAGTACCCATGGCGTAACCGTTGTTTTCGCAAACAAAAATTACCGGTAATTGCCATAAAGCAGCCATGTTAAAGGTTTCGGTTAGTGCACCCTGACGTACAGCACCATCGCCCATATAGGCAATGTTCACAAACTCGGTACCTTTATATTTTTCGGCGAAAGCAATGCCCGCACCCAGAGGTACCTGGCCGCCTACGATACCGTGGCCGCCATAAAAGTGCTTTTCCTTGTCAAACATGTGCATAGAACCACCTTTGCCTTTTGAGCATCCGGTAGCTTTGCCATATAACTCGGCCATTACCGCATTGGGGGTTACACCTTTGGCAAGCGCATGAGCGTGGTCGCGGTAAGCGGTGATCATGCTGTCTTCCTGTTTAATTACAGACATAGCTCCGGCTAATACAGCCTCCTGCCCAATATACAGGTGGCAAAAGCCCCTGATTTTTTGTTGTCCGTATAACTGTCCTGCTTTTTCTTCGAACTTACGCATTAACAGCATTTGTTCGTACCACATCAGGTAAGTGTCTTTATTAATTTCGATTGAACTCATGTAATTAAAACAATCAATAATCTTGGAGTAAAGCGCAAATCTAAATATATCCGTGAAAATATCGAAACTGCAATGAATTTGTTGTGATGTTTTATCTTTTATTTTAAGAAAGGGCTATAAATGAGCAGCCTTGACCGCATTTTGTGGGTTTAACCAAACATTATATGGCTATATGGTGATATTGCCGAAGCCTTTTTGACACGATAATGCGGTTTAACAGTGTTTTTAAGCATTTTTAGGTTGTTTGTGGTATATAATTTTTACAAAAAAGAAAAAAAACGCGCAAAAAAGATAACCTTAAAAGTATCATAAGCGTAATACTGATGGGCTTTGGTTGATAAGATTTTTAGTATAGATAATTTATTTATATTTTTTGAAAAAAAAGTGCCATTTATTTGCAATTTTAAAAAATATAGATAGTTTTGTAGCCACTGGTGGACATAAGTGTCTGATTTAATAAACAATTTGTTGCCCCTAACAGCAAACTAACGCGTTAAATGAAGAAAATTACTCTTGCTATAGTACTACTTTTCAGCGTTTTGGCTTCACAAGCTCAAACCGCAAGTACTCCGAACACCACTGCCGACAAGGCGCCTGATGAGCAGGAAAGTTTAGCTAAAACTTATTTATCACAGATCATGGGTGTCGCGTTATCCGCCACCTCAAATATGAAACTTTTTCACTTTGTTTACGATTGGATAGGCACCCCTTACCATTTTGGCGGCGAATCAAGAAGAGGGATCGATTGTTCAGCATTCACAAAAGAATTATACAGCGAGGTTTTTAACCTGGATATTAAAAGAAGCTCACGCGATATTTTCAGCATGGTAAACCCTGTTGGTCGCGATGACCTGAAAGAAGGCGACCTGGTTTTCTTTAAAATTCACAGCCGCCGTATATCACATGTAGGTATCTATTTAGGCAACAACAAATTCGCTCATGCTTCGTCAAGAGGGGTAGCCATCAGCAGCCTGGATGATAACTATTATAGCCGTTATTTTTACAAAGGCGGTCGTTTGCTGGCTTCGTTCAAAAATGAATTTACCGGTTCGGCTACCGAAACCGACGAGGATAAGAATAATTAAATCCGGAATCGAACATCCGAAGTCCGAAATAAAAAAATTAATTTAGTCCCTTCATGAACATGAGGGGATTTTTTTTTGCTATAAGGTTACAGATCTTGCTTTTAACAGCTTGCTTATTATTGTTTTTGCAGGCCTGCGAAAGCCCGGCCCAAAACAGGCAGCCGGTTATTAAACACAAAAAACATCGCCTTGCCAAAGTTTTACCATCCCAGATAACACCTGTACGGCACGACTCCCTTTGTATTGCCGCCGTTGGCGATATCATGCTGGGAACCTCATACCCGGATAGTACCACCCTGCCGCCGGATAGTGGCCGTAATAGTTTTAAGGCCGCCGCTGCCGAATTAAAAAATACGGATGTAGCATTTGGCAACCTGGAGGGCGCGCTGGTTGATACTGGTGGCCCCGCTCATTTCAAGCTTCATCAAAAGAGCAAAGCTTATTTGTTCCGGATGCCTACCAAATATGCGTCGGTTTTAAAAAATGCGGGGTTTAATTTACTGAGCCTGGCCAATAACCATATCAATGATTTTGACGCTCACGGGCGTAAAAGCACTACAAAAACATTGGACAGCCTTGGTATAAACTATGCCGGTTTGCAGATTAAACCTTCAACAGTGTTTGAGGTGAATGGTGTACGCTATGGTTTTTGCTCCTTTGCGCCAAACGCCAATACAGTGTCTATACACGATCTGAAAGGAGCCGCCCGTATTATCAGCGATTTGAAACAGCGCAGTGATATTGTTATTGTATCATTTCATGGTGGTGGTGAGGGTGTTGATTACGAGCATGTGCCTTTCGCGGTAGAATCTTTCATCGGCGAAAAACGTGGCGATGTGCATGCCTTTGCCCACAATGCCATTGATGCCGGCGCCGACCTGATATTTGGTAATGGCCCCCACGTGAACCGGGCGATGGAAATGTATAAGAACCGTTTGATAGCCTATAGTCTTGGGAATTTTTGCACGTATAAATGTGTAAGTGTAAGCGGTATTTGTGGTATGGCTCCCTTGCTTAAAGTGTACGTAAATAAAAAAGGTGAGTTTTTAAGCGGCCGCATTATTTCGTTTAAGCAGGCACATGATAAAGGATTGGTGAGGGATACGCTGAACCAGGCTATGCGCCGTATCCGGATGTTGACGGAAACCGACTTCCCTAATGCCGGCTTGAGCATTGCCGACAGTGGAGAGATAACCGCAGTCGCCCGGTTTGATAATTCACTCACAAAAGTTACAGAGCCAAACCAATAGCTCCGGTAAAAAGCATTAATTTGCATCCTGATTTTCAAAATTAATCCTGTTAAGCAGCGTATGAATAAATATTTATTATCAGTAACCGCTATGGCATTTGTTTGGACAGCAAATGCACAGCAAAGCAACACTTTAACCGATAAGGATTATGCCCATGCCGAAAGTTTCCTGAGCTATAATACCGAGCAATTGGTTGATCACAGCAGGGTAAGCCCTAACTGGCTACCGGGCGATAAATTCTGGTACCGGATACTAACACCCCAGGGAAGCGAATTTATTTTGGTTGATCCCGTTAAAAAAACACGTGTACAGGCTTTTGACCAGCAGAAACTGGCCGCAGCTATATCAACAGCTACTGGCAAAACCTACGAAGCCAACAAGTTGCCGTTTCGCACTTTGAGTTTTTCGGATGATCTGAAATCGATCTCATTTGGTGCCGATGGTAAATCGTGGAAATGCGATCTGCAAACCTATCAGTGTACAGCTGATAATGCCATGGTTGGCCAAAGTGCCACTCATTCCCGCAGAAGAGGTGGAGGCGACGAAGTTGCTTCGCCCGATGGCAGCCAGGTGGCCTACATCAAAGATTACAACCTTTGGGTGCGTAATATTAAAACCGGGAAAGAAACGCAACTGACCACCGATGGAATAAAAGATTTTGGCTACGCTACAGATAATGCCGGCTGGAAATCGTCAGACGGTCCTATCGTGCGCTGGTCGCCTGATTCTAAAAAGATAGCTACATTTAAACAGGATCAGCGTAATGTGGGTGATATGTACCTGGTTAGTACCAATGTTGGTCACCCTACACTAAAGAGCTGGAAATACCCGCTTCCCGGGGATAAGGAAATCGCCATGATAACCCGGGTGATCATTAATGTAGATGAACCGAAAGTGATCAATATACAGGTTGCTCCCGATCCGCATCGGGCTACCCTGAGCGACGATATTGCCAGTAGCGGTACTTTTGATGATGTGGACTGGACTGCCGATGCCTCCAAACTTGCTTTTGTATCAACCTCCCGCGATCACAAACAAGAGAAATTCCGTATTGCATATGCTGCTACAGGCGCCGTAAAAGAGGTTTTTGAAGAAACCGTAGCTACGCAATATGAATCGGGTCAGGGTGCTATCAACTGGCGATACCTGGCCAAAACCAATGAGATCATCTGGTTTTCGGAACGCGATAACTGGGGACATCTGTATTTATATGATGCGCTTACCGGCAAGGTTAAAAACCAGATCACCAAAGGAGATTGGGCAGTTACCGAACTGCTGAAAGTGGACGAAAAGAACCGTCTGATCTATTTCCTGGCTGGTGGCCGCGAGCCGGGTAATCCCTATTTTACCCATCTGTACAAAGTGGGCTTTAATGGTAAAGGACTTACGCTGTTGAGTCCGGGAGAAGGTACCCACCAAATTACGCTATCACCAGGAGAGAATTATTTTATAGATAGTTATTCCAAATCTGATGTGCCACCGGTAACCGTTCTGCGTGATCTGAATGGCAAACTGATCAGCACACTGGAGAAAACAGATATCAGCAGGCTGCTGGCTTCGGGTTGGAAAGCTCCGATCCCGTTAACGCTTAAAGCGCATGACGGCCAAACCGATATTTATGGTTTAATGTATGTGCCTACGCAGCTCGATCCCAACAAAAAATATCCCATCATCAATAATCTTTATCCTGGTCCGCAAGGTGGTAGTGTAGGTAGCTGGGCGTTTGCATCGGCCCATGGCGATTGTCAGGCTCTTGCCGAGCTGGGCTTTGTAGTAGTACAGATAGAAGGCACCAGTAACCCGCTGCGTTCAAAAAGCTATCATGATATGAACTATGGCCACATGTCTGAAAATACACTGCCCGATCAGGTTACTGCTATGCAGCAACTGGCTCAAAAATATCCTTATATCGATATCAATAAAGCAGGTATCTGGGGACACTCGGGCGGTGGTTTTGCAACTGCCGCAGCCATGTTCCGTTTCCCGGAATTTTTTAAAGTGGGTATATCCGAGTCGGGCAACCATGATAACTGTAACTATGAGGACGACTGGGGCGAACGCTATATTGGTCTGTTAACCCCACAGGCTGATGGCGTATCCAACTACGAGGCCCAGGCTAATCAAAACTATGCTAAAAACCTGAAAGGTAAGCTCATGCTGGCTCATGGTTTAATGGATGATAACGTACCACCTTATAATACCTTGCTGGTTATTGAAGCTTTAGAAAAAGCCAACAAAGATTATGACCTGGTGGTATTCCCGAACAACGCCCATGGTTATGGCCAAAACTCATACTACATGATGCGCCGTCGCTGGGACTATTTTGTAAAGAACCTGGCAGGAGCCGAAACACCAAAAGAATATGTATTAAAAAGCAAGCCCGATCCGCGGAATAGCGCGCAGTAAGGATTGAAGATGTAAAAACGAAAAGGCGGATCAATTGATCCGCCTTTTTTGTTGGCTATATCTAAAAATTGGGTTTACATGGTTTACACTTTTTGGGTTAACATTTTTATATTTAATTGATAATCAAGTAATTAATAATTATTTATGTCATTTTATGGGTTTACACTGTAAACCATGTTTTAGGGCCTCCGCAAGAGACGTTGAGTAATAATCCATGATTAGGCATAGTGTATTAATAATATTACAAAATGTGGCTGTCACCCTGAGCTCCGTCGAAGGGTTGAGCGCAGAGGCCTTCCTCCTATGCTTCGACGGAGCTCAGTATGACACCCATCAAAAGAGCCAAGGCCCGGTGCGATTCCTTCCCTCGGGAAGGGGAGGAAGGGGTTTATGGAATGGGCTAATCCCCGCGCGTAGAAACCCCTCCCTGCCATTACACCTGCCCAACACATCCCTCCTGTGGGTAGGGAATAAAAAGTGACTTTCTTAATTAAAAATGAAATAAAATTTGCGTCGTCATTTGGCGTTACATATATTTGTCGTCAAATGGCGACAAGATGATATTACGACGAGACATTTTTCAGGCCGTAGCCGATCCCACAAGAAGGGCGATCCTGGCACTTTTGGCTTCACAGACGATTACTGCAGGTGCAATTGCCGATAATTTTGATGGCGCCCGGTCCACCATTTCCAAACATATTCAGATACTAACTGAGTGTGGTCTTGTAGAATCAAACCAAAAGGGCAGGGAGATCTATTACCAGATCAAGATGGATAAAATGACGGAGATTGATCTTTGGCTGGATCAGATCCGCCTGATTTGGGAGGCCCGCTTTGATAGCCTTGATCAATATGTAACAAAAATTCAAAACGATAGAAACCATGGAAAAAACAGCGAACCGCGAGATGCGGATAACCAGAACGTTTAAGGCCCCCATTGAACTGCTGTGGGAAGTATGGACCGATCCCGAACATATTATTAACTGGTGGGGACCAAACGGATTTACTTCTACCATCCACAAAATGGATTTTAAAGAAGGTGGAGAATGGAACCTGACCCTGCACGGACCTGATGGTACCGACTATCCGAACAAAAGTATTTACAAGGAAATTGTCCCGTTCAAGAAAATCGTGTTTGAACACTTCAATCCACATTTTTTTACAACGGTTCTTTTTGAATCCAAAGGCGAAGAAACCCAGATTGATTGGACGATGTTATTTGATACCGCGGAAATACGTGAAACCGTTATCAAAGTACACAAAGCAGATGAAGGTCTAAAACAAAACGTTGAAAAATTGGAAGAATATCTTTCCAAGCAGGGGGGGAGATCAGAAGCTAAATAAGATTTCTGCAAGCAATAGCAGGAGACACAATTATGTGCCTCTACGTTTTTTGTTTTTTGTAGAGACGCATAATTGCGTCTCCTAATGGAAAGTATCTCCCGCTATTTCTTGAAAATCATTATATTTAGTTTTAAAACGTTCCTAAATCTTAAAAACATGGGTTTTCTCCTTTTTTTTCTTTTAATACTACCCGTTATCATTTCAGCTGTAGCGGCCTATATTATATACTTAATTACGCGCAACAAATTAAGAAAGGCAGGTAATCCCCGGGTTAAATTGATCAGTATACTTACTTTAATCGGCAGCTTTGTAATAATTCTTGCTGCCATATTAACGCTTATCGCGTATAATTTCCGTTTTGAGCGGTAGGGGTTTTCGCTTTCTTCTGATCAGCCACTCTGCAAATAATAAATTAGGCACAAAGCCCATCCAGGCGTTGATCATGTACAGATGCAGTGGATCGATATCCACAAAGCTTAAAATAATTATTTTCCAGGCGCGTAAAGTAACCGCCGAAAGGGTGAGGGCGTAACTCCTGATCATGAAACGCTTGTGAGCGGCAACGTTACCTTTTTTAATTTCAATAACCGCTTTATAAGTGAACCAAAACCATAGACAATCCAAAATAACAAATGCGGTTTTAGTGGGCAGCAAACCGTTGGCATATATCGCCATAATCATGGCAGCAGGAACATTGATCAGTAAAACATCATAGATATAAATTTTACCCACTAAACGATGTATGTTGGTGTGGTCTTTTAAAATAAGTGCTGAAAACTGTGTAAAACCAGCCAATAAAGCGAATATAATGGTAAAGACATGGGTATAAAATGCCACTTTCCAGGGCAAAATATGTATATAGTCTTGTTTAAATTGCAGAAAACCAATGTTGTCCTGCATGGGATAGTATCGTATGATACCCTTTAGCATTAAAAAGGTAGCCATGCATAGCAATAGATAAATGGCCAGGGTTCTGAAAATATATTTTGCGGTATCCAGCGGTTTAAGTTTTTTGTAAAACGGTTACTCCCTGATAAAAATATAAATAATTAATCTTGAAAATGATTAATTGTTAATGTCTCAGTGCCAGGGAGATTAAACTGCTATAAAAAACTTGTACCAAAGACGAAGCCCTAAGCTTCGTCTTTGGTATTACGTACCAGGCTGATCCCAGTAAAGAAAAATAGCAGGGCTATAATACCTACAACAACCAATGTTGTGGTCCGGCTGCTGTGGTTAATGACACCCAGCCCGGTATAAATTAAGCCAATGATACCGAGTACGGTTAATATGGCTCCAAAAGTTCGTTTTAGGTTCATGTTATCTGGTGCTGTTTTATAAAGCATTTTTATAAAAACAAATAACACACCAATAATTTGTGCTACATTTATTTATCTAAATATTATCAACCATGGGACCAGGACAAATCACTTTTTTTATTATTGCGTTCATTGTTTTAATTATCATATTTACCTCTTTTGTGTCTGTAAAACAGGGCACTATAGTGGTAATTACCATATTTGGAAAATACCGGCGCATACTTACACCGGGTTTAAATTTTAAACTGCCATTTATCGAAAACGTATACTCCAAGATCTCTATCCAGAATCGTTCGGTTGAGCTGGAGTTTCAGGCAGTAACGTTTGACCAGGCCAATGTTTATTTTAAGGCCATGCTGCTGTACTCGGTGCTTGATCAGCAGGAAGAAACCATTAAAAATGTGGCCTTTAAATTTGTTGATGAGCGTAACCTCATGCAGGCGCTTATCCGTACGGTTGAAGGCTCTATCCGCGCTTTTGTTGCTACCAAACGCCAGAGCGAGGTGCTGATATTAAGACGGGATATTGTAGAGCACGTAAAAGAACAGCTTGATCAGATATTGGAGAGCTGGGGATACCATTTACAGGATCTGCAATTGAACGATATTACGTTTGACGATGTGATCATGAAATCCATGAGCCAGGTAGTAGCTTCCAACAACCTGAAAGCAGCCGCCGAAAACGAAGGACAGGCATTATTGATCACCAAAACAAAAGCGGCTGAGGCCGAAGGTAACGCTATCAAGATCTCGGCACAGGCCGAACGTGAGGCTGCCCAGTTGCGTGGCCAGGGTATTGCCCTGTTCCGTGAGGAAGTTGCCCGTGGTATGACCGTAGCCGCTAAAGAAATGGCCGAGGCTAATATGGATACCTCGGTGATCATGTTTACGATGTGGACAGAATCAATCAAACACTTTGCCGAAAATTCGCAAGGCAACGTGATATTCCTTGACGGTTCAACCGATCAGATGCAGCATACATTAAAAGAAATGATGGGCTTAAACCTTTTACAGAATGACAAAGTCAAAAAGTAAAAGTTTAACCTGCGTAATTCATGAATGTAAGATGGCTTAAAGAGGCGCTCATAGCAGCCCTGTTTTTAATAACGATAACCGGGGCACAGGCCCAACAACAATTCCATCAACTAACCATTAACGATTTTGGCGGCGCGCCGCGTGTAAATGCACGCGGCGTAGTTGCTTATACCAACTGCACCATTGATTTTAAGTATCAGGCTAATCGCGTAAACGGCGGCTTTATGCTCAATGCCTTTGTAAAGCTGGTACTGAATACCGAAAGATCCTGGCTCGACAGGAGCCGGATAACATCCAATCAGGCGCTGTCCGAAATATTAAAGCACGAACAGGGCCATTACACCATTGCTTACCTGGAGCAGCAGGAATTGCTGCGCGAAATTGGCAAAACCCGTTTCAGTCGCAATTATCAATACGAAGCCATGAACCTGTTTAATCGTATCGATAACAAATACAAGCAGATGAATACCGACTACGATGAGGACACCCAGCACATGACCGACCGCGTGCAACAACACAGCTGGGATGTGTATTTTCAAAAACAACTACAGTTTATGCCGGTGGAAGACAGGGATGGACGGTAAAAGGGCATGCTGAATCTATATTTATCATGTCATTGCGAGGAGGAACGACGAAGCAATCTCATCGCGTTCAATATGCAAATGAGGAGATTGCCACGCTCGCAATGACATGATTTTTATTTGATGTTAGAAAAAATTTTCCGCTGTAGGTGATAAATATTTAGCTATTCATTTTAGCAAAGCCTCTCCGTATCTTTGTCCTAATGCCAAACGAGCCCGTACAGATCATCCGTAAAATTATCCATATTGATATGGATGCTTTTTACGCGTCTGTTGAACAGCGCGACTTTCCGGAGTACCGGGGCAAAGCGCTGGTGGTGGGTGGTTCGCCGCAAGGCAGGGGTGGCGTAGTAGCCACCGCCAGTTATGAAGCACGGAAATTTGGCGTTCGCTCGGCCATGTCCTCAAAACGGGCGGTACAGCTTTGCCCTGATGCTATATTTGTACGACCACGGTTCGCGGCGTATGGTGAAGTATCACAAAGGATCAGGGAAATATTTAGCCGGTACACCGATCTGATTGAGCCATTATCATTAGATGAAGCCTACCTGGATGTTACCCATGATAAACTGGGCATAGGTTCGGCCATTGAAATAGCCCAACAAATTAAGCAGGCTATTAAAGATGAATTGCAGCTGACGGCATCGGCAGGTGTATCCATCAATAAGTTTGTAGCCAAAATTGCATCGGATATCAATAAACCCGACGGGTTAAAGTTCATCGGCCCATCCAGCATCGAAGATTTTATGGAGCAATTACCCGTTGAAAAGTTTTTTGGCGTGGGAAAAGTAACCGCGCAAAAAATGAAACAAATGGGCCTGCACACCGGTGCCGATCTGAAAAAGCTCACCGAAGAGGAACTGGTGCGGCACTTTGGTAAAACCGGCCGGTTTTACTACCAGATAGTACGGGGAGTGGATAACCGCGAGGTGCAGCCGCATCGCGAAACCAAATCATTAGGAGCCGAGGATACTTTTGCTTATGATCTTACCACGCTGGAGGAAATGGATGCCGAGTTGGATAAAATAGCGCTCACGGTTTATAACCGCCTGCTTAAGTACGATCTGAAAGGCCGTACACTTACCCTCAAAGTAAAATACAGCGACTTTAAACAGATCACCCGTAACCAATCGTTCCCGGAGGCTTTTAACGATTTGGAAACCATCAACCAAACGGCTAAACAGATCATGGCGGCTAATTATACAGAGGACGCCAAAGTTAGGCTGTTGGGTATATCTCTATCAAACTTTGGTGATGCAATGGTTAAATCTAAACAGGAAAAAGAAGCCGGTCCGGGCGATCAGCTGGCACTGGAATTTTAGCCCCTACCCCCTAAAGGGGGAACTAAAATCAACTTTTAATCAAATAGAAACCCGTGTTAACAATTATTTAACAGAAAACACTTTCAAATAAAGTAAATTCTCATTACGTTTGAATTTTTTGTTGATGTAGCTTCTATTAATTTTTTATTAAAAGTTAATGTTACGCGTCGACAGTACCAAACCATGCCAGATCATTTATGCCATTGCCCGGCATGAGTATTTGTCGTACGTTATTGAGCCACACATCGTTCAGCTTAATCCAAACGGCGAATTTTCACTAACCCACCAGCGTTTATTCTCCAATACAGCCAAAGAATTTGTCCATTGCCTGGACGATACCGACATCAAATTGATCAGGATATTAGAAGAGATGGAGCAAGGTAACGTGATTAAACGTTATTATAAAAAGCCTATCCGCCCTTTTGAGTTTTTCTCCAAGATATTTAATGAGCAGCTTTTTGATACCATCCGCCCCAAAATGGAAAAGCGTATGGCCGAGGCATTGGCTTTGCTGTGCAGTAAACAGGTATACCAGATGAGCAAGGAGGGTTATCCGGCAGAACGTAAACTGCAGTTAGCCACCGAAGCCGCTTCGGTACTGTTCCATTTCAGGCGTAATGAGGAGGAGATCAGGTATTTCCCGACCATTAAATACCAGGGCATGCGCATTGAGTTCATGTTCAAAAATGCTGAGATCATTTGCAATCACCCGGCCTGGATGCTGCTGGATGATACCCTGTATTATTTCGATAAAGAGATAGAGGGCAAAAAGCTGCAGCCATTCCTGAACAAACGTTATATCGCCATACCGAGGTCCTCAGAGCAATCTTACTTTGAAAAGTTTGTGGCTCCCTTGATCGAAAAGCATAATGTATACGCTGAAGGTTTTGTCATTAATACCGAAAAGTACGATGCCCAGGCAGCGCTGAAGCCTATTTACATCGAGGGTGGCACCTCGCAGCTGCAATTGTATTTTAAATATGCCGGCTATATTTTCCCTTATGGCGATGGGAGGCATGTATCGGTACGGATGGAGAAAAATGGCGACGAATATATATTCCACCGCATCAAACGTTCCATCACCTGGGAAAAGAACAAGATGCAGCAGCTGGAGCAAATGGGGCTCAAGACAGCCTCGAGCCTGTTCCAGAACCTGGAAGTGGATAACCATGACGAGGACGCCGATCACTCTTTCTCGGTTTTTGAATGGCTTAACCAGCACCATGACCAGCTGATTGAGCAGGGCTTTGAACTGGAACAGCCCGAGGGCCAAAAACGATATGTGTTTGGCAACAGCAAAATTGATCTGGAAGTAAAAGAAAATAACGACTGGTTTGATATTCATGCCATTGTATGGTTTGGGCCCTACAGCATACCCTTCATCCAGCTTAAAAATCATATCCTTAACCGTAAAAAGGAGTTTACGCTGCCATCGGGCGAGATAGCGGTGATCCCCGAAAAATGGTTTTCGCAATACGGCAACCTGCTGCATTTTTCTGAGGGTGGTAATGACCTGAAATTGCGCCGCCACCACATAGGCCTGGTAAATGATTTAGCCGAAGGCGAAATGGCCAACGTGACCATAACCCGCAAGCTGCAAAAACTAACTGACTTTGAGGAACTGGAGGAGGTGGAGATGCCGCAGCATTTTGCCGGTAACTTGCGGCCCTATCAAAAAGCGGGGTATAATTGGTTTCATTTTTTAAAGAACTATCATTTTGGCGGTTGCCTGGCTGATGATATGGGTTTGGGTAAAACCATACAAACCCTGGCCCTGCTGCAAAAGCATAAAGAAGATATAGAGGCGGGGGATAGCAAAGCTACATCCCTGGTGATCATGCCTACTTCATTGATCTATAACTGGCTTAATGAGGCTAAAAAGTTTGCGCCGCAGCTTAAATTGATGGTGCATACCGGCACCATGCGTTACCGCTCGGCCGATGTGTTTGCCAATTACGATGTGGTGATCACTACTTACGGCATCAGTCGCATTGATATTGGTATGTTCAAGGAATACTTTTTTGATTATGTGATACTGGACGAAAGCCAGAACATCAAGAATCCATCATCCAAATCGTTCCAGGCGGTTAAGCAGCTCAAATCGCGCTTTAAGCTGATACTGAGCGGCACCCCGGTTGAAAACTCGGTGAACGACCTGTGGACGCAAATGTCGTTCATTAATCCAGGTTTGCTGGGCGGTCAGCAATTTTTCCAGAACGAGTTTGTAACGCCTATTGAAAAGAAAAAGGACGAGGATAAAGCCCGTAAATTACAGGCCCTGATAAAACCTTTTGTTTTACGCCGTACCAAAGAGCAGGTAGCTACCGAGCTGCCGCCAAAAACCGAAAACCTTTTCTATTGCCAGATGAGCGAAGAGCAGGCTTCGGTATATGAAAAAGTAAAATCAGAATACCGTAACGAACTGCTCAAAAGCCTGGAAGACGGTACGTTTGCCAAAACCCAGATACAAGTATTACAAGGCCTGATCAAACTACGGCAAATAGCCAATCACCCGATCATGATAGACAGTGATTATGAGGGAGATAGCGGCAAGTTTGAGAACGTAGTACATACCCTTACCAATGTATTGGATGGCGGGCATAAGGTGCTTATATTTTCGCAGTTTGTAAAACAGCTGAGTATTTACCGCGAACATTTTGAGCGGGAAAGTATTCCTTATGTGTACCTGGATGGTAGTACCCAGAACCGGGGCGATGTGGTAAAACAATTTCAGGAAGATCAGAAAACACGCGTATTCCTGATCTCGATAAAAGCAGGTGGGGTAGGCCTAAACCTTACAGAGGCTGATTATGTATTTATACTTGACCCCTGGTGGAACCCTGCTGTGGAACAGCAGGCCATTGACCGCACGCACCGCATCGGCCAAACCAAAAATGTGTTCATCTACAAGTTCATCACTAAAGATACGGTAGAAGAGAAAATCCTGGCCCTGCAGCAACGCAAACTAAGCCTGAGCCGCGCCCTCATCACCACCGAAGAAAGTTTTATCAAGTCGCTTACCGCGGATGACATCAGGGAGATTTTGGGATAATCTTCCCTCTACCTCGCAATGATGCGTGTGTTGTTTTAATGATTACTTTTACAAATACTCCCTCAAAGCCTCCTCCAATATCTCTACCAGCTCGGGATCATTAAATTGATAATTGTCTTCAATATCCAGTACCACCAGTTCCTTACCGGTGATATCAAAACGTTGTTTTAATAGTTGCTGATGTTTGCGTTCCATCACAAATATCACCTCAGCGCGGTCAATCATTTTTTGACTGACCCGGATGCGTGCCTTATCACTGGTGCCGGCAGAGTATGCCTGGTGCACCGGATGGTTCTTAAATAAAAGCTCGGCAGTTGGACTTCGCCATTGGTTTTTACTGCAGATGAAAAGGAGGGTAGACAATGGCCGTTATTTTTATATCAATTCACGAAAAAGCCGGGAAAAGCTTATACCCAATGGCTAACGCCAACATCACCAGTCCCAAATAAAATATTCGTTTGCCCTGTTTCCGGTCATTTTCATTATAGCCGTATACCCGCTCGCCATCGGGTAGGGTTTTTTTGAATGACGACAGGTGCCAGCCAATAAAAAGGCCCAATAAGCCACCTGCAAGAGCAAATATATATCCTATAACAATCCAGATAGTTTGTGGAGGGTCCGGTTGTTTAAGGGCTTCTATCCGGCTTTTGTGCAAGCCCGATAGCTCCTGATCGTTAATTTCAACTCCCCGTTCGGTAAGTATCTTGCGGGCTAGTTGGTAGTCAAACGGGCTCCACTCATCGGCTTTGGCTAAAACATCTATGAGCTCATCGTTGCTGAAACCAAACAGATAATGATCCGGATCTGCCTGGTCAATATTGGTACGCTCGCTGTCATTAAGCAAGCGGTTTACCAGTTCAAAATCTACCGCCCGTATTTTTACCGCATAATCTTTGGCTAACTCTGTGTAGGAAAACGCAGGATTAAAAGAGAGCTGGCTTTCTTCTAACTCATGCGGAATATGATGTTGTTCCAGCAGTGCGGTAAGTTCACCGGCTAAAGCCGGGTCATTAAAGGTTTGAAAGGTAATAAGATCGGGTTGCATATAGATGGGGCTAGGGTATCATATATTAAAGACCATTTTTGGGTACCCAGGCCTGGCTTTTGATGAGCCATTTGTCGCTGACAAGACGGAGCACAAATGAAAAGGCGCCCTCCTCGTCAAACGGATCACCATTGATAGTACCGGTATACTCCACGGGAACTACCAGGTAAGCTATTTCTTCGGTCTGCTGAAAAACTTTGATCCGTTTTACATTAACCTTAAAATCTTTTATTTTAAAATCTTTTACCGCCTTCTGAACTGAGTTTATCCATTGTACACCTGCCAGTGGGCCGGCCCAGGAATAGGGCTGCTGCTCATCGCTCACTACAGCATTAGGGGTATAAAACTCAGCTACTTTTTCGATGTTAAAAGTATAGGAAGCCTTCAACACGGCATTCACAACTTCTAAAACTTCGGGCTTTATTGTTTTTATAGTTTTTGCAGTATCCACACTATTGATGCCTGCAGCATATGTTTTGCCCGCAACCGAAAAGTTTAGGAGCAAGGCGGCACATGCTATAGTGAATATGTTTTTCATCTTACGAAGCCGTTAATATGATCTGTACTATTTACCATAGCTATTCATATAATCCAAAGTTAAGTTACAAAGGGCTTTAACTCCTAATGTAAATCCGCTTTCGTCAATAAAAAAATCGGGCGTGTGGTGTGATGGCGCTTTGAGCGGGTCCTGCCCTTTGGGCATTCCGCCTAAAAAGAAGAAAAGCCCGGGCACTTTTTCCTGGTAAAAGCTAAAGTCTTCGGCACCGGTAACGGGTGGGCGCAGTAATACATTTTCGGTTCCGGCGCTATGCTGCAGGCTCGGCAGCATTTTTTCGGTTAGCTTAACATCATTAAAAGTAACCGGGTAATGATTGCTGTATGGGATCTTTACTTCGGCGGTGGCGCCTTGTGCTTCGGCGGTTTTAGTAGCTATTTGTTTAACCCGCTCAATCAGCAGTTTCTCGTCGGCAAGGGTAAAAGAGCGTAGCGTGCCCAGCATTTCTACCTGCTCAGGTATAATGTTCGACCGGTTACCGCCTTTGATGGCACCAATGGTAACTACCGCGGGGTTTTGCGTTACATCAATATTACGGCTCACAATAGTTTGCAGGTTGTTGATGATCTCGGCCGAAACCACGATCGGGTCAATGCTCGACCATGGATAAGCTCCATGTGCCGACCGCCCTTTTACAATGATCTGCATGTCATTTACGCCGGCCATCGTTCCGCCCGGGCGATAAGTGATCTTACCCACCTCGGTTTGGGAGTTGATGTGTAAACCAAATATAGCGTCGACCTTTGGGTTTTCCAGTACACCTTCTTTCACCATTTCTTCGGCGCCGCCTTTCTGACCAGGTTCAACACCTTCTTCCGCAGGCTGAAAAATGAATTTTACGGTACCATGCAGCTCGCTTTTCATGGTAGATAGTATTTGTGCCACGGCCATCAAAATAGCCATATGTGAATCATGACCGCAGGCATGCATTACGCCAACTTCCTGCCCGTTATAGGTGGTTTTTACTTTTGATGCAAAGGGCACGGGTGTACGTTCAATTACCGGCAAGCCATCCATGTCCGCCCGCAAGGCCACAACCGGGCCCGGTTTATCACCTTTTAAAATACCTACAACACCGGTGGTAGCAATACCTGTTTGCACCTGTATGCCTAAGGACTGCAGGTGTTTGGCAATAATGCCGGATGTGCGTACCTCATGATTTCCCAATTCCGGGTGTTCATGAAAATCGCGCCGCCAGGCAACTATCTTGCTTTGCAGAGCATCGGCTTTAGTGTTTATTATGCTCGACACATCTGTTTGTGCAAGCGCTTGTAGGCTGGTTAAGGACAGTAATAAGGTGTAAAGTTTTTTCATGCCGTATTATTTACTCTAAATATAAACATAAACAACAAAAAAGGCAGCATTTTGAAATGTTGCCTTTTTTAAGAATAATCACTGTAGCTTATTTAAAGCTGATGAGGTCTATCGTAAAGATCAATACCGAGTTTGCCGGTATCGGGCCGTTTGGATAAGGGCCATAGCCATATCTGGATGGAATGAGCAGGATAATACGCCCGCCTGCTTTAACAAAGGGCACGCCGATGGTCCAGCCAGTAATAACAGATGACAGGCTGGTTTGGTAACTGGTTTGCGAATCAAACGGATTATCGTTAAGCAGCTTGCCTGTATAGTTAACGGTAACGGTTGATCCGCCTGATGGGTTTGGACCTGTTCCGGGGGTTACGATCTGATAATATATGCCCGAAGTATCTTTAGTGGCAACAATGTCTGTATGCGCGGCCAGGTATTTTTTTATTGCGGCATCATCAGTGGCAGCCTGTACAGCCGGGTCAGCCACAACGGTTTGTTGCTGTGGATCATCTTTTAAACAGGACGATAGCGTGATGATCGCCAGGCCCAATAGTAAAAAGTATTTTTTCATGTTCATCTATCGCTAATAGTTTGAGAGCACCTAATATAAATTTAACTGTCGATTAAAACGAAACAGTAATGAATAAAATACAATATCGAAATAGCGTCAGGGTTTTTATCTTTTTACTCAAGAGTAGTTAAATCAATGGTGAACACCAATACTGAATTTGCCGGGATGTTGGGGCTTGGTGGATTAGCGCCATAACCTAAAGCTGATGGCATAATGAGTAGGATGCTACCCCCTTCTTTAACCAAAGGAACACCAATGATCAATCCTTTTAAAGAAAAATCGGACAATAGGGTTTTATTAAAAGTACCGCCGGCAAATGTGGTATCATTAAGCAATTTGCCGGCATAATTTCCTGTGAAAAGGGAGGTTGCCGTGGGGGCATTGCCGGTGCCTTGTTTTAAGATCTGGTAGTACAAGCCCGATGGATCCCGGGTTGCGTGGATACTGGTATTAGCGGCTAAATATGCTTTAATGGCAGTTTCGTCTTTAACAGCCTGTCTTGTCGAGTCAGTAGTCTGACTATCTTTTTTGGAGCAGGATAATAAAATTAAAAGGGGAGCGAACAATAATAGTAGAATTTTTTTCATGTTTATGGGTTTTTATTTACATATAAAATCATACCTGTTGTTAATCACTAAACGATATAGTGAGTGTAATATTTTAGCGCCTATTGAACGCTGATAAGATCGATATCAAATGTCAGTACCGCGTTTTCGGGAATTGGGCCGGCACCGCCTGCGCCATAGGCCAGGTGCGAGGGCACGTATAGAACAATGTTCCCACCGGGCTTTAGATGCGGCACCGCTATTTGCCAGGCCTTAACCAGCCCCGATAGGGGGCTCGAGAAATTGCTGCCTTTGTCATACAGCTGCCCACCCATGAGGGAACAGGTATAATTAACGGTTACGGTTGAACCTTCGGTAGGGGCAATGCCTGCCCCTGGTTTTATGATCTGGTAATATAAGCCCGATGGATCTTTCACCGCTTTGATCTGCGGATTGGCTTTCAGGTATACCCGGATCAGGGAGTCATCGACTTTGGCCTGCTGCGCCATCTGGCCCGACATAGAACCGCCGCATGAGGTTAGGAAGATCACAAAAGCGCTTAATAGTAAAATGTATTTGGTCATAGTGTTTTAATCAAAAAAGCTCCCTCCAAATATCAGCTAAAGAGCGGAATTTGAAGAGAGCTTCTGGTATTTTTTGTTTTTACTTAAACTGTTGTTTTGATCTTCAGTTCGTTCATCTGCGTATCGGCGATGGTGGATGGCGAATCGATCATGACGTCGCGGCCCGAGTTGTTTTTTGGGAAAGCGATCACATCACGGATAGAATCCAGTCCGGCAAATATGGATACCAAACGATCAAATCCAAGCGCTAAGCCACCATGCGGAGGCGCGCCATATTCAAAGGCATCCATCAAAAAGCCGAATTGTTTTTGTGCTTCTTCCGGCGAAAAACCAAGATGTTTGAACATCAGCGATTGCATGCCACGGTCGTGGATACGGATAGAACCGCCACCAACTTCGGTACCGTTGATCACGAGGTCATACGCGTTGGCGCGTACTGCTCCAGGATCGGTGTCCAAAAGGGCAATATCCTCTGGTTTCGGCGAAGTGAACGGGTGGTGCATGGCATGGTAACGACTGGTTTCTTCATCCCACTCCAACAGCGGGAAATCCAGCACCCATAGCGGCGCGAATTTATTTTTATCGCGCAGGCCTAAACGGCTGCCCATCTCTAAGCGAAGCTCGTTCAGTTGCTTGCGTACTTTATCGGTGTTGCCGGCCAGTACCAGCATCAGGTCACCTTTTTCGGCGTTGAAAGCGGCCGCCCAGTTGGTGAGCTCGTCTTCGCTGTAAAATTTATCAACCGATGATTTCAGTGTGCTATCCTCGTTGTAACGGCAATAGATCATGCCGGTAACTCCAATTTGCGGGCGTTTTAACCACTCGGTCAGTTCGTCAATTTGTTTGCGGGTGTAGCTGGCGCAACCTTTGGCGTTGATACCTACCACCAGCTCGGCATTATCAAAAATGCCAAAACCCTTGCCTTTTACAATATCATTCAGTTCCACAAACTCCATCCCGAAACGAACGTCGGGTTTGTCTGATCCATACAAACGCATGGCATCGGCATATTGCATGCGCGGAAAGTCGCCCAGATCAATACCTTTTACGGTGGTGAACAGGTGACGGGTCAGTCCCTCAAAAATGTTTAATATATCTTCCTGGGTGATGAACGAAAGCTCACAATCGATCTGTGTAAACTCCGGCTGACGGTCGGCACGCAGATCCTCATCACGGAAACACTTCACGATCTGGAAATAACGGTCGAAACCGCTCACCATCAGTAATTGCTTAAATGTTTGCGGCGATTGCGGCAGGGCGTAAAACTCGCCCGGGTTCATGCGGCTTGGTACCACAAAGTCGCGAGCGCCTTCGGGAGTTGATTTGATCAATACCGGTGTTTCTACCTCAATAAAATCCAGCTTGTCCAAATATTTGCGGATCTCCTGTGCCATTTTGTGGCGCAGCATCAGGTTGTTGCGTATAGGTGCACGACGCAGATCCAGGTAACGGTATTTAGCGCGAAGCTCTTCGCCGCCGTCGGTTTCATCCTCAATTAAAAACGGAGGTAATTTGGCCGCGTTTAGTATTTCAATATCCTCAACGGTGATCTCAATTTCGCCGGTAGGTATTTTGGTATTCTTATTAGAACGCTCAAGTACCTTACCGGTAACTTTTATTACAAATTCCCGACCAAGCTCCCGGCTTTTTTCGCGCAAGGTAGCATCAGAATCGGTATTGAATACCAATTGAGTTAAACCATAACGATCGCGCACATCAATAAAGGTGGTACCGCCCAAGTCGCGCGATTTTTGTACCCATCCGCATAAAGTAACCGATTGGCCTAAGTTGCTGATATTTAATTCGCCGCAGGTATGAGTTCTAAGCATAATAGCAATAGTTTTATAAAAGTCTGCAAAAGTAAGTTTTTGAGGTGAAAGGAGAAAGGTAAAAGGTGAAAGGTTTTATTCAGGGGCTAATAATAGACGGTTTTACTTCCAGACTTGCTGTCTTTTTCCGCTTTCGGACTAAAAAACTATCTTTGCCTTATAATTTTCTCAAGGGGGTGCCTTGCTTTGAGCAATCAAACTGAAAGACAGGCTGAGATCAAACCCATTGTTTTGGAAGTCAAAATTCAAAAGTAAAAAGTCAAAAACTGTCAAGCGACTTAAGACTCAATACTTAGAACTGAAGACTTAAGAAACATGCACCTGATCCGGATAATGCCGGCGTAGGGATAGGTAACAAGTTAAGTGTACTGCGTATTTACCCTGATGGGCAGATGGTTTAACTATTTTTAGTTTATTAGTTATTTTGAAAAATTTGTTTGCAGCTATTGCTGCTTTGCTGCTGCCTGTTCTGGCATCGGCCCAGCTTTCCATCAGCGGGAAGGTCACCAATACATCGGGCGAGGCTCTGCCCGGCGCTACCATCGCCATTAACAATCCTGCATTGAGCACCGTTGCCAATGCTTCCGGTAACTATCATTTTAATGATCTGAAACCGGGTAACTATACCCTGAAAGTAAGCTACATCGGTTATCTGCAGGTTACTAAAAACGTGACTTTAGGGGCTAATGAAATTGTCAACATCAGCCTAAACAAGGGCACGCTTACCGCCGAAGAGGTGACTGTAAGCTCAACCCGGGCCAGTAAAAATTCGCCAACAGCATATACCAACCTGAGTAAAAGAGATCTGGCCAAAAACAATTTCGGGCAAGACTTGCCGTATATGCTTAACCAAACCCCATCGGTAGTGGTTAGCTCTGATGCCGGGGCTGGTATTGGTTACACGGGTATCCGCATCCGCGGATCAGATGCTACCCGCATTAACGTAACCATCAACGGTATCCCTTATAATGATTCGGAAAGCCAGGGATCATACTTTGTCGACCTACCAGATATTACTTCATCTATCGATAACATCCAGATCCAGCGTGGGGTGGGTACTTCCACCAATGGCGCGGGCGCTTTTGGCGGCAGCATCAACATACAAACCACCACCCGCCGCGATACCGCTTATGCCGATATCAATGCCTCGGCAGGTTCTTATGGATCTATCAAAACCACGGTTAGCGCGGGTACAGGTTTACTGGGCGGGCATTTTAGCCTGGATGGCCGGGTATCGCGGATCCATTCCGATGGTTATATCGACAGGGCCACATCAAATCTCAAATCGTTTTTTGTAAGCGGTGCGTGGTATGGTAAAAACAGCACTTTAAGAGCCAATGTATTTTCGGGTTACGAAACTACTTACCAGGCCTGGAACGGTATTGCCGATTATGTGATTGGTGATAATGCCCGCTCAGACAACCGCACCTATAATGAACTGGGATATATAGATGCAACTAACTCGTTCTATAAAAACCAGGTAGATCATTACACCCAAAACCATTACCAGTTACTGTACGATAAAAAAATATCAGACAAGCTATCCTTTAGCGGCGCCCTGCATTATACCAAAGGCAAAGGCTATTATGAAGAGTACCGCAATGCCGACTCCCTAAAAAACTATGGTATAGCTCCCGTTGTGGTTGGTCCTAATACCATCAGTGCTACCGATCTGGTGCGCAGGCTTTGGCTTAATAACGATTTTTATGGCGTAACCTATGCCCTCAAATATCAGCCCCAAACCAATCTGAATATGACCCTGGGCGGCGCTTATAACCAGTATAAAGGTGCGCATTACGGCGATGTGATTGATGTCTTTACGCCTATCGGTCTGCCGGCTAATTATGAGTACTACCGCGACAACGCCAAAAAGAACGATTTTAACATATTTGCCCGGGCCGAGTGGCATCTGGATAAAATATTGCTGTATGCCGATATGCAGTACCGCCATATTTATTACTCCTTTTACGGGATCGACAAAAACCTGAACAACGCCCAGCAAACCGCTGAACTCAACTTTTTTAATCCCAAGGCAGGTATCACTTACCAGTTCAGCGAGCATAGCAACGTATACGCCTCGTTCGCGGTAGGTAACCATGAACCCAACCGCGATGATTATGTTGACTCGCCACCGCAGAATCGCCCCAAATCAGAAAACCTGAAAGATTTTGAAGCGGGCTACCGCATCAGTGGCCCGGTATTTACAGGTGGTATCAATGGGTTTTATATGTTGTACAAAAACCAGCTGGTATTAACCGGTGCCTTGAATGACGTAGGCAGCCCGGTGCGTACCAACGTGAAGGACAGCTACCGTGCCGGTTTGGAGTTTGATGGCAAGGTGAAAATTGCCAGCCAGCTGTACTGGGGACTAACCGCTACCTGGAGCGCCAACAAGATCAAGAACTACCAGCAGTTTTTTGCCGATGAAGATGGCGGTCCTTTAGTGGGCGAAAGTTTTAAGAAAACCGATATCGCTTTCTCACCATCATTAACAGGATCAAGCGTGATCAGCTACAGTCCGGTAAAAGGCGGCGAAATTGCTTTTATCAGCAAATATGTAAGTCAGCAATATATTGATAATACCTCCAATCAAAACCCGCAGGGCTATACCATAGCGCCCGAAAACCTGGATAATACTTATGCGGCTAACCGCCTCCTGAAAAGTTATTTTGTGAACGATGTAAGAATAAGGTATAACTTTAAAGTAAAGGGGGTAAAAAACATTGGACTGGGCTTGCAGGTGAACAATATCTTCAGCGAAAAGTATGAAGCCAATGGTGCAACTTATGCCGATGTTAAAGGAAATAATATCCTGAATTATAACTACTTTTTCCCGCAGGCACCGCGTAATTTTATGGCCTCGGTAAGTTTGAGTTTTTAATGGACAGTATGCACAGCCTTATTAATCTTTTCGTAGAGCAGATCAAAGAAACCACCTGGGTGCAATGGCTTGCCGTGGCCCTGGGTGTTGCCGAAGTGCTGCTGGCGCGGGTTAATAACATCTGGCTTTACCCCGCGGGGATATTGGGCACCGCTTTATCCATACTATTATTGATGGAAGCGCAGCTATTCGCGGAATCATTGCTCAATGTGTATTACATTGTAATGAGTGTTTATGGCTGGATATACTGGGTGAAAAAACGCGATCAGCCACCAGTCAGGGTCACATACTCCACAAAAACAGAGTGGATCATCAGCTTATCTATATCATTAGGTGGCTGGGCAGTGCTGTATTTTTTGCTCCGGTACTTTACCCCATCAAACGTACCGCTATGGGATGCCTTTGTATCGTCAACCGCCTGGGCTGGCATGTGGCTGCTGGCCCGCCGAAAAATAGAGAACTGGATATTTTTAAATGTCTCCAACCTGTTTGCCGTGCCGCTGTTGTTTTATAAAAAATTACCCATGTTTGCCGTGCTCACCCTGTTTTTATTTATAGTGGCTTGTTTTGGCTATTTTGACTGGAAGAAAAAAGCCGAAGGCTCAAAGCTTAAAGCCGAAAGCTTGTAAATATGAAAATGCTTAAAAATAGTAACATGAAAATGGCTTTAGGCTTTCTGCCTTTTGCTTTAAGCTCAAAAAAATGCATCCATCAACCCACCTCAAACCCGAATGGGTAAATATCATCAAGGCGGCAGTACCCGCGGCCGAAAAGGCGGGGATGCTGCAGCCCGCGCAATTGGAGCTGGTGTATGAACAAGGCTGGTTTAAGTTTTTGGTGCCTCAGGTTTACGGTGGCTTGCAACTGTCGCTGCCCGATATGGTAAGGCTGGAAGAGAGCCTGGCTTGGGCCAATGGCAGCCTGGGTTGGGTGGTTACCCTCTGCGCCGGGGCTGGTTGGTTTGGCGGCTTTCTATCGCCGGAGGTGGCTCCGCAGATCTTTGCCGATCCTCATTTATGCCTGGCGGGCAGTGGTGCCGCAACGGGTACTGCAACTATAACCGAGGGCGGTTACCTCATCAACGGCCGCTGGAAATATGCCAGCGGAGTACATCATGCTACGCATTTAACCGCCAATTGTGTGATCAAACAAAACGGAGAAGCTGTGCTGAATGATGACGGTACGCCCCTGATATTGCCATTTATTTTTGATCGTAAGGATGTAAGCCTGATATCGGCCTGGAAGTTTATGGGTATGATGGGTACCGGTAGCGATGCCTATGAAGTGCGTAACCTTTTTGTAGAAAAAAACAGGTGCTTTAAAATTGACCCGGACAACGCGGTGATCGCCGGACCTTTGTATCAATACCCCTTTATACAACTGGCCGAGGCCACGCTGGCAGCCAATATATCGGGCATGGCGGTTCATTTTACAGATCTGTGCGCTACTATTTTTGATGAAAGACCTGAAAATAAACATCTGACCGCCGACAGGCGGACGGTCATCAAACAACTGCACGAAAAACTGACCGGTAAATTAAATGCCGTTCGCCTGGAGTTTTACAGCTCGGTTGACGCCTCCTGGCAGGGCGCGTTGATGGGTAAGGCCACACAGTTACAGCAAATTGGCGAAAGCAGCCGCAAACTGGCCCGTATAGCCCGTGAATGTGTAGACGAGCTATATCCCTACTGTGGCCTGCAAGCCGCCAACCCAGATACCGAAATAAACCAGGTATGGCGTGATCTGCATACCGCCAGCCAGCATTCGTTATTGGTGTTTGAAGATTGATATGCCGAATGTTGCCACCTCTTCAAAAAGTAATTTGTCATGCTGAACGGAGTGAAGCATCTATTCCACGATAGCATAGTTCAACAATAGATCCTTCGTACCTCAGGATGACAAAATATGAGTTCACCAAACAAAAGGACTGTCACCCTGAGCCTGTCGAAGGGCGCGTGTTGAGGCCCTCCCACCATGCTTCGACGGCGCTCAGCATGACATCCGGGAGAAAAGCCAAGGCCTCGTGCGATTCCTTCCCTCGGGAAGGGGAGGAAGGGGTTTAGGGAACAGGATAATCACCGCACGCATAAACCCCTCCCAGCTACAACACAATCTATCGCGCCCCTCCCGTGGGGAGGGAACTAAAAATGGGAGTAGAAGTACACTACTATTCAATTAGCCCGTGGTCGGTGTTATCACCGCACCACTCTTCTGTTTATTTGCTTTTAATTGTAGGATAAATGTTATATCGATGGTGCGGTGATAACACCGACCATAGGCTCAACAAAAAGGGTAATGTCTCAGTTTGAAATTTAATTTTCATTCGTAGCCTCAACCCCATATCGTATGGCCGCTTCCAATATGTTCATGTTTATATCCTTTAATTTACTGAACCTAATACAATACCCGGTCACACTCGCCTTGCCTATTTCTTTCCCATATGTTTGGGCTAAGTATGTCTTATCCTTGATACCAAGGATATAGACAGAGATTCCGGTTTTGTTTGCGCTCAAACCAATTTGAAAAAAATCCCGGGTCTTTCCATCAGCATATTTTATGGTGTGAAATCCATAGCCTATAGTAGGGTTAGCCACAGTTTTATTTTCGCTGTTTTTTCCATCATCGAACCACAGTTTACATTCCGGTAATACCTGAAGTATATGCGTATGTAACTCTTCCATGTCCCTAAGTTTTGGTTCAGGCTGGCTGGTAATATACTTTTCAATTTGTTCTGGTATGTTCATATGAAATGATGAGTTGCTTACTTTGCCTTTTCTAATCTAACTTTATTTTTAATTATACACTAATTTCAAACGGAGACACTGTCACAAAAAGTTATGTTTTAGCCTGTGGTCGGTGTTATCACCGCACCACTTCCTATGCTATTTTGCCTTAGATAGCGGTATAAATGCCACATTGATGGTGCGGTGATAACACCGACCATAAGCTAATTTTCTTCCCAGTCAGCAGATAAGCTTCGGCCGAAAGCGGGCAGAACAATGCTGGCCCGTGCGGCTGCAAGGGCATAGCAAGTTTTTGCTGAAGCACGGGGAACGTGGGAGCAAAGTGGGGCAAAATAATTGCAGCCAGTGGTTCTGCCCGGTTTGCAGGGCAAAGGCCTTGAGCGCAAAGAAGCCTCTCTGCTGACAGCCTTTTGGTTACTTTGTGGCTACATACGGCGAAGCCATCTTGAGTACCTATAAAAAACAAACAACAACGAAAAACGTGACTGGCCCTCCCGCGGCCAAGAGCGGGTCTGCAATATGCAAAACCGCCCTGCATTACAACGAGATTGCCACGCTACCGCTCGCAATGACATGTGGGGTAGCCAGGTTAGTTAATTTATCACAAACATTTATAATTAATAAAAAAACTATAGCGCATTTTAAAAGCATTGTTGATATTTGGGCTTCTCCAAATCAATGAAAAATGAAGCTTAAACATCTACTCCTTGTTCCTTTATGCATTGCCGCTGTTTCGGTATCGGCACAAAAAAAGAAAATCAACGCTGCCCCGGCTGCCGCGTCATTACCTCACCCCAAGCTGGTAGTAGGCCTGGTGGTTGATCAAATGCGCTGGGATTACCTGTACCGGTATTACGATCGTTACCAGGCAGGAGGCTTTAAGCGTTTACTCAACGAAGGTTTCACTTGCGAAAACACCAATATCGACTATATACCAACTGTAACCGCTGCAGGCCATACTTGCATTTACACCGGTTCGGTACCGGCCCTGCATGGCATTGCCGGTAATGATTTTATTATACAAGCTACCGGAAAATCCATGTACTGTACAGACGACAGCACTGTACACGCTGTTGGCAGTACCTCCAAGGCCGGTGAGATGTCGCCCCGCAATTTACTGGTGACCACCGTTACCGACGAATTAAGATTAGCTACCAACTTCCGCTCCAAAGTTATCGGCATAGCGCTGAAAGACAGAGGTGGTATCCTGCCCGCCGGGCATACCGCCAATGCTGCTTACTGGTTTGATGATGCCAATGGCAGCTGGATCAGCAGTACTTACTACATGACCGATCTGCCGGGCTGGGTTAAGAAATTCAATGATCAGAAAATAGCCGAAAAGTACCTGAAACAGGATTGGAATACACTGTACCCTATCAATACTTACGTACAAAGCGCGCCTGATAACAGCCCCCGTTACGAAGGTAAATTTGGCGGAGCAGAAGCACCAACCTTTCCCATTAAAACATCTGAGTTATACAAAGGCAGAGTGGGTTTGATTCGTTCTACCCCGTTTGGAAACACCATGACGCTCGACCTGGCCCGCGCTGCGGTTGAAGGTGAGCAATTAGGCAAAAACATCGTGACCGACTTTTTGGCGGTAAGTTTATCTTCTACAGATTATGTTGGTCACCAATTCGGCCCCAACTCGGTAGAGGCTGAGGATACTTATTTAAGATTGGATAAAGACCTGGCTTCCTTTTTCAGCTACCTGGATGCCACCGTTGGCAAAGGCAACTATTCGGTTTTTTTAACCGCCGATCATGGCGCCGCGCATAACCCTACTTTTTTAACCGATCATAATATACCGGCCGGTTTTTGGGATGACGGAAAAGCCGTTGTGGATATGGAAAAGCTGATGGAAGATAAGTTCAAAGTAAAAAATCTCATCCGCAGTATGGCCAATTACCAGGTAACATTTAACAATACCATCATCAAAAAAGAAGGTTTAAATATCGACGCACTGAAACAGATCTGTATCGATTACCTGCAAACACAACCGGCCATTGCCTTTGCTGTGGATATGCAAAAGGCGCAAACAGCCAACATCCCCGAAGAGCTGCGCAGCCGCATTATCAATGGGTACAATGTGGAGCATAGCGGTGTGATACAGATAATCCTGAAACCGGGATATTTTACAGGGCATGGTAGTACAGGTACCACACACGGTTCCTGGAACCCTTATGATACCCACATCCCGCTGGTATTTATGGGCTGGGGTATTAAACACGGCAGCCTTACCCGCCAAACACACATGACGGATATTGCACCAACCGTAGCTTCGTTATTACACATACAGGCGCCAAACGGCAATATTGGCAAAACCATCAGCGAGGCCCTGACACAGGAGAAATTGTAATGAGTCGGAAAGTCCGGAAGTTTGGAACAGGTATCTTTACCAACATTCTTCCGGACTTTACCGATTTTCGGACTAATAAACCATGAAAAAATACATCTCCAAATTTCATTACCTCACACAGGATCTGCCCGACCGCAGCCATGTACAGCAGGTACAGATAGCCTGCGAAGCGGGCACCAACTGGGTGCAATACCGCTGCATGAGTAAGCCCGAAGATGAGCTGATTGATGAACTGAACGAAATAGCCGGCATCTGCGACGATTGGGGCGCAACGCTCATCATCACCAATCATTATCATTTGTTGGATAAGGTAGATGCCCAGGGCGTGCACATCGAAGATCCCCTGGCCGATCTGGCCGCCATACGCTCGGTAATAACAGAAGAAAAAACATTAGGCGCATCGGCCAGCAACCCGGATGCTCTGTTAAAAATACAAAACCTGGGTGTTGCAGATTATTGTGGCTATGGCCCCTTCGCGCATACCCATACCAAACATAATGATTACCCGCTGCTGGGTTTTGAAGGTTACCGCCAATTGGAAAAACTATCCATCAATATCCCGGTAATAGCCGTAGGCGGTGTACTGCTGAATGATGTAGAGCGCCTGCTGCAAACAGGGATCTATGGCATTGCGGTATCAGGAGCCGTCAACCTTGCGCCCAATCCCGGGGCGGCGCTAAAAGAGTTTTACAGGAAGGTTTATTAAATTCAGAGTCTCGGCTTCGCTACCATGAGATTTGCGTAGTGTATCCGTGGGATACATGGTTAAACTTATGGACTGTAAAGTATTGATAGTCAATACATAACATCATTGTGTCCGTCATTGCAAGTAACCCGGGAAATTGCCTGCGAACGTACAGAAAGTAGGTTTATTCATGGTAAACACCTCATCGCAGAAAATATTATTCTTTTAAATTTTCATTAAATAGTATCTGGGATAAGTGTTTGTTTTTTATAACTTATTAGCTATTTGCATGTTGTATTTATTATTTTCAATAATTTATTTGCCTAAATGAATATTATATAATATATTGTTCTGTTGTTGGCCAATACTTTAATATTTAATTAAGAAACTAATGAATAAATAATTACTATCTAATTAACATAATTCCCATGACAAAGAATATAAAATCAGGTCGCTCTTATGGGGCGATGGCATTACTTATGCTTATTATTATCGTTTCGGGTTGTAAAAAAGATCTACAAAAAATACCCGCAGCCTCTGCACCAACCGCCAAACGGGGTGTAAACATGATACCCACTCCATACTTTAGCTGGTCTACCGTTGATTATATGCCTACAGCCGCGGGTTCTGCCCCTATACTGGTTCCATGGGCAAGCGGGGCTGTACGCGGGTTTACCTCAGATATTCTTTATGATTATTTACCGGCTGATGGCTGGGAGCTGCTTTACAACCTGTTTGATCCCGCTAAGCCAACACCGGCAAATCCATTTTTTGTTCTGTACAATAAATACAGGTCAATTATCAGAATTTATGTTTACGTGAATAACGGTGGGTTTCAAAACTCCGATTATTTGACTACCGGGCTAAATTTAGGGCCAAATACCATCAATTCAAACATGCTTAATTATGCCGGGCAGGATATAACCTCGATCGGCGTTAACCAAACCATTACTTCCAAGATGGAGCCAACGCAAATTGCTAACGGCGTATGGTTTGCCTCACAATATGAAATAGCCTATGATAGCAATATTGCGGCAAGTACGTATCAGCAAATAGGTTTAAATTGCACCATCAATTGGACCAACGTAAGTACAATTTCCCTGGGTGGTACTTCTGTTGGTACTATTAAAGGATCCATTACCTCACCTGGCAGCTCGCCATTCACGTTATCAAAACTATTAACCGGTACTCTTGATGTTTTAGGTGGATCTCTGTTTAATTCAACCAAAGGATCAACCGCCGGAAACCCTGGCGATGGCAATCTACTGGGTTTGCCTACCGCTATTTTCAATGCTGCTTCTACCGCTGTAACCAGTGGGGCTGCAGATATTGTGAAAGGATTTTTGAGCGGCATTTTTGGTGGTAAAACAGGAGGTACAAATCAATCCGTATCATTAACCATGAACAGCGATATTACCCTTGCCGGTAATAGTACTCAAAACGGTGCATTATGGCCCAATCCGGGTTTAGGCCTGGTTGTTCCGGGAACAACAAACCAACAATCAACAGCGGGATATACGCCATACTATAATAAGCCGATGGGCTTGTTTTATTTATCTGCCGTTCCGCATGTAACCACAACCTATAATTCGGAGCAGTATGGCTCAGGTGGAAGGGCTAATATATATTATGTTAATCAAACCCTGTATGCTGTTGATAATTCCACAGTTAATCTGGTATGGAATCCTGATATCGTTAACTCCAGCGCAACTGGTGTAGCTATTTCTGATATTAAAAAGGAAGTGGTTTATATCCCGGACCCGACTAAACTTACTGGTGGTACGCAAATTGGTTTTAATGGCACGCCTGAAAACATAGGGAAGCTTAGTGCTTATACGTCTAATGGTGGTTATGCCGGTGTTTTTTGGAGGGCGACATCTTCAGGTGTATTTCCAAAATCTGGCGCCGTTGCAGTAAGAATTTCTTTTCATGTAACGCCAGCGGCAAATCCGGCAGCCAAATTTTTATACGTTAAAACCTTTTCCTGTTCAAAGGTATAAGGCACACGCTTTAATGCACGATGATGAATAACCAATTTTCAGATTCGTTTTTATCCGGATAATTATTTCGGTATCTTTGTATATATCACGGCCCGGTTTTCTTTTTTATAGAAAGCAGGGCCGTTTTGTTAAGGGGTAAAAGGGCTCTAAAAACCGATGGTTTGGTATGTAGTTATTTGATTATCAATAAATTAATGCTTTTTAAAGCTTTCAAAACACGTAAAAACCGTGTTAAAATTTGTTAAAAAGTGTTAAAATGAGGGTTTTTCAAACGATTTTAAACTGTTTTTACCCTGTTTTTGAGCCGAAAAGTGTTAAAATTAAAGGTTTAAAAAGTTTTTGTACAACGTGTAGGTATGTGTTGTAAATTTTACACCGATCAGCTCAGCACATTCATTAAATATTCATTTATTCTATCTACTTTTAATCGATGTCTTCTCACCATATTGTAAGGGAAAAACAAGAGCCGGCACTATTGGTGCTGGGGCTTGATGATTTCCCGGAAGAGTTACTGGGCCAGTTGCTGGAGTGGAGCCCAACGGTTATAACCACCCCGCATACCGCCGAAAAGCTCCATGTGCTGGGTATCAAGGTTGACTGGGTGATCAGCAATGGCGAAGAAGGCATGGTACAATCGGATGTAAAACTGATGCCTCCAGGCGATGATACATGGACAGCAACGGCATTAAATTACCTGATAGCCAACCATTATCCGGCGGTAAACGTAATAACAGACGAACCTGCATTTGATGATCTGTTAAATTACACGGGTAAAATTGACCTGGTAATATTTCATGGGCATCAAAAAATTTATGCTATAAGTTCCGGTTTTAGCAAATGGAAACCGGCAGGCGATGAAATACGGGTACTAAACAGTACAAAAGGGTTAAATTATACGGGTCTGGAGCAAACAGGACCTGGCAGTTTTAAAACCACAAACGATGGTTTTTTTACCCTGAGCTTTGAGCAGCCTTTTTTATGGGTTGCAGAAGGGCTGGATTAGTCAGAAAAGTGTATAATTGAGCTGTTTTTACAGCAAATTACTATATTGGTGTACTTTTTGTTAAATATAATTAAATACGCGTTAAACCGTTTAATCATTTATTAGTCTATATACCTATATCAGCAAAGAATACCAGCTGATTAGTTAAAATTTTTCATCATGAAACGCACATATAAAAATTTATTCACACTTGCTTTAGGAACTCTGTTGAGTTTGCCTTTAGCGTTTACCGCCAATGCACAACACAGAAGTAGTGGCGGTGGTGGTGGCGGCGGTGGCGGCTCAAGATCATCTGGCGGTGGCGGCGGAGGAGGCGGGAGTGTATCCCGTTCATCTGGTGGCAATGCCAGCTTTTCACGTCCATCATTTAGTAATGGTGGTGGGCAACGGGCAGCAGTAGCTGCACCTCAGCGTACCTACGGAAGCAGCGGTTTTGCCTCACGTAGCAATGTTACAGCGGCTCCACAGCGTACTTATGGTACAGCAACGCGTACTAATGGCAATGTAGCGCCAGGCCGTAACAGCGTTGGAACAGCTACACGTAGCTATGGTTATGGAACCCGTGGATATGCCAGTGTGAACAGAAATTCATATGCTGGTGGTCGTGGTACTTACTATAGAAGCAGTGGCAATGGCTACAACTACCGTGGTTCCAATTATCGTTATGGCGGCCGTGGCGGCTATTTCGGAAACCATTACTGGTATCCATACCGTAACTACTACAACTCATACTATTTACCAAGATTGGGCTTTAGCATAGGATTTTTACCTTATGGTTACTATCCATTTTTCTGGGGCGATTACCAGTACTATTATAGCGATGGTTTGTACTATCAGCAGGTTAATGATCAATATACTGTAGTTGAACCACCTGTAGGTGCCGAGATCAAAACACTGCCTAAAGATGCGCAGTCTATCATGATCAATGGTGAACAGTATTATGAGTCAAACGGTGTTTACTATCAGCCAATTACTAAAGACGACGGAACAGCTTCTTACGTAATTGCAGGTAAAGACGGTGAATTGAATACAGATCAGGGTGGAAATGGTGATGTTCAGCAAGCGCCTCAGATAGGTGATATAGTTGGCCAGTTACCACAGGACAGCAGGAAGATAAAGATCAACGGTGAAAAACTATATGTATCTCCCGATGGTTTTTATTACCAGGATACTACCGACAATAATGGCAATAAAGCTTATAAAATTGTAGGTACACCATCCGATGATCCTTCAGATCAGAATCAACAATAAGGGATATATTTACCTTAAATAGCATACAACGGGCTGCCTCTTAACTGGGGCAGCCCGTTTTTTTTATAAATTCATGGAACACTGAGGCGGTAAAAATGTTATAGGAGTATTTAAACGGGTATCCGGAAAAGCTAACTTTACGCTACACTATTAACCTGATATGATAAAATATATAGCTGGTTTATTATTTGCCATACTGCTGCAGCTATCCTATAACACCCATGCAGCTATCCCCCAAGAAGTATTAAAACTATACAAGGCCAATAACGCGAACATACAATACGTGGGGCGTATTGATTTTGCAAACCCGCTAAGACCCAGGATGTGGTCGCCGGGTGTTTATATCAAACTTCGGTTTGAAGGCAAAAAATGCGAACTGCTGATCAATGATGAGGTGCTGTATGGCAAAAGCCACAATTACCTGGAAATAGCGGTTGATAATAATACACCCTATCGCATACAAACTACGGGTAAAACCAATATGATCACCGTGGCTGATGGGCTTACGGAGGGTGAGCATACAGTTGTTATTTGCAAAGACACCGAATCGCAGATCGGCTATATTGATTTTGTGGGTGTCAGGTGCGCTAAACTTTTATCGCCACCCGCTCAGCCAACACGTAAAATTGAATATATCGGCGATTCTATCACCAGCGGGGCCGGTATGGATCAGTCCACTACCCCCTGCGGTAAAGGCCAATGGTACGATCAACATAATGCTTATATGAGCTATGGGCCGCGTACCTCACGTAGCTTAAACGCACAATGGCAGCTTACTTCTGTAGCTGGTATTGGCATGGTACACAGCTGCTGTAATATGGACATCACCATGCCCCTGGTATTTGATAAAGTTTTTCTGCGCAATGACTCCCTCGCCTGGAATTTTAAACATTATCAGCCCGATGTAGTAACCATTTGCCTGGGTCAAAATGATGGCGTTGGCGATTCTATCCGTTACTGTGATATCTATACCAAGTTTATTAAAACGGTAAGGCAAAAGTATCCTTCGGCAGATATTGTATGTTTAAGCAGTCCAATGGCCGACGAAAAACTATCGGCCGCATTACAAAATTACCTGACCTCTATTACTTCCGAGGTTAATAATAGCGGTGACAAAAAAGTATATAAATATTTCTTTTCCAGGCGGTATTATCAGGGCTGTGGCACACACCCAGATATGAAAGAACATGAATTTATCGCCGATGAACTAACCGCCTATCTGAAGCTGCTTAAAGGCTGGTAATTTTCATCGGAGTAATTTGTTTTTTAATGGTGATGAAGCTATCATGAGCCGGTTTACTCATTCCGGTTTGCGAACCTTAGCTCATGATGGTTTCAAATAAAGAAAACCTTTCGGGTTTTTGGCTATTGTTATGATATACCAATTAATAAAATAGCTATGAACAATCATGATCATCAGCAATTAATTCAGAAGCTGTTTAATTGCGTGTTGGCTTGCGAACATTGTGCAAACGCCTGTTTGCGCGAAGAGGATGTAAAGATGATGGCTCAATGTATCAGGCTCGATAGGGATTGTGCCGATATATGTAGCCAGGCAGCCCGATTATTACAAAGGGACTCGGCTATTGCCTATCAGTACTTAGTCATATGCGAGGAAATATGCCGGCTTTGCGCCGATGAGTGCGGTAAGCACGATAACGATCACTGCCGCCAATGTGCAGAAACATGTTTGATTTGTGCAGAGGCTTGTCACGAACATCATGAGCCTGTAACGCAGGATTAAGGACAGGCATTATTTAAATTCAGGTATTAAAAAAAGCCCCATTCCGAACCGGGATGGGGCTTTTTTTTAATAAAATGTGGACTAATCTATGCTATAGTAATACTATTCATAACTGTGCCGCTCAAAGTCATAGTCTGATTGCGAGGTAATGATCTTCTTTCGCCGTTCAATATCGGTACCTACCGAGTGATCGTAAATATTGTCGGTAACGGTCATATCCCGCTCCTTATCCCGCTCGGCGAAATGGATATTGGCCTCTGACGTTTTGGCTATAGCCACATCATAAGGCCCTTTTGGCGACATCAGCTTTACAAACACCGGTAAACACTCAAACAGGATAAACAGATAGCCTATAAAAGATATGGCCAGGTAGGTATCCAGATCGCGGGTACCGTTCTCATTATACGTTAATTGGCCCAAAGCCCAGTTACGGTCGCTAAAACCAGCTATACTGGTGAGGCTATCCAGCTGGTGTTCGGAGAAAAGACGGGTGCTGTTCAGGCCTTCGTAATCCTTTCGCGAGGCCAGGTATTGGTCCATCTGTCCTAAATTCTGGGTTACCTCCTTCAGGCGACTCTCTTTTTCTTCCAGTACGGACTGTTTTTGCTTGGCATAGGTGCCATAGCCAGTTATACCCGATGTTTGGTTGGTTTTATCACCAAAAACCTCCTGGTTAAGCTGGTAGCGCGAGCGGTTAATGTCCCGCTCTAACGAATCTTTTTCCTTTTTCAGGTCGCCGTTCTTGCCCATTTCCATCGCGTATTTTTGCTGATAGGTTTTTTCGAGGGTGTCAATCTTGCGGTGCTGGCCTTTCAGATAGGCGGTCTTTAATTTCTGGCGTATCTCTTTATCAAAGATCTTAAGCTCCAGCGGGCGCGAAATAACCACACCGATCATAATGGCCAGCAAAATACGGGGTGAAGCCTGTAATATCTGCTGATTGGTGCTGCCATCCTTATTAATGCTCGATACGATGTACCTGTCCATGTTAAAAATGGCGGTCCCCCAAATCAGGCCGAATAAAATGGCAAAGCCTACTGCAAAGGCGTCTCCGTTAAAAACAAAATACATGGCATATCCGCCCGATAGCGATGCGAATAAGGCGGTAAAAAATATGGTAGCGCCAATGCCTACATATTTATTATGTTCAATAGGATATTTTTTTAGGGTATCAATATGCGCTCCTGAACAAAACCAGAAAAAGCGTGTAATTTTTTTCATCTATATGATCCATTTTATGGACGATCGTGTTGGGTTAATGTAAACCTTTTCAGCGTTCATCCTTTTTTCATTGCACGTAAACGTAACAAAACACAAATATTGTGCAATATTATACATAAAACGCACTTAAGCATTGATTGTTACAAAAATCGGGCTTAATTATTTGATATAGAAAAAAAGCTACCTTTGGATTATAATTTTATTAACATGAATGAGATAACCGTACAGGAACTAAAAGAAAAACTGGACAAAGGCGAAGATTTTCAACTGATTGACGTAAGGGAAGAGTTTGAATATGAAACATCAAACCTGGGCGGACAATTAATACCGCTTGGCGGCATTTTAATTGAAGCCGATAAAGTAAGTAAAGACAAACCCGTAGTGGTAATGTGCCGCAGCGGCAAACGCAGCGCCGCAGCCATTATGCAATTGCAGCAATTAGGCTATAGCAACCTGACCAATTTACAGGGTGGCATTTTGGCCTGGGCAGCAGAAATTGACCCCTCACTTAATGTATATTAATTATGGGTTTTAAGTTAGTGCTTAACGTACTGTACACCATAGGTATTGTATTATGCCTGTTTGTGGCGTACCAGGCCAATACGACAAAAAACTATACCCTTTTGGGTGCCGCCATACTGGTTGCCGGGGTAGTTATTGTATTAAAAATAAGACTGTTAAAAGACGTAAGGAACTCGCAAAAAAAGCTGTAACTTCATTGCATGTTTATAGCAATTTTAGGAGTTATTGTGCTCGTTGTGGGTATAGTGCTCAAACGCTCGCCTGAACCTGCCGGCCGCTTCAGCGGTACGGCAACCGTTGTTGGATTAGTCATAGTAGCCGTTGGCCTGTTGCTATCCATATTTAAAGTAATTGACCCTGGTAAAGTGGGTGTGCAAACCCTTTTTGGTAAGGTACAGGATAATGTACTCGAGAGTGGTTTGCACATCATTAACCCATTGGTTGATATCACCACCTTTGATATACAAACCCAAACCTATACTATGAGCGCCGTGAATAACGAGGGCCAGAAGGAAGGTGATGACGCTATCCGGGTACTGTCAAGCGACGGGTTGGAAGTTACCATCGATCTTTCGGTGCTGTATAAAGTAAACCCGGAGAAGGCCCCATACATTATGCAGAACATTGGCGAAACGTATATCGATAAGATCGTTCGTCCGGTAGCACGAACTGCCATACGTGATAATGCCGTTAATTATACTGCTGTTGATCTGTACTCCACCAAACGACAGGAATTTCAGGATAAGATAAACCGTACCATCACTACCAGTTTTTCCAAACGCGGACTCGAATTGCAGCAGATACTGGTGCGCAATATTACCCTGCCTGCTTCGGTAAGGGCCAGTATCGAATCAAAGATCAATGCTGAGCAGGATGCCCAAAAGATGCAGTTCGTGCTGCAAAAGGAACGCCAGGAAGCCGAACGGAAACGCGTAGAAGCCCAGGGTATAGCCGATTATCAAAAGATCCTCTCAACCGGTCTTTCAGACAAGCAATTGCAATATGAAGCCATTAAAGCTCAGAAAGAGATTGCCTTGTCGCCCAATGCCAAGGTGATCATCATTGGCGGTAAGGGTAATCCTATTATGCTGAGTGATAAGTAATACCCGAACAGACGGGCCATTTTTGGTGCAAATTGGGTTTACATGGTACATAATTTATGGTTTACACTGTAACCGTGATATTTGATCATTTTTAATTATAATAAACTGATTAATAGTCAATTGTAAAAGTGTAAACCATGAAAAGTGTAAACCATGTAAACCGTTCAGCGCAAAGTGTTCAATGTTATTTTCCTCAGTATATTGCTGTGATTTTATAATATCTTCGGGCATGAAATTATCAGTATCAGACCAGAACACCGGCGGCGATCTGTTGCTGCATCATAACGAACCGCAGCTCGACCGTTTGTTTTACACTCGTGATTACGATTATAAATACTTTACCATTGCCTGGAACCGGGGTGACAAACAAACCGTAACCATTGATGGCTCAGCCTATGATTTTATGCCGAATACCGTATTGCCACTCATGTTTAACCAGTCGTTTTATTTTGAGTACCCAGGCGATGTGGTGGCCTGGCAATTTAACCGTGAATTTTATTGTATTGTTGACCACGATACCGAAGTAAGCTGCGTTGGTTTTTTGTTTGGGATGAATGATAATGTGTTCATTGATCTGGATCCGGATACGCAACGAAAATTGAAAGTGCTGCTGGATGTATTTATTGAAGAATTGAATACTAAGGATGATATCCAGACCGATTTGCTCATCATGTTACTGAAACGGCTCATTATCATGATAACCCGGCTGGCGCGGGCTGGCAGTTTTCCGGATGTAAAACTTACCGACGACCGTTTCCACATCCTCCGTAAATTTAATCTATTGGTGGAGATGAACTTCCGCTCGCAGCACAGCGTGAGCTATTATGCGGGCCGGTTAAATAAATCGCCCAAAACCTTATCCAACCTGTTTGCGCTGTATAATCATAAAACGCCTATCCAGATCATCCAGGAAAGGATCCTGATAGAAGCCAAGCGCCTGTTGTTTTATACCGATAAATCGGCCAAGCAAATTACCTATGAGCTGGGCTTTGATGACGCGGCCTACTTTAGTAATTTCTTTAAAAAACATACCGCTTTATCGCCATCGGAGTTCAGGAATAATAAGAAAATGGTAGCGTAGGGAAAAAATTACAAGTTGTCGGGAAGTATCAGCATTCCGCAGCTGTAATAGTTGCTGCACCTTTGTATCGTTGATTCAAACAACAAACATCAACATACAAAACAATGAAAACTCAAACTCTGAAAAACGCATTCAAAACAGGCTTAGCTGCCTCAGCTATTATTTTATCAACTATTATTGGTTCAGCCCCTAAAGCACAAGCTCAGACACCGGTAAAAAATATAGTATTGGTGCATGGCGCCTTTGCAGATGGTTCTGGCTATAAAGGCGTTTACGATATCCTGACCAAAAAAGGCTACAATGTAACCGTTGTTCAAAACCCTTTAACATCACTTAAAGACGACGTGGATGCTACCAACCGCGTTATCGACAAACAAGACGGACCGGTGATATTGGTAGGTCACTCATGGGGTGGTACCGTAATTACCGAAGCCGGTACAAACCCTAAAGTAAAAGCATTGGTTTATATAGCCGCCTTTGCACCAGATAATGGCGAAACTACTTTAAAACTGGTTCAATCATTACCAGCAGCTCCTGAAAACGGCATATTGCCTCCGGACGAAAAAGGCTTTGTTTATTTTAGCAAAGAAAAATTCCACGCTGGTTTTGCCGCCGACCTGAGCAAAGAAGAAGCTGACTTTATGTACGCTTCACAAGGCCCAATAGCAGTACAAGGTTTTGTAGCCCCTATTACCGAAGCCGCCTGGAAAACCAAACCCAGCTATGGTATAGTAGCCACCGAAGACAAAGCCATTAACCCCGATATTGAACGTAATATGTACAAACGTGCCGGCGCCAAAGTAACCGAAATAAAAGCAAGTCACGTAGTATTCATCTCTCACCCTGATGCTGTAGCTAAAGTAATTATTGATGCAGCAAACAATGCTGTTGCAACAAAATAATCAGCAGTATTATTATTTAAAAGCCTGTATGCCTTTAAGGTATATGGGCTTTTTTGTTTGAAAACAGCTATTACCAATCTCCATCTCCCCCACACGTCATTGCGAGGCACGAAGCAATCTCTATGCTATACAGGGCGGAGAAGTCTATCGCAGAGCGCTCAATTGCCGCTAAGGCTGTTACTTTGTCTTGATACAAAGTAACCAAAAATCAAGTCAGCAGAAATGCTTCTTTACGCCCATAGCCTTTACCCTGCAAAGCAGGCAGAACCACGGGCTGCTAAACCTTACCTCCACTTCGTTCGCTCATATCCCCGCTTCAGGTAAGGTTCACTAATGCCCTTACAGCCGCACAGGCCACCATCGTTCTGCCCGCTTTCGGCCGAAGCTTATCTGCTGACGGGGAAGAACGATAGTAATGGTTGGATTATTTAAGTAGGCTGTCATGGTGAGCCTGTCGAACCATGGTGGGCAGGCCTCGGCACACGATCCTTCGACAGGCCCAGGAGGACAGGCCATTCGTGAAATTCGCAATAATTAGAAAAAATTCGTGCTTATAACCTTATCCCCAAACCCGCGTCATTATTCAATATATATTTACCATCAGCAAAATCAGGCATCTGGTAGGGGTTATTGCTTACTAAAAATGGGCCGTCGAGGTCAACCCAATCGCATTGTGGGGCCAGGGCCAGACCAGCCAGGGCGGCGCAGCTGGTTTCGGTCATACAGCCTATCATGATCTTTAAGTCAAGTTCCCGGGCTCTTTTGATCATCCGGCTTGCTTCATAAAGGCCAGCCGATTTCATCAATTTAATATTGATGCCGGTGTAAACGCCTTTGGCTTTATCTACATCTTCAAAACGCTGTACCGCTTCATCGCCAATAATAGGGATGGGACTGCGTTCGGTAAGCCAGGCATTGCTGTCTGGGTCGGTTTTGAGCATGGGTTGTTCTATGAGTTGTACACCTTGTTCCTGGAGCCAGTAGGTCATGTCGAGGCTTTGTTGCAGGTCTGTCCAGCCCTGGTTGGCATCCACATAAAGGGGTACATCGGTAACGGAACGGATAGTGGTAATGAGTTCTTTATCGTTATCCTTACCCAGTTTCACTTTGATCACTTTGAAACCTTCGGCCTCTTTCACCTTTTTGATGATCATTTCGGGTGTGTCGATCCCGATGGTAAAACTGGTCACGGGCATTTTTGCAGGATCGCTGCCCAGCAGTTGCCAGCAAGGTTGTTGTTTGATCTTTCCATCCAGATCATGCAGGGCAATATCAATAGCGGCTTTAATGGCCGGGTTACCAGGTGCAATGCTGTCCAGGTAACTGATCGCGGTGCCAAAGTCAATAGGATAGCTGATCTGGCTGATATCAACCTTGCTCAGAAAAGCGGCAGCGGTTTCATGGCTCTCGCCCATATAGGGCACCATAGATGCTTCGCCATAGCCGGTATAACCTTCGTGTTTAATTTGCACCAGCATAATAGGGGTAGAGGTGCGCGAAAACTTGGCTATGGTAAAAGCGTGCTTTAATTGCAGTTCAAAGGGTTGATATGTCAGTTCCATGTTTTTAAGATGTGCAGATATGCAAATATGCAAATGTGCAGATGAAAAATAATGAGCTGGTAAGATAAAAATCCTGACATCTGAAATCCACACATATAGTAAACCCTGTTTTATGTCAAAAAATCTACACATCTGAAATCTGCATATCTGCACATCTGTATTCCTGCTTATCTTTGCGCCCATGTCGGCACAAATTTATTCACCGTTCGAGCGTTTTAATTTCAGTAATAATAAGTGCTTCCTGAGCGGGCAGCCCTTAAATTCTGAAGAAGAAAAGATACAGGTTTTTCCGCAATGGCTCATGAGCCGCTATAGCCTGGAAGATAAACCTTTTAAACTGCTCGACGAAAGCATGGCCACCTACAAAGACCTGAAGCTGCCCTGCACCGCCGCTATCAACGAACAATTCCTGGAACCTCTGGAAGCCGAAATTGCCGCGGCTTTTGATGCGGGATACGAGGCCGTAAAACAATTGGACGAGCTGAAACTATTTCAATGGGCCGGCAAACTGTTGTATGGTATTATCTTTAATGAGATACAATCAGGAATTAAACTGCAGCATTCGCAAGGCGAAGAGTTTAACATGTCGCAGGCTATTATCCATAAATTCAGTCACCTGCACCTGATGCTGCAAAGCCTGAACCTGCCTATCGAATTGGATGGTTTTAAACCGTTCAGTTTGGTTCTGTTTAAAGTGGATAACTCAGAAGATATTTTTGGCTACCGCGATGAGATTAATACGCTGACATTTTCGCTGCGGATCAAAGATTTTGGCTTGATCATTTGCCTGCAGGACAACGGCGCCAATGCCAGCTATCACCAGGCTGCTTTGGACAAAATTAGAGGCCAAACCTTGCACCCCATACAGTTTGAAGAGGTTAACGCGCGCTTTTTTTACTCGGCATACCTGTTTAACCGCCTGCCCGAGTACAATATATTGCCCGTTGAAGATATTATTTACATAGAAGCCATGCCCCTGCGAGGCACCAGCACCAAACCGCTGTTTGACGATTGGGTACCCAAAGTTTATGGCCAGGTGTTAGAGAACTTCTGGAAAAACTGGGGCTTCCTATTGTTCGAGATCATCAAAAATCCGGAAGAACCCATGAGTTTTCTGTTTGATGCCGATGGCAATACCATTAGCGCATCATCGATTGAACTTGCTCGGTAATTTGCTCTATAAACTTCGGCAAAATACCGGGATGAAAAATAATGGTGATCATCAGTCCGCTAAGTGCGCCATATAAGTGGGCATCGTGATTGATGTTGTCGCGGGAGTATTTGGAGGCATAGCTGCAATAAACCAGGTATAATACACCAAATAGTGCCGCCGGTATAGGTATCGGAAGCGGCAGTATCATCATTCCATCCAATGGTTTATATAATATGGCGCTAAAAATCACCGCGCTCACCGCTCCGGATGCACCAAGACTGTAATAGTTATAATTTTCCCGATGTTTTAGTACCGACGGCATGTCACTTAAAATTAAACTGGCTACGTATAGTACAGCAAATTGCCAATGCCCTAAATCAGGCTCCAATCTAAATGCAAAAAAGTAGAACGACAGCATATTAAAAAACAGGTGCATCCAGTCTTTATGGATAAGCCCGCTGGTGATGACAGTATAAACATAACGGCCGCGCGAAACGTTATAAGGATGCAATATCAGTTTGCCATACAGGTTTTCGTTGGAGAAAGCCATCAACGAAGTGATGATGGTAATAACAAATATAACGCAGGCAACGGGAGCGGTAAGCAAGTTTTCCATTTATTTAAGATCGAGTTTTGTATCGGTTAGCAGCCGGCCCACCGGGTAGCGCATAAAAGTTTTTTCAAAATAGGGAGAATTGCGATAAACAAAGAATAATTGTGCCTGCGCGCTGCCGGCCAGTTTTGGGTCTTTACTTTTCGCGTCATCGAGTTTCTTTTTCAGTTCGGGGTCTTTTTTTAACCAATTAGCAACGATATCTTCAAACACATAATCCGAAAAATATTCTTTTTCGCCTAATACCGAATCAAAAAAGTTCCAGGCAAAAAAAGAATCGACACCTTGCGGCTCCAATGTTTCCACAATATAACGGTTAATAGGCTGGTTAGTATACACCACATAATCGCCGGCATAAAATTTAACCCGCATATTCACCGGATTTAGTTTAACTGCTGAGTGCAGGTAATGCCCTTCATAGGGCTTTTGCGGGGTTTTATAATCTTCAATATAATACATCTGCAAAGCCAATGTGGTATCATGCGCCAGTTGCTGCATTTTGACCCCATTCAGTTTAAACAGATCGATCACTTTACCCCAGGCTTGCGGTATCACATAGGCCAGCGGCTTATCGGCAGTCGCCGTAACTTTATAGGTGTTCCAGTAGTTGATGGTTTTAGTATAAGGCTTGGTCCGGTCATAATACAGGCGGTTTAAGCCGCTTACTTCGCTGGTTTTATAGTCTGCCTTATAGCCTTTAAAGGTAATGGTATCCACGGCTTGCCGGTCGACGGTCCAGTTAAGCGCGAAGGTTTTTTGCTGGGCTACCTGTTCATCGGCCTTTTGCTTCAATTCTCCTATCAGTTTAGCATCACGCTGATTGATCTGAATAAGAAATTGCATAAACAAGTAAGTAGCATATACCCGTTTATCAAATTCCTTGAGCATATGCGTTTCAGTTATATAACTGATGATATTATGCTGAGCGGCAAAACCTGTCGCAAAACGCGGTGTTTCCAAAAAGCTCACAATGCCCGAGTCGGGTAAACCTTCCTCTCCGGCACCGTAGGGGATCATCTCAAAGCGAGCTCTTTTCATATTGCTATACATATAAGGCGTAAGCGTTTTGGTAGTATAATTGGCCAGGATAGGGTTTTGTTTGTCCTTTTGAGTTTCTATCAGGGTCATTACGTACTGATAATCGGCACCATCGCTGGTATGGTTATCCAGGAAGATCTCCGGTTTCCAGGTGCTGAGAATCTGTGTAAAAGCCAGGGCATTGCGACTGTCGGCCTTGATAAAATCGCGGTTTAGGTCCAGGTTGCGGTAATTACCTCTAAAGCCATAAGCCACCGGGCCGTTTTGGCTAACCCGGCTCAGACCGCGGTTCAGGTTGCCATCAATATTATATAAAGCGATGAGGCAGATCACCACATCCTTGGGTAGTTTATTGTCTTTAAGCAGATCGCGCACCAGCATCATACTGGCGTCAATGCCTTCGGGCTCGCCGGGATGTATACCATTGTTAATGAGCAATACCCGTTTGTTTTGTTTTTTGATCAGTGCCGGATCAAAAACCTTATCGCGCGACAGTACAATGAGCGTAAGGGGTTTGCCCACGTCGGTAGTGCCATAATTGATCAGCTTCATTTGTTGGGGATAACGCTTATTGAGGTTTTGATAATAAGCGATAACCTCGGCATAGGTGGCTGTATAGTTGTGGTCTTTGCTTTGCTCAAACGGAGTTATCTGAGCTTGTGCAGTAGTAATAGCAACAAAACAGATCAACAAGGCGGATAGAATTCTCTTCATCAGGATGTATTATTGCCCAAATATAAGGTTAAGTATATAGCCCCGGGAAGTGTAAGTGCTTTTTTACTGTTCGCCTTTTAAGGCCTCCAATTCAGCCTGTAGTTTTTTTGGTAGGCCCAGGATCACCTGCTCGTAGGAATGATCTATCATTTCGCAAAGTTGCTTGTGGGTTAATGATCCATCCATATAAACGGTGTTCCACATTTTTTTGTTCATGTGGTAACCGGGCTGTACTTCGGTATAGCGTTCGCGCAGGTCAACGGCACGCTCGGGCTCGCATTTAACATTAAACCGGTTACCGCTTTCCAGTCCGATTAGTAAAAACAATTTACCAGCAACTTTAAAAACGAGGGTATCCTCTCCAAAAGGAAAACCTTCTGTTACTCCTGGCTTTTGCAGGCAATAATCACGTAGTTCTTCTATATTCAAAATCCGAAATCTCTTACCAGTTTATTGTATGATACCGTATTACCAAAATTGTACCGGAAACCTATGGTGAAGTGGGCATATTGATCTGGGGCGTTGTTTTTAAACTGTGCCGGAGGATCATTGTAGCCATCAAGCCCTTCGCCAAAAGCATAACTATGTTCATAGCCGAGGGTAATGGTATAACCTACCTGCTCATAGGAATCATAAATCTTAAACTCATAACCAAACCGCAGCGGTAACACCACGTTGGTACTTTTGTCTTTCCCCTGGAAACCGTTGGTGCTGCCCACCGCGCCGTTTTGAGCATATGCAGGTAAGTTAGTGCGCTGTATATCTTTCATGTTGTTGGAGATAGCACCTATCCCCGTACCCACATAAAAGTTCTTGATCACATTTAAAAAACCATTGTTGGAATAGTCAATAAAGCTGCCCAGCTGAACATCGGCATGGATCACTAAAGCTTTGTATGCGTTTTTATAGATCCGGCCGAAAGCATCTTTATCAGGGGTACGGCCACCACCCGAAAGCGTACCAAACTGATACTCCAGCGCAATAGGTACGTAGGGGTTAAAATTATAGGCTATGTTAAAGTTGTAAATAGGGTGGTAGTCCTGTTTTTTGGTATCGGCATAAGCCCTGCCATAGCCAATACCGCCGCCAACACCCCATTCGTAATAGTTGTATCCGTCCTGCGCCTTTGCGGTAAACCCGGCAAAGCCTAAAACAAAAAACAGAATAAATTTTTTCAAAGCTAAATTTTAATCAATATTTACAAATGGAACATGCCGGAATCGGTTGCCGGTAAAATTTTACTAATATAGAGCTTTATGAATTTTAATTCATTACTAAACTTCACCGTAACCGAACGCTTTTTACGTTACGTTACCATTGATACGCAATCAGACCCCTCTTCTGTTTCATTTCCGTCGACAGAAAAGCAAAAAGATCTGGCCCGGCTGCTGGTTGATGAGCTTTTAGCAATAGGTGTTGCCGATGCCCATATGGACGAATACGGCTATGTATACGCTACTATACCTTCCAATACAAACAAGCAGGTACCCGTAATTTGTTTTTGCTCGCACATGGATACCGCGCCCGATTGCAGTGGAAAAAATGTAAAACCTATTGTTCATAAAAATTACCAGGGACAGGATATTATATTACCTGATGATGCCTCGCAAATCATTAAGCAAGCGGAGCACCCCGATCTGAAAAATCAGGTAGATAATGACGTGATAACCGCCAGCGGAACTACGTTGTTAGGCGCCGATAATAAAGCCGGTGTTGCCGAGATCATGGACGCCTGCTACCAACTGATAAACCACCCTGAAATAAAACACGGGGATATCCGGATATTGTTTACCCCTGATGAAGAGGTAGGGCATGGCGTGGATCATGTAAATATTGCCAAACTGGGCGCTTATGCAGGTTATACCATGGACGGTGAAAGCGCAGGCAACATGGAGAACGAAACTTTCTCTGCCGATGGCGCAAGATTGACTATCAACGGAGTAAGTTCACACCCGGGTTTTGCCAAAGGGAAAATGGAAAGCGCCATCAAGATTGCAGGCGAGATCATCGCGGCTTTACCTGATGACCTGTCGCCGGAGCATACCGAAGGGATGGAGGGGTTTATACACCCCGTAGCTATTGAAGGGCATGTAGAAACCGCGGGTATTGATTTTATCATCCGTGATTTTGACGCGAAGAAGCTAAGCGATCATGCTGATGTGATCCGTAAAACGGCAGATGAGGTATTGAAAAAATATCCCGCATCAACCTATAGCTTAGCGGTGAGCGAGCAATACCGCAACATGAAAAATGTGCTGGATGAACACCCTGAGATTGTTGAGTATGCCATGGAGGCCATCAACCGCACAGGAATTACTGCTAAACTTTGCAGTATAAGAGGTGGTACCGACGGATCCAGGTTGTCGTTTATGGGTTTACCTTGTCCCAATATTTTTGCCGGTGAACATGCTTTTCACAGCAAACAGGAATGGGTATCGGTACAGGACATGCAAAAAGCCGTGGAAACCATACTGCACTTGTGCATGATATGGGAAGAAAAAAGTTAAGAAAATTTGAATATGTATACTATAAGAACAGCTACCGTAAGTGACACGGAAACCATTATAGAAATAGCCGACCAAACCTGGTGGGTTACTTACGGCCCTTTATTAGAAAAAGAACAGATCACATTTATGCTGAATGAGATCTACGCGGCAGATAAGATCAGGAAACAGATTGAAACCGGCGCGCAAACTTTTATCATGTTATTGGAAGATGAAGAACCGGTTGCATTTGCCGCCTATTCACCACGTGAAGAGAACGCCGATATTTATAAACTACATAAATTGTATTGCCTTCCCAAAACACAGGGCAAAGGCTATGGTAAAGTGCTGATCAACGAGGTGGTCCAACGAACTATAGATGCCGGCAAAAAAGTGCTGGAATTGAATGTGAACCGCTACAACAACGCCAAAACCTTTTATGAAAAAATGGGCTTTGCCGTTGCTTCTGAAGAAGATATAGCCATTGGCCCATATTGGATGAATGATTATGTAATGCGGAAGGAATTGTAGCAGGGCAGTAAAACTTTTGGAATGCTGTCTATAATGAATAAATTCGTACTACTAACCTGAATTTTATGCAACCATTCATAAGTCCAAGATCTAAACTAAAGTTAAAAATATTTGGTTGGTATCAGATAGTAGGGGGCATCATTGGCTTATTAATTACCATTTGGCTTTTAGCTCATACCGGTCAGATAAATGGGTTAATGCTGTTACTGCTTTTGATTGCCTTTGGACTTTATGGTTTTTCCATTTACTGTGGACGGCTGTTGTTTACAAACTATATCAAAGGGCTTAATTTATCTGTTATTAATCAAATACTTCAAATAGTTCATTTTGCTATGCTCGGATACGCCTACCAATACGTATCTGGTTTAGTTTTTGAAATCGGAATGAGCAAACAGCCAGGGTTCAATTTGATTTTTAATTTCAATTTTACTAATTCCACTTGGCAACTGTCAGTCGGAACTAGTGACAGGTCATTCGTTTTCGCCATTAATCTTGTGGCTATCGCTTGGTTATACTACATTGAAAAGTTAAGAAAGACTTTAAATATTGAGCAGGAAAGCTTTGAAAACTTGAGCATTGGTAACGTTCCTCAAGTTGATGCAGATGTTCCGGCTGTTGAATAATGACGTTATAAAAATTAAAAGAAAATAGCCCGATAAGGTTAATTCTTTATCAGGCTATTTTTTTATCCTACCAAATCTTCACCCGCTTAGCCGGGTCTACCCACATTTTATCGCCTTTTTTTACCTTAAATGCTTCGTAAAATTCGGGGACATCGCTAAAAGGGCCATTCACCCGCAGAAAACCGGGGGCATGCACATCTGTTAATATTTGGTTAGCCAACGCCTCATCCCGTTCCTGACCCAGCCAGCCTAGCGCGTAGCCTAAAAAGAAACGCTGCATTGGGGTTAATCCATTAATGAGCTTGCCTTGTTTATATTGTTGGGTCTTTTTAAAGGCATCAATACCCAAAACTATACCGCCCAGGTCGGCAATGTTTTCGCCCAAGGTAGCTTTACCATTTACATGGAGGCTATCCAATACTACATAACCGCTAAACTGGTCGGCCAGTACTTTGGCGCGTTGGGTAAATTTAACCGAGTCGGTGGCCGTCCACCAGGTTTTCAGGTTGCCTTTGGCATCAAACAGGCGACCTTCATCGTCAAAACCGTGCGTAATTTCGTGCCCGATGGTTGATGCCGCTACATAACCATAAGCCACCGCATCATCCACCTCGCTATCCTTAACACCGGGAATGGTGAACTGGGCAGCAGGCAGCGTGATCTCATTATTAGAGGGGCTATAGCTGGCATTATAGGTTTGCGGCGTCATGCCCCATTCGGTATGATCAACAGGTTTGCCTAATTTGTTAATGTTTACGGTATAAGCCCAATGCCTGGCGCGTATCACATTGCCTGCGTATGACTCGCGATCCATCACCAGGGTCGAGAAATCTTTCCATTTATCCGGATAACCCACTTTTGGGTGTATGGCGTTCAATTTTGTTAATGCTTTTTGCTTGGTTTCGGGACTCATCCAATCCAGTTTGGCAATGTGCTCACGGTAGGACTGCCTGATAGCTTCCACCATTTCGGTATAGCGTAGTTTAGCTGTAACCGGGAAATATTCTTTCACAAATAGCAGACCCAAAGCTTCGCCCATCAATCCGTTTTCGGTATCCAGTACACGCTTCCAGCGGGGTAATTGCTCTTTCCTGCCCGATATCACTTTACCACTAAAGCGGAAACTTTCCTGTTCGGCGGCAGCATTGAGATAGGGTGCATAAGATGAGATCAGTTTCCAACGGAGGTAGGCTTTCCAGTCATCAAGCGGGAATGTTTTCAGCGCGGTATTAACGGCCCTGTAATATTCAGGCTGACCCACAATTACGGTATCTACCGGTTTTAATTCCAATGTTTTAAATACAGTTGTCCAGTTGATATTGGGGGTGAGTGTATTTAATTGGGCAACAGTCATTTTATGATAGTTGCGATAAGGGTCGCGCAGGTTTTCGAGTTTACGGCTGCTGTCGGCCAAAAACTGTTCTATCTTAAAAATACTTTCGGCTCCTTTAGCTGCCTGTTGCTCATCCCAGCCACTGATTTTAAGCATGGTTGGCAGGTGATTGGTTTTATAATCGGTACGCACACGGGTAGTGCGGGCATCGGTTTTAAAATAATAATCGCGGTTGGGTAAACCCAGGCCAGCCTGTCCCAGCTGCAACATCATTTTTGAACTGTTTTTGGCATCCTGACCAACCCTGCTGCCAATAAAATTGCGGGCGCCTGTGGTAGTTAAAACAGCTGCGGCGCTCAGTATATCATTAGCGTCCCTGGCCTGATCTATCAGGTTCAATTGCGCTTTTAGTGGGTTGATACCTTGCTTTTCGATGTTGATGGTATCCAGACCGCTATAATAAAAATCGCCGATCTTTTGGGTGGTGCTTCCTTTTGGCGGATTGGCGGTTAAGGCATCTTCATTGATTTTTTTTAACCGGTTGCGGATCTCTTCCTGAACCACATTGCCAATTCCCCAATTGGAGTATGCCGCCGGGATAGGGTTGCGTTTAAGCCATCCGCCATTGGCATATTTAAAAAAATCGGAACGGGGATCAACAGATTTATCCAGGTTATCGTAAACCGGATCATGAGGGGTTTCGCCTTGCTTAACCCGATAGGCGCTTAATGCTAAAAGCGCTACAGAGGCGCAGCCCAGAAGAGTTGTTTTGTAAAGTTTTATCATACGGTTATAAGTTTTCCATCAAATTTAAATAAAAACGAGCTGTTGATTTACTGCTGATTGTAACAGTATTGATGGGGGGTGACCCGGCCTTTCGAAAACGCGTCATTGCGAGGCACGAAGCAATCCCTATGCTGTACAGAGTAAACAGAAAAGCATAACACCGTTTATAGTGACCTACCTGTGTAGAGATTGCTTCGTGCCTCGCAATGACGTGGTTTTTATAAGGGCGTACTACCAGATCTTCACCCTTTTATCAGGATCCAACCACATTTTATCGCCTTTTTTAATATGGAATGCTTCGTAAAACTCCGGCACATCGGTAAATGGCCCGTTTACGCGCATAAACCCAGGGGCGTGGGGATTGGTCAGTATCTGGCTGGATAAAGATTCCTGGCGATCCTGCCCGAGCCAGCCCAATGCATAACCCAGAAAATAGCGTTGTACCGGGGTTAATCCGTTGATGGTTTTTCCTTCTTTATATTGTTCGGTTTTCTTAAAGGCGTCGAGTCCTATCACAATGCCGCCCAGGTCGGCAATATTTTCACCTTGTGTGGCTTTACCATTTACATGCAGGCCGTAAATGCTATAGCCGTTGAATTGATTCACGAGCATTTGCGCCCTTTGGGTAAACTTTACGGAATCCTGTGGCAGCCACCATGCTTTCAAATTGCCTTCGGCGTCAAACTGGCGACCTTCATCGTCAAAACCGTGGGTCATTTCGTGACCGATGGTAGAGGCTGCGGCATAACCATATATCACCGCATCATCAATATCCTCGTCTTTGGCGCCCGGAATAGTAAATATGCCTGCGGGTAATACAATTTCATTGTTTGATGGATTGTAATAGGCATTATAAGTTTGCGGAGTGATGCCCCATTCGGTACGGTCAACCGGTTTGCCCAGTTTGGCGGCGCTGTATTTATGCCAGAAATTATTGCCTCGCATTACATTTAAAGCATAGGGGCCGCGGTTAATCTCCAGGGTCGAAAAATCCTTCCATTTATCCGGGTAACCAACCTTAGGCATTACTTTGCTCAGTTTATAATAGGCTTTTTCTTTGGTGGCGGGACTCATCCAGTCCAGCTTTTCAATATGTTCTTTGAATGAGGCTCGCATTACTTCCACCAGTTTCACATAACGCTCTTTAGTTTTTTCGGGAAAATACTCTTTTACAAATATCTGCCCCAAAACTTCACCCATAACTCCGTTCTCGGTATCCAGTACACGTTTCCAGCGTGGTAACTGTTCTTTTTTACCGTTAAGAATGGTGCCGTAAAAACGGAAGAGCTCCTGGTCAAAGGGTTTGCTCAGGTAAGAGCCAAACTCAGATACCAGGTTTTTGCGCAGGTAATTTTTCCAGTCGTCTATACTATAGGTATGGAGTGCTTTGCTGAAAGCGCGGTAATATTCGGGCTGACCAACAATAACGGTATCCACCTTCTTGTAATCCATTTTTTCAAATGTCGATTTCCAGTCTACCTCCGGTACCAGTTTACTTAAACCAGCCAGCGGCATTTTATTATAGTTATGATAGGGATCGCGTAGATCTTCGAGTTTGCGGCTGCTGTCTGCCAGTGATTTTTCGAGGGCGTATGTCTGTGTGGTGGCCAAAGTAGCTGCATCAGGCTGCAAACCGATCAACTTAAATATTGCAGGTAAGTGTTTTTGCTGATAATCGTTCCGAACGGCAACGCTATGCGCGTCCGTATTAAAATAATAATCACGATCAGGCAGACCTATACCATCCTGACCGAGCTGCAGAACGATCTTGGCGCTGTTTTTAGCATCCTGCCCGGCATAGGTACCCAGGGGGGTAGTGACGCCGATGGTACCCAGGTGTGCAAACTCTTCTATTAAGCCTTTAATATCTTTTACCTGGTCAATTTTGGCCAGCTCATCTTTAAGGGGCGATAAGCCTTGCTTCTCGATATCAACAGTATCCATACCGCTGTAATAAAAATCACCAATTTTTTGGGTATTACTGCCTTTGGGGGCACCGGCTTTAAGCGCATCCTCATTTATTTTTTTCATGCGGTTGCGTAATTCCTCTTCTACCACATTACCTATTCCCCAGGCTGAGTAAGCTGGCGGGATCGGATTTTTTTTGAGCCAGGTGCCATTCGCATACTTAAAAAAATCGTCGCCGGGTTTTACTGATGTATCCATATTTTTAAACACGGGATCATTATCGGCATAGGTCTTGGTTTTATCGTTACAGGCCGAAAGCGCCAGCAAGCCAAAAGCAAAAGCGATAGCTGTCGCGGAGGATGTTCTTTTGATCATAAATTTTTTATTGTGTATGTTAAAAAATACAACGGATGTATGGAATAATAGAATTTGAAATAGCAATTTAATAAAAAAAATACCTGTTTAATAAATGCCTTGAAAAAAACCGGCCAAAGAAACATCAAAATAGTAACAAACTTTCCTTAATGTATCCAGCCTGATATCGATTTTACCTGATTCTAAACGGGCTATATTGATGTTTGTTTCGGTAAAGAATTTCTCCTGAGTTACCTGGTTCTGCCTTCTCAGATTTTTGATTTGCAGCGCTACTTTTTTCTTAAAAGCTTCGTCGGAGTTGGTAAGGTATTCAAAATCAGTAAGTAGCATGTGCGGTATCGGCTTGGTTTATATATCGGGAAATTACCTTTATGAAAAAATAAATAACTATAAGTATTTAAAATTGCGGAAAAATATTGATAATAATATATGTCTGAACGGATATTTAATGACGTTTAAGTTAGCAAAAATTAAAAATTGTGGCAACAAAATTGTTTACTACAACTCGCCCTGCATTTGATCTGTGAAAAAATTAAAAAATCATCTACCAATGAAAAACTTTTTTTGAATTCTCAGACGCCCAAGTTGAGATTTTTTGTTCTTTGTTTTGGGTTTAATCAATAGTTTAAATTAATTAGGGGAAAGGGAGCTTTGAAAAAAGCTCTCTTTTTTTATGGAATAAATTTGCTATGCGTGCATAGTAATTGCTATATTTATTTTTTTAAATATTATGCATTTCGAATTTACAGAAGAACAACTCATGATACGCCAGGCGGCCCGCGATTTTGCACAAACAGAATTGAAGCCGGGAGTGATAGAACGCGACGAACACCAAAAGTTTCCGGCCGAGCAAGTAAAAAAACTGGGAGAACTTGGTTTTTTAGGGATGATGGTTTCGCCGCAATACGGGGGGAGTGGTATGGATGCGATATCCTATGTACTGGTGATGGAAGAACTATCCAAAGTTGATGCATCGGCATCAGTAGTGGTTTCTGTTAATAACTCCCTGGTTTGCTATGGTCTGGAAAAATATGGCTCTGAAGCTCAGAAACAAAAATACCTGGTGCCGTTAGCTAAAGGCGAAGTGATAGGCGCATTCTGCCTTTCGGAACCGGAAGCCGGCTCAGATGCTACCTCGCAACGCACCACCGCCATTGATATGGGCGATCATTATTTATTGAATGGCACCAAAAACTGGATCACCAACGGAAACTCCGCGTCGACCTATATTGTAATGGCCCAAACAGATGCTTCCAAAAAACATCATGGCATCAACGCGCTCATTGTTGAAAAGGGGATGGAAGGTTTTACTATAGGCCCAAAAGAAAATAAAATGGGGATACGTGGGTCTGATACCCACTCCCTGATGTTTACCGATGTGAAGGTGCCTAAAGAGAACCGTATTGGTGATGAAGGCTTCGGCTTTAAATTTGCCATGAGCACTTTAGAAGGCGGCCGTATTGGTATTGCAGCCCAGGCATTAGGGATAGCCTCGGGCGCCCATGAACTGGCCGTTCAATATGCCAAGGAGCGTAAAGCCTTTGGTAAAACCATTGCCGACTTGCAGGCTATCCAGTTTAAACTGGCTGATATGGCTACAGAAATTGAAGCTGCCCGCTTACTATGCCTTAAAGCAGCCTGGTTAAAAGACCACGGGAAATCATATACACAGGCAGGCTCCATGGCCAAGCTTTTTGCATCAGAAGTGGCTATGCGCACTACTACCGAAGCTGTGCAGATACATGGTGGCTATGGCTTTGTAAAAGAATACCACGTAGAACGGTTGATGCGAGATGCCAAGATCACCCAGATATATGAAGGGACATCAGAAATACAGCGGATTGTAATTTCACGTGAAGTTTTGAAATAATTCATAAAAAGTGATTTCCCGGGAAGGGTGTCATGCTGAGCACCGTCGAAGCATGTGGGTAAGGCCTCTGCGCTCTACCCTTCGACAGCGCTCAGGGTGACACCCTTTTTTGAACGTTACTTATTTGTCATATCTTTTCATACGATATGGTCCCCATAGGTAAATAGTTTTGAAATGGCTGGCAGTTTTTATACTTTTGACAAAGTATATCAACTTAGTAGACTATTTTAAAAATGAACTATAGATCGATCATAGCATTCCTGGTACTCGTTTTTCTTTTACAGGTATCATTTGCTCAAACCAAACTTAAAACCGGTATTTGGCGGGGCGCCCTTAAAACAGCATCGGGTACAGATATCCCCTTCAATTTTGAGGTGAAAGATAATGCAGGCAAACAAGAGCTATTTGTGATTAACAGCACCGAGCGATTGAAAGTAACCGATGTAGTCACCAAAGGCGATTCGGTGTTTATCCGTATGCCTTTGTTTGATTCGGAATTTAAGCTGAAGCTGGAAGCCGGCAATTTAAAAGGGAATTGGATAAGGCATTTAGGCGAGCGCGACGCTTTGATCGGGTTTTCGGCCGAACCAAATACTTCATGGAGATTTACCGCGACACCAGAAAAACCTGCCTTTGACATTAGCGGACGTTGGTCGGCCGTGATTGGTGAAGGTGCACACGCCGATACTACCGTTGGTGAATTTAAACAGATCGGCAACAAACTTACCGGTACATTTTTAACCACAACCGGCGATTATCGTTTCCTGGAAGGATCGGTGTCGGGTAATAAATTATACTTGTCATGCTTTGATGGCGGGCATGCTTACACTTTTACGGCAACCGTTAATGATGCACAAACCATAACCGAGGGTAAATTTATAGGTACATCGTTTGTACAAGCGTGGACAGCTGTTAAAAATGCGAATGCAAAACTACCCGACGCGTATTCGCTTACCGCGTTGAACCCGGGATATAAAAGAATAGATTTCAGCTTTAAAGATATGAACGGCAAAGAAGTTTCGCTTCAGGACGCCCGTTATAAAAATAAAGTGGTTATAGTGCAGATATTAGGCTCCTGGTGCCCCAACTGTATGGATGAGACGGCCTACATGGTAAACTATTACAAAAAGTTTCAGCCCAAAGGTGTGGAGGTTATAGGCCTGGCATACGAGCGTACCAATGATTTTGAAAAATCAAAAAAGGCGCTGCAGCAAGTGAAAAACCGGTTTAATGTACCTTATCCTTTGCTGATAACCGGCTACACCAGCAACAAGGCCGAAACAGCAAAAAGCCTGCCCATGCTGGCCAAAGTAGTAGGTTTCCCTACAACTATCATTATTGATAAAAGCGGTGATGTACGTAAGATCCACACTGGTTTCAGCGGCCCCGGCACCGGTGAATACTATACCGAATTTATCAGTGAGTTTGAGAAGCTGACGAATGATCTGTTGGCTGAAAGGACAGTGGCTTCTAAGTAGACCGCCTTATTATTTATAGACATATGGGGGCTTGTCACCCTGAGCCTGTCGAAGGGCGCGCGTAGAGGCCTTTGCCCACGAGTCTTCGACAAGCTCAGACTGACAGGCCTTTTTTTGCAGCGTTTTTCCAGCTTTAAGCCTTGTGCTTTCGGCTTTTAGCTCCTCCTAATGATTCTCTTCCTGGTCAATACCTACAACCGGTGCAGATCCCACTGTTTGTCCCACACCAAAATAGCTTTCCAACTCGTTTAAAGTAGATGAACTGGTGGCGATGTCTTTAATGATTACCCCTTTTTCCATCAGCAGGATACGGTCGCATACATCCGTAATGTGGTTAAGATCATGGCTGGATACGATGGTGGTAATGCCCTTGCTTTTATTCGCCTCCTTCAGCATATTTTTTAGCCGGAACTGTGTACTGGGATCGATATTGGCGAAAGGTTCATCCAGCATCAATAATTGCGGGTTTTGCAACAGGCATGATGCCACACCAACCTTGCATTGATTACCTTTTGAAAGGTCGCGGATGTATTTGCCCCGGTTTAATATTTCGCCATTGAAAAAATCGCCCAAAGCAGCCAATGCTTCATCAACCTGGGCGTGATTTTGCTGATGCAGGCCGCCGATAAAATACAGGTACTCTTCGGGAGTAAGGTATTCTATCAAAAAGCCTTCATCCAGGTATGATGCGGTGTAAGCCTTCCAGTTTTCGTGCCCGGCAACTATTTCGCCGTTTGACAATATTTCACCGCTTTCCGGACGTATCAGGTCCAGTATCATCCGGAAAAGAGTGGTTTTGCCTGCGCCATTGTTACCAACCAGGCCAACACTTTCGCCTTTGGCTATACTCAGGTGCGGAATGTCAACAACAGTAACTTCGTTATATACTTTTTTTAGGTTTTTGATCTCAATCATATTATTTGTTTCTGAAGCCTTCGGCTATCTGGTATCTTTTGGAGTAATAGTCGGCCTCCAGTTGTTTTATCCAATAATTACGGGTTAGTATAAATAGGGTAGCAATAACGCCAAGAGCTATCAGCCCCATATCCTGGTGTTTAAAAACCAAAAAAGGCAGGTAAATAAAATATGGTGCTAAAATAAGCGGGAACGACAGCAGCAATTGCGTTGCGCCAACACCCTCCCAGTTAAATGATGCCCCTTTTGACAGGTCGATGCGTTTAAAATTACGATTGGCAAAAAACAGCACCATCGTAGTATTAATGCCGATGTTCCATAGATACATGATAAAATGTACTACCACTATCTTCCACCCAAAATAAGCGTAGGGGGTGGTTAATAAAAATGCTACGGTTGATACCATAGTAAACAACAGGTATTTAGCCTTTAAAAAATCGGAGAAACTGATGTTACTCACCAACAGGCCATCAAAATGGGAGCCCTGCCAGCTAAACATAAACTGACCGTAACTGATAATGAATATACCGGTCATGAACATGCCCACAAAAATGTACCAGCTTTGACCGTATTGACTGTTGGTATAAAAGATAAGCCCGTAAAACATAAAGAACAGTCCCATAACCAGGGCCGAACGGGGGCGCTTGTTACGCATTATCAGTTTTATTTCGTTAGCAGCAAGGTCGCCAACTGCGCCAAAGCGAGCCAGGACCGGAATATCAGTACTGCTTTTATAATTTTTTACTTTATGCGCGGTAAGCGTTTCCAGGTACATGTTTTGTTTCAGGTACTGGAAGTTAAAATAGTACATCACAATTCCTAATATCAGTGGCACAACGGCCAGAGCAGGGATAGTGATTAAGCGACCGAAAAAGGCATAAGATATATCATGCAGGGAGTATAAGTGCCATTTAAAATCACAGGTGGTAATCAATATCAGTACAGCGGCGGAAACCAGGAAAACCCAGCCGTTTAAGTTCGATCTTCTTTTGATGTATAGTGCCAGGTAATTGTTAAAAACGGTAAGTCCGACAATAGCTATAATAAAAGCAAGGGCGGTAATAAAACCGGAATCGGGGACAATGATCTTGAATATAAAAGGCAGGAATAATATGAAGGGCCACAGGTTAAATACCGAAAAAACGGCAGTGAGCGCCAAATACCTTACCAGGGTATTTCTTTTAATAGGCAAGTGCAGATAAGGTTGTACCCTTAAGGTGGGTAATTCCTGTAATTGCAGGCGCATCAGGAGGTCAAACAGAAAGTAGATCAGAAGGATACCACAGAACGATTTAACCAGATCATCATTGGCGAATATTACTCCCAGGGCCTTGTCTAAAAAGATACCTACAAATAATACATTCAAAAATAAATAAAGAATGAGCAGCGCCATGACCACACGTATAGCAACGCTTTTCCCCGTGTTTTTTGATCGCCAGAAAGCTTTTAATTCATGCCTTATGAAAGTAGATACCATGGGCTGTTTAAAGTATTAGGTTAAGTATGGGCTCAATATACAAAATAAGATATTAGATAGGAGAGTCAAGAATTGAGAACCAAGAATAAAGAGCGGAAAAAAACAGATCCTGTGAAATTTGCAGAGGCGGGTAAACGCCTTTAAAATATTAGTTATAAGCGCGTTAAACCAAAGCAAAAGCTTTAGTCTATACATTAAACAATAACTCAAATTTAGCTATGAAAAAAGCAATTCTGGTCCTGGTGTTGGTTATTAGTTCGGTTTATGATTCCTATGCTCAGCAAAATGGTAAAACCAAACATATGATCATCTCTATTATGGAAAAATCTGGTAAGCCAGTGTTTGGCCGTACTCCTCCAAATGTATTTATTACCCGCGATGATACAGTTCAGGTTCAAAAATATGTAGAATTTAACCTCAAAGTTAAAGCGAGTGAGCAGGAGGCGGCTCACGAGAATCAGATAATGCAGTTACTGGAGCCTTATTATAGTGGTGGCTGGAAATTGGTTAGCGTTTCCCCGGCTCAAACTTTTAATGTTGATGACAATGAAGACATGACCAGGTTTTTCTTTACCAAAGACGAGTAGGGAAGGGTGACAGGAGGCAAGCGTCAGGAATGAGGATTCGAGGAAAGTCGCCTGTTGGTTGATTTAGTTTAAAATATATGGAAACTAATTTATTTATTAAAATATGTGGAAAAGTCTCAGGTTTATACGCTTTGTTATATAGTATTTTTTCATTTATATTTATAATGATATTCAATTGTAATAATAATACCTTAAAACCTTAACCATATTTACTCACCTTAAAATAATAGTTTATGCCTTACTCTCCTTTATTAATAAAACCCTTCAGAGACGAAATATCAGAAGTGGGCGTTCAAGAATTACTCACGTCGAATGACGTTGATGAAATCATGAAACAGACTGGCACTACGCTGATTTTTATCAATAGCGTTTGCGGTTGTGCCGCCGGTACTGCACGCCCTGGAATTAAATTGGCGCTGGAACATGATAAAAAGCCCGGCAGAGTAGCCAGCGTGTTTGCCGGGCAGGACCTGGATGCAACCGCACGGTTCCGCACTTATGTATCGGATATTCCCCCATCCTCTCCCTCAGTTGCGCTGTTTAAAGACAATGAGTTGGTTTATTTCATTCCCAAACACAGGATTGAAAGCCGGGACCCAAGTGCACTCGCGAGTGATTTAATGGGAGCATTTGATGAGTTTTGTTAAAGCAGATAACTTCTTTTGCTAAGATTTACCTCTTGCGCTCGTTTGCAACGAGTGCTTATTGTGGCGTGGCGATTGTTTCGCCATAGCGTTTAAAACGCAAACCCATGTTAAGCACTCGTTGCAAACGAGCGCAGGGGTGTAAGAGTCAAAAACCTGATGGAAATTCCCCCTTTTCACACTCTTGATTCTAATATCTTGCTTCTCAATATTTATACCTGTCGCCCCAGAGTTTTTTTAGCTTTTCTTTCAATTCATTCTCTTTGGCATTGTTACCGGGTTGGTAGATCTGAGCGCCGCGGATAGCATCGGGTAAAAAATCAAGATCGGTAAAATTACCCTCGTAGCTGTGAGCGTATTTATAGTCTTTACCGTAGCCTATGTTCTTCATGAATTTGGTTGGCGCGTTACGCAGGTGCAAGGGAACGGGCAGATCGCCGGTTTGGCGTACCAGGGCTATGGCCGCGCCAATGGCTGTTGTGGCCGAATTACTTTTGGCCGACGTAGCCAGGTAAATAGCCGTTTGTGAGAGGATCAATTGCGATTCGGGCATGCCGATCTTGTTAACCGCTTCAAAACAGCTTTGGGCCAGCAAAAGTGCATTGGGATTAGCATTGCCAATATCTTCAGATGCCAGGATGAGCATCCGCCGGGCAATAAATAAAGGGTCTTCGCCACCTACGATCATACGGGCCAGCCAGTACACCGCGCCGTTAGGATCGGAACCCCGCATGGATTTTATAAAGGCCGAAATAATATCATAATGCTGTTCGCCGGTTTTATCGTACAAGGCCATGTTTTGCTGTACATGTTCCAGTACAACTTCATCGGTTAAAACTATTTCGGGTGTGTCAAAGGCGTTTACCAGCAGCTCGAATATATTGAGCAGTTTACGGGCATCTCCACCGGAAAGGCGAAGCAGGGCTTCATGATCTTTGATAACGATCTTTTTATCCTTCAGTACCACATCTTCCTTCATGGCTTTGTCCAGCAGGTTCAGCAGGTCTTCCTCGGCTAATGACTGCAGGATATACACCTGGCAACGCGACAGCAAAGCCGAGATGACCTCAAACGAGGGATTTTCGGTAGTGGCGCCAATGAGGGTTACAATACCACGTTCCACAGCGCCTAATAACGAATCCTGCTGCGATTTGGAAAAACGGTGGATTTCATCAATAAACAATACAGGTAATGTTTCGCCCAGTTCTTTCAACTGGGATGCTTTTTCAATCACCTCCCTAACATCTTTTACACCGGAGTTAATAGCGCTCAGGGAGAAGAACGGCCGGTATAGCGACTGCGAAATGATATAAGCCAAAGTGGTTTTACCAACCCCCGGTGGCCCCCAGAATAACATGGAAGGCAGTGAGCCCGATTCAATCGCTTTACGTAGAACCGCGCCCGGTCCTACAAGATGTTTTTGCCCCACATAATCGTCGAGCGATCCCGGGCGCATACGTTCGGCTAAAGGAGGCAGATTGTTCATAAAGGTAAAATTCAGAAAACTAAATCCTAAATCCTAAAAAAATTAGTAATTTAATCGGCGTTATACCCAATTCGTCATTGCGAGCGCAGCGTGGCAATCCCCGATAGGTAGGGCCAACTTGCATTACTACTCTGTAAAGTTAGGGATTGCCACGCTGCGCTCGCAATGACATATTGGTTAATATCATTCATCACAAACCTATGTTAAAACAGTTTAACCATTCCAATTACCATTCCATCTGCGATAAACTGGCCCAATCTGATGCCGACCTGGCTCATATCATTAATACCCATGGTTATCCGCCTTTATGGTCAAGGCCAAATACCTTTGAAACTTTGGTGCACATTATTCTGGAGCAACAGGTTTCGCTGGCATCTGCTTTATCGGCATTGAATAAATTGCGGGAATATATACAGGAGGTCACCCCGGCAAGAGTATTACTGTTGACGGATGAAGAATTTAAGGCCTGCTATTTTAGCCGACAGAAAACTACGTATACCAAATACCTGGCCGAGGCCATCCTGAGCGGACAGATCAACCTGACCGAACTGGAACAATTGCCGGATGATGTTATCCGCGCCAAACTAACCGCCCTCAAAGGCATAGGCAATTGGACTGCTGATGTATACCTGATGTTTGTACTGCAACATGCCGATATTTTTCCCATAGGTGATTTGGCTGCGGTAAATGCTTTAAAAAGAGTAAAATCATTACCCAAAGAAACCACCCGGGAGGATCTGATCACCATAGCCGAAAAATGGGCACCATATCGTACGGTGGCGAGTATGTTGCTGTGGCATTATTACCTGAGCGCGCCAGCCCCAAGATCGCCTAAGCCCCCTAACCCCTGAAGGGGGAATGAATAAACGAGGTTAACCATTCTCTCTACACGTCATTGCGAGCGCAGCGTGGCAATCCCCAATTAGCAGAGCCGCTCTGTATAGCTGGGGATTGCTTCGTCGTTCCTCCTCGCAATGACGTGAGAATAAACAAAAAACGCGCGGCTCCAGAAGCCACGCGTAAATAAGATTTTCAAAAGCTCCCCCTTCAGGGGGCTGGGGGGTTATACGTTAAACAACCCGTTCCTCTCCTGTTCCTGGTAATTTTGTACGGTTTCAATGGCATTGTCTATCACATCGCTCAGGGCGGTGATGAATGTGCCGGGTTTGGCAAGGCTCATGGCATGCTTAATGGCGTCAACCTCTTTAGGTACTATCTCCACGGGTTTATTCACATCAACAGATGCTATGCCTTCTTTCAATAAACCGATGATGTTTTCGGCGGTACGGCCGCGCAGGTGTTTTTCCTGGCGTAGGATGATATAATCAAACATCTCGGCCGATAGTTTACCGAGCTCGCGGATGTCATCGTCGCGCCTGTCGCCGGTGCCGGCTATGATACCTATTTTAAGCGGCGAATCGATATGGCTTAAAAACGCCTTGATACCATTATACCCATCAGGATTGTGTGCGAAATCGATCATGAAGCGGAAATCTCTGAACTCAAAGATGTTCATCCGGCCCGGTGTTTGCGCTGCCGATGGGATAAAGGTTTCCAACGACATTTTGATGTCCTCGGTCTTAAATCCCCATAAAAACGTAGCCAATGTAGCGGCCAGTACGTTCTCGATCATGAAAGGCACGGTGCCCCCAAAAGTAAGCGGAATGAGGATGGTACGCTGCACGCGGATCTTCCAGTCGCCTTTTTGAATGGTGATAAAACCATTCTCGCAGATGGCGGCTATACCACCCTTGCGGCAATGCGATTTAATGATCGGGTTGTTTTCATTTAAGCTGAAATAGGCAATGTTACAATCGGCCTTGTTGCCAATACGCACGCAATGCTCATTATCGGCATTCAAAACACCCCAGCCATCTTTCTTAACCGAATTCAACACTACACTTTTTACACGGGCCAGATCATCAAGAGAGTGAATGTCGGCCAGTCCCAGGTGATCTTCCTGTATGTTGGTCACCACGCCTATATCGCAAAAGCCAAAACCCAGGCCCGAACGCAGGATACCCCCACGGGCGGTTTCCAGAACGGCAAAATCAACCGTAGGATCGCGTAATATAAATTCGCTGCTTACCGGGCCGGTGGTATCACCCTTCAACATCATGTTGTTCTGTACATAAATACCATCGGAAGTGGTAAAACCTACCCGGTGGCCGTTGTTTTTTACAATGTGGGCTATCAAACGTGTGGTAGTGGTTTTACCATTGGTGCCGGTAATAGCAATAATAGGTATCCGTGCCGATTTACCGGTAGGATAAAGCATATCCAGTACATGGCCAGCCACGTTGCGCGGCAGACCCTCGCTCGGGGCAATGTGCATGCGGAAACCCGGCGCTGCATTTACCTCCAAAACCACGCCGCCATTTTCGGTCAGCGGTTCGGTGAGGTTTTCGGCCATGATATCGATACCGCATATATCCAGACCAATAATTTTGGAGATACGCTCACAGATAAAAATATTTTGTGGGTGCACATGGTCGGTCACATCCACAGAGGTACCACCGGTGCTCAGATTGGCGGTTGATTTTACAAAGATCTTTTCGCCTTTTGCGGGTACGGTTTCCAGCGTGTAACCTTTCTTTTCCAAAAGGTCGAGCGTATCACGATCAATATCGATCAGTGTTAAAACCTTCTCGTGCCCGTAGCCGCGGCGTGGATCGGCATTTTCTTTATCGATTAACTCCTGTATCGTCAAACTTCCATCACCTATAATATGTGCCGGATCGCGTAGGGCGGCCGCCACCATTTTATTATCGATCACCAGTACGCGGAAATCATAGCCGGTAACAAAACGCTCCACAATTACTTTGTATGATATTTTGGCGGCATGCTGGTACGCAGCAATAGCTTCTTCTTCAGTTTTAATATTGATGGATATGCCGCGCCCGTGGTTGCCGTTAAGCGGTTTAAATACCAATGGGAACCCTATTTTGCGGATGGCTTCGGCCACGCCTTCCAAGGAGGATATGGTGATGCCTTTGGCAACAGGGATGGCCTGTTCCTGTAGCATGCGTTTGGTTTCGTCCTTATTGCTGGCAATATCAACAGCTATGCTGCTGGTTTTTTCGGTCATGGTAGCGCGGAAACGTACCTGATTTTTACCATAACCCAACTGCACCAACGATTGATTATTCAACCTGATCCAGGGGATATCGCGGGCAATAGCTTCTTCCACAATAGATCCGGTACTTGGTCCCAGGCGAGTATTTTCCCGTATCTCGCGCATTTGCTGTATATCGGCCTCCAATTGCAAGGTATAATCCTCGTCTGCTATCAGGGCTTCGGCTATGCGCACTGCCGATTCGGCTGCAAAAACACCAACTTTTTCTTCCAGGTAGGCAAACACTACATTATATACACCTTTGGTTTTGGTTTCGCGGGTACGGCCAAAGCCGGTATCCATGCCCGCCAGGGTTTGAATCTCTAATGCGATGTGCTCTATCACATGCCCCATCCAGGTACCGGCTACTACCCGCTGAAAAAAACCTCCGGGTACACCGGGGGAGCAACGATGGCTGTACAGGCTGGGCAACAGCGTTTCCAAACGGTTATAAAAGCCCTCAATTTCATTGGTGGGCTTATGCTCCATTTGCTGCAGGTCAAGCCGCATTTGTATTAATTTTTTACGACGGATGCTCCAGATGTTTGGTCCGCGTAACACTTGTATATTCTCGATCTTCATACCTTGGTTACAAAAATTTTAGCCGGCTTAATTTCTTTAAAACTATAAAACTTAATAGTGTAAATAAAACTTTTAAAGCTAAAAAGGCATTAAATGTTCACAACAGTCTGCGTTTGTGCGGGTTTTTATCTTAATTTGTATTTAAAACCGGTTGATTAGGTGAAAAAGTTGACGGAGTAAATGGTTATTTATGGGATATTGCCCAATTTAGGCTAACTCGGTCGGCCTGATATAGCCCAATCAGCCCCTTCAACTAAATATAAGAACTATGACTGTCCCGAAAGGAAAACTAATCATTATAGGCGGAGCTGTAGACATGGGGAGTAACGTGACCATCCAGGAGCACATCATGCAGCCCGATTATATTAAATTTTTTGAACAGGGAATTTTAAAGCGAATTATTACCGAATCTGACAAACACGAAGGTTCATTAATTGAAGTAATAACCACAGCCTCGCAGATCCCGGAGCTTGTTGGCAATGAGTATGTGAAGGCTTTTGGGCAACTAAATGTAACCAATGTAAACGTATTGCACATTAAAAGCCGGGAGGATGCCGGTAACCCGGAATATCTCGACCGGATCCGGAAGGCCGATGTGGTGATGTTTAGTGGTGGCGATCAATTAAGGCTTACGGCTATTTTTGGCGGCACCGAATTTTTACAGATACTGAAGCGACGTTATCAGAACGAAAACTTTGTGATAGCTGGTACTTCGGCAGGTGCGGCGGCAGCCTCAACACATATGATATACCGGGGGCAAAGTAATGAAGCTCTGATCAAAGGCGAAGTGCAAATCACAGCCGGCTTGGGTTTTATCGATTCGGTAATTGTGGATACCCACTTTGTACAGCGTGGCCGTATTGGCAGGTTAATGTATGCGGTGGCTACTAATCCCGGCATTTTGGGTATTGGTTTGGGTGAAGATACCGGTCTGTTGATCACGGAAGGCAATATGATGGAGGCGATAGGCTCGGGTTTAATTATCCTGGTGGATGGCCGTAATATTGTGGCCACCAATATTTATGATGTGGAGATGGGCTCGCCGGTATCTATCGATAACCTCAAAGTACACGTAATGTCTATATTTGATATATATGATCTTTCTCAGCACCGCTTGATCATCAAAAAAACAGTGAAGGTAGAGGAAGGTGTTTTTATACAGGCCCCGGATAGCGACCTGTTACAATAAAACCAATTATTAAAGTCATCCAGAATTTATTTCGGGATCTCATAGAACGTTTAACAGCCATGTTGTATACCATGCATGTGGGATGCTGAAACAAGTTCAGCATGACAAGCTGGTTTGCTAATCAAAATAAACCCATCACAAAAGAGTTATAGTTTATACAGCTTTTGATCAATTAACTCAGTTTAATATGAAGATCATTATACACGGCGGTTTCTTTAGTGAATCGCGAACCAACCAGGAAGTAAAGCAGGCCAAACAACAGGCTTTGAAAGAAATAGTAGAGGCCGGTCATAAATACCTGCAAACGCATAACGCCCTGGAAACAGTAGTGTACACGGTTAGGTTATTGGAAGATTGCGACCTGTTTAACGCGGGTACCGGTTCGCAAATTCAAAGTGATGGCCGGATTAGGTTGAGCGCTTCGCTGATGGACGGTAAAACACAGCGCTTTTCTGGAGTGATCAATATTGAGGATGTTAAAAACCCAATATGTATAGCCGAAAAGCTATTGGCTTATGACGATCGCGTATTGAGCGGCAAAGGAGCCCGTGATTTTGCTACCGAAAATGGCATAGGCTATTATAACCCCGAAACCCCGCAGCGGCGCCACGAGTATGAACAAAAACTGCGTGATTCTATTCGCCTGGGTACCGTAGGCTGCGTAGCACTTGATATTTATGGCGACCTGGCGGCGGCCACCTCAACAGGAGGTAAAGGTTTTGAGATACCGGGTCGTGTGAGCGATTCGGCCACTACTGCCGGTAACTATGCCAATGCCCATGCGGGTATTTCCTGCACCGGTGTTGGAGAGGATATTGTAAGCGGATCCGTGGCTTCAAAAATTGTTACCCGGGTTACCGATGGCATGCCTATATCTGCGGCTACCGATAAAACCCTGGATGAATTAAAGCCTTTTGACGGTTTTGCAGGCATCGTCGGAATATCAGCCGATGGTCATATTTATCATGCCGATACCCATCCTTATATGGTTTGGGCCCTGCATGACGGCGATGTAGAGGTTTTTGAATAAGCAGGCGACCTTCTCCTGTCTCCTTTGTCATGAATTGAGAAATTACTCCATTATAAAATGTGTTAATTTGCTAAGGATGAAATCATTAGTATTTATACTTCTTTTTATAACCGGATGCAGCTTTAAAAGCCCGAAAACGGATGATAAAAATAGGGATATAATTTCCAGCTCATTAACTGTCACAGATTCCCTGTTGATATATGCCACATGGTCAAACGAAATTATTGTTGAAAATATAAGATCACGAAAAATACTATTTACCAAAAAAGCTATCAGCACCTGTTACGCCCGCCCCGTTTTAATCGAAAAAAAACTTTATTTTCCGATAGCCGATTCCATTTTTACATGTATTGATATAGCTACTTCCAAGACTATTTGGAATACCCGTTTGGGCGGGAGATGCAGTGATTTTCATATTATTGATAATTCAATTATTGCTGATTCCAAAAGTTATGGGTTAGTTGGAATGGACCAAGAGTCGGGGAAAGTAAAATTTGAATTGCGATATAAATATGGCGTTGGATGCACAATCCCGGACTTATCGCCTTACAAGATATCATTTGATAAAAAAGCATTCTATGTTTGCGACTGGCAATGTGCAAGTGTATCTGCTTATCATATTGCAGATGGTAAGCGTTTATGGCAAAAAGTAACAGACTTTAGCAACAGTAATGTTAAGTATGTGGATGGGGTGTTATTTTGGGGCAGAAATAAATTTTATAAAGGCGGAGAGATCTTGTTGTTAGACCCCACAAACGGATCGGTTTTATATCAGGAGCAGTCTAAATTTGAGGCGAATTTTAATCCCATTGCTTATGCTCGCTATGTTTACTACTACTCATATGATGGTAAACTAAATGAGTTTGATGTAAAAACGAGGAAGAATAAGGTTGTTTATGTTTTTAAGCCAGAGAATGATGTGAGCGGGCACCAAATGTATTTGTTAAATGGAAGTTTATATTACAGCGCTCAAAACAAGGTATATCAGCTAAATCTAAAAGGTTTTAGTAATAAGGTAGTTAAGAGTGATGTTAAAGATATTTACGGCGTTTATCAAGATAAAGATAAGGTTGAGTTTATATTTTAATGAATTTTCTAATCCTCCGTAGATAGCTTTGCCATGCTTCAAATGATGATGTAGCGGTTTTGAATAAAAATTAAAATAATTAATTATAACATTAGGTAGGATTACTGCGTTAAAGGAACTATCTGTGTAAACTACCCACATACAGGGTATTGCATATAATAATATTTATATTATTATATTTGTTTACTGATTAATTTAAATTAAACCCAGTTAAAAAGATTAAATGAGAATCATTTTACTTGTATTCTTATGTTCACTTAGCCTTTCTGCGTCTGCACAATGGTATAAGTACAACCCTTTCAGAAAGCATGAACGCTATCCGCAGATCGCGCTTTTGAAAGATCATTCCATTAAAAGACTGCCCGTTGCACAAGTAGCGAAACCTAAGATCATGTATGCTCAAATAGAGCGCACACCATATGCCCTTTTCCTGATGGAAGCATCGGTGATGAAAACGGCCCAGCATAATATGCGTTTCCGGGTGTATAATTCGGCCAGCTATAATTTTAGTGATCTGGCTCAGATGTATTTGAAACAGAATAGGTTATCGGAAGCTAAATGGTATTTGCTGCAAAGCCTGCAGATATCGCGCCAGCAAAATGATAATAGGCATACCATCACCAACCTTATTAACCTGGCCGCGGTAAAAACCGGCTATGGCGATTTCCCGCAGGCTAAACAGGATCTGATCGAGGCTCGTACCATTGCCAATTCATTGGGCCTTACCATGGATGTGGCCGCGGTTGATAAACAAATGCGTTATTTGGAAGAGAATAAGACCCGTTTAAAAACCGAGATCCGCTATGCGGAAACCGCTGATACTGACTCCAAAGCAGCTATAAAGTAAAATTTTTATGTAACATTAGCGTAAAATGCTGGTAGTTATATACTACAAGCAAAACATTATCGTATAATTGTTATTGTAATTAAGAGACAGTATTTCAACTGTCTCTTTTTATTTACATTTAGCAAATTAATAAAAAGGCACAAGTATTGATGTTTTACACGAACCCCGATTTAACTACAGTAAAAGATATGTTTAAGAAAGTATATTTAGTATTGCTACTGGCTGCCGCACTTGCTTGTAAGGCGTCGCCGTCAAAACCAATAAAAGTCCCCGGCTCAACTGATCTGCAACCTGATGAACAACAAAGTGTTGTTTGTAAGCAGATTACCTCATTGATTTTAAACCACAACTATAAAAAGGTTGATCTGAATGATTCTATTTCGAACGTAGTTTTTGACCGGTACATAAAACTGCTGGACGAAAACCACAGTTATTTTTTGGCATCTGATATCAAAGAGTTTGAAAAATATAAAACTGTTTTGGATGACGATCTGAAGAGTGGAAATTTGAATGACGCGTTTTATATATTCAATGTGTTTCAAAAAAGATACCTGGAACATGTAAACTATTCCCTGGCACAGATCAATACCAATTTTGATTTTAACAAAGATGAAACCTTTGTTTATGACCGCGATAAGTTGCCATGGCCTGCTACTCAAGCCGAAATGGATGCCATGTGGGCACAACGTGTAAAATACGACCTGCTGAATCTCAAATTAGCCAGTAATGATATGGCTAAAAACAAAGAAACGCTTAAAAAACGTTACCAGAATTTGTTGACGCAAGCCAATAAACTATCCAACCAGGATGTTTTCCAGTATTTTATGGATGCCTTTACCGAGGCTATCGACCCGCACACCAATTACTTTAACCCATCAAACGCGGCAAACTTTAATATCGAAATGTCGCGCCAGTTAGAGGGTATTGGAGCTTCGCTGCTTACAGAAAACGAATATGTAACTATTAAAACAATAGTACCGGGCGGCCCTGCCGATAAAAGTCACCAGGTTAATATCAACGACCGTATAGTTGGTGTTGCACAAGGTAAAACCGGCGAGTTTCAGAATGTAATAGGCTGGCGGGTTGATAACGCCATTGCTATCATACGCGGATCTAAAGGTACTGTAGTCCGGCTTGAAATATTACCTGCAGGTGCCGGTGCCGGCAGTAAACCCAAGGTTATTGAACTGGTGCGCGAAAAGATCATCTTAAAAGATCAATCGGCCAAAAAAGAAATACGCACCTATAACAATAATGGTAAAGCCGTTAAAATAGGGGTGATATCAATACCTGCCTTCTATATCGACTTTAATGATTATAAAGCAGGTAACCCGAATTACAAAAGCACAACCCACGATGTTAAGCTGATACTGGACTCCCTGAAACAGCAAAATGTAGATGGTGTAGTTATTGACCTGCGTGAAAATGGTGGTGGTTCCTTAATGGAGGCGATCGAGCTTACCGGTTTATTTATCAAAACCGGACCGGTAGTACAGGTTAAAGATACCCAGGGGCAGATAGAGGTGGATAAGGACGATGACGCGGCGGTGGCCTATTCTGGTCCGCTGAGTATCCTGGTTGATCGTTTCAGTGCTTCGGCATCAGAAATATTTGCCGGTGCGATACAGGATTATGGCCGTGGTATTATCATGGGTACACAAACCTATGGTAAAGGATCAGTTCAAAGCGCTATTGATCTGGACAGGGTCTTAGGTTCGCCGATACGTGACAAAATTAACCAACTGGCAGGTGCCGCAGCCGGAGGAAAGAAAGCAATATCAACAGGAAGCCAAAGCACTTACGGTCAGCTTAACCTGACCATTGCCAAATTTTACCGCATCAGTGGTAATTCAACACAGCATAAAGGTGTAACGCCTGATATTGCATTCCCATCGTTAATCCCATTGGATAAATATGGTGAAGATACCGAGCCTTCGGCTATGCCATTTGATATCATCGCTAAAACCGACTTTACCAAAGCAGGCAGCTTTTCCGGTGTTTTACCACAGCTTCAGAAATTGCATGATCAGCGTATGACCACCAGCGACAGCTATAAATATATGCTGGAAGACATTGCCGATTTCAAAAAACACGATGCCGAAGACAGCGTAACCTTGAACGAGGCGGCATTAAAGAAACAACGCGACGCGGATGAAAAGAAAGCGTTTGAACACAATAACCTTCGCAGGGTAGCTTTAGGATTGCCAGCCCTTAAAAAAGGACAGGCTAAACCAAAAGACGAAGACCTTGACTTTGTGAAACGCGAAGCCGGCCAGATCATGACGGATTATATTAGCCTGGAGCCCAAACTAACAAGTACAGGAATGATGAAACCGTAAGCTCCAAACTAATAAAGGCTTATAGAAATATTATTCAAAACAAGGAAAACCCGCCTTTTAAAGGCGGGTTTTCCTTGTTTTATACCCAGGCGTCATTGCGAGGTACGAAGCAATCTCTATGCTATACAGAGCGAATAGAACTGTTTAAACCTTGAATGACTAAGCTGCTTGCGTAGGGATTATTAATCTTTTGATTGTTTTTTATTGGTATTAATGAGCTCCCTCCGGTCGGTTGTCTTCGTACCTCGCGATGACGTATTTGTTGTTGAAAGGTTGAATATGCAAATCAAAAGCTTCCCCTTTAGGGGGCTGGGGGGAATTTAATTTTAGTTCATGTAATTAAATTTATTGTAATTACTTTGCTGTACAAATTATAAACCGAATACTGATGATCATTGTAAATAATTATAACGAGTTTGAGGCGCAATTAGGTAAAGAGTTAGGCGTGTCTGAATGGCATACCATAACCCAGGAACAGATCAATAAATTTGCCGATGCCACGCTCGATCACCAGTGGATCCATACCGATCCGGAAAAAGCCAAAACCGAAAGTCCTTTTAAAACCACCATTGCCCATGGTTATTTAACCCTGTCGCTCATCCCGTATCTGTGGAAACAGGTGGCCGATATTCGTAACCTTAAAATGGAGATCAACTACGGCATCGAGAGCCTGCGTTTTGCGCAACCGGTGTTGGTAAATGATAAAGTACGACTGAAAGTTAAACTCTCCAACCTGATCAACCTGCGCGGGGTTACCAAAACCACCATGGCTATCGAACTGGAAATTGAAGGTCAAAAGAAACCCGCCTTTGCCGGCGATGTGGTTTTCCTTTATCATTTTATTGATTAAGAGCCTCACCCAACCCTCTCCAAAGGAGAGGGCTTACAAAGTAATCCCAATGCCATAAAAAGCCCCTCATAAACCCGGGCAGCAACCCTATCATTACATTTGTGTTTATCATATTATGGACACAAAGAAAATCCGTTTAAGCGTGCTCGATCAGTCGCCGATAAGAAAAGGCGCCACCGCCGAGCAGGCCGTAAAAGAAACCATCGAATTAGCAAAATATACCGAACAGCTGGGCTATACCCGTTACTGGGTTTCCGAGCATCATAACACCGGCATCCTGGCCGGCTCAACACCCGAGGTGCTCATTGCCTACCTGGCCTCACAAACCCAACGCATGCGTATTGGCTCGGGTGGTATCATGATGCCGAATCACAGCACCCTAAAGGTTGCCGAAAACTTCAGGATGCTGGAGGCGCTCTTTCCTGGTCGTATTGACTTGGGTATGGGCCGCGCGCCGGGTACCGACCGTATTACCGCGTCTGTGCTCAATCCATCAAACCAGTTTAGGGAAGATGATTTTGTAGAACAGTTGACCGATCTGAACAATTATTTTCATGACACCTATGAGCCGGGTACCGTACAGGCCAGGATAAGAGCCATTCCGCAGGTAAAAACAGTGCCCGATAAATGGCTGCTGAGCTCCAGCGGACAAAGCGGTTTGTTTGCCGCGCACTTTGGCATGGGCTTTTCCTTCGCGCATTTTATAAATCCCAGCGGTGGTCCGCTCAATGTAAAACTATACCGCGAACGTTTTCAACCATCCGGCGATCTGGCGCAGCCGGAAGTGAACGTTGCCATATTTGTTTTTTGCTCGGAGGATGAAGAAAAAATAAAACAGCACAGGGCTGTAATGAGCCATCGCTTTTTGCAGTTTGAAAAAGGCGGCCCCATTGTACCACTGAGTTATGCTGATGTGAAGGATGTGGTGTATGACCCGAGCGAACTGGAGCGCATCAGGCAGAACAGCTATCGCGTAATTACAGGTAACCCCATGGAAATAAAGAAAAAGCTCACCTGGCTGGCCGAAGACTATGATGTAGATGAAATTATGGCTGTAACCATCACCGAAAACTTTGATGACCGCTTAAAATCATATGAATTGCTGGCCAGGGAATTTGAATTGGAAGCATTTTAAGTAATATTAAAATTTAAAGTGGCGGCCCAGTGCGATTCCCTCCCAACGGGAGGGGGAGGGAGGGGTTTATTCACGATGATCGTCGCAGAAACCTCTCCCTGCTACAACACAATCCATCGCACCCCTCCCGTGGGGAGGGAATTTAATCTGCGACGAGTATGCATCATAAACAACTTGTCATCCTGAGCGATAGCGAAGGATCTTCTTCAACAGGCATGACGTACAATAGATGCTTCACTGCGTTCAGCATGACAAATAATATTAAAGAGCTTGTCATCCTGAGCGATAGCGAAGGATCTTCTTCGCCATGCCCATCATCCAATAAAAAACTTTCCCCTGATAAACACACAACCGCCTTTTTTGCGTTAGATAGTAATCATTCTGAAACTGTAAAAACTTTATTTGGGTTTTAATCGTATCTTTGGAAAGATTATAAATAACATTCAAATTCTAATTCATTCAATTCAGTGGTAATCATAATATTCTTTATAGCGCACTGGTTTTTGTCGCTATTCTTCCAAACGTTCTTTTTACACAGGTATGCTTCTCACAAAATGTTCACTACTAACAAGTTTTACGAAGGGACATTTTACCTGCTTACTTATATCTGCCAGGGCTCCTCGTTTTTAAATCCAAGAGCTTATGCCATCATGCACCGCGAGCACCATGCTTACAGCGACACCGAGAAAGATCCGCATTCACCACACTTTTTTAAGGATGTTTTTCAGATGATGATCTACACCTCAAAAAGCTACAGCATGCACGTTAAAAGGTTGTCAAATCCCGAAGAGCGTTTTAAAGGAAACATCCCCGAGTGGCGTTTTGTTGACTACGTAGGTTCGTCCATGGTGTCACGTATATCATTTGGTATCCTGTATATCGCTTTTTATGTGGTTTTTGCCACACAATGGTGGATGTACCTGTTAATCCCGATCCACTTTTTAATGGGGCCTATTCATGGCGCTATTGTAAACTGGTGCGGTCATAAATACGGTTATGCGAATTTTGACAATGGCGACAAATCAAAAAATACTACCCCTTTCGATTTCTTAATGCTGGGCGAATTATTTCAGAACAATCACCACAAAAACCCAAACAGGGCCAACTTTGGCGCCAAATGGTTTGAGATAGATCCAGTTTACCCGGTGATGAAACTGATGCACTGGATGCGCATTATCAAATTAAGAAAAGCGTATTTATAAGCTGAAAGCCGAAGGCTCAAAGCTGAAAGCGAAAAGTAAGATCTCCGGATGTTACTTTTCGCTTTTTTGTTTTATATAAAAATAACGTCATTGCGAGGTACGAAGACAACCGACCGAAAGGAGCTCATTAATACAGATAAAAACAATCAAATATTAATAATCTCTATGCTATACAGAGCCGCTCTGTAAATCGGGGATTGCCACGCTACGCTCGCAATGACGCTTCTTTTAAGAACCTAACACAGATCGGGTGAGTCTAATCGTCGTTTTTATAGCTTTATGCCTTAAGCTTTCTGCTTTCTGCTTATTTTCGGCTTTCCGCTTTCAGCCTTTCGCTTTCAGCTTTTCCCCGTATATTTGCCGCTCATAAAATTCATATTTCCAATGAGTATTTCCGTATTAGCTCAAAATCTGCGCGGCTCCGAGATCATCAAGATTGCAGGCGAGATAAACGAATTGAAAAGACAAGGCCAAAACATCGCCAATTTAACCATCGGCGATTTTGACTCCAATATTTATCCTATCCCGGCCGAACTGAAGGCTGGTATTGTGGAGGCGTATAACCAAAACCAAACTAATTATCCACCGGCTGATGGGATGCTGAACCTGCGCCAGAGTGTTTCGGCTTTTTTAAAGAAGAGCTTTAACCTGGACTATTCGGCCAATGAAATACTGATCTCTGGCGGTTCACGTCCCTTGATCTATTCTACCTTTCTGGCGGTTGTTAATCCCGGCGAAAAAGTGGTATTCCCTTTACCATCATGGAACAATAACCACTACAGCGATCTGTTAGGCGCCGAAGCCATCATGATACCAACTACTGCCGAAAATAACTTTATGCCTACTGCCGACGAGATCCGTCCGCATTTAAAAGGCGCGGCATTGCTGGCTTTATGCTCGCCATTAAACCCAACCGGTACCATGTTTGGCAAAAAAGACCTGGAAGAAATTTGCGACCTGGTTATTGCCGAAAATAAAAGTCGCCCGGCAGGCGAAAAACCATTGTACCTGATGTATGATCAGATCTATTCGCAGCTGACCTTTGGCAGCTTCGAGCATTTTGATCCGGTTACTTTGCGTCCGGAACTGAAAGACTATACCATATTTATTGATGGCGCTTCCAAATGTTTCGCTTCAACAGGTGTAAGGGTAGGCTGGGGCTTTGGTCCGGCACATGTTATCGATAATATGAAAGCTATTGTAGGCCACATGGGGGCATGGTCGCCAAAAGCCGAACAAGTGGCTATGGCCAGCTTTATTACCAATGATGCGGCGGTAGATGCTTATCTGACAGACATCAAAGCTAAAATTCAGGCCAGTCTGAATACGCTGCACGAAGGTTTCCAGGCATTAAAAGCCGAAGGTTTCCAGGTAGATTCGATCCAGCCGATGGGAGCCATCTATTTGACCTTAAAAATTGATTACGCCGGCAAAACCACACCGGACGGAACCGTGCTGAAAGACTCGGCCGATATCAACTTTTACCTTATCAAAGAAGCCAAGGTAGCCCTGGTGCCGTTCTCGGCCTTTGGTACAGGCGATGATGTAAACTGGTTCCGTGCCTCGGTAGGCGCCAGCACCCTGGAAGATATCCAACAACTGATCCCACGCGTAAAAGCCGCTTTGGCAAAGTTGAAATAAAGGATTTATTTATAGATTTAAAAAGGCCATCATGCTTGCATGATGGCCTTTTTTTACACCTCTTTCTCTGTGCGTCATTGCGAGGTACGAAGCAATCTCTATGCTGTACAGGGCGAATTTTCATAACCGATCTGCCTACGTAGAGATTGCTTCGTACCTCGCAATGACGTGGTAGATGTAGTGTGTTATTTGTATTAAATTATTTTACAAATAAGAAAATGAAACTTATGTGAGTAAAAATTGTTGACTATAAAAACAATATAAACACTCACTTACTATGAAAAGATTAAGTTTAATGATGATGTTCGTGCTATCGGCATGGATGTTCCAGGCATGTAATAATGGTACCAAAACAGATAGTAAAGAAAGCGCTGACAGTGCCAATCATACCAAAGACACCACCACAAGCGGCGCTACAGGCATCGCGGTAGACCAGGGTGATTCTAAATTTGCAACGGATGCTGCCAATGGTGGCCTGGCCGAAGTTGCGGTAGCCACAGTCGCGGTGCAAAAAGCCATTAATCCGAAAGTAAAGGCATTTGCCGAAATGATGGTAAAGGACCATAGCAAAGCTAATGAAGAATTAGCCGCTATCGCCAAAATCAAAAACATCACCCTGCCTGCCGCGCCAAGCGAAGACAAGCAAAAAGAGCTGGCAGATCTTTCGGCTAAATCAACCACCGATTTTGACAAGGCCTTTGTGGATGCTATGGTTGATGGACATAAAAAAACCATCGCGATGTTTGAAGATGCTGCCAAAAACTGTAAAGATGCCGATCTGAAGGCCTTTGCTACTAACACACTACCGATTATAAAAGGTCACCTGGCCGAAATAGAAGCCATTAAAAAAGGATTGAGATAAAAATAGATGTGCGGATGTGCAAATTACAGATGTGCAGATGATTTGTTTCATTTCAAATGTTCTGATTTACACCGGTTATTTTGACTGTTTTATAGGGAAATAAACCGAAATAATTGCGTATCTTTAGGTGTATCACCTCCACGGCCCTGCTTGCTTTGAAAAATGTAAGCAGGGCCGTTTGGTTAAAGGAATAAAAAGGGTAAAAAACAACCTGTTTTTTATTTAGTTCATTGAAAATCAATAATCTAATACTTTTTAAAGTTTTTAAAACACGTTAAAACCGCGTTAAAATTTGTTAAAAAGTGTTAAAATAGATGATTTTGAATGAATTTTGAGCTTTTTTTACACCGTTTTTGACCAGAAATTTGTTAAAATTTGAGGGTTAAAAAGTATTTTTGAGATACACGTTGTTTGATTTTTGTAATACGACTAAAAAACTAAACAGGCAAAAGCTTTCGGCCTTCGGCATTGAGCTTTTGGCTTAAATAAATTCTATCTATGTCATCAAAACCAATCGTTACCGGCCTTATGGCCTACGGCATGTCGGGCCGGATATTTCATGCGCCATTTTTAACCACTAATCCGGGTTTTACCTTTAAAGCTGTTGTTGAACGCCACGAAAAAAAGGCCGGAAAGGTTTATCCTGATGTGATCAGCTATAATACCACCGGTGAGCTGCTGAACGATGCTGAAATTGAACTCATAGTCGTAAACACCCCGAACAATACACACTTTGACTATGCCATACAAGCCCTCAACGCGGGCAAGCATGTGCTGATCGAAAAGCCGGCGGCGGTGACATCGGCAGAGGTGAAAACCCTGTTCGACCTGGGTAAAAAATTGAATCTGAAGGTGATGATCTATCAGAACCGCCGGTACGACAGTGGTTTTATATCGGTAAAAAAGGTGATTGAAAGTGGTAGGCTGGGTGAACTAATTGAAGTGCATTTCAGGCTGGACAGGTACCGCATGCCTATTGGACCTAAAGTATTTAAGGAAACCAAAGACACCCCCGGAAATGGGCTTACCTACGATTTGGGCGCGCACCTGGTGGATAATGCTATCAGCATATTTGGCAAACCGCTGAGCTATGTAAAAACAACAGCCTCGCACCGCCCAGGTTCGCAGGTAGATGATTATTTTAATATCCATTTATCATATCCTAACCAACTGAACGTATACTTAACATCGGGTTTGCTGATAGCCGAACATTTACCCGGCTTTGTGATCCACGGAACACTGGGGAGCTTTGTAAAGCTGCGTACAGATGTGCAGGAAGCGCAACTGGATGCCGGCATGAAGCCAACCGATGATGGTTTTGGTATTGAACCCGAGGGCAGCGAAGGCAAACTGGTGCTGATGGGAGTTGATAACCAGAAAACCGTAGAGTGGGTTGCGTCAGACAAGGGTAATTATAATGGTTTATTTGACGCGGTTTATCATACGGTACGCGAAAATGCGTTGTTCCCTATAACCGAAGAGCAGATAGCCTGGCAGCTGGAATTGCTGGAAAGTTAAAAATATCGTAAATATGCTTAATGAAATACTATATTAATCTAATGAAAAAGATATATCTGTTCCTTTGTTTGCTTATCGCGGCTGGCTGTACACAGGCCCAAACCCTTGGCGCCAATACGGGCATTCCGCCATATCATATATTGACTACTGATAGCGTATACGTTACCCCGGCCAATTTGAAAAAGAACAAACCTGTGATGCTTATCTATTTTTCGCCAGATTGCGGCCATTGCCAGCATTTGATGTATGACCTGAAACCGCAGTTAAAAAACCTGCAGAATATGCAGATAGTGCTGATCACTTTTGTAACGCAATTGAAAGCCATACAGGTTTTTCAGCGCGATTTTGACCTGGCCAAATATCATAATATCACTATTGGGACCGAAGGATATACCTACCTGGTGCAAAAATACTTCCAGATAAAAAATACACCATTTATTGCCATTTATGACCGTAATGGTAAGATATCAAAAACCTATGATAGGGTGCCAACTATCCCGGTATTGGTAGCCTCTGCTAAGAAAGTATAAACCGAAGATGTGCGAATGTGCAGATTTTAGATGTGCAGATGATTGGAAGATTTTCATTCACTTTTTCATCTGCATATTTGCACATCTGAAATCTGCACATCAATTCACTGCTGCTGTTGTTGTTGCTGTTGAATGATCTCCATATGGCGCTGATAACTGTTTTTGGTGTATTCCGTCACGGGTTGCAGCGGAGCGGTTTCATGGATAGCATTATTATAGTAAGCAGGTGAGTTTTCATCATCAACCGATACTGAAACCTCCAGTTTATGTCCCGATGAGCCTTTGTAAACACCTTTTACGGGTGAGCAATCCGGGAAACTACGACCAACAGCCAGGCGTACATGAGTTTCATTAGCTACGCAGTTATTGGTAGGGTCGATGCCTAACCAGCCATAATCCGGAATATAGGCTTCGGCCCAGGCATGGGTGGCGCCCTCACCACGCATGGCACTGCTATGGGTACATATATAACCACTCACGTAGCGTGCCGGTATTTTGAGCGAACGAAGCATCACCATTAAAATATGAGCAAAATCCTGGCAAACACCAGCCTTTAATTTCCAAACCTCGTCGAGCGTGGTTTCAACGGTAGTAACACCCTTGATATATTCAAAATTCTGGTACACATAATTGCAAAAACGGAGCGCTATCCGGTAAGGTGTATCGTCCTTTGATCTTTCCTGTTCTACAATAACCTGTAGCTCGGGCAGGCCTTCAAAATACTCCTGTTTTAAGAAATCAATGTAGGGCACCATGTATTGCAGGCGTTTCAGATCTTCCCACTGCTGTTCGGGGAAAATATCGTTCACGGGTAGGGGGCGTTGGCGGGTGATCACATCCAGCTTGGAGTTGATGGTTAGCTGGGAATGCTGTTCGCTATAAGTAAAACTGCCTACCTCGTTGCCATAATAATCAATATGGGTGTCAACAACCGGGTTGCCGGTTATATGCAGTTCCTGTTTTACTACATCCTGATACTCATCTTTTATGGGGAAAAGAATGATCTGATTGGCACTGTCACGTACCAGGCTTTCGTAAGTATAACGGGTTATATGTTGTATTTTAAATTCAGGCATGGCGTTCAAATTAAATTATGAATTGGCAAAATAGTACTCATTCAGCGAGTTGCCTACGTTGTATAATTCAGTCCGGATCTGGGTGAGAAATCCGTGCAGGCCTTCCTGTTTGATGCTGCGTACCGAACTGTACTTGATGCGACTTTGTAAGCGTCCTATCTGGAATGACATTTCCCGGTAGGTATCCACATTGGTATCGTTTTTCAACCTGTCGAAATAGCGCTGGATATTGTTTACCGAATAAATTACCGACCGCGGGAAATCGTTGTTTAAAACTACCTGCTCCAGGATGTTTTCGGCCTCAAAACCTTCGCGATAGGTTTTCAGGTACAGCTCATAGCCGCCTAGGGAAAGCAACAGGTGTTTCCAATAGGTGGTGTCGGTGAGCAAGTTGGGATTGTCACTTACCGAGCTGAATTTGGTATCCAGGATATCGACCGATTGTATGGCTCGCTCCAGGTATTTGCCGATGTTCATAAAGCTGCGACCTTCGCCACGTTCCATCGTGATCTCGACGGTGCCGTAATAGAGCATTACCTGTTTTATTAAAATATCGAGTACGCCGATAGGGTCTTCCCGCTGCAGGGCCCGCTCTATGCGCGGATCTTTTACAGCATGATAGTACTCGTTGAGGCATTGCCACAAGTCCTTGGTGATGTGTTCCTGAACGCCACGGGCATTTTCACGGGCCAGCGTAATAATATTCAGTATGGAATTTGGGTTGTTTTTACCCGTAACCATATATTTTAAAACCGACCGGCTATCATTATCCAGGGTGTCAGCGTCGGTCTCATGCAGACCAACAAATATCCTGATCACAGGCTCCCAGGTAAATTCCTGTACGGTATCCTGCGATGAGGCATAGTTTATTTTGAGCATCCGCAGCATACCGTCGCTGCGCTCAATATAACGGCTTAACCAATAAAAACTTGCTGCAACCCTGCTTAACATATATCTTTTTATTTCGGATATCGAATTTTCGATTTCGGATTTATTTTCAATTATTTATTGTGCCGGATTTACGGAGTTTAGAATTAGGAGAGTAATGGACAACCACCAAATCCGAAATCAAAATTCCGAAATCCCAAATCAGGCCAGCACCCATGTATCCTTGCTGCCGCCGCCCTGTGAGCTGTTCACTACCAATGAGCCTTCTTTAAGGGCCACCCGTGTTAAGCCGCCAGGAACTATCTCAATGCCGTCCGGGCCATAAAGGGCATAGGGACGAAGGTCGACACGGCGGGGCTTTAATAAACCCTGCATGTAACAAGGTGCCGCCGAAAGACTAATAGTTGGCTGAGCAATAAAATTGCGCGGATCTTTCAGGATCTCTTTTTTATAGTCGTCAATTTCCTGTTCAGTAGCGGCATGGCCCATGAGCATACCATAACCTCCGCTGCCATTGGTTTTTTTAACCACCATGTTGTTCAGGTTTTTGAATACATGTTCGCGTTCATCAGGGTTACCTAATTGGTGCGTGGGTACGTTTTTAAGGATCGGCTCTTCGTTCAGGTAATAACGTATCATATCCGGAACGTAGGCGTAAACCGCTTTGTCGTCGGCAACGCCGGTGCCTATAGCGTTTACTATGGCTACATTGCCTTTGCGGTAAGCACCCATAATGCCGGCAACGCCCAGCATGCTTTCCGGGTTAAATACCAGCGGATCAAGGTACTCGTCGTCAACGCGGCGGTATATTACATCTACCTGCTGCAGACCGGTGGTGGTTTTCATGTATACCTTATGGTTGTTCACCACCAGGTCACGGCCTTCTACCAATTCAACGCCCATGAGGCGGGCCAGGGTAGTATGCTCAAAATAGGCCGAGTTGTATATGCCCGGGCTTAGCAATACGATAGTTGGGTTTGATATTTGCCTGGGCGAAAGCGCCAAAAGGTTTTTATACAATATGGTTGGATACTCGGTTACACTGCGAACCCCGCATTGCGGCAGCAGATCGGGAAACAAACGCTTGGTGATCTCGCGGTTTTCGAGCATATAGCTTACGCCAGATGGAGTGCGCAAATTATCCTCCAGTACATAAAAAGTACCATCCTCATCACGAATCAGGTCGATGCCTGATATGTGTACGTAAATATCATAAGGTACTTTGAGCTGGTACATCTCGCGCAAAAAATGCGGGCAAGAATAAATAATATCAATAGGTACTATGCCATCTTTTACAATAAACTGGTTGTTGTATATGTCCTTCAGGAACAGGTTAAGGGCGGTAAGCCGTTGTTTGATGCCTTTCTCTACAAAGGCCCATTCGCTGGCTGTAATAATGCGTGGGATGATATCAAAAGGGAATATCTTTTCGATACCCTCGCCGCTGTTATAAACCGTAAAAGTAATACCCTGGCTCATGAAAAGGCTCTTGGCCAATTCTTCTTTTTTGTTCAGATCATCGGCCGATTCTTTTGAAATATATTCGATTACTTTCAAATAATGGTCGCGAACGCTGCAATTAGCGCCATACATTTCGTCCCATACGCCGCTAATGGGGTCGTATTTATTAAAATAAGCTGATTCCTCCATATAAAATCGTAATAATTAGAAATCTACCAATCAGTTATTTTTAAAAATGTAATTTATGAAGTGTTTTTGATAAAAAAGCAAATTTTTATTAAAAAAATTCAATTATTTATATCAAATTTTCATTTTAGATGAATTTATGCTTGATAATTTCATTTTTTAATTCTTTATATATGTAGTTATTGATTTTTATGCAGAAGAATTATAAATACAGTAATTGAAATTAATGATCGGCGGAGTTTTATCTTTACCTTTTTTAAGATAATGATGGATTTTAAGATCACTTTCCCGTCCGGATATAACGAGGTCAACGAACTTGATGGCAATATTGATGTACACATTGTGCTTGAAAGCGGCGATGTGTTGGTGGCGACCTTATTTACGTTGGCTAATATTCAAAAAATGATCACGCAGTTTAATTCGGCAAGTTTCTGGGCCTCTGATATGATCATTGTTAAAAACCTGAGCCATGAAACGATAAGGGATGCCATACAGGAAATAATTGATGATGAATACCTGGAGCATGCCTGTACTCATATTGGCAGAGTAGAAAAACGTTACCCGGGGATGTCGTTCGAACAAATACCCGATATGGCCGATGGTTACAAGCTTATTGCAAACCGGGACTGATACAACAAGGGGCAGCCGTTGATAACGGCCACCCCTTTAGCAATATATTTAGGTTGAAAATTTAAACACGGATATAGATCTTCTTTTTATCCAGTATCCAGCCTACACACCAGCAAATAAGCATATAGCTTATGGCAAACAACAGTGAGCCGATAGCTCCCGGGGCTATTACCTGGTAAACAGAAGTATTGATCCAGTCATAAAAGCTGGTTCCTTTTACGCTGAGCATATAAAAGAATATCACCAGTATTTCTGACAGTACATAAATAGGCAGCGGGTTTTTACCCAGGATAGTAAAAAAGCGTGTCCAGTTCCCTTTGTTCCAGTTATTGATCTCGAGCGCGTAAACAAGGAATGAAAGGATCACCAAATCGAGTCCGGTGGTAACCAGCACAAAGGAGCTTGTCCACAATTTTTTATTGATCGGGAATACCATGTTCCAGCAAAGGGCCAGAAATATGAGCAACGTTCCGGTAAGCAACATTTTAGCAATGGTGTCATAACCCTTGCCTTTTTGCTGTATGAACTTACCTGCATAATAGCCAATAATTACATTCACGATAGCGGGCAGGGTACTCAGGATGCCTTCGGGATCAAAGGCTATTTTTTCACCATGATACATATGGCTATCGCCCAGAATAAACTTATCCAGGAATATGCCTGCATTGCCGGTCATACTCAGGGGATCATTAGGGTCGCCAAAAGCCAGCAGCAAGATCCAGTAGCCAACTAATAGCAACACAGATAAAATAACCACCGATTGCTTCGACAGAAAGTGGATCATGAGTGACGCAAAACAATAACACAAGGCTATGCGCTGTAATACACCCATGATGCGGGTATCTGCAATAGGAGATAAGGAAATGTGGCCGCCCTTGAAGTTAAAAAACGGGAACCAATACATAAGGTAACCTATTAAAAAAATAAGCAGGGTACGTTTAAATATTTTGCCTAAAACTGCGGCATTGCCCATTTCCTGATAGCGTTTCATCGAGAAGCTCATGGCGTTGCCCACCGCGAACAAGAATGAGGGAAATACCAGATCGGTAGGGGTGAAACCATGCCAGGCCGCGTGTTCAAGCGGCGAAAATGCAGCCGCGCCACTCCCCGGTGTATTTACTATGATCATAAAGCAGATGGTCATACCGCGAAATACATCCAGCGATAAAAACCGCGTTGATGATTTATTCATAAAAATTAATATTTAGGTTTTGAATGCTTAAAACAGGAGAGGTGATAAGCGATGGTTAAAAAACTTACCGGAATAATACGTCCCGGTAAGTTTTGGTTGAATTTTTATTAATATCCAGAGTTTTGTTTAAGTACCGGGCTGCCACCACTTGCGCTTAAGTCAATTTGCCGTTGCGGAATAGGGTAGTAATCGTTTTTGCCTTTAACATACTTTCCACTTCTAAGGTCAGTTGTCACGGTATTTTGGTATTTAAAATAATTATTCAGCTCGGTATCGGCAATACCCCACCTAACCAGGTCAAAAAAGCGGTGGCCTTCCATGGCTAGCTCAATCTTACGCTCAAAGTAAATGGCTTTTAAAGCATACGCCTGACTTGAAAATGCACCACCTGGATACGGGCTTACTTTATAATTAGCCGCCGGTATATTTGTAAAGCCCTTGGTAGGATTTGCAGGATCTATATAAGTATGTACAAAGCCAATTGGATTTGCCGCCCTGTTACGTACCTGGTTCACATAATCCTCTGCCTTGGCCAAATTGCCCTGCTGAGCCTCAACTTCGGCAGCCATTAAAAGCACATCGGCAAAACGGATCACGTTATAGTTAATAGCTGAGCCTGGAGCCCAGGAGTGGTTATCCCCGTCGACGTCTTGTGTTCCATTCCAGTAAACGTTTTTTATTGGCGAATACGGGCCGGCATAACTTTGATCTCTTACCCATGAATCGCCGGGATGTACGCCCCAGTCAAGATATGGAATGCCACGGCGGCCTGCTGTCCAATCCAAACGTGGGTCGATGTTACCCGCATCAGGTGTAAAATCTGCCGAAGATGGCAAATGCATATCATTTTTTATAGCGTGACTGTTAAAATCATCCAGGTAGGGCAAACCACTATTATCTGTACGGAAGTGATTTACCAGATCGGCAGATGGCTGATAAAAGCCGCAGCATGGAAATGGGCTGTTTGTGCCGTACGGAAAATTCAGCATGTCGCCATTATTGGCATTGGTAGGGCCGTCCGGGTCAACATTGGCTGCCATTTGTATAGCAAACACAGCTTCTTTGGAGTTTTCAGTTTCCGGCGTAAAATTGTCATCAAACTTATCATTCAAGCCATATTTAAGACCATTTGAGGTCACCCCATTCAAAATAACATCATCAAATACCGTTTTTGCCTGTGGGTATTTTTGCTCGTATAAATAGGTTTTTGCCAGGTAAGAGCCCGCGGCCCATTTATTTACCATGCCAACGCTTGCTTGAGTAGCTGGTAGGTTTTTATAAGCAAAATCAAAGTCGGCTTCTATTTTTGCCCATACATCGGTATTGTTGGGCTGATTAAAGTTAGTAGTAGTTTCGTCGATATAAGGTACATTCTTGAAGACCTTTCGCAGATCAAAATAGTAATGTCCTCTTAAAAAACGAGCTTGCCCAATAATATTTGCCTTTTCCGCATCGGTAAGGGTGGTTACCTTGGCAACCACTTTTAAAACATTGTTAGCCCTTGAAATTCCTTCGTAATCAGCCTTCCATTTACTGTTGTAAAAAACGTTGGTAGGATCACTATAAAATTGCATAATAGGCTCAATCTCAGATACGTCGCCCGCTATACTGCCTTTGTTGGCATCGCCGCCGGCCACACCGCCTAAAACCCAGTTATCCGGTGAGGTTTCCCAGGGATTGCCGCCGCCGATGGCCGAAGTGCCTGCCATGCCGTCTAAAGCAGCATACGTGCCTATAAGAAGGCCATTAACGCCATCCTTTGTTTGAAGCAGTGGAGACTCCAAAGCTCCCAGAAGAGGCTTATCCAATGATTTTTTACATGAACTGATTGATACGGCAAGAGCCATACTTAAAGCGATATATATTTTTGTTCTCATTGTAATCGTGCTTAATGATGAATTATAACGTTAAACTAACACCAAATAAGAAGGTACGGGGACTTGCATACGTACCTTCGTCAATTCCGAAAGTGGTATGACCCTGGCCGTCGGGCTGTCCCTGTAGTTCAGGATCGATGCCAGAATACCCGGTTATCGTAAATAAGTTGGTGCCAGATACATATGCTCTTAATTTTTGAATGCCTAGTTTTTTAAGGCCGTTTGGTGAAAAGGTATAGCCTATCTGCGCATTACGCAGGCGTACATACGAGCCGTTTTCAACAAAATAAGAGTTTGGTTGAGCGTTACTGCTAAATGAAGAGTTGACTTCCTGTATCGGCGCTTTAGCATTTTGATTTGTCGGCGTCCAGGAGTCATAAAGTGCTGTTTGGCTTTTTGCTGTTGTAAACGACGAATAAAAATCTCTCCAGCGCTTAACGTTGTTCCATATTTTATTACCAAAAACACCGTAAAATAATGCGTTAAAATCAAAGCCTGCATAGGTAACGCCCAGGTTTAGTCCCGAAGTGAATTTAGGGTTTGGATTACCGATAAAAGTTCTGTCGGCATCTGTGATCTTGCCATCGCCATTAACATCTGTATATTTAAAACGACCGACAGCAACATCGGTTTGGTAGGTTGCATTGGGGTCATTTGATGCTTTTTGAACTTTGGCATTAGCGGCATCTATTTCCTGCTGTGAATTCCAGAAGCCGGCTATTTGGTAACCATAAAATTCTCCAATAGAGTGACCTACCTGGTTGCGTACAAAGCCTATGTCAAAACCCCTTGGATTATCTGTGTCAAAATAATTAGCGTCGTTTGAAACCTTGGTTATTTTGTTATTGAAAGTGGTTAAGTTGAACGTAGCATTAAACCCAACTTTGTTTACCTTAAAGTTAGTAGCTATGCTCGCATCCAAACCATCCGTTTTCATTTTGGCTATGTTTACATATGGCGGGGCGCCATTGCCAATAGTTCCTAAAACCTCAGGATTGAATAATAGGTCACGAATATCCTTACGGTAATAGTCAATCGTAACGGTAATTGCACTATTTAATATAGAGGCATCAAGCCCAATGTTGGTGTTGGCGTCTTTTTCCCATTTGGCGTTGGGGTTGCCAATTTGCGACTGGTAAAAGCCAGCTACAGCGGCGTTACCACCATTGATGGCGTAGTACGATTGCCCTACAGCGCTGCTAAATGCATCAAAGCGATTTGACGTAGTTAAGTTAATCTGGTTTCCCATGATACCGTATCCACCACGTATCTTTAAGTCATTAAGCCACGTAGCTCCTTTCATGAAGTTTTCCTGAGATATTCTCCAGCCTGCACTGAATGCCGGAAACCAGCCGTATTGGTGAACTTGTGAGAAATTGGATGAGCCGTCACGACGAATGGTAGCATTGAAAAGATACTTGCCATTAAAAATATAATCAACCCTACCAAAAAGTGAAAATAGAGATGACTCGCCGCGGTAGCTGTAGTTGCTGGCGCTACTTACATCCCCAGAACTCAAATCGGTATAATTGGGATCAAAACTAAAATAACCTTGTCTTGCACCACCCAAATTACTGCTATAATTCCGGTTGGCTTCGGAGCCGACAACTACTTTAATGTCATGATTTCCGATGGTCTTATGATAAGCTAAAGTATTAGTCCATGTCCAGTTATAATTGCTGTATGAGTCTTCGTTATATTGATTGGTTTGCGAATTCTCTACGTTTTCATATTGAGGATAGGTGAAGCTATGAGAGGCTCCCGAAGCGGTTTCGCCACCAAAGCTGGTGCGGATGGTGAAATCATTTAAAAAGTCGGCTTCCGCAAATACGTTACCAAACAATCTGTAAGCCAGTGATTTGTTATTTCGCGTACGTTGCTGCATAGCTACAGGGTTAAAGGCATCACCCAGGCCAGATCCGTTATCACCGGCGTAATTGCCCTTGATATCATATACCGGTATGATGGTTTGCTCCCTAAAAGCATGGGCTATAACCGCATCCCCGTTATTGTAACCAACCTGCGGATTACTGACTACAGAATAAGCCAGATTTTCGCCGATGCGCACATGTTTGTTGAAATTATGCTGACTGTTGGCACGAATAGTATATCGTTTTTCGTAGGTGTTGATCAAAGTACCTTGTTGGTTGAAATAGTTTAATGAAAACAAATAGCTACCCTGTTCATTACCCGAGCTTACGGCCAGGTTATGGCTGGTCATAGGCGCGGTTTTAAATATTTCATGGTACCAGTCTGTTCCCGCTTTATTCGCTTTGGTGATGCGGTAAAAGCTATTATAATCGTCAGAGTTGGTATAATTAGGATTTACGTAGTACAAAGAAGGATCGGTGGAGGGGTCTCCATTTTTTGCACCAGCCGGTGAAATGTAATCAGGTAAAGTATAAGTTGAACCTGTACCATCTGGATTATACTGATCATCCTGAAAATCGGTAACGCCAGAATTTGTTTGGGCCAGGTGTTTTAAGTCGGCCAGCTCCTGCGGGGTTAGCGTATGCCATACGTTGCCACCTTTGGGTACTTGCCTGCCGTAATAGGCATCATATTGTATAGTAACTTTGCCCTTACCTTTTCTGGTTGTAATGATAATTACACCGTTTGATGCACGTGCACCATATATAGAGGCCGAGCTGGCATCCTTTAGTATTTGAAAGCTCTCAATATCGTTAGGGTTAATAGTGCTGATATCCTGTGTTGGTATACCATCAACCACGTATAAAGGATCATTATTACCAAATGAATTGAACCCTCGTATACGTACCTGGGGTTCGGCACCTGGCTGGCCCGATCCTATGATGGTAACACCGGATGCCTGCCCCTGCAACTGGCTATTTACCGATCCCGAAGCCTGTTTGTTCATGGCTTGTACATCAACTACAGCTACAGCACCCGTCAAATCCTTTTTTCTTTGTGTTGCGTACCCTACTACTACAACCTCGTTCAGCGACTTTGATTCCTCGGCCAGTGTAACATTGATGGAGGTTTTACCATTAACGGATATTCGCTGAGTTGTAAAGCCCAGAAAGGTAAACTCCAGCGTACCATTGGCATCGGGCAAGGTAAGGCTGTATTTACCATTAACATCAGTTACCGTACCTAATGAACTACCAGTCAATTTAACACTTACTCCGGGTAGGGGGGTGCCACTTGCATCCTTCACTATACCGGTTACGGTAACTGTGGCAATAACTTTACCATCTGCCGGTTTAATAATAATGATATCGTCAACCACCTGGAAAGTTAATGGCTGGTTCTGAAGTACATTTTTCATCACCGTTTCGATGCTTGCGTCCTGTAACTCCACGTTTATCCTTTTATCGGCATTTACCTGGTCAAGCCTATAAAAAACAGTGTATTTACTGTTTTTTTCTATCTGCCTGAACATCTGTTTTACCGAGATATTATTAAGGTTAAAATTGTAAACGTTTTGTGAATAAACAGCAGCATGTATGTGCATTATGCCCGCAAAGAGCAAAACAGTAACAAGCTTCATAATTTTAATGGTTTTTTGCCATGCATGCACAGCCATTACAGGTTTTCTGTCAAAATTTATCATAAATTTGTGTTTGTTAATTAGTTAATACAATGCTTCCCCAAGCGTAGGGTATTAGCTATTAATTTTTTACATAGCCCGGAGTGTTAGCGCACACCGGGTTTTTTATTGAGAGGAGAGAGGAGTTATTTTTTTGCCATACGTGCTTTTTTAATGGTTTATGTTTTATTGTTGATTAATTGGTGTTTTTAGTAATGGTTACGGTATTGCCAGTTATGGTATAATCAATGTCTGTATTCCCTTTTATTAAGCTCAATACCTTATCAATAGTGGTTATATTTTTAAAGCTCCCGGAATACCTTAAATTTTGCAGTCCGGCATCGTTCATGATTATTTTTACGTTGTACCTGCGCTCCAGTACTTTGGATATTTCATCGAGCGTGTTGCCGTCAAATACCAGCAGATCTTCTTTCCAGCCATCGTACTTATCCATCTTTGCGGAATCTACCTGTAAAACCTGTATCTCATTCAGATCTTTGGTCGTCTGATCATCTGGTTTATAGGTGTATTTTTCTTTTTGTTGTTGATAATATATACGCAGTACCTGCCGTGGTTTAACATATATGCGGCTCATTTCGCGGGTATTATTATTAATATTACCCTCCACAGAAACCTCACCTTTTATAACCGTTGTTTCAAAGAAAGAATCGTTAGGGTATGACTTCAGATTAAACTTAGTGCCGATGTCCCTAATGGTATAATTTTTTGTATTCACAATAAACGGGATGGTTTTTTTGCCCGGTGCTATTTCAAAAAATGCTTCGCCTTCCAGGTACACCGTGCGGTTTGTTTTACCAAAATCGGTATTGTAGTTCAACTTACTGCCCGCGTTTAACCAAACAAGCGTGCCGTCTGTTAAAATTATTTTTTTAATACCTCCGTTATTAACAGATACCAGCCTGATGCTTTGTACATTTTTTGAATAATGCTTTATTAATAAAACAGATAGTACACTAAATAGTGCTACAATAGCTGCTACCTTACTCCATTTATATAATTGCCTGTATTTTGTTTCCTGCGGTATTGTCGGTAAAAATTTTTGATACGCTTTTTCCTCATCAACAATCCCGGGTTTCAAATACAGCATGTTTTGCCAGGTTTCATACAGCTGGGCAAAATACTGTTCATTTTCCGGATGTGATTTTACCCACTCCCTTACCCGGTCTGTTTCCTGCTCGTCAGCCTCACGGGTAATATACTTTACTAATAATAGTTTTATCTCTTCGTTATCCATTCTTATTATACCAACAAGACAATTAAAAAACGGCTTACCCTCAAAGCTTTTGAAAATATTTTTATAACATATTTCGAAATGAGCTTTAAAACCCCGAATTAATTGTGTTTATATTACACTATGCAGAATGTTTTATAATTACTTTATCATTATTTCCATATTAAATTTGAAACATTTAAATTTTTTTATCTAACTTGTTAAAGTTTTTTAAAAAGTGCCTCATTTTGATCGAACTATGAATAAATGATTACTAAAAGCGACGAAATACTCATTACTAAACTTACGCAGGGCGATACAAGGGCATTTGAGGCTTTATTTAAGCTTTATTATACCCGGCTTACGCTTTTTTGCAACCGTTTTGTTAATGACCTCTCTATTTCTGAAGAAATTGTTGCTGATGTTTTCACCCTTTTATGGGAAAAAGGCCATGAGGTTACTTTTTCAACTTCGGTAGGCTCTTATTTATTTAAAATGGTGCAAAACCGGAGCCTGAATTATTTAAAACATCAAAAAATTGAGAATTTATATGTGGCTTACCTGGAAAAGAATAATCTTTTTGATGAGGTACGCAACACCGTAGAAAGCGGATACGAAGAAAAAGAATTAACCCTCCAAATTAACGCGGCTATCAATACCCTGCCCGAAAAGTGCCGTGAAATTTTTGTGATGAGCCGTTTTAGCGATATGAAATATAAAGAGATCGCCAGTAAGCTTAATATCTCGCCAAAAACTGTTGAGCGCCAGGTGGGCATCGCACTCGAAAAACTGCGGCAAACCTTAAAACATGTCACCTACATGCTTTTTCTGTAACCCGACGATTATTCTCCCTTCAGGAAGTTAGTGTCTCCAGCTTTTTAATATCGCGATAGCAAATGTAAAGCGGTATAATGCCGAAGATGCCAAAGCAACAATCAATAAAACGCCAGTAAAGCGGTATTCCCCTTATGGGGCCGGCGATGAAAGCCAACGGAAATACCATAACGCAGGCGATCATTCCGAACTGGATAACCCAGCTATTTTTTACAGGATCTTTTAATGGGCCGATAAATACCATGGCTATGACCAGGTGACCAAATGCCAGCCAGTCGGTACCGTAACTTAAATAAGGATAGTTTTGATTGGTGGTTTTTACAGCGAGGTATACCTTCATGATCCAGGGTTGCATGAAGGCTGGGAATGACTGTACATGTGCTGCAAAAAAGCCCAGTTCGGTTTCTATCGGGAAGGCAGTCACGCCACTCAATACTAAGCCGATGATGAATATAATGATCCAGGTTTTTACCTTTTTGCGTAATTGCTGCTCGTGTTGAACCATGCAGTGAATGTAGATATTTTAGAAAATTATTGCCCGCAATATTTTTTAATAAAGCTGTCGGCTTTATCGCTGCCTATGTTGCGGATAAAGGTCCAGTCGGTGCAGGCTCCTTCTTTATCATCCTGTTTTAATTTCTGATTAGCCTGTTTTAGCAGGTCGCTGATCAACTCGTCATCAAAACCCAGCTGTTTTTTTAAGGCCAGGATAGTAGGCTCTTTACTGGTATCGGCTTTGCCTTTATATTTATTGATATAGTAATTGGTAACGGCGTTTTCCAACTCCTGCCGGTTCTTATAATCGTCGATAGCGGCTTGCATATTTGCGGCGTTATTCAGGTTGCCACAATTGGTTTGGGAAGGATCAAAACGGATTGGTTGTACCAGATTGGTATTCTCGTTATAATCAGCAGGCACGGTCCAGTGCCCCGATGTCAATTTAATAACCCGGAGGGCCTCATCGTCCAGGTCGATACCCAGGCCGCGCTGTACGCTGGCGCCTGTAACTTTACCGTTGTGATTAAGCCTGAAGGCTACATCAATAGTGCCCGAAATACAGTTTTTGCTGGAATATTCGGGGTATACGATTTTAGTTCTTAAAAAATCCATGAGCGCGCTTTGCCCACCCTTAAATGCGGGTTGGGCAAAAGCCGTTATTGCCGTGGTTGCCATCAGCGAAACAAGTATAAACAAGCGTTTTACCATACTATAAATATCGACAATAAAACGGATATAAAGTTTAATGTGAGAGCCGCTTTTATTCAGGCATTAAAAGCCCAGTACCAAACCAGGATCAGGAATATTCAATCGGTATTTTTCCTTTTCAGAATATTTGCATACGCCGGGGTAGTCGCCATGTTTGCCTTCCATATCATACATGAGCTGGAAATGCAGGTGTGGCGGCCATTGCCCGTTCTCCTGGTTATTGCCTAGTGTGGCTATCTGCTGGTTTTTATGGATGGGCATACCAATGGTCAATCCATTCAAACTTTTGCGGCTCAGATGACCATATAGGCTGTATAGGGTTAAGCCATCGAGGTTATGCTGTAAGATAATGGCAGGGCCGTAATCGCCCAGGTTGTTATTATCCTGAAAGCTATGCACTATACCATCAAACGGTGCATAAATGGGCGTATTGGCATCGCCCCAAATATCAACACCCAGGTGCAGCCGGCGCGGCTCACCCTCTGTATCAAAATGCGGACTAACGGCATAAATAGTACGATGCTCCATATAACCGCCAATGCCATAGCGGCAATTATTGGTCCTTAGTTTTTCACTTACCCAATCACTAAATTGTTGCGTATCCGCAATAATGGTCATGTTGAGTTCTGTGTTGGCGGCGGTAAAATCCAACGGAAAAAGCCGGTCGGTGCCGGCATTATAGTCAACCACTTTGCCAATGGCAGTGGGGTTGTTTTGCAAATAAGTTTTTAAACGGGCATGCGGGTCCATCCGGTAATATTATTCGGCATCGGGCTGGCGCTCTTCTTTGCTTATTTTTTCAAATATCTTATCCATGCGCTCTACGTACTCGCTGGTATCATCCACAAAAAACTCCAGTTGCGGAATGATCCTTACCTGGTCTTTAATCCGGGCGCCCAGTTTATACCTGATCTCGGAGGCGTGTGATTTAATGGTTTGCAGGGCCAACTGCAGGTTATTGTTACCAAAAAAGCTTAAAAATATACGGGCAATAGCCAAATCGGGTGTTACGCGTACTTTAGTAATGGTTACCAGGGTATTGGGCAAATAGTTCATGCCTTCGCGCTGAAATATGGCGGCCAGGTCCTGCTGTATTACTCCGGCGAATTTTTGCTGACGTTTTGATTCCATAATAATTAGTTAACGCCACTGTGGCAGATGAGTTTTATTTATTTGGTTTAGAACGGCTGAAATATAGCAGGCGTTACGAATAATTAAAGCTATTAATAATAAGGTATTAATTGCAAATGTCCTGCGGTATCTCTTTGGTTATTTTTATAACTTTTTTTACAACCAGGGTGCTGTCATACTCAGATCCCATACCTTCTTTTCCTGACTTTGATTTGATGCCTTCTACCTCGACATACACCGGCTCGTAAGGTTTTTCGAAATTAAGCTGCGAATATTGCAGTTCTAACTGGGCCGAGCTATCGGCAACCCAAAACTCACGACCACTATCACAATCCTTGAATGATTTTATTTCGGGGCCAAAACTGTACAATCCTTTATAAACCGTTGACTCTTTGGTTTTTGACGAGTTTCTGTTACATGAGCATGCAGCAATTAAAACAACTAAGAACGCGAAATATTTAATATACCCTATCCTCATACCACAAATTTACAAATCCTGTTTGATTTCATCTAAACCTTTAATACTTAATCGTGCGCTGATGCCCGATGCTATTACAGAAATGATGCCAACTGTTAAAAATACCAGGCCAATATCAACCGGGTTAATATCAACCGGGTAGGCATCAATTACCGACATTTGCGCGCCCATTTTTATCCAGCCAAAATGCTGTTGCAGTAAGCAGAATATCAAGCCTAAAACAATACCGGCAATACAGCCGATCAATGATATCATCATTCCCTCAAAAAAGAAAATGCCTTGTATGATTTGCTTGTTGGCGCCCAGGCTGCTTAGTATGGCAATGTCCTTGCGCTTATCAATCACCAGCATGGTTAACGAACCGATGATGTTAAATATTGCTATAATGAGTACGAAGGTAAGTATCATGAATATCGACCAGCGCTCATAGTTGAGTGTTTTGTATAGTTCGGTGTTTTGCTCTTTGCGGTTTTTTACGGTGAACTTGTTGCCGATATCGTCTATTATTTTGTTTTGTACCGATGCCAGATCCGTCCCCTTCTTATAAGTAAGTTCAATGGAGGATACTTCTTTGGGCTGATCGAGCAAGTCGCGGGCAAACTCCAGGGGGGTGACCACAATATCATCAAACTCCTGCTGTATACCAAACACGCCCGATGGGTTGATGGAGCGCACCACAAATTCATTGAGCGGATTGTCCGAGCTTTCCGTACCCCGCCTGGGCGAATATATTTGTATAGGCGAAAGCTCATCATGGATATTGATACCCAGGTTATTTTGGATAGTTGCCCCAATAACCGCGAAATTTTGTCCCCCGCTTTTTAAAGTGAAAGAGCCAGCCTGCACTGTACTATCCAGCCGTTTGTTTTTTAAAAAATCGTCGCTTACACCTTTTACGGTCGCTAAAAAAGTTTTGTCGCCATATTTGATCAGGGCCTTTTCCTGCAGTACCGCTGTATAGGAAATAAGGCGTTTATCCTGGTGCAATGTATTGAAGTAAAGGGTATCCGGATTAAAAGTTTTACCGAGTCGGGTTTCGATCTTTATTTCGGGCGTAAAGTTGCTGTACAACGACAGGATCACTTTTTCGAAACCGTTGAATACGGATAAAATAATGATAAGCGCCGCGCTACCAATTAAAACACCGAGCATAGATATACCCGAAATGATATTAATAGCGTGCATTTTTTTGCCCGAGAACAGGTACCGTTTAGCTATATATACCGAGGTGTTCAATTACGTGGTAAGTTTGATGTGTGATGTAATACGTTCTTTTGATCTGTAAATTACTAATTTTTGTAAACGTATTACGTAAAACGTATCACGTACAACCCAAGCGTAGGATTAATTCATAAATGGGTTGTTTTGTTTTTCGTAACCGATGGTAGTTTCGGGACCGTGGCCGGGATAAACTATGCAATCATCGGGCAGGCGAAACAGTTTGATGGTAATACTATCCATTAGCGTGCTGAAACTTCCACCGGGAAGGTCGGTTCGGCCAATGCTCAATCTGAACAGCACGTCGCCGCCTATCAGGATATTGGCCTCTTTATCATAAAAGCACAAGGAGGCAGGCGAATGGCCGGGCGCGAAGATTAAATGGAGTGTGGTATTACCAAACTGTATACTACCAGTTTCGGGCAAGAACTCATCTGGAAGGGGAGATACTTCATAACGGATGCCCATTTGCGGGGCATAAGCAACTACAGCCGCCAATACTTCCGACTCACCAATATGGAACTTTGGTTTTAGCCCGTATTTGTCAAATACAAACTTGTTGCCCAGTACGTGGTCAATATGGCAATGGGTGTTTAATAACATTACCGGCGTTAAATTATTATCCTTTATAAAATTGGTGACCACATTTTGTTCAGTAGCGGTATACATACCCGGATCAATAATGACACATTCGCCGGTTTCATCATATAAAAGGTAAGTGTTTTCCTGGTAAGGGTTATTTACAAATGATTTAACTTTTGCCATGCCGCAAAAGTAAGGATTTAATTGATTTGGGTAGATGTTGTTTAGGTATAGAGCAAAAACGCGTCATTGCGAGGCACGAAGCAATCCCCAATAAGCAGAGTAAACACGCAAATTCGCCCTGTATTTTGGGGATTGCCACGCTACGCTCGCAATGACGGGGGGATAAAAGATCAATCTTCTACCAGTTCCACCTCAGCAACGGGGCTAAACAGGTAAACGCGTTTGGTGGCTATCTCCACGCACTTAAAACGCTTACGCAATTGCTCTTCTTTGCGGAAAACCCTGCCGCCTTTTATTTTGAACAAAGCTTTAAGGGGAACTTTTTCTACCGTAAGTACCGACTCTTTTGGCGCGTCATATTTACGCAGGGAGCGGTACAGGTTCAAATCTGAGCAGCTGGATGCCGCAGGATTATTCAGATAGCTGGTGATGGCGTGTTTTACATCGGATGGAAAAATGTCCTTTTCAAAAAAGGGCTGCATCATTTTTTTGAAATTGGCTTTCCACTCCGTGCCATGTGGTTTGGCTTTTTGTTTATGTTCGTTCCAGGTATGCAGGTGCGCAAACTCATGCACTGTAGTTACCAGGAAAGCGTATGGGTTCAAATCGTAATTAACAGAGATGCGATGCCCTTTACCGCCGTATGGCGAACGGTAATCGCCAAATTTACTGCCGCGGTTGCGCGAAATTTTAAACTCACATTTAAAGTAATCAATCCAGCGGCCAATCAGGGGAGCCGCGTCTGGCGGAAGATACTTTTCTAAAACTTTTACTTTATCCAATTTTTACCTCAACACAAATATAATAATTGGCAGTTGATAGTCCATAGACCATAGTCGATGGTTTGTAAAGTTTTCAGTAAAATGAGTTGATGCTATGGTCTACTGACCATCGACTATGGACTAAAATCACTTCAACCAATGGTAAACTATAAAACTGGCGACGTAGGCCAGTCCGGTCATATAGGCAAACTGCACTGCGGGCCAGCGCCAGTCTTTGGTTTCGCGGTATACTACGGCCACGGTGCTGGCGCACTGCATGGCAAAAGCGTAGAACATCATGAGCGAAAATGCCACAGCAAGCGTAAATACCGGTTTCCCGGTATCAGGGTTAGTGGCACTGTGCATTTTTTGCTGTACCGATTCCATCTTATCCGCATCTCCCTCCACACTGTAAATAGTAGCCATGGTGCCTACAAATACCTCGCGGGCTGCAAAGGAGCTGATGAGCGCTATACCTATCTTCCAGTCGAAGCCCAGGGGTTTGATCACAGGCTCAATCACATGACCAAATACGCCGGCATAAGAGCTTTCCAGTTTTTCTGACGCGATAACCTTGGTCAAGCTATCAGGCGTCATGGTTTTAACGTATTGTGTTTGATGATATTTTTGATCAATTTTAGCAAAAGTATCTCCCGGGCCGTATGATTTCAATACCCATAATATCACCGATACCGCTATGATCACCTTGCCGGCCTGCAGCACAAACGTTTTGGAACGGTCATACATGGTAAAGCCTACATTTTTCCAACGGGGCATACGGTACACGGGCAGCTCCATGATAAAGTAACCGCGCTCGCGGGCCTTTAAAATAAATTTCATGACAAAGGCTACCGTAACTGCCGATACTATGCTGAGCAGGTACATAGCGGTTAATGCCAGGCCCTGCAGGTTAAAGATCCACCAAACATTACGATTGGGTACAACCAGCGCGATCATCAAGGTATAAATAGGTAACCGCGCAGAACAGGCTACCAAAGGGGTCACCATAATAGTGATCATCCTGTCTTTCCAGTTTTCGATGTTGCGGGTACTCATAATAGAAGGCACCGCGCAGGCAAAACCACCAATAAGTGGTACAACAGATTTGCCATTGAGGCCAACTTTGCGCATCACCTTATCCATCATAAAAGTAACACGCGACATGTAGCCGGTATCTTCCAGTATAGATATCAGGGCGAAGAGGATGGCTATTTGTGGTATAAATACCATTACACCGCTTAAACCGGCAAGCACACCATCAACTATTAAACTTACCAGTGGTCCGGCAGGCAATACGTTGCTGATCACTTTTTGTAACCAGATAAACAGGTCCTCGATCAACGACATGGGGTAGGCCGACCAGGAAAAGATGGCCTGGAAAATAAACATCAATATGGCAAAGAAGATCACAAAGCCGAATACCTTGTGTGTAAGTATCTTATCAATTTTATTGCTTACGGTTTCGTCATGCGCTGTTTCGGGTTTTTTAACGGTATCGTATAATAAATCGTTGATGAAATTGTAGCGGGCGATGGTTTCTGCGGCCTGTGATTTTTGTGAATGGAAAGAAAATTCGTGCTCCAATTTCTCAATACGGTCACTTTGCTCGGTTGAAAGATAGCTTAACGTTTCATGCTGATGCGCCAGTTGCAAAGCCAGGTAGGAGTTGTCGATCTTCAGGTCGTCCTGAATTTGCGCTATAATTTGCGGGGCAATAGCTTCTACATCAATGGTGTCCTGTTGCAGTGCTATTTTATTGGCGTAAGCGATGGCGTTTTTAAGCTGATCGATACCCTTGATCTTGCGAGCGGAAACAGGCACCACCTGTACCCCTAGTTTTTTAGCAAACAGATCGATGTCAATATCTATGCCTGCTTTATCCGATACATCGATCATGTTTAAAGCTACCACGATGGGTATTTTAAGATCGGCTATCTGGGTATAAAGCAGCAGGTTGCGTTTCAGGTTTGAGGCATCCAGTATCACCACGATCAGATCGGGTGTTAGCCCTTTGGCTTTATCGGCCAGAACTGAAAATACGATGGATTCGTCTTTACTTTTAGGATAGATGCTGTAAGTACCGGGTAGGTCAATGATCTCGGCGGTGCGGCCATCGGGCAGTTGGCAAAAACCTGTTTTTTTGTCAACAGTAACCCCGGGAAAATTTCCTATTTTTTGATTAAGACCGGTTAGTATATTAAAGAGAGTTGATTTACCGGTGTTGGGATTTCCTACAAGTGCAACTCTTATGTCGGCTTTCAATTTTTACAAAACTACTGCAACACAATGGTGGAAGCTTCAAATTTACGCAGACTTAACTGGTAGCCCGAAACATGGATAGCGATTGGATCACCGAGCGGGGCGATGCGCGAAATTCTTATTTCCTCGCCTGGCAGGCAACCCATTTCCATCAGTTTTACCGACATTTCCAGATCAGTAAATTCCTTTACAATTCCTATTTCGCCTACTTCAAGTTGTGAAAGTGTCATCGTATAATTTTAAACCACAGCAAATGTAATCTTATTTATATTAAATCCAAATAACAACAGTGAGATTGATGTGCAGATGTGCAAATTTCAGATGTGCAGATGAGAAATGATAAAATGATGACGATTTTAGATGTGCAGGTGTGTTTCAGATGTGCAGATGTGCAAATGAGAAAAGATAAAAATATGGCGAGTTTAGATATGTGGATTATTCAGATATTTATGCGAGGAAAGAAAATGATGGATTGCAAAACAGAACAAATGGCTATATGTGAAAAATATGGCTCACCTTACTACGAATCATTACCGATTTCAAAAATAGGAGTAGCTAAGAATCTAAAAGATGGAATTTGGCCTATAAATGGGCTCCGGCATCCCCATGAAGGTGACACAACTGGTTGGTACATTTGGGCGGGAGAGAATTTTTCATCAGATCCTGACTTTTTTGAACCTGTACATGTAATACATATCATTGAATCGTTTCCGATAATCGCCCAATATTTAGGCCTTGCTCCTGGAATGAGATTTTTAATAACAGATACTTACGAAGATGTTTGGGAGGACCCAGCCTTACTTCTTATTTGAGTATACTATCAACACTACCCCATAATCTGCACATCTGCATATTTGCACATCAATCTACCCCATCATCTGCACACCTGCATATTTGCATATCCGCACATCCGGCTTTACTTTCCCAAAGTGCGGGCAGTTGCAGCTTTTTTTAAATATGCCGCATGACGACAGGCCAATCAATGCTATCATGGCGCCTAATACAATGAATTTATTTTTTACCATAACCCGTTGCTCTTAATGTTACCAGTACTGCAAATATACCCATGCAGGTACCCAAAGTATCTGCAAAAAGATCGCTCCAATCGGCGCTGCGCCAAGTAAAAATGGTGAGCTGAAGTATCTCTATCAGCCCACCAAAAAAAATGGCAACTATTGTAACTAAAACTATCTGTTTATACGAGAGCGACCGTGGTTTTTGTTGCCTTATTATCCCATTGCAAAAAAGCACTATCAGCGTGAAAAAGAAGCCGGTATGGGTCAATTTATCAAAGCCCGGGAAAAACATGGGCGAGTTGCCGGCATCTCCCAAATCAACGGCGCACATGGTAAAAACAAATAAGGCCCACAAAATAGTGAGCCCATGATATTTTAGAAATAATTTCATTTAAGAAACCAGCTTCGTATAGGCATCAGCCGATAGAAGATCATTTATTTCTGATGCATTTGTTATCGAGATCTTAACCAGCCAGCCTTCGCCATAAGGGTCGCTATTTACCAACTCAGGCTCTCCGTCTAAAGCTGGATTAACTTCTATAATGGTAGCGGCAACCGGCAAAAACAGGTCAGATACGGTTTTTACAGCCTCTATCGTTCCAAAAACTTCATCCTGTTCAAGGGCTTTTCCTTTGGTAGGAACGTCAACGTAAACAATGTCACCTAATTCGCGCTGTGCAAATTCGGTAATGCCCACAGTTGCTTCTTGGCCTTCAACTCTTATCCACTCGTGGTCTTTGGTGTATTTTAACTCAGCTGGAAAATTCATGTCGTTAATTTTGTGAGCTCAAAAATAATAAAACTTTGGGCTATCACAATATTTTAAGATTTATTGTGCCTGGGGTTAAAATCACAACGTCATGCCGAATTTATTTCGGCATCTTATATGCAAAATATACAGTATGACGGCTACCGTTTAATGAGATCCCGAAACAAGTTCGGGATGACGGAAAGGACTACGCCGCGCTCGAAATATATTTTACCAAACTCCTTTTAGCTACCGGCAACAGCGTTTGCTCCAATGGAAAAGTGATATCGCTGTGCACATAATATACCGCCGGGTTGGGTAAAAACTTGTTGCGGTTGATCAGGCTCAGCTTCATAGCCTCGGGTGTGTTGGTGATGCTGTGCTCATAAGTATCAATAAATGATATATTGATGCCACGGTACTTATCATCCTTATCCTCAAAAATAGTAAGGTGATATTCATATATCCAGTTGGTACGCTCCTTGCCGTTGCGTAACGAAAAATAGCCGTGATACGGCATCAGGGGTACAATACCTACCGGATCAATATTAAGCCGGCTTTCTACAAAATCATAGATCTCTTTGCCCGTTTGTATCGCGGGATCCATTTTTGACAGGGCAAAGGCGATGATCTGCTCTATTTCCTGCATGTTTTGATCATCTTTAATGATCTTTTGATAGGTAAGCTTTACCGCGTCGATATCTGCCTGTGTTAAGCGTTGCGGAAAGGCCTGCTGGAGCACCGTTTTGTTCTTTCTAAAATCAACCAGGTTGTTGTAATGAAAAATAAGATCGGCCAGGTTGGGATACAGCCTGCTCTTATCAAAATGGCGGTTAATTTCCTGTAAATAATTCAGCAGGACGTACTTTTTTTGCTCAAAATCAATATATCCCTCAATAAACCAGTTTACGCCTAATGAATTCATTTTTTTCAGGCTCCTTTCAATAGCTTAAATTAAACAAAAAACACCAACTTTGCAATATGCCCTATGGAACCCTTTATTTAATCCCCGTACCGCTGGCCGAAGAAACGGCTGCCAAATCATTTACCCCTTACCTGGTTGATACCATTAACAGTATCAAAGAGTATATTGTGGAGAATGAAAAGACCGCCCGCAAATTTTTAAAGCTGGCCGGTTTAAAAACGCCGCAAAGCGAACTGCTCATTCACGATTACAGCAAATATAACCGCGATATGGGTACAGCCGACTTTTTTAAAGGCTTACAGGCCGGTAACGATGTGGGCTTGATGAGCGAAGCCGGCTGCCCTGGCATAGCTGATCCAGGCGCCGAAATTGTAGATAAAGCACACCGCATGGGTATTAAAGTAGTACCTCTGGTAGGCCCAAGCTCTATTTTACTGGCGCTGATGGCTTCTGGTTTTAACGGCCAAAGCTTTACTTTTCATGGCTATTTGCCGATTGATAAGTTACTGCGCAGTAAAAAGATCAAAGAACTGGAAGCTACAGCCATTAAGCTCGATCAAACTCAGCTGTTTATTGAAACACCTTTCCGCAATAATCCCATGTTGGAAGAAATATTAAAGACCGCCAATCCAAAAACCAAACTCTGCATAGCAACCGATCTTACCGCTCCTACAGAATTTGTACAAACCAAAACTATTGCCGAGTGGCAGAAAAAAGTACCCGAATTGCACAAGCGGCCAACAATTTTCCTGCTTTTTCATTAGAATTATTTGTTTTTTAAAGGTAATGAAGCTATCATGAGCTATATTTATTTCGGTTTTTTGAGCGGTCGCTCATGATGGTTTCATTAATAATTAAATGACGGTTACGCAGCATCATACCAGCGTATTGATAGTGGGAGCCGGCCCTTCGGGCCTGATGATGGCTGCTCAGTTATTGCGCTATGGTGTGCAGCCTGTAATTATTGATAGTAAACAAGGCCCAACCACTCATTCCAAGGCATTGGCCGTGCAGGCCCGTTCGCTGGAGATATACCGGCAAATGGGCGTTATTGATACCATTATAAAAGGGGGAAAACAAGCTTCGGGGGTTGTGTTTAACCAGGAAGGTAAAGAAGTAGCCTCCTTATCATTAAGTAATGTGGGCGAGGGGCAAACCGCTTTCCCGTTTGTGCACCTGTACCAGCAAAGCAAGAACGAACGTCTTTTGCTCGACTTTTTAACATTGAACTGTTGTCCCGTTTACTGGAATACTTCGTTATTGACCATAGAGCAGCAGGCCGGTAAGGTGATAGTACAATTACAAAGCGCTGAGGAAACCCAGCATATAACCTGCGACTGGCTCATTGGTGCCGACGGGGCACACAGCCTGGTGCGTAAACAGCTACAGATACCCTTTAATGGAGATACCTACCAGCACCAGTTTTACCTGGCTGATGTGAAAATAAGTAATGCTTTTGGCGATAAGGTTAATCTGTTTTTATCAAAAAAAGGATTCGCTGCCTTTTTTCCAATGCCCGAAGAGCAATGTTATCGCGTTGTTGGTCAGCTGCCCGCTGAGCTCGATCAACGAGAGGATCTGCAAATAGAAGAAGCGCTGCCATACCTGGATGCTATTACCGGGCAAACTATAGGGATGGAGCGTACCAATTGGTTTACTACCTATCAGTTGCATCATCGCATGGCCGATAATTTCAGACAGAACCGATGTTTTTTAATTGGCGATGCCGCGCATATCCATTCGCCAGTGGGCGGGCAGGGCATGAATACGGGTTTGCAGGATGCCTACAACCTGGCCTGGAAGCTGGCTGGGGTAGTGAATAACCAACTCCAGGAAAAAATACTGGATAGCTATGCTGCCGAACGTATGCCCGTAGCGAAAGACCTGCTGAACACCACCGACCGTATTTTTAAATTGATACTATCGCGCAATTGGTTTGTGGGCCTGTTCAAAAAATGGGCCTTACCTGTTATATTGAAACACGTTTGGGGTAAACCAGAATTAAGAGCAGCTTTTTTTAAACGGATATCTCAAATCGGTATTAACTATCGCGAAAGCCAGATCAGTTTACATTTGAGCCATGATTCGCCTGTAAAAGCCGGCGACAGGTTGCCCTACCTCAAAGTGTTCGACGAAAAGAAACAACAGGAAACCGATCTGCATGAGTGGTGCAGCAAGTCCGGTTTTACCATGATAACCCTGGGTAAGCTACAGGAGATAGATCTGTTTACCCTGGCCAAATGGATTACCCAAAACTATACGGGTACCCTTAACTTTTTTTACCTGCCGCCATCGGCCAAAAACCAGCAAGTGTTTGATGCTTTTGGTATTAAAGAAAAGCAGAAGAAAGCCATCATCGTACGTCCGGATATGTACATCGGTTTTATTAACGATGTGGTTGATATTGATATGATGGACAACTACCTGCAAAATGTGGTAGGTTTTGTTAAAGCATAACAAAAAAGCGCCTGCGTGTAAAACACACAGACGCCAACCTGACATCATGAAAAAAGGGGATAATAGCGGGCTAAACCTGTTGGAAAGTATCTCTAAACAGCGGCTCGGGTTGATACTCCTGGTAACTGGTTATAGAAAGCCCATGCTGCATTTTTAATATAAATGTATCCGCTACAAATTTTTCGGATACATCGCCCTCTGCCAACACCATAAACTCCGCCAGTTGATTAACCAGGGTTAAAATGCCGGTGGTATAAGTGATAGCTACTTTGTGCGACGAAATATCATTGATATGTGATTCTATCAGTTCAAACTGCGGCAGCTCAAATTTGACAGCGTTTCCCAGGTTATCGGTCAATCCGGGTATCTTATTATCCAGAGCCTGTATAAAATGACCGACCGAGAAACTCAATTTATAATGCAGCGAATTGGCCCGGCCATCGTGGGCTTTTAACGCGGTAAAAGTTTTAAATTCCAGGTTAGGGTTATAGGTTTGCATTTTGAGCAAAAACTCCTGGTACGATGCCTGCAACACGCTTCTTTCAAACCTGCCCTGCGCCGATGCATCAATGATCTGTTTATATGCTAATTTGATGAGTGCCATTTCTTTTGATTTTTTTAGGTCATACGTTGTACGTAATACGTAATAAGTTTTGAATGAGAATACAGCTGTGTACGTATAACGTCAAACGCATCACGTACAACTTTTTTAAAGTGCCACGCCAATAGTAAAAGTGCCCGAATATCCTGCCGAAACGCTGCCCGTTAAAGCCAGGGTTTCCAATGCCAGGTCGGTTGCCGAGTCGCCAAAAACACTGTCGCTCGCGTTGCGTATGGGGTTTACACCATGTGCTGCATATAAAGTAGAAACATGCACGACATCAGATATGGTTTCAGAGAAAGTAAGCTGGGATACTTTTTTCAATACACTATTCACAAAAACTTCCATGTGTATGTGGGTGGCCCTGCCGCCATACCAACCGGGATAAATGGTAGTAAATTTAGCCAGGCCCGAACTATCAGTAAGTAAGTATCCGCGCAGCCAGGTTTCGCCCACATAGCTTTTGCTACCCAGCAGGCCGGGTTGGTTTGCGTATCCGGAGTAATAGCCATCTTTATTACAATGCCATATGTCTACCCGGGCACCGGTAACTACATTACAGTTGTCGTTTACGTTCACTACCAGGAAATTTACGGCTAAGGGTACTCCGGTTTGCCCGCCGGTAACATCAGCCCTGTTCAGCGGGTTGGTTATTTCGCCACCAACGTAAGGGTATGGCCCTTCTGTTTCTGTTGGGGTGGTGGTACACGTAGTACCATTAGTTGATGTAGTGGTGGTAGTAGTGTCTGTTTGGGTTGATGTTGAATCTTTTTTACAGGCTTCAATAAGCAAGGGGCCAGCCGCCGCGGCTACAGCAAAGGTGCGAAGAAAGCTTTTACGTTCCATGATATACCGGATTAATAAGGTTAAACAATGTGTTTTATTATTAATGTAAATGTATATGAGGAAGTAGTCTGGAAGGGGAGTGTATCGGTAAACGGGTGTTTTGTGCCGATAGATACGATTTTTTACCTGGATTTCATCCAGTTGCGGACCATTTCATGATAACTGTCACTCACAGGAAGCTCAACATTAGTCAATTTAATTTTGCGGTTCTGGACAGAGCGGATCTTGCCAAGTGGTACAATATAGCTGCGGTGTATGCGCTGAAATTTATCGGGAGGCAATTTTTCAAGTACCTTTTTTAACGACATCAGTGTGAGCACTGTTGGGGCATTGGTTTGATGTATCTTAATATAATCTTCCATGCTTTCAATATATTCAATGGCGTTTAGGTCTATTTTTACCATACGGTATTCTGAATACACATACAGGCTTTCTTCGGGTTGCTCGCTACCTGTACTGTTCTTATAGCGGTAATAATCAACGGCCTTTTCCACCGCTTTTTCAAAACGCTTAAAATTGATGGGTTTCAGGATATAATCCAGCGCTTCCAGCTCAAAACCCTCGAAGGCAAAGTTTTTATAAGCGGTAGTAAATATCACCATGGGTTTTATCTGCAGGGCGCGTACCAGGTCGATACCGGTGATATCAGGCATATTAATATCGATGAAAAGGAGATCGACGGGTTTGGTTTTTAAAAACTCGGCGCCTGATATAGCATCGTCAAATGTTTTAACCAGTTGCAGCGCCGGGAAGCGCGATACATACTCGCTTATCAGCCGCAAGGCCAAAGGCTCATCATCAATTGCTATACATTGAAGTACCATAGATGTCAGATCTTTATAATAAGCTGTACTGAATGCTGATCATTTTCGCTCCATATATTTAATAGATGGCTGCCTGGGTACAGGTGGTTTAACCGCTGCCGGGTGTTTTTGATCCCTATTCCGGTAGGCTGGCTCTCATCCCTGCTCACAAACACGTGGTTTCTGCAAAAGAAAGAAATATCAGTGTCGCTCACGCGAATATTGATGTCGATAGTTGTTTTTTCATGTTTGCTCACCCCATATTTAAATACATTCTCTATAAAGGTCATCAGTACCAGTGGCGCTATTTTTTTGCCTTCAACATTACCTTCTACGATGAAGTTGACGGTGGTGTGATCACTGATACGTAAACGCTGTAATTCGATATAATCGCTGATACAGTCTACCTCGCTTTGCAGTGGTACCAGATCATCCACTACATCATCGGTCACATAACGCATAATGTTTGACAGCTTCATGATACTATCGGCAGCATGATCATCCTTTATAACGGCAAGCGTGTAAATATTGTTGAGTGTATTGAACAAAAAATGCGGATTGATCTGTGCCTTTAAAAAGGAGAGCTCGGCAGTAGTTTTATCGGCTTCGGCACGTATGGCGCGGCGCTCCGTAAGTCGCCATTGCTGTATGATCTTAATGGCTGTGCTTAAGGCCATGATCATGATAAATATAAACAGGCTAATGCTGTCCAATGATCGATGACGCGTATGCCATCGTAAGGGTGGATTTTGCCCGGGCCTATCATCCGGAAAACGATTTCTGTGATCTGGTCCCCCAGGCGGCGGCGGTGGAGCACCATCATTCCGGTAATCTGCGGTCGATGATTCAAAAGGAGGGCCCTGGTTTACCGGTTGATCATTTGCCCGGTTCTCGGCACTGTGTAACAGCCTGTCAAAGGGTTGCAGGTAATACACGCCGGCAAATAGCAGCAGCACAATGATACTGTATAGCGTATACTTCTTTTTTAAAAAGAATTTGGGAATAAGAAAGTAAGCATTGCTGTAAAAAAGAAAAACATAAGTATAGCAAAACAGCCAATAGTTGTGTTTTTGCAGCAATGACCAGGTGATGTCATCCTGCCCGCGGTTGTTTAAGAACAACAACGGGAAAGCCATAAACAACAACCAGCCCGCAATATGTATAATAACAGAAAAGGCTTTAAAGCGCGACATTCATAAAGTAACACAATCAAAGCCAGTAATAAAAAAAGTATCGATATTTAGCCCGTTTGTATAGACGAACTACCCGTGTATGGTCTCGCTCTTACCGTAGTTTTGTATCACCTTGGCTTCGTATTCCAGGAACTCTTTCCAGCGTTTTTCTACATCTATTTCAACCGCGTATTTTTTAGCCAGGCGAATGAACATGGCATAATGCGTGGCTTCACTCACCATCAATTCGTGGTAAAATTCAGATAGATAAGTATCACCAATGTTTTCTGATAATACCTTGAACCGTTCGCAGCTACGGGCCTCTATCATGGCCGAAAACAGCAGCCTGTCGATCAGCTGGGCTTCGCGACCGCCGCCTATAATGATGAATTTACGCAGCTCATTCACATAATTATCCTTACGCTCGCGGCCCAGTACAAAGCCGCGCTGCAATATAATATCGTGAACACGCTTAAAATGATCCATCTCTTCCTGAACCAGCAGCGCCATCTCCTGTACCAGATCGTTCAGGTTGGGGTTTTGCACAATAAGGGTAATGGCATTGCTAGCCGCCTTTTGCTCGCAAAAAGCATGATCGGTCAGTAACTCCTCAATATTGCTTTCTACCACGTTTTTAACCCAAAGCGGATCGGTAGGCAGCTGCAGTTTAAGTATGGTTTTTTCGCTCACAGGAACAAAGATAGGAAGATAGAATCAAGAAATAAGAATCAAGAACCAAGACTGTAATGATAACCTACCGATACAATCCCTTGCTTTCAATAAATTTCAGGACCGGGTCTGGTACAAAATATTGTATGTTCTTTTTTTCGGCGATGGATTTGCGAATAAAGGTAGCCGACAGCTCCATTTGTGGGGTCATGGTGATGGTAACCGCTGGGTGATCGGCCAGTTCGGCATTCTCATAACCCGGACGGGGATATACGTATATTTTGTAATCGCGTAGTATCAGCTTATAGTTTTTCCATTTGTGCAGTGTACCCAGGTTGTCTGAACCCATGATTAGGGCAAAATCGTGTTCGGGATATTTTTCTTTCAGATGGGCAAGTGTATCAATGGTGTAGGATGGCTGGGGCAATTTTAGCTCTACATCGCTTACGCTAATGTTGGTGGCATGGTCTGTAGCCAGTTTAGCCATTTCCAATCTGTCGTAAGTATTGATCAGATCGCCATACTTTTTTAGCGGGTTTTGTGGTGATACCACCAGCCAAACCTTATCCAGGGTGGTATGATTGGCCATATAATTGGCAATGATCAGGTGCCCTATGTGTATGGGGTTAAATGAACCAAACAGTAAGCCTATTTTCATGTTATGCGCCCTAACCCCCAGCAGGAGGAATAATTAAAATGTTTTTTGAAAGGCCCAGTCCTAAATGAGTTATCCAGAACTCCCCCTTTAGGGGGCCGGGGGGCTAATAAAATCCCTCACCAGTTGTTCAGCTTCGTTACAAGCCGTTTCAAGATCGTAATTTTTAAGGATAATATCAAACTGGGGGGCGTATTTTAGTTCTTTTTCGGCTTTGGCAAAACGTTCCTTCAGTTTTTCTTCGCTGTCGGTACCGCGGCCGGTAAGGCGCTCTATCAAAACCTCTAGTGATGGGGGTTGTACAAATATGGCCAGGGCCTGTCCATCGTACTTACGTTTCAGGTGCATGCCGCCTTCTACGTCAATATCAAATATAACGGTTTTGCCCATTGCCCAGATCCGTTCAATTTCGGTACGCAGGGTGCCATAAAATGTGCCGCTGTAAACTTCTTCAAACTCTACAAACTGCTTTTTGGCAATACGGTGCAAAAACTCCTCTTTGCTGATAAAGTAATAATCTTTCTCATGAACCTCATCTCCACGGCATTCACGGGTTGTTGCCGAAATTGAAAATTCAAGCTCGGGCATTTTGCTAAGCAGGTGATGTACTATGGTGGTTTTACCCGCTCCCGACGGAGCAGAGAATATGATGAGTTTACCTTCCGGGTTCATAGTTAATGGATAATGGTTCATAGTTAATAGCACATAATCATAGCAAAAGGCCATGATCTATGAACCATCAACTATAAGCTACTATAAAACGTTTAACAGTTGTTCTTTAATTTTTTCGAGCTCTTCTTTCATGCCTACTACCAGTTTCTGGATGTTGGCATCATTGGCTTTGGAGCCCAGGGTATTTATTTCGCGACCGATCTCCTGTGAGATAAAACCCAATTTTTTGCCGTTTGCATCGGCATTTTTCAAGGTTTCGATGAAATACTCGCAGTGAGTTTTAAGACGTATCTTTTCTTCCGTGATATCCAGTTTGTCAATATAGTAGATCAATTCCTGCTCAAAACGATTTTGGTCGATAGCTTCCCTGTCGGCAGCTTCGCTTAAAAAAGTATTGAGGCGTTCACGTATCAGGGGTACACGTTTAGGATCTTCCAATTCTACCAGCTCCAGATTTTTCAGGATGATGTTGATACGGTGTTTCACATCATTCTCTAATACATTACCCTCATCCGAGCGGAATTGCTGAAATGCAGCTAAAGCCTGCTGAAATGTTTTTTCAACCAGCTTCCACTCATCTTCTGATGCGGTTTCATCGTCATATTTCACCACTTCCGGTAAACCTAAAGCAAGTTGTAACAGGTTGCTTGTGGGTTCATTAAGTTCCTCACTCACTTCTTTAAGCTGTAAGTAGTATTGTTTAAGCAGATCTTTATCGATGCCGGCAGCTTTTACCGCGGCATTTACCTGCTCAATATTGATAGACAGGTTTACTTTACCACGCTCAATTTGCTTGCTGCAATCATTACGCAACTGAAACTCTTTTTCGGAGAATATTTTCGGCAAGCGAAGGGATAACTCAAGAAATTTGCTGTTCAGGGATTTGATCTCAACGGTATATTTAGTATTACCGGAGTCAAAACTGGCAATTCCATACCCTGTCATGGATTTTATCATGTGCAAAGATAGGGTTTTTGTTTTGAAGTTTGAAAGGGGGAGTTCTGAGTCTGAAGTCCTGAGTTTTAAGCCAAAAGTTACAATTATTAATTGGCTTTAAATGTCCTTTGCTTCGTTTATTGACTAAGGTGCAATGCCAATTTTAACACTTTTTTACATTTGGTGTAAAATACAGTTGGTATCTTTACGTTATATCACACTCATGCATTATCGTTTTTCCCTGCTTTTTATTGCCTGTTTTTGTTCCGCTTTAATAGCTTCAGCCCAGGATTTTACGCTCAAAGGAGTGATCTCAAAAAAGAGCACACCCGAACGTATTGGCCAGGTTTTGATCAAAAACCTCAAAACAAACAGTCTAATGATCAGCGATGATCTGGGCTGGTTTTCGATAAAGGCCTCTGCCGGCGATACGCTGCTTTTTACGAAGGATGAGTTTACCCCACAAAAGATTGTGGTACTGAATAACAGCGATATGCCGGTATATATGCAGCCGGTGATTAAGCTGGCCGAAGTAAAGGTGCTTGGCCAAACCAAAAAACAGGAGCTTAACGAGATCATGAGCGATTATCGCAAACAGGGTACTTTTTATAATGGCAAGCCCCCTGTGCTTTCGTTTTTAAGCAGTCCACTTACAGGGCTTTACGAACTGTTTGGCAAAACCCCGGGCCGCGCGCGTCGTTTTGCCAATTTTGCCAAAGGAGAGGCCGAGCAGGCTGAAATTAACAAACGGTACAATACTAGTTTTGTAAAACAATATACCAAATTGCCTACCGACAGTGCCGCACGCAGGTTCATGAATTACTATACCCCATCATACGAGGATCTGAAAGGCTGGACCGATTACGACCTGATCAAGCATATGCAAAAAGCATATGATTACTATAAAAGCAGTGGCGAAAAAGATGTGCTGGAAGGATTGAATTCGCCAACCTTTATCAAAAAGGATAGTACACTGCAACTATCACAACCAGGTGAGACTTTGAAAAAGGAAAAACATTGATGGGGAGTTGAAAAAGTCATGCCGAACTTGTTTCGGCATCTCACTAGCGGGGTTACAATAGTATTATAAAAGGTGTATGTAAAAGAGCCTGTCAGTCTGAGCTTGTCGAAGACTCGTGCGTAGAGGCCTGCCCACCATGGTTCGACGGAGCTCACCATGACACCCACCTTTTAAGCTGATATTAAATGCCTAAAGACTCACAGGCTTTTTCGGCGGCCAGTTTTTCGGCATTCTTTTTACTGAACTCCTTACCTTCGCCCATTACTTCGCCGTCAACACTGGCCTGTATGGTAAAAAGCTTGGTGCTTTCGCCTTCCAGGTTGGTTACCAGTTCAAAAATAATATCACGACCGTGGCGCTGGCACCATTCAATCAGTTTGCTTTTGAAATTTGTTTCGGTTTGTTCCAGCTTATGGATATCAATATGCGATTTGATGATGTGGTTGATCAGGAAATTTTTGGTAAAATCATATCCTTTATCCAGGTAAACGGCTCCAACCAGCGCTTCAAAGGCATCGCCCAGTAATGATCCCTGCCTGCTTGAATTAAGCATACGGCTATCATACTCAATCAGTTTATCAAAACCCAGTTTGCGGGCAAGCTGGTTAAGATTTACACGACTTACTATTTTGGAGCGCAGTTCGGTCAAAAAGCCTTCGTCTTCATAAGGGTATAACTTAAAGAGTACTTCGGCCACAACACTGCCCAGCACGGCATCGCCCAGGAATTCCAGGCGCTCGTTACTGTTTTTTACCCCTTTTTTTACGTTTTGAGCAACCGACTTATGCCGGAAAGCCAAACGGTATAAAGACAAATTGCCCGGCACAAAACCGAGCAAATTCTTTAAAATCTTAACGTATTTCCTATTGGGTGATATATATAGCTTATAAAACTGACTGATAGGCATCCACAACCACGATTAATCTTCGTACTTTTTAAATATAACAGAAGCATTATGGCCACCAAAACCAAATCCGTTGCTTTGAACTATCCTTATATCGCGCTTTTGAGCCGTGTTAAAGGTAAAATTGATTTTAGGGTCAAAAGCAGGATCGTCAGTAAAATGGTTAATAGTAGGGGGGATGATACCATTCTTTAAAGCTAGTATTGACGCTATCGCTTCAACCGCGCCAGCCGCACCTAACAGGTGACCGGTCATTGATTTGGTTGAACTGATATTGATACGATAAATATCGTCGCCAAAAACATCATGTATAGCCTTGATCTCCTGCGGATCGCCGATTGGTGTAGATGTTCCGTGAACATTTACATAATCAATATCGGCAGGTGTAAGGTTAGCATCCTGTAGGGCCGATCTCATAACCAATGCTGCGCCAAGCCCATCCGGGTGTGGTGCTGTCATGTGGTAAGCATCGGCACTCATGCCACCGCCCATCATTTCGGCATAAATTTTAGCGCCACGAGCCTTTGCATGCTCCAGTTCTTCTAAAATTATGGTACCCGCGCCTTCGCCGGCCACAAAACCATCCCTGTCCAGATCAAACGGACGCGATGCCGTTGCCGGATCATCGTTACGGGTTGATAAAGCGTGCATAGCGTTAAAGCCTCCGATACCTGCTTCATTGATGATGGCTTCAGAACCACCACTGATAAACATGTTAGCTTTACCCAGGCGGATATAGTTAAATGAATCTATCAATGAATTGTTTGATGAAGCACAGGCAGAAACGGTTGAGAAATTTGGCCCGCGCAAACCATATTTAATAGAAATATGGCCGGGAGCAATATCTGCTATCATTTTAGGGATAAAGAAAGGGTTAAAACGGGGTGAACCGTCGCCTTTGGCAAAGTTAACAACTTCGTCCAAAAACGTTTTTAAACCACCAATACCTGATCCCCAGATAACTCCTATACGGCTGGTATCTAATTTTGTAAAATCCAATCCCGCGTCTTTTACGGCCTCTTCTGTTGAGAAAAGGGCGTATTGAACAAAGGGATCTAATTTACGGGCGTCTTTACGGCCCAAAAAACCATCCGCATCAAAGTTCTTTACTTCACATGCGAATTTAGTTTTGAACTTTTCAGTATCAAAACTTTTGATTAAGGCAGCGCCACTTACCCCATTGATCAAACCGTTCCAGTAATCTGAAACCGTGTTACCAATTGGAGTAAGTGCTCCAAGCCCGGTTACTACAACTCTTTTAAACTCCATTTAATCCAGTTAGGGAGTCTTATTTAACGTTTTTTTCAAGATAAGCAACTGCCTGGCCAACAGTACCAATAGTTTCAGCCTGATCGTCAGGAATAGCCACGTTAAATTCTTTTTCAAACTCCATGATTAGTTCCACGGTGTCTAACGAGTCGGCACCAAGATCATTGGTGAAACTCGCTTCTGGTGTAACTTCACTTTCGTCAACACCCAGTTTTTCTACGATAATAGCTTTTACTCTTGAAGCGATATCAGACATAGTCTTTATAGTTTAATGATTAATAAAAATTCAGTGCAAAGAAAAATAAATTCTGTCAATTATCAAATCTAAAACTTTTACAATATATTTCGGTAACAAAATTTTATTCAAACGGTTTGTATTCGTAATTTTGACGTTTGTAAAAGTAATGATTTTGAACAGGAAATTTTTAAAGTTTGAGATCGATTTTGATTTTGTGCTTATCGCCATAACCACATCATTAAAAGATTACCGCGTTTGTTACCTTATCAACAAATCTTTAAACTTTAATTTTGTTAGAACAAACGACCTCGCCGTTGATATATATCAGGGGGCCGAACCCGTTTTGTTCTCGCTGTTCCATTACCAGTGGGAAACCACCGAGACCGACTTCTATTTTATTGGTAATAAGGGATCTGACGGCTATTTGGTGCCCGAGATAAGGAGTGCCGACTACTTTGTGATGATCAAGAATTACATTGACGACGACGATCTGGACAACCTGGTATCAACCATTAATAAGATACCCGAAATTGTGGCCGCCGTAAAGATTGATCCGAAAAAAATAAAATCACGGGAAAATCTGTTATTTTAGCGCAAAATTTAAAAATAGAGTGTTGGTTTTACACTAAATATAATGTAAGCCAGTTTAACCCGAACAATATGAAACTATACTATAATCGTACTAAAATTGTAGCCACCATGGGCCCGGCGTCAGCTAAAAAAGATGTTTTATTAGCCATGATCAAAGCCGGTGTTAATGTTTGCCGCCTTAATTTTTCGCACGGAAGACCGGAGGATCATAAAGCCGTAATTGACATCATTCGCGAAATTAACGAACAATACAAAACCAACGTAGGTATCCTGGCCGATTTACAGGGCCCTAAAATCCGTATCGGTTTGGTAAAAGATGGTGGCATTCACCTGGTTAACGGAACTCATATTAAAATCACCACTCAGGAATGTATCGGTAATGACGAGCAGATCTACATTACTTATGATACCTTCCCTCAGGATGTACAGGCCAATGAAATTATTTTGCTGGATGACGGTAAACTGCAGTTACGCGTTATTGAAACCAACAAAAAAGACACCGTTATTTGCGAAGTGGTTCACGGCGGTATCTTAACTTCACGTAAAGGGGTTAACCTGCCAAACACCAAAGTATCTATCCCAAGCTTAACCGAAGAAGACTTGATCAACCTGCAATTCGCGTTGAAATATGATGTGGAGTGGATAGGCTTATCATTTGTACGTACCGGTCAGGACATTATTGAACTAAAACATATCATCGCCCAAAGCGGCAAAGCTGCCAAGGTTATCGCTAAAGTTGAAAAACCTGAAGCTATTGATAACATCGACGAAATTATTGCCGCTACCGACGGTGTGATGGTGGCCCGTGGCGACCTTGGGGTAGAAATGCCATTGGAAGAAGTGCCATTGCTGCAAAAAATGATCGCCACCAAATGTCGCGCGGCTTCAAAACCGGTAATTGTAGCTACCCAGATGCTGGAATCTATGATCACCACCCCGCGCCCAACACGTGCTGAGGTGAATGACGTAGCCAACTCTGTACTGGATGGCGCCGATGCGGTGATGCTAAGCGGCGAAACTTCAGTTGGTGAGTTCCCGGTTATTGTTATCGAAACTATGGCTAAAATTGTGCGTAACGTAGAGGAGTTTGGTTACAGCTTCAATACCGCTAAGGTTAATGATACCGACCCGGCATCGCCAGATTATCTGAGCAACGCGGTTTGCGAATCGGCCGTTCACCTGGCACAGCACACCAACGCGGTAGGTATCGTATCCATGACCACATCGGGTTATACCGCCTTCCAGATCTCGAGCCACAGACCGCAGGCAAGTACTTATATATTTACCTCCAACAGACAACTGCTAAATGCTTTAAGTTTGGTTTGGGGTGTACGGGCCTTTTTCTACGATAAACTGGAAAGTACCGATCAAACCATCAGCGATGTAAACGGCATCCTGAAATCAGAAGATCTCATCAAAGCCGGCGACGTAGTGATCAACACTGCCGCTGTGCCTATTATTAAACAAGGTAAAACCAATATGCTTAAAGTAAGCATTGTTGAATAACCTTATTTAAATATACTTTTAATGGAAAAAGGCTCGCCGTAATGGTGAGCCTTTTTTTGTTGATATAATTTTATTCCCGAATGATTGCGGTTATTAAAAAGGATGTCATGCTGAGCTCCGTCGAAGCATGGTGGACAGGCCTCTGCGCTCAACCCTTCGACGGAGCTCAGGGTGACAGCCACTTTTAGGACATTACTACTTTTAGGAGGTGCTACTTCGCCTTTTCGTAACTTTTTGGATCAACCGCGGCTGGCGACCAGTCTTTCAAAAAGCCCATGACTTTTTCTTTACTGTGGCCCTTACCTTCTTCCAGATAGCCCGAATTTTGGGTATGCAGGCGTGCACCCTTATCATCCAGCACCACAAATACCGGGAAACCGAAACGCTGTGGATAACCCAGGTCGGCCAGTACGGCCTTGTTCTCGTTTTCTTTGCTATAATTTATGTGCAAAACCACGTAATTATCATTCAGGTATTTGTTCAGGTCGGCATCTTTGGTCACCAGCTCGTTAAATCGCATACACCAAACGCACCAGTTACCGCCAATTTGTAAAAGCACGTTTTTATGTTGTTGCGCTGCTTGTTTTACCGCGACTTTGATCTCCGCTTTGGCGTCGGCATTTGGGTTGTATACTTTGGGCTGTTCCTGCGCATGGGCGCTCAGTGTAAAAGCAGCGATGAACACTATCAGAATTAATTTTTTCATGTGTAGGGACTGGTAAATTAATTAACAGTTTAATATACGCGTATTGCACCGGATCAATGCACTGTAAGCTACAAAAAATTGCTACAAAAAGATAATTTTTTAATTATTAACACGTGTAATTATTTAATAATCAGATAATTAAAAGTTAATATATGACACAGAGGGCTATTAACTGACATGTGTGGAAAACTCTGAAATAAAAGATAATACCTATACTAATAGCTTTGATTAAAACACCCTTAGTGTTTTTAAAATACCACACTTATCTCCAATCTATTATACTATGGCCAAAAACATTACCTCCAAAATGTCCGCCACCAGCAGCGGGAAAGGGCTTAAAACAACACGCTACTTCACTAAAGAAGGAATTAACGTATTTGATTTGTTTAAATACGATAGACGATCGTCGGTGATCCGTAACCCATCGGGCGATGCTGTGTTTGAAATGAACGATGTAGAAGTGCCCGCGGCATGGAGCCAGGTGGCAACCGATATACTGGCACAGAAATATTTTCGCAAGGCCGGCGTACCGCAAGCCGATGGCAGCACCGGCGCCGAAAAAAGCATTAAGCAGGTGGCGCATCGCATGGCCAATTGCTGGAAAGACTGGGGTGTACGCTACGGCTACTTTGCCAGTCCAAAAGACGCCGATATTTTTTATGACGAAATAGTTTATACCATTGTTGGCCAATTAGCAGCGCCAAATTCGCCGCAATGGTTCAATACCGGGCTGCATAACTCATATGGCATCACCGGTAAGCCGCAGGGGCATTATTTTGTGGATCCGCTTACCGAAGTGCTGAGTAAATCAACTTCGGCTTACGAGCGCCCGCAGCCGCATGCCTGCTTTATACTTTCTGTTGATGACGACCTGGTGAACAAAGGCGGCATCATGGATCTTTGGGTACGCGAGGCCCGCATATTTAAATATGGCTCGGGCGTAGGTACCAACTTTTCCAAAATTCGCGGCGAAACGGAAAAACTGGCCGGTGGTGGTTATTCATCGGGCTTAATGTCCTTCCTGAAAATAGGCGATCGTGCAGCCGGTGCCATCAAATCAGGCGGTACAACCCGCAGGGCAGCCAAAATGGTTTGTCTTGATCTGGATCATCCCGAAATTGAAGGCTTTGTAAACTGGAAGGTAGAAGAAGAAAAGAAAGTGGCCGCGCTGATAGCTGCCGGATATTCATCCGATTACGAAGGCGAAGCTTACCGCACGGTATCTGGCCAAAACTCCAATAATTCGGTGCGTGTACCTAACAGCTTTTTCCATGCCCTCAAAGGCGGTAAACCCTGGGAACTCACTAGTCGTATTACCGGCAAAGTGACCAAAACCGTCGCTTCCCAAAAGCTTTGGGACGATATCGCTTTCGCGGCCTGGGCCTGTGCAGATCCGGGTGTGCAGTTTGATACCACCATTAACGAGTGGCATACCTGTCCCGAAGGTGGCCGGATCAACGCCTCCAATCCCTGCTCCGAATATATGTTCCTGGATAATACGGCCTGTAACCTGGCTTCTATTAACCTGGCGCATTTTTTTGATCCGCAAACACGAATATTTGATGTAAAAGGTTTTGAGCATGCCTGCCGCATGTGGACTATCGTGCTCGAGATCTCGGTACTGATGGCGCAATTTCCATCCAAAGAAGTAGCGCAGCTATCCTACGATTACCGTACCCTTGGCCTTGGCTACGCTAACCTGGGTTCGGCTTTAATGGTGAACGGTATACCTTATGACAGCGACAAGGCCCGTGCTATTGGCGGAGCCATCACCGCTATCATGACGGGTACAGCATACGCTACTTCCGCCGAAATGGCCCGCGAGCTGGGGCCCTTCCGCAAATACAACGATAACAAACAGCACATGCTGCGGGTGATGCGCAATCATCGCTATGCGGCCTATAATTCTACCGAAAATTACGAGAATTTAGAGATCGCCCCTCCGGGTATCGATCCAAAATATTGTCCCGATTACCTGTTATCAGCAGCCTGCAATGCCTGGGATAAGGCTGTTGAAATGGGCGAAAAGCATGGTTACCGCAATGCCCAAACCACCGTTATTGCCCCAACCGGCACCATTGGTTTGGTGATGGATTGCGATACTACAGGCATCGAACCTGATTTTGCGCTGGTAAAATTCAAAAAGCTATCGGGCGGTGGTTATTTCAAGATCATTAACCAGGCCGTGCCTGAAGCCCTGCGCAACCTGGGCTACCGCGAGCACGAGGTTACCGCCATTGTAAACTACGCGAAAGGCTCGGCCAGTTTAAAAGGCGCGCCGCACGTTAATACCGACAGCTTAAAAGCCAAAGGTTTTACAGATGATGAACTGGAAAAGCTCGACAAAGGACTGGTATCGGCCTTTGAGATCAGCTTCGCGTTCAATATCTGGTCGCTGGGCGAGGAATGCCTGAAACGCCTGGGCATCACTGCCGATCAATACAATGCACCCGACTTTAATGTACTGCGCGCGCTGGGTTTCAGCAAAAAACAAATAGCCGAAGCCAATGAATACATCTGCGGCACCATGACCATTGAAGGCGCTCCTTATTTAAAAGAAGCTCATTACCCCATATTTGATTGCGCCAATAAATGCGGCGCCAAAGGCGAGCGTTATATCCATGCGCATGGCCATATTAAAATGATGGCCGCCGCGCAGCCTTTCTTATCTGGCGCTATATCAAAAACCATTAACCTGCCTAATGAGGCCAAAGTTGATGAGATCAAGGATTGTTACCAACTGTCATGGGAACTGGGCCTGAAAGCCAATGCACTTTACCGCGATGGTTGTAAGCTGAGTCAGCCGCTATCCACCAAATCCGACGCTAAAGAAGAGGCCGACGACAAACTGGAAACCGTGGAAGAGGTACTGGGTGAAGCCGCCAACGTAAAACTAAGCGACCTTACCCCGGAGCAGGTGATTGAAGCAGCCATGGCTATCATGGAAAGATCGAAGGATACCAATTTTATGCGGCAGTTATCGCGTGTGGTAGAGAAAAAGAACCTGCCCTTTAAACGCGGTGGATTCACCCAGAAAGCCATTATCGACGGACAAACCGTGTTTGTGCGCACCGGTGAATATGAGGACGGCACCCTGGGCGAAATATTTGTGGATATGCACAAGGAAGGTGCTACCTTTCGCTCGCTCATGAACTGTTTTGCCATCGCTGTGTCGGTTGGATTACAGTATGGTGTACCGCTGGAAGAGTATGTAGAGAAATTCACTTTCACCCGCTTTGAACCTGCCGGTATGGTGGTAGGTCATGCCAATATCAAAAGTGCCACCAGTATTATCGACTATATTTTCCGGATGCTGGGTTACGAATACCAGAACCGGACCGATCTGGTTCATATCATTACTGATAAAAATGGCATTCTCGGCAACCCGCAAATGGGCGACGAGGATTTTAATAGCGACGAAAGCAATGTGTATGTACCGGTTAATAATCCAGCTGGATTTAACAATGCTAAAAAACAAGGCCTTTCTGTCGACCTGAGCATGGGCGTACAAAGCGATGCCCCCAGCTGCAACGTATGCGGGCACACCACCCTGCGTTCGGGTACCTGTTACAAATGCCTTAACTGCGGCAACTCGATGGGGTGTTCTTAAAATGAAGTTTTTTGTTCAGTTATAAATAGTTAAATGTGCGAACCCTGCCGGAAGGCAGGGTTTTTTGTTTAGGAGAACCCAACAACTCACGTCATTGCGAGGTACGAAGCAATCTATAAGCTGTACAGAGCTGCTCTTTGCAAGGCGTATACCCGCTCTTGGCCGCGGGAGGGCCAGTCACTTTTGTCGCCACAAAAGTAACCAAAAAGGCTGTCACCAGAAATGCTTCTTTGCCGCACATAGCCTTTACCCTGCAAATCAGGCAGAACCACGGGCTGCTAAACCTCACCTCCACTTCGTTCGCTCATTCCCTGCGCTTCGGCAAGGTTCGCTAATGCCTCACCAACCGCACAGGCCGCCATTGTTCTGCCCGCTTTCGCCCGAAGCTGTTCTGCTGACGGGGAAGGAGAAATCTTTTACGAGGGATAAGTTCTCTATGACAAGGGTTGCAATAGCGTGGGAGAAAATGATGATAAATAAGCACCGTCATCCTGAACTTGTTTCAGGATCCCACAGGACAAGCTAACCGCCTTATTGTACACCCTGCTTATGGGATGCCGAAATAAATTCGACATGACTTCAGGTTCTCTTTGTCATCCTGAGTGTAGCGAAGGATCTATTATTGAATGTGTTGGGTCTTCGGGCAGTGATGATTACATGCACCCGATTTTACCGTTTTCGCATGTATGCTACCAGTGCAAATAGTAGAATGGTGCGCGCTTTTTTTGTTCAGGATGGGCGGTGGCGGTGCCAATATCACAGGTACAGTCGCCATTAGGAACACGATTGCGATATAGATACTTTTCATGGCTTTGGTTTTTGATGGTAGTTAAATATCGGAATTTTTAGCCAGCAATCATCAATATTTCAATCAATTACCCTATATTTTAAACGAATAGGGTGTTTGGTACTATTAAATAAGCAGGGTCATCCTGAACTTGTTTCAGGATCTCTCATGACAGGTTAATCACCATATTGTATATCCTGTTTATGAGATGCCGAAACAAGTTCGGCATGACTTCCGGCTTTCTTTGTCATCCTGAGCGTAGCGAAGGATCTATTGTGGAATATGCAGACCACACGCCAGGCATCTTCAACCTACCATCCACCTTCCCAACATTTGATAATACCCTTAAATTTTCGTATATTTATATCAATAGCAGCCCGGTCCTCTGAAAAAGAGAGAACCGGGCTGTTTAGTTAAAGACAAAACAAGGCCAAAAATCAACCATTTGGTATGTAGTTATTTGATAATCAGTATATTAATACTTTTTAAACCTTTCAAAACCCACCAAAAATTTGTTAAAAAGTGTTAAAATGGTGTTAAAACGTTATTAAAACGAATATTATCGGGTCGTTTTACGCTGTTTTCGACCGAAAAAGTGTTAAAATTTAAGGTTTAAAAAGTTTTCCGCTTCTGGAAAGTAAGAAAAAGTAGCCAACGTCATTTCATCTTCAGAATTTCCTGTAAATTTTTGATAGGGTATAATTGCTGCATTTTTAAATTTATTTTTACCATCAGGATGCTTCGGCAATTACGGCCGTCGCTTCACTACTAATTCTAAAACTAATGAGTAATATATTGCATATTTTAAATGGTGATGCCGCCCTGTCGGGATTTAACGAAACCGGATTGGATGGTGATGTGCTGGTATGGCGCGAAGTGCTTTCTGAGGGCCCATTGCAGGAAAATATCCTGTCGGGCAGTTTCTGGAGCGCGCGTGCCAAATGGGTCAGCCAAACGTTCAAAGAGGACCTGGATGCCTACCAGAACAAGGTAATTGACGAACTGGGTAAGCTCAACAGCGACTATACCGAAATTAACCTGTGGTTTGAGTTCGACCTGCATTGCCAGGTGAACTTACTGGGTGTTTTACAAATGCTTAGCCGCAAAACGGATATGTCGGCACCGGCTATTTATTTGATTTGCCTGGCCGATTGCGTACAATTTAATTTTGCCAAAGGCCTGGGCGAGCTCAACGGGGAGCAGTTTGAAGAACTATACGATGGCCGCGAACGCCTGAACGAATGGGAGTTTGAACTGGCCACCGAAGCATGGCAACTATATGTACAAGGCGATGCCGCCGAACTGGAAAAATGGCTGGGCGAAAATAGCTTTTGGGGTGGTGTGCCTTTGTTGAAACCCGCTTTACAGGCCCATTTGAAGCGTTTACAGGTAAATGAAACCGGCCTGGGTTATATTGAACAGCGACTATTGGACATTTATAATAGCGGTGCTAAAACACGTTCATCCATATACGCCACCTTTTGGAACGAGGATAAAATATTCGGTATGGGCGACAGCGAGATAGATATTTACCTAGACCGTCTGCAACAAAAGCAACTCATCAACCTATAAATATGACCAACACCTATATCATTAGCGGTGCCGGGAGCGGCATCGGGCAGGCTATCGCGCAAAAGCTGGCGCAGGATGGCAATACCTGTATTTTGCTGGGTCGCGATGAACAAAAATTAAAACAAACGCTGCAAAGCCTGCCCGCAGGCAATCATAGCCTGTTGATAGCGGATATCCGTGATCAAAAAAGTCTTGCCCGTGCCTTTGGGCAACTGGGCAATACGGCGGTTAACGGATTGGTAGCCAACTCAGGTATCGGCGGCGAAAATTACTGGGGCGATGATGACCGTTGGGCAGATATTATCAATACTAACCTTACCGGTACTTATAATTTTGTGAATACATTTTTACCAGCATTGCGGAATGCAGTGGGGGAGAAACATATCCTGATCACTTCGTCTGTACTGGCACGGTTGGGCGTGGCCAATTATTCGGCTTATTGCGCTTCTAAAGCGGGTTTACTGGGGCTGATGCGTTCATGGGCGGTGCAGTTTGCTCCCGAAAATATATTGGTGAACGCCATTTGCCCGGGTTGGGTAGATACCGAAATGTCGCAGGACGGTTTACAGGGCATTGCCGATGGTATAGGCATCAGCAAACAGGAATTTTATGAAATAGCTATGCAAAGCGTACCACTTCGGCGTATGAGTCAGCCAGATGAAATAGCCGGCTTGGTAGCCTATCTGTTAAGTCAGCGGTCTATAACCGGGCAAACTATGGATATCAATTGTGGCTCGGTGATGAACAGCTGATCAGCGAACCGTTACGGCGATAGTAGGCGAGCGGTCGCTCTCGTTCTTTAGCCTGTCGAGCGCGGTGATCACATACATATAGGTTTTTCCCTTTAGTACAGTGGTATCTTCAAAGCCTAAACCGTTGTTGTATTGAATATGCAGTATGCTTTTAGGATCGTCTATGTTGATCTTTTCGCCATCGGTAAACCGGTAGATCACGTAGCCATAAACGGGTTGCTCGTCGCGGGCCAGGGTAGGTGCCATCCATCTTAATTGTACATGACCCTGTAAAGCTTTCGCGGTGAACTCCCGGGGAACATTCGGAGCAATAGAGTCGCGCCAAAGCATCACCGGCGGTAAGGCAGGGTATTTATAATAATTTTCACGAAGCGAGTCGGTAAAACCCAAGGGATTACTGGTCAGCGAATTGGAGCTGAAGTAAACACTGCCCTGTACGCGGGGATTAGCGCGCATCATATTGATCTGGTCGGGTAGCTGTTTGGGGTTTTTAAAGGCCACTGTTTTACGCTCATTGATACGATAGGCCGCCTGCCCAATATACAGGTGCCTGCCATAGGTATTGTCACTCCACCAGTCCAGCAGTTTTTCAAAATCTGCCGAGCGGTTGCCAATGGGCCAGTAAAGCTGCGGATTGATGTAGTCAACCCAGCCTTGTTTTATCCATTCGCGCGAGTCGGCATAGTTTTCGTAAAAGGAGGAGCCTCCACTGGTTTCAGAACCTTCGTCGTTCTGCGCCTTATTGGCCCATATACCAAAGGGACTAATCCCAAATTTGATATCCGGGTTGTGCGCGTGTACACTATCGCCTATCATTTTTATCAGCAGATCCACATTATGGCGGCGCCAATCCTTAATATTGTCAAAACCTTGTCCGTATTTTTTAAAGGTGTCATCGTCATTGATCTTCTGGCCGGCAATAGGGTATGGATAAAAATAATCATCCATGTGCACGCCATCAATATCATAGTTGTCAACCACATCCAATATCACCTGTACAATATACTCGCGCACTTCGGGCAAACCTGGATTAAAAGTTTTGATACCGCCATAGGTAAAAAACCAATCGGGCTTTACTTTGGTGATGTGCTGCGGACTCAGAGCACCAAAATTACCGTCAAAAGTAGCCCGGTAGGGGTTAAACCAGGCATGCAGTTCCATACCGCGTTTGTGGGCCTCGGTTATGGCAAACTCCAAGGGGTCATAAGCAGGGGTGGGGCCCTGACCTTGTTTGCCGGTTAAATATTTCGACCAGGGTTCGCGGCTTTTGGCATAAAAAGCATCAGCGGCAGGCCTTACCTGTAGCATTACCGCGTTGATACCTGTTTCCTGATGCGAATTGAGTATATCTATCAGTTCCTGTTTTTGTTTATCGCTTGTAAACTTAGTACTTGTGGGCCAATCGATATTTACCACGGTTGCTATCCACACTCCCCTGAATTCCCGTTTGGGTTCGGTTTTAACTATTGGTTCATCAGACGAGGGTTCGGCAGGCTGCGCATAAACAGTTGCGATGGTAAGCAGGGATATGGTTAGTAGTATAAAGTGGCGAAATATATGCATCAAAAGGGATTAAAGTAAAAGCTGCAAAGATATAAAACTCATAACGTTGCACTTTTATTATGAAGTATAAAATTTGCAGGTTTATTGTGATTTTAGCATATTGTATTTATTTTTAACCGTTGCCTAACATAATTGTTTACCTGTAATTCTTTTAAATATCATATTTTTAGTGTTTCAACGTTTAAATATCGTTGAGCATAAAAGTGCTGAAAAAGTAAAAATACAGGTAAAGCGGGCAATATCTATCAGTTTAGATTTGCTTGTAAATTAATCACGATAGTTAAATTGCTGCATTTTTTTAAAACAGCTTTGCTTTTTAACTGTATTAAAACATTAAACATTTAATTGCTATGGAAAATCAATCCGGTCAACCATCTAAGAAAAACTCCAACGTCATTTATTTCCTCATCGTGGTGGTATTGGCTCTATTGGGTACAGATGTATATCTGTATTTGCAAAAAAACAAGTCAGATACTAAAATCGTGTACCAGCATGATGAGCAAACCCGCCTGCAAACAGAATTGGACAGTCTTGAGTCGCAAATTGAGCAGGTAAACACCGGCAAAGCCAAACTGTCGGCAGCATTGCAGGCCAAAAATGATTCGTTGCAGGCCAAAATCCATGTGTTAAGAACACAATTGGCCAAAGGTAAATTAACCAAGGCCGAACTGGCCAAAGCCCAGGAAGATGTAAAACAATTAAGGTATTTTGTAACTAAATACACTGCAGACATCGACGAATTGAAGAAACAAAATCAATCCTTAACAACAGAGAGGGATACGCTAAAAACCAATCTGGCTACGGTAGCTAAAAAGGCCGATACACTCACCAAGCAAAACCAGGATCTGGACGCGAAGGTGAAGGTGGCGCAGGCGCTCAAGCTGGCCACATCAAATGTGGTAGCCTATAAGGTTAAAAGCAGCGGTAAAGAGGTTGATGTTACCCGTGCCAGCCCGGCTAAAAAAATCAAGATCAATTTTACAGTGGCCAGCAATAGCATCGCTATAAAAAGTATGCACGATATTTATGTGCGTATTATTGACCCAACCGGCAACCTGATAACTCCTGCCGATGGCGGAACTTTCAGCGCTGATAACCAGGATCTGCAATACACCTATAAAACATCAATTGATTTTAAGGACGACGGCAGCCAGTACACTATTGATTGGGTAAATCCTAACCTGCCATTCCAGAAAGGTACTTACACTGTATTGCTTTATGCCGATGGTGGTACCATGGGTAAAACAGGCTTTACACTTAAATAAGCTTATTTAACAGATTATATAAAGCCCCGTTCCGGTATTCGGAACGGGGCTTTATTGTTTTTGTCATCCTGAGTGATAGCGAAGGATCTGTTTAGTAATATGCATGGTCGCGAATAGATCCTTCGTCCCTCAGGATGACAATATTAATGGAGCTACAGATTAAAAAAGTTATATTCTAACCGTACCAGGTACATGTTCTTGCTGTTGCGGAGCATGTCATTATAGATCGGTGTACGGTACGACAGGTCCAGGCGGCAAACACTGTTAAAAATAAACTGTACCGCGGGCGCCACATCCAGGTAGCTTTGCCCATGGCCCGGATTGGTTTTACCCAGCAGTTCGGCATACAGGTTAACATTGGTTTGCTGATAGTCCTTATAATTTTTAGGGAATAACAGATACCCGGCTGATAGCGTATAGGCTACCGCGTTGCGGGCCTGTGAAGGTGAAAGATCATAGCCGCCACGGTTATCAAAAGCACGCAGATAACTTGCCGATCCGGACAATGCCAGCTTATGCAAAAGCTGGGTGAATACTACACCGCTTTGCAGGCCGGAGTTATCACCTTCCAGTGTTATTTCCTGGTTAACGATAGGGTTATTGATGCTGGATGCCTTCGCGAAAAAAGCTCCGCGAAAATGCTTCTGTACGGTATCTATAGATAAAAACCGGTATTTAGCATATACACTGCCACCCTCAAAGTGCTGATTGTTGTGGTAATAATCGGATGCATACAGTGATCCGTGTACCATTAAATGCCTGCTCACACCATACATGGCCTCAAAACTTGTACGGTTTTTATAGTCGGGTTTAAAAAATCCCTGGTTCTCTAAACGTAAGCCGAGGGAACCAGTGGCCATGTTGCTGGCCGGTTCGGTATTTACATATAGCTCCTGCGAAAATGCAGAACATGCCAGAGCCATAAGGCCGATAGCCAATATCAATTTCTTCATGATCGTTTTACTTAATGAAGATTATATAGCTAAATGATAAATGCGGCCGCTTGCAGGAGCAGTATCAGTAACCTGGCTCAAATACTTTTTAGATACTGATTTGGGAGCGAAGCCATTATCAACAACAGTGAGGTTTACATTGCCATTGATAGCTTTATCCGTTGGATTCAACAACCTGTAGGTATCACCGCCATAGCTGAAAAGATTATTAGCAATCTTGGTATTGTCAAAATTAAAAGTGGCTTTTAGGCTGTTTACCGAGAATCCTGAGCCTTGAACCTTTTTGCTGATCTGCTCAAAATTTACCGGCACATCACTTTTAAAGGTAATAAGATATAAATTGTGCATCAGGTCGGTCTTGATCTCGCTTACAAAAGGAAGAGTGCGCAATGCTTTTTCGGTGGATTTAGCGCATAACGCGCAGGTGAGGCCGCTAACCTGCAGCTCGGCTTTAGTGAACTGGGCTTTTGCAGCCGTAACACTAAATACAAAAAGTACGATGAATATTTTTAGAGTTTTCATTTTGATCTTTTAATTAATTGTTGGAAAAATAAACTACCGGTAGTTTTACCGGGTATGCTGTAGACAATTAATGCTGATCAAATACGGAAAATGCAGTTTTTAATAAATGTGGCTATGTTTTGCCAGGGCATGCCAGGCGGCCCGCGCTCCAAAGACGGGCTGGCAAATGATTGCCTGGAAGGTGTAAATAGTCCGTTGAAAGATAAACGGGGCACATCAAACCCAAAAAGTTTGGAGAGGATAGAAACCGGTTCAATCTGATGCGCATCCTTTACTTTGATCTGTAGTTGCTTATCCTTGCAGCATTTCATTTTGCCACAAGTCTGCGCCATTTTACAACTAACGGCGGGTGAATCAATTTTAACAGAAGCTATCTGCGTACCACAATAATGCAGATTAAGAGCAAAGCCCAGCACTGTAACGGTGTACAGCAAGGTCAATAATAAAGCTCCTGATCTTTTTATCATAAAACAAAAATAACGGATTAACTCGTTGATTACAAATTGTTTTTATGTATTACCAAAATATGACCAAACCGCATATAAGCACAAAGCACCGGACCCTCGCGGCCCGGTGCTCTGAAATTAACTTGATCTTATTATGTGGATATGGTTATTATTGGGCAGCTTGTTTAGCCTGCTGTTTCATTTGATCATTTGCCACAATTACTATTTCAACCCTGCGGTTTTGGGCACGACCCTCAACTGTGGTATTATCAGCAATTGGTTCGCTTTCGCCTTTACCGGAAGTGGTTAGGCGTGATGGGCTCACATTATTGCCTGCAATGTATGATTTTACAGATTCGGCTCTTCTTACAGAAAGATCCATATTATGTGAATCTGAACCGGTGTTGTCTGTATGACCAACTATTAAAATGTTAGTGTTTTGATTGTTTTGTAATGAAGTAGCCAGTTTTTGCAGGTTACTTTGTGCCGCAGGCTTAAGATCAGATTTGTCGGTATCAAATAATATGCCCGAATCAAACTTAACCAAAATACCCTCACCTTCGCGTGTAACAGTAGCTCCCGGAACAGTTTGTTTTATCTCAGCAGCCTGTCTGTCCATGTTACGACCAATAAATGCACCGGCTGTACCACCTACGGCACCACCAATAATGGCTCCCAAGGCGGTGTTACCTGCTGCTTTACCAATAAAAGCACCTATTGTACCACCTGCACCCGCACCAATTGCCGCGCCTTTTTGTGTTTTGGTTAATGAATCGCAACCTGAGCCTAAAATACCTACAGTGGCTAAAGCCAAACTCAGGGTGGCTATCTTAATTCGAAGAGTTTTCATATATAATTATGATATGTTTTATGTATCATTTGCAAAGCCAATGCCAAAAACAGCAAAAAATGGTGATTGTTTTCTAAAGCTCGAAAAAGCTTACTGTAGCTATATTTTTTTAATGTTTAGGAAAGTAATTTTCGGTCCGGAAAAAGACTTTTTGTCGAAACCTTTAAAAATGGCTTATTTTTAGTACAAGTAATGTAAAATTGTCGATACAAATAATTGCCGCAGATGCGCTTAATGAACCACAATGAGCGTAGCCGGAAATATGAGTTTAAAGGTGCTGCCGATGTCTTTAACGGAAATTACTTCCATGTCGATATCATGGAAAGTAGCTATTGATTTAACAATGGGCAAACCCAAACCAAAGCTATCCTGTTGAAGTGATTGTCTGAACTTTTTAAAACGGTTAAATATAAAAGGTATGGCTTCAGCGTCGATGCCAATACCGTTATCGGCTATGCTGATGATAAAGTTATTGTGCCCGGCTGTTCCGGTTATTTTGATATAACCACCCTCGTTATTGTATTTGATAGCGTTGTTGATGAGGTTGAAAAACAAATTGAACAGCAGGAATTTGTTAACATTCACCAAATTCCAATTTTCAGGAACGTCGATGCTGTAACCGATGTTTTTATCTTGCAGGCGTATGGAAATTTCGTCATACACATCCTGGAGTAATTCAGCTGCCGGAACCTTATCTTCTTTTAAAAATTGTTCGTTTTCAATTTGCGATATCAGTAACAACGTTTTGGTGATGCTTTTTAAACGGTTGAGTATTTTTTGCATTTCGATCAAACGCACCTTCAGGTCATCGCTGATATCCTCCTCCTCAAACATGTTTTCGATCTTGGATTGCAGGATGGATATGGGAGTCATCAACTCATGCGAGGCATTGGAAATAAATTCACGTTCTTTCTGGAACTTATCAGCAATGGTTTCCATCATTTTATGGATACTGATATCCAGGTATTCAAAGTCGGAAGTAGTGGTGCGTACCTTACGGTAAGAGTTAAAATTGGGAAACTTTTGACCAACAAGCTTGGTTTTAATAATGAGCCGCAGAGGTTTGAGCACATAGTTGGAGTAAAACTGATCGGCCAGAATGGTGAGTAATATCATGCCCAGCAATACCTGGAAGGCGATATTTTGCAGCGGGATACTGGTTTCGTCAAGTGTATCAACACTCTTGCCTATTTCCAGCAGGTAATTTTTGTTCTTAACTGTAAATGTGTGGCTTAATATCCGGTACTCCAGTGTATCACCCTCGCTAAACAAGCGTTTTCCCAGCTTAATGGTATCTAAAAAGTAATGGGGATCCACCTCATCCAAACTAATGAATTCCTCCTTAAGGGGCAGATAACTACCGTAAGGTTCGCCATTTTCGATATAGGTTTCAATACCATGGCTTTTTACTATCTGCAGCAGTTTGTTTTTTTGTTTGATGAGTTTGCTGTCGACATAATTACTGCTTATATTTTTGATCAATACGGGTACCAGTAATACAAACAGTACTACGATCACCAGTTTTGAGATGGCGTTAAAAAGTGTAAGTTTTGTTCTGAGTCTCAATGCTTAAGCGTTGATCTTTATTTTATAACCCAGGCCCCGCACTGTTTCCAGCCAATCGGGTGAGGCGAAGGCGTTTAACTTTTTCCGTATATTTTTAATGTGGGCGTCTATATAGTTGGAGTCGTAATCATTATTTACAACGCTGCCCCAGATATGTTCGCTTAACTGCATACGGGTTAAGGTCCTGTTTTTGTGTAAAATTAAATAGGCTATCAGGTCAAATTCCTTTTTGGTAATTGTATTTACAACGCTGCTACCATGCGATATAGTACGATTGGTCAGATCGATCAGGAACTCTCCCAATTCAATCGTGTTATTTTTTACCCCAAATTTGCGGCGTATAATAGCCTGCATACGGCTTTGAAGTTCCAGCAACGAAAATGGTTTAGGCAAATAATCATCGGCTCCCAGATCAAGCCCTTTGATGCGATCATTAATTTCGGCACGGGCGGTAAGTATGATGCAGGCGGCTTCAGAATCTACCCTTTTGGCCTCTTTTAACAGATCCAGACCATCATAATCTGGCAGACCAAGATCTATCAGGATAAAATCATACAGGTTAACGGCGATTTTTTCGGAAGCCGATGTGCCGTCAAAACACACATCGCAGATGTAGTTATAATTGGTCAAAAATATTTCCAGTTCCTGTGCAAGCGCGCGTTCATCCTCAATGATCAATACATTCATACGCCGTTAATAAAAAAGGTAGTAAAATGTAAAGTTAAAAAATGATTCCCGACGGTTTTCAAGAGTTCCCTCCACATTAACAGGCATCGAATAGCGCCAGGACGCTTCCAGCGTATAATGCGGCCGGTTATAGGCAACAGGCACTTTAAAGCTATAATTAAGCATATTGAAGATCCTGTTGCGGCGGGCAGCACTGAGGTTGAGGTGTTCCAATACATCCGGTGGTAATACGTGCTGATAGTTATGATCAACTTCGTAACGCTGCACAAAGTTCTGTGTACCCAGGATCATGTTGAATGACGGGTTGAAGGACAGATAATCTTTATCGTCAAAAATGCTCCAGCTGCTTTCAAAATATTTTGAATTGCTGATGGTGGTAAAAAAGTCATTCGATTTTCCGAAAAGATAATCCAGAACAACGGTTGTTTTTAGAATATGCCAGTCGTAAGCGTTTTTGATGTTGATATCATTGGATGATGCCGACTTGATCACATTGGCATTTTTGTTAAATATGAACCGGGTATAGCTGGCTGCGCCCGAAAACGATTTTGAAAGTTTGTAAAAATAGCCGCCACCTACATCAACCTCATCAACGGGTGCATAACCCAATACTTTGAGTACCGAACCGTATACAAATATGCCCGATTTACTGTTATATATAGCATCGCCGGTAACAAAGGGATATTTGATGGGGCCGGTACGACCGAAAAATAAAGCATCACTGCCATAACTTACACCTACAGAAACCGATCTTTTTCTGACAATAGTATCAGTATCGGCAGTAAGCCGATAACTGTGACCTGTAGTCAGAAAGCTCCGATCAATACCTGCAGCGTATAAGGCATTGCTGCCGGCAATAAAAAAAAGTAAGCAAAAGTACTTCATCAATAATTGGTAAATTTTTTATTAACCTGTTAATTGCCATTTCTTCGGGGTATCTCCGGCGGGCGTTCCATGCCCTCGGGCCGGCGTTGTCTTTTGGGTTTGGGTTTAGAGGTCACGGGTTCCCCTGAATCATCAACCTTTGTGGGCTTAGCCTGCTTTTTTGGTTTTGCTACCTCTTTAATTTTATTTTTTTCATCCTTCGCATTTTTTGCCAATATCGTATCCGCCAGAATTTTATTGTGCTGAATGGTTACGATTTTGCTATAAACGGGGTCTGACAGACTGTTTTTAGCGCCGGCAAACAATAAACATGGTGCAAATATCAATACCAGGACAATATACGCAAACCACTTTATCATTGAGGGGAAGAAAAACTTAAAATTATTTTCAAATATCGGTCAATTTAAACAGTTAAATCCAAGGGGAGGGATACTGTTAATAAAAATACCATCTGCTCCGGTATTCTGTATACAAAATGCCCAGGTAGATGAGTAACGAAGCTGCAGGTTTGCCAGAATAATTATGATATGTTTATATATAAATGCTTGTATCAGATACTAACATCCTTTGACGTATAAATACGGTTTTGGTCGTCAATAATAATACAGGCAATTTGGTTTAGTTGGTTGATCAGGTATAAGCCTGCGTTAACACCAATGTTGATCAATGGCGAAGCCATGGCATCCGATAGTTCGGCTGTTGGGCTAATGATGCTTACACTGGTGATCTCGCTTACCGGGAACCCCTTTTTTGCAGCCATCACACTTACAAATTTTTTGTTGCTGATGCTAGCATATTTTTCGGCATTAACCGATGTGGCAAAAGCCATATTGCTGATATCCAGATGAGCAAATGGTTGTTTTCTTTGTTCAGGATCGGCAGCAGCAACTGTCCACGGTTTTTGATTGGGTTGTGTACCCCAGGTCAGCAGATCGCCGCCTGCATTGATAACACCACTGCTTACGCCATTCATTTGCAAAATGTATTTGGCGCGGTCGGCCGCATAACCTTTACTGTTGGCGCCAAAACCAATGCGCATGCCTTTTTCCTTTAAAAAAACGGTTTGTTTAGTGGCATCAACCACTACGTTCTTATAATTGGTCAGCATCACTGGTGAAGGTGCTATTTTAACATCAGCATTTTCGGCAAGCGCGGCATCGTCACCGGTATAACCGGTGCCGGTAAAGTAAGTAATATCAAAGGCTCCGTGTGTAAGCTCAGATATCTGAAGCGCCCTGTCAATCAGTCTGAAAATTTCAGCATTCGCTTTCACAGGTTCGATACCCGCATTGCGGTTGATCTGGTTAATATTACTGTCTTCGCTAAAGGCCGACAGTAATTTTTCAACGCGGTTAATTTCGTTGATGGCAATATCAATTTGTTCATCGGCCAGTAGAGGATCGTTCCCAACTACACTAATTTCAAATTTATCACCCATTAAGCGTGCACTACGCCTGTAAGTGGTTAAATTATTGGTTAAAGTTTTTACTGCCAGCATAAATAAAATTTAGTTATTGTCAAAAAAATAAACAGTGTTATGAAGTGCTAAAAGCAATACGCATGTGTTGTCAAAAGCGCTACATTATCGCTGTACAAAAACTAAAGTAGCCCCCTTATATGAAAATAAGATGAAAAACGGATTGTAATTATCGCATCGCGACAGTTTTCACATTTTTTAACAATTGGATTACAGTTGGTTAGATGGAATAGGTTGCCTGTAAATTAAAAATGCCATAAGCAGGTTGCTTATGGCATTTTATATATTATCAAAAGACCTGCCTCCGACCTCGAAAAACCGGATAAGGCGTCTTTTAAACTACTGTTCCTTCTTTTAGCTTTTCAGCATTTTCGGCAAACTGTAAAGCCTCCATAATTTCCTGCAGATCGCCGTTCATTACGCCGGGCAGGTTGTATATGGTAAGTCCGATGCGGTGCTCTGTTAAACGACCCTGCGGATAGTTATAGGTACGAACCTTGGCCGAGCGATCACCGGTAGAAACCATGGTTTTACGCTTTTTAGAGGTTTCTTCCAGGTGTTTTTGCAATTCCATTTCATAAACACGTGAACGTAATACCTGTAAAGCCTTATCGTAATTTTTTAACTGCGATTTTTGATCCTGGCATTGGGCTACTATACCGGTAGGGATGTGGGTTAACCTAACAGCCGAGTAAGTAGTATTTACCGACTGACCACCTGGTCCCGATGCGCAGAAAAGGTCCTTGCGGATATCACTTACCTGCAGATCGATATCAAATTCATCAACCTCTGGTAATACCACAACCGAAGCGGCCGAAGTATGCACCCTGCCCTGGGTTTCGGTATCCGGTACACGTTGCACACGGTGAACGCCCGATTCATATTTAAAGTTGCCGTAAGCATCTTCGGCATTTATATTGAACACAATTTCTTTATAACCGCCGCTTGTACCTTCGGTGTAATCAACCAGTTCGGTTTTCCAGCCGCGTTTTTCGCAATAACGTATATACATGCGGTAAAGGTCGCCGGCAAACAGGGCTGCCTCATCACCACCCGTACCACCGCGAATCTCGACCATAGCATTCTTGCTGTCTTCGGGATCTTTAGGGATCAGCATCAGGCGGATGGTTTCTTCCATTTCTTCCTGCTGAGTTAATAGCTCATCCAGTTCTGATTTGGCCATTTCGCGAAACTCTTCGTCTTTTTCTGTAGCCAGTATCTCTTTATTAGTATCAATATTGCTCATGATGTTGCGGTAAATGTTATACTCATCAACAATTTTGGCAAGGTCTTTATATTCCTTATTCAGCTGGGCAAAGCGTTTCATATCCGACATTACTTCCGGATTGCTCAATTCGCCTTCTACGTTTTTCCAGCGTTGAAATATCAGCTCTAATTTCTCTAACATATATTATCCTCAATATCTATGGCAATATTGCAGTTAAATGGTGGTCCGGCCAGGAAAGCTCTTTATGTTTTCGATCGGGTTACAGACATACTGCAAAAAGCGCACAAAAATACATATTTTCAGGCATATATAATTCAGTGTATTGTAAGTTATAAGCATGGGGATTTTGAATGGATTGATACAGACATTGTCGGTGCTTAAATTATTCCTATATTTATGCATCAACTTAAATCTTATTATCATGGGTGGATTAGGCGCACCAGAAGTCATTCTTATTCTTATAACACTTGGCACTTTAATCATCTTCCCGGTATGGGGATATAGAGCAGGTTTAAACAGGACAATAGGACCTATGGGAGGGCTGCTATTAGGGCTGTTTTTGAGCTGGATTGGCGTAATTATAGTTTATTGCACCAAAAGGATCGATGAGCAAAAGCTATATAACTTTCCTAATCAGTCATCAGCAGATGAATTGAAAAAATAGAAACAGCTATTAGATAGCGGTGCAATAACGGAAGCTGAATACCAAATTCAAAAAGCCAAAGTTTTAAATTCAAACTGAGATTAAAGCTTTTCAAAATGCTTTAGTTGGAGTTCAACCCCGTCAAATTCGGCGTAGGTGTTGTAGTTTACCCATTCGCCCAGGTTAATGTAGCGGCTGTTGGGGTTTAGCTGTATATCCAGCGGCAGGTGCCGGTGACCGAAAATAAGATAATCGTAAAAATTGGTTTGCAGTTCTTCGCGGCAAAAGGTAACCAGCCACTCCTGTTCGCCGGGTTTCGGATTTTCTTTTTTCTGATTGCTGATACGGCTGTTGGTCGACCAATAATTGGCTATACCCACACCCAGGTTTGGATGTAGCCGCGCAAAAAGCCATTGACAAAAGCCGCTCCTGAAAAAGTTTTTCAGCACTTTATAAAAGCCGTCGCCCGGGCCAAGGCCATCGCCGTGGTGCAGGAAAAACTTTTTGCCATTCCGTTCTATCTTCAATTCATTGCTGATGATGACAGCTCCCAATTCCTTTTCAAAATAATCAAACATCCACATATCATGGTTGCCTTTAAAAAGGTAAAGTTTTACGCCGGCATCGGTAAGTTCGGCCAGTTTGCCTAAAAAACGGGTATAGCCTTTAGGAACCACGGTTTTATACTCAAACCAAAAATCAAATACATCGCCCATTAAAAACAGTTCGGCGGCATCGGCTTTTATGCTATCCAGCCAGCGAACTATCCGGTCTTCGCGTTTACGGCTTTCGGCATAGCCGCCGGCGCCCAAATGAAAATCGGAGGCGAAGTAAAGTTTGTTACGGATTGGCATACCCGGCAAAAATACATTTTAAGCACGAAAGGAGAAAACCCAGCAACCCACTGCATTTAATAAGGCAAACATCCCGGCTTCTTTATCGTTGTATAGCTATTAAACCAATAAAATTATGGCAAACCCAGAAAACCCAAACCTCGACGATGCCCAGGAAGATAAAGACCCCGGCAATGAATTTGAACAGGGCGACGGAATTGATACCGGCAACCAATTGCTTAATGCCGATGAACCTAATGTGAGTGCCCTGGAAGCGGCGAGCCGTGCATCAGAATCTGCCTATACACTAAACTTCGAGGATGGTATAGCTCCAAAGGCTGATCAGCAAGAAGGCAAAAAAACAGATACCCAGTCGGGTACTTAATCATTTGTAAATATTTGATGACAAGCATGGTAAATCAAAGCTTTCCATTATAATTACAGAAATGAAAAAGATATTAACCTCAGCCGTTCTGCTGTTTGTTTTTGCAGGTGCGGCAAATGCGCAACACGCGTTTAACGCGGCAGATTTTAAAAATAACCTGGGTAAAACCGGTACCCTTTGCGATACTGTTTATTCCATGAAAATGGTAAACGATACATTAACCCTGTTAAACCTGGGCGGAGCTTATCCGCATCAGAAATATACCATCGCGGTAAAGGGCAAAACAACATTGGATCTGCCGCATATTAAAGGCAAACAGGTTTGCGTAACCGGAGTTTTTGAAATGTTTAAAGAACAGCCCGAAGTAGTGGCCAGCCAGCCTCAACAGATAGAGGTTCATTAAAATAAAAAGCTGTATCATGATTGATGATACAGCCTCTTTTTATGCTAAACAGATCTCGTCTGTTTTATTTCAATTAAAATTCTTTTACTAAACCAAACACAACCTGAAGTTCGGTCATCGGTTGTTTGGTAACTATACGGCCCAGGCTGCTGGTGCGGCTGGTAGTAGAAATAGTTGGACCGTCCGATTTAATATAGTTGCCTTTCAGTAACAGGTCCCAGCCAGATCCCATGTCAAAACGAACATCTGCACTGCCTCCGTAAGCAAAGGCTGTACCTTTTGAGCTTTGTTGGGTAAAAGTTCCTGTTTGTGCCGGTACTCCGGTAATAGCAACCGCTATACTTGGCGTGGCGGTGTTTTTAATAGCACCTGCCGATGCCCTCAGGTCAAACCGTAAGCGATGGTATACAAATGTATATTGTGGGCCGAGCAAAATATTATAGCTTCTGTACCGCTTGTCGGCAGTAACGGTTGAACCGTCGGCTTTAAAATCATCAGTATATCCCTGTGAAAGTATTTGATCATCATTATAGGTTAAATTACCCTGATCTTGTTTGGATACGGTAAAACCTACGGCAAAATGTTTGTAAAAATAAACGGCTCCATCCACACCCAATACAACCCCGTTTTTGGCAAAACCGGCTTTTGTGTTACTGTAATCGGTGCTCTTAAAGTCGCTCAATGGACGTGACTGACCACCAAATATGCCAATATAACTTTTAAGCTTGGCTGGTTCGTCGCCGTCGGCTTGACTATCCTGAGCCCGTGCGTTAAACACTATCAGCATCATGAGGGCTGCCGTAAGTAATGTAAAGATTTTTTTCATGTTATAAATTTGTACTAACAACTTGTATAAGTTTGCCGCTTACCATCTTATCCGGTTTAGCAAACGTGTAAAAAAAAGCATTATTATCAATAAAGGCGCAGATAGTAAAAATCCATTGTAAATAAATAATTATATCCAGAGCACGTTATCAATACAAACCGGGCTAAATAACCTGGCTTTGGCTTGTTTTCGTAATCGGGGGCTAATATAGCTTGCCCCGTTCAATTAAATAGCAGGATTAATTAAAATTAACAACTTTTAACCTTTATTATGCCCGGACGCTTGTTGGCATAATGCCCAAATCCCTATCTTTAGTTTTCCTGTAATTTAAAATCAACATGAAACTAACTACCTGTTTATTTGCAATGGCTGTTTTATTTTGCAGCTATACCCACGCACAACAAATGACTATAAAAACGCTACCCTACCCCCAAACCAAAAAAGTTGATACCGTTGATACTTACTTTGAAACCAAAGTGCCAGACCCATACCGCTGGTTGGAAAATGACCAGGCCGCGGATACCAAAGAATGGGTGAAAGCCGAAAATAAGGTTACCCAAAACTACCTGGGCCAGATCCCATACCGCGAAGAAATACACAAACAGCTGGAAACTTTGTGGAACTATGAAAAATACAGCGCGCCGTTTAAAGAAGGCAAATACACTTATTTTTATAAAAACGATGGCTTGCAAAGCCAGTCGGTTTTGTACCGGCAGATAGGTGATAACGGTACGCCCGAGATGTTTTTAGATCCCAATAAATTTTCGGCCGATGGTACTACCTCGCTGCAGGGAATCGATTTTACCAAGGATGGCGACCTGGCCGCTTACCAGATATCTGAAGGCGGATCTGACTGGCGCAAAGTGATCGTGATTAAAACCGCCGATAAAAGCGTAGTAGGCGATACCCTCACCGATATCAAATTCAGTGGTCTGGCCTGGAAGGGTACCGATGGCTTTTATTACAGCAGTTATGATAAACCCAAGGCAGGCAGTCAGCTATCGGGCATGACGCAGTATCACAAATTATACTACCACAAACTGGGTACACCGCAAAGTACCGACAAGCTTATTTTTGGTGGCGATAAAACCCCGCGCCGCTATATTGGCGCTTACCTTACTGAAGATGAACGTTTTTTGGTGATCACCGCTGCCACATCAACCACCGGGAACGAATTGTATATACAGGATCTGAGCAAGCCTGGCAGCAGCATTGTAAACGTGATAGATAATTTTGATAATCAGCATTCCATACTGGATAATGTGGGTAGCAAGCTGTATATCCTTACTAATATATACTCGCCTAATTTTAAAATTGTTACCGTTGATGCTGCCAATCCAACCGTAACCCATTGGCAAAACCTCATCCCCGAAACCAAAAATGTATTGAGCGCGACAACAGGCGGTGGCAAGATCTTCGCGGAATACCTGCAGGATGCCACTTCTTTTGTGCAGCAGTATGATATGAATGGTAAGCTGGAGCGTACCATCGCCCTGCCATCGGTAGGTACCGCTTCTGGATTTGGCACCAAGAAGGCCGAAAAGGAAACTTATTACACTTTTACCAATTATGTATATCCAACTACCATTTTTAAGCTGGATATTGCCACAGGCAAATCAACCCTGTATAAAAAATCGAGAGTGAAATTTGATCCTGAACAATACGAATCAAAACAGGTGTTTTATACCTCGAAGGATAAAACAAAGATCCCGATGATCATCACCTATAAAAAAGGTACCGTGCTTAATGGTGAAAATCCTACCTTATTATATGCCTATGGAGGTTTTGGCATCAGCTTAACACCTGCTTTCAGCACATCAAATATTATATTGCTGGAACATGGCGGTATATACGCCGTACCAAACTTGCGTGGCGGCGGCGAGTATGGCGAAACCTGGCACCGCAAAGGCATCAAAATGAAAAAACAAAACGTATTTGACGACTTTATTGCCGCGGCCGAATACCTTATCAAAAATAAATATACGTCCAAAGAACATCTGGCGGTATCGGGCGGTTCCAACGGCGGCTTACTGATAGGCGCCATGATCACCCAGCGTCCGGATTTGTTTAAAGTAGCCTTCCCCGCAGTGGGCGTTTTGGACATGCTGCGTTATAACAAATTTACCGCAGGAGCAGGCTGGAGCTATGACTATGGTACCGCCGAAGACTCTAAAGAAATGTTTGAGTACCTGTATAACTATTCGCCATATCATGCCTTAAAACCGCAGGAATATCCGGCAACCATGGTGACCACGGCCGATCATGACGACCGGGTAGTTCCGGCTCACTCCTTTAAGTTTGGCGCACGTTTGCAGGAATACCAAAAAGGCACGGCTCCGGTACTCATCCGTATTGAAACCAAAGCGGGCCACGGTGCGGGGCAATCAACAGCCCAGGTGATCAGCGGTCAGGTTGATAAATGGGCGTTTATGTTCTGGAATATGGGCGTGAAGTGGTAAGATGGTTCGGGTTACCAGTGTAGAGTTATGAGTATTATTCAAAGCGGAGCCATGTGCGATTCCTTCCCTCGGGAAGGGGAGGAAGGGGTTTGTTAAACTATTCAATATGAAACATTTTTTTATTGTTGCACTGTTACTATGCAGCATTTCGACCTTTGCCCAATCCCCCAAAATAAACATCAACGTTGTTTTCATCGGCAATAGCATCACACAAGGGGTACAAATGAGTGACCCCGCTACGGATGCACCACCTGCTACTGCCATAGCCTGGTTGCGCAACCACGCAAACCAGGGCACGGTGGAGTTTAGCAACCAGGGTCACAGTGGTTATACAACCCTTGATTTTTTACCCGGCACTAACACGTTTGCCCAGGTGGAGCAAGCCGCTGGTGCCTTTACGGATAAAGAAGCCCTGCTGATATTTTCGATGAAGCTGGGCACAAATGACAGTGCCATCCAGGGCCCCCACGGTGCGCCGGTATCCCCTGTAGATTATATCCAGAATGTAAAAACCATTACTGATAAACTACTGACCGATTTTCCAAAAGCTATTATTATTTATCAGCACCCCGTTTGGTATAGCCCTAACACCCATAATGGCGCCAGATATCTACAGGAAGGTTTATCCCGCCTGCAAAGCTATGTGCCCAAACTGGATAGCCTGGTGGCCGCTTATGGTGAAAGCAATCCTAATCATGTTTTTGTGGGTGATAAAAAAGCATTCAACTATTTCAAGAAACATCACCTTACCCATCTGATCCCTGAAAAGGGTAATCAGGGTACCTTTTATCTGCACCCAAATAAACAAGGCGCTTTAGCTTTGGGTGAGTTTTGGGGTAAGGCGATTGAGACGGTTGTGAAGCGGTTATCGAATTAATAAATATATACTATGTCATTGCGAGCGCAGCGTGGCAATCTCCTCCCATGCCGAATACGAATAGCTACGGGATTGCTTCGTCGTACCTCCTCGCAATGACATATTTAAGATGATCATCATTTTTGATATTTACGGCAATCAAATGTGTTTATACTTAACGCCGAATTAACCACCATTCTTTTTACAAACCATTTTTGCTTTTTAACCAAAGAGTACCCAACTTCGCAGTCCAAAGTTTACTATGATATCGCATTATAAAAAAATAGCCCAGGAGCTTTCCATTGCCGAAAAGCAGGTAAGCGCCACAGTTGACCTGCTTGACGAGGGCGCTACCGTTCCCTTTATTTCCCGTTACCGTAAAGAGGTTACCGGCACGCTCGATGAGGTGCAGGTGACCGAGATTCGCGACCGTGTGCAGCAACTGCGCGACCTGGATAAACGCCGCGAGGCCATCCTGAAATCGCTGACCGATATGGGTAAGTTAACACCCGAACTGGAAAAACAGATCAACGAGGCCGAAACCATGGTAGCGCTGGAGGATATCTACCTGCCATACCGCCCCAAACGCAAAACCCGTGCTACCACAGCCCGCGAAAAAGGTTTGCAGCCCCTGGCCGACTTATTACTGGAGCAAAATAAAATTGATCTGGAAACCGTTGCCGAGGTATATATAGATGCCGAAAAAGGCGTGAACAGCATAGAAGAAGCCCTGGCCGGTGCAAGGGATATTATTGCCGAAACCATCAGCGAAAATGCCGAAGTACGTACCCGCATCCGCGAGCTGTTTATTGAAAAAGGAACTTTCCAATCAAAAGTAGTGGATGGCAAGGAGGTGGAAGGTATCAAGTATAAAGACTATTTCGACTGGACAGAAGCCGTGAAATCGGCACCGTCACACCGCATCCTGGCTATGCGCCGCGGCGAAAAGGAGGAGATTCTGTGGTTGGATATTAAACCCGAAGAGGATGAAGCCATTGCCATACTGGAAGATACTTTTGTAAAAGGCATCAACCCATCTGCCGACCAGGTAAAACAGGCCATTGCTGATGGCTATAAACGCCTGCTGAAACCATCTATGGAAACCGAAGTACGCCTGTTTACCAAAAAGAAAGCCGATGAAGAAGCTATTCGTGTTTTTGCGGAAAATGCCCGCCAGTTGTTACTCGGTGCGCCGCTGGGTCAAAAACGTGTGATGGCTATCGATCCGGGTTTCCGCACGGGTTGTAAACTGGTTTGTTTGGATGAACAAGGTAAATTGTTGGAAAATACAGCCATATACCCACATACCGGGGCAGGACAGGCGCGTGAGGCCGAAAAAACGGTTCAACACCTGTTCCAAAAATATAATATCGAAGCGATTGCTATTGGTAATGGTACTGCCGGTCGCGAAACGGAAGTGTTTGTACGTAATCTGAATTTGCCGGGCGTGGTTATTGTGATGGTGAACGAAAGCGGGGCATCTATCTACTCGGCATCAGATGTGGCGAGGGAGGAGTTTCCAGATAAAGATATCACCGTAAGGGGAGCAGTATCTATTGGTCGCAGACTGATGGATCCGCTGGCCGAGTTAGTAAAAATCGACCCAAAATCAATAGGTGTTGGGCAATATCAGCACGATGTTGATCAGAACAAACTGCAAACCTCACTGGACGATACCGTAATGAGCTGCGTAAACGCCGTAGGTGTTGAACTGAACACCGCATCCAAACAGATACTGGCTTATGTATCGGGCCTTGGTCCACAACTGGCACAAAATATAGTGGAATACCGCGATCAGAATGGTGCCTTTAAACGTCGTGACCAACTTAAAAAAGTTCCCCGCCTGGGCGATAAGGCATTTGAACAGGCCGCCGGATTTTTACGCATCCACCAGGCCGAAAATCCGCTGGATTCAAGCGCGGTACATCCGGAGCGTTATAGCCTGCTGGAGCAAATAGCCAAAGATATGAGCTGTACGGTGAAAGATCTGATGAGCAACGCTCCGCTGCGTAAAAGTATTCCGCTGCAAAAATATACATCAGAAACGGTAGGTTTACCTACCCTGAACGATATCATGGCCGAGCTGGCCAAACCCGGTCGCGATCCACGTGAGCAGTTTGAGGCTTTTAGCTTTACCGATGGTGTAAATGCCATAGGCGACCTGAAGGTAGGCATGAAACTGCCCGGCATAGTCACCAACATCACCAACTTTGGGGCTTTTGTGGATATCGGTGTCCATCAGGATGGATTGGTGCATCTAAGTCAGATCACCAACCGTTATATCAAAGATCCAAACGAGGTATTGAAAGTACACCAGAAAGTAGAGGTTACCGTGACTGAGGTTGATGTGAACCGTAAGCGTATAGCTTTATCTATGAAAGAAAATGATAAAAGCGCCCCGCAGGAAAGACGAAATGACGATAGAAGGCCTGCAGGCGGCAATAACAAACCCACTTATAACAAAAAACCGGCACAGGAGCCGGAAACAGATATTGCCATAAAACTGGCGGCGCTGAAAAATAAGTTTAAGTAGGAGATAGATTAACGGCTGTCATGCTGAGCTTGTCGAAGCATGTGGGTAGGGCCTCTGCGCCCTATCCTTCGACAAGCTCAGGATGACAGCCTTCGCTTTTTATAATCGAGTAAAATTTTATTCCAAAGTGATCTGCCTCCTGATGCTTTCTTCAAGCGAGATAAAAGTTTCGGTGCGTTGGATACCCTTAACACCCTGAATCTGTTCGTTCAAAACCTCGCGCAGGTGAGTGGTATCATGACACACGATCTTGGCGAAAATGCTCCATTCGCCGGTAGTATAATGCAGCTCAACAATCTCTTTTATGGTTTTTAGTTGCTTAACCGCTTCGTTGTACTGAGAGCCCTTTTCAAGGTATATACCCAGGAAGGCTGTAATATCATACCCTAATTTCTGAGGATCTACTTCCAGGCTGGCTCCCTTTATTACACCCATCTCTTCCAACTTTTTCATTCTCACGTGTATGGTTCCGCCAGAAACGATCAACTCTTTAGCTATCTCGGTATACGGAGTAGTAGCATTCTTCATTAATATTGATAAAATCTGGATATCAAGATTATCAATTTCTAAATTTTGAGCTTTTCTGTGGGACATAAATTTGAATATCTATATTGAAATACAAGTTTAATTAAAATTTGAATAAAAATAAAATATTTTTGTTGAAATATTTGCAAGGAATTGATGGGTCTATTAAATTTGTATCAAGCAAATGACAATTGCTTTCTGTTCTTTAAACAAAAAAACAATGTTGGGTGGTGAAATTTTTGGCAGACACACCTCCTTGTCCCGGTGGCGGAGATCATAGAAAACCCGAAGCGGGCTAACTACTCTGTGGAGGTTCGAATCCTTCCCCAACAGCAAGTTCCTCAGCAAGTCGTGGAACTTATATCCTGTAGGATGGTGAAATTTTGGCAGACACACCTCCTTGTCGCGGTGGCGGAGAAATTGGGAAACTTTCAGCAATGAAAATAACCACTCCGTGGAGGTTCGACTCCTTCTCCTACAGCTCTTCTCATAATTTAGGTTTATAATTGGTTAGTAAAGGCCCCTGCCCATCAGGGGCTTTGCTGTTTTTAAGCCTTTTTGCGCGCTGCATTCTCACGTATATATTATAATAATAATTTATATACATTTATCAATTGATAAACTAAACCTTAATTTCAATAAAAATGGTAATCGTGTCTGTAATTAATTACAAGGGTGGCGTTGGAAAAACGACATTGACAGCAAATCTATCTGCCGAATTAGCCTTTCGAGGGTATAATGTTTTAATGATCGATTTAGATCCTCAAGCAAGCCTAACCTTTTCATTTATTAAACCCGATGATTGGAAAAGTAAGTACGCAAACGATAAAACAATAAAAAGTTGGTTTAAGCCTTCAAAAAAATCACTCATTACCTCGTTTGAAGAACTCATTATAGACACGGGTAAAAACTTGAAAGGAAAATTGGATTTAATCGCGTCGCATTTAGATTTAATCAATGTAGATCTTGAATTAGCGACTCAATTGGGAGGCGCAAATTTACAGCAGTCGAAACAACGGTTTTTGAAAGTTCATACTCGTTTAATGAACGGCATTAAAGAATTGGGAGATGAAGAATATGACTACATCTTTATTGATTGTCCACCAAATTTCAATATAGTAACTAAAAATGCTATAGTTGCTTCGAATCAAATTTTAATTCCTGCAAAACCCGATTATCTCTCAACAATGGGAATTGATTATCTTCGCAGAAGTCTCGATAGCTTAATTAAAGAATATAATGAATACTGTGATGTACAAGATGATGATGATGTAGAAAAAATAGGCCCTGAAATTGCGGGTGTTGTTTTTACTATGGTTCAATACTATGGGGGGCAACCGATAGCTGCCACAAGACCATTTATCACTCAAACAAAAAAATTGGGTGTAAAAGTATTTGATCATTATATTAGAGAGAACAAAACATTATATGCTGATGCACCACAATATGGTACGCCTGTAGTTCTAACTAATCACTACCGAGAAGATATTATTAAGGAAGTGGAGGATTTTGTATCAGAAATAGAAAAAAAGATTAAACCTTAAAAAGAAATGGAAAAGAGAAGGCAAATACTGGGGATAGTTAACAAATTTGTTAATTATATTGATAAGCTTTCCGATGAAGAGATTGACCAAATAGAATCAAAAGAAGCTACAATTAAGTTTGAATTTATAACTAATTCTGGATCTATCAGGCCCAAAAGCAGAGTTATGAAAAAGACCGAGTTGAATAATATAGATATAGACTCTTTAATAAATAGTTTGAATGAAATTTCAAGTAGGCAGGAGGGAGAGACTTTTCTCCAAAATCGTTGCCCCAATCGTATTCAAATGGAAAAAGTTGCGAGAAAGCTTGATATCCCATTTCAAAAAAAAGATAATACTGAACATTTACGGAATAAAATAATAGAAGGAACAATAGGATATAGATTGAGATCTCAAGCAATCCAAACAACAACTAATATAGACTATAAATAATTTTAGCGTATATAAACATCAACTAAATTTTATGGTCAAATCCAATTGACCATAAAATTTAGTTGATGTAAAAAGCCTTTCATAAGAACATGAAAGGCTTTTTTTGTAGATGTTTACGATGCGTTATTATTCAGTGCAAGGCATTTTACTATAATCCTTTTTGTAATCACTCTTATCTCTCCAAATTTTATTGTGTCATTTTTACGCATTGGATATTGTTTCGTAAAGATTTAGTTATAAATTTGGTAGGCAACAATTTATTACAATCGATTGAGTAGATTGCGGCAAAAAACCTGAATTCAACAGTATTTAAAACCAATTAATCCAAAAACCCACAATAAGCCGATATGAAAAAAATCGTCCTGATAGTTCTTGTGGCATTTAGCTGCATTTACGTATCCTGTAACAAAACACGCCCCAATAAACCCCGGGTGCTTATTTTTTCCAAAACCATGGGGTTCCACCATTCATCTATTGATGCCGGCATAGCGGCTATCCAGAAACTGGGCAAAGAGAACGGATTTGATGTGGATACCACCAAAAATGCCGACATGTTTAACGAGGAGAACCTGAAAAAATACTCCACCGTTATTTTTTTAAGTACTACCGGCGATGTGCTCAATTATCGGCAGGAAGCCGCCTTTGAACGCTATATACAGGCGGGCGGGGGCTATGTGGGTGTACACGCCGCTGCCGATACCGAGTACGATTGGGGCTGGTACGGCCGTTTGGTTGGCGCCTGGTTTTATGATCATCCGGGTATTCATGATAAAAACCCCAATGTGCAGCCAGGTACTTATAATGTTATTGATAATACCAACGATGCTACCAAACATTTACCCAAAGTATGGAAACGTACCGATGAGTTTTACAGCTTTAAAAAGGAACTTGCTCCGGATGTGCACACCTTAATAACCCTTGATGAAAGCACTTATAAAGGTGGTAAACGTATGGGCCGGCACCCGGCAACCTGGTATCATGATTTTGATGGCGGCCGCGCGTTTTACACCGCCTTGGGTCATACCGAAGAATCATACAAAGAGGATAACTATTTAAAATTGTTGCTGGGTGGTATTAAATACGCCATCGGCGAGAATAAAGAGCTCAACTACGGCAATGCCAAAACGCAGTTGCCGCCAGATGAGGACAGGTTTGTAAAAACACAATTATCAACCGGCCAGTTTTTTGAGCCTACCGAAATGACCATCCTGCCTAATCTGGACATCCTGGTATTGCAGCGCCGCGGCGAGATCATGCTGTACAAGCACGATACCCAGAAAGTAAAACAGGTTGGCTTTTTTGATGTGTACTTCAAAACACGGCACACCCCCAATGTAAATGCCGAAGAAGGCATGCTTGGCCTGGCCAAAGACCCTGAATTTGCCAAAAATAACTGGGTATACATTTACTATAGTCCTGCCGATAGCTCGGTTAACCGTTTGTCGAGGTTTACTTTTGTGAATGATACGCTGGATAAAAAGACCGAAAAAGTAATACTGGAAGTAAAAGCCCAGCGCGAGATCTGCTGCCATACCGGCGGTTCTATTGCTTTTGGTCCGGGTCCGGATAAAATGCTGTTCTTCTCGGCGGGTGATAATTCTACTCCTTTTGATGAGAAGGGACAGAAATATGTAACCAGCGGTTACGCCCCTTTAGACGACAGACCAGGTCACCTGCAGTTTGATGCCCGCCGTTCGGCCGGTAACACCAATGATCTGCGCGGTAAAATTATGCGCCTCAAGATCAATGACGATGGTACTTACAGCATCCCCGAAGGAAACCTGTTCCCGAAAGGAACGCCAAAAACACGTCCCGAAATTTATGTGATGGGTGATAGGAACCCTTACCGTATTACGGTTGATCAAAAGAACAGCAATTTATATTGGGGCGAGGTTGGCCCTGATGCGCACAATGATAGTTTAGACACCCGCGGCCCAATGGGTTATGACGAGGTGAACCAGGCCCGCAAAGCCGGGAACTTTGGCTGGCCATATTTTGTGGGCGATAATAAGCCATACCATCTTTATGATTATGCTACCGGTACTTATGGTAAAGCATTTGATCCAAAACACCCGGTTAATGAGTCGCGCAACAATACTGGTTTAAAAGATCTGCCACCGGCGCAACCGGCATTTATATGGTATCCTTACGGGCCTTCGGCTGATTTTCCGCAGGTAGGTACTGGCGGTCGTAACGCGATGGCCGGCCCGGTTTATTATACTGATCTATTCCCGGCCGAAACACGCCTGCCCGATTATTATAACGGCAAACTGCTTATTTACGAGTGGATGCGCGGTTGGATAAAAGCAGTTACCCTAACTCCCGAAGGTGACTTTGATAAAATGGAACCTTTTTTCCCAGGGCTTAAAATGAACTCCATGATTGATATGGAAGTTGGTCCGGATGGAAAGTTATATGGTTTAGAGTACGGCAGCGGCTGGTTCGCCCATAACCCTGATGCCGGGTTGTTCCGCATTGATTATATTGTAGGAAACAGGCCGCCGTCTATCAAAAGTATAAAAGTGGATAAAACCTCGGGCTTATTGCCATTTGCTGTAAAACTCAACGTACAGGCCAAAGATCCCGAAGGTGATAAGATCACTTATGTTTGGAATTTAGGCAACGGCACCACCAAAGAAACCCAGGAACCACAACTGGATTATACTTACACTAAACCCGGCGATTACAAGATAACTGTAGAGGCTAAAGACAGCCAGGGCGCTACCAGCAAAAGCTCGCCGGTAAGTGTTTATGCCGGCAACGAGCAGCCACAGGTATCGGTAAAATTAACCGGGGGCAACAAATCGTTCTACCTGCCGGGTGTGCCTGTAAGCTACGCGGTGACCGTAACCGATGGAGCCGACACTAAAAAGATCGATCCGAAACGCATTTTTGTAGAAGTTAACTATATCGACGGTTATAAGAAACCGGTATCGGCATCACAATTAGAGCAAACTGCCCCGGAAAATGCCGGGAAAGCCATTATGCTGACCATGGATTGCAAAAGCTGCCATAAAGAGGTGGGTAAATCTATCGGCCCAGCATTTTTGGATGTGAGCAACAAATACGCGAAAGATCCTAACGCCATGGTCAAACTGAGCCAAAAAGTAATTAAAGGCGGCGCGGGTGTTTGGGGCGAAACAGCCATGTCGGCCCACCCAAGCATCAAAAAAGGCGATCTTGACCAGATCATTACCTGGGTGATGTCGCTTTCTAAGGATGCCCAGAAAAAATCGTTACCGGCATCAGGCACCATTTCGCCCGATCCAGGCAAGCAGCTTGCAGCAACGTTTGTGCTTTCTGCACGTTACACCGACGATGGCGGAAACGACATTAAAGCATTAACCGGCGCAGGGATAGCCACCTTAAACAGCAGTAATTATTTGTTTAGCGGCACCGAAAAGGTAAATGGCTTTACCGGCTTTAAATACAATGGCATCAACCTCATGATCATTCCGCCAAACGGTGGATGGTTCGCGGTTGATAATATCGATCTGACTGGTGTCCGTTCGGTAAACATGACCAATTTCTGGCAGGCACCGCCATCGATCAGTCTTGATTTTGAGGCTCGTTTAGATGCGCCAGATGGTAAACTGATAGGTAAAGGAAGTATGCCGGTACCTGCAAAAGATCAAAAGGCAGGTGTTACCCATGTAGCTATCAGCCCGGTAACGGATGGTAAAATGCATTCGCTGTATTTGGTCTACAAACCGGTAAAACCGGCGGCTATGCAAGCTGGTGTAACTGGTGTACAGTTTAGCGCGAAGTAAGTAAATGGCCTGTCACCCTGAGCCCGTCGAAGGGCGAGCGTAGAGGCCTTTGCCCGCAAGTCTTCGACAAGCTCAGACTGACAGGCTTATTAAAGTATAAAACAAAGCCCCGGCAGGTAACCTGCCGGGGCTTTTGTTGTTGAGTTTGTCATCCTGAACTTGTTTCAGGATCTCTCAGGACAGTTATCCATTGTGCTGTATAACCTTGCTGATGAGATGCCGAAACGAGTTCGGCATGACTTTATGTTCCTATCAACCCTTAAAGTATCTTAAACCCTACGCTAAGCGCCCAAAGGTTTTGGCGTTTGGCAAAGCTGTCGCTTACCTTGGTTAAGCCGCCTTCATAACGCAGATCGGCAGTGATAGCTCCGATGTCAACACCGGCGCCTACCTGGTAACCTACATTACTTTTGTTAAAATTATTAGCGGCCCCGCTGATATTGCTGCCCAAACTTACGCTGTTATCCAGTTGATAAGTGTAAATAGGACCACCCATTACACGGAAATTCAGGTCCTTTTGACCAAATGATCTACCAATTAACAAAGGCACGTTCAGGTTGGTGAACCGCACTTTACCATTAAACGCGGTATTGTTATCGCTCGATTCAAATTTACCACCTGTGCCGCTTAAATAAAGCTCGGGTTGTAAATACCAGGTGTTGCCAATACGGGCAAATAAACCAGCCTGGTAACCGGTAAGGGTTGATTCTTTTACATTGTCGGTGCTGATCCTCGAAAAATTGACACCGCCTTTAATACCTAATGAAACTTGTGCTTTGGCCCCGATGCTTACCGCTATCAGTAATGCCGCACTTAATAGTAACTTTTTCATAATTGTTGATGTTGGTGATGCCGCATGCGTTTTGACTTACACACGCGGCTGTTTTAAAATAAATTTGTTATAAAACGGGTTTTGTAACAAATACGTATACATAGCCTATCAATTGACACGCCAAAAAGGTAAACGTTGCCTGTGAAATCTGTTTTTAAGGCCTGTCGTAGAGACGCATAATTGCGTCTCCCAATGGCTGATCAAGCCTTTTGGCGGGGAGACGCAATTATGCGTCTCTACAAGAAAAAATGGATAATTATTTTAAATATTGTTGAGTAATTTGGCCAGAATTTCTACACAAAGCTCTAATTCTTCAACAGTGGATGATGCAAAACCAAGCCGGATAGCGTTAGAACCAGCACTCTCGCCACCAAAGTACAGGCCTTGCTTTAAGGCTTTTTGGGATAGCGCGGCCAGGTCGATACGTGCATCAAACTGTGCCCATACGGCCAATCCCCCGTCGGGTACTTTAAATTGTACATAATTGTGCAACTGACTGGTCATCAGATCGCAAAAAACATCGTGCCGTTGCCGGTATACCCGTAATGATTTGCGTAAATGACGCTGAATAATACCGTTTTGCAGTAGCTCAGCAACGGCATTCTCCAGTAAAGCATCCCCCTGGCGGTCAATAATACGGCGCAGACGGGCCAGATGCCCGATCACGTTTTCGGGACCGACAAGGTACCCCACCCGGATGACGGGTGATATGCTTTTCGAAAATGAGCCGCAATACAATACCATACCTGCTTCGTCGGCGCTGGCCAAGGGCATCAGCGGTTTGTTCTGATAGTGGAAATCGTAATCGAAATCGTCCTCAAAAATAATAAAACCATATTTCTGGGCCAATGCCAGGAGTTGTATCCGGCGATCGGCCCGCAAGGCTACGGTGGTGGGGTAGTGGTGGTGCGATGTTACATAAACCAAGCGCACCGGCTGTTGCCGGCAAAGTCGATCGAGCTGATCGATATCCAAACCGTGATCGTCAACAGGTATTTTGACCAGGTTGGCGCCCGCTTGTAAAAAGTTCATTTGCGCGCCCGCCCAGCCTGGTTCTCCGGCCACTACCGTATCGCCGGGCTGTAGCAAGCCGGTGCAAGTTAAATACAAACCCATCACTGTTCCGCGTACAATAAGGATGTTGTTGGGCGTAATACGCAGGCCCCGTGTTTGGTTCAGGTATGTCGCCAGTTCTTCGCGCAGCCAGGCTGTACCCCGGGTGTCGCCATAACCTAAACGGGAATACGGATTGCCGGTTAACAACTGGGTGCGGTATGCTCTTGACAGTTCGGTTACGGGCACCAGGCGTGTATCCGGAAAGCCATCATCAAGATGTAATGATGTACTCAAATCGGCCACTTTGCGGTTAAGGTGCGGGGCGCCATGAATGGCAAAACCGGCCACTTTCTTGGTATTTGCAGAAACGGCGACTAAAGGCTGCGGCTTAACAGCAGGTAAATGCCGGGCTACAAATGTACCACTGCCGGTTTGACTTTCCAGCCAGCCCTGCGCCAGCAATTCATCATAAGCGCGGATCACCGTTTTGCGGTGGATATTTAAGGAAAGCGCCAGCTGGCGAGTGCCGGGCAGCCGGTAACCAGCTGGTAAGGTGCCTGCCTTGATCAATGCCATCAGCTGATTGCCAATTTGTAAATAAACCGACTGGGCAGCGTTTTTATCAATGTTTAAAAGAGATGAAAGTATCTGCATAACAAACTGGACTACCTGTTTTATAATAATTGGATGATTACGGTGATCCAATAAACGCATAATTTTATAAAAAACAAAATGGCAATTAAGAAAGGGGCCTGTGCGAACCCCCTCTCTACAAAGTAATAGTCCATGATTAGGCGGAACTGGCTTTGTTGAGAAATAGCATGGTGCAGAGCCGACTCACCCGGTCTACGCTGCGCTGGACCACCCTCTCTTCGCCTTTGGCGGAAAGAGGGTAAAGAAAAAGTAAAATCCCCTCTATGCGCGAAGCGGAGAGAGGGGTGACGAGCGCAGCGATGTCGGGGTGAGTCGCCTCCGGCGATATTTAATTAAAAAAACAAAAGTATGGTAAGTCAGGAATCACATCTCGTTCAATTGTCCTCTCCGGGTCTTATGAAGGTGATCAGGAGACTTTTAAACCGGGCTATAATCCTGGGTAAGTGTGTACTGGGAGAGCCCCCGCGCGGACATAAAAGCATTAATCATATCCTCGCGTTCTCTCACCGGTAAGAGTAGCTACGGGATTAAGCATAACTATTTATAAATACTTGATCATTAAATACATAAACAAATAAAAACAATGGCAACCCAAAAATCACATCTCGTTCCGAGCCGCTCGGCCAAAAGGGCCAACTATGAACCAGAAACCATCCATAGCATATTGGACGAAGCGCTTTATTGCACCATCAGTTATTCGTTTGAAAATAAGCCGTTTTCTATCCCCACCGCTTTTGTGCGCTATGGGGATAAAATTTACATCCATGGTTCGGTAGGCAGCCACTTTATCCGCGAACTGGAAAAAGGCATCCCGGTTTGTATCACCGTAACGCTTATGGATGCCCTGGTAGTGGCCAAATCGGCTTTTCATCACTCGGTGAATTACCGCTCGGTAGTAATATTCGCGCAAGCCGAAAAGGTGGAAAGTATGGAGGATAAAATAGAAGCTTTTAAATGGCTCACCGATAAAATTGTACCGGGCAGCTGGGATTACCTGCGACCCATTAAAGAAAACGAAGTGCGCAAAACAACCGCCCTGGCTTTCAAGATCGATGAGGCATCTGCCAAGATTCGCTCAGGAATGCCGGTTGACGACGAAGAAGATGAGATACTCCCCATCTGGTCGGGCTTGATCCCGCTGCAAAATGGCCGTGGGGTACCGCTGCCCGATGCTTTTAGTGAAAAAATGCCTTTGCCGGCGCACCTGGTTGGTATGGGGATTTAGTTGGGAGTCTGAAGTATTAAGTCCAAAGTCGGGAGCCTAAAGGAAAAAGCTGGGGTATGTGCGATTCCTTCCTCGGGGAAGGGGAGGAAGGGGTTTAGCCAGACGACTCACCCCGTCTGCGCTCCGCTGGACGACCCTCTCTTCAGCTTCGCTGGAAAGAGGGTTGGGAAATATCATAATAAACACGTCATTGCGAGGTACGAAGCAATCTCTATGCTGTACAGAGCAGCCTATGTGTGTTTGACCTGCCTGTTTAGAGATTGCTTCGTACCTCGCAATAACGTGCGGAGACTGTTCAACTGAAGAGAGGGTGACCAAGCGCAGCGATGGTCGGGTGAGTCGATTCAGCCCAATTTCCACTTCCGCCAAAATTTTCGTATATTTATATCAATCAGCAGCCCGGGTGTCTTTTTAACAGACATCCGGGCTGTTTGGTTAAAGGAGAAACAGGCTCAAAAATAGGTTGTTTTGAACTTAGTTCTTTGATTATCAATAAATTAATACTTTTTAAAGTTTTAAAAACACGTTAAAACCGTGTTAAAATTTGTTAAAAAGTGTTAAAATCGATGGTTTTGAATGAATTTTGGACTGTTTTTATGCTGTTTTCGACCAGAAATTTGTTAAAATTTAAGGTTTAAAAAGTTTTTTTGAAGCGGCTATAAGGCAGCTGATATTTTAAAATTCTGCTGCCGTGTATTTTTTATATTTTTGCTGAAAATAATTAGTCATGGCTGAGATCAGTATCACCAACAAAGATTGGGAGCGCATCAAAATAAAAGTACAACGCAAATATAACCACCTTACCGACGAGCAGTTACAATATGCCGAAGGTCAGGAAGAAAGCCTGATAACCAAATTAATGGACCTGGTGAACCGCGATAGGCAGTATGTTGTGTTCACTTTGAAAAAGGCTTTGGTAAATATTGACAATAACAGGCTGTAAATAAGGCCTGAGTTGTAAAAAACAATAAGCTTTTTTGTATTTTTATAGGCTTAATGACGAAACAGGGTATGGCGATCAATAAAAGATACAAAAAGATAGGTTTATTTGCCGGTATAGCATTGCTGGCAGGCGGCGGGCTGGCTTTTAATGACGACCTGTTCCAGATATCAAAAAACCTGGATGTTTTTGCCTCGGTATATAAAGAGGTGAACATCAACTATGTAGATGACATCAATTCGGCCAAGTTAGTAAAAACAGGCGTTGATGCCATGCTCGACGGGCTCGACCCCTACACCGAATTTGTTCCCGAATCGGAAATTGAAGATTATAAGCTGCACTATGTAAGTACCCAGTACGGGGGCATCGGTTCCAGCATTTTTGCACGCAATGGCAAGGTATATGTATCAGATGTTTTTTCCGGTTTCCCGGCTCAGAAGGCCGATATACACCCTGGTGACCAGATCCTGAAAATAAATGACATTGATCTTACAGGAAAAAATAACGACCAGGTAAGCCTGTTGCTGAAAGGCTCAAAAGGGGCGCCTATCAAATTGCTCATCAAACGCGATAATACACCGCAGCCCTTTGAAAAGAACCTGATCCGCGACGAGATCAAACAACCCAACGTATCCTACTTTGGTATGGTTGACGGCAACATGGGTTACATCAAACTGGATAAATTCCTGGAAAATTCCGCCGCCGAGGTAACCAATGCGTTGGTAACACTCAAAAAGAGCAACCCTAACGGCATCATATTAGACTTACGCTCAAATGGTGGTGGTATACTACAGGAAGCGGTGAAGATCGTGAACCTGTTTGTACAAAAAGATGTGGAGGTAGTATCGCAAAAAGGGAAGATCAAGGATAAAAACTTTACCTATAGTACAGTAAGTACGCCATTAGAGCCCAATCTGCCCCTGGTGGTGCTGGTGAACAGCCACTCGGCCTCGGCTTCAGAAATTGTGGCGGGCTCACTACAAGATCTTGACCGCGCCATTATCATCGGGCAACGCAGTTATGGTAAAGGCCTGGTACAGCAAACTTTTAACCTGCCTTATAACAGCCTGGTTAAAATAACCATCGCCAAATACTATGTACCGTCGGGCCGTTGTATACAGGCGCTTGATTACACGCATCGTAAAGATGATGGCAGCGTAGTAAAAGTTGCCGATTCGCTGATCCATGAGTTTAAAACAAAAAATGGCCGGTCGGTTTTTGATGGCAGCGGCATTTACCCGGATATTTTTATCAAACAGGAAAAATTTGCCAATGTAACCCAGGCCCTGGTAGGCAAACTGCTGATATTTGATTACGCCACGGTTTACCGCGATACACATGCTAAAATAGCCGAACCAAAAGAGTTTAGCCTATCAGATGCTGATTACGGCGATTTTGTAAAATATCTTTCCGATAAAAATTACAGCTATACCACCACTGCAGAAAAGGTGCTGAGCAGTTTGAAAACAGAAGCTACCAAAGAAAAGCAGTTTAATGATATTCAGGGCGAATACGATATTTTAAAATCAAAACTGCTGACCAGCAAAAAGAACGATCTGCAACAGCACAAAGTCGAAATAAAACAGGTTCTTGAAAATGAGATAGCTTCCCGCTATTATTTTGAAAGAGGCCGTTACGAAACCAATTTTAAATACGATAAAGAGCTGGCCCAGGCGGTAAAAACCATGCAGGACAAAGCTCAGCTGGCGTCGATATTAAAGGGTGAGGGTAACTACAAAGTGATCGGAAAACCCGTGCTGGCCATGGCCGGGAAAAAGGCTACGGATAAAGACTCTGACGACGAACAATAGGCTAATTCATTGTATATCAATTTATTGTGTGTTTGTAACTGATTAGTTACTGCCTAAGACGGCGTACTGGCTAAACTTTTGTTTAAGCTTGTTGTCATACATACAAACAACACGAAAAAACAATGAAAAAGATCATTTTAACAGCAGCCATACTGCTTAGCTGCTTATCAGTAAAAATAGCCAGCGCTCAAATAAGCCTAAGTATCAATATAGGCAGCCAACCCGATTGGGGCCCCGTAGGTTATGATCATGCCGATTATTATTACCTGCCTGATGTTGATTCATATTATGATGTGAACGCTCATCAGTATGTTTACCAGAACAACAATGTATGGGTACATGGCGCCTCTTTGCCATCCCGTTATGGCAATTATGATGTTTATCACAGCTATAAAGTAGTAGTGAATCAACGTAATCCATGGGTTCATAATGATGTGATCAGGAAGAAATATGTAACTTATAAAGGTCGCCGCGATCAAACTATCATCCGCGACAGCAAAGAGGTTAAATATAGCAATCACTGGAAAGGTGACCGTGGAAATGGCCGTAAGGTAGTAGTACACAAAACCGTTAAAGATCGCCGTGGCGATGACCACCGTGACCGTGGTGGTGACGGACACAGGAACTAATTATTATTGTTAATTTTTATATACGAAACGAGTCTGCCATAATTGGCGGGCTCGTTTTTTGTAGTATGGGTTTAGATGCAGAAAAAGCCCGAAATAAAAAATTTAAACTTTTTGCGTTAATTAGTGTCATACATGCAAACAATGTTATTAATGAGTGATCGTGGCCTGCTTTTCAACTTAAATGAAATTTTACCACGATACTTATCAACACTAAAAAAAACATAAATGAAAAAGCTCATTTTATCGGCAGTATTGTTATTAAGCTGCTTTGCAATTAAAACCGCCAGTGCTCAGGTAAGCGTAAGCTTAGGGGTAAACATTGGTAGCCAGCCAGCCTGGGGCCCGGTAGGCTACGATTATGCCAACTATTATTACATGCCCGATATTGATACCTATTATGATGTACCAACCCATCAATATGTGTACTTTGACAACAATATATGGGTACACCGCGCTTATTTGCCGGTACGTTACCGCAACTATAACTTATATAATGGTTATAAAGTAGTGATCAACGACCGCAATCCATGGTTAAGGCACGGATACTATAGAGATCATTATGCTGGCTATCGTGGCCGTCATGACCAGGTGATCATCCGGAACAGCCGCGACGCACACTATGCCAACTACTGGCGTGGTAACTATGCCCGCAGAGCGGCTTATGCCCGTCCTCATTATAATGGTGGAAACCGTGGTAATTGGGGTGGCGGTCGTGGACACGGCAACGGTAACTGGGGTGGTGGAAATCACGGGGGCGGACGTCCCGGTGGTGATCACGGAAACCATGGTGGTGGACGCCCAGGTGGAAACCATGGCGGCGGACACGGTCAAGGTGGAAACCATGGCGGTGGTCATGGTGGAGAACATGGCGGTGGCCACGGTCATCACTAATTTATCATATTCAATATATAATAGAAACGGGCTCTCTGCAAAAGGGAGCCCGTTTTTGATTTTTGTTAAAAATGCAGAATGACCTTAAAGCTCAAATTTCGCCCCATATTATAAATACCGGTATGCCCGTTGGGCGATGATTTATAATATTCAAAATACTTTAAGCGGTTCAAATTAGCCTGATAAGCGGTATCAAATAAATTATCGCCCTGGATAAAAAACTCATAGAAAGAAGATTTAGCTTTCTCGGCTTTAATGGTAAAACCCAGGCCCGCGTTAAAAAGGGTATATCCTTTAGTAAAAGTTTCGGTATTATCCAGTGCATAAAAATGGTTCTGATTAGCATAAGCATCGGCCTCAATACGGGCATTTAACTTGGTAAATACACCATAAACTCCCGGCAATGTAGCTTTTAGGGCCGACCGGATATGCAAGGGCGGTATAAAAGGCAAATATTTCGCAGCATCGCCATACTTATCTATCAATTGCTGATTTTTGTTGAGCCCTGTTACATAGGAGATGCTGTTGTCTAAAGCGAGCCATTTAATACTTCGTGGATGCAGGTTCAGCGTTAATTCAGCGCCGTAAAGCCGCGCTTTTGATTGCTGATACTGATAAGTGCTGTTGCCCGGCACAATAATAACGGGATTCCCGTTGGCATCATTCAATTTGGCCTGGTAAATATAGTTGTTGATGCTATTGTTGAATACTTCGGCAATAATGTCCATATCTGGCAGATAGGCAATAAAACCCAGGTCCTCCTGTAAGCTAAATTCGGGGTTAAAACTGCGGTTACCCAGGTAAACAATATGCGCGCCGGGATCAAGCCCGTTTGAACCTATTTCGGTAATGTTTGGCGCGCGATAACCCCGGGCAATATTGGCTTTGAGCAACAGACGATCGCTGATATTATAAGTAAGCCCTAAACTACCCGAAAAGCCCCGGTAATTATGTGTAAAGGCCGGGAATTGCAGACTGGCGCCTGCGGTATCAGGCAAATGTACCTGTTTGCCAAAACCGGTTTGCGCATCTGTGCCCACATAAAAATTGTTCCAGGTTACATGCCTCGTATCGTACCTTAAACCACCAGAGATATCGATTTGTCCAAAGCTTTTTTTGGCAAACAGAAAACCTCCGGCATCAAACAAGTTATAATCGGGTATAGGGAAATCAGTCGCTGCCTTGCTGCGGTTGGTTTGGTACATGCCATTGATACCCGCGGTGGTTTCAACGCCGCCAAATGAAGGCAGATTGTAGCGTACATCATAATTAATGGTATTCAACACAACATAAAGACCTGCCTGTTCCGGAACGGTGGGGTGGTTGTATTCCCTGCGGATGCTTTGCTGAAAGCCCAGTGAGGTATTGATGCTGCCATCGCCGATTTTAAAAGAATTGGTGTTGTATACCCTGTAGTGCTGTATACGCTGGTGTAATGCGGTAATGGCATAAGATCGCAATTCGTCGTTAGAAACTATAGGGCGGTTTTTGATATTGTCTTGTCCGGCCTCATAGATCTGTTGGGTAAAACGGCGACTGAGCGAATCGCGGCTGCCATCGGGGATCTCCTGCCGGTTATCATATAACGTAGCGCCAATTTGTGAGTAACCCCATGATTTGTCGACCCGGGCAATGCCCGACAGGTTAAATTCGCGGAAACCGGTATTATAAACAAAACCGTCGATCTTGTTCTGATAATCATGCGCTGTTTTAGCTGTAGCGCGGAAAGCGTATTTCCAATTGTTCTGCTTGTAGGATAAGCCTACGGAGGTGCCGATCATGCCGTTGTTGGTATGATAATCGGTTATAATATCGCCATTGAGCTTGCCATCGTCGCCATTGGGGATGTAGGGGATCAGATTGATAACACCAGCCAGCGCATCAGAACCATAGGTTAAACTTGCCGGACCTTTTACCACTTCAGCGCGACCAATACCGTATTGATCAATCTCGATACCATGTTCGTCGCCCCATTGCTGCCCTTCCTGGCGGATACCATCGTACAAAGTTAAAACACGATTGTAGCCCAATCCGCGGATAAAAGGTTTGGAGATATTGGGCCCTGTGGTAACCGCGCTTACGCCTGGTACACCTTTAACAATAGCATCAATGATGTTGTTGTTTACATGCTGCTCGATCTCCTTTTTGCTCATTACCGTTATAGGCACCGGGTTGCTGCGTAACTGGGTGGCGCGTGAAACCCCGGTGACTACTACCTCGTTTAGTTTGGATGGTTTTTCTTTCAGGCTCACGTTTTTTATAACCGGTTCATTATCGTTAATGGTAATGCGGATGGTGTCGGCTTCATAACCGATACTGGTAATGGTGATACCGTAGGTGCCTGGAGGAATGTTTTTGATTTCGAAATAGCCCTTCGTATTGGTACTTACGCCTTTCCCGAGCCCTTTAATATTGACCGAAGCGTATGACAAGGGTTCATTATTGGCGGTAACATGCCCCCTTAAAACTCCTGTTTGAGCAAAAAGCTGATTAGTTATCAATAATATAAAAAGTAAAAGTAGTGTTCGCATATAACTTAAATTTATGCAAACATATTTAAATTATTTGATTAATTAAATATATAAAATTAGATAAGACTAATTTTATAATAAACGAAATGATTTTAACTATGTTTGTGTGTAATCATAAAGGTGGATGTACACATTATCAGAGGAGAATTACCTAAAATCAATTTACAGGCTTAGTCAGCAACCTAATTTTAAGATCACGCCAACAGCCATTGCCGAATCGTTGAAGAACAACCCGGCATCGGTAGTGGATATGATACGCAAGCTGACCGATAAGCAGTTGATAGAGTACGATAAGAAAAAAGGCGTAAAACTAACCCCGGTTGGTTTAAAAGACGCCGTATTGATAGTACGCCGTCACAGGCTTTGGGAGGTGTTTTTGTTAGAAAAACTGGGGTATCATTGGGATGAGATCCACGATATTGCCGAAGAGCTGGAACACATCAGTGATGCTTCACTGGCCGACAGGCTGGATAAATTTCTGGGTTTCCCGGAATATGACCCTCATGGTGATCCCATACCAAAAGCCAATGGTAAGGTTCCCAAACCTTATTCGGTAACTTTAGCCGATCTGAAAACAGGGGATACCTGCCGGGTGGCAGCTGTAAAAGATACAAGCAGTTCGTTTTTGCAGTACCTGCAAAAATTGGATATAGGTATTGGTACCAACATCAAGCTGCTGGAAAAAATACCTTACGATAATTCGCTGGTGATCAGTATCGGTGGTAAAGAAAGTACTACCGTATCGCAAAAATTTGGCGAAAATATTTTGGTAGACTGAGAAACAATTACAGGTCTGTCAATAGTTCTGCTGGCAATATTTTGCTTAAAAATGGTTTTTTACTTTTTTCCGCATCAACAAATTTCCATTCTTTAGAGGGTGGAGAGTTTATCGCGTACATTTTTTTAATTATTGCTATTTCATATTTATCAGCAACGGTATCATATTTTACATTTTCTTCCCCATACGTTTTTTGATAAGTAGCTAACATAGAAAATCGGTCCTTTAATTTAGTCGCATCGTTATCTTTTATAAACATTGTCATGGTATATGAGTATTCTACAAGCGCGAATTTTTCGTCCTTAATGATTCTTATATCGCCAATATTCCCAATTTTAGAATTGGAAAACTTGAACGTAAAGTCAGGATTGTTGAAAATATTTTTGAAACCGGCAGCCAATTGATCGGCGCTTACAAAGGTTAGTAGTTTAGGGTATATAAAATTTACGGTTTTTTCATATTCACCTTTTTCAAATAGGTTCATATAAGAACTTATATCTGCTGTAATTTGGGCCTTCTCATCCTGTGAATATCCTCTAAAACATGAAAGACAAATAAGAAGTGCAATGATTACCCTCATACGCTGTTTCCGTCAGATGAAAGAAAATGATATTTAAAACCGGTAAATAATCGCAGGTCTTTATTGTGTTTTTCCGTTTATCTTGGCCGATTCTTCCAGTTCATTATCAACCTGGTCGTCAAAATACAGACGGTATATCACCCAATCATTTTTTGGTTTGTAAAACATGAAGGTAAAACGTACCGGTTGGTTCTGATGTTTAACCAGGTAACTATACAATATCAGACTGTTTGATGCTTTGCGCTGTACAATCAGCTCCTTACCAATATACAGACCGATCAGAGCACGGGTGGTATCAATTTTGGCTATCAGTCCTCTCAAACTGGTTGAATCAACCAGCGGGTTTGTTTTAAAAATGTTGATGATAGCTCTTGAAGTACCATCTTTTTCATACGTTTTAAAAAATTTATCAATGTAAGTTGTCGCGCCGGTAACAGTGGCGGCTGGCGCTTTAGTCGCCGTGGGTGCAGCCGCCGGGGTTTGCGCATAAGCGCTGCCACAGATAATACAGGCTATTGCTAATAGAAATATTGACTTTAATGCTTTTGGATTGAAGTATTGCATACCGATGATTTATTAGCTAAAAATAAGTAATTAAATAATATCAATCCTGGCGTACGGTAAAATGGTGGTAAAATTTATAAAGAACGGGGCGATCGGGCAACAAACAAGCTGCTTTTTATAGGGAGATCATCCCTCTTTGGGCCACCGCCATGCATACCTTACAATTAAGCAGGTAGTTATAATTTCAATAACGCCCAAATAGGTATAAAAAATCATCCATTTATGAATAGAAGTGCCAACCACTAATAGCATAACCAATGTAAAGAATATCCCAACCATGATGTTAATCAGCCGGTTTACTTTGGGCCTTAGTATTAAGGATAAAAATATCATTACCGGAGGTATAGACAACAGTATGGCATACATAAGCAGCACCAGTGGGGTAATTGGCCCTGCCCCGGATTGGCCATTCATCAGACCCTTAATTCTGCCTGGTACAAATAGTGAAAAGAAGTCGCCATAGATATAACAGAACATTACGGAGATCCATAATGCCGAAAGTTTAATCTTTACATTTATTTTGAAGTCCTGATAATTAGCTACTGAGCTCATTAGATAGGGGTAAAGAATAAAGTGGTTAAAGTTTTTTGTTTTGACGATAGTACAGTTGAATTGTTACAATCAAAAGCCAAACAAGAGAAGAGGAGTGAGTAGACTAAAATTTAGCCAAAATCATGGTTTACACTGTAAACCGTTTTTTGTGGCAAAATAAAAAATAATTAATTGATTATCAATCGATTAAATAAGTGTAACCCGTAAAAAGTGTAAACCATGTAAACCCACTTTTTAATAAAATATTCAATGGTAGAACTATCTCAACTCACATGAAATAAAAAAGCCCCGGCCAATCGGTCGGGGCTTTATATAATATGGTATAACGTTATTATTTAGTAACGTACATTACCTCTTTAACCGCTTTAATAACACGCTCCGGATTTGGCAGGTATTCCTGGATCAGGGTTGGTGCATAAGGCAAAGGAACGTCGCCACCCATAATGCGTAATATAGGTGCATCAAGGTAATCAAACGCGTCTTTTTGTACTTTAAAGGCAACTTCTGTAGCGATTGAACCTAAAGGCCAGCTTTCTTCAATGATCACTAAACGGTTTGTTTTTTTAACCGATTCAATCACTGTAGCGTAATCGATAGGACGTACAGTACGCAGGTCGATCACTTCGGCATGGATACCTTCTTTTTCCAGTTCGGCGGCAGCAGCTACAACCACTTTCATGATCTTACCAAAGCCTACCAAAGTAACATCGGAGCCTTCTTTAACAACTTTTGCTTTACCTAATGGTATATAATAAGTTTCTTCAGGAACCTCGCCTTTATCGCCATACATTAATTCAGATTCCATGAAAATAACGGGATCCGGATCAAGAATAGCTGATTTTAATAAACCTTTAGCATCGTAAGGGTTTGATGGTACTACCACTTTTAAACCAGGGCAGTTGGCATACCAGTTTTCAAAACACTGACTGTGCTGTGAGCTTAACATACCCGCATTACCGGTTGGGCCGCGGAAAACGATCGGAACCGAGAACTGGCCACCGCTCATAGACATGATCTTGGCTGCACCGTTGATGATCTGGTCAATAGCCACTAACGAAAAGTTAAAGGTCATGAACTCGATGATCGGGCGCAATCCATTCATGGCAGAGCCAATGCCTATACCGGCAAAGCCTAATTCAGAGATGGGCGTATCAATAACGCGTTTGGCACCAAATTCATCCAGCATACCCTGGCTTACTTTATAGGCGCCATTATATTCGGCAACCTCTTCACCCATCAGGTATATTTTATCGTCGTTGCGCATTTCTTCGACCATGGCCTCTCTTAGCGCTTCTCTGAACTGTATTTCTCTCATTATATTTATATAAAATGATGTTTTTTGCGACCGCAAATATAAACACTAATGTGTAAAATGCAATCCCTAAGCCCGTGCAGATAAGCTTTTACCGCATATATTTTACAAAAATCAGTACATTGGATAAATAAACCTTACACCAATGAAATTTCCATCATTGAAAAATCTTGCTGAAGGCATCATTGATACCGTAAAACGTTACCCCTTTGAAATTTTGGTTTCTACAAATTATCCAACACACTCATATCAAATTTGGGTTTGAGGGTGTATTTCAATTGTACCAAGCCGCTGCTGAATTGTTCACTGCCAATGAGTATGAGTTCTGTGCGTTCTTTTATATTGATAAAAAGCGGTTTGCCGGCGCCTAAAATTACCGGATGTACAGAAAGTAATAGCTCATTGATCATGTTATGAGCTATAAATGCCGATACCAGTTCCGCCCCGCCAAACAACCATATATTGGCGCCGGGTTGATTCCTGATCTCTTCTATACGAGTTTTGAAATCGGCTTCAGTAATAATTTCAGCGTTACCTTCAACTTTTGTCAGGGTATTGGAGAAAATGTACATTTTAATTGCCGAAAATACCTCAGGACTATCGCGCATGAGCATCTCATAACTTATTCTCCCCAAAAATATGGCATCGGTACTGCCTAAAAACTCGGTCATGCCATAATCCTGATCGGCAAAACACCAATCATACTCGCCATTAGGGCCTTCAATGTAGCCGTCAAGGCTCACAGCCAGGTTCAAAATTATTTTTCGCATAGTAGTTTTGGATGTAGTACAGATCTATTCTTCTTCCTGAACACGGTTTTTTTCCTGCCACTGTTTGCTGAATGATTTTTCGGCCACATTTGGCATATCCCGTAGGTGCCCCCATGTCTTTTTAAAGAAAGTTTTAAGGAGGTAGTTCTTCATTTTACCGCCAAAAAAGTCCATGAGTTTGCGTTTGAGCATACCTTTTGTCCAGATACTCCAGCCCCAGCGCTCTTTAGAGGTAACCAGGTGTTCTTTTACCGCATCGCGACGGTTAAGGAGTAACATTTTATGAATGTCGATTTTAACAGGGCAAACCTCGGTACACCTGCCGCATAAACTTGAGGCGTAGCTTAAGTGCTTAAACTCGCCCATCCCCCTGGTATGTGGCGTAATAATGGAGCCAATAGGGCCGCTATAGGTTGTATTATAAGTATGGCCGCCTATGTTTTTGTAAATAGGACAAACGTTTAAACAGGCACCGCAGCGTATGCAGTATAATCCCTGGCGCTGTTCTTTCTGAGCTAACAGGTTGGTGCGGCCATTATCCAGTAATATCACATACATTTCGTCGGGCCCATCGGTTTCATTGGGTTGGCGCGGGCCGCTTAAAATGGTATTATAAACCGTAAGGTTTTGGCCTGTACCATGGGTGGATAACATAGGCCAGAACAGGTCGAGATCCGTAATAGAGGGTATCAGCTTTTCGATACCCACAATCGCGATATGTATTTTAGGGAACGTGGTACATAAGCGGGCATTTCCTTCATTTTCACTAATAGCGATACTGCCAGTATCAGCCAGTAAAAAGTTGGCACCGGTAATACCGATATCGGCTTGCAGGTATTTGTCGCGCAGTAATTCGCGTGCTTTAAGGGTAAGCTGTTCCGGTGTGGCATCAATAGGGGTGCCGAAACGTTCATGAAATAGTTTGGCTATATCTTCTTTACTGAGGTGCATAGCCGGAGTAACTATATGGTAAGGTTTTTGCCCCAGGAGCTGTACAATGTATTCGCCAAGGTCGGTTTCTAATGATTCTACCTGGTTACTTTCAAGGAACTCATTTAAATGAATTTCCTCGGTAACCATTGATTTTGATTTTACTACTGTTTTAGCGTTGGCTTTCCGGATAATATTCAGGATCTCGCGATTAGCTTCTTCGGCGTCATTGGCCCAGATTACTTTGCCGCCGCGTTTTTGGAAATTGGCTTCAAACTCCGGTAAAAATTTATCCAGATTTTCCATTACCTTCCACTTGATCACATGCCCTTTGCGTTTGGCATTGTCAAGGTTAGTAATGCGGGAAAGACCGCGCTCAACGGCGGTGCTGTATTTATCAATATTATTATTGATAATACGGCGGTGATCAACGTCAAACGCCTTCTCTTCAGAGGCTACCAAAAACTCTTCCGCAGTGCTTCCCATATATGCGAAAATAAGATTTTTTTTGTAGAGAGAGGCATATATGCGTTTTCTGAATATTTGTCAGAAACAAAAAGAGACGCATATTTGCGTCTCTACATTTAAAATCTTCAAAAAGGTCTTACCTGGTTTCTTCAGATATTTTGCCGTCTACAAATGGTCGTTTATCACGGTTGGCCAGTTCCCAGCCTGTGTAAAATACCAGTTGCGCACGTTTAGCCAGTAGCGGGAAGTTGATCTTGCTTACTTCATCGCCAGGCTGATGATAATCTGCATGTACGCCGTTAAAGTAAAAAATAATAGGTACGCCATGTTTGGCAAAGTTATAATGATCACTGCGATAGTAAAACCGGTTTGGATCATTTGGATCATCATATTTATAATCTAAATGCAGCTTGGTGTAAGTATTATTGGCATTCTCCCCAACTTCATGCAGTTCTTTACTCAACATAGATGATCCTATGGCATAAACATAATTAGCTGAATCAGGCTTGCCTATATACTCTTCACCCACACGACCGATCATATCAATGTTGAGGTCGGCTATAGTGTTAGCCAGTGGAAAAACCGGGTGTTCAGAATAGTACTCGGATCCCAGTAAGCCTTTTTCTTCACCCACATTACCTAAAAACAGGATACTGCGGCGTGGGCCGTGCCCATCTTTTTTGGCTTGTGAAAATGCACGGGCAATCTCGAGTATCCCGGTAGTGCCGGAGCCGTCATCATCGGCACCGTTATTTACTTTATCCTTTGCATTTTGATCAGGGTTTAAACCGATGTGGTCATAGTGTGCCGAAAATACCAATACTTCATCTTTCAGGTCGGTACCCGGCATATAACCCAGTACGTCAACCGCTTTTACATCTTTCTTTTCGGTATGATAATTTAGTACGATATCAGTATTCGCAGTCACCGCTGGAGTCGTCTTAGCGGCCGACTGTGCCTTTAACTGTTCATAGGTTATACCGGTAGTTTTTAACAGCTCATCAGCCAGGTTGCTAGTGATATTGAATACCGGCGCATTTGGATTTGACGATGCTGCGTTTTCCTTTTTGATAGTTAAACGCGCACTTGCTATACTGTTACCGAAGCGACTCAATGCAGCAGCAATACCCGGGTTAGCTGCAAGTATGGCTAAGGGTTTTTTGCTTTGCAGGTTTTTAACAATTTTGGTACGGGCGGCCGTCATGCGGTAGCTTGTGTTGGGGGTAGAGCCGGCTTCTGGTTTGTCCTCATTTATCCAAAGCAGTATTTTCCCGGTCAAATCGATAGCGCTTATTTCAGCTTCGGTTCCATAACCCACGAATACGACTGTATTGGCAGTTAAGTTTTTATCGGGATAGGTTCCGGTAAGGTAGAAGTCTTTTCCATAAGAGAACACTTTTCCGTTTACTGTAAAATCGGTTACCTGCAACAGATTTTGTGTAAGCGGAACATCCAAAAAGTACGATCCATTTACAGGCGCCTGCAAGCCTAACCGTTTAAATTCAGCCGCGATATAATTTGCCGCTTTCTCGGCGCCGGGTTTCCCGGTTTCGCGACCCTCAAATGCGTCTGATGCTATTATACTCAGGTGTTTTTTGGCGTCATCAGCAGTGATCAGCTTGGCGTATTTTATAATGGTTGGATTTTGCTGGGCGCAGGCATTTAAAGCAAATGCCGATGAAATAGTCCACAGGTATATTTTTTTCATGTTTGTTAGTTATGTTCTTAGAATATTTTATTCCGGGCTTTCGACCTTGGGCTTTTTGCTTTCAGCTTCCTCAACAGGCAATTTTACCCACGCGTGTGGCATGGCGACCGCCTTCAAAGTCTGTACTTAGAAAGACTGCTACAATTTTTTCGGCCTCATCAATGCTGATAAAGCGAGCGGGAATGCATACAATGTTGGCATTATTATGTTTACGGGCCAGTTCTGCTAGTTCAACGGTCCAGCAAATGGCTGCGCGGATGCCCTGATGTTTATTGGCTGTAATAGCTACACCATTGGCGCTGCCGCAAACCAATATTCCCAGGTCAAATTCGCCGCTTTCAACGGCCGAAGCAACAGGGTGGGCAAAGTCGGGGTAATCTGCCGAGGTGTTGGAGTAGGTGCCAAAGTCCTTTAGTTCGGCTGCTGGTACGGTTTCCAGTAAAGCCTGTTTATAATCAAAGCCGGCATGGTCGGCGCCAATGGCAATCTTTAGCCCTTCTTTCATCAGTTAAATAAGTATTAAGTTAATGTACAAATGTGCAAATTATTTAGATGTGCAAATGTGCAAATTTCACATATGTGGATAGGTGCTTATAAAGACGTCATGGGGGGAGGCATAATCCTTAAAAAGCCAGACCATTTGCTTAAAAAATGGGTTTACATGGTTTACACTTTTTGGGGTTAACGCGTTTTTATATCATTTATAATCAATTAGTTATGATTTTTTTGCTATAAAAAAACGGTTTACAGTGTAAACCATGATTTTAAATAAAAAAAGCGGCTACTTAGTGACCGCTTTTTTTTATTTATTGTACGTATATCTTATTTACGACATTACCTCTTCGTGGCGTTTTAGTTTTCGTTTTTCAACCAAACCGGCTACTATAATACTTACTTCATATAATACAAACAGCGGGATACTTACTACAGTCATGGTTAACATATCAGGTGTAGGCGTTACTACCGCTGCGATGATCAGGATGATCACAATAGCGTACCTGCGTGTTTCGCGCATAAACTTAGGCGTTAAAATACCCAGATTTGATAATATGTAAACCAGGATGGGCAATTGAAAAACCACACCGGTTGCCAATGTTAAGGTAGCAACGGATGATATGTAGGAATCGATAGAAAATAAGTTCTGAATTTGGTCACTTACCGTATAGCTTGATAAAAAGTTAATGGACATGGGGGTAATGACATAATACCCAAACATCACACCCAGGAAAAACAGCATACAGGCATAAAAAACAAATCCGGTAGCGGCTTTACGCTCTTTTTCATGCAGGGCGGGTTTTATAAAGCGCCATATCTCCCAGATGAGGTAGGGGATACCCAAAGTAATACCTATAAGGAGCGCCGAATTGATCTGGAGTGTAAATTGTCCGGCCATTTCGGTATTGATCAATTGAATATTGATCTTCTCAATACAAAACCCAGAGCGATGTAAAGCTGCACCAAGATCGCACAGCATCCGGTATGTCCAGAATGCGGGCTTGCTTGGGGCCATAATAACGTTTTTGAAAATCCAGTCGTAAAAATAAAATACTACAGCGGTAAATATTACAATGGCTATTGATGCCCTTACCAAATGCCACCTCAGCGCTTCCAAATGATCGAAGAAAGACATTTCTGCCTCCATCGTTTTGCCTTTGTCTTTGATGGCTTTAATTAACTTGTTATCGCTCATGGTTTAAATACCGCTGTAAAAACGCTATTGTGCTAAGTACGTTTAATTATATGAAGATAGTTTGAATTTATATTAAAATTCAAAGGTTTCCATAAACTTGGTGGTGAAATTACCGGCACGAAAGTTAGGATCCTGCAATAATTTAAGGTGGAATGGTATAGTTGTTTTTACACCTTCTATCACAAATTCACTTAATGCTCTCTCCATTGTGCTTAATGCTTCATCACGGGTTTGTGCTACGCAGATCACCTTGGCTATCATCGAATCATAGTTTGGCGGGATCACGTAACCGGTGTACACATGCGTATCTATACGCACGCCATGACCACCCGGTGAGTGGAAATTGGTGATTTTACCTGGTGAGGGACGGAAACCATTGAACGGATCCTCGGCATTGATACGGCACTCGATGGCATGCATAGTTGGCTCGTAGTTTTTACCGGAAATAGGGATACCTGCGGCAACCTTTATTTGCTCCTTAATCAGGTCAAAGTTGATCACCTCTTCGGTAACCGGGTGCTCTACCTGGATACGGGTGTTCATTTCCATAAAGTAGAAGTTACGGTCTTTATCAACCAAAAACTCTACTGTACCAGCGCCTTCGTATTTAACGGCTTTGGCGCCTTTTATAGCCGCATCGCCCATTTTTTTACGAAGCTTTTCGGTCATGAATGGAGAAGGTGATTCTTCTACCAGTTTCTGGTGACGACGTTGGATAGAGCAATCGCGCTCAGAAAGATGACATACTTTACCGTATTGGTCGCCTACTACCTGTATCTCGATGTGGCGGGGATCCTGTACATATTTTTCCAGATAAAGGCCGTCGTTACCAAAAGCAGCACCCGACTCGGCACGGGCCGAATCCCAGGCATTTTCAAATTCCTCGTCTTTCCAAACAATACGCATACCGCGGCCACCACCACCGGCAGTAGCTTTTAATATAACAGGATAACCTATTTTGTTAGCTATGGCGATACCTTGTTTTACATCGGTAAGCAAACCTTCTGATCCGGGAACAATAGGTACACCGGCTTTTTTCATGGTTTCTTTTGCTGATGCCTTATCGCCCATTTTATTGATCTGATCGGCCGTAGCACCAATAAATTTGATACCGTAATCGGCACAGATAGACGAAAATTTAGCATTTTCAGACAAAAAGCCGTAGCCAGGATGTATCGCATCGGCATTGGTAAGTTCGGCTGCCGAAATGATATTAGGAATACTTAAGTAAGAATCGCGGCTTGGTGGCGGACCTATACAAACGGCCTCATCAGCAAAACGCACATGAAGGCTATCACGGTCGGCAGTTGAATATACAGCTACGGTTTTTATACCCATCTCTTTACAAGTACGGATAATACGTAAGGCAATCTCACCCCGGTTAGCTATTAATATTTTTTTAAACATCTTTTTTTAAATGTGCAGATTACAAATGTGCAAATATGCAGATGATAAATTACAGATATGCAGATGTGCAAATTATAAATGTGCAGATGAATTAAAACCGATCATCTGCACATCTGAAATCCGCATATCTGCAATCTACTAAATAGGTTCTACTAAAAATAAAGGCTGATCGTACTCAACCGGCGAAGCATTGTCAACCAATACTTTGACAATACGACCTGAAATTTCAGACTCGATCTCGTTGAAAAGTTTCATGGCTTCGATGATGCAAACAACAGTGCCTGTTTTTATTTCATCGCCAACGTTTACAAATAATGGTTTATCTGGACTGGCCGAACGGTAAAAAGTGCCGATCATTGGAGATTTGATAGTAAGATACTTTGAAGTATCAGCCGCTGCAGGAACTGCCGGGGCTGCGGCCTCTGCCACAGGTGCAACGGGAGCTACCGGTAATGCAGCAGGGGCGGTTTGTGCCGGGATGCTTGCATGAATAACCTGCGGCTGAACCTCGTTGGTTTTTATGGTGATCTTAAAATCTTTTTGCTCAATTGACACTTCGTTTACGCCTGATTTTGAAACAAAACGAATAAGGTCCTGAATTTGTTTAATATCCATACTTTGGGATTGAGTGGTTTTGGATAAAGTTTATTATCTAAGTTATATGATAATGTGCAAACTGGCAATATGCAAATATGCAGACTGCAAATGTGCAAATGTTTTTTATGATTTGGCTATAAATTAAGTAACATATTAAAATGAACAGATGTTTTATTTTTCTGTATGTACACTTAATAGGCCCATTTTAAATAAACAGAGCCCCAGGTAAAGCCACCGCCAAATGCCGCTAGAATAAGATTATCGCCTTTTTTGAACTTGCTCTCCCACTCCCACAAACATAATGGTATTGTTCCATTAGTTGTGTTGCCATAACGTTCAATATTGATGATCACTTTATCGGCACTTAAACCGGTACGACTGGCTGTAGCATCAATGATGCGTTTATTGGCCTGATGAGGTACCAACCAGGCAACATCATCGGCACCAAGGCCATTGCGTTCCATTACTTCATGGGCTACATCGGCCATGTTGGTTACAGCGAATTTAAATACCGCCGGGCCTTCCTGGTAAGCAAAATGTTCACGGGCCTCAACAGTTTCATGAGTTGCCGGTTTTACCGAGCCGCCGGCTTTTTGATGTAAATACTGGGCACCGGCGCCATCACTTTTCAGGATAGAATCGATAACGCCATAGCCTTCGGTATTAGGCTCAAGCAACACCGCGCCGCAGCCATCACCAAAAATAATGCAGGTAGCACGATCCTGGTAATTCACTATCGACGACATTTTATCGCCGCCTATAACCAGTACCTTTTTATGTTTACCGTTTTCAATAAACTGGGCACCTGTGGTAAGGCCAAATATAAAACCAGAACAGGCAGCCTGAAGGTCGAAACCCCATGCGTTCACCGCGCCAATTTTGTTGGCCAGGATGTTTGCTGTTGCCGGGAATGGCATATCGGGCGTAGTTGTGCAAAAAATAATAAGGTCAATTTCCTCAGCGCTTATGCCTCGTTTTTTTAACAAGCCATTAACCGCGGGAACTGCCATATCAGATGTACCCAAGCCTTCGCCTTTAAGTATACGGCGCTCTTTAATGCCTGTACGGCTTACAATCCACTCATCATTGGTATCAACCAGAGTTTCAAGCTCCTGGTTGGTTAGGATATAGTCGGGAACGTAACCATGTACAGCAGTAATAGCAGCATGAATTTTACTCATCTTTTATTTTTTTACTGAAAAGCTTGTTTAATTTTGTCCACCAGTTTGCTCTCAATCATGTTTTTTGATAAAAGGATCATGTTTTTGATAGCTTCGGGACTCGAAATGCCATGGCCTACAATTACCGGGGCGTTTACACCCAGGATAGGGCTGCCACCGTATTGCTCATAATTGAACCGGTCAAAAAACTCGTCATTAAGCTGTTTCTTTCGTGTTATCACATAAAACGATTCGGCAAGCTTTAATATTACATTACCGGTAAAGCCATCGCATACATAAACATCGGCAGTTTCACTAAACAGGTCGCGTCCTTCAACGTTACCTACAAAGTTAAACAGGGATGTTTCTTTCATTAAGGGGTAGGTGGCCTGACTTAGGATATTACCTTTTTCTTCTTCTTCGCCAATGTTCATTAAGGCCACACGCGGATTGGTTATATCATATACCGACTGTGCTAGTAAGCTGCCCAACACGCCAAACTGCACCAGAACATCTGGTTTGCAATCGGCATTGGCACCTACATCCAACAAAATACCCAAACCTCCTTTAAGTTTGGGTACAATAGTGGTCATAGCCGGACGAATAACGCCGGGAATGGTTTTTACGCTGAACATGGCACCAACAAGCATGGCACCGGTATTACCAGCCGAAGAAAAAGCTTGTATTTCTCCCTCTTTAAGCAACTGAAAACCAACCGAAATACTCGAATCCGGTTTTTGAACAATGGCTTTTGTAGGGTGTTCGCCCATACCTATCACTTCGGTTGTGTGTACAAACTCAAAGTGATCGGGGCTCACATTGTTTTCCTGAAGAATAGTGGCCGCAATTTCTTTATCACCAATAAGCACCAGTTTTTGGTCGGCAGATAAAGCCTTATAAGCTTCGATTGCCCCTAAAACGGCTGCTTTGGGAGCAAAATCACCGCCCATAATATCTAAGCCAATCTTCATTTTCAGAAAATTAAACTTATGCTACTGCTGCTTTCTCTATCAGTAATTTACCGTTGTAGTAAACGTTACCATCAACAGTATAAGCTCTGTGCGGTAAGTGAATAGCACCGGTAGTTTGGCAGGTAGTTAAAGTTGGAGCTTCAGCTTTGTAGTGTGTTCTACGCTTATCTCTTCTTGATTTGGATATTTTACGTTTTGGATGTGGCATGATCCTGTTATTTGTTATTTATTTATTTTCCTGAGTACATCCCACCGTGGGTCTGTCTGCTCATTTTGTCCGTCAGTTCCCGAAAGGTTATTTAACTTTTCGAGCATCTCTTTATCACAATAAGAGGTGTTACCCTCATCGCTGCATACCGATATAAATGGCATGGCAACATTTATGTATTCATATATTAACCCCGCTATATTGATCTCATGATCATTTTTACTCAGGGTGATGATCTCATCATCTTCGTCAATCACCTCGTCGCTAAATTTGGCGATCTGTTGTTCGGTTATATCCAGCGGTTGCGGATATTGAGCCAGACACCTGTCGCAGGTGGTGTTAACGGTTCCGCTGATATGAAAATTCAGTATCAGCATTGTTTCCTGTTTGTCCAACTCTACCTGGCACTGCAGGTTAGCCTTTTTTACAAGCGAGTAATCAAACTCGTCAAAAAAAGCATCGTCAACAGCGTATTCAAACTGGTGTTTTCCCAGTTTAAGCCCTGTAAAAGGAATCGAATATGTTCTAAGCGATTTCAATGAGCAACAATTAGCCCGCAAATGTAGGGAAAAATACCATAACTGGAAACTGTTTTTTTAATTTGGTTTTAGGCCTGATAAAACACTAATGGTTAAAGGTAAAGATAATACTTTAATCTACAAGGCTAATTATTAAAAACAGGGCATTATATAAACCGAATACCATTTCGGTATTTGAAAATAAACAACTGGTATTTGGTGTTAGGCCCGTTGTTTTAACGTTTTATTGAGCCGATATTTAGTAGCCAAAAGGGGGACTTATTTGATCGGGCTTTTATCATGAAGTGGGATTCGTATGCAAAGTAGCTTGCAAACTGTCTTAAGGGTTTTATTAGGTAGGGTATTTTTACCTGTAAGAAACAGGTTTACTTCTTCGTCACTGCCAATAATAAATGTTAGATGAGAGGGATTCATTTCGAGCATTTCCATTTTAAGTTTAATGACATCTAAAAGAGCAAGCCGGGGCAACTCAATATAGCAGGCTTCGTAATGCCTGATGAATGGTAGCAGTAAGGCCAACTCGTCAAATTCAGGCGTTCGGGGCTGCGCATCAAATAGGGCGATCGCTTTGTTCAAAGCGTTTTCGTATTCGGTTTGAGTTTTCAGATCCAATTCGCTGGCTACATAACCTTCAATTGTTGATGGGAATATTTCAGTGGCTTTACCTTGAGGAGCATCGGTACGATGAACAATTCTATCTTCTGATTCTTTCTTAGAACGACGTGTCGAGGCGGGCGTTGTAATTGTTACAGAAGTTGTAACGAGGTCAGGATATTTGATTCTTAACTTTTCAATCTTCGCGTTCTCATATTCGATTCGAGCTTTTTCGGTACCTATCCACACCATATAACCGGTTTTAAGCCATGGATTAAATTTAAATTCGATCCAATAATCGCCCCGGCCTAGACCAAACCATCCGTTAAGTATTCCTACTATAGGCTGGGTTTCGTTATTATTTGATTCCCAGTAAGGAAACTCTTTAATCCATGTTAAAAAAGCAGTTTGAGCCTCAGGATGTTGCTCAATATAATCGGCTATTTTATTTTTAGTGATAAGGTACATACAAGATAAGAAGCTTAAAGCACAAAGCCAAAGGCCTAAAGCTGTATTTGCTTTAAGCTTTGGGCCTTTAGCTTTAAGCCTTCGCCTTCAAGCTATATTTTCAGCCGGATATTGATCTTATCCAACAAACCGGTGAGCCAAACCATAACAAAAGCGAACAGGATACATTTAATAAGGCCGCCGGTTCCCTGGCTCAGGTATTCTGGATAGCCCAGGTTGCTCATTTCATACATGGGGTAAAACAGGAATGGCACAATATAACAGGTAAACGTGTTGGTGCCGGCCGGCTCAATGATCTTGAACCAGTTGTACTTATGTTTAAAGTCAACCACGTAAATAAAAATGGCGTACATCACCAAACTGATACCCGTACAAATAAGTACCCATGAAGGGGTATCGCGCGCCTTGGAAATGCCTCCACTAAAGTAGCGTACTATAAAGCCCATATTAAACATGATAATGGCAATCATGATCAGGGCGGCCCATAATAATTTAAGTTCGTTGTTGGCCTTAAGCCGCATATATAATACCGATACAAACACCCCCGCCATGGTGAAGGCCTGCATGGCTCCGTTGCCGGCTATCCATACATATTTTTGCAGAGGGGCAAGGAAATCCAAAAAGCCGAAATGAAAATCGATGTTAAAGAACATGAAGAATATCCATGCTGCCGCCTGGATCCACAGGTACCCCCCGGAGTAATAGTATATAAGCGCACAAAGCAGGTATGCCCAGCCTATCAGCCCCAGGATACCCCACCAGGTAAAGTGAAGCCAGGTATGCCCTGGGTCGCTGGTTTTATAGAGTATGGACATGGCCAGGAGCAATGCAATGCCAAATCCTTGTAATATGTATCGTTTAAGGTTGGAAGTATCTTTGCCGTAATCTAAAAATATAAAGAAGAAACTGAACGTAACCAGGCTTTCCCAAACGGGTTTGGGGAGCAGCGTTGTAACCTCGTTATAGGTTTCCATATTGGCATGATAAAAGCCAATAAACACCAATGCGAAAGATCGCGTCGCAATGCGCCACAACAGTTTATAATCGCCTTTTTTAAGCCTGTTTTGAAACGCGAACGGTATGGATAAACCTACAATAAATAAAAACGCAGGGAAAATAGTATCGGCCATACCTAAGGCATCAACATTTTCTCCAGCATGTTTGAGCCAGTTTGGTGTATTTGGAATACCGTCGAGGTCATTCACAAATATCATCAGGAACATTGTTACCGCACGAAAAGCGTCAATGGATCGGACTCGACTAAAAAAATCATTCATTAAAGTGGTAAATGCGATAACTAAGCAAATGTTTTAATCTAACGTTAATTAAATTGAAACATTACTATTACAGAGCGGATTTTAATCCCTGTCGCGGCTCAGTTTGGTAAATACCAACGGATTTTCATTCAGCTCCAGAGTTTCGCGACGATGCTTCACAATATGTATAGCCGTGAACAGCGCCTCACGGAATGATATTTCCGAAGCCTGGTTTTTACCGGCGATGTCATAGGCGGTACCATGATCGGGTGAGGTGCGTACAAAATTTAAACCTGCTGTAAAATTAACTCCCGATTCAAATGCTATTTGCTTAAAAGGAATAAGTCCCTGGTCGTGATACATGGCCAGTACGGCATCAAATTGCAAATAGGTTCCGTTGGCAAAGAAACCATCGGCCGAGTATGGGCCAAAAGCCATGATATCATTGTTGCGGGCCTCTTCAATAGCCGGTATGATCACTTCTTTTTCCTCGTTACCAATCAGTCCGTTATCGCTGGCGTGTGGGTTAAGGCCCAGCACCGCGATCTTTGGTTTGCGTATCCAGAAATCATTTTGCAGGCTGTGGTTCATCAGCTTAAGCTTGGCCAGTATTTTTTCGCCGGTAATACTTTCAGATACTTTACTGATAGGGATGTGTCCGGTTACAACGCCAACACGCAGGGTATCACTCACTAAAAACATCAGCGATTCGGCGGCGCCATCGCGTTGTTGCAAATATTCGGTGTGACCCGGAAAATTAAACTGCTCGCTTTGTATATTATCTTTATTGATAGGTGCGGTGACCAGGGCGTCGATATAGCCCTCTTTTAAGTCAAAGGTGGCACGTTCTAAGGAGATGAAAGCGTATTTGCCTCCAGCTTCGGTAACCTGGCCCATCTCAATTTTTACATCCTCTTCCCAACAATTGATCATGTTGGGTTTTTTTGGCTGCGATTGCGACGGATCATTAATAACATGAAAATTAAGCTCACTAACCTGGGTTGCACGGCGGTGAAACGAGGCTACCTTGGTATGCCCGTAAACAATGGGTGTACAATAATCGTAAATGCGGGCATCAGCCAGGGTTTTAATAATTATTTCTAATCCAATGCCATTTACATCACCTATGCTTATCCCTACTTTAATTTTTTCGCTCATGTTATTATGTATGATTACACTGATCATTATAGGATTTCACCGATTATATGATGATTTCACTGATGTTGATCTGTTATATTTATGTTGAAGCCGGCCTTAAACTTTATGCTTTTGGCCTTTGGCTTTCGGCTTTTTTTACTGCAAATAAAAGATTTTAAGCTTATAGTTCCTGAATAAAGCACAAATATGCCTTAATTTGCTCAAATATTTGATTAATAATGACGTTGGTAAGGGCAAAAAAACATTTAGGGCAACACTTTCTTACTGATAAAAATATCGCTTCCAAAATTGTGGACAGCCTGAAACCCGATGGCCGTTACCAGCACGTGCTTGAAGTTGGCCCGGGTATGGGGATATTGTCCGACTTTTTATTGCAGAAGCCTGAATACGAGGTATCCCTGATCGATATTGACGAGGAATCATACCAGTACCTGCAAAAAAAATACCCCCAGCTGGGCAGCCGCCTCATCAATGCCGACTTTTTGGAGATGGATTTTAAAGCGGTATTCAATGGTCCCCTGGCTATTATCGGTAATTTCCCCTATAATATATCCTCCCAGATACTGTTTAAGGTGCTCGACAACCGCGAGCAGGTGGTTGAAGTGGTTGGCATGTTCCAGAAGGAAGTAGCCGAACGCTGCTCCGCTAAAGCCGGTAGCAAGGAATACGGCATCCTGAGCGTGTTTTTACAGGCCTATTACAAGGTAGAATACCTGTTTACCGTAAAAGCCGGTGTGTTTAACCCACCACCCAAAGTGCTTTCGGCAGTGATCCGGTTGACGCGGAATAGCGCTGAGGCCCTGGACTGCGACGAGAAGCTATTCTGGCAAATTGTAAAGGCCGGTTTTAACCAGCGCCGCAAAACGCTGCGCAATGCCATATCATCATTGATCAACAAAGAACAGATGACCGGTAATACCACCCTCGACCTGCGGGCGGAGCGACTCACTGTTGCCGATTTTGTAAAACTCACCAACGAAGTGACGGCAGGGCGGAGTGCTCAGTAATTTTCCATCCCAAAAACTTTTTAAACCTTAAATTTTAACAAATTTCGCGTCGAAAACGGGTAAAAACGGCTCAAAAACGCTCGAAAAAATTCGATTTTAACACTTTTTAACAAATTTTAACACGGTTTTGATGTGTTTTTAAAACTTTAAAAAGTGTTAAGTAATTGTTTATCAAATATATGCGTTGAAAATGGGTTGTTTTTGGGGCCTTTATCCCTTAACTAAACAGGCCTGCTCCCTTTAAAAAAGAAAGCAGGCCCGTTGTATATCTATAAAGATACTCATTTTTTTTGACCCCGGTAATTATGCTTTCAGGCATATCCATCCCTCGCCATAAATAAATCGTCAGATGCTCTTCAGGCAAATTAAATAATCATAACATCATAAAAAGTTAACAGAATTACAAACACCTTTGCGCTGTTCTTTTTACCTGTTCGTGGATTCCCCCTACTCCCGCAAAACCCTGACCGGATTAATATGAAAAAACAATTATCAATAGCACTACTTGCCTTGTTTATGATAACAGGGCAGCTTATGGCACAAACTGCCAAACACGTTATCTTTATTACCATTGATGGCTTCCGGCCCGATTTTTACCTCGACAGCGAATGGCAAACACCTAATCTGCGTGCGCTGATGAAAGACGGCGCTTATGCCAAAGGAGTAAACAGTGTATTCCCATCCATGACCTATCCTTCACATACCACCATCGTTACGGGTGTGCAGCCCGCAAAACATGGCATATTTTATAACAATATATTTACCCCTGATGGAGCGCCGCAACAGCCTTACTGGCAGGATAGTTCCATTCATGCACCCACCATCTGGAAAGCCGCCAAAGAAAAAGGCATGACCGTTGCTTCGCTCTACTGGCCCGTATCTGCCAATGCTCCTGTAGATTATAACATCCCCGACATTGGTGGTCTGGGCGATGATGTTCGCGCGCAATATTCCTTACCGCAAGGTTTTTACGCTGAGGTGAAAAAAGAAGTGTTTGGTGGTGTTGACAAGATAGATGCCGGGAAAAATCAGAACATAGCTAAGATAGCCGCGTATGTGATCAAAAAAAGTAAGCCCGGACTGATGACTATTCACGTATTTTCTGTCGACCATGCAGAACATGTCGAGGGGCGTTACGGAACAGGTGTACAAGAAGCGGTAGCTGATGCAGATGCTGCCGTAGGCATTATCGTAGATGCTTTGAAAGAAGCAGGTATATGGGAAAACACGGTATTACTTATTGGCGGCGATCACGGATTTTATGATGTCAAAAAAACGATCGCACCCAATGTATGGCTAAAAGAAGCCGGGTTGATCAACGACCTGAAAACCGGCGACTGGAAAGCGCAATTCAATGCATCCGGCGGATCTGCTTACCTGTATCTGAAAGACCCTGCTGATAAAGCTACCGCCAATAAAGTGAAAGCACTATTGGATGCACAGCCCGACAGCGTGAAACAATATTACCGCATCATCAGTAGGCAACAATTGGACAAAGGTGGCTATAACCCAAACGTTGCCTTCGCAATTACCGGTGAGCATGACGCTGCATTCAGCGCAGCCAGCACCGGTAATGCCGTAAAACCCGGCAAAGGCGGTACACACGGGCATTTCCCCGATACAAAAAATATCCGTACCGGACTGATAGCCCATGGCCCGGGCATTCGTAAAGGCGCTGTGATCGAAGAAATGAACCTGCGCGATATGACGCCCATCATGGTAAAACTTTTGGATATTCCGTTTCCAAAAGTGGATGGAAAAATACCTGCGGGGTTATTGGAATAAGTGGAGTCTGTTTATTAATAACAGTTGTCATTTTTAATTCCCTCCCCACGGGAGGGGCGCGCCGGGCAGGTGTAATGGCAGGGAGGGGTTTCTACACGCGATGATTATCCTATTTCATAAACTTCGCTGTTCGAAGTCTCTGACTTCGAACGACTATGCCTGTAGTTTTAAACTACAGACAAGTGGCAGGTCCAATGTTTTCCTGTAGTCTGAAGACTACAAGCATAATGATTCGAAGTCAGAGACTTCGAACAACGCGAGCTTTGGCTTTTTTGGCCGGGTGTCATGCTGAGCTCCGTCGAAGCATGGTGGGTAGGCCTCTGCGCTCTACCCTTCGACGGAGCTCAGGGTGACACCCCGCTTCACATTATTCTTTTCATAGGCTATTCCCCCTTCAGGGGGTTAGGGGGCTATGGGGATCACTACCGGCGTATCCTGCATTTTTTTTACCATTTCGCCCATGCGTTTAATGAACAGGTAGTTGGCAGTTCCACCAATCACGGCGCCTACTACGGGTACCATTCTTTCGGCGGTGCGGGTGCCCAGTACCATCAGTAGTTTTTCGGCAATGCCCTCCATCATGGTTTTGGATATAGCCACACCGGCCTCTACCCTTAGCGAAGTGGCTACCAATCCCATAAAATCATTAAACTCAATTTGGTAACTGCCCTTGTTATAGTACATAACGGCCATAGTTACCCGGAATTGCTGGGTAATGAGGTTGGCAAAATCAAGAGGCATGCCTGCTATCAGCGTGACCATGCCACCGCTGCCCGATATAGCTCCCGAACCGGCCGCCATGAGCGCGCATTGGTTTATAAACTTATCCAGCCCCATGGTATCAACCCCTTTTTTTATCTTGAGCTGATCTATGTGGACAAATATTTGTTTAAAGCCGCTATCGGCCAGTTTGCCGGCCTGGTGTTTGATGTCAGAACCCAGTTTTTTTAATTTGATGAGTTTCATCTTTTGCAATTATTGATTTAGTGAGTTATTGAATTAGTGATTTAAAAAGCTTCAAGGATCTTTTATCATCTATAAATCAATAATCTTATAAGCTTACATTGCTATTCCCGTGCCAATTTATAAAGGCATGCAAAATGGCAGTCGGTTATTTGGATACTGATGGCCAATGAAATGGTTTTTCGGGGCTTAAATGGTGGCTGTGATTTTTCTCGCAACCTGATTGAAATCTTCCAGAGAAGTGGTTGATGTTATTTTGTTCACTTTCATATTGAATACTTTTTTGCCTTTTCTGACCATTATAAAATAAAAATGTTCATTATCGGTATGGAAGTAAGCTTCATCCCCCAAATTATCCAGAACCTTAATCCCATTGTGTTCATTAGCGGTTTTGATGTCTGCATATTTCTTTTGTGCCGAAGAAACCTGGTCAAATTGTTCCAGCAGAAAATAGATGGCACCTGTACTGCCGCTCTTTACGTCTTTCGCATTTGCCTGGTATCCGCACAGATATCTCGAAATCCCTTTTTCTTTTTTGGTCGAATTGTCGGTCAGGTGAAGCTTTTCACCCATTATTTTTTCCGCATCGGCCAGGGTCAATAGTTTGGCTGCAGTAACAGCCGTATCAATTGGGTTTGTTCTATGTGTAGCTGATCCCGATACCCGGGTACAGGTGCATAACATTATACCGGCGATCATTAAAAAGATGAAGTTTTTCATGACTATGCAAATTCTGGTTATCAACTGATTGGTTGTGGCTCGGGCTTTTTCATAATAACGTGTAAACGCCCTGCCGTATTACGTAGATTGAAAGAGCTGCCACTTATTTTGATGCCAATACCTCGCCTTTGTCATCCAGGGTTTCCATAATGGGTTGGTTTTGCTGATTGATATAAATTCTGAGGCGGGGACGGCCTTTATCGTCCCGCAAAAACAAACCGACTTCGCCTTTGGCGTTCTTACCTACAAAAAGCCGTTCGGCGGTTATTACACCCGGTTGCTGTAGTTTTTTAATGCCGGCATTGTAGGCAGCAGTATCATTTAGTTTTTTTAATGAATCGGCATAGGCTATTACCTTTACCGTTGGAAAGCTATCGTACTTATCCCACAGTTTTAAACCATAGCTGCGCTGCAGGCTGCCTGCATCTTTATCCTGGCTGTATTGGATCTGCATGATCTGGTCGTTTTGGTACTGATCGATAGAGTAGGTCATGCTGGCGCTCTTTTTATTGCCATCATACACCAGTCCGCCGCATTCGTCGCCATCATCATTAAAAAATATCATGCCGGCGGGACGGTCGCGTTTAGGTAGCTCTTTTCCGCCGATGGTTCCCGGGTGCTGACGTTCATGGTTACTGATAGCCATGCGGATCTGACCGTTGGCATCCACAATATCGATGCGCTCGGCAGTAATCTGTTTAAAATGACCGGCAGCGTTTACTTGTTTAAGCACGATGACCATAAACACCAGTACTATTACGGTTAAAACGCCCGCGTATATTTTTAATGCCTTAACCTGTTTCTGTAAGTTTTCCATAATTGAGATTTGTTGCTGAACAAATATATTTAAACGGGGGCGAAACGACTCACCCGACATCGCTAGCATAAAGAGAGAGCGAAATGTGTAAAAAATAACGTCATTGCCACGCTGTGCTCGCAATGACGCGCGAAATTAAAGAGTTCATCCCCTAATTATATTCAAACTGTAAAAATGAGGCATGCAATAAATAGCTGATGGCTAATCACATGAGGTTTTGTAAATTCGCCCTTTCCTAATATTTCGAAATTGAAAAATAACATTCTTATTGTCGACGATGTGCATCCCATATTTATGGAGATGGCCGTTGCCAAAGGTTACCAGTGTGATTACAAACCCCTGATCAAAGCCGACGAAGCCTTACAGATCATTGGCGACTATGCCGGACTGGTGATCCGCTCCAAATTCAGGGTTGATAAACAGGTGATAGATGCCGGAACCAATCTGCGCTTTGTGGCCCGTGCCGGCGCAGGTATGGATAATATTGACGAGGCCTATGCCGCGGAAAAGGGTATCAGCCTCATCAACGCACCCGAAGGTAATTCTGATGCCGTTGGTGAACATGCCATAGGTCTGCTGCTATCGTTAATGAACAATTTAAATAAAGGCGATGCCGAAATACGCGGCGGCAGCTGGCAGCGTGAGGCCAACCGGGGCTTTGAGCTTAAAGGTAAAACCGTAGGCATTATTGGCTATGGCCATATGGGGCATAGCTTTGCCCGCAAGCTGTCGGGCTTCCAGGTGGATGTAATTGCTTATGATAAGTACAAAACCGGCTTCAGCGACCGCTATGCCCGCGAAGTGAGTATGGAAGACATTGTGAAGCATAGCGACGTGCTGAGCCTGCATATACCGCTTACCCCCGAAACAAACGGACTGGTGGACGACGAATATCTGTTCCACTTTAAAAAGCCTATATTTTTTATCAATACTTCGCGCGGTAAAACCGCCAAGGTGAGCGCTGTATTGAACGCTATTAAGCAAGGTAAAATACTGGGCGCAGGTTTGGATGTATTAGAGGTAGAAAAATTCCCGGCCCTGGCCGAGCAGGTTTGGTTTGATGAACTGCGCCAAAGCGGCAGGGTGCTGCTGAGCCCCCACGTTGCCGGCTGGACATTTGATTCGTACCGGAAAATAAGCGAGGTAATGGCCGAGAAGCTGGTTGCGGTTAGTTCATAGATCATAGTTGATGGTTCATGGCCAAGACATTTGGTTGATAGTTCATGGTAGTAATAAATATTCCATATTCTCTCTTGCTATGAACTATGATCTATGAACCATTAACTATTAGCTAACCCGCAAAGCCGGTAAATAAATTTGGATATTAAAATTTAAATAACTTATCTTCGTTAAATACAAAAGCAAGACTATGTAGGCTCGGGCCCATGTAGTCTTGTTTGTTTTTAGAGTCATTGCGTCCTTCTTAAAACAAGGGGGGCGGTTTTTTTTTGGATGACCAACAGAATAAACATTTAATAATTTATTGTTATGGCAGAGGTATCATACTTTACCAAAGAGGGTTTAGAAAAATTAAAAGAAGAGTTACAGCGATTAAAAACTACCGGACGCTCGGATATATCAAAAGCGATAGCTGAGGCCCGGGATAAGGGCGACCTTTCTGAGAACGCGGAATACGATGCGGCAAAAGAAGCGCAGGGTTTGCATGAGGCTAAAATATCACAGATGCAGGAAACCCTGGCCAATGCTCGTTTGCTTGATGAGTCGAAACTGGATGTATCAAAAGTATTGGCTTTATCTGTTGTAAAGATCAAGAATGTTAAAAACGGCGCTACCATGAGCTACCAGCTGGTATCAGAAAGCGAAGCCGATATGAAAGCCGGTAAAATATCGGTTACATCGCCTATTGCTAAAGGCTTGCTAGGTAAAAAAGTTGGTGAAACCGCCGAAATCACTGTACCTGCCGGTGTTATTGAATTTGAGATACTGGAAATTAGCAGATAAGGCCATTTGTGAATGGTTGATTAGGTAAGTGGTTGATTAAGTTTTAAAAAATCGTTAACCCAATCAACCACCCAATAATCAACTTAATAAACTACTCACCAACCATGAGCATATTTTCAAAAATAATAGCAGGGGAGATTCCTGCGCATGTAGTAGCTGAAAGTAATGAGTTTTTGGCTTTTCTGGATATAAGTCCGCTGGCCGAAGGGCATGTGCTGGTGATACCCAAAAAAGAGGTTGACTATATATTTGACCTGGATGATGAAACCTATACCGGGCTGCACATTTTCGCGAAAATTGTAGCAACTGCACTCAAAAAGGCTATCCCTTGTAAAAAGGTTGGCGTTGCGGTGATCGGTTTAGAAGTACCCCATGCGCACATCCACCTGATACCCATGAACCGGGTTGATGACATGAACTTTGCCCGTCCGAAATTAAGCTTTACTCCCGAGGAGCTTAGCGCCACCAAAGAAAAGATCAAAGCCGCGTTGAAGGATTGATTTTTTGGAGGGATGCTTTCTCCACGCGTCATTGCGAGGTACGAAGCAATCCCCGATAGGCAGGGTCGATCTTTATAGTTTAGAGATTGCTTCGTACCTCGCAATGACGTGGTTTTTTATTGTTTTTCATCTGCACATCCGCATATCTGCACATCTGAAATCCGCACATCTACTTCACAATCCTCTTCACATTATCCTTTACAAAAGTATCCCAGCCGGAGTATGATTTTTTGTTGCCGCTTTTGCTGCCGGTGGATATGCGTTGAAAGGAATGACAAACAGCAACGGCCAGGCCATCGGTTGCATCCAGAAAATCGGGGGTTTCTTTAAAACTGAGCAGATTTTGCAGCATGGCGGCCACCTGTTCTTTAGTAGCGTTACCATTACCCGTGATGGATTGTTTTATTTTACGGGGTGCGTACTCTGTGATATCGATACTGCGTGAGAGCGCGGCTGCCATGGCTACGCCCTGCGCCCGCCCCAGCTTGAGCATTACCTGTATGTTTTTGCCATAGAAAGGGGCCTCAATAGCCAGGCAATCGGGCTTGTAATTATCAATAAGGGCTACGGTTTTTTCGAATATACGCTGCAGCTTGAGCATATGATCGTCCATCTTGTCCATCTTTACTACGCCCAGGGCTATGAGTTCAATTTTTGGTCCGGTTTCTTTAACCAGGCCATAGCCCATCACGGCGGTGCCGGGGTCGATGCCTAAAATAATACGTTCTTTGGTGTTTGCTTGCTGCACGTTTCAAAGGTAACTATATCGGAGCTAAAAGCGGAAGGCTTAAGGCTGAAAGCTTTTTTAATTTTCGGGGTTTAAAATCGCCATATACTCTTCCCGGCTGATCATGCGGGCACCCATCGATTCCATGTGATTGGTATGCACCTGGCAATCTACCAGTTTATAAAGACCGCTCTGACATACGTGGATGAGCGCGGTTTTGGAGGCATTGCTTACTTTACTAAACATGCTTTCGCCGCAAAAAACATCACCTACCTGTACGCCGTAGATGCCTCCAACCAATTCGCCGTTTTGCCAAACCTCAACAGATTGGGCATGACCTTCGGCGTGCAGCCGGTTATAGGCCGCTTTCATATCATCGGTGATCCAGGTACCATCCTGGCCCTCACGTGGAACGGTGGAGCAAGCCGTGATCACCTCATTGAAACAGGTATCGGCAGTAACACTAAACCTGCCTGAGTTGAGTACACGGCGCATGGAACCGGATATGTTGAGCTCTTGCGGATAAAGTACAAAACGTTCATGCGGCGAATACCACAGGATAGGCGTATCATCACTATACCAGGGGAAGATGCCGTTTTGATAGGCCAGCAGCAGGCGCTTGGTCGACAGGTCGCCGCCTACAGCCAAAAGCCCGTCTGGTTCGGCCAGATCGGGCTCAGGAAATACTAAACGTTTATCGAGCCTGAATATCATCAGGCGCAAATTTAAGCTTTGCGGCGAATCACCAGTTTTTTATTTTGAGCTTTAGCCACGGCATCCATATAAACCTGCATTTCGGTGTATTTAGCGGCGGGTATCATCTGGTTGGTTAAGTTGAATTTAGCGGTGCAGATCACCTGGTTTTTAGTAGCATCGTACTGATACTTTGCCTCATAGTTACCATACGTAAACTTCAGGTTTTGATCGGTAGGGAGGGTTTCCATTTCGAAACCTACTGGCAGATCAATAGTGGTTACACACGTTTTAGCAACCGGGGCCTTGAAATAGTAATTGGTTTTTCTTTTCTCTTCGGCGGGCAGGGTAAGGTCCCAAAGCATAAAGGCCAGCGGACGATAAAATTGCTTATCGCCGGTAGCGATGTCACAAAACTTATCATACTCCATATCAATGTTTACCTCCTTAAAGCCTTTGGTGTCATCGGCAGGTTTAAAGTTAAAAACAGAAGGTTGTTTGATATCCAGGTGTTTTAACAGGTACTCTTTTTGTTCATCAGCCTTGTAGGTGGGCAATACATCAACAAACATGCTGCGGTACTCGCCGCTGCTTAAAATATTGATGTGGGCTTTGGCACCTCCGTCGGCATCCAATACCAGATGCACCTGGCCGTTAAGCTGGTTGTCCTGTGGATTGCTGCGGGGGGTATTTACCAATTTGCCACCCTCGTCTGTGATCAGCAGGGCGTTGCGGTTTTCGGTAAATGGCCCCAGTTTGCCAAATGCGGTTGTACTGCTGGTGCACTCCAGCCAGGTGGTATCATTTTTAAAGGGAATACACAATATGGCATGGTTAAAGGAATTATTGGGAAATGCCTGGTTGGCTGGCTCTGCATTGTAACCAGCCCGGATAATGGCATAATTTGATGGTATATTAACAGCCTTAAGCAAAGCCCGCATGTAATTGGAAAGCGCTTTGCAATCACCGTATTTTTTCTGGTCGACAAAAGTGGCCGGGAAGGGTTTAAAACCCCCGATACCTAATTGGATACCAACGTAGCGCATGCTTTTTTGCATATAGTTATACAGAAAGCGGGCTTTCTCCTTATCGGTTTTGATGGTATCGGTCATTTGTTTTATCTGGGCGATACGTTCGGGACTTAAGGAAGAAACATCATCATTTAATGATTTTATCCAATTGCCGAATGATTGCCAGCTGGTAAAATCGCCGGGATAGCCATAGCAATTGAAAGTACTTAATGCGAAATTGATCTTGGGGATGATGGTCCAGCTTACAATATGTTCCTGTTTTTTGATAGCCTTGAGATTCTTAACCGTCCAGGTATAGGTGTCGAGGCCATCTGCATTGCTTTTAACGGGTTTAATATTGGTATTACTGTTCTGGAACCTGAAGCCCAGGGTAGGGGCTGCCGAGATCTTACAGTATTCGTTTTGTACGGCTTGCTCCATTTTATCTTGTACATACCAGCTGTTCAGACTAATAAAACTGCTTTCGTTCTCTTCATACTGAATTTCAATAGTTGCGGGATAGGCGGCTATGGCATGGCGTATGGCCAAAAAGCGCTGATCGGTCACCATGGTTTCATCATCAGCGGCCGAGCCGTCGTACATATCGCTTTTGTGATATTTTTTGATCAGCAGGCCTGCCGCATTATAAATGTTTATTTCGATGCCGCTGTATGAATCGTATTTTTTGTTGTAAGGCAATATAAAGGTAGCATCTGCATCGCCTTTATCATTGAGCACGGTTACAATGCTATGTTCTTTGGTGACCTGCCTGCCTGCTTCCTTCACAATAGTTTCACGTGCTTCATAGCGAATCACCACGTTGGCATCCTCTTTTAATGAATCGGGTATGGTTGAGGCTATGTACAGATCTTTAGGGATGTTTTTATCCTGGCTGTAGCCATGACTACAGAGTGCGCATAAGGCTGCTATAGTTAATAGCAGCCTGTTATATTTTTTAGTAAGCATAATTTATCAACCTTTTTTGAGTACTACCTGCTCATTCAACATTTCGTACATTTTTTTACAGAATTCATGAAACTCAGGATAGTTCTCTTTAAAATACATGGATTGTTTAAAATCAACATTAAGCCTGATCATGATGGAGCCATCCTGCTCGGCAACCATACGCCTGAAAACAATGCTTTTATCAGGGATCATCATGGTGATGCTTTTGGGCATGGCATCAACCTTATAACCGGCGGGTAATTTAAAAATGCCGGTTATGGCGTAGTTGTCGCGATAGCCAAAATCGATATCTGTAACACGGTTTTCATTCAAAAAAGGATTTGTTTTAAGGTCGGTGAACAGGTTGGAATTAAAGTAAATGTAATTGTCATCGGCCCCGGTAAGATCGAGGTTAAAGTCCATTTTTTGTTGCAGCGGCAGGGTATCAACCTCCATATTCTCAAACTTAACCGAAGCAATTTTCATGTTATTATTGTCGTTGCGCAAAAAGTCGATGTATTTTTTTTCACCATCGGTTTTATATTTCTTGATACAATTAACGCGGTTATAAACAAAGCTGCTGATATCGGCAGTTCCGGTCATTTTACCCTCGGGTTTTATTTCGGCATTGATGAGTACTACCTGCCTAACAGGGTCTTTATCATCTAAGAAGGCGAGATCATAAACTTGGTCGTCCTTATTAATATATAAACCAAATGAGTTTAGATAGTTGTTAGGTACCTGGTTGTAAATATTGTATTTGCTGGTGGCATCAAGCACATAGTATTTATTGCTGTCAACCGGAACATAAGCCACCGTGGTATTAAACTGATAATAGCTTGGATAAGCCGGGTTAACACGACCATGACTACGGGTACTCACGAGCATTGGGTATACTTTAACCCCCGATTTTTTGAGCAAGTGGGTAAGTATCAGATTAATTTCGGTGGAGTTGCCTATTTTTTTATCCCAGGCCTTTACCGTGCCATCATTAGTATAGCGGGCATAGTCATCGTTCCATTTCAGGGTGTTTTTAACCTCGTTAAATAAGTAGGCGATCTTATCATCGTCGGTTTTCAGGCTTTTGGCTTTGGCAATAATGGCTTCTTCGCCGGCAAGTTTACGGTTTATCTGGCCGCCAAAATCTTCTTCGTCTGCCTTGTTCTGACCAACTTTTTTCCAGGAATCTTGAAAAGTTTGCGTGAAGCCATTAGTTGGTTTGATACTTAACAGCTGAAACAGGATGCGTTCTGAGTTATCATTGCGGGAACTCATAAACGGCTCGTCTTTTAATGAAGGAATGTTGGCCAGTGCCTGGATATGGGCGTTACTTGAATTGGTTTTATCTACCACATAAGGGGAGTGCACATTTACCAGTTGTTTATAATATAAAATATCAGGTACATTGGTACTTAGTTCACTATAACGGGTTGGCAGGTCACTTTGGAAATACCAATCCGGAAGGTCAATAGAGGCGGAGGTTAAACGGTATTTGTACTCGAGGATGGAGCCTGGCTTTACGTTCGGAAAAGAAAATACCATGGCGGAGCGGTACTTGTCTATCAGTTCGGTAAATATTTGCTTTTTATCAACTTTCAGTATTTCAACCGTGCCATTGGTGGAGTTGATAGTTTGTGCCTGCAGGCCTGTAATATATTCGAGGCGGTTGGCGCTATAATATTCTATGCGGATGTTGGCTTCCGACTTGCCGTTATCGTTAAATACTTTAATGCGTTTGTGCCTTTCGGTCACAATGTTATAGGTTTGGTCAAAGTAAACCTCGGCCTTGTCAAAAAGGATCTCGGCGTTGGCGTCTTTTTCAAAATCGCAGGCTTTCAGTTCCAGATCGGCTTTATCAACTTTGCCAAATGCTTGTGTGGTGGGTACAGGTGCGGGTGTTTGCGCTTTGGCAGCAACTGCCATACACCCTAAAAGGAATAGGGTAAAGATTCTGTTCATGTGCTAAGGTTTAATCAGTAGTGACAAATAAATTACTAAAGTAATATAGCAATTTAATAAAATGAAAATAAAAAAAACAATTTAATAGAGTTAATTGTATTTGCGCTTGTTTTTGATCAAAGAGCTGACCGTAAACTTGTAATTATTTGAAAGGCTGGCGCGTATAGTAAATAGAATATAATTTATATATTGCTTTACTGTAATTTTGGCATCAGCAAAATAAAGGTTGTGCTTAAATGTATGCCATTTGTTGAACTGGCATTTAGATTGATATACTGTAATTAATGAAACAAAAATTTTATGATACTGCTGTGAAGCAGGAAAAAGCTGTTTTGGTTGGTGTAATGACACCGCACGTAACCGATGAGCAAGAGAAGGAGTATTTAGAGGAGCTGGAGTTTTTAGTGGCCACAGCCGGTGGCGAAACCGTAAAGAGCTTTACCCAAAAACTACAACGCCCGGACAGGGCAACTTTTGTAGGCTCTGGTAAGCTGGAAGATATTAAAGCCTTTGTTATAGAAGAAGAGATTGATATGGTGGTTTTTGACGACGAGTTATCGCCATCGCAACTGCGTAATATTGAACGGGAATTGCAGGTGAAAATACTTGATCGTAATAACCTGATACTGGATATTTTTGCCAACCGGGCACAAACCGCCCAGGCCAAAACCCAGGTGGAACTGGCCCAACTGCAATACCTGTTACCCCGCCTTACCCGTTTATGGACTCACTTAGAGCGCCAGAAAGGTGGTATTGGTATGCGTGGTCCGGGTGAATCCCAAATTGAGACTGACAGACGTTTGATCCTGGATAAAATATCATTGCTGAAAGAAAAACTAAAGCAAATAGATAAGCAGAACGAAACACAGCGCAAAAACCGTAATCAGATGGTACGTGCCGCCTTGGTAGGTTATACCAACGTTGGTAAATCAACCATCATGAACATGATATCCAAATCAGACGTGTTTGCCGAGAACAAATTGTTCGCTACGCTGGATACTACGGTTAGGAAAGTAGTGATCGAGAATGTCCCCTTCCTGTTATCAGATACGGTTGGATTTATTCGTAAGCTGCCTCACCACCTGGTGGAGTGTTTTAAATCGACCCTCGATGAGGTGCGCGAAGCTGATATCCTGGTACACGTAGTGGATGTATCGCATCCCAATTTTGAAGACCAGATCCGTACAGTAAACGAAACCCTGAAAGATATTGGCGCTATTGATAAAAAGATGATCACGGTGTTTAATAAGATAGATGCCTTTAAACCCGAAGAGCATCAATTGGAGCCACAGGCAGAGCCACTTACTTTGGATGATTTTAAACATAGCTGGATGGCTAAGAATAACAGTCCTGCGATATTTATATCAGCTACTAAAAAAGAAAACGTAGATGAATTCAGGGATCTGCTTTACAACGAAGTAAAGGCCATACATACCGAAAGGTATCCGTATGATCAGTTGTTGTATTGAGGCCTGAGATATTAGTACAGAAAATAATGATGAATAAAGTTTTTACATCAGCAATATTAACGGTTATAATGGTGCTAATGTATGCCACTGTTCATGCGCAGGCACACAGCGGAATAGGCCTTGGTTTGGGTGCCAATATACCATTTGCATCGGGTTACAGCCCCGGAGTTGATGTCAATGTTCAGGGTAATATACGCCTTAGCGATGCCTTTGCGCTGGTACCTGCAATCGGTGTTAAGCAAATAAAAGGCGACAATGCGATTATTCATGAGGGCCCTATGGGTTATAGTACCTATACCCGGGGCGACCTGGGGGGAGTTAGCCTTGCTTTTAGCGGCAAATACTATTTTGATAAACAATGGTTTGCGAGTGCCGGAATTATAGGAATTATTAATGCCGACAGGTCCAGCAGTGGAGGCACGCTTGCTCTTGGGTACCAGGTTCCGCTTGATAACCAAAACAATGTGGAGTTCAACCTGAATGGCAGCGTTTTAAAGTGGAGCAGGACAAGCGGCAACACTACCGTGCCGGTGGCTGGTTTAAGAATAGCTTATAATTTTAATTTCAGAAGATAGTTGCTTTACCGGTTCAAGGGTACCAAAGGGGGAGCTTCTGTATAAATACTGAATCATGCCGAATTTATTTCGGCATCTCCTATAGCTGATTGTATGCATGATGATCACCCATCCTGTGGGATCCTGAAACAAGTTCAGGATGACTGTGGAGAATAGGATAAAAAAGGAAATTATCAGGAGCTTTCCCGGTATTTTAAATTTGTTAATTTATTAGGTTTCAGATAGAGGTAATCGTTTTTGAAATCCAGGATCATATTAAATCTCTTCAAAACATCATCGCCCAAATAGTTGATCATAAAGCCCACCGGGTTTTTACTACCTAAAATAAGGGTTGGGATATTGGTCAGTTCAAAACCATTGATCTTTAATGCAGGAGCAAGCACTATTTTAGTTTCATATCCAACTCCTCTTGGGTCATGAATTACGGATGATTTGAGCAGCTTTAAATTCCTGGGGAAATTTTGCTGGCTTACCCAGGTACTATCTACAACTGCGGCTTGTTCTGAGCCGGTATCAAATAAAAAACTGCCAGTATATTTTTTATTTTCTATTTCAAAAGTCCCTTTGGCGGTAACAAAAGAGCGGATGATCTCCAGCTTTGATCGCACATAACCTTTGGGGATTTTTAAGGGTTTGGAATGGATGATCAACAAATTTTGATCATAGTTGATCTCCAAAGTTTTGCTCTCAAACAGATTCCAGCCAAAACGTCCGTCCATATCGTACGCGGTTAATCCTGTAGCCACTATTTCGGGATCGGTCCAAACGGATTTCCCCATTTGTAATTTAAAAACCTTAATTAAATTATTGTAATTAGGCTTTGCTTTACCGGCCAAAGCATCGGGCTGGTTGGATAGTAGCTTTGTTTTTTTGAGGATAGCATCCCTGGTTAGCCTAAAATCCCAGGAACCGGTATCAAAATCAAGGTTTAAAGTATCGATATTGTTAATGATGGTTTTTACACAGATGGCATTATTGGCGGTTAACGTAAACGGGATAGTATCATGTGTGGCAATATTATTTTGTGATTTATCTTCGGGTGGTATAGCGCTTGCAATTTGCGTATAGCAGGAATCTTTACCATTTAACAATACCACGAAGTTAAATTTAGTCCCTGGCTTTACTTTTACCCTGATGGAGTCGATGTTGGTATAAAAAGTAACCCATTTGGCTTTTCTTGACCTTTCGGCAGTAAACACATCCGGCCTGATCTTTGGCGAAAGTGTCCAGGCATTTTTATCTAAATAGCCTCCGTCATTGATATCCGCACTTTTTGAGGTGGCTTTGATAACCGGCAGTTTTGATTGCGCAGATCCTGCATGAATCCATAAACACAGGATAAAGAAAAGAAGGTATTTCATTTATTTTGATTGAGTTTTCTATGCACTTACAAGATACATTATTCTGCTCTTGCAGAAGCAAAACCTATTCAAAAGTTCACTATTCTCGGGTTTTAATATCTGCAATCGCCTTATCTAAAAGAACATTAAACTCCTGTGGTTTTTCAATCATAGGGAAATGCCCGGTAGCGTGAATGTATAGTAATTTAAAGGGGATCTTATTGGCTGCTAAATGAGTGGTGTCGGTAGGTTCTACATCGCTGTTGATGAGGTATAACTTTGTTTTCGCTGCTTTCAGCCCGGCTATCTCGTTAAAGTCGTTATTGTCTTCCATGCAGGCGGCGGCAATTGCAGTATCCACATGGGCAACGTCGTTAAGTACTCTTTTTTTAACTGCCGCGGTAGTTGTGGTATAAAAGAGAGACTGATTGAAGTATTCAAAAGCTATTTGTTTGAAATGATGTTTCAGGGAATCTATAGCAGCGGCATATTCTTTTTTTGCTTGTGCGGTTTGCACCTGGTTCTTTCCAACATTTTTAAAAATGTCGACCACCACCAGGCCAATTACCTTTTGGGGATTATCGACGGCAGCCTGTAATACCACATCGCCCGACATGGAATGACCTACCAGGATCACCTTTTTCAGATCCAACTGCTTGATCACCGAATCAACATCGTGGCTAAATGCCAGTGTGTTCCACTGATTGCGGTTTTTACCCGATTGCCCAAAGCCAGGCAAATCAATAGCCACCACCCGGTATTTTTTGCCAAAATAAGTTACCTGATCGGCCCAGTACGATTTGTTGATGCACCAGCCATGCACAAAAAGTAAAGTGGTATCATTTTTACCCGTATCTGTATAAGCTATATTGACGCCATTATCATGAACGACTATTTTATCAATAGTATTTGATCCTGGGTTTTTAGAGGGGCTGTTGCAGGAAGTCACGATTCCAGACAAAACGATGCCGGTTAACAGGTAGAATAATGGCTTCATATGCAGTGATAGATTAATCGCTGCAACATACCATTGTTTTTGCTGATAAAGTAATCATAAAGAGGGATTTAACTTTATTTAACAGATGTGCGTTACCTATAACGAGTCTCCCTAATGTCATTGCGAGGAGGAACGACGAAGCAATCGCGAACAATGCAAGACGGCTCTGTATTCTACGAGATTGCCACGCTGCGCTCGCAATGACATATTCTTTATAATAATTTGGTTTGTGCCTTATCAAGCTGTAACACTCGCAAGCAATTCTTCCAGTCGCGCATGCGAGTCAAGAACGCCTTGCTCCATGCCCGATTGCAGCATTCCATCGCGATCAGCAACGGATTGAAATACAGATTGTGTAACTATCCTTGTCCGGTTATTGGGTAAGGCTTCAAATTTTGTAGTTTCCATTGCTACATGACCTGCTTCCGGTAAGCCTTCAAACTCAAATGTTTGGATGATACGTTCGGGGGCAGTACTTTCATGACAAACTCCATGAAAACCATACTCATTACCGGCCGGGTCTGTATGAATATAGCGATAGGATCCGCCTGCCCTGGCTTCAAATTTTTCTATCCTCATAGTGAGGTCGCATTGGCCGCCCAGCCATTGTAATAGTAATTCAGGGTCGGTATATGCTTTAAACACAAGCTCGCGTGGAGCTTCAAATTCCCGGGTGATGAAAATTTCCTGTTTGCCGGGTACGGCGGCGATGGTTGTTTGATTCTTTTCCATTTTTTTAATTTTTAATTGGTGCCTCTTTATTTTTTATCATTTGATCCATTTTCCTTTTGCATACGCGCCAGCAGATCATCCATTTTAGTAAAGCGTTCTTCTATACTCCTGCGGTATGGCTCTATCCATTGGGCCACTTCGTTCAATGGTTCAAGCCTCACTTCGCAATAGCGTTCGCGTCCGGCTTTTTTAATATCTATTAAACCGCACTCTATCAGGATCTTGATATGTTGCGATATGGCCGGCCGGCTTACCTCAAAGTTGTCGGCAATGGCATTCAGGTTCAGGGGTTGCTGCGCGATCAGGTTAATGATCTGGCGGCGGGTAGGGTCGGCTATGGCCTGGAATACGTCTCTTCTGGTACTTGTCATAATATGTAAGCGTTTGCTTACTCAAATATATATGTAAGTATTTACTTACGCAAATTTTATTTGAAAAAAATTTTGAGTGGTGTTGGAAAGGGAAGGATTAAGAGGCTTTGTTTGTGGTTTTACAACAAAAAGGTTGTCATTCTGAACGTAGTGAAGAATCTTCTTGATCATGCATGTTGGTATGCTTGGCTCTCGAAGAAGATCCTTCGTACCTCAGGATGACAAGTGGAGAATTAGGAACTAATATACCTTAGTGGGCAAGAGAGGTTAAAAATAACTCTTCTTTTATAGCCGGAATGGTATTGTTTTTCAGCGCGGTATCAAAAAGCAGGTTGATGGCTTTGCGGCCTTCTTCACCAAGGTCAACAGAATATTTATTTACGTAAAGCTCGATGTGTTTGTACATCACTTCTTCACTCATTTCCTGGGCATGCGAGCGAATAAACTCCAGGCCCGATTTTGGATTGGCGAAGGCAAACTCTACCGATTTACGCAATACTCTATTTAGTTTATGCTGAACATCAACAGGTAAATTACGGTTGGCTACAATGCCGCCCAAAGGTATGGCGCAACCGGTTTGTTTTTCCCAGTAATCGCCCAGGTCCAGGATCTTCTTTAACCCTTTGTCCTGATAGGTGAATCGGTTTTCATGGATGATCAAACCCACATCAACACGACCTTCCAGCACCGCATTTTCAATGTCCGAAAACACCAGTTCCACCTTATTGGTAGCATTGGGGAAAGCATATCCTAATAAAAAGTTGGCGGTGGTGTATTTACCGGGGATACCGATTTTGAGTTGTGGGTTTTGAGTTTTGAGTTTTGAGTGGAGTTGTTCGGGATCATCCTTGCATATCAGCATGGGGCCTACGCCGTAGCCTAGCGCGCTGCCAGAGTCGAGCAATACATATTTATCGGCCACATAGGCAAAAGCATGATAGCTTAGTTTGGTCACATCCAGTTCGCCGCGAAAAGCTTTCTGGTTCAGGGTTTCCACATCATCATAAAAAACCTCAAACTCCAGGCCTTCGGTATCAATTTTATGATGTATCAGCGCATCGAAAATAAAAGTATCGTTAGGGCAGGGCGAAAAGCCGAGGGTTAGCTTCATAAGTTATACGTTGTAAGTTATACGTTGTACGTTCCTGGATCCTCACGTAAAACGTATAACGTAACACGTAAAACCACAACAAGCGTACAGCCTAATTATTAATGATCCGGTTAACCAGCTCGATGGCAAAGTTATTCAGATTTTTAATGGCAAGTTGTATGTCCCAGTTGTCGCGGTTACGTTTTTCCACATAATTTGACACTGATCTGATTTGCAGGCAGGGTGTATTGAACTGACGGCAGGCATAAAAAAAGGCTGCGCCTTCCATGGTCTCTATCTGTGGGTTCAATCTTCGCTGTATTTTTTGAATGGATTCCTCGTTGCCATGCACGGTATTTACCGTAATGGCCTTTGCTTTGGCCAGGTAAAGACTATTGCAAACCTGCTCCAGCGTGGTAGTTGGCTTAAACTTATTTTCACCAAAGCCAAGGGTGGTGATAGGTATAAATTCCTGGTCATCCTCGGCGCCTGTTTCGGCAAAAGTATCTTCGGTAATTTCAACTACATAGCCCGGGGTAATACTGCGGTCAAAGCTGCCGGCAATACCCAGGTTAATCACCAGATCATATTTGTGCATATTAAACTGCCGGCCCAGGGCAAAGGCAGTGGGTACCATGCCGGCGCCGGTTATCAGTACATCAAGCTTATTTCCAAAACTGTTTACTAAAGGTTCAACCTCAAAGGAGGTGGCTGCTACAATTAATATGAGCATATAGGTTTTTTTTGACTGCTAAGATAAAACAACTCAGCTATTTTTGTTTTGTATATTTGCACCCACAAATATTATGATGATACATATTACGCGCAAGGAACATTTTAATGCCGCTCACCGGATGTACCGTGAGGAATGGAGCGCTGAAAAAAACTTTGAGGTATTTGGCAAATGCGCCAACCCCAACTGGCATGGGCATAATTACAACCTGTTTGTAACCGTTAAAGGCGAAGTTACACACGCTACAGGTTACCTGATAGATCTGAAAGAACTCAAAACCATCATTAACGATTACGTGATCGAAAAGCTCGACCATAAGAACATCAATAAGGATGTACCTTTTATGGAAGGCAAAATGGCGTCGACAGAGTTATTGTGCATTGAGATATTTAACCAGCTTAAAGCGCCTATTGAAGCTTACGAGGGTGTTTTTTTACACTCGGTTAAATTATATGAAACCGAAAACAACTCTGCCGAGTACTTTGGCGGATAATTTGATAAGATGAACAACGACCACATTCCACCAGTCCGCGATGACGACGATGATGACGCGTATGGTTACACCAAGGTTGACAGGTATAATACCGAACTGATCACCAACCTATCAGCAAACTACCATGATGTTTTAAAACAAATTGGCGAAAACCCGGAGCGTGAGGGCTTGCTAAAAACCCCCGAGCGTATGGCCAAAGCCATGCTGTATTTGACCCATGGATACGATCTTGATGCTAAAGAGATCATGAATTCGGCCATGTTTAAGGAAGAATACAGCCAGATGGTGATCGTAAAGGATATTGAAGTATACTCTATGTGCGAACATCATATGCTGCCGTTTTTTGGCAAAGCGCATATCGCTTACATCCCTAACGGCTATGTGGTTGGCCTGAGCAAAATACCGCGTATTGTTGATGTTTTTGCCCGCCGCCTGCAGGTACAGGAACGTTTAACCAATGAGATACGTGATTGTATACAGGAAACCCTGAATCCTATTGGTGTAGGGGTTGTTATTGAATGCCGTCATTTGTGCATGAGCATGCGCGGTGTACAAAAACAAAACTCGGTAACAACCACATCGGCATTTACCGGTGAGTTTTTAAAAGAGAAAACCCGTACAGAATTTTTAAATTTGATATCAGCTAAGCTGGGTTAAGTCCGGGCGAGAAGCAAGATATAAAAATCAAGAACCAAGAGAAGACAAAAAGGAAGTAGATTGCCGGATAAAATAAATCCGAAATCGAGCATCCGACATCCGAAATAAGAAATGAAAGCATATATTTTTCCGGGGCAGGGCTCCCAGTTTCCAGGTATGGGTAAAGATCTGTATGAACAATCAGATAAAGCCCGTGAGTTATTTGAAAAAGCTAACGAGATATTGGGTTTCCGTATCACCGATGTAATGTTTGATGGCACTGCCGAAGATCTGGTGCAAACCAATGTTACCCAGCCGGCCATTTTTTTACATTCGGTTATTTTAGCTGCTGTTTTGGGCGATGATTTTAAACCGGAAATGGTTGCGGGCCATTCGCTGGGCGAATTTTCGGCATTGGTATCGGCAGGTGCATTATCATTTGAAGATGGTTTGCGTTTAGTGGCTGCACGTGCCAACGCCATGCAAAAAGCCTGCGAGCTGCAGCCATCAACCATGGCAGCCATTTTAGGCCTGGATGATTTTACGGTAGAAGACGTTTGCCAACGGGCAACCGCCGTAGTGGTGACTGCTAATTATAATTGTCCCGGGCAGCTGGTTATTTCGGGCAGTATAGAAGGTATTGACGAAGCCTGCGAAAAACTGCTTGCAGCCGGAGCGAAGAGAGCACTGAAACTTAAAGTTGGCGGCGCGTTCCATTCTCCCCTGATGGAATCGGCAAGGGTTGAGCTCGAAGCAGCCATTGTTGCTACCGAGATCAAAGAGCCTGTTTGCCCGGTATACCAAAATATCGATGCCAAACCTTATACAAATACGGCATCTATCAAACAAAATTTAATAGCCCAGCTTACCGGTCCGGTGAGATGGACACAAACTGTAAAACATATGCTGGAAGATGGAGCAACATCATTTACCGAAGTAGGGCCGGGCAAAGTGCTGCAGGGTCTGGTAAAAAAGGTAGATATGGCGGTACCCACCAGCAGTGCGGTTTTACAATAAATCCAGTATCAAGTAGTTAGTATCAAGTATCAAGACTTTTTTACCAATTCTAAATCCGTATTTAAGAGGTCTTGATACTTGATACTAATTACTTGATACTAACTAAAACATACAGGAAATTTGACTACCTCAGGAAAAATACGCTTGTTGCTTACCTTAATAGGCCTTAGTTTATTAATTACGGCCATTATTGTTCAAAAAGCGTATTCTCCTGTAAATAACCTGGTAAAAGCCGGCACCACGCTGGAAGAAAACCTGCATAAAAAAGAGGCTTACGTAAATGAGCTGATCAACAATAAGCTAAGCTTCAGGTTGCTAAAATACCTGCCCGATAATGAGCAGGATGCCCTTAACGATATTAATGACATCACGGTTAATAATCGTATATTGTTTGTTACGCTGCAAAACAATAATCTACGGTTTTGGAGCGGGATAAGGGTTATTCCTGACAATTTGGGGGCTATAAAAGAAGGTTACTCTTTTACCAGGCAACCCAATGGTTACTACGAAACAATAAGAAAAACCAAAGGCGACTTTTCCGTTATCTTTTTTATTCCGATAAAGCTCAACTACGCGTTTGAAAACCAGTATCTGCAAAACACGTTTGATAAGGACCTGGTTAAATATAACAACGTTGAAATAGCCGAGTTTGCAGACAATAACGTTTATGAGGTACACAGCAGCAATCACAGCTATTTATTCTCTATAAAGCTAAAGCCCAACAGCGTTAATTACGCCTTTGTTTATTATGAGCTGACATTCTGGATATTAACCGTTATGGTGTTGTGCATTTTAATGCACAGGGTATGCAGCTATGTAGCTTTAAAAGGATATGCGCTGCTATCCATCATACTATTAGCGGCGTTCATAGTATTGTTCAGATATATTAACCTGCACTTTAACCTGCCAGATTTTGCTTATACACTGTCGGTATTTAATCCTATATATTATGCCTCCAGCGTAGTATATCCTTCCCTTGGCGATTTTTGTATCAATATCCTCTGCATATGCTGGTTTGTTACCTTTATGTATCTGCAGCGGCGCAGGTTGTTTACAGTTGTACCCGGTAAAACGGCTGGCTACTTTATTGTTGTAGCCAGTATATTGATACTCATTGCCAGCTCAACGCTGCTGTTAAACTTATTTTATGGTTTGATCATCAATTCAAAAATAAGCTTCAATGTCAATAATGTATTGAGCCTTTCGGGCTTCAGTTTGCTTGGCGTATTCATGCTGTGTTTCAGTTTTCTGGTATTTTATATTATTGATGAGATCATCCTTTCTATTTGTCTCAGGTTATTAGTGCCGCGTTCGCATCAGTTATTTCTGCTATTGCTGGGCGTGGTTGCTACAACAATAGTTTTTGCCCTGTACCGGGAGTATACATCGTTTTACCTTTTGTGGTGCATCCTTGTTATTATCAGGGCTTATGGGCATTTATATCATAAGGGGCGGCTCAATGGCACAACATTGCTGGGTATTATACTGATATGTGCCCTTATTTCGGCTATTAAGCTTAACCAGTTTGAAAACGTAAAGGAGCGGGAAACACGTAAAGCACTTGTTCAGAAACTGGAGGTTCCGGATGATGCAACTGCCGATTATATTTTCAAAAAAATAGAGGGGCAGATCATTGCCGATACAGCCATTATCGGATACTTTACGCCGAATGCTGTTCACAATAAAGATTTCCTGAAAACCCGTTTCCAGAAATTATATTTTGATGGCTATTTGTCGAAATACGAATTTAAAGTACATGAGTATAACGAGCTGGAGCAACCACTAACAGATGATAATTATACGCTGAATGTATTTAAGGACCTGGTATTGTACAGTTCATTTAAGGTGTCGGATTATTTCTACCGTGAAAATGAATCGTTCGGGTTTCAGAATTACTTTGCCATTTTACCCGTTAATCATGGCGGCAAACAATTGGGTACCCTGGTCATTGAATTAAAATCAAAGCCATTGCAGCCATCAGGCACCTTTCCGGAGCTGCTGGTTGACGGGCATATCAAGCCTGAAGATGAATTTAAAGATTACTCCTACGCGTTTTATATCGACAATAAACTCCTGAGCCAAAAGGGTAATTATGTTTATACCCTTAATAATACCGAGTTTCAGGGAGTTATTAAAAAGTACATCATCAAAACCACACGTAGTACTAACGCTGAGTGGTATGATAGCTTTACTACTTACAGCCATTTAATATATAAGCCCAGTAACCGTAATTTGATAGTGGTGAGTAAAGAAGAGAACCCCCTGTATAACGGGATCACCTCGGTTACCTTCTTTTTTGTGGTACTATTAATTTTTAGCTCGGTTATTTTAACCATCCGCTGGTTACGGATGCGTGTAAAAATATGGAGCATTAACGATCATGATTTAAAATGGGGTTTCAAAATAAACTTCGACAGGATATTATATCGAACGCGTATCCAATTTTCGATGGTATTTGCCGTAATGATCACCCTCTTGATGGTTGGTTTCATCACTTTTGTATCCATCAGCACCCAATATCACACGCAGCAGGATAAAATGATCCGCGATAAGATAACCCGTATAGTTACGGCCTTTGAAAGCGGTCAGTTCAATAAATATATATACAATGTTAATGAAGAAAGCCAGGTGAGTTTTAACGAGCTGGCCAATAATTATTCAACCGACCTTACTTTATTTGATACCAACGGGGTACCGCTGGTAACTACCCAGCCCAAAATTTATGAGTATGGCTTAACCGCCAAAAGAATGAATGCCAAAGCTTTTATTTACCTGAGCAGGCTTCAAAAATCGGAGTTTGTGAATGAGGAAAAAATAGGCGGATTGAGTTATAAAGCGGCTTATGCACCTATTATCAGCTCAAATAAAACGATAGCGTATATCCAGCTGCCTTATTTTTCGAACGAAGCGGATTACCGGGAACGTATCAGCGCTCTGTTAAATGTGATGATCAATGTATACGCGGTGGTGTTTTTGGCTATCGGGTTGTTCGCGGTTATTATTGCCCGGCAAATTACAGCGCCCCTAAACTTTATACAGGAAAGCTTAAGTAAAACCATATACGGTAAAAAGAACGAACACATTAAATGGGCGCGTAATGACGAGATCGGGGCGTTGATATCTGAGTATAATAAAATGATATCAGCACTGGAGAACAGCGCGCACCGCCTTGCTCAGTCCGAACGGGAAAGCGCCTGGCGCGAAATGGCCAAACAGGTGGCCCATGAAATTAAAAATCCGCTAACGCCGTTAAAACTGGGCTTACAGCTCCTGGATAAATCATGGAAGGATAAAGACCCTAAGTTTGATCAGAAGTTTGAGCGTTTTAGCCGGTCGTTTGTGGAGCAGATCGAAAGCCTTTCGTCTATCGCGTCGGAGTTTTCGGCCTTTGCCAAAATGCCCGATACCCGTATTGAGCAGATCAATATTTTTGATATGCTGGGCCAGGCCGTCACCATCTTTAAGCAAATGGATAATATCCTTATTGCCTATCAGCCGCCCGAAACGCCATTTATGATCAATGCCGACCGCGACCAGCTACTGCGTTGTTTTAATAACCTGCTCAAAAATGCTATTGAAGCAACCCCACCAGACAGGCAAGGGGTTATCGACATCAATTACCTGATAACCAGTAAAAACGTACTGCTCACTATTAAGGATAATGGTAACGGTATCCCCGAGAATATGCGCGAAAAAATATTTGAGCCCAATTTTACTACCAAAAGCTCGGGCACTGGTTTGGGGCTGGCATTTGTTAAAAACTCCATCGAAAATGCCAATGGCAAAATTTGGTTTGAAACAACCATTGGCAGCGGTACCTCTTTTTATCTGAGTTTCCCGGCGGCCATTTAAGCGAAAAGCTTAAGGCAAAAAGCCCAAAGCAAAGAACATGGTGATTTTTGCTTTCAGCTTTTTGCTTTAAGCCTTCAGCTTTTCGCTTTCGGCTTTCTTCTTGAATTTCTTCACTGTTTCGGTAACATGGGCCAGGTGATGGTTGCTGTGCCATGCATAAAGTCCAAGCCCCCTGATGAGGGAAACGGTATCGCCCGAAGCCGGGTGAACAAAGGTGCGTGACCATTCATTTTCTGTAAAGCTTTCAAACAGGGCAACAAAATGCTGGTGTATCCCTTCCAGGATTTTTAAGGATGGCTCAACCGGCAGACGATAATCCGGCAGCAGGGCCCAGTCGGCCTCTTCGTATGGTTTTATTACCGGGTTGTTTTCAGTTAAAGCCAGCTTAAAACGGGTAATGGAGTTCATGTGGCTATCGGCCAAATGGTGTATCACCTGGCGCAGTGTCCAGCCTCCGGTGCGGTAGGGCGTATCCAGTTCCTGGTAGTTTAGGCCGGCAATAGCATGTCTTAATTTACCCGGCAAGGTCCTGATATCGTCTATCCATTCGCGTATATCTTCGTTGGTATATGATGCCGGCGGTGTAAATTTCCCTATCGGGAATTTCATTTGTTCATCTGTCATGGGCTGTAAAAAAATTTAATTTAGGTATAATTTAAAACTACCACAAGCTTTTGCTATAAATTAGCGTTCTGTACCTATTTAATAAACCGATGGTTAAAAAGATATTGTTAGTACTCCTGCTTTTAAATGCCTCATTTTTATATGCACAAACCATCAAAACCGATATACTGGTTATAGGTGGCGGAGCTGCCGGAACCGCGGCAGCTATACAGGGTGCACGCAGTAAACTAAAAACCATATTGGTTGAACCCGGGCCATGGCTGGGTGGCAGCATGACGGCAGCCGGCATGTGCGTTGTTGAAGGTAACAGGAATTTGCCAACGGGTATCTGGGGCGAATTCCGCAGGCATGTGCGCGATTTTTATAAAAGCAGGCTGGGTTATGATACTACGTATAATGCCACCCTGCGTTTTGAGCCCTACACCGGTGCGGCCATCCTTAAAAAGATGACCGATACCGTTAAAAATCTCACCGTAAAATTAAATACACCTTTCACCGCCATTGAAAAGGATGGCACTGGCTGGCAGGTGAGCATTACCGAAAATAACAGAACCACCACCATAAAAGCCAAAGTAGTGATTGATGCAACGGAAACCGGCGATGTAGCAGCCAAGGCTGGTGAGGTACTCATAGCGGGTTTTGACAGCGCGCAGGATACCGGCGAAAGTTTAGCCCCGGCCACAGCTTTGCCCCGTATACAGGATATTACCTGGATAGCCATTGTAAAAGACTTTGGGAAAACAGCCGATAAAACCATGGCCAAACCACAAGGTTATGATGCCGCGGAGTACGCCTGCCTGAAAGGAAAAAACATCAGCAAAATGCTGGCTGAAGGCAGATTGCCTAACGATAAATACATGATCAAATGGGCAGGATGCGGTAATCAATACCCAACCACTGCCGAGGACCTGAAACCGGCCAACCGCGAGGCTTTTTATGCTAAAGCACGTTTACATACGCTGGGTCTGATATATTACCTGCAAACAGAGCTGGGTTTTAAAAACCTTGGCTTGGATGATGAATACCCAACGCCCGATCACCTGCCTTACCTTCCCTACATCCGGGAGGCCGGCCGGGCTAAAGGCTTGGTCCGTATGACATTGGACGATCTTTACCAGCCTTACGATCGCCCGGTAAAATTGTACCGTACCGCTATTGCCGTTGGCGACGCCTCGCCCGGGCAACATTATGGAGAAGGTACCGCGCCGAAAACAAACTATCCGCCGTTTATGGCTTACAGCATTCCGCTGGGTTCTATCGTGCTGAAAGATCTGGACAATCTGCTGGTTACGGAAAAAGCACTATCGGTATCGCACCTGGTGAATGCCAGTAGTATGTATCCTTCTGTTCAAATGGCAGTAGGGCAGGGTGCGGGAGCAACGGCTGCTTTTTGCGCTTTCTTTAAAACAACCACCAAAAAACTAAATGTGCGGATAATACAAGGCGAATTGCTTGATTTTAAAGCCTGGTTATTGCCTTTTTCAGATATCAAGCCAAACGACCCTTATTTGAGGTCGATGCAGCAAATTGGGGCTACGGGTTTACTTAAAGGGATCCAAAAGGTTAACGGCAACAGCGCACAGTTGCTGTTTATGCCAGATTCTGTAGTAAGCACCGCCGAAGTGGAGCCTTTTTTTAAGGAGATATACGCCCGTGCCTTTTTATGGTTCAACAAAGAAAAACCAGGCGAAAAGTTCACGCAGGGTAACCTGTTGTCGTTCATCAGCGAGATCACTTTGACCGAGCCTAAAACGCTGCAGATAAGCCTGCAGAAAGCCTGGAAAACGCAGTATAAATTCAGCTCTGATTTTGACCTGAACCGGCCGGTAACCCGGCGCGAGTTTGCTGTTTTGGCTAATAAGTTTTTAAACCCCTTTGCCCGTACGGTCGATCTTTCCGGGCGAATGATGAATTAGTATGGCATTGTATTCTTGTCCTCTCCGGGCCTCCTGAAAATAGTCTAGCTGAATCATTCAGGTTTCAAAATAGCGTATAGGTGCTTATCCATCACTACGCCTTTTTTGATCAGCGCGTTGCGCATAATACCTTCTTTAACATAGCCTGCCTTTTCAAGCACCCGCATGGATGCGGTATTTTTGCTGAACACACCAGCCTGTATACGGATGATGCCTAAGTTTTCAAAAGCATAATGGGTAAGCAACTGTACAGCTTCGGTGATAATGCCGCGCCCCCAGTAAGGTTCGGCGAGCCAATAACCTATTTCGGCTTCTTGGTGGTTGGCATCAACTTTTAAGTCTACGGCAATACCGCCGCAAACCTGGCCGTCAACAGCTATCGCGAAATTGGTTAACAGCTCTTGTTGCTTCATAAAAGCCACCCAGATAAAGGCATCGTTCAGGGTATAAGGATAGGGAAAGCGATCCAGTAAAAAGGCAGACACATTCGGGTTATCCGCATGTTTTTGCAATGATGCTTCATCGCCATCAAACCATCCCCTTAAAGTAAACACTGAACCCTGTATTTCCATTTTGTAACAATAAAATGTTTAAAAATAACAATGATAACCGAAACTGCTAAATTGCAGATATTTTAAGGCATTTTGCCGTACTGATCACATGAAGAAACTCATTACTTTACTCCTCATCGTTAACGCTGCCGCTGCGTTTGCTCAGAAACTGGATACGTTGACTATTGAAAAGATCATGCGCGACCCCAAATGGATCGGTGTATCGCCATCCAATATCCGCTGGAGCGACGACAGTAAAAAGATCTATTTTAAATGGAACCCCGGTCATGATGATGCCGATGTATTATATGCCATTACTACCGGTAACACCAGTCCGCAAAAAGTAAGCATAGCCGAGCAGCGTGGTTTAACTACAGATGGTGAGTGGAATAAAAGCCATACGCAAAAGGTTTTTGAAAAAAACGGCGATCTGTTTTTAGCTGATATTACAAGCGGCAAGATTACCCAATTGACCAATACTGAGCAGCGCGAGGATGACCCCATTTTTAGTGGTGATGAGCATGATATCATATTTAAACAAAACAATAATCTTTTTGCCCTGAAACTCAGCGGCGGACAGTTAAAACAGCTTACCAATTTTGTGCGCTCCTCAACGGATAAAAAAGATGCCGAAAAGCTGAACGATGAGCAATTATGGCTCAAAAAACAACAGCTGGAACTTTTTGATATCATTAAAAAAGAGGCGAAAGAAGATAAACTGGATTCCACCCAAACCGCAGCCCTGGAGCCTCAGCAATTAAAAGAACTGGTTACTGCTGGTGATCGTGTGGGTTTGGTAAAAATAAGCCCGGATGGTAAGTACGTTACCTATCGCTTAACCAAAACTGCCGATGGCGTAAAAAATGCTATCGTCCCTAATTATGTAACGGCTTCGGGCTTTACGGAAGATATCCCGAACCGCTCCAAAGTCGGCAGGCCATCATCTACCTCAAAAATGCTGGTCTTTGATACCCGTCGCCAGTCCTTTTACCCGGTGCTTACCCAGGACATTCCGGGTATTAAAGATCTGCCCGATTACCTGAAAGACTACCCAACAGAACTGGCCGAACGTAAAAAAGCAAACGCAGACAGACAAGTAGATATAGAAGGCCCTTTCTGGAGCGCGGATGGTAAAAATGCTGTTGTGGTGATCAGCGCGCAGGATAATAAGGATAGATGGATCATGCGCCTCGATCCGGTAACAGGTAAACTAAGCCTGCTCGACCGTCAGCGTGATGAAGCCTGGATCGGTGGCCCGGGTATTGAAACCAGTGCCGCAGGTAATGTTGGTTTTACAGATGATACTCACTTTTATTTCCAGAGCGAGGCCAGCGGTTATTCGCATATTTACCTGGTTGATGTGGTAAGCGGTGCAAAAAAACAACTCACCAGCGGCAAATGGGAGGTGCAGACCCTGCAATTATCAAACGACAAAAAGACATTTTACTTTACCGCCAATATAGAGCACCCGGGGATCACGCATTTTTATAGCATCCCGGTAAGCGGCGGCAAACCGGTTAAAATTACCGGAATGAAAGGCGGTAACGACGTAAGCCTTTCGCCCGACGAAAAATGGCTGGCTATCCGTTATTCCTACTCCAACAAGCCCTGGGAATTGTATCTGCAAGCCAATAAGCCGGGCGCAAAGGCGGTACAGATTACACATTCTATAAGTCAGGAATATACTTCATACCCATGGCGCGATCCGGAGATCATCACCTTTAAAAACCGGTATGGCAATGATGTTTACGCGCGCCAGTATCTACCTAAAAAGGCCGATCCGGCTAAACCCGCAGTTATTTTTGTACATGGTGCCGGTTATCTGCAGGAGGTTACTTATTCCTGGAGTTATTACTTCCGCGAGTTTATGTTCAATAATATGCTGGCCGATAATGGCTATACGGTACTGGATATCGATTATACAGCCAGTGCCGGCTATGGCCGCGATTGGCGCACAGGCATTTACCGCCACATGGGTGGTAAGGATCTGACTGATCAGGTTGACGGGGTAAAATACCTGGTTGAAAAATTTGGTGTTAACCCTAAGCATGTGGGTTTGTACGGCGGTTCATACGGTGGTTTTATTACCTTGATGGGTATGTTTACCGAGCCCGATGTTTTTGCAGCCGGTGGAGCTATCAGATCGGTGACCGATTGGGCGCATTATAACCACGGATATACCTCCAATATTTTAAATGAACCATTTACTGATGAGCAGGCTTACCGTAAAAGTTCACCTATTTATTTTGCCAACGGTTTAAAGGGCAACCTGCTGATGCTGCATGGTATGATAGATCAGAATGTGAATTACCAGGATATCATCCGCCTTACCCAAAAACTCATCGAGTTGCACAAGGAGAACTGGGAACTGGCATCGTACCCGGTAGAAGATCATGGCTTTGAACAACCCAGCAGCTGGGCGGATGAGTATAAACGAATATTTAAACTATTTGAGCAAACGTTGAAAAAGTAAATAAGAAGGTTAGCTTTTTCTTCTGCGTTCAACAAAGTTCACAATCAATCTGCTATCGACCATCATAAAATAGCCAATAACCAGTTTAAGAAGCGCATAAACTATCCATGGAGATGACCGATTGTGTTTAAATCCATCATAGGAATCCTGAAGCTGAAAATAGGTGAAAAGATTTTGGAAAAGGACTGGAAACGCATCAGCCACGAATATGCCACCCAATACCACGACAATTATTTTTAAGACAACAGACCGATGAACATTGATCTCAAATTTTTCGTCCTCAAGATCCTTTTCAAGCTTTAATTTTTCAATGACCCAGTCGGTCTTAAAAATACAGCCCCAGGCAGCCAGTAAACAAATGCATCCTTGGGTAAGAAGTAAAAGTTCGGATATGAAAACCTGAGAGTTTTCATGATCCTTTGTGCCTAAAGAAGCTAACACAAAAAATTGAGGTAATAGTAATAGTGATTGCCATATGATGTAAAGGCCGGCGATTTTGATAATGATTGTCCAGAGTGATTTTAGTGCCATCAAAAAATGTTTTAAGGTTTAGCTCAATAGTTAAACTAAATTCGACTTATTTTTGATCAACACCAAATAGTATAAATAAAGATATCCCTGACTTAATGTGTGGTTGTCTGATCATGATATAATCAATAGTAAGAGAATATACTTGTATGAAAAAAATAGGATTGCTTTTGATTTTTTTCTGCGCTGCTTGTAGCAGTAAGCCTCAATCTCCCGTAATCCATATTAGTAAGATTGATCAGGAACGGTCTATCAAAATAAGTGGTTTAGATGCGGCCATTATCCAGGACATTGCCCGTGATTCATCGGGAGCGAACTGGCAGGGGCTGATACCGGTTTATAAAATGCCGGTTGATACGGAGATGAAAAATTATCAGCCCGTACAGCCTGGTATATACCATATAGCGGATGGTTCCGTTATTTTTACGCCGGATACCCCGTTCATGAGCCATCAAACTTATTTTGTGCGATATTATAAATTGGATAGCGGTAACCAACTGACAGATTTTATTGCGGGGCGTAATAAGCTGAACAACCTGCACTATAATGACTTAAAGTTTTAGTTTAACATAACTGGTTTGTAATATTACTTAACTTTGCTGATCATAATATCTCTCTGGGCGGAATGAAAGCCGCCTAAAGATCTTTCAATCGAGAATACCTAAACACTTATTATTAACCTAAATCCATGTAAAATGAAACATCTAAAAGTATTAGCCTTAGTGGCGGTGGCTTATGGCCTCATACTAATTTCCTGTAGTAAGCACGGCACAAACCCAAATCCAACTGTCCCCAAAGTCAAAGATGTGTATTTATCAGGCCGTATAAATCATGACACCTACCAGGCAGCAACTTACTGGAAAAATGGCGTTCCTGTTGATCTTAGCGATAAGGTACATGCTACTTTTGCAAATTCAATGGTAGTTGTGGGGAATGATATATATGTTGCTGGTGAACAATCGTTAGGAGGAAACCTTACAGCGGCCAAGTACTGGAAAAATGGAGTGGTTACTACCCTGAGTACTTATAAGCCTTCCTGTTCTGCAAACTCTATCGCGGTTGCCGGGAGTAACGTATATATTGCTGGTAATGAATATGATGATAGGGGAACCCAAATACTCACTGTACCCAAATACTGGAAAAATGGTATAGCAGTTAACCTTCACGATGGTACAAGTACAGATTATGCTGCTACGAATTCCATTGCGGTTGCGGGAAGTGACTTATATATTGGCGGGAATGATGACATAGGGGGACTATACTGGAAAAATGGAGTGGTTACCAGGCTTGTTGATGGTTCAAATCGGACTTCTGTATCTGCAATTGTGGTTGTTGGAAGTGATGTATATGCTGCGGGTTATGTGGCGGCTGTTAATCCAACGGGAATAGGCGTAGCGGCGTATTGGAAAAATGGCGTGGTTACCAGGATTGGTAATGGTACAGCTACTTCTTATGCAACTTCCATTGCAGTTGTGGGAAGCGATGTATATGTTGCAGGTAATCAATCAACAGGAGGCCGATATGTAGCGGCGTACTGGAAAAACGGCGTAATTACCAGCTTCGATGATGGTCAAAATCAGTCTTTTCCAAATTCCATCGCGGTTGTCGGCAGCGACGTATTTGTTGGAGGGTATGGGCCGCAGGGGGTTGTATACTGGAAAAATGGCGTGGCTACTACTGTTACCAATGGTACAAACGCTGTTTCTTATTCTCTGTTTGTAACAACCAAATAAGTACTTAGCCTGGTATCATCCTGAAAAAAAAGATAGCCCGGTTTTCATAAAAAAATCGTATATTGTATATATCAATAGCCCGGCTTTCTTTTTTTAGAAAGCCGGGCTGTTTGTTTCAAAGAAAACAAGGGCAAAAATCGACCGTTTGGTATGTAGTTGTTTGATTTTTAGCTATTTGATACTTTTTAAACCTTTCAAAACCCATCAAAAATTTGTTAAAAAGTGTTAAAATCGATGGTTTTGAATGATTTTTAAGCGGATTTTGATCCGTTTTGGCCCAATTTTGAGCTGAAAAGTGTTAAAATAAAAGCTTTAAAAAGTTTATTGGCTTAGCCAATAACAGTAAAAAAGAATACAGTCGTCTTGGACATGTGTTGCAATAAATTGCTTGAAAATCAAATAATAATATGTATATTTGCACCTAATTAATAAAAGAGGGGGCGATTTGTCCCCTCTTTTATTTTATCAATCAAATTATCAATCAAAATACCGGAGGGTAATGAATATTGAAAAAAGAGTAAGAGAGCTGGTTGAAGAGAAGATAGCCGATAAGCCGAATTTGTTTATAGTGGATATCAAAATGCACTCAAACGGAAAGCTGATTGTGCTGGTAGATGGTGATAACGGCCTGGGAATTGATGATTGTGTGCAGATAAGCAGGCATGTAGGCTTCCACTTGGAAGAGGAAAATGTGATAGAGACCGCATACAACCTGGAGGTATCATCGCCGGGGATTGATTTCCCGCTATCGTCAACCAGGCAATACGCCAAAAACATAGGGCGTAACTTGGGCATCAAAATGGCCGACGGAACCAAAAGAGAAGGCAAATTGACAGCCATAACAGAGGATGCCGTTATCATTGAAGAAAAAGTAAAAGAAAAAGGGAAAAAAGCCGAAACTGTTGAAAGCGTGATCCCTATTGATAAAATAACAGAGACAAAAGTTTTAATATCATTCAAGTAGAAAATGAGCAATATTAATTTAATTGATTCTTTTCAGGAATTTAAAGATTTCAAGAACATTGACCGCCCAACCATGATGAGCGTTCTGGAAGACGTTTTCAGAAGCATGATCAGAAAAAAGTATGGCACAGATGAAAATTGCGACGTAATTGTAAACACGGACAACGGTGACTTAGAGATCTGGCGTACCCGTAAGGTGATGGAAGATGGATTTAGTGAGGATGACGACCTGGAAATAGAATTAGCCGAAGCACAGCGGATTGACGCTGATCTGGAAGTAGGAGATGATTACATTGAGCAGATCACGCTGGAAAGCTTTGGTCGCCGTGCTATTTTAGCCGCCCGCCAAACACTGGTTTCAAAAATTCTGGAACTGGAAAAAGACGAGATCTTCAAAAAATATAAAGACCGTGTTGGTGAAATTGTTACCGGCGAGGTTTACCAGGTTTGGAAAAAAGAAACCTTGGTGCTTGACGATGAAGGCAATGAGTTATTGCTGCCAAAAACCGAGCAGATCCCGGCTGATTACTTTAAAAAGGGTGACAGTGTAAAAGCGGTTGTTCATAAGGTAGACATGCTGAACAGCAACCCTAAGATCATTATTTCACGTACCGCTCCTGAGTTTTTACAGCGTTTGTTTGAACTGGAAGTACCGGAGATCTTCGACGGACTGATCACCATCAAGAAAATTGTACGTGAACCAGGCGAAAGAGCTAAAGTGGCTGTTGAATCATATGATGACCGTATCGATCCGGTAGGTGCCTGCGTGGGTATGAAAGGATCACGTATACACGGTATCGTTCGTGAATTAAAAAATGAGAATATTGATGTGATCAATTTCACCAACAATGTTCAGTTATATATTCAACGTGCATTATCACCAGCCAAAATAACTTCTATTAAGCTGGACGACGATAAAAAAACAGCGGCGGTATATTTAAAACCCGATCAGGTATCACTGGCCATTGGCCGTGGCGGTCATAACATTAAACTGGCTGGTAAATTAACCGGCTATGAGATAGATGTTTACCGCGAAGCAGATGAGCATGACGAGGATGTGGACATCGAAGAGTTTTCAGATGAAATTGATAGCTGGATCCTTGATGAGTTTAAACGAATAGGTTTAGACACCGCAAAATCGGTACTTGCTTTAACAGTAGGCGAATTGGTAAAACGTACAGATCTGGAAGAAGAAACTGTAAAAGAAGTGTTATCAATATTGAGTGCTGAGTTTGAATAAGCATAGAAACCAAAATTAAAATCGTATTTTTGCGATAATAAGCAGAGAAATTATAATAAATGTCAGAAGACAAATCAATAAAATTAATTAAAGCAGTAAAAGAACTCAACATTGGTATGGGTACCATTGTCGATTTTTTGGCTACTAAAGGCTATAAGGTAGATAAACAACCTATGGCTAAGCTGGATGGCGACATGTACACCGCATTGTTGAAGGAGTTTGCTGTGGACAAAAGTATTAAGGAGGAAGCCAAGCAGATCAGTATCGGAAAGATCAGAAAAGAAGAGCCTGCTGGGTTTCCGGAAAAGCCGGTTGAAAATCGCCGTTCACGGGATTTTGAGAACGAAGAGATCCTGATCAAAAACGCCGGTAACTATACTTCGCCACAGGCAGAAAAACCAAAACCGGTTGAACCTGTTGCCGAAAAGTCTGACGAACGTAATGACGTTTTGCCGGGTGTTAAGGTAGTGGGTAAAATTGACCTTAATAATCTGAACGCGAAACCTCAGCCAGCGGCTGAAAAACCGGCAGAGGTGGTAAAACCTGTAGAGGTTGCTAAACAGCCCGAAGTTGTGGCTCCTGAGCCCAAACCGGAACCAAAGGCCGAAGCGCCTGTAGAAAAGGCCCCTGAGGCCCCAAAAGCAGAGGAGCCAAAGCAACAGCCTGTTGTTGAAACTCCAAAAGCCGAAGAACCAAAAGCACCAGTAACACCGGTAGCCCCGGTTGTGCAGGCACCGGTTATTGAAGCTGCTGCTGACGAGAACCAGGAACCTGATGTGATCAGAGCAAAAGCCGAAAGACTTACAGGGCCTAACGTGATTGGTAAAATACAATTACCGGTTAACGCGCCTAAACGTAATCCGGTGGCATCATCATCGAACGCTAACAGCGCCGATCATAAACGCAAAAGAAAACGTAAAGATAGCCAGGGTAATCCTCAGCATGGCGGTGGACAGCAGGGTGGTGGCAATCACCAGCAACCGCAGCAGGGACAAGGGCACAATAACCCACCTGCAGCCGGCGGAACCATTAATCCAAACCGCCCTGATTTCAGGAATCGTGGTAACGGCGCTCCCGGAAATGGTGGCCCTAACCAGGGTGGCGGCAATCGTCCTGACTTCAGGAACAGCCGTAACAACCCGCCTCAAAATAGCGGTCCAAAAGAGGAACCATCTGAAAAAGATATACAAGACCAGATCAAAGCAACGCTGGCCCGTTTAAGCGGAGCTGGTAAGTCGGGTAAATTTGCGCAAAGGGCTAAATTCCGTCGTCAAAAACGTGATGATGTGGCCTCTACCGCCGAAGAACTGGCATTGGAGCAGGAATTACAGTCGAAAGTATTAAAGGTTACCGAGTTTGTAACCGCGAACGAGCTGGCTTTGATGATGGATGTATCTGTAACACAGATCATATCTACCTGTATGAGCCTGGGGCTGTTTGTGTCTATTAACCAAAGGCTTGATGCCGAAACCCTAAGCATTGTTGCCGACGAGTTTGGCTACCAGATAGAGTTTGTAAAACCACAGGATGAAGAGGGTAACCTTGACCAGGTTGATGAACCAGAAGATCTGATACCACGTGCGCCAATTGTGACCATCATGGGACACGTTGACCACGGTAAAACATCCCTGCTCGACTTTATACGTAAAACAAACGTAATAGGCGGCGAAGCCGGTGGTATTACCCAGCACATTGGTGCTTATGAGGTAACCCTGCCTGGTGATAAAGGTAAAATTACCTTTCTGGATACTCCGGGTCACGAGGCGTTTACTGCCATGCGTGCAAGGGGTGCGCAGGTAACGGATATAGTAATTATAGTAATTGCCGCAGACGATAGCGTGATGCCGCAAACCCGCGAGGCTATAAACCACGCGCAGGCTGCCGGAGCACCTATTATTTTCGCTTTCAACAAAATTGATAAGCCAGGCGCTAATGCCGATAAGGTACGTGAGCAGCTTTCGGCCATGAACATTTTGGTTGAAGAGTGGGGTGGTAAATACCAAACCCAGGAAATATCGGCTAAAACAGGTTTAAATGTTGAGCTGCTTTTAGAAAAAGTATTGCTTGAGGCCGAATTGCTTGAATTGAAAGCCAACCCGAATAAACGTGCCGTAGGTACTGTTATTGAAGCAGCCCTTGATAAAGGCCGTGGTATTGTTACCACTATCCTTGTACAAGCTGGTCGCTTAAAAGTGGGCGATCCTATACTGGCAGGCTGTTACAGCGGTCGTGTTAAGGCCTTAACCAACGAGCGTGGCCAAAGGGTTGAATCTGCAGGGCCATCAACACCGGTACAGGTGTTAGGTATGCAGGGCGCGCCTACAGCAGGTGATAAGTTTAATGTACTGGAGAGTGAAGTTGAAGCCCGTGAAATTGCTAACAAGCGCTTGCAATTGCAACGTGAGCAAGGTTTACGTACCCAGAAACACATCACCCTTGATGAGATCGGCCGTCGTTTGGCAGTTGGTAACTTTAAGGAGTTGAACATTATTGTTAAAGGTGACGTCGATGGATCGATCGAGGCATTGTCTGACTCTTTACTTAAACTATCAACCGAACAGATCCAGGTTAATATCATATCTAAAGCAGTTGGTCAGATCTCTGAATCTGATGTATTGCTGGCTTCCGCGTCTGACGCGATCATTATCGGTTTCCAGGTTCGTCCGTCAGGAAGTGCCCGTAAACTGGCCGAGGCTGAGCAGATCGATATCAGGTTATACTCTATCATCTACGATGCGATCAATGAGATCAAAGCTGCGATGGAAGGTATGCTTGCACCAACATTTGAAGAGAAGATCGTTGCCAATGTGGAAATACGTGAAACCTTTAAGATCAGCAAAGTGGGTACTATAGCAGGCTGTATGGTGCTGGATGGTAAAATTAACCGTAACAGCAAGATCCGTATCATACGCGATGGTGTGGTAATTTACACTGGCGAACTGGCTTCGTTAAAACGCTTTAAAGATGATGTTAAGGAAGTAGCAACCGGTTACGAATGCGGTTTGAACATCCTGAACTTTAATAACATTGAAGTAGGCGACATTGTTGAAGCTTATGAAAATGTAGAAGTGAAACGTAAGTTGTAGTAACAGCTTTCCTATATTCAAAAATAAAAAAGGCCCTTTTAAGGGCCTTTTTTATTTTAAATATTATGATGACGTGGGTGATGCACCACACGGTGACGATGATGTGTTTGTGCGCTGGCTGCGGTGTAGGCAAATGTTGCAAATAATACAACGGCTAATATTTTTAGAGCTTTCATAAAATTCTTATTTGGCTTGTTATAACTGATAGACAGCTGTTTTGATTGCCGGGTTAATCAATGCAGATGTAACAATAGCGTTTCATTTTAGGTGTGATCGCTATCTTTATTTGCCAGGCAGCTATGCGGCTTCATAATGTGTCGTCAGGCATTCTATAATCGGTTTAGCAATCTATTAAAGGCGTGATTTGTACACGGGACGTAAACCTGGTCATTGTAACATGATTAATACAATGAAGGCCTGGGCTTAAGTATTTTACGTAACGCTTTGATTTTTAGCTAAAAGTAACGTAATTTCCATTTCCTTATCAGAACCTAAATGATCAAAAAACTTTTACTGAGTTTTATCGTAATTCTCCTCTGTGATATTACGAAGCAAACTCAGGCCCAAACCACATCAACAGATACCTCTGGGCAGCATCTGGCGCGTATTACAGATGCCTATAATGTTGCTATTGGTCAGCAATCGCGTTTGTATAACGGGCCCGAATATGAAGCTTATAACCCGACTATAAGAGGAAACGCCTATTTTCAGGATATAGATAAGTTTAGCCCAGGCACGGTTACTTACGACGGTTTGTTTTTTAAGGATGTACCTATCATGTACGACCTGAATAAAGACGTTGTTGTAGTACTCTTATATAATAAATTTTCTATGTATACCCTGCTGAATGAACGTGTTGAGCGTTTTGATCTGCTCAATCATCATTTTATAAATATCATGTCCGATTCATTACATACAAATACAGGCATCGACCCAGGTTTTTATGATGAGTTATATCATGGCAATATTGTTGTGCTGGCAAAGTATTCAAAATCAATCCAAACAACCTCCGTTTCAAATACGCTCGAAAGCTATTTTTCATCAAGCAAAAATTTTTACCTGAAGAAAGGGAACAATTATTACAGTATCAGCGGACAGGGCGCCCTCCTTGATATTTTAAAAGATAAAAGGAAGGAGCTGAAGCAATACATTAAAACCAATAAGATCAAATATAGGAAAGCCCCGGCAGAAGCTATGGTAGCTATAGCTGGCCGGTATGATGAGTTATCCAGATAGGATGTCTAAAAATTGACCGGCAAAATAGCATCCTGACGATAGGGATTCATATAATATTTTACCGGTAGGGGTAAAAAATAAAATTACAGATGAAAAAAATTTACTTTCTGAGTTTCTGTTTTTTGGTACTTGCTAAGTTGGGTTTTGCTCAGCAAAATACAATAGCGCCAATAAGTGTAAACTTTCAACAGGTTACCATCGGCCAATTTGTAACAGAACTGGAAGCAAAGACAGGGTATCGTTTTTATTATAACTCCATTCAGTTTGATAGTTTAAAAATTTCTGTTGAAGTAAATAATAAGCCAATTGAAACGGTGTTGGATATGGCTTTTAAAAATACTGATTTTCATTATGCTATTACCGCGCAGCGCCAGATATTCCTTACCCGTGGGCGCGAGATACAAACCAAATTACCTGCTGGCTTTTTCGGGAATAAACCGGGAGTTGCTCCACCAGTAACAAATCAACCTATAACTGTTACAACTAATGCTACAGTGGCTGATTTTACTGATGAAAAAGAAAAAAAGGTTCCGGAGGCTACTACAGAAAATAAATTATATGAAATAGGTGCTAAAACAAACACCATTCAGCCAGGTAAAGCCACGCTATCGGGGTATGTACGTGACAATAAATCGGGCGAATCGGTGGTAGGCGCCAGCATTTATGTTACCAATACTAAAACGGGTGTAGCTACTGATCAGTTTGGATACTTTACTATTGTATTGCCAAAAGGACGGCAAATTTTAAGTATAAGAGGTATAGGCATGCGCGATACGCGACGTCAGATAGTGTTGTACGCTGATGGTAAACTGATCATTGAAATGCAGGAACAGGTAACCAGCTTAAAGGAGGTAAAAATATCTGCCGAAAAGGTAGCCAATGTTCGTAATGTGCAGTTAGGCGTAAACAGGCTCGATATTAAAAGCATTAAACAGGTACCTACCGTATTTGGCGAAGCCGATGTGTTGCGGGTAGTGTTAACACTGCCTGGTGTGCAGTCGGTAGGTGAGGCCACAACCGGATTTAATGTTCGTGGAGGCTCTGCCGATCAGAATTTAATATTACTTAATGATGCCACTATTTATAACCCCTCGCATTTTTTTGGGTTCTTCTCTGCATTTAACCCTGATATTGTAAAGGATATTGAGTTGTACAAGAGTAGCATCCCCGAAAAATTTGGTGGACGCCTGTCGTCCGTATTGGATATAACCGATCGGGAGGGTAATAAAAAGAAATTTGCCGGATCGGCCGGGATTGGCTTAATAACCAGCAGGCTCAATGTGGAGGGGCCAATTATTAAAGATAGAACCTCATTTATATTTGGTGGGCGTATCACTTACTCAGATTGGCTGCTCAAGCTATTGCCCGAAGCGTATAAACATAGCCAGGCCTCCTTCTACGACCTTAATTTTGATGTAAGCCACCAGATAGATGATAAAAACAATCTCTATCTTACAAGCTACCTGAGTCACGATCAATTTAAACTCAACAGTGATACAGCCTATAGTTACAGCAATAGAAATATCAACATCAAATGGAAACATAATTTTAACGATAAGCTCTTTAGCCTGATAACAACCGGCATTGACAGATATCAGTATAATATTGCAAGTTTTGATAACCCGGTAAATGCCTACAAGCTTAATTTTGATATCAATCAAACCAACCTTAAGGCAGATTTTACTTATTATCTTAACAGAAAAAATACGGTTGACTTTGGCGTAAGCTCCATTTATTATAAACTTCACCCCGGCGACTTTCAGCCTAACGATGCAAAATCATTAGTAACGCCTGATGTAGTTCCGGCTCAGCAGGCTTTGGAAAGCGCGGCCTATGTTGGTGATAAATATGACATCACAGATGACCTCTCATTAAGCGCCGGTATCAGGTATTCGCTTTACAATTACCTGGGGCCTCAAACTGTTTATAATTATGCCCCCAACCTGCCAAAAACAAGTTCAAACCTTTTGGATAGTACCACCTACTCCAAAAATAAAGTGATCAAAACCTATTCAGGGCCCGAGTTCAGGCTTTCTGCCCGGTATAATTTAGGGGATAATACTTCTATAAAAGCAGGATATAATACTTTGAGGCAATATATACACCTGCTTTCAAACACTACGGCCATAGCACCAACTGATGTATGGCAGCTAAGCGACCCTAATATTAAACCACAATATGGCGACCAGGTATCATTAGGCCTGTATCATAACTTAAAAGCAAATACCATTGAAACCTCGGTTGAGATTTATTATAAACGACTAAGAGATTATCTGGATTACAGAAGCGGAGCCAACCTGGTGCTCAATCATCACATTGAAAATGATGTACTGGGTACCCAGGGTAAAGCTTATGGTATTGAGTTTTTGATCAAAAAAACCACCGGTAAAGCCAATGGATGGATCAGCTATACCTATTCCCGTACGTTTTTGAGGCAGGATAATATAAACGAAGGAGAGTTAATTAATGGGGGGGCTTATTACCCGGCCAATTTTGATAAGCCGCATGACTTTAATTTTATTGGTAATTACCGGTTTTCGCACAGGTTTAGCGTATCGTTAAATGTAACTTATAGTACAGGCAGGCCAATTACACTGCCTATCGCCAAATATGAATATGGCGGTTCTGAAAGGGTGCTTTATTCTGACAGGAACACTTACCGGATACCAGACTATTTCAGATCAGATTTTTCGATGAATATTGAAGGCAATCATAAAATACATCAGCGAACGCATAATTCATTCACTTTGGGGGTTTATAATCTTACCGGAAGGCAAAATGCTTACTCTGCGTATTTTACCCAACAAGCTGGGGTAATTAGTGGTTTTAAGCTGTCCATATTTGCCAAGCCAATACCATTTATTAACTATAACATCAGGTTTTAACAATAATGAATAATAGCCTCATCATCAGTATGATTTCTGCATATAAAGTTTTACAAAAATTGAACAAAAACCTATTGGTAGTAAAATGAAAAGCAACATGAGTAAAAGTAAATATATATGGTACTTATTTGTGGTAATAGGGGTTGTGATAAGCTGTAAGAAGCCATATAACCCACCCATTGTAAGTAGCGATAACCACTACCTGGTTGTTGAAGGAGTAATTAATAGTGGTAACGACTCTACTATAATTAACCTAAGCAGAACGGTGAAGTTATCTGAAAGTGTAAGCACACAACTAATGACCAATTATACCGTGGCAGTAGAAGGAGAACAGGGAGGTAGTTACCCTTTGCAGTCGGAGGGGAATGGTACATACGATATTGGCCCAATGCATCTTGACCCTTCGCAAAAATACAGATTACATATTACCACTCCGGATGGCAAGCAATACGCGTCAGATTATGAAGTAGTAAAGCCAACGCCGCCTATTGATAGTATTGGTTTTGCTCCTAAAAGTAACTATCTGCAGATATATGCAAATGCGCATGATGCCAGTAATACTACCCGCTATTATAGATGGGACTACTCGGAAGCCTGGCGCTTTCATGCTAAATTTCAATCAAGCTTTATCGCCGATGGTAATTTAGTACGAATCAGGCATGCTGATGAATCAGTATATTATTGCTATGCGAATGACAAATCAAGCAATATAGTGTTAGGTTCATCAGAAAAACTCACTCAGGATGTTATATTTCAAAGCCCTATAACCACCATATCATCAGATGCGGAAAAGCTGGAATTACGGTATAGTATTTTACTAAAACAGTATGCACTAACCAAGGCCGGTTATCAATTTTGGGAAAACCTGAAAAAAAATACCGAGCAATTGGGTAGTATATTTGATGCGCAGCCTACTCAATTGCAAGGAAATATTCATAATATAAATGACCCTACAGAGCCTGTTATTGGGTATATAAGTGTTACCAACCCACAATCAAAAAGAATATACATCAATAAGGGGCAATTACCGAATAATTGGATAGAAAAGTATCCTTATGATTGTGGTATGCCCGATTCGGCCTTTTTTTCCCCAAAGGGAGGAGGACAAAATGAGGTATTATTCTATATTATTCAAGGGGGAGGAATAGCAATAAATGCAATATATGGCCCTTCTGCCATCTTGGGATACACCTATTCATCCTCTCAGTGTGCAGACTGTACCATACGGGGCAAGGTAAAAAAGCCTGCATTTTGGATAGATAATTAACAGATAAATATATTGCTATATAAAAATAGAACTAAATACCAGGTACCGGTTATGAAAAAAATTAAGGCGACTACTAAGATTATAGCTTTATTGATTGGAGGGTTATTGCAACTGCACACGAATTGCCCGGCACAGGTATTAAATCAAATTAAAAATAGCTTTAATCAGTACGGGCACGAATCTGTACAGGAAAAAATATTTGTTCATACTGACAAGAGTACTTATTTGCCCGGCGAAATCATCTGGTTTAAGATTTATAATGTTGATGCCAGTGTTCATAAATCGATCAGTTTAAGTAAAGTTGTATACATTGATGTACTTGATCGGGAACAAAATGCTGTATTGCAGGCAAAAATTGCCATGAAAAATGGCGTGGGAAGCGGCTCTTTATATATCCCGGTATCTTTGAATAGTGGCAATTACAAATTAAGAGGATATACCAACTGGATGAAAAACTTCAGTCCTGATTATTATTTTGATAAAACCATTCTTATTGTAAACCCGCTAAGAATACCTGATGCGGTACCCCAGCAAACACAGGCAGGTTACGATGTGCAGTTTTTCCCTGAAGGAGGAAATTTGATCAGCGGTATCACCAGTAAAATAGCTTTTAAGGTAACAACGCCAAATGGCACAGGATTGAATGTATACAGAGGCTTTATTATTGACGAACATAATGATACAGTAGCCCGGTTTGAACCATTGAGATTTGGGATAGGTAGCTTCATGTTCGGCCCGGTTGCTAATACTACGTATAAAGCTATTATTAAAACAGCTGCGGGGAGTGTGATTTCTAAAGAGCTACCGGCAATCAGTAGCCAGGGTTACACCATGCAGTTGAAAGACAGTGGTGGCGGGCAATTGGAGGTCACAGTGAGTGGCGCGGGTACCGGGAGTGGAGAAGTATATCTTTTTGCCCATACCCGGCAAATGGTTAAAGTAGCTGAAAGTGCCAGTCTTAACTCCGGAATAGCCAATTTTACAATTGATAAAGCAAAACTCGGTGAAGGAATATCGCACATTACCATATTTAACAATGCTAAGCAACCGGTTTGCGAGCGGCTTTATTTTAAACGCCCTAAACAACAATTGTTGATCGAAGCATCTGCCGATCAGCCACAGTATGCAATTCGCAAAAAGGTTAATATCAATATTTCGGCGAAAAGTGCAGCCGGGAATCCATTGCGGGCTAATTTATCTCTATCGGTTTTTCGGATCGATACGTTACAGCACGCGGATGGGGACGATATTGTGAATTACCTTTGGCTGAAATCAGATTTACGCGGAAATATCGAATCTCCAGGTTATTACTTTAAAAACATTAACGCAGAAACGGATGCTGCTCTTGATAACCTGATGCTTTCGCAGGGCTGGAGAAGATTTCAGTGGAACAATGTATTGAACAATAAGCCTGCGGTGCTTAATTTTCTGCCCGAATACAATGATCATTTAATAACCGCTAAGGTGGTTAATGCAGTTACAGGCCATCCTGCCGAGGAGGTATTGGTATACTTAAGTGTTCCAGGGAAAAGAGTTCAGCTATACACTTCAAGAAGTGATTCATTAGGTCGGTTGGTGTTTAATACCAAACAACTGTTTGGCCCTGGCGAGATCATCGCCCAAACAAATTCAGAGCGGGATACCTCCTTCCGTATAGATGTTTTGAGTCCTTTTTCTGAACAGTATACAAAGTATAAGGTACCCTCGATAAATATAACCCCGGGCATGCAAAAAGCCCTGGAAGAGCATAGCCTGGGTATGCAGGTACAAAACATATATGCAGGCAATAAAATAAAACAGTTTTATGATCCGGGAGTTGATAGCTCGGGTTTTTTTGGAACACCATATAAAACTTATCTTTTGGATAACTATACCCGCTTTACTACGATGGAGGAGGTATTGCGGGAATATATAAGGGAGGTGAACGTTGTACGATCACATAAAAGATATCATATAAAAGTATTGAATGACAAAGGGTTTTTAGACGGAGATCCCCTGGTTATGCTTGACGATGTACCGGTGTTTAATATCGATAAAGTAATAGCTATTGACCCGCTAAAGGTGAAAAGGTTAGAAGTGATCAGAGAAAGATATTATTATGGACCATCTGTATATGAAGGTATATTAAGCTATACAACCTATAAAGGCGACCTCGGTGGAATTGAAATGGATCCGCACGCGGTAGTGCTTGATTACGAAGGCTTGCAGCTGCAGCGGGAATTTTATTCGCCGGTTTATGATACAGATGAGGTGGCCAAAAGCCGGACGCCAGATTTTCGGAATCTTTTATTTTGGCAGCCCAATGTCAATATCAACTCTGGCGGAACAAGCCAATTGACGTTTTATACCTCTGATCAAACCGGGAAATTCATAGGGCTAATACAAGGACTGACCCCAAATGGAGATGCCGGCAGCCAGTATTTTACCTTTGACGTAAAATAAATTAAAAAAAGTTTAAAAGATCTCAGAGGTAAAATATTGGAGAATTTGCACTTGGTTTGGGCTGATATTGAGTTGTTTATAGAAGAGGTAAGTATTAACTGATTATACCTGATAACCCCTTCAAAGAGTAATACAGCCATGATAAATGAGTTTTTTTTTAAAACCATTTGCGTAATACAAAAAGCTGCGTATATTTGCAGACCCAAAACGGAGTGGTAGTTCAGCTGGTTAGAATACATGCCTGTCACGCATGGGGTCGCGGGTTCGAGTCCCGTCCATTCCGCTGAGCGGGGGAACTGAAAAGTTCTCCCGCTTTTTTTCATATATAAGCAATCCTTTTTCTTTCATTATCAACGAGTTGTGGGCTAACTCATCTATCATTGTCGGGGTTCGATAGATACCGTTTTGATAGTAGAGGTTGTTATCGAACCCCAGCCTTATTAACTCCTGTTTTTCGGTTGTATCAGAACATTTGTAAACGAAATTAAGATCAGTTAATCGCTCGAGGTTCTCATAAAGCGCTTTATATACTTTGCTTTGATCTTGTCCTAACCGATCAATAGCTGCGCTTAATTGCATCCGATTATTAGTGATGATGGTGAACCACTTTTGGTAAGTTTCGTGGTTTATTTTGTTTGTAATCCATTTCTCTTCTATAGACATCAATTTCGCATCCTCCTGGGCCAACTCGCGCTGCTTTTCCGCAAGTAGCGTCTTTTCATTTTTGATGCGTAGGCTAATAGCATCCTCACTTTCATTTTTGATGGCTTTAACGACATTAGATGGCAAACTCATCAAATCAAATATCTGGGATAGCTGATCATGTGCTTTTGTGGCGCTGAGGTTAAGGTGGACCGTTTTATTGCACTTATAGTAGTAGTAATATTTACCCCAGCGACCGCGAGACGGCGCTCCTGTTAGCGGTTTACCACAATGGCACTTTAATACACCACGAAGAGGTAGTTCGTCCTCTACGACGACCTTTTCTTTTTCGGGCTTGGTTAGTTTCTGTTTGACATTGTGCCACGTGACATAGTCAATAATAGGCTCATGGTTTGCCTTAAACAGGCCACCAGGATAGTCCTTATAAGGCTCGACGTATTGGAGGCCGGCATAGACGGGATAGCTTAGTATTCTTTGGATGGCAACATTCCCTGTTCTTTTTAGTCCAAGTTCCGCAGCTTTCTCCGCGATCTTATAGGGAGGCACACCGTTTAGAAACGCGTCGTAGATGTATCGTACAATTTCGGCTTCCCGCTCATTTATTTCAAGATGCCGCTCCTTGCGTTCACCAACCTTTCTATAACCAAAAGGTGGATTTTTGTAGATGTAACGACCCTCTTTAGCTTTGGCAGTATAAATGCCACCTCTTACTTTTACGCTACGGTTGATGTTATCCTCTTCCGCAAGTAATAATTGTAACCCTGTTCTAAAAAAACTTCCAGGCGTTGTGTAATCGTAAGTAATTCCCTCTGTGACGCTCACAATCTGGATGTTGTATTCCATTTGGAGCTTTTTAACCATTTTGATCGCTTCGCCTGCATCCCGACTGAACCTATCTAACTGGTCCACGATGAGAAAATCTACAGACCTATAATGTTTCCGAATGAACGCCTCCAGCTTTTTAAAGTCAGGACGGTCGAATGTACGGGCACTTTTACCCCGGTCAATAAATGTATCTACAAGATCAACATCATTGTTTTTTAACCATTGGTCAGTGTATAGTTCCTGACGTTCGATAGAGCCATTGCTTTGGTGCTTATCACTAAATCTCAGGTATCTGATCGCTCTCTTTTTCATAACATTGTCTTATCGTCGCATTAACAATTATCCTCACTATTAAAGATACCAATTTTCGTCCATTTTCGGACAACTCAATGGGGTTATTTACTTCATTAGCAGCGCTTTCTGAAGGTTGTCTTACTGTTCCTGATTCACATTGCTTTTCTGTCATAATACACCTTCTAAATAAAAAAAAGCCCGTTTCCGGGCTGCGTTATTGTTTGGGTTTTATTACCCTGCCGACCAGCAAGATTTTCTGCATTTCCAGCCACTTGTCAAATGAAGTCGTGCAATAAAATTTTGCGGTATCGTTTAACATAGCGATCTGCAGCGCTTTTGCATGTTTGTTTTGATTTACCAGCCGTCGGATCAGCAATAAACATTGCTGATCTTTTGCTGATTGTTCATTTATGCATGAAAGAATTCCCTGTGAAATTACCTGACGGGGTAAGAGAGTGATTAATCCCATTGGATCGTACCATCCCGCCACGCCGTCAGTAAAAGATATCGTTACCTTGTCAGGATCATCAACTGATCCTACGCGACCGACAGCCCCTTGCCTGTTAAGAGGGTCAGTAGTTAAGTCCGGATGAACCATAACAATTCTGCCCTGTCCATTTTTGTTATTGTGCCTGGCCATTTGTTTTTCCTTTCGTCTTTTTAGTTGTCGGTTTCCAATCCGGATCTATAGCCAGCATTTTTCCATAGAAGAATTGCAGCTTGTCCCGTTCTTCTGTTAATCGACCATTGTAAAAATCCTTTGCCTCCGGGGTGATTTCTCTTTCCGGCGAGTGCCGGTACATTTTTCCTTGCAACCGCAATTCGAGAACCCTTATGTGTTTCTCGCATTCTTTGATGCGGTTGTTCAGGTATTTAGGGTTGGTGAATTTCTTTCCGGATGCGGTGTATTGAGCATTCTCTGCCTTTTCCGCATAGTATGCAGCCTTGTCCTGCTCTGCGAATGCTTTACCGAACGTGTTGTGTATTCTTTCCCGGTAGTTCCGGTCGCGTTGCTCACTATGATGGCCTACATGTATTGGCTGACCAAAAGGAATTGCAGAAGCCATTTCTTTCGCTTTGTCATACAAGCGATCAGATTCGGATAGCGCACTTTGCTTTCGACCCTCAGCCCGTTCAGCTCTATCTTCGGCACGGTGCTGCTCTCTTTCAACCTGCCGTTCAAACGAAAGTTTCTCACCAATGGGGCTTCGCTCTTCAAACCCAAGCTGGGTAAGCTGGCTTTTTAGATAACCAGCATTCTCTGATTTCGCCTTACTAACCCAGCACTTCTGCTTATTATTAAAGAGACAATAATGTGAGAAAATCTTTTTCTTCTGCAGGTCAAGCTTTTGATAGAATTCCTTTGTAGTATAAATATTCAGCTTGCCTGTTTCCAGGTTTTTGTGATAGTAGTTTTCTGTTTCCATCGTAAGCTTACTTTGTATCCGTGATTGGATAATTCGCGGTTAGCATTTCCGTCTTCATTTTGGGGTTTCCCCCTTTGGCATTGACCGTTACCAGTATTTCCCGGTTGATAGAATACCAGCCATTGGCTGCGCTATATCGCTCCAATATATCTGTGGGATAAGAGGATAGCAGAAATTTCCCTTTAATGCGCGATAGCAGGCGCAACAGCGCCTCATAATCCGCTTCCGTATATCCTTTATAGTGACCGCAATTACTGCCGATATAAGGCGGGTCACAGTAAAAGAATGCCCCCTCATGATCACGGCTTTCGATAATATACAAGGCGTCTGCATTCTCGATAGCAACTTTCTCCAGCCGCTGAGCATACACTTCGGTGAAATTCTCTCTTTTGTTAGCAATGCGTTTAGACGTAGTATTATCAGTTTTATCAAAACCGAAAGGGCCATCCAACTTTGAAGCGAACCCCTGTGAAGAAAGTACCCATACTGCCCAAGCCCTACGCACTTCATCAAACAGATCCGGATTGTAATAAACAATTTCTGCCTGCCTGTGTGCATTCCGGCAATGCAGCGTTCGTTGGATCATTTTCTGTAGTGGCCTGAACTGTTCTTTGGTAGCTTTATAGAAATTCATCAGCTCGCCGTTGGTATCATTAAGTACTTCCGATTTAGAAGGCGGCTTATGGAAGAACACTGCCCCGCCACCGGTAAATGGTTCGCCGTATAAGATGTGCTCCGGTATCAGCGAGATAATAAGCGGTGCGAGCGTTTGTTTGCCACCATAATAAGTCAGCGGTGGACGCATTTTTTTGTCTGTCATACTTCACTATTTCATTTTCACTAAAAATTTTTTTTGAATTACTCAGGGGCGTTGGCCCCCTCGCGTTTTTATTTTATGATAGCCGCGATTTTCGACAGCTCTTATAAGAGTGTGTGGAGGGTTGTTTACGATCTGAATTTCTCTTTGCTCCGGATCAGCCTGTAAATAAATAGTTCGCTCGGTCCGTTGATCCCGGACAGGGACAATATTGCCATTACTTAAATCTTCAGCTATCCTGATCTTTTCATCATCGCCCATCGGCTGAACCGGGATAATTTCATTTAAACTTTCCCCAAGATCAAAATCCGCAAGTCTCTCTTCTACAAAGGAGCAGTAAGGGTCAGGTATCACAGGCCGTTTTAAGATCAGCCAGTGTGGACTGCCATCGGCTTCTTCTCCAATCGCGGGCCTTTTCACAGACCTGCCTGAAAGCAGATTATATGCATGTTCGGCATTAATGTCATGATGCGGCCCATTTGTTCGAAACTCAAAAGTTCTGTCGTAACGGATCGTTTTTAGGTCGAGGTGAACAAACTGCTCAGCAATTGTGCCTTGAAAATATTTTACTTGTAATTGCTGTAAGATGTTAATTGCGTTTTCAGCACCAGTCATTCTAAACCGCTCCATCTGTTTCCAGATGTCAGCAACTTCATCTTTTAAAGCATCGAATGACCCTGATGAGTGCTCATTTCTAAAAGCTGAAAGTCGTTGTTCCAGTTTGCCGCTATTGACGCCATTGTAAACTGCATGATGAATAGGCGGTACATAGCGGAGTGTAGCCTTATAGCTACGCAGGTAAGGCGGTTGTTTCTCCGTCCGGTGAAGGGTCAGATAATACATCATTACGCCTTTTTCAAAAAGCTGGCTTTGATTCAGGTTATAAAAATCTGTGCGAAGCCGCATCATATGATCGTAAGCATCGCCTAAGTCTTTTTCATAAAAACCGTAGGGATGCATTTTTTCTAAAAAACGCTGTTTGATTTTATACATAGTGGATCGACTTAAAATTTCGGCTATACGGACGGTCCTTTACCTCTGCCTTTTCGATTTTGCCGCACGCGCAAAACTGGGCGGTTATTTTGTCGGAAGGGTGTTGACTTTGTTTTAGCTACAAGAGTGGTGTCCAGGTTCACTTTATTTAAATGCTGATCAAACAATAGCAGGGATTGCGATTTGGGGTCGGCGCTGACATAGAACAACTGATTTTTATCGTCTCCTGACAGATGAACCGGTGAAAGATCGCCTTTTATCAAGTCTTGAATGATTTGAAGACCAATCTGATCATTTTCATATCCTTGTATGTTTAAGCTTTTTAGCATTCCGGTTATATCAAAGTCCTGAAACTCTTTCAACTGCCCGCCAGCAAGCTGTTTCCACTGACCGTAAAAACTATTCGGATATAGCGGGTGCTGATTGAATTTTACTATGCCACGTCCGCACAAAAGGTTATAAGCCTCTTTTGCGGTGATGTCGTTTAGTGTATTATGCAGCGATATACCCATTCTCTTTTCGTATCGGTAAACGTGTTGGGCCACACCGATGTGCTGCTCAACCGGAGTGTCTAACCAGTAGCGTACCTGCAATCGCCGGGCAATGTCCTGCACGTCTTTGTTCTTACTTTTCTGTAACTTGAGAACTTCATCGACCGTTCGCGTTGTCATATTTTCCAGCTCAATAGGTGGGCGCTTATACTCGCTCCAATTAATCGACTTTAACTGCGCTTCCAGGTGAGCGGTATCTATTCCTTCAAATTGGCCATGTTTAATTGGGTGCGTTGTAACGAGAAGGGCGTTGTAATGCTCAGGTAAATACATACCGGTGTCTTTGTCCAGCTTTATTCGCAATTGCCAGGACATATGATCGTCACCGAACCGCTGGCGTTGGTAATACGGTATTACATCCATGCCAATACACCCTTCCAGATACTCGAACATATTGGGTTTGCTAAACCCTAATTCTGCTAATCGCTCCGTTAACCACTGGATGTCGTCTTCGCTCAATCTTTTCATGACTTTAGCTCAGCGTTTGAACTGCCAGCCGTTTGCGGCTTTTTCTTCTTAGGGGTGACCAGGTTATCCCGGATCTGCTTCGCCTTATCAAAGCCGATCCATTTACCCTTTTCATTTACCCCACGTTCCAGCAGGCCAAGGCGGATAAGGGTAACGAGGTTAACATCTTTTTCCAATAGCCGCACCAATAGGTTTGTACTGGTATTGGCAAATAGTAACAATGGATTCTCATCATCTGGCAGGCTGCCATCCTTTGCAGCCTGCCGGTATTTATTTATTAATTCCGGTGTCATAAATAGTTAGATTTTTATTGCCAGCTAAGCTTAAGGTCTTTGACCTTTCTTTGGTGGCTTCTGCCTTTTGAGGTTTTCAGCAGCTTTATCAAAGCCGACCCATTGGCCTTGCAGATTTAAGCCTCGATTAGCCAAAGTCCTTTTTGCCAGTTCGGTAAAGCTGAATTCTTTGTTCAGTCCCATCATCAGCAATTTGATCGGCGTTGTGGCAAATAAGAAAATTGGATTCTCCTCATCAGGAATGGTCCCATCCTCAGCTGCTTTATTATACTTGTCAAACTGTTCCTGTTTCACGCGCTTAAAATAAATTAGGGAGTTATACTGCGCTTTTGTTGTGGCGGCTTACTCCAGTTCACTTTCTGTTGCTGTGCCCCGGTCTTTTTTTTTTCGTCAGCGGTTGGCTGTTGTTGATTGGTTTGCTGCGCCTGAACCGGTGCCAGTTCCTCAATGAGGTTAAGTTTTGAATCAAGCAGGTTTACTTTTCCTGCTTTTGCATCGACAGCGAGCCGTGCCTGCGTTTCTTCGCCGTTCAACTGGATGGTCACCGGTACCAGGTTGGCCTTTTTCAATGACTTTTCGAAGTCAGCAGCAATTTTTGGGTTGTCGAGAAATTTTACCGGTATGGTTATCGCCTGAAGTGCATCAGAAAGGTTAAAAGGCTTTTCCTTGTAGTAATTCGTATGATAGCTGTTGACCGGGTAATTGCCGTATTCATCCTTCTGCCCTTTAATATCAAGGGTCAACCAGGTATTGTAAGACTGGCCTTCTTTGTTGAAAAGGTCTTTGTTTACCGCAACGAGTTCGCCGTATTTAAGCATGCGGTGGGCTTCAGTTGCCGAGATCAGTTGGCGGGCATGGAAATTGTGCTGCCTGATTTCCCCCTGTTGCAGGTCGGGGCTGTTATGGATCATCGTATCAAAGGAATTGAAATACACCTTGTCCTTTTCCGGATCGTCATCCCTTCTGAAATGCAGGCGATAGGCTACATCATCATCTTTTATTTTTGCGGTATGTTCCAGGAAAAACTCGGCTTTGCCCGATTTCAATTGCTCTTCTAATGCCTGGTAGAGGCTTTCTCCAAATCCTTTTTTGTATAGCTGCTCTTTGAGCTGCTCAAAATTGTCTTCTCTCATGATCTTATTTTTTTTATTGGTTACTAACTGAGGTTACATGCGCACACCTTTCCTGTGCTTATTGTGCCTGGGTTTCGCTTTCTGGTTATACCGTAGCTGCGGAAGCTGCCTGATTTTTGCCGGTTGCCTTTGGCCATCTTTTATGGGGATCGGTACGCTATGAGCGTTATCAAGCTTGTTCGCTTGCTGCAACGCCATTTTGTTTTTTGCTTCTTTTCCGGCACGAATAGCAGCATTTATTCTTGCGGTGATCCGGTGTGCAACGCGTGCTAAGATTCCCGGATATAGTGTTCTTTCCAGTTTTCTGCGCTGAAAGCGGAGCATAGTCAGCAGTGCCCGCTCGTCACGTGTTAACTGCCTATTGTCGTATTTAAAATACAGGCGGTCGAATTCTCCGAGCTTCATCTTCAGAAATTCCCTGTCTTTGAGCGCAGCTTCGGAAAACAACTGGCCAAACTGTTGCTCCTGCCCGTTCCAGGCCGAGATCTCGCCGGTAAGTGTATCCTGTTTAACTGTTTCCTGTCCTGTTTCCATATTTATTTCGGTTACTGTAAGAGATTGCTTTAGATGCGGCCTTTACTTGTTTTAACGGTGCAGGGGGCGTGCCTCCAGCAGTTTGTCTTCATCAAGCTTGCAAGTGGTATTTCGGTCGCCGTTCTGTTCGGTTAGTTCGACAACAAAATGCTTGCTGTCCGCTATGGTAAACCGGGGAAAGGCAACAATGATTGTCTGTCCGCGTTCTGCCTCCGGACTGCCAACATGATCAACATAAAGGGGAGCCGTTTCGTTATCCTGCACGGAAGTACGCTTTGCCTTTTTGCGGTCGCGGATAAAGAAACGCAGCGATCCTTCGCTAAAAGGAATTGCAGTATTGTTCTTAACCCACAGGCGAAAGAAGAGTACGTCGTTGCTGATATAGATACCATCCACTGTCAGCCGCATGCCGTGCGTGCGGTCATGTACCCCTGTTAAGAACGGCTTACTACCAGCTACGATTTGCGCATATTCTTCGATCTGTTTACCGTTCAGCGATACACCTTTAAAAACTGCAGCGGCGTATGGTGGTTGTTTTCTCAGGTCGAGTGTCTGGTAAGGAGGGATTTCCCTGTAGCTAACATTAAAGTCATATACTGTGCCGTCGGCAGTAATCACGTGCAGATTGCTCGGGGTAAAGTCCTTCTGGCCAGCTTTCACTTTCAGCACGTTTTCTACGCCTTTTACCTTCTCGGCAAGCACGTAACTATCACCGCGATCTGCTGCCTGAATGGTATTCGGAAATATCAGCAGCGTAGTTTTATGCGCAGTGATCAGTAATTCGGTTGCCGGAACCTGGGCGTTTTGGTCAAAATTTCTTACCTGCTGAGCATAAGAACCTAACACCGGCAGCAATGCTGCCAGTAGCATGATTAGTTTTTTCATATAGCTATTTAATTATTGGTTACTGATTATTTTCCTGTTTAGCTTTCTGGTCGAGCAGTAATACCGGATAACCGGCTTTCACCGTAACGCGCACCAGTTTTACTTTTTTACTGAATAGCCCTTTGGCGGCTTCCACCCCAGCGCTCGCAGCCTGTGCACCAATCGAAGGGTCAAGACTCATTAGCTGTACACTTTGAATGGCTCTGTCGGCCCCTTCTTTGGAAGCGTCGCGGCCAATAGCACCGGGAATGCGAATACCTTCTATGCCGTCCTGGTCATATACTGAAAGATTAACGGGATATAGCGAAGTATGGTAACGCACACTGGTGATTTCGATCTTCAGACGTTCGCCGTCTACACTGCATGTACCGAATATGAAGTTATTGCGTGGTATAAGGGTGCCGTTCACCATAATGTCTTCTGACAGGCGAAGCTTTACCGTTGCACCGGCAGTAACAGTCTGATTCTGTTCCGTAACAGCAGCAATAGCGGCCATTCGGACGGAATCTTCTTCTGCGTCATCGCTGATATCATAAAAACCATTGCGCGATGGAACCTGGAAATTGCTTTTGAGGTTCCCCGCCAGTACAGCTGCACGATCATCCTGCCCAGGTTTACCTACAGGGTACACCCGGCCTTTGTTCTTTAATGATTGTTCACGAAGCTGATCTTTTACCCTGTCCGGATGCTGTATGTCCAGTATCTTTTCCAGCATACCGTTGATCTGCGCCATTTCCGGGTCCTGCGAAGATGTGCCGCCTTGCTGCCCGAGCGATTGTTGCGTACGGGCGAGGTATGCCTCCATGTCTTGAGGCGGATAAGCCGGCGCGCTATAATAACCAGTGGACGAAGCCGGAGGCCGGTTAATGGCCTGCTGCAGCTGATCCAGCCTGTCCTTTATCTTTGCTTCATTAGCATCGGCAGACGTAGTGCCTGTGCCCGGAGTACCGGCAATAAAGGAATCAGTCTTTGCTGTGCCCGCCACCATACTGTCCTGTTGAATACCACTATTTGCCGTTGTGTCTTTTCCGGCCTGGTTATACAGGCTCATCTTGTCGAGCGAACCGGTGTCCATTTGAGGCTTGGGCAGTGTTACATTAAGCCCTTGTTGCTGGCTGGCAACCTGGTTTTTTGATTTTCCAACTATGCCGAGCGACCAGCAGGCAAGTGTGATAAAAGGAAGGGCGATCATTGGGATGACCAGCAGCGCCTTTCTTTTTCTGTTGAATTTTTCTGATGAATTGTCCATAAGTATGCTATTTTTTTAAAGTAATCTGAGGTCTGTTTGGCTGACGGATAGTCGTGTCCTGTAACCGTTTAAGCCAGTCTTTTTTTGCCGTTCCGGTCAGGGCGGAAACCAGCAGATAATTGCAGTAACTCGTGGCTGCAATCACAAAGAATATGAAGACTGCTTTCTTTTGGCGCATGGTCATTCTGCGTTCGCAGCCCTTCAGTATGCTTACTATGCGATCCTGCATAATCCGAAGCTTCGCGGCGATCTTTACAGCCAGCACGTCGGTCAAGCCTGATGTTTTGGTTTTGTTTTTCCTGTTCCACATGATTGCTATCTTTTCTGTACGTCTTTATCGCTATTATCCAGGATGCGCCAGCGTTCAATAAGAAATCCATGCGCATTGTTATCCGAACGGCCCACACTGCGCAGGTAACCGTCTGTTGACAGGTTACGGGTTACAATAGCTGTAGGCCGGATGATCTTCTCGGTGCCGGAGTATTTGAAATAGTAGGGATAACTGCTTAGGTCTATTCGTATGCTGTCGGTTGTTAACTGCTGGCTGACATTGCCGGAGATGACCGAACTGTAATAGCCGTTCTCCTTCAGATCCTGGTACTGCCGCGACGCTGTATTGTCGGCCAGGTAAAGTGCCTGCCGGATGTTGGCTTCGATTACTTTGTCATCCGGATCGAGGGTGAAAAAATAATAATGGAACATCCGGATATGATCGCGTGCTTCCACCTCCATGTTATCCTTTCGGTCGGATGAGCGGGCGGCCAACGCCTGGCCACCGGTAAGCAGGTATATCGTCTGCTGTGCGCTGCTAACCATGCGGTAACTTTCATATACAGTATAGCAGGTGGTGGCCGCGCAGGCGGCAATGACCACGAAAGTGAATAATCGCACATGCCGGAAAGCCGTCTCTATATTTTTTAATTGCTGAAACATAATTCTTAATTGCGTTAAGTGATTAAACTGCGGCCATAACAGCCGTTTTACCGGCCTGGGAGGACATATCGGATACTTTATGGAGCAGCGTGTCCTTACTGCCCGGTTGTATGATATAACCGGCCACGGTGGGTACAGTGAAATAACCCACGATGGCTATGATCATAAAAATGATATAGGTAGTGCTGCTATAAAAATCGGTGTCCATGACCAGCATATTAGCCAGCAGCTTACTGATGATCGCGCCGAAGATATTGGCGACGGGAAGCCACATGTACACATGCACATACCGCGCGAACCAGTTGGCCAGCGTATGATGAAAACCATCGAATACCGAAAGCGCCAGAACTAAGGGGCCAAGTATGGCCAGCACGATCAGATAAAAAGTGCGCACGGTGTTTATGCATAAGGCGGCAGCTTTATAGATCAGTTCTACCACATAGCGCACCATATTTTGAAAGCCGGTTTTCATTACCGACCAGGCGAAGTTGGTGAACAGCCCACCCGAAGAACCGGAGCTTCCGTCGTCGGCCTGTCCGTACTTATCGGCATCATTATTATTGCCATCCTGGTAGCTGCCGGGAGGTGGGATCAAAAAGGATTTCTGTTCCTGGGCTATATGCCATTCAATGGCCTGTTTACTGTCTTTGGACATATCCGCAGTTGCCTGAACAACCGGCTCCAACACTCCGTTCATCAGGCTGATGAGCGCAGGGAAAAGGATAATTGCCATTCCAATGGCAAAAGGCTTGAGCAACGGGTAGAAATCTATGGGTTCGGCTTGCGCCAGGTGTTTCCATACACGTAAACCGATATACCATAGGGCCGCAAATCCCCCGATTGCCCGGCCAACATCGATCAGCTTGCTGCACAATGGCAGCATCTGATCAAACAGCTTTTCCAACTGGCCATTTAGCCCGGTAACATTATTTCCGAATCCTTGCGCCTGCGACAGCATCGGTAACACCATACACAATAAGGCCAGTAGCCATTTTTTTCTTACACACTTTTCCATACCACACGTTTTTATATTATTGATTACTTATTTATCCGGCTGGCCATAAAGCTTACCTACGTTCTGCTGCGATCTTTGTATAACTGCACGCTGGCCGTCCATTGATGATGCTCGTCGGTTAAAACTGCGTAGGGCAGTGAGTGTACTGCTCATATCACGGTCGATACGGTCTATCTGTTCCATTCGCTCGTCATCACTCATACGCAGCTGGTTATCGGTTAGCACCAGTGTCAGTTCGTCGAGGCTCCGCATACTTTCACTGAGTAGCTGCTGATAGACGGAACCCATATAGGATATTTCAGCCGCTGAGAAACGGTTGCCGGCCTTGACGGAACTGAACACCGATTTATATTCTGAAAGGATATGGCTTTGGTTGCTAATAATAGATCCGATCCTGCTGTAATTGCGTAAAGCCGGGCTTACCTGCAACAGACTATTCAGGAAGTTATCATGCAGGTTAAAATTGCCTTTGGAAATGCCCTGAATGGTGGAATAGCCGTTGTTGACTAATTCGTAGCCTTTTTTCAAGTCGGTCAGTATCTGCTTAAATTGCGCGAGCTTCTCTATATTAAGCGCCAGCTGTTGCAACTCCGCCGATTGGGCGGCAGCAAGGTGTAGCTGCATACTGCAGCCAAGGGTCATTACTATGATCAGTATCTTTTTCATAATCTTTCTGATTTCTTTGGCTGCAAAAACCGGCGCACGCCTGTTTTTGCGTTTTTCTATTGATGCCGGTCGGCGCTATACATGGCAGTTGCCGGAACATTCACCCCACGACCGGTCTTCTGTTACATCGAAAACGGCATCGGCCAGCGGGCGGCAGGAACGGTGCAGGTAGACCGGGTTATGAATGCCCTTGCTCGTGCTGTTACGGATGGCTTCATCTACGGCTACCGCCGCCGCAAAATCTTCCGGTGCATTTCTTTTCTTCAGCGCCCAGCTACGGTCTGACTGGTAGGGGCAAAACACGCAACTTGATTTAGGCGGTACAGCTAATCCGTGCAGCAAGTACCAGCGCACTACATCATCACGGCTCATCGGTCTGGCCCAATCAAGGCGGTCAGCCATTTCATTTTTGTGTATGCCCTGACCGATAAACGGATAGGTTTTGATTTTCCACGCTTCTTTCGGAGCAGACAGCCGCTCAATTTCGTCAAGGGTTATGCCGTGCCAGATGGCGGTAACAGGGCGACGCGAGCCTTTGGGAAGACCGTAAATATGGTCACGTATATAGTCATCCACTATCTTGATCTTATAGTCAGCCGTACACTGCCGCCTGAGCATACCAATAGAACTATCAGGATTTTTTGTGAAACCGGGAATAGAGACGAATCTTCGTTGGTCTGTTATATTGAGCAGATCTTCGTAAAGATTTTTATCCCTGCGTACTGCAATGGGAATTCCATTGTTTTTCTGCTGCCATTCTAGCAGGAAATCGAGGTAGGCGTATGTGCCTGTACCTTCTTTACCCGTATCAGAAAAAACAGCATAATCCGCTCTCGGCAGCTGTCCCATACTGCTCATCAGGTACAGCGCCGTGCTTTGCACGCCCATACCAAGTGATATTATCTGCACCATATCTTTTTCACTTATCTTTTATCACTTTCTGCCTGGCTTCTTACCCGCCGTATAGATTCTTTAAATTGCTTTGGTCTTTTGTTTCCCTGGTTCGGCTTGCAACAAGTTCCAGCGCTTGCCGGTTCAGGTGTTGCGACCGTCCAAAGTGTCGCTGCATGCTTTTATAAAGCCGGTCGATAAGTAGTAACCGCGCATCATCGGTCATCTTTAATTTCCCACTGGTAACGACGAGTTGTAATTCTTCCATGTCAGCCGCTGCCTGTTTTAATATCGCTTCATAACTACCATTAAAGCTGATCAGTTCCGAAGTTGTAAGCCGGGTGCTACCGGACAGCTGCGGATAGACTTTTTGATGCGCGGTAATAATTTGCTGCTGAAGCCGGATAATGTCTTTGACTTTAGCGTAATTGCGCACTTTGCTGCTCACAGTATTAAGGCTATCAAAATGGGCAGTATGCAGGCCGAGATCGCCATTCTTGATCCGGCTGATCGTGCCGGTTCCATCTTTGACAATTTTGTATCCTTTCTTCAGGTAATTTTCATAAACTTTCAGGGCTGCGATCTGCTCCATCAGGTATCTGCGCTGTTTGGCATTCTGACTTAATATTTGCCCTGTACCCTCACTATAAGTAGCCAGTCCGATTGCTATTTGTATAATTAATGCTGTTAAGAATCTACGTTTCATAATTTTTGATTTTGGTAGTTAAAATGGCCTGCGCCCCTTCCCATGCCTGTCCCAGGGCTTTGGCTTCGGGAATAGTCCCTGCACTGCCTGACTGCCCGGAATTTGGTTGTTATGTATGATGCGGTACACCTTGTTATTAGTAGTCGTACTATCAATAATTTCCATTTTGCTTATTTTGAAACCTTCCAGTTCCTTAAAAGCGACGTTGAAAATGCACCGCAGGTCGTCGTTATAGGGGGCATTGGTTTCCAGTTGCAGCAACTGATTTTTACCATTGGTTTCCTGGTATATTTTTAGAAATGTTTCGAGACAGCTTTTCAAGTCACCCACTGACATCTGCCTGTCGCCGGTGATCTTTCCGAGCAGAAACCTGCCGCGATAACCTTTCTGGCGCATCAACTGTACGAATTCCGCCACCTCGTTTTCAAATGATTGCTCACGTTTCATAATTATTGCGATCCGCCTTTCTTCTGACCTATCTTTAATTCAATCCATACCACTGCTTCAACTGCTGCGCCTCCCTGGCATCAGCTGCACGGGACAAGCTTAGGCCGACGTTACGCCTCGTAAATCCACGCAGTACGGATATATTGTGGTCTACACCTGCGCCAGCCTTATGGATCAACTCCAGCCTCTGACCATCCGACATTTGGGTACTAAAGGAATTAATGACCAGCTCCAGTTGTTCAATATTGGCGAGGCTCTCGTTAAGTATGCCGGAGTACACCGAGGACATGTATTGCAATTCCTGCGGGGTAAAATGTTTGTCCTGTTTGAGCAGGTTCCAGGCAGCGCCGTATTCATTGATTAATTGTTTTTGCCGCTCTATGATGTTCTTTACAGCGCTGTATGTAGCAATCGCGGCTTTAACCTTTTTGAGTTCTTCAAAGTAATCAGCATAGAGCTTGCGCTGCTTTTCCGTCCATTTGGAGATGTCATCCAGCTTCATTTTGGCCATCGCATTTTCGAGTTGCTTCTGGGCGTTCTGCAGCCAGATCACCTTGTTCTGCTGCCGCTGAATGGCCAGGTCAAGCGCTCTGATAACTTTTTTAATGGCACTGGTAATAGTACTTACAATAGGTATCTGTGCCTTTGCCTCGTATACAAGCGGGCCGGTAAACAGGCAAAACATTAATATTAAAAACACTCTTTTCATATGCCTCGGGATTTTCTTTTCGCGGTTGTTTTGGTTTTTATACTTCCCTGTTTCAGGGGGTTCATTTTATCGGCAACCTTAACTTCATTTTGAAGCGGGGTAATAATGGCCTTGTGATACATTTTCTGCCGTATGCCATCCTGTATGTAGTATTTATCATCGTCTTTGCCGTAGCGGCGGGCCATTCCAACAGGATCAAGCACAAACAGATTGGGTATCTCAATCCGGACCACGTTTGCGGGGTACATCCCAGCATTCGGATCGATGGCAATCGCTTCTTTTAGTTCTTTATCGTAGTAGCCAATCATGTGTCGGCTATTAGTATCGACAGAAAGTTTGTTAAGCTCAATTCCCATAGTAGAGAAGTCGTCTTTAGGCCGCAGCAATCCGATGCGGACGTCTACATAGAAGGGGTGTTCTCCAATTTCAATAATTGGCAGCATGCTATCTTTAGTGCGTGCCTCGAATGCCTGCTGCCCTTTCAGTGCTTTGTAGTATTCAATAAACTCTTTGTTATCCTGTGATTTCATGCTTCATTAATTTTTAGCCTCGGCAGCTAATACACGGAGCGCCTGTTTAATGCCGCCATACGCTACAGTGTACTTCTGCAGCTTTAATTTTTCCGTCTGTTCAGTAGTATATGCATAGTATTCCGCGACAGATGGTTCATAGCGGTATACTTTCATGAGCTGATTGCCCAGCTCGATATAGATCTCACGGTATTTTCGGGCGGGGTCATTTGCTTTGTTCAGGGACAGCACCTGTTCTTTGCCTTTGTCACTCATGCCCATTACCGCCTGTATCGCGTCGAACTTGTTCTGGAACTTTTTCATGTCCAGCAGTATCTTACAATCCGCGTTATTGATAATGGCTTCTTTAATGATGGGTGAACTGATCACATCGTCAATTTCCTGCGTTACGGTGATTGCTTCCCCGAAATATTTGCGGACGGTTTTGTACAGGTATTTGATAAATTCAGCCATGCCGCTGCGGGCAATTGCTTTCCACGCTTCCTCAATACAGATCACCTTTCGGATTCCTTTCAGCTTTCGCATTTTCGAGATAAACATTTCCATTATGATCAAGGTCACGACTGGGAAGAGCGTCGGATGACCAGCTATTGAATCAATTTCGAATACCACGAACGGCTGCTGCATTACATCGAGGTTCTCCGTTGCGTTGAGCAAATAATCAAACTCGCCGCCTTTATAGTAAGGTCGCAGGACGTAGAGGAAATTGTTAATATCGAAATCGCGGTCTTTCACGCCATCCGTTTTCAACTCCTCGGTAAAATGTTCCTGCACGAATTCATAGAAGCTGTTGAAGCAGGGAAATATGGCATCGTTCTGGTCCAGGAATGTATAGTAAGATTGCAGGGCATTAGAAATGGCCACGTATTCCGAGCGGCGAAATGATTCGTCATTTTGTTTCCATAATGCAACCAGCAGCGTCTTTATGCTTTCCTTTTTTTCTGTGTCCAGAATGTCGCCGAACGCTATATAAAAAGGATTAAATCGTATTGGGTTATCTTCTGTATAAGTGAAATAATAACCATTCACTATCTGGCATAAACCTTCGTAGCTGTGCCCGACGTCGACCACAATGCAATGAGCGCCCTGTTGCACGTAACTATGCAACATGTGGTTCATAAACATCGACTTTCCGGAGCCACTGCCACCAATCACTATCTTATTGCGGTTGGTTGTTATACCGCGCTGCATTGGCTCGTCGCTGATATCAACATGGACGGGTACACCGGTCAGCCGGTCGCCCAACCGGATGCCGAACGGGCTGTTTGATGAACGGTAGGCCGTCTCCATATTTAAAAAGCAGGTGGCCTGTTCCGCAAACGTGTCGAATGTTTCATTTTCAGGCAGATCGGCTTCATTTCCCGGAAGCCCGGCCCACCATAGTTGCGGCGCACCGTTTATCTCCATGTGCGGTACCGCCTGCATCCGCGCCAGTGCCGATGCTGTTTGATTGCGCAGGTCTTTTAGCTTTTCGTAATTGTCTGTCCAGCAAAGCAGGTTAAAATGAGCCTTTATCGGATGCCGTCCCTGCGAGATCGCTTCATTCAGATAATCGGCGGTTGCCTGCATGCCTATTGAATTTTCGCGGCTATACATCGATAGCGACTGCAGGCGGGTGCGTTTGCTTTCCAGCCGTTTTATGGTTTTCTGCCCGTCAGCGATAACTATAAACTGGTTATAGATATGATTTACCGGTAGCAACAATCCAACGGGAGTGGCAAAGCCAACCGAGAATTTTGTTTTGTCGGTAGAGTACTTATCATAATTTACGCGAGAGCTGCAGCTTGCGGGCATATGCGCTGTGTCGGCCAATGTGTACAACTGGCAGAAGTTTTCGCCGATCTTCCATTCGGGTTTTAGTACAATGTCTTTAAGAATGACCGGTTGCTCTGTACGGTTTAAAAGGAACAGGTAACGCTCCAGAATACCCGGTTTTGCCGGGTCACCTGTTAACTGCGACTGCTTTAACTGTTCCAGCTGTAACATGCCGCTGTCGGTAAGGATACGCCGGAATTGCCCGATACTATCCATTGCCTTTTGCAGCAGACGTGCATCCGTTGCGTGCGGTGGCACGATACTGCTTCGGAGTAAATTGGTAAAAGCTGAATTGGCCGGTTTTCGGTCTTTTGCCTTTAAGGTGATCATCAGGAAGCAATCGTGTTCCAGGTATGGCCGCTCGTTGAAGAATTGCTCACTGCTGCGCAGCAGGAAGTTCTCATCGTCGCTCTTAAAACCAGCCTTAAAAGATGCGTCTACAAACCAATCCTGTTTATGTAACACCGAACCGACGGGTAACACCTTGATGGCTTTTAACCAGGCGTGATGCAGCGCTTCATAGTCGTCGTTGGAAAGGGAAAATATTTCAGGCAGAACTACCCGGAGTACGATTGTAATATCCCCGTGCTTGGAGATAAGACAATCCCGCTCTATTTTCCAGATCGGCAACAGGCCATTAACGTCACGGCTGTTATCTTTTGGCGCTTTGTTTTGTAGCGCGACTATTGCTACGGCTACGCAGGCTGCTATTATCAGTATCACGGTCATCTCTCTTCACTTTATCTTTTCTACTGCTTAACTTTTTAAACACGTCAGCCGAATGGCAAACCAGTGCGATTGGAATGCGCCGGTAGGCTACTGCTTTCATTAGTCCGAATTCACCATAGGCATGGCTGTATTTGTATACGCCAAAGAACAGGGCTGACCCACCTGCCAGTATTATAGCAAGGCAGAGGTAAACCGGAACACTGGCGATATACATTGCGGAGAACAGGATCAGCAGCACAGCCAGCCCGATGGCCAGGTAAAATATATACTGCGCCTTCAGCCCCTTAAATTCAATGGGGCGGTTCACACCTTTATTGATCTCGTATTGTACACCCATACCTATAGCCTGTTGCCTTTCCTGCGTATTTTTGTTTGCTTTTGTTGCCCACCCAGCAATCGTCGTTTGTCCTGGTTTCTTTTTACCAATTGCACCATTTCCGTTTCTTCGATTGGCGTAACGGTCACTTTAAGTCCCGGTTCAATGGGAAAGTCCTTGAGCAAACCTTTTTCATCCATACCCATCTCCCTGGCTACGGCAACCGGATCGAGTTTTAACTCGTATGGGATGGTCAGTACCACCACGTTCTTCGGCAGTGCGGTCATATGGATGTCGGGGATAACCGTCTGGTGCAGCTTACTGTTATAAAAGCAGAGGTAGTTCGTTCCATCAGCGTCCATCGGCAGGCTTCGCAACTCTATCCGGTCGGTAGGATTATCTGCACAGCGTAGTTCACGCAGCCGCCAGTCGACAATAAAGTCACGGCCACCTATGTCGATCCGGGGCAATTCGCCCGCAAGCCTGCGGTTGATCAACTCCTGCTGATCAGCTGTAGTAGTCTTCGAATAATCCGTCTTCTTCATCGTCATCTTTATTTATAGTAGCCAGTTCAGGGCATAGAATGGAAAGAGGTATATCATATTTCAGGGCAATCCCCTCCGGATCAAGTTCCATTAGTGCCGGTATGGTGATCCACTGCATACCTTCCTCCATTTGTTTCAGATCGGCCTTATTTTCAGGGACGTTCTTCCTGCGGCTGTCATAGAGGAAGGTGTAACCGTCGCCGTCCTGGTCGAATACATTAAAGGATATCGTATTGGTGGGATTGTCTGTTTGTCGCAGTTCGTCGTGCAGCACATCCACATAAAAAGATGTACCTGCAATCTCCACGATGGGTAATTGCCTTTTCATTGCAGTTCTGTTAAATAATTATTGGAATTTTATACCCCGAAGAAGCTTTTGAGCACAGTAGCCACGACAACCAGGAAAATACAGGCACCAAACCAGCTGCTGGCGACTTTGGCGGTGTCGGGTTCCCCGGCACTCCATTTATTGTACACCTTGACAGCGCCGACAAGTCCGGTTATTGCGCCAATAGCATACATCAGGTTAGTACCGGTTGCGAAGTACCCTTTTACTTTATTAGTAGCCTCGCTAATACCGGCGTTCCCATCCTGTGCAAAAGATATAGAGACATCGTAGAGGATAAAGTAGACACATATTGTTAGGGACATCAGCCATATCCTTGCCCACAACTTTCTTCTTTCACTTGGCTTTGTTTTCATGATTTATGATTTGATAATAAAATTTCTGTTTTAAAACTGCCTGGGAAACGCCCTTTCCATCCACACCTTTCATTTCCGCCACCAGAGCGTTCCCGGCAGTCTGTTGTTACCCGCACGGGCCGGCTTATTGCATCACCTGTTCTAACTCATCTTTCCCGATGCCGACCCCGCAGATCTCTTCCGCTTTTGCAGTGATATGATTAAGAATGGCAACCCTGTAGGCAGGATGGCGTAACCCGCCGAAGCTGGCCAGCTTTGGTGTCAGCTCACGTAGTAGCTGATCCTTTGTGGCGTTTGTTCCTGCCTGTTCCAGAATGCCATCGATTTCATGAACCAGTTGTTCCAGCTGCACGAACGCCGGGGGATCGATCATGTCTTCTTCGGCAGCCTGGGTAACTTTGCTTGTTTGGGTAGAAGCATTATTACGGTTGAGCCAGCCCTTGATCTCCGGCCTGTAGAAGAGCGCGGCAACGCCGCTGTAATAGCAGCCGAGCAGAACGGCTGCCCCTTTGATATAACTGCTCCATGAAATCGGTTCTAACATATGCTTTGCTTTTGCTGCGGCCCGATGTATTTCGTGCCGGATAACGATAGCAAAGGTGAAAATGCCTGAACTCTGTTTTCGCTACTACAGGGGTTAGATAATAGATTTTGTTTTGATGTAGAGAGGCTAGAAATTATGCGCAATCACAAAAAGGTTGTAGGTTTCATTCAAATATGCAATATGAATAAATGGATTTTGTGTTTTCTGCTAATAGTAGGTTACACAACTACCTATGCACAGCCAGAAGTAAAAATCACGAAGAAAGTAATAATCTCTGATCGCGAAGGCAAAAAACTGATTGCTAACATATCTGGTGGCGATACGACATATCTCTATTTATTTCGTAATGTCAAATATGAAACGCTTATTGATTACAAGGCGGTTTCTTTATCGAGATCCCAACTAAAGGATTTTGCGGATGCTTTGGAAATGCTGACGTCCGATGAGTATAAAGCGGGCGAAGCATCGATAAAACTAGAAAGAGTAGAATTGACCAAATATAGGTCATTTGGTATAACGTCTGTTTGGGTTTGGGCGGATCATGGTTTCGCAATGTATCGTTTGCCGCAATGCCATAAGGTGAAAAAAGAGATTTACGGATTTCTGGACATTAAGCCGTGAGTCTAATATCTAGGATTTACATCCTGATCATCCATACGCTGCTCCAGATGCATTTTTAACTCATCGAGGTAAGCCGTCCTATTCTTTTTGCGTATTCTGATGTTTTGCTGAAATACAGCATAAACATTACCCAAGTCGATATTAAACATATCTTCAAAATCTTTCACAATATCTTTTACATCAGCGGTACCATTATTGACAGCCCCTTTAGAATGTAACGCGTATGCCACCTCTATCAACGCGACTTTGGAATCCGTCCAAAGACTTTTCCGTCGTTGTGGTTTTTCGATTTCCTTGAAGATTGATGGTATTCCATCCAGATTATCTAAACAATGCTGTAAATAGCGGTGTAGCTTTTCGAAAGCCTGAATTTTTGAAATTTTGAAACCGGCTATTGTCGTGAATCTTGGATCGATATCGGGGGAATACTCTGGTATTATAGTCATCGGCTCCGCGCCACGGATGAAATACAGTTCGTCGAAAGTGTTTTTACCAGTTAGGTAGTAAACATGTAAATCATGATTACGTTCAAAGAATATTCTTACGCGGTCCATTTCATGCCAATAATATCGCTTTAGCTCATCGTGGCTACCAACAGGCTTTCTGGAATCAACGTGAAAAACTTCTGAGAAATATATTAGTTCTTTAAAGAACCTCGGTTTAATCTCTTTAAAGAAATTGATTTCTTCCTGCCTGTTCGTAAATACATATGCTAACAGGAAGTCCTTCAGGTTTTGGAGGCTCTTTTGAATTATCATGCAGGATTGTTCTGCTTTTTGTAATTCGTTTGCGGCTTCAATAACAATCTTGTTTAAGACAAGAGTCATCGCTTCATACTCTGACGAAGCAAAATCTATCAATTGTTCCATAGCGATCAGACTAATTCTTACGGCATCAAAATTAATAGTGGTGGTACGTTGAAACAGAACTTTACTCCGCCCGAAAATGCCCAGGTAGTGAAAAAGATTGCTGAAATACGCAAAACCACGAGTGAAATAAATATTTCATCTCGCTAAAATCTCCGGTTATGTAAAGAATATGTGTGTGGTGCTTTCGGACACTAAAAGAGGACAATTGGGAATAGGTAGGAAAAATGAAGAGAATCTGTAAAAATAAATGCAAAAATATAACCGGCCAATACTGTCCGGTTATATTGGTATCAGCGCTGTATATTGTACTTATTCAGGTCCTATATTGATATTTAGCTCTCCCGAAACGGACATGCCGTTCGTATTGTAGATCACATCGAAATTATCCCGCGAGCGAATGAATTTGCTTGCACCGGATGGGACTGCAGTTTGCGTAAAATTGACCGGCAGGCGATTATTAATAGCATTGCTTAGGGATCGGGACAAGGTATTTACAAACCCCTGATCAAGATTTGTGAGATACGTTTGTTGCGAAGAATCAAGCGTAAAATTGTCGGTCATCCACTTTCGGAAATTGCCTAAAATAAGACTTGCCTGCGTAGTTAAATCGGAGTTGGCAAGGCGGTACAATTCAGCAGTCTTCTGTTGTACCCCTGCCGGAGTGAAAGGTTGTTTTGCCATAATGATAAAATAAGTTTTTAATAGTTGCCATTTAAAACATTTAGCTGGCAGCCTTGTTTTTGCTTTCATTCATTAACTGTATTTTTTCAGCTTTTAATAGATGAAGTTCATCTGTTTTATTAAGGCTTGAGAAAGGATAACCTAAATGGAAATAGCCGCTCCGACATCACTTGCCAGCTATAAAGACCTGGTCATTCGTATTATTGTCTCTATTCTGGCAGCGCATTTTATTGTCACGTTTGGAGAGGATAAGACTTTCTTTGAATTTCTGCTCCTGGCTGACTACTATAAGTCTGTTGCGGGAAGCGCAATCATTGCATTTCTCTTATTTAGCCTGGTAAGGGCAATCATCATAAAGCTCGACGCAAAATCTCCGTGGAACAAAGTGCCGCTGAAACGAACCTTACTACAGATACTATTAGGAATCGTGTTGGTTTCGATCATTGCTTTTTTACTCGCCGCAGTGTATTTCAGGATTTACGGGATCAATATTCTCACCACTGTCTACCTAAAGTATGATTTTCCAGTCATCGTGCTGTTTGTTTTGCTATTGAATGTATACTACTTCTGTTACTACCTGGTTCAGCAGGTTTGGCTTACCAATCAATCAGACGGTAAACCAACCCGGCGGGGAGAAAAGTATGCAGCGGTTTTCGTGGTAAACAAGGGTACAGATAATCTTCCGGTACCCGTAGACGAGATTAGCAGCTTTCACCACGATGGTGACTATAATTTTATTCGCTTATTCGATGAAGGGAATTACCTGATTCCACAAACCTTAGATGAGATAGAAAAACAGGTTGACCCGCAGTTGTTTTTTCGTATTAACCGGCAGATCATTATTAACTATAGGTCTTGCAAATCCTTTCGCACGCTGGAGTACGGCAAACTGGAGGTGGTTATTGAACCAAAAATGAAGGAACCTGCAATTGTCAGCCAGAAAAGATCGGCTGTATTTAAAAAGTGGCTGGAGCGAAAAGTAGTTTAGCACAGTTTGGTGGTGAAAATATTTTAGTTACTTATGTCGTCTGTCTATCAGATCTTTGCTGGCCTCTCTTAAGATCATAATTTACACTTATAGACGGTGATGTTGCAATTTCCTGGTCATTCAACAGGTCTTTAATTGTTTCATTTAATTCATAGAATTTCAGAAGATCGATCTTATTGGCTTTTGCCGTTTCGATAGCGGGTTTTGAATAGTCACTTGTCGTGACCATTTGCCCTTTATCTGCTTTGAAAAATAAACTTGTTCCGATCAGTTCCCGTATTTCTTTCGATCCAACCTTATTGCTTTGGTTATATCGTTTAGCCTGAACGACCGTTAGGAATTTATCGCCCAAAACTGGCGGCGCAGTCCAGACCAATAAATCAGCACCATCATCCCTTGATTGTTTGGTCAGCTTTGTTTCATGTCCGCTGAGATCATAGATATAGGCCACGAGTTCCTCAAATTTGCGCGGTGAAATCTTATATACGTAACTGGGATCGATGGTTAATGCTTTAAGCAATTCATGATTAGTATCCGGAATGATGATCTTCGAACTACTTGTCGCTATCGGATACTCACTTTTCTTTATAAAATCTTTTACCTGTAAAATAATGTCTTCAAGTCCAGGAGTTAGTACTATTGAAGTTTTATTAATAATCTCGAGACTATGAATTTCAAATGTTATTTCTTTAATGACCTCAACAATAGTATAGTCAATCTTTCTAAAAGTCTCGTCAACGGTTAAGTCACCAAATGCTTTGTGGAGGATATCATTCTTTAGCAGAATTAATTTATCAGTATACTCATTCAGATGCTTGATGACATCTACTGCCGCCGTTGTCTTTTGTCTTTCCTCGAAGGAAAATGGCAACGTTCCTATTACTATGAATCTTTTACCTGCTTTATGGAGGTCTTCCGACAGATTATTGATCAGACCAGTGAATAACCCCCCTCCGAAACCTCCAACGAGTATATAAATCAAGTCTTGTTTGATTAGACGCAGAAATAGGTCTTTATCTTCGAAATATGCCTTAGCCGCTATACTGAGCTCTCCTTTTGTGCTTCTTCCAAACGCTACAAATGTCCCTATTTTAAATTTGTTTACTACCGAACTCGTATTCAGGCACTCTGTATCAGTATCGAAGTAAAATATTTTTTGTTGGTCAAATCCGCTTTGGAGTAGTGCATTCGCTACACTATTTCCGGCCCCGCCGAATGCCAGTATCCTGTAATTATTCAACTCAGTATTTTTAGTCGCCACCGCTGCTCTTGTTTTAGTGATTAAAAGTTTACGTAATTATCAATCATTTTTATCGCCCTTCGGTAAATCTATTCCTTTGACCAATCCATCAATCACCTCGCTATTCAATGAGTAGCGTGGTGTATAAATGAATCCTAAATCCAGTAATTGAGCGGGAGTGGATATTAAAGCCCCACGTCCTTCACCAAATCTTTCAATGATCGTCTTTTTGATTTCTGTATGCATATTACCATAGTATAACGTCCTGAAAATCGATGCATCGGCAATTAGGCCGCCAAACTCAAGCCAACAATGTCCATCCCATAACTCCAGTTGGGTGGCATTTTCCTGGGTACTGGCAATCGGTCTGTTACACACAAAAAGCTTTGTTCCTAAATACTGCAGATCACCGCAAATTACAGCTGCAGGTATAGTGCTATGATCTTTTATCATTGCAGCCCACAGCGCGGAAATCTGGCCGCAATTGAAAGCCTTTTGTGGAATATGCGTCATTGTCGCCGCAACAGATTTCTTTAAAAAATCAATTTGATCCGCATCCGGAACAAACGTTAGATTGTCCAACGCTTCCTGTTCTGAATAATTCTGCAAAAGTGCTTTTTTTAATTCGTCGTATCTGTTCATTGATGGTTCTTCGCTTTTAAAAATTCTTCAAATGTCATCGTATAAGCCAATATTTTTCCGTTATAATAACTACGAATGTTGTCCTTTAAAACTCTTGGAGCCAGGTCATGCTCTTGAATATAGGGAAAGAACCTTAGCACAAGGTCAGTTTCCATTCCATTCGTAAGAAAAGATGGATCAACGATTGTAATCTTTACCAGCGGATTGTGCCGTAATGCGGTTCTCAAACTTTCATTGATATGCTCATCACCAAATGAATATCCTGCAACATAGATATCATCTGCAAAACAACAATCCCTGTCAAATGCCGCCTGCATCTGTTTAACAGGCGCGATCATTGCTTTCTGCGCTTTCTGATAGCCCGTTATAATATTCGTGACCGAAAGTGTTTTCCCTTTTTCAACTTGGTAGGTTGCGGGAGTGTTGTTGATTGACAAACGTGGAATGGAAACGAACGCAATTTCCGGATTCGGTAATAGCGCATTATCCAATCCGAGTACTTCCCAAAACGCTGATCCGTGCAAATTGTAATGAACATGTGAATCTGTATCACTAAGAATCCTCTTTATATCGGCTCTGTATCTCAGGACGTGCTCAACGCGCTCCCCATATTCAAATCCTTCAAAAACCTCAACTCCCGCTTGCTCAATGAGCAATTTGAATATCCGGTCGTAATTTAAAGTATATAAGCGAAGTATATTTTCAGCCGAAAGATCTAGCATCCACTGAGCAAACAACTTACTAATCGGGCTGTCAAATTTAATGATAGAATGACTGTGGGTATGATAGGCAAAATCAGAAATTCGCGCGTCAATCGCAGTAAGCAGTGCTGAAAGCAGATGTTGCAGGAAAAATTGTTTGGGCGGTTCTCTTTGATAAGCATTGTGCGATGCATAATAGTCAGAGCCAGCAGGAATTTGAAGTACATACCCATGCTGGTTTTCATCTCCTCCTTTAACTGAAAAATTGAAAATCTGTTCTTCAAACGTAGGCTGAAAAAAACAACTCATTAAAGAAGGAAGCTTTTTGTCCTTACTGTAGTCAAAATGTCCATAGTAAACGACAAGCTCTTCAATTACATTGATAATAGTCTCGAAATTCGCTTCCCAGGGTTGATACCCTGCGGCTATCAGGGTTTCGTAGATGAACCTTGTAATCGTCTTATCCTCTCCTTTGATCTTGAATCCAGATGTCAAAATTAGTTCCGTTAGATCGGGAGTACGTGGCGATCCCCAAGGCAGAGTTGCACCAGCACCAAATAGAAAAACACTTCTTTTTTTGTCCACGAGTCGAGGGTTAGGTTGTCAAGTAAATTTATCATTTAATTTATATATAATGCATTAGGTGTTGATATTCGTATTGTGACCCTTATAGGATGATAGAGGTTTTTTTCGGGGTTGAGTCTAACATAGTGTGGTTTCATGCTATGAAAACAGCGTTTCATATAATTTTATTGACGTTCCATAAAGTGTTTTGCATTTTCACTGGCATATGAAAATGCAGACCCTTCCAACCTTAATTTTCCGCGTTCCCCAGTTCAGTTTTAGTACCAACCTGGAAGATTGCTGGCATGAACTTAAGGAGTCCATCGCTCAATCGTCCCCAAGCTTTTATGCGATAATCAGGAATATAAAATATGAAGAAATAAAAACGTTGTCCGACAGCGTGCAACATACTATATGGAAATATTTTAATCGAGCTTCTTACAGGGCAACTCCATACGGGGGCTTTGCAGGAATAGGGACCATCGAACTCAGTAAGGGCAGTGCAAGGCCACCGGTCATTACAAAAAATCAGGAACTCAAGCGGTTCGTCGATTGGACATGTACAAACCGACTGGCAATTAATTTTGCCGATCTTTTAAAGGCAGATGCTTTGCTATTTGCAAATAGCACCTATTACCTTACCGAGTTCGACATCCGATATGTCGGTCGATTCGATGGCCAGTATGAATTAATTGACACAACTAAGAGTGAGCTAAAGCTAAAAATTTTGAAATTGTGTAAAACTCCGCAATCAATTTCTATGGTCACTTCCATGATCCCGGAATCAGCGAACGAGGCGTCCTTTTTACAGGTACTGGAAACAATGGTCGCAGATCAGCTTTTGATATCGGAGATGCAACCAAATATCATCGGCGCGGATTATTTCCAACGGGTGCAGCTTACATTGCCCGTTCAGGAAGTGGAGTATATTATCGCGCATAGACCGCTGCTTGACGGAAGTCTTGGGCAGGATATGTTCAGGCATTTACCTGATTTAATTGAGCGACTACATCAAATACTGCCATCTTATCGATCTCCTGAGCTGGATCAATTTATTAAAGCATTTAGCAAGAAGTTCGGGACAAAAGAAATTCCTATCATGGAAGCATTGGACCCTGAACTTGGCATAGGCTATGGAGCAATGGAGCAATCCTTGCTTGCAAGTGAACTTATACATCAGCTCGGAAATCAGCCTGCTACAGATGAATTAATGAATTCCACATTCAATATGTTGCTGCCGGAATTAATTTCAGGTAAATCCGGAACCATCGACCTCGAAGACCTCGTATGCCCCCAGGGACTGTCAAATGCCCCGTTACCTAACAGTCTTTCTGTTCTTTGTACATTAGGGGACGGGCTTATACAGTTAGAACACCTCGGTGGCTGTACTGCTACTTCGTTATTAGGCAGATTTACTTTGGCTAATGATGATGTACTCCAACAATGCAAACAAATTGCAGATATTGAGCAACAGGCTAATCCCGGAGTGCTGTTTTTTGACGTCGCTTACATGGTCGGTAATGTTGTTGATAATGTAAACAGGCGAAGATCTATATATAGTCATCAGTTGAGCGTTCTTAATTATGATACGACCCAATCCCCTTTAATGCTGACAGATATTTTGCTTTCGGTGCAAGGCAATGAGCTTATCTTGCGCTCACGGCAACGTAATATGCGGCTCGTTCCGCGCCTTGCTTCTGCCTATAATTATCTTTTAAGCGACCTCCCGGTATTTCGCTTGTTGTGTGACTTACAGCACCAGGGAATTCATAAAAATTTGTACTTACGTTTAAGAGACCGGCTTCCCGGCCTGGCTTATTATCCCCGGCTGAGTTATAAAAACATCATATTATCGCCTGCCACCTGGCGAATCAATCTGCATGATGTTCAAGAAAAAGGGAAAGTCTGCAGTGTTGATCATTTGATCCGCTATCTGAAACAAAACCGCATATCCGGATTTGCTAGGGTAGGAGCTACAGATCAAACCCTTTGCATCAACACAAATAATAGCTTTGAACTTGGTGAGCTGCTTACCCTGCTTATTAAACAGAAAACCCTATATCTTGAAGAGACCATTGTGCCTGAGCAACCGATTATAAAAGACAATGATCAGCAGCCATATACTTCACAGCTACTTTTAAGCCTCTATCACAAGCAAACTATCTATAAGCCCGTAGTACAACGTAGTCAAGTCCGAGGCGATATATCAAACGGACTTGTACTACCCGGTGCTGACTGGATTTACTTTGAAGTATTCTGTCATCCTACACGCAGTGATGAATTGCTGACGAATCACATTCAAAACTTCATATTGGCCAATCAAGGGAGTGTTTTGCAGTGGTTTTTCATTCGCTATTCTGAATCAGGACACCATCTTCGAATAAGGTTTAAGCTTCATAAATTGAAGAAAGTTTCTGCCATTATAGAAGCTTTTTCAAATCTTTTTAAGGACAAGATTGAAGTCGGGCTGGTATCAGATATTTTGATCCGCATTTATCGAAGGGAAACCGAGCGTTACGGTGCTGCTAACATGCACTTAGTGGAAGCACATTTTCATAAAGACAGTCGCTTTGTGGTCAATCTGCTAAAACAAAGATTTGATGATTCGGAAAAGTACAAGCTTTGCGTGGAGTTGGCATATGCCGTCTATGTCTCGGGCGTTTTCCCAGCCAGTATGTTCAGTAAACTCGTAGAGGTCACAAGCAATAGCTTTAGTGAAGAACACAGCCTCGATCCGTCAAAATATAAGTTAATAAACGCTGCTTATATAAAGTTTCGGGAAGAAGAAGCGCCATTCTTGTCGAACGAAATAGAGCAAGACTACGAGGTTTTCAAAAAGTCTTTTATTGATACATTATATCAATATTCCGCCAGTGAAAGGCCAGAAATATTCACCGCACTGTTCCACATGCATATTAACCGGCTATTTCCCACCGCACAGCGGATACATGAAACGGTGATTTATTATTTTTTAACTAAGGAATTTAAAAGCCCCAAAGGGTTCTATAAACTTTTAATGTATACAAATCCCCGTTATCAACTCAATTAATGAGATTACTCTGGTAGCATTTTTTTTATAACTTCCTCGGTAAAATATTCACGATATTTCTGACCAATTGGTATGATGAAATTACCGCTGAGCCGAATGTTGTTTGACCAGATCGAATCGATGAATTTCAGGTTGACAATGAACTTCTTATGCACCCGACAGAACAAAAGCCCAGCCAGGCGCTTTTCTAAGGCGATAAGGGAAGTGTAGGCAAGCTGAACCGTCCCATCATGCATAGTCATTCGCATATAATTCGCATCACTTTCTACAAACAACAAATCTTCCAGCTTTATATGAATAAAACTCCCTTTGGTGCCGTCTTTTATGATGAGTATGTCATCTTTAATCTGAAGCTGAGGATTCTTACCTTCATACCATTGTTTGACCTTTTCTATTGCTTCTGAAAAATCCGCTCTGATCAATGGCTTTACCAAATAGGCTAGTCCATATTTAAATGCCGGAAGCGCGAAATCAATATTACCGGTTATAAAAATGATCGGGAATTTTGCTGTAATTTTTTGCGCAAAATCTATTCCGTTGATGTTCGGCATCATGATGTCCAGGAACAAAATATCGGGGACAATCTCTTTTTCAATGAGCTTCCTCATTGCTTCTTTCTCATCGGTTTCATAACCTATCAGCTCCAGCCCCTCTGTGCTATTTATATATCTACATATAATTCCAATGCTGGTTAGTTCGTCATCAACGACAAAACATTTTAGTTTCATAGTTCAATCGAAAATAAAAGTTCATAAAATTGTGCTGTTTCGTTTATAGACAGCTTATAGCTGGTGGTAGATTGTCTCGATAATTGGTTTTTCACATAGCGCATACCCACGCCTGTTGTATTTAGTTTTCTTGCTGTAGTTTTAAGGTTCCATGATCGCATTTGTAACATCCGCCCTTCGTTGGAAATAGAAAGCTTTGCCGGTTGTTCCTTATCAAGAAGGTTACCGTGCATGAACATGTTTTCGACAAAATTTAAAAGGAATTGCGGCGGTATTTCCAGTTTATCAATTGCCGGGTCTGTATTGATGTCAATGTCTAAACAAAGCTGATCTCCTAGTCTTGCCCTATTCAACTCGATGTAGTCATTTACCTGCTCCAGCTCGTTAATCACAGGCACGTTTGCTGTAGAATTGACCAAATAATACCGCATAACTTTCGCAAATAGACTTATCGTCCTGGAAGCCTTTTCTGAGGTTTCCTCTACCAATCCATGTATAAAATTGAGTGTGTTGAAAATGAGATGGGGTTTGATTTTAGAACGATAATAAGCGGCTTCGAGTTCCAAATTTTTAATCTGCAGATCTTTTAATTTTTCCATTCTCTTAATTCCTTCCTGTGTGAGAAAATATCCCATTGCCCAAGTTAAAAGGTAACTCGCGCGAAAAATTGATTTATGATAGGACAATCCAGACCAAATCATTCTATGGGATATAACGTATGTCAACACATAGTCCATCAAATTTTGCACTACGATATATCCGCAAAATGTCAGGAAGAGAGTAAATGGCAACCTTACTAATAGATTTTTGCGTAGCACAGCATATGGTATAACGTAGTTTGCTGTTATGAAAAAGAACGGTATGTCTATTGCGTAATAGGCGATGATCAACCCAAACCGGAGCGCGTGCGTTTGTGTATAGACCATCGTTTGTTCCTGTACAATAACAACAAAAATGGCGAGCAATATAAATCTACTTTTATAACCCCATTCACAAATTCTCATAGTGCAAAATGATTTTCACATACGTGATAACAGGTTTTGTATAATAAATTCACAGTTCTACTGTAGGCTATTTATCTTAGATTCAGTTAATTATAAAACAAATTAGATTTATGAACATTTCAATCACACCTTCAGTAAGAAGAACGGCCTTCCGTTTTAAAAACGTCAAAAACATTGGTAGCCCACAAGCGGATACAACAAACACGACAACCACCACAGTCTCTATGTATCCTACTTGCACCTGTCCAACAGGATTAAAGTAATTGTTGCTATGCCTTTGGTCGGCATTAAGATGCCGGCCAAAGTTTTCCATCAGCTTCAATGCCGCGACCTAAATCCGCAGATTTTCACTTCAATTCGACCTTGTTTTTGGGGTTTTTAGAGTTTCGTAACGCTAATACGGGCGTTCAAATAATATCTATCCACGGTAATTCAATTCTCATTTACCTTAGTTCTGAAGTAAAAAAACTACCGGTAATATTTGCTTTTCCTATAGCCGATTTTTAAACGCCAATCGGAAAATGCTTATCCTTCTTTTAAAATTAAGGGAAATCACGCAGTTCCGATACCGTTAAAACACTCCTTTTTGACCCGAAGCAGAATTTGTATCACTATCAAAACTATTATACAATGCGTGCCAGGCTTTTCATTTTTGAATTTTTTCGGTTTTGCCTCATCATTCTATGGCTGTATGCAGCTACAATTAAAATAATAGACCATACGCGCTTCATTTCTCAATTGGAGATGTCGCCATTACTTGCACCCGTTTCGACCTTAGTTTCATTTACATTTCCATTTTTTGAAATCGCTACCGCTATCCTACTTATTAACTCCAAAACAATTCAACGTGGCCTTTTTGCCTCCTTTCTAATGTTAATTTTATTGGCATTTTACATCTCCTATTTATTTCTATTCGCACCAAAAGTACCCTGTGCTTGTGGTGGTATAATCGACCAACTCAACTGGACCGGTCATTTGATCCTCAATTTTTGCGGCGCAGCATTATGTCTTATCCTTATCAGGATGCATCAAAGCAGAACACAGCTAAATGCCCCCGAAAAATTGAACCAATATAGCCCCAGCGCCCTATAAATTTTTGTTGCAACAGACAGGTTAATGCCGAAATCCTGTAAAAATGTAGGCACCTTTCCCGATCAATATACTCCCTGTCGTATTTCTAACTTTCAAAACTTTAACAACATGAAAAAGTCTCTCAAACTCACATTGACAGCCCTTGCCATTTTCGTTGGCGTTGGCGGTGCCTTTGCTGCCCGTCTTGACGCCCAGGCATGGTTCTATCTGACTGCTGCAGGCCAGCCGACCGGCAACGCGTTACCTGGTGATCCTGCCTGCGCAAATGGCACCGACAATTGTGCCCAGGTATACACCATCGATGGCAATGGCCATCCTGTTGCACCTGTTGGCCAACCCAAAAAAGGCGCGATCCATCCTTAATTTACCTGATAAAGTGCCGGAATGAACAACGTTCCGGCACTTTATATTTTATTCAATTAAGGACCAAGCAGTATATTATCCAGTTTGTTTCGGAAATTACTCCAACCTTCTTTAGTTCTTGGGTCCGGCGCTCTGGCCATCACAATGCTCCCAGCTTTATCAATCAGGACAATAGTAGGGTATGAATTCACCTGGTAGTATTTAACTACCGGATGCATTGTTGCCTTCCCATCTGTGAAAAGCTGAATGGCATTTTTGCTACTGTAGGTGCCGATGCCTTTTTTCCAGGTTTCTGTTAATTTATCTACCGAAACGGAAACGAAAACAATCGGCTTACCGCTGTATATTCTTTCCAGGCTGTCGATGTATGGCGTGGTAGTGATACACCCGACGCAGCCGGTAAAGAAGAAGTCTAACACGACAACCTTGCCCTTAAAATTGCTTTGCCTGATAACGTTTCCATTCGTATCACGAAGGGCGAAATCATAAGCTGTAACACCTTTCTCGAATTTCGACTTATAGCTATCGAGCATTTGCCTCATCTCCCGATAATCTTCGTCAGACTTATTACAATATGCTATAAAATCAACAATGCAGGTATCTACAGCGTGGCTTTTGCCTTTATATAGAATTGCATTAATAATCAATTGAGCTAGTATTGGTTGGGTGATCTGCCTGTCTTGTCCATAAGTGGTTTTTAAAAGCTTATATTGATTATAGAGATTCTTTGAATAGTATTCCGCGTCATATTTCTTATCTGTTTTTAACAAAACATCCAGCCGCGCAAGGATTTGCATCAGTGCAAAATTGTTGTAGTCGTAACGAGCGTTACTATCGGTAAATTCATTTTTCAACATTGATATGTACCTGGCATACTTCCTGCGATCTTTCATTCCGTTAATATGCTCCAATAATGAACTTACTGCGGACGAGTAAGCATTCATTGTATACTGCAATTTCAAAACTTTATACGCGGTAGGCGAGATTCGACTCTTATAACGAGCAGTTATTGTATTGATTTCCTGCTTATCTGAATCTGCCCTTGCAAATAATTCATCTACATTCAGATAATAGTCCCACTTTCTCTGTTTTCCGTTAACTTTTGAAATAAGCTCCTGGATCAAACGATACTTGGCCGAACCTTTTCCCGTGAATACAATGTTTTGAATGCCCAAGTCCAAACGCCCGCCAACCTCTAGATGTAAATTGTCGCCTGGCTCCATCATAAACCCCCTTGTTATAGAGTGCGCTTGCCGGGAAGAATAAAGGGATAAACTATCAGTTTCAAATCCTATTATAACAGGATGATCGATGTCTATATGAAAGCTAAAATTGTTATTGACTATTTTTCCTGGGTATATTTTCTGATAATCAGTAAAATTTCTGGCATCCCAAACATAAGTGTCAACGAGTGACCAATCAGATTCAGATTTAAAATGGATGGTTACTTCGGCCTTCTGTTTTCTGTGTGATGAACGACTATAAGAACAGTGTTCGATTGCCCATGTACTGTGCAACGAGACAATTGTAAGCAATACTATAATAATATTTTTCATGGCTTTTTTATCGAGGTGTTTGTTGTATGCCGGAGGCTTTAATTACATACTCAGGAATAAGGAAAGTGTATTGGGGCGCATCTGGCGATAAAGAATATGTGCGTCCATTAATTGTTTTGCTGATTGTTATTTTAAAAGTATTCTCCCTGTTCAGCCGTCGCAAGTCGGACCACCGTAATCCGCGCATCAGTAACTCCTTCTGTCGCTCTTTAATGATTAATGCTAATGCACTGGCAGGATCGGTCAGCTTATATGGGACAAACTTACCCGACTGATAGCGGTTCTTTAAAAGTGTATTTAAGTCCTCTGCTGCGGCATCGAGATGACCGGCTCTTACGGCGCACTCTGAACGTATCAAATATTGCTCGTCCGTTGCTATCCCTCCAAACAATTGGCCATCATTTGTATAATTGCCTTTAAAGGAGGACGTCCCATCCGGGTTTTTAATAAAAAATAATTGCCCCCGCAGATCGTTATCATCATAAGAATCTACTAAGCTTTGATCAATGGCACCGGTTGGGGCTGAAAAGGAAGTATATGACTGTATTGGTGCATGAAAAATAACTTCATCGTTATATGCCGGAATAGGGCTATTTGAAGAAGCGTCGAGCGTATTGTAGTCAATGAGATTATGATAGTCTTTTAGACAAAGATCAGCATAACTGAACGCCTGATCGTATATGCCCATAGATAAATAGCAACGCGAAAGCAGCGCGTATACAGCGGGTCGGGACGAATCCGTTTTATAGGCGGGAACTACTTTTAAAAGAGTTGCCGCTTCTTTGAGATCTGAAGTAATACGATCATAAGTTTGCTGGACAGTAGCCCTAACCGATTTTACATTGATATCTGATGTAAGGCGCAGGGGGATGCCAAGGTCTTTATCTGCAGTTGCAGGGTCGAACGGTTGTGCGAAAATTTGCGCAAGGCTAAAAAAGGCTCTTGACCTTAAAAACAGAGCGCCACCTTTGACATCATTATATTCTAGCTGGTTGCCTGCATCAGGCTTTATTTTGGCAAGGCCGTCAAGGATCACGTTGGCCTGAAGGACCTCCTGGTAAGCATCGTCCCATTCCGGAGTATAAGTAATAGAGGCGAACGTGTTATCGCTCCATATGTAACCCAGTTGCTCCACTGAATATAGTGAGCCGTAATAATTATCCGCTATGCTGTACTCGTCCGCAGCAACTTCGGCTATGCCAATAACATTGGTGCCAATGGGATAGCTGTTGTTAAGTAAAAGTCGAAAATCCCGAAGCGTCGTTGGGACCAATAGTGAGCTGTCACGCTTCTCGTTTAGCCAATCTTTTTTGCATGATGTGCTCAGTAGAACCATTGACGCGAGAATTATATATCGTATGTTCTTTTTCATCTTGTTTACAATTAAAATTTAAAAGCCAGCCTTTAACCCAAATGCAATTGTCCTCGGAAGGAGAACGTTGGGATAGTCTGGATCTATGTGATCTTTATTTGCCGTCCACAATAACCCCACATTATTCATGTAGACGTAGACCTGCAGCCGATTCAAATGCAGCTTGTTGGATAATTTCGACGACAAGTCGTATGAAACATTTATATCCTGCAATCTTATGTTGTCGCCTTTATCAATCAAAGCTGCTGATCTTATATAGAAAAGGTCCCGGCTTTGATTATCAGGATATATCAGTGATGGTACATTAGTATGGGATTCATCACCTGGCTTCTGCCATCTTTTTGCATAATCGGAATGCGAAACATTGCTGTATAGTAGCTCGGAATAATTGACTGAATTCCGATGGAAATAATAGCCCAACCTGTAGCTAATGTTAAATGAAAAAGAAACCTGGCCATAAGAGAAAGTATTTCTAATGGCACCGTATATATTAGGGGTAGCCCGTCCTTTATATTCCAGGCTGTCAACCGGCACATTGGTTAAAGCGCTGTAATCCTTACTTGCCTGGCCTGCTTTGTAACCCATTGGGTCACCCGTTTGCGGGTCAAGGCCCGCCCATTTATAGGCATAGATACCGAACAAGGGTCTTCCAACTAAGGGCGAGTAGTTGTAAACAGCAGATGTTATACTTGCATCATTTAGGTAAGCAACTGCATTGGTGTTTTTTAAATCGTAGGACGTGATTTTATCTGACACATAACTCAGACTAAAGGATGTTAGCCAGCGGAATTTATCATTCACGTTCTTAGTGTTTAGGATTACGTCCCAGCCGTTACCTTTCATCCCGGCAACATTCCCTTTGTATTGAGTGAAACCAGTTGTAGGGTCCAATGCCGCGTAGCCAATAAGGTCAGTTCCTTTTTTATGATAGTACTCTATCGAACCTGAAATCCTGTTGTTTAGTGATGAAAAGTCAATGCCAAGATTTAGCATTGCCGTTTTTTCCCATTGCAGATTGGTATTCGGGGGGCTTTGCAATGTGGCGGCTGTTTGACGGGAGTAGAAATTGGTCGTATAGTAGGCCGTGGTAAATGCGGTAATGGTATTATCATAATTGCCGCTATAACCATAAGTTGCCCTGAAACTTAATTCTGGCAGCCATTTGCTTTGATAAAATGCCTCCTTATCTATTGCCCATTTAAAACCCGCTGACCACAGTGGAACGGATCGTTGGTTGGCACGTACACCAAATAAGTTTGATTGATCGATCCTGCCACTGGCAGAAACGGTGTACCGGTTATCGTAGGTATAAGAGCCGTTGGCAAAATACGAGCGAAACCTATCCAATGTTTTAATAACCGCGGTATTGCCGGGAATCGCCGAATAGTACCCTGACGGATAAGTCTGAAAATAATCGGCGTAGTTCACTGCTTGACCCTGGCCTACAGCGGGGTCATATCCATACAGGTAGCTTTGATCAGTTGTAACAGTTGCCTGTCTTATCTCAGCACCCGCTATAGCTGCTATCTGGTGTTTACTCCATTCGGTATTGTAGGTTAACTGGCCTCTGCCGTTTTGGGAAGACAGGATGGTATTTCCTTTGATACGAATACCTCCGAGTGGCACAACGCGTGATACGGAGCCATCGCCGTTTAACGTACTCAGGCTGTTTATCAGATTACGTGTATAATAAGCGTCCTCACCCTGTAGTTGGGTATTGTCTGCATTCTGACGTTCATACTGGTAATTGATCGAAGCAGCCAATCCCTTTATGATTGTATATTTCAGGATTCCCGAGAACCGTGTGTCTGAAAGTTTAGTTTCATTTGAATTCGATGAAAGTTCGTTGACCGGAACGTAACTCCAGTTCAGTAGTCCTTTTTGAGTGGCAGCATTTACAAAGTCGCCATTGTATTGCCTGGCTACAACTAACGGCTTCCCACTGCCGTCCGCAAGCTGTGCATAGGGGTAGATATTTTTGTTCCCCATAGAAATATCAGATGCGGCTGTATTTGTAGCAGTATTGCTTTGGGTGTAAACAATGCTCGTGCTTATATCCAGGTTGTTTATCGGTGTAAACGTCTGTTGGGCATTCAGCACCAGCCGGTCATAAGCATTATTTCTAAGGTTTGTAAGGTTTTTGTCGTAGCCAGCCGAATAATAGTAAGTATATTTTTCACCGCCACCTTTAAAACCGAGTGAATACTGCTGATTTACGCTTTTGCGGTAGAAATACCTCGCAATGTCATCTCTGACATCGTAATTTTTAAGTGCATTGATTTGTTCTGCTACTGCCGCAGGTTGAATTGTCCCGGCGCGGCCTTTAGCTAGTAAATCGACAACCGGGGTAAGCACCGGATAATTAATATTGTCCGATATGTTGGCATCATAAAAACCTTTTGAGAACAACAACTTTTCAAGATCCACGAAATCTGCCGAACTAATTTGTGGCTTATAGTATAGGTCCGGCTTATTTCCTATCGTAACATTGGTATTTAATTCTACCTGTGGGGCCTGATTTTTCCTGCCCCTTTTCGTAGTAATAACTATTACGCCGTTCCCGGCGCGCACCCCCCATATGGATGCAGCTGCTGCGTCTTTGAGTATAGTAATGCTTTCTACATCGTTGGGATTGACATTGGTTATATCACCGTCATATGGGAAGTTATCTACAACGATCAATGGCTGGTCATTTGCAAATATGGTGCTGCGTCCCCTGATGCTCAACTTCGTTTTACCGTTTCGCTCATCAAATAAAAGATCGGGCGCTATAGCTTTTAATCGACTGATAACGTCAGTTGAAACCTGCCGCGTATACAGCGCATTGTCCACCTTAGAAAATGATCCGGTCGCACGTTCTAACGGTACTTCCTGGTACCCGGTTGAAACTACCACTTCCGTTATCGCAGTGCGGTCATCCTGAAGTACAATTACGAGGTTATTTAAATCGACCGCTAACGTTACTTCTTTGGTGACGTATCCAACATAGGACACGACAATTATCGGACGGTCGTCCAGGTTCAATAAATAAAAAACACCTTGTGCGTCGGTGGTAGTTACTTTGTCCGTCCCCTTAATTCTGATGGTAGCACCGACCAACGGTGTCCCTTTACCATCGGTAATTCTTCCCTTTACCGGTAAAACTTCCTTTTTCTGTTGCTTTCCTTGTTGCTCCTGCTTTAATTTATCTGTGTCGTAACGTATCAGTACATCATTATCAACTGCACTGTAACTATAAGGCAGGTTGGTCAGCGCCCGTTTCAAAACACTTGAGAGCTTTTCGTTCTTGGCGTGCAATGTAACTTTTGCATCTGATTGCGCTATGTTACCACTGTAGAGTATTTTCACCGTGGCTGTGCGGGCAATCTTATCGAGAGCAGATTTTAACCCTTCTTCTTTTATGTTTATGGAAAACTTTTTATCCAGAACGGATTGGCCTGATGCCGACGTAGCCATTACGACAAACGTCGAACTGCAGATGATCGCAAATAATGTAGCTGTCCATTTCATAGCATACACGATCATGCGCCCCAATATGTGGGGTACAATTATTTTCATACTTTTACTTTGTTAAATGTTAGGGTGGGCAAGCGCTTAAGTTGTCGAGACGGAGACGCTTACCATTTTAAATCGCATTTACGGGCCACTGCACTATGCAGTGGCCTTTTTCTAACAGCCTTTTCCTACAATCGTAATTCCATTTTCATTTCTTTTGAATTGAGCGTTAATGATGATGCATACTTTACGAAGGAATACCAGCGGATCATCACCGTTTTTAAAATCACCGTAAAAAGTGCAGTTGCCGAGATCGCCCTCGGTTTCGATATTAATATTGTAGTCTCTTTTCAGATCAGCGATAACGGCAAGAACCGGAGTGCCTTCGTAGTGATAGAACCCATTGCGGCGGTCAAGCATCTGCGAAGCCTGCGGATAATCTGTTTTTAGCAGTTTATTCGTCGCAGGGTTGAATTCGGCAATTTGATTCGGGATAAGATCGGTTTGGGCATGCCTGGCAGTTGTAATAGCGACTTTTCCCGTAAGCAAAACCACCGTTATTTTTTTATCCTCGTTGTACGCCCTGATATTGAAAGTAGTTCCGAGCACTTTTGTATTCAATACACCAGTATGTACGATGAAAGGGTGCTTCTTATCTTTTACAACATCAAAGAATGCTTCGCCTATAAGTTTTATGTCCCTGGTTGATTTGCGAAATTCATCAGGGTATTCCAAAGAGCTTGCCGGGCTTAACCATACTTTTGTACCATCCGCCAACTCAACGACCTTGCGTTCACCACGGCTTGTTTTGGTACTCACCAGGTGGACAGGGTTAATTCGGTCGTAAATAACAATGCGAAACCAAAATCCGACTGAAAATACTATCAAAGCTGCCGTGGCTACAAATACACGGAACCACCGTTGTTGATACATTGGGACAATGCGGGTACTACTACCAGCAGCGATGCGTTGCAAAAGAGTTTGTTTGGTACGAACCAATATCTCGTGCGTTTCATCGGTATTAATACCCGTTGGCTGCTCGTGGTACGCATCCCGGATAAGCTGGCGCAATATTGGCGAATGTTCCTTCAGGTTAAAGTGCGCTAACAACGTATTGACATCTTCCGCTGATGCTTTATCCTGCAGATACCGCTCGAATATTTCCGACAAGTTTTCCTTTTCCACTACTGTTTTTCGTTCAATACGTAGTTAACATAGATTTCATCTGCTCCTAACAAAAAAATAAGCAGCAGACCGCTCGCCGGTCTACTGCTATAACTATTAATGAACTTATAATACCACCGCTACTACCTGGATTTAAGATAATCCCTGAGCAGGATAATAATAAATACAAGCAATGCCGTCATCAGGGCTGTGAAAATGACCTCATTTATTAGGGACCACATATCCTGGGCAGCAAAGGCAGTATAAATCATTAATCCTGTTGTAAGGAAATAGGTAATAATCGGTTAACATTACGAAAACTATCACCTATACGGCGCAACATCACAATTCATCTGCTGCAATTTTTTTTATTTGTCAATAACATCTTATGATGTCTCACATTTACATCTTTTAATGTCACACTTGCTACTCAAATAAATTATATTTAAGCGATTGCTTAAATGCTTATATTTGTCGCAATGGATAATTGCACACGAATATTTGCAGACAGCGGACAGATCAATAATTGCCGAAATGTGGTGAAAGCACATCAGCAGGCCTTTACCGATCTTTCACAGGTGGTGTCCTTAGCAGGTAATGAGGTCCGTTTAAAAATATTATTCCTGTTAACACAGGAACAGGAACTTTGTCCCTGCGATTTGAGCGATATATTGGAAATGACGATCCCCGCCGTGTCGCAGCACCTGCGTAAACTCAAGGATGGCGGCGTTATCCGATCCCGCAAGGTTGGGCAAACTGTTTTCTATTCGGTTAATCCTGCGCAAATTCCTTTACTACAACCGTTCTTTCAGATCATCCAGCAACCATTAGCCGAAGTGAAAATATGAAAAGTTGGATCACCGGCTCCATTGCAGCTATCGCCGCTTCACTTTGCTGTATCGCACCATTGCTGGCCATCTTTGGCGGATTAAGTGGTGCCGCTACTTATTTCAACTGGATAGCGCCATACCGGCCTTACCTGATCGGTATCACAATATTAGTTTTCGCATTTGCCTGGTATCAGCAATTGGTGGTTGCCCCTAAAAAAGAAAAAGATTGCTGCGCCCCTGCAACCCGTACCTTTTGGCAATCCAAAAAGTTCCTGTTGATCGTTACTGTTTTTGCGGCCATCCTTACAGCTTTCCCTTATTATTCTACTATATTCTATAAAGCACCTCCGAAAACAACTGCTGTTACTTTGCAAAACAACTTTAAATCTATCCGGTTGAATATAAAGGGCATGGGCTGTGCAGATTGCACCAAACATATTGACGGCTCCCTTTTGAGCCTGAACGGTGTAATTACTTCCAGTACCTCATTTGAAAAGGCACAAACCATCGTGTGTTATGATCCGGCTAAAACTAATGCGGACAGTATCAAACATAAAATCAAAGTAATAGGCTATCAGCCAACACTCCTTAAAAACAACTAAATATGGCTGCTACGCTACAATTGAATTCAACTATTACTTGCCCTAACTGTGGTTTTCAGAAAGAGGAGGAAATGCCGACTGATTCTTGCCAGTACTTTTATGAATGCGAAGCCTGCAACACTCGCTTAAAGCCGCTGGCTGGTGATTGCTGTGTTTTTTGCAGTTATGGTACTGTTAAATGCCCGCCGATACAGCAAGGGACGTCCTGCTGCGGCTGATCAGCTTACGACCTCAAAGAAAGTGATGAGGTTGCGATGTAAGTCAAGCGTGGGGAAATCCCGGTGTCCCCAAGGCTGGTCTTCTACGACTGTTTGCGCATTATAAATCACGCCGGTAGCTTTCATTTCCTCGTAAAGGTCATCAATATCGGTCACTTGTATCCGGCAACTGGCAGTTCCTGCCAAGAAGCTTTCCGCGCCATTACCAATGGGACGAAAAACCAGCCAAAACTTAATACGCCACGACTGATCACAGGCCGCCCAAAGATGGATCTCGACTCCATCCCGCACGAGGATGGCGAAATACTTCTCCTGGTGGCGCGCTTTAAAGCCCATCTTACTTTCATAAAAGGTTACTGCCCTGGCGACGTTCACGACCGGCAAAGCCGGGATACTTCTTTTAAATTCCTTCATGCTGCAAGTAAAGTAAGGTGTCTTTGTCTAAAACCGCACGATCTGCACCGGCTTTTAAAAGCAATTGAACACAGCCTAACTGGTTGTGCAAATTGCCGGTATCGCCGGATGTTAAGGTGTGAACTGCCCAACCGATGGGCGTAGAATTGAATGTGGTATCCTGCTGGTCAATGTTTGCGCCTTGGGCAATTAGTGCTGCTACTAAATGATCCCGTCCGCAGAAAGCTGCCCAATGTAATGCGGTTGCACCATCATGGTCAGCATAAAAGATATCGGCACCCTCTTTTATATAAAATATACACAATTGTTCCGCGTGAAGGCTGGCGGCGGCAATGAGCGGTGTGTTTTTATCCCCGGCTGCTTGATAACCGTTAATGTCCGATCCATATTCCAGCAGGACTTTGGCGATCTCGATTGCGTGTTCATCAGTGATTGTTTTGGCGAAAACCAAATCGCAAATACGGTGCAGCGGATGTCCTTTCATATCCGGCTGCGAATCACTACAGGGAACACCCGCATTGGCGAGCGAGGGGTCAGCCTGAAGCACTTCTTTTAACTGCCGGAGATCTCCTTGGGTAACTAACTTGAATAACTGACTTGCCAGCATTGTTGCATTGTTTACTCAAAGCTAAGAAAATGTTATCGTGTTAAGATTTAAGTGTGACATCAAATGATGTAAAAATGCGACACTAAAAGATGTTATTGACATTATTTAAAAGAGGGGATAAAAACCTGCGATAGGCGCAGTGCTTCTTGACAAACTATAACTATGGTAATTCATTACCCGTAGGGAAGCTTGATAAATCGTATTCCTTAATCTCCAGCTTAAAATTAGCCTCCACGCGTTCTGCCATATAAATACGGATAAGAGGATGTTGTTTTAGAGCTATACTTGTGTACTCATGAACAGTTTCGTATGGTGTTTTGCATCCAAAAATTAAACCGGTTATCGTATTCTTAGGCAATGGATGAACAGCAGGGTTCTGAGGTTTTGATTCAGTTACCCAGGCATGCTTGATGATCCTTTTCTCCATTTCATAGGACCAGCAATCGGATTTCATCAGAATACTATCTTTAATCGTATTGACCTCTGTAAATGCCGGAACATAGTTCACGTCATAGATGTCACCCATCTTCGCCATTTGCCCGGCGTCAAATTCGAGGCAGATGCCTTGATGGTTGGATGCATAATGACTCCACATCAAAATGCTGTCGTTCGCTGTTGTTACGCACAATATGCCAGTATCTTCAAAAAACACTTTTTTAAATGAAGTCTCCGAATCTGAATAAGACTTTCTCAAAAGGACATATTCATACGTTTTATAGATAATATAATCCGAATCATGGATCATCGCCGGATTTTGTTCCCTGATAAAGGCAAACAGGGCGTTAAATTCTCCTTTTTTTTCCTGTTCAAGATATGCGCCGACAAGATTTTTTAATTCTTCGGTTTTGGAAAGCTTTAACTCCTCATTGTATCTGGAGGGTAATTGGCATTCAAAGGGATCGTTAAAATTCGCCGGGGGACAAAAGAATATTTGATTTGTTTCGATAATAGATTTGGTCCAGTCGCTAACTGATGCATATTTATAAAGTTTTGGAGCCATAGTCTATGATTTAATGAAAAAAGCCATCAGTTAGATTTGTAATAAATTTAAGGAAAATAATAATCATAAATAAGAAGATTTCCATTGTGTAAATAGTAGATAATCAATTTCCGACTTCAAAAAAAGCGGAAATTTGTAACATCATAAGTGAGAAATTACAAGATAATTATTTGCTAAGAATATATGCAATGACCAGCGAAAGGGCAGCTTCACCAGAACGGTAAAAATATTCTTTGAGATATTTGGTGGCCTTCACGATATGGTCATTAATGGTGGATTCTGATATTCCCAACAAGCTGCTCACCTCTTGGTATGATTTACCTTCCAGTTTGCACAGAGTAAAAACCTCTTTACGTTTAGTCGGTAGGCCCGCAAGGGCAGACTGGAGTAGAGTGTTGTTTTCCTTAGTTTCGATCAACACGTCAATGGGATTGTATTCAACCACCCGCTCCAATAGTTGCTGCGCAAGTTTCCTGTCTTTGGCGATGCGCCGGAAATGATCAAAGGCAAGGTTCTCCGCTATTCTAAAAAGATAGGCTTTGAAAGGTTTATTGGGGTCTATCAGCGATCTTTTTGCCCACAGCCGGTAAAAGGTTTCCTGAAGCAGTTCTTCGGCTATATCTTGTGATTTGGTAAGCCTGACGGTATTCTGTAAAATTCTAAGGGAATACGTGTCGTATAATTGTTCAAAGGCCTCCTTATCGCCTTCCTTTAATCGGGAAAGCAGCTCTTTTTCATTCAAAGAGATCGGGGCACTCAATTTTTCAAATATAACTTTCTAAGTTAAAAAAATCCTATGCCAATGTAAAGTCTTTATGCAGAAATAGTGATATTACCACTATTGGTACAACAAAGTAATCAGCAAATTTTACCTAGCTATTTTTAGTAAATAATTTGTCAAAAAATGGGTTATGCCGATCTGTTGAAAAGTCTAGTAATTTACGAAATGTCATCACCTCAATATGTAAATTGAGTGCAGGTTCGATTTTGAAAAAGGTACCAAATGGGGTTTTCTGCCACCCCTTGTCCAAATTATATTCAGCCAACTGTGAGGGGATAACATCCAGAATTACAAACCCAAACTTAGGCGTAGTTTTTTGTAGAACAACCTGGTTGCCTTTGTAATTCTTTTTATTTGATTGATATAAAAATTCCTCGAAGTATGGACTGATTAATTCTGAAAACTGCCACCTATAATCTGTTTTCCTTTTTTGATGTGCAGTATCACCTGGCCGCTTGAATTCGAAAATAACCATTGAGCTTATTTCGCCGCTACTGCGATCACCAAAGCTAATGGGATTGTCAAACATTGGTGGTTTATCAATGAGTACCAGATCAAGTTCTTTTCGGCTATTCTTTTGCGAATAAGAGGTAATCGGCTTATCCGATGCAATAAATTTATAGGTGATAAATCTTTCATCAAGCAGCCAAAGATTATGATTTTCGTAGTCCAGATCATTATTGGTTAAACCTAATGGAAAAATCAGATTGTGAACGTCCTCTTCGAGTTTGTAGTCTCCGTTTTCATCGGCATTTAAAAACTTATCAAATAGTCTGAGTATGGCTTTTCTCCGTGTCATATAATCAGCCAGGCTATCGACGTCATAGGCCGTTTTCTCTTTTATATCCAAAATGATTTTACTGATCGCTTCTTCATTTACAGATTTATCGTCAATGAATTTTTGAATATTCTTTTCGACATTCTTCCTGGCATTAAAAGAGATACGATAAAGATGCTCCTCTAATTTATCTTCAGGCAAATTGGGAGGAATGCCCTGTATAATTGATGGATTGCGAAGAAAACTGTTATATCGCGGGGCCTTTGCAGCAATATAGCTTTTTATCTCATTGAAGCTTTTTTCCTTGGCCTGTTTTACAAAGCTCTCATATTCATTTTCAAGAATTTCCGAAACCTTTTCTTCTATTTCTTGAAAAGAAATAATTCCAGAGCCGTTAAAAAGCAAATTTTCTTTTTCTTTAGGCAGATTAAATCCATTGCGGGTCTTATATACTTTGGCATTCAGAAAATCGGAAACAAGGTAGATGTCAAAGAAATAGTAATCGCCTTTCACAATAATCGGATAAGTAAATAGACTGTTTACGTTTTTGAGATTTCTTGGATTTCCGACAGATCTATTGTTCGCACAATAATGCAAATAATTATTTTTCCGGTTACCTTCTTTTAAGGTCTTTGTTATATACAGTTTGAACTTTTTGTCTTGAATAAAAAAGTCTCGTTCATTTTCTTTAGAAACCTTTTCAAAAAGTTGGTTTATTACTTCACCTTGATTGTCTTCTATGTCAAATAGTTCTATCGTTGGCAATGTACCATTGAGGTAATATATGAAGCAATGCTGCATAATAGTTTCTGCAATTTGGGAAATAGACAATGCCGATTTTTCAAGTACAATCTCATTATTACAATCCTTTATTTCAATTGTCGTTTTCCACTGGGTATCTGAGCTATCCTCCAATTTCAAAGCTTCAATTTCCTTGTCTGTGGTAAATCTGAATACACGGTTCTGCCACTTATTATTTTCCTTGAAATTACTGTCAACTAAATATTCGTTATAAGCTGCAAGAACAGTGAAACGACCTATTCCTTTGCAGCCATATTCTTTATTTAATTGGGAAAACGGCGTTTCAAAGGATGTGTAGTTTTTGTTATTAAAACCTACGCCATTGTCTGTAACCTTGAAAGAAGAAATTGTTTTAAAATTTTCAAAAGTGGGACTTTGCGGAAGATCCCCCCTTTCAATTTTAATTTGAATTTTTTGTTTGTTAATTGGCAGATCTGATTGTTGCAAGCTAATAATGGAATTTACCACGCATTCCAGTAAAGGCAGTAAAACATCTTCCGAGGTTAGATCTACAGTTTCAACAAGGTTCTTTACAGGTACTATCATTTCGAGATTGATTATATTGTATACATTAACTTAAGGGAATAGCAATTATGCCGCAATGGTTGCTGTATTATTAGTTGCATTTAAAGTGCCGAAGTAAAAATACATTATAATTATTAGTTAGGTACCCTATAGATGCACTGAAACTAAGTATGCGGAATTACTAAAAATTTCGCCTCTCATTTTTTTGAAATTTGCTTTTGCAAGGAAACAATCAGCTGCTTAATTTCCTGTAAATCCGTTTCCGCATCTGGCAGAATTCCTGTTTGATGTTTATAGTATTTCCATATTTCCAGTATATCATCACCGCTTACTATGTATGTCTCATAATTTCGGTTCAATGATTTCAGTTGCACTTCTCCGTTATTATATACCGTGACCAGCTTAAACACAAAATCCTGTTCCCCTTTTAAAACAACGATACAAGGTGTATCCGGTTTGAGACCCGTCCAGTCCTGGACAAACTGTGCAATGACGTCGCTGTTTTCAGGAATAGGGAGCATCGAGTCCCCTGTAGTTGGGAACATGCGAAAGCTTCCCGATTTAGGTAGGTTGGGTAAGGTGAATTTGGGTAAGCCCGCTATAAACTCTGGATCTCTGAACCCAGACCGGTAACCTGCTTTTGCCTTAACCGGAACATACTCTATGTTCTCCTTATTGTTTCTGTCAACTGTTATGGCGAGCACCCGGATGTTGCTACCGGTCATATACACATCGTTACCCGCCAATAATTCCCGCAGTTTTAGCTCACCCAGTTTTGTAAGATCAACTTTCAGCAACGTATCAACGCTAACCTTAAAGTATTCGGAAAAATTTACGAGGTCTTCTACCACCGGGTTTTTCGTTCTTCCCGATTCTAACGCCTGCAACTTATCCCGCTTAATATCAAGTGCCTGCGCTAAATCTTCCTGGCTAAAATTTTTTCGCTCACGGAGGAATTTAATGTTGCTATGAAAAAAAACTTTTGCTTCTGTCATTTGTGATTGTTATTATTGATAACAACTAAATGTTACTAATAATAACAAATATATAAATTGTTTTAAATATTATGGTGCTGCCGGAAGAAAAAAGTGATGTGATCCGTGCCCTGCAAAATGAGATACTCTCTTTGCAGGGATTTAAGGGTATGTCCGGCGGTCAACTTTTAAATAGTGGGTTAGGGCCTATAGAAGGCGCGTTTCCCAATAATACTTTTCCAACCGCAGCAGTACATGAGTTTTTAAGTGAAGCCCCGCAAAATGCTGCTGTTACCAGTGGGTTTATTGCCGGCCTGATAAAAAGCTTTATGAAGGATGGCGGTACTTGTCTTTGGATCAGTAATAAGCGTACCCTTTTTGCACCTGCACTAAAGTCATTTGGCATTGACCCGGAAAAGGTTATTTTTTTAGATCTGGTGCGGGAGAAAGATGTGTTGTGGGCTGTTGAGGAAGCATTAAAATGTGAAGCATTAGCAGCAGTGGTTGGAGAACTGAGGGACATCAGTTTTATGGAATCAAGAAGGCTGCAGCTTGCGGTCGAAAAAAGCCATCTGACCGGATTTATTCACCGGTACTATCCCAAGACCCAAGATAACGTAACCTGTGTTTCCCGCTGGAAAATTACACCATTGTCCAGTGAACAAATAAGCGGAATGCCCGGCCTCGGGTTTCCCCGCTGGAACGTACAGTTGCTTAAAGTAAGAAATGGCAGGCCGGGAAGCTGGCAGGTCGAATGGACAGGAGGCAAATTCAGACAAGTCGCTATACCACCTATCACCATGATACAAAATACACCTATTCAAAAAACAGGGTAAATCATGGCTAAGCGTTTTGTTTCATTGTGGTTTCGTCACCTAACGACGGACCGGCTGACCCGTCGTCGTCCGGAACTAAAGGAGGTGCCGTTTGTTTTGGCAGCACCTGAACGGGGACGTATGGTTGTAAAAGCGGTCAGCGCCCCGGCCCTGGCTAAGGGTATAAATGTGGGAATGGTTGTTGCCGATTGCAGGGCCATTTTCCCCGGACTTGAGGTTTTTGATGATGACCCCGACCTTACTGAGAAATTATTGCAGGCATTAGCTGAATGGTGTTTACGTTATACTCCAATAGCGGCGGTTGACGTGCCGAACGGGTTAATCCTCGATGTGAGTGGCTGCCCGCATCTATGGGGTGGCGAAAGGGAGTACCTTAAAGATATTTTAACCAGGCTTACCGGCTATGGATACCATGTACGCGCAGCTATTGCCGATACTATTGGCACCGCCTGGGCGGTGTCCCGTTTTGAAAAAGCTACATCAATCATACCGCCGGGCATGCAACTGGAGGCATTACTATCGCTTCCGCCGGCAGCACTACGTCTGGAAGCGTCCGTTATAGCCCGTATGTATAAACTTGGGTTATATCAAATTAATAATATCATTGCTATGCCGCGTAGTGCTTTACGCAGAAGATTTGGGCAATCAACAGTAGATAGATTAGCACAGGCGCTCGGTGAAGGAATAGAGACTATTCTGCCTGTTCAACCGGTTAATCCTTACCAGGAGCGACTCCCAAGTCTTGAGCCGATCCACACAGCAATAGGAATAGAGATTGCTATAAAACGGCTGCTGGTTAACCTTTGTAAGCGATTGCAGCAGGAAGAGAAAGGGCTGCGAAAAGGAATGCTGACATTATACCGCATAGACGGGAAAATACAACAGATCGAGATTGGAACAAACCGCGCATCCAGTAACGCGGATCATCTGTTTAAATTATTTGAACTTAAGATAAGTACGATAAAGCCAGCTTTGGGTATTGAACTTTTCCTGCTTGAAGCGCCGGTAGTTGAAGACCTTCCGGCTAATCAGGAGTCAATGTGGAAGCAAACAGGCGGAACGGATAACGGTGCCATCGCCGAATTGCTTGATAAGCTGGCCGGCAAACTAGGAATGCAAACAATCCATCGCTATCTGCCTGAAGAGCATTACTGGCCGGAGCGTTCCATCAAATTAGCAACCTCATTGGAAGAAAAACCACTGACCCAATGGCGAACGGATCTTCCCAGGCCGGTGCATCTGTTATGTCAACCTGAATCTATTGAGGTGATGGTTCAGATACCGGATTATCCACCGGCACATTTTGTCTATAAAGGACAACTGTATATAGTGAAAAAAGCAGATGGTCCTGAACGTATAGAACAGGAATGGTGGATACAACAGGGGCAACACAGAGATTATTATTGTCTCGAAGATGAGAACGGTGCCCGTTACTGGATTTTCAGGCTGGGACATTACAATAGTGGTGAACCCAAATGGTTCATTCATGGATTTTTTGCATAAAGGAGGGTGACGTATGGATTATGTGGAATTACAGGTAACGACGAACTTCAGTTTTCTTCGCGGTGGTTCACACCCGGAAGAAATAGTAGAGCAGGCAGCTTTACTTGGATATAAGGAAATTGCGATTACAGACTGCAATACGCTTGCTGGTATTGTACGTGGCCACGCAGCAGCCAAAGAAAAAGGATTACGTATTGTTCCTGCCTGCAGGCTGGATTTACTGGATGGGCCAAGCCTGCTGGCTTATCCTACGTGCATGGAAGCATATGCACAGTTGTCGGGACTACTTACCGAGGGCAATCTGCGGACGGAAAAAGGGCGATGTCATTTATACAAGGCCGATGTATACCGTTATGCCAGCGGGATAAAATTTATCGTCATTCCTCCGGCAACATTAAATGAGGATTTTGACTTCAACACACAGTTTGCCAGTGATCTGCGGGAGTATCGCAAATTCTTTGGCTCCAATCTTTATATCGGCGTAAACCGCTCCTACCAGGCAAACGACAATAAAAAGCTGTTTCGCCTTGCACAACTATCCAGCGAATTAAACATCCCCTTAGTGGCTACGAACGATGTACATTACCATTGTCACGAGCGTCGGGAATTACAGGATATATTAACCTGCATCCGTGAAAAATGCACCATCTATAATGCGGGCTTCCGGCTACATCAAAATGCAGAACGTTTTTTAAAGCCTGCCGAAGAAATGATCCGGTTATTCAGGCAATATCCGGATGCAATAAGCAATACCGAGGAGATCGCAAAGTCTTGCACCTTTTCCCTGGACTCTCTGAAGTATGTGTACCCGGAAGAACTAACGGGGGATGGACGAACACCGCAGGAAGAGTTGATTTACCAGACATGGAAAGGAGCAAATGAGAAATTTCCGGACGGCATACCCGAAAAGATCAGCCGCACCATAAACGAGGAGTTGGAGTTTATCGAGCGAAAGAACTATGCTTCCTATTTTCTCACTGTTTATGACTATGTGCTTTTTGCCAGAAATGAAGGTATCTTATGTCAGGGCCGTGGTTCTGCGGCTAACTCTGTCGTTTGTTATTGCCTGGGAATTACTTCGGTAGATCCTTCAAAACATAAATTGCTATTTGCCCGCTTTATGTCCGATGCGCGGGATGAACCGCCGGATATTGATGTAGATTTTGAGCACGAGCGGCGCGAGGAGGTCATGCAGTACATTTTCAACAAGTACGGCAGGGATCGCGCTGCTATTGTCGCTACGGTTACACAAGTACATTTTAAAGGCGCTGTCCGTGACGTAGGTAAAGCGATGGGGTTATCTGTGGATGCCATTAACCGGCTTTCTGCTTCCGGCTGGGAATTTACCGACGACTGGTACGAAGGAAAGCAAGTTTCATCTGAAGGTTTTGATGCGAAGGATCAGCATCTGCTAAAAGTCCTTGATCTTACCCGTCAATATATAGGCTTCCCCCGCCAACTTGGACAGCATACGGGTGGATTTGTAATTACGCAAGGTAAATTATCAGACCTCTGTCCGATTCTGAATGCCCGTATGGAGGATCGCACAAATATTGAGTGGAACAAAGACGATATTGAAGTATTGGGCTTTTTGAAAGTGGATGTGCTTGCGTTAGGAATGTTAACTTGTATTCGCAAAGCTTTCGAGCTGGCAAAAGAGCATTACGATCTCAGCCTTACATTGGCAAATATTCCACAGGATGATCCCGCGACCTACGAAATGATCAGTCATGCCGACACCATCGGCGTTTTCCAGATTGAGAGCCGTGCTCAAATGTCAATGCTGCCACGTTTGCAGCCGAGATGTTTTTATGATTTGGTAATTGAAGTTGCCATTGTTCGACCCGGACCAATCCAGGGTGATATGGTGCATCCGTATCTACGGCGGCGCAATGGGCAGGAGCCGGTAGAATATCCATCAAAAGAGCTGGAGGAAATCCTGGGACGAACACTAGGTGTACCGCTGTTTCAGGAACAAGCAATGGAAATCGCCATTGTAGCAGCAGGCTTTACGCCCGCTGAGGCTGACGGTCTGCGCCGCAGCATGGCAACTTTTAAAGCAAAGGGGCTTGTCAGCCAGTACAAACAAAAACTCGTGGAAGGAATGGTTGGCAATGGGTATAAGGAAGATTTTGCATTGCGTGTATTTAAACAGCTGGAAGGATTTGGTAGTTATGGATTCCCGGAAAGCCATGCCGCCAGCTTTGCCCTGCTGGTGTATGTTTCTTCGTGGATCAAATGTTATTACCCCGATGTGTTTGCTGCGGCACTGCTCAACAGCATGCCAATGGGATTTTATCAACCGGCACAGATCGTTATTGATGCGCGTAAGCATGGTGTAGAAGTAAGGCCGGTTGACGTGAATCATTCGGATTGGGATAACACGCTTGAAGAAATATCGGGAAGTTATTATGCGCTACGGCTGGGATTCAGGCAGATCAAAGGTGTTAGAGAGGATGATATGCAGATACTGATGGCTGCGCGTACAAAAGCATTTACTGATATTCATCTATTGTATGATGCAGGCATTCCTCCCGCAACGCTGGAAAGACTGGCAGATGCTGATGCGTTCCGCTCTCTTGGTTTGGACAGGCGCAAAGCATTATGGGAAGTATCAGCTTTGGGCGACCGTCCCATAGGCATTTTTGAGGGTCAGCTTTCGGAGACAGCTTATGAGCAAAATGTCCATTTACCAGAAATGACGGCATCCGAGCATGTAATACAGGATTACAGCGCAATGTCACTCTCATTAAAAGCCCACCCGGTTAGTTTTGTACGTCGGCAATTGATAAAAGCGCAGGTGCTAGCTACCAGAGAGCTAAATCTGTGGCCTGATGGAACGCTTGTAAGGGTATCGGGACTTGTTCTTGTCCGGCAAAGGCCGGGAACAGCGAGCGGCATCTGCTTTATCACAGTAGAGGATGAAACGGGTATAGCTAATCTGGTTGTTTTTAAAAAGCTTTTCGACAAATACAGGAAGGAAATTCTACAATCGCAATTATTGATGGTAGAAGGGAAATTGCAACGGGAGGGAGAAGTTACCCACGTGGTTGTCAGTTGTTGTTATGATATGTCCGGATTGCTGCGGCACATGACAGAATCGGAAAATGAAAACCCACAAGTGCAAACTTTATCGCGGGCGGATGAAAAAGATGGCAAGCCATTTTCACCTGATGAAAAAGAAAATCGGGGACGTAAGCCTGTGCAGATGGAAATGTTTCCTTCGGGAAGGAATTTTAAGTAGCGGCAAACCTCATGCTATTGCAAAGTCTTTGAGACGAACTCATTTCACGCCGGTGGTTGTGTTTATGATGCTAATGCCAGGGATGAATACTGTGCAACTAAAGATTGTAGAATCTTATATTTGTGAAATAATAAAATTTATGGGCAGCTATTGCTATGATTTCCTAAATAATAGTTTTCTGTTTAATGATGAGCAAATCTCAACAGGCTATAAGCAATATTCGGATGACCAGCTTTATAGCGAATTGAGTAATTACAGAGACTTTGTGCTTTCTAAAAGGGACGATCTTGTTCAGGACATACTGGCAACCAAATCTGCCCTGAAGGTATTTTCGACCATTGACAAGATACCGGAAGCCACCTTAAAACAAAGTGCGCTGTACATAGACCAGTTTATTATAGATGATCCTTTGTTTAAACTGGGTAGGCTGCCTGGAGAACAAAGCGAAACAGCGGGAAAATATCTAGGTTATCAAAGCAGTTCATTAGACCGGAAGAGCCTCACAGATATCGTTAAACTATTAAAGCGTATTACGCCGATGATCGCTTCAGACTATGTGAAGCTTTTGCCGGTAAGTCTCACATTTGAACCTCAAAAGAAAACACCAATTTACTATTCCAAAAACTACTTCGAAGATCACCTCCCGCCATCTCTTAATGCCTTCTGTAAAGAGCATGCCGTTGTTAAATCGATGGAAGAGCTTAATGGGAAAGGATGGCGTACTTTAAATGAAAACGACTATACTCCTGGATTATTTATTGGGTTTGGGGAAGAGTGGATGAAAAATGGCATGATGTATCATTTTTTCGAGCAGGAATATTTTCCAACGGAAGATCCCAGTAAGTTCTATGCAAAAATGAAACTGGCTGAATACCCAATGCCTGCAGATACCTGGGATGTTTGGGTTAAACAGTCTATAAACCGTACTGCAATTAATTTAGTAGACAAAGTTTATAAAGAGATCTGCATATCCACTAACCTCCAGGCGACGTATATAACGGACGAAATATTTACATCTGATCTTGTAAAGCAAAGCTTCGACTCAAACACTAATCCACAAACTATCTCTACGGAGCAGATATTGAATATTGAATTGCCTTTTATTAATGAAATTGACATTCAGAAATTAATGGATGTGAGAACTAATGAGCAGGATACTTTTACAAATTTCAGAATGGAACTGGAAAGGGAATTTAGGGAACTTCGTTTTGTTACCGATCCAAAGGAGTTAAAAGAAAGACAGCAAAATATAATGCATGAGCTAGGTGTCGTCGGTGTTAATAAGATAAATACCAAATTGAATACGCTGAGAAAAAAATCAATATTGGATGGTTTGATAGTTGTCGGCGGACTCGCAGGTAGTGTGGCAAGTGGTGGCTGGACGTTGCTTGCAACTGCTGTATCTGCCGCTTCCGGTTATAAATCTTACGTAGAGTATAAGCAGGCATTACATGAAAACCCATCGTACCTGCTCTGGAAAGTTTTAAAAAAATAACAGGTAGGGCAATTGGTACATTTTTGAGGTATTAAAAAAGCTTATTTGCTATTGGAGTCGGCGTATAAGCCAGGTAAATGGTAACAGGGATCTCACAACGCTGTAAATATCTGCTCATGATCTGTAATGAGACTTCCGGCTCAATGCCACCATTACTAGCCCCCAATAAAGGGAACGCAATGGATTCTATGCCCCGCTGTTTATAGGTCTCTAAGAATTTCTCAAGCCCCTGTTCAAGATAGTACTCACTACTGGGAAATCGCCAGTCATATTTGGTCGGGAAATTCAGTATCCATCTGTGCTCTGTTTTATAGAGCCACAGTTTGCCGATATCGAGCAGCCGGTCATGACAAAGCTTCTCATAAGCATCAAACATATCGGGATATCTTTTTTTAAACTGAAGCGCAAGTCCTTTACCCATTACACCTATGCAGTTTACGGTGTTTACCAGCGTTTGTGCCTTGCTGTCAAAAATATTTCCCGATTCTATTATTTCCATTAATTATTACAAAAGCTCGACTGTATCAATGAGCGACTTAAATTTAGTTTCATATTCTTCATTAAACAACAAACGTGATCCGTCCTCTGTCATTATCAATTTATCATCTTCAATGGTCAAAAATAACCTTTTGCGAAGTGAATTGTACCCGGCAGCATCACATTGATAGTATAAAACTAATGTTTCCAGAAAATCGCCGAAATCTATTGCTACCCCCTTGCTCATTGCTAGGATCTCATCACAGGACTCTTCAAATGATTGCCCTATGGCGGGATTGAGGTATTTCCCGATAGGATCGGCATTAATAAGTACTTCCATTTTTTGCAGGGTGCCGTCACTAACTGGAAATACTTCACGCAGGCGCTTAATTATTTCCAGTGTCTTACTATGCTGCAGGTTTCTGTTGCCCTCTGCAACTGCCCCTGGTTTTCCAATATCGTGCAGGGCTAAACAAAACAGGTATTCCTTTTCTGTAGAAAATACTTTTTGTCCGCCTTCAAAATAATTCATGTAATTATCAATGACCGCAGTGGTATGCTGTTCAAGAGATAACCCGTCCGGCCCTCCGACTGGCTTTTCAAACCAATAGGCTAGTTCGGGGTGTGCTTTTAAGGCATTAAACAGGCCAGCGACATCTGGTGATGGCGAGGCAAACCATTCTTCCAAACCAGCTTTTACAAATTCAATATCAAAGCCGTAATGATCGGTGTTAGTATGGATAAGCCAGGTTCTGCCTTTATAGCAGTAGAATATCTTAAACCGGATATTTTCGAGGTTCCCTTTTATCGAAATGGATGAGCCGGAGAAGGTTGTAATCCAGCCCCCGCCGTTATATTGCTTATCGATCTGGCCTGTTATTTCTTCCCATTCCTGATCGGCTGAGTGCTGCAACATAAAGAAACCGTTATGCTTGCTGGATAGCGATGCATTTAATGTATTTCCGGAAATTTCTATGTTCACTTTAGGGTTTTCCTGGTTATAGAGCGATGCATCCACAATTATCCTTGCTTCCCAATCTGCCGCGTCGTCGCCCAGCATTGCCAGCAGGCATATCTTTGCATTTTCATCCTGGACCGCCAGATGGTAAGCCAGGTTACTCAGATCAAGTTCGTCCTTTACAAGAAACTCCTGGTGTGCTGCTATCAGGAAGCGCTCCCTGCCGACTTCCGGTAAATTCTTATAAACACCATCGAAATCAAATTTGGAGATAGTTTCCGTATCATTTCCGAATTTTACCTGGGGAGAGGCCAGTGACCCTATACTGATGCTCCAGTCACTTTGCCCCATTGCGTCTTCGAGAGGAATAACAAAAAAGACGGGTACCGGACAAAGCGGATCACTACCTATCCTGGCGATGGATTCTGCACCCTTTCCAAGATTTTCAATATAATACTGCGTGGGTGTTTTTGTGCGAAAATAAAACCGGGCAAATACTTTTCTGTCTGCATCTGTTTGCGCAATGATGCCAGAACCTGCACTGTCTTTGAAAACCGCATCCCTGCGGCTTTTGATAGCCGTTTCCCGGATAATGGAAACCGCGTTCTCAATATGACTGAAGTGATATACTTTCAGTTCCCCGTCAGGCTGTTCTTTTGTTAGACCATTTATGAGCAGGACTTGGGGATCACTGCCGAATTCTTCTACCAGTTGAGCATTCCGTTTAACGCTTTCATTCCAATAGCGTTCGTAATCCGTGCTGGTTTTCGGTGAAAAATCAAAATCTGGTATAGCTGAGGAAGGCTCCTGAGATGGGGAATGCTCATCTGCAGTTATTTCTTCAGGCAACGGCGGTAACCCGATCCCTTCTTCTTCAAAATGTTCTTTGATCTCGGGTATCGTTGACTTCAACAGATATGCGATCTCATTGCTGTATTTTTTAACCTGGAAGATCTCGCAGAACTTATCAGGTAAGGCGTACATTACCTTAGCTGATGCCCAGGGATCAAGGACATACAGGGTATTATCCAAATGATGCACGGTAACTTTCTTCTGCCAGTCTTCACCATATGTTATGTTAAGCTCCGTGGCCTCCAGTATTTCAAGGTCATCAAATTTCCGTTCCAGGTCATAGAGCATTTCTTCGTACCCACCTTGCCTTTCCTTTTCCATCCATTTCGCCCAGTAAGGAATAACCTCTTCCAGTTTGTCTTTAAGGGCCGAAGGCCTGAGATCATCCGAGGTGTTCAGTTTGAATTCACTTTGCCTCAAAATGCTGACCTGGAACAACCCGAGCAGCTTTTCAATATCCGGATGCCGCTGCGCAGTTTTTCCGAGTTGTATAAAACTGTAACTGTTACCAAATATGGTAAAGTCGCCATCGGCATAATACTTTAATTCTGCAGTAGCTTTATAGGCTCCTGAACTATCAGCCAGTTTACCGGTTTTAGCCCACTCCACAATCACATTTTGTTTTTCAGCATTCCATGAATGATAGTTGTCCAGGAGGTATTCGTAAATCGATTGGGTACGGATTTTATTATCCCCGGTGGGGTCTTCAGCTATTTTTGTCAACAGCTGTAGATAGTCTTCCAGTTCAAGGCGCGGCTTAAAATTGAAGAAAGCACGCCAATCAGCGTTCAACTCCGGTCCATCAAAAACCGGCAGGTATTTACCCGCTATTTTGATAGTTTCCGCTTCATTGAGGAAAATAACTTTACTATTGAGGCACTCGCCGGTAGTGGCTGGCAAGCATGCCATATTTGCCACAAACCATTTTGGATAATTGGAAACTTCGTCTCCCGTGGTGTTGCCAGGGAAGCCAGCGTTGCCCCAGAAGGCCGTTGCGGGTTTCTCTAATTCCTTCACATCCATCGCTTCAATAACATCTTTCCAGAAAAGCCTTGAAAATCCAACGCTCCGAAGAGTATAATATGAGAGGGAAAGAGTACCCAGGTTTTTGTATTCATAAGCAGAAAAAGTGCTTACAAACGGCTTAAACTTGTGATCAAAATAGTCTTCGCTAAATCCAATGCCAATTAACTCGTAGTTGGACAGGCGTTTTTCATAGCGGATTATATCTATGCCCTCATTTACGCCCATGAGCAGGAAAAAACCTTTCCACTGAGTGTGTGTAGTCCCTTCTCCTATATACACCCTATTTAAGTAAATATCTGCCGTTAAAACGGATTGAAGCCCCAGTCGTGGACGATAATCAGCAGATAGGTAGCATTCATTTGCCGGAATTAGACTGTTTTGTTCCGTTAATAATTTAATACTACTTAGCTGTTTTATTGTTTCGATACCTATATCACCTTTCAGATACAAGTTGAAGATTCTCCGAATCGTATCAATCGCATTTTCCTGTGTTACATAAGTACCAGCATTGGGAATAATTGTTTTTTCCAGGTAGGTCAGATCTGATTTTTCAACCACACCTAAACGTTCCAGCCATTCCTTAATTGCCGGGCTTCCATTTAGCCAACTTTGCAGATCAGGATGAATAAATGAAAGATCACTGGTGGCATCGTATACATCGTCGGCGGACGGAAAAAAAACATCTTTGGGGGACTTCAACTCATTTTTATGGTTGAGGATGAAAGGCCAGCTTTTAAGTACAGCATCAGTGACATCCGTTACTCTTTCATTCTCACTTATATCCTTCAAATGGCTTATAAGCGCAATGTTGTGTTGAGTCGTATGGCCGGACATAATTCCGGGCTGTTTTAAAAGAGCGGGTAGCTGTCCCCATTCAAAAGCAACAACCCCTATTTTCTTCAATTTTGTTCCAAAACCTATGTTAGAGACAAAGGGGTTTTCATTAATATCGGTAAGCCCTTTGTCGGCGACCAGAAAATTCTTAACAGCCGCGCGGCCAATAAATTGCTTTTCCGATAGAAAAGTAAAATCGATGATCGCTTCGCGGACTTTTAGTAATTGTTTGTTTGTATTTATTATGAAAGGGATCTCCTCAATAGCTTTGGTAAATGCAGTATTGTAGGCGGTCGCCAGGTGGTCACCCTGTGACAGGCGGACCGGAAGCAAATTATAGCTATCGTACTGGCCGGCTTGCACCAACTCAGCAATCCATTTAAATAGTTCGGTTGGGATACATTGAAATATCCATTCATTCCAAGGAGATTCTTTATGTAATGTTTCCCTGTTGGCTACTGTGTAAAAAGCCGCATTGACCAGGACGGGAATATTATATCCGTTCTCTTCCGTTGGCAGGTAGGCATACAGCAATCTTTCAGCAGGATCAAGGGCTTCAATCCCCTTAGCCGTAATTTTAGCAGCGAGTGTAATGTCAACTTTATTAGTTTTTTGTAGCTTCTCCGGTACATCTTTATCTTCAGCTAATCTTGCCTTTGTTTCAGCAGGCACATCCAGCGTTACTGTTCGCTTCAACCATCTTGCTTTTTCTTCATTATTTACTACAAGCAGTGTTTGATGTTCGGGCGTTTCCCGTATTTCTATATTGATAGCACCGTCTGTGTAAATTAAAATGGACTGGATGTTTTTTAAAAACAAAAACATGTTCACGTTGTCAGCCAACTTTCCAATAGCTTCAATAGCTCCAGCTACATTTCGTAGTGAGATTATTGTGCCAACATTCCATCCATCTGCAGTCAGGAAGTCGTTTATTGCCGCAGGAACATGCCCCGCTTCTGTAAATATGGGAATAAGTTGCCAGGGCATTTCAAACTTCCGTCCGTCTTCTTCTTCCCAGGCGGCCTGGCTTAAACCCCACGCCGGTTTCCATTCATGGGTATAACCAGCATCAAATCTGAAATATTCGCCTTCAGAATATACCACAACATGATCTGATTGACCAAAAACCGATTTAAACCCTATACCCTTAAACCCGGTTTTATCAGGAGCGTCTTTTTTTGTTCCATCATCAACGGATGAAATCCCCCTTACATCACGGCTGTCAAAGCCTTTTCCGGTATGGGCAACAACCAGTTTATCACCAAATAGTTTAATGGCAACCTTGACTTTGCCATGATCTACAGAGGAATCATCGGCATTCTGTAAGAGTTCATAAATGAAACGCTTGGAATCACGATAAAGATCAGTTGAAAGATATTTGAGTGAAGCTGCCTGATTGACCAATTGGTGTGCTTCTGAATAATTAGTGTTCTGCCCGAATTGCTTTTTTACAGCTGCTGATAGTGACATGGTTGAAGAAATAGGTGGGTAAATGTAATGATTTAAGAAGCGTTATTGGCAAATGCCATTATGTTCAACTTCTTCCATCCAGAAAATACAGATTGAGCTTTTCTTCAGCATCATTGTAATAATCATTTCCTGCCTTCTTGAAATGAAATTTCTCCAAGATGTGACGCATTGCATCGTTTTTTGTGGTTGCAAATACCGTCCCGGTTTTATGTTTATTGACTATTTCTTTGATTAATCGCTGTCCAATTTTTTTGTCTTCATAATCGGGCACTATAACAATCCAGCCAAGCTCATATTTATATTGATTGAGTAAATCAATTACTCCTGCTTTCTGGAAAACTTTCTTTGCGTAGCCCGGTCGGGGTATTTTTAAAGCTGCAGTACCAACGATTTTATTTCCGACTTTTGCAAAGGCGAGCAGGAAAGCTTGATTTATTCTATCTGCTAATCCGGCCAACTGTACCTGCCCACCAGTGACTACAACCTGTTCAAACTCTCCAATGTCCTTGATTTTGCATTCCGATGGTGGCAATATAGTCAGCTCTATTTCCATTTGATAAAGTTTATTTATTTAATATTGAAGATAGCATTAGTTATTCCAGATTTAATTTTTAATTCTCCTCTATAAGCATGTAAAGTATGAGCCTCGATTACTATTTAGATTTAAAATCCGTCCTTCCTAACCCAACAGTTTGGGATGTGTTTGAAGCTGGGGCATACGATACGTGGTGGCGTATCCAGTTCTCAAGATCCACTCCAAGAATGAAAATCCATGAAACAACAGTTACACAGAATTTAGTGTACGAGATGCAGTTGCTAAAAAAGCGATACAAAATCAAGGGGCTTTCACTTTACGAATCAACAGACGAAAAAGCCAACGGCGATGATCTTGAATTGAGAGTATTGCACAGAAATGGGAAGGTTTATACGTATGCTCTCCAAGCTAAAATAATTTATCACACTTTCAGTAAAAAAAAACACCTTTTGCAAAGTGGGAAATACACTCAGCTAAAACATTATGTAGGGAAGGGAAGTGACCGTAAAAATCAAGTTGATCTGCTCCTAAAATATACTAAGAAACCATCTCACGGTTATATACCGCTTTATCTGCTATACAACTATATCAGCCGGAGATTCGGAACAAAAGGTTATGCAAGGGAGTGTTTCGGGTGTAGTGCAGTATCAGCATATTATTTAAAAACCAATCACGCCATAGCTGATGGCAATCTGGCATCAAATGTAAAATTTAGAGACCTGCATCCTAATCCTGCTATTCCCTGGCAGGCTCTGGTATGCGACCTTGTAACGTTGGACGAAGCTGGCCTAAAACAAAAATTCATGCTACCCGATGATTACCATGTAGTGAGCATCGATAGAAAAGATTTAGCGAGAGAGCCTAATTGGCAACTCATAGGTGCAGAGAAGGATATACTGGAGGAATCTGAAGACGTCACTAATGCTTTCGCAGAAGTAACAGGTGAAACATTGATCAGGTCAGAAGGCGATAAATTGTCAATCAACGTGCGGCCCGCTTTCCGCCCGAAATTCAGGATTGAAGTATTTGGTGAGGATTTGGATGTAAAAAATGAAGGAGGATCGTGATTAAGCCACCTTTAATCATAATCCGGAATATGCCTTGTTGTATTAATAATGATCCGGGGTAACACAATTTGATCACCAAATCTGGCCTGCAGTATATTGATCACTTCCTCTTGCTGGTAATCAGTTTCAATGATAATTGCGTCAATATCTTCCGGTTTAAAATCAATTCTCATCGCAGCAATCTGTTTACTATACTGAGATTTATTATCGACCTCTTCGCCAATAAGATAGGGTCGCACACTGGCCTCGCTTATTACCAGTCTCCATTCCCGTTCCAGTCCAAATGAATATTTATCGCTTACCAATGCTCCGCCCCGTATTAACGGCGCGTCATAATTTTTTGAATAGGAAAAAGTATTGATCAGCATTTTTAGAAATAAGTGGCGCTGACCAATTAGAACTCCGTTAAGGCTGGATTCGATATCTTCAAGGCTGTATTCTTTGACAACTTCAAATGAATTAACGATCTGCCCGGTGATATCCGAGCTGCGATCAAGGTATAGAACGGGGTTTAATTTGTTAGCTTCTCCCCATGTTTTTTTCATAGCTACGCCTAGGGTACCATACGAACGCATTAGGGCCATTGACGTTGTTATATCCATGTTAGAAAATGAGATCATTGGAAATGCTGCAACAATTGTTCGGTTTTTATCGGAAAGGAACTCTTTACAATAAGAAGGCTTGAAACCCTCATTTAAAATCGCCCTAATAACTTCCCATGTCTTTACGTAATGTATCAATGGATATTCCAGTTCTATAGGAGCAAACTCGCGGTCGTGGTCAATGTAATAACTCATGTGCAAAAAGATAAGAACCAAGTTTAATAATTATATCCATATATTAAACAACAAAGCCTTCGGAAAAAGAAGGCTTTGTTGTTTAATTGGAGGGACGTTAACAAGCAATTTCCCTAATCAATCTGGTGGCACCCATAGTTATGTTATTCCTGGCGTCAAGCTGACACCTGTTCAAGCACACGCAAACCAATCGTACCATAAGTAAATGAACTGGTAGGCATGTGCCCACAAACTTCTCCATCTGACACTTAGGATAAAGTAAAATCACTCCTACAAAATGTAGAGATGTTAGCTGATAGGATTCTTAGTCGAATATGCTGCCTCCGGGTATAGCATTAAACATATAATTCCCCCAGGCGCTTGCCGACGCACCGGCAGCAGCGGCACCGATAAGTCCGGTTCCATCTCCACTAGTCGCCCCGTTGAATGCGAATGCCACCGCATCGGTAAGGGCAACACAAAAAAAACGCAGGAAATTAAATGGTCGCGCCGCAGGTGTTGTATCAACATCGGGATTATTCTGCCTTAACCAATACGACAGCGAGTACCTACCCACCGAAGTTGCTCCCAAAACAACGAACTTATCTTTTTCAGTCAAAGAACGGTCTGCCACAATGTTTTTCTCAAGCATGGTGATCCTGCTTTTTATCATAGGGTACTTACCGGAAGAAAAGCCGGTGGTGTCTGTTAGTACGACCACTAATTTCTGCAGCCAAATTTTGGCCTGGCTCGAACACTGTGTGGAATTAATAATGTTAACGAACTTATTATTGACGTCTTTTGAAATTGCCAAAGCGGCGGCTTTGCTTTCCTCGTTCAAATGCACACCCATTCCAAGTGCGGCTTCTTTTGCTGTAGCGTGAATGAAATCGAGGCTACTATCCTCTCTAAGGTCCACCTGTTTCATTATAGTCGCGAGTACAACATTATGCAAATAACCCGCGCTATCATAAGGGTTGAGCGGATTGGCCGGTCCCTCCACGCTTCCGGCAAACACATTCATTTTGGCTTCAGCAATGGGTTTCGAATTATCGAAACCGCTTTTTTTACAGGCAGTACCAGACAGCACAGCCAATACGATCATTGTCATTAATTGATTTTTCATTTTTAATTGGATTTATAGTAAACAATCTGTGAATTACATATTAAGCTTCTTTATTCATCTCTCACAACCAGCAGGTGCGCCAGCTCCGGTGTGTCATAGATCCGTTCCATTTCCGCATCGACAATCGCAATTATTTCCTCTCTTATCCGGCTGTAATTTTCTTCAATTTCTTCCTGTCCGATCTCCCTTATTTGGGGAATTGGGACATAACCATCGACTTCTTTTTGCAATGCGTCGTGGTCGTTGATAATTTCGCAGTGGAAGGTTTTTAACTCTATTTTTTCAGTGGGATCATCGGTTACTGCACCCACAAACTCTCCAGACGAAAGCGAGGAAATCCGTGATGGCGGAATTGCGGATTCCAACTGTGTTGAACGGCTAATAGATGTGTCCTGGCTATTAATAGAAAGGCTTTCTCTTTCCTGCATGATCTTGCCAAATCGTTCGCTGAGTGTTTTGGCAGTATCACCCACCACCTGGCCGCTAATGATGTTACCGACAATATTGGATATAACTTCGGCCTGCTCACGCCCGTAATCTTTCCGTAATTGAGAGAAGTCCTGCACACCGAGACATGTGGCTACTTTGTTGCTTCTCGCTGTGGCTATCAGGCTGTCAATGGCGTTAAAATATATCGTCGGAAACTCGTCGAATATCAGACTGCTCTTGGCTTGCTTCTTACGATTAACCAGCTTAATCATACGAGAGATGTATAGCGACAATACCGCACCATAGGTTTGTTGTTTCTGCGGATTATTACCCACGCAGATGATCTTTGGCTCCTGCGGGTTGTTCATGTCAAGCGTGAAGTCGTTACCGCTAAGCACATAGTAAAGCTGCGGTGAGGCCAGACGGGCCATTGTAATCTTGGCGCTGGCAATCTGGCCTTCCAACTGTTCCATCGCACCGTTGACATAGGCTGTCACAAACGGATTGATCAGTACTTCGATCTCCGGCTCTGTGCGCAGCACAGGGAATAGTTGCTCATAGTTGACCTGCATGAGTTCGATTACATGGGGCAGCGTACAGTATTTACCGTTCTGGTATTTGCGCAGAAACCAGATGATGGCAGTAACAAAGTTGATTGGGGACTCGACGAAAAAATCCCCGGTCTTGCGTATCCACTCACGATTTAAGCCCAGCATTATTGTCCGGCTTGACTCTGTAGCGTCGGTAATATCAGTCATGCTATCCGGGTACAAAGGATTGCAGCGATGACTTAGGGAAAGATCATCGAAATTGATCACATAAAACTTCGGCTCTACCGGATAACGGTGTTTATGTTTTAAGAACGTGTTGTACGCGATAATGGAGAGATCATCGAATTTAAAGTCATAAATAAACATGGTGAAGCACTTCTTAATGTGCTGGGTTATTACATGCCTGATTACGAAATAAGATTTACCGGCCCCCGGCGTACCAACAACCAGCAGTGCCCGAAACGGGTTGATAACATTGATCCAGGACTTCCGGATCTTGCCTTTGAGGTTATAACGCGCCGGAAGATTGATGGAAAATTCGTTTTCCAGTAACCGTTCTTCCTGTGGGAATGTCTCCTGCAGCCGGTTGAAAATATCGCCGGCCAGTTTTTGTTTTAGCAGGCGCGATAGTAATGCGCCACCGTTTAGCGTTAGTAAGTAGCCAATGGATGTGGCAGTCATGTAACAGGCTGCTAATACCTGGACTGAAGCGTAAAAATGCAATATAAGGTAGCTTAAAATATAAACCGTCAGTCCGGACAGGAAGTATTGCAGGGCGGTGGACAGTTTAAGTTTTTCGTTCTTTTTACCGCGCGTTCCGATCAGCGACACCAGCAGTAATCCCAGCGCCGCCAGCTTGGAAATGTAGAAATGAAGGAATAAGCCGGTCTTACCGAGATTGCCCAGCAACTGCGCAACCATCGGGTGGGCCAGGTGCCACTGTGCGAATGCCGCATAGCAATAAATGTAAAAATGCAGGCATAGCAACAGTATGCTGCCTTTTCGGATCAGGTCTGTTATTTTTCTTAAAGCTTCTGCGTTCTCCCCCGTATTCATTCCTCACTGCTTTATAATCGTTGTCACTGGTTACTCGGCCTGGAGCCGCTTCTTCTTTTTCCTCCGATAAGGGTCGGGGTTAATGTCTTCATTACTTACCTCGAGCAGTTCATCGATAATGTGCACAATGGCAGGCTCTTTATTTGCCGGATAATCGCTTAACGATGCTGCCGTATTCGTTTTATTTGTCGAGCCGCCGGTGTGAATATTTTGCTCCGGATGCCCGTTTGTGTCGATAGTTTGTGCCTTTGGTCCAGCCGCAGCAAGACGCTCCATAAATGCTTTTGCTGCGTAAGATTTGCCGAGATCACTGCCGTTAAAAATTGTTCGGGTAGCGTTATCGATAAAGCTTATCCCGTAAATATTGCCCTGAACATTCTCGCGGACAATAATGCGGATGCCATGTTGCTTCAGTTGCGCTTCCAGTTCCGGCATACTGCGTGCTGCTAATATTGTTTTGTCCAGCAAGTGTTTTAAGCGTTGACCGTATGGCTTGCGTGCGGCTTCATTTGGCCGGTATCGCTTCTCCAGGTTTTTAAGCGTGGGACTGCTGTAAATGGAACTGGCCTTGATAGGGATGCCAATCGGTAAGCCCTGCTCATTTAAAATCTGGTAAATCAGCCCGCCTTTCTCGTGCATTTTTGTTCCTTCCTCGCCCCGGTATGCACGGATATTAAACTGCCGGAGTATGGCGTTATATTCCGGAAGAGAAGTAAACTTGTAGGAGTCAAAAACCTCCCTGACAATTGCGGAAATAGCCGCCTTTGTTTCTCTTTTACCGTATTGGGCTTTCTCCAAAGGCACGGCCTTTGGTATATAGTTTAACTCTTTCTGCTGGTCCTCGGCTTTGACGAGGCCGTACCAGGTTTCAATCTCTTTCCTGGCTTTTTCCGATTGAATCCTTCCGATGTTGTGCGTTTCGATCCGTTCCCCACCTTCCGCAATGTTGACCGTGGCAATATGGATATGAGGATGGGCAGCATCGTAGTGCCGGTAAACAAGGTACGGCTGGCCGCCGAATCCGATGCGGTTCATGTAATCTTCAGCAATCGTTTTTAACAGCTCATCGTCCAGCTTATCGGCGCGGGAAAAATTGAGCATAACGTGCATGGCATTGGTCTTCGTTTTCTCATTTTGCCGCAGGAGCATTTCAAAACGGTCCATTTTGTTTTTAAATGAAAGCTCACCGGGATCGCGCAAAAAACCGGCAGCCATAAGTAAGGTCGCTTCCGCATGCTCAATCTTGTTTTCATTATAATTAAGCACGCTCCTTATATTTTTCCCGTTCACTACTTTGGCAACCATTGTTCGGAAAATTTGGCCATGATGGTAAATAGTTCGCTTACTTTCTGATCCGTTTGCTGGTACAGGCGGCCTACTTCCAGCGCCTGGAATAAACGTCCTTCGGCGGAATCCTGCAGGTGAAATCTACGCGTTACCTGATTAATATTAGTACCGATAGCATTCAGCTCTGCCCTGATTGCAGATAGCTCTGTCATCATTTTGCTGCCAGTCATATCATAGGCACGAACGGCTATAGTTTTATTATCCAGTATGTTCCTGAGCAGTTCGCTAAGCGAATGGATGCCGACGCTTTGCTTAAGAATGCCGGTCAATTCCTCATACTTTCCTTGCGTTACCCGCGTATGTATCCGGTGAGATAGCCGATTATCCGTTTCACTTTTTCCTGTTCCCATATCCGCACATGTTGTAAGCAATTATCTCTAAAAACCCGACTCCGGAGGGTTTTTCTCCTGCGCCCCAAAGCGCAGGCAAGATGGGTTTGTCGACAAACCTACATCTTGCCGGATACCCGAAAAACGTATCCTTACCGTTTTAAAGCAGGCATATCTTTTTATAAACCCTTTCTCCTATGCTTTTTATAGGTGTTGTTTAATCCTGGCTTCGGCTTTCTATTTGGGAGTTGTTGGTTTGTTTTTTCGGCCTGTTGGCCTTCGGATTGTGTAGGTTTCCAGTCCGGATCAAACCGGATATTGACAGGTATTGGAATCATATCCGGGGTAAATAATTTTATTTCCCCAGCCCTGATATCCATTTTAATCGCTACGGTCTGTCCGTTTCGCAGTCTGGCTTTGAGTACATCACCATCCATCATGCCCATTTTAATATCATCTAATGCGTCGTTTGATACAGGGAGTGCTGCGATCTGGGTTTCGAGTTCCGTCAGATCCGGTCCGACAGTTTTTAGAATTGAGGGTGTGTTATCCGTTTCGCGTTTTGTATAATCGAGGCTTAGCCATACGTCTGTTCCACGGTTCTCCTCGAATTCTATCGGTGAGAGAATAGCGCGTCCACACAGTAGGTTATAAGCTGCGGGAGCGTTAAAATCAATCGGAAATTCCTTAGTTATAGAAGGGAAAGTATCTAACAGGTGGTATGCGCTTTGCGGAATTTCATCATTAAGATTTTTAACGCCAGACCAATATTTAAGCATTAGCGTGTTCGCAATGTCAGCGCCGATACTATCTTCGCTTAACTGCCGGAGCTGCTCACGGATATGCTCCACTTCAGGTTGGAATACCGGACCCCATTCTTCATAGATTGCATGAAGCACGTTGCTGTCCCGCCAGTTCATTTCGCTCATTTGGTGTTCGAGTTCTCCAGTGTCAACCTCATTGATCGTCCTATGCTCAATTTCAGGATGTGGAATTACCTGTAAGAAATACGACTGTATATAATAAAGCTCGTCTATCAGACCAACCGGAACGGTATACCGCGCAAACGCTTCCTGCTGATTATCTTCGAACATAAGAGTGAAATGCTCCTGGGTTGCAGAAAGCGCTTCATCCATAGGCGAGTATAGATCCAAACGGGAAAGATTCACCAGTCCACTTAACGATAGTTTTTCCTGCAAATCATCAAACCTGCCGGACAAAATATTAAAGGCTAAGTCTGCATTTGCCGTTCCGTTTTCGCCAACCGAAAAAGTACGGCCTTTACGAAATATTTTAAGCAGATCTTTAGTTTCATTATCCCAGGCATGGTCCGGCCAATATTTATATTGCAGGACACTTTGAATGCGACTGCCTTCAACCGACTCCCTGGAAGTAAGTTGCCATAGGTCACTTAACAGGGATTTAAATTCTAAACGCTGGCTTTCGTTTATCTTTCCCCTGGGGTCATTAAAATATAGGTTCCAGTCAACAGATTTGAAGCTGTCTTCCAATTTTGCGGTATCAATCCCATTAATTTCCTGATGGCCGATTTGAATATTGTTTTTAAGGATGGCTTCATATTCCGTAAACCGGTACGCATCGAACTGAAGATCTTTTTTGAATTTCAGTTGGAAGGACATGCTGGCATCGGGATAAGCTATAGCATGGCTGAGCATGAAAGTTGATGGTCCCTGGGCAACTTTTTCCTTTAGTTTCTGCTCCAGCTCAGCGCCGGTGAACTTTAAATCAGCGAGGAATTTAATTAGTTTTTGTGTTTGGTCATCCGTCATGTTTTCTTATTTACAAATGATACTTCGTGGCTTTGTTTATCGCCTGCTACATTCGAGGCCTTGGATTTTTCTTTACTGCTTTAATTTTTTTTGTGCCGTTAATATCCTGTTTTACGAATTGATCAGGGGTCAAACCTGCCTGTTGCAAGATGTTTTCGGGAATATTTGTGTTAAGGAGAATGATGCCGTCTTTAAGTTCCGGGAGTATTTTCTTTTCAATCATGTCACGCATAATGTTATTACCCGCTGGCAATACCAAAATCATGTCAACCGGGAATTTCAATCGTAACATGGTGAAAGATTGATTAGGAATTCCAAACACTATGTGGTCTTTCATGTGTCTGTCAAGTTTGTTGTTAAAGTGCTGCAATGCTTTCTGTCGGAGGTGATCTTCAAGCAGTCTGTCGATGAAATGCTCAAGATCCATCGCCACAGTAAATGTGGAATATTCAATAGGTGGTAGCCCTTTACAGTATGCTTCAGCCTCTTTAATGAGTTGCCTGCCGGTTTCGTTTGTTGCATGATAATCCGTTGGGCCACCATGACCTTCATTGGAAGCGATGCCAACCTTTTTACCTTCAATGTACAGGTCGGCAGCAAACGCGTTTGTTTCCTGGCTCAGCCGTTCACTATACTCAATCTTCTTCAATTCTATTTTCATCTGATCAATGCTTTGTTTGTAAACATTTTAATCGACTGGAATATCTGGAAGGCTATGTGCGGGACTATTGCATTACCTCCGGCTTTTAAGCTTTCCGTCCTCCACTTAGAAAAGGTAATAGCGTCCAGCATGTCGGAAAGCCCATCATCTCCATCACAAAGCGCGGGTTGAGATGGGAAGTCTTCCCAGGTATTCCGAACAAACCATGCAGGGCATTTACCAAGGTTCCGTTTTGCCTTTTCGGATCTGTCCTCGTTACTCCCCCCTTTGGATCGCTTATCGCTGTTGGGGTTGGAAGCATCATGTTGTTTTTGCTCCATCCCTTTAGCATCATCGTGATCTGTTCCGCAAGATTGCCCGGTGGTACCGTCGTGCGGCCCGACCGCTCCCGCCAGGCTTTTCGTTTCTTCATTGCCTCTTCGCTTCTTGCCGATACCATCGTGGCCGTCGGTGTAAGCAATAAACCAGATCCTGTCCCGCCGGTGCGGGGCGTTGACGCCAGCAGCTGGAAGTAAAAACGGGACAACTTCGTATCCCGCAGCTTCCAGGTCAGCCTGCACCTCGTCGAATACCATCCCTTCATTCCAATTAACAAGGCCGCGAACGTTTTCGCCCACGACCCAGCGCGGGCGTATAGCGCGAATTGCTTTAAGCATGTACGGCCAGAGATGCCTGGGGTCTGCTTTTCCGAGTCGCTTGCCTGCGACACTATATGGCTGGCACGGGAATCCTCCTGATAACACATCGATCTTTCCTTTCCACTTTTCCCACTCATAACTGATTATGTTTTTTATTGAAGCAGCTTTTGGCCAGTAGTAATTCAGTATCCTGTTGCAGAATTCATTGACCTCACAATGAAACATATTTTGCCAGCCGCACCACTCTGCGGCGAGGTCAAAACCGCCTATGCCACTGAACAAGCTGCCATGCCTGAGTACCTTTCTGTTTGCCATCACCGCTCCACCTTTCACATTCCAATCTTCACCGTTTTGCAGAACTATTGCCGGCTCTTTGCAATTCAGTAGGTCAAAATTCTGGATGCTGGAAATGCTTTTTCGCTATCACGACAATTATCTAATAGATTTTTTTATCGGAATAATGGCTGAAGCGCACTAAGGCGTAGTTGAACATCTACAGAAAAAAATCCCGTCTATTAACGGTGGTTTTATACTTTTGCGCTGCGTAACATTGCAGTTAAGTTTCTCTAATGCGTTCTGACGCTCGGAGGAATTGACGTAATCATATTAGCGTTTAGCTAAACGAGGCTGTAGTTGAAATCCTTGCAATTTTTCAAAAAAGTACACAGCCAAGTAAATGCTAAACGCCTGCGGCCTCGCCGTGGGCGTTAGTGTTGCTTGTGTACTGGTCTTGCAAGGGCCTCAACTACGGTAGCATGAAGCCTGCGGCGAGGCCGACCTATTTTCATGTTCATCCTCTTTTAGCAAACGTGCTTATAAAAACAAGCACATGAATACTGCAAACGTTTACTCAATTGCAATTGCGGACGATCATAAAGAAGTCCGCGAAGGAATTGCATCCTTGTTAAAGCAAATGGACTATGAAATTATCATTGCCGCTCCCAATGGCAAAGAATTAATAGAAAGCATACGCCATTGCAAAGCCCCACCAGAAATTTGTATAGTAGATATGACAATGCCAATTATGGGTGGGCTCGTGACTATTGCGGCCCTGAAAAATGAATGGCCGCAGATGATCGTCATTGCAAGTTCAGCTTCCGCCAAACCGCATAATATGGACACGTTGAAAAAAGCTGGTGCCAACCATTTCTACCAGAAAGGCGCACCACTCAAAAAATTGATTAATTTATTTTCCACGTCTGAATTCAGCGTGGTCATACCGTGAAAAATACCCCCCATTGAATTTTAATAATCAACGGTATGCATCTAAAATAAATGTACTTTCGCACACTATTTCCCCCATAGATAGATCCACCTCTAGCCCTCCAACATCGTAAGGTTGATAGTTTCTTTCGTTTACCAGCGAGTAAATTGATAAACCCCGTCAATTGATTTACTAATCTGAAAACAACCTTTTAAATTTCATGAAAAAGAAATTTTTCGATGCCCGTTATGGGTACTGGGCTATTATGCTTTGCTCTTTGCTGATCGTACAACCGGCATTGCGTTCAAATGCACAAACCGTGAGCTATGGACAGCTCTACAATAATTCAAACTTCGTAAAGAATATTGACCTTTCAAGACCTGTCGGTATTACAGAAGGCGGTATTAACAGCACAGCTTCCGGCGCTGTCAACTATTCTATTCCGATTAAAATACCTGTAGGTACCGGCCATATGGTACCGAGCCTTGCATTGGTATATAATTCCCAGGGCGATAATGGCATCGCAGGTATGGGCTGGGATATCAGCGGTCTTTCGGCCATCTCCCGGACGGCCAGTAATTGCCATTTTGAAAACAGGGCATCGCCGCTCAATTTCAATATTCTTGACCCATTCTCTTTCAATGGTACAAGAATGATCCCGCTCAGTGGGGCGAACGGAGCCAATGGGACAACCTATGGAATGGAGATCGAAAGCTACAGCGCTATCCAGTCTTTCGGCGGCATCGGGTCTGGCCCGGAATGGTTCCAAATGACCTCTAAAGAAGGTATTACCTATGAATTCGGTAACACTAAAGATTCCAGGGTTATCAATGATAACAACACAGAAGTGCTTTCCTGGCGGGTCAACAGGATACACGACAATTATGGCAATTATGTTGATTTCATCTATGATAACGGACAACGGGATTTTCGCATAAGCGAAATCCGGTACACCGGGAATTACAACACCGGCCTTCAACCCTACAATTCTGTAAAGTTCTATTACCTGCAGCGTAGCGACCAGAATACACAGTATGAAAAGGGGACGACACTTAACTACAATTACCTGCTGGATAAAATTGTAATCACAGCCGAAGGTCAGCAGGCATTCAAGACGTACCAGTGCAGGTATGGTTATGACAATATTTATTCCTTCCTTACAGAGATAGAAGAGACCGGCGCGGATGGTACCAAACTGAACCCCACCATCTTCAAATATGGGGAACAGCCGGATGATATGACAATCGATAATACCGGGATTGCCCTTAACTGGCAGGATCGTTTTTCCGGTGACTTTGATGGCGACGGCTACGGCGATGTGATATTTGCTAAAAGGAGCAGCACAGCCAGCGGTCTCTATGGTTTAAGTTACCATGATCAGTATGATGTCTATAAGGGCAGTAGTAACAACACCAACCTGCAACCGTACAGTACGACTAATATTGGCAATTCGCAAACAATAGCCCTAGTTAATTCCAGCGGAAGGAACATATTGCCCAAAAGCCCTGCGAGCTTTTTTTCAGCGGATTATAATGCAGATGGAAAGGATGATATACTCCGGGCTGAATTCATCAATTCCAATGGAACAATCATATATACCGGTGTTGCACAATCCCTGAGTAACGGTAATGGCAGCTATACGGATGTAAGTATGCCGCTGCCACAGGTGAATGGCAATGGCGGCAGCTACACTATACCGCTCAATGGCGAGTACGTGCTGAACGGTGATTTCAACGGTGATAAGATAGCCGATTTCCTGTGCCTCGGCATCAATAACACCAGTGCCTACATGTTCATGGGCAATAAATACCCACCTGGTACAGGCCTGATACAAGTACAATTTTTAGGTGCGACCGGAAGCTTAAACGATATATCTGATGCAGACCAGGTAATTGTATCGGATTTTGACGGCGATGGCCGAAGCGATATCATGGCTGTAAAGAATAACCAGGCCGGAATCTACGGCCTGACGGATAATTTTAATTCCGGCTCCTATACCGTTTTACAGCTGAAATCGACGCTTAGTTACCCGCAAAAGAACGATGATATTTATACAGGCGATTTTAACGGCGATGGAAAAACCGACATCATCACACGGGACCGTATAAATAGCTATTGGCAGATCGGTTATGCCAATGGCTGGGGATTTACCGGCAGCTCATTTACCTTGTCCAGTCTCACGACTTATCCCTATGAAGAGCAACGGCAATTTGAATACAAGAAAACCAAGATCGTAGTCAGTGATAAAATAATCATCGGTGACTTTAATGGGGACGGAAAGAGTGACATCCTGCATGTCGTGCCTTATATGAACGGCACCACGCCGCGCAGCCACATTTTCCGGTACACCAGCCGGGGCAATAGCTTTTACCAGGCTACTTACGATTATAGCGGCTGGTTTTCGAATACCGACGGCACCATGACCTTTGATATGAATGGTGATGGCCGGACAGATATATTAACATCCAATGAGAATTTCCAGGCAAACGTTATCAGCTTTGGTGCGAACGGTACAGAAAGATTGCTGGAAAAGGTAAATAATGGCTTTAATTATACCACAACGATCAGCTATGATTTTTTAAATAAATCCAGTAGCTACAACACCAATACGAACCTGCAAGCCGGTCCTTATCTCCGCAGTGGTGTTCGCCTGCCTGTCATGGTAGTGGACAAAATCTCACAACCAGATGGAACAGGTGGCGTCAGTGAGCTGCAGTTCCAATATCAAAGTGCAGTATTTCATGGGACGGGTAAAGGGTTCCTGGGCTTTGAGAAAACTACTGATATTAATACGTCAACAGGTATAAGGCAGGTATCAGAATACTCCTATAATGTACCGTTCGGGCAATCTTACCTGTCCAAATTTTACTCGGAATCGGCGGTCACCGGTGCCTTGCTGAGCAGCACCGAATCGGTCATTTCTTTTACCAACCTCGGCAATAAACGTTATGCGGCCTTCCCCATCAGTACTAAAGAAATCAACGGGCTTGCCGGTACTTATAAATATACCGCTAACAGCTTCGATAGCTACGGAAACATCACCAAGCAATCCATCGACTTTAACGGCGTCGAACAGAACGAGGTCACTACCAATTATACCGCCAACAGCGGCACGCCAGTCCCCGCTTTGCCCTCAGATATCACAGAAACAAAAACACGCACAGGAGCGCCACCGCTTACGACTAAAACCACTTTTGCCTATAACAACAAGGGTAGCCTTACTTTCAGGAATGAGTATGATGGGCAACTGTTGCCTATAAATCATGCTTACGTACACGACGGATATGGCAATGTTATCGATGAAAGTGTATTCACGCCAAATACTGCCGGTGGCTTCCGCCACAGTTTATTTGTCTTTGACCCCAAGGGCAGGTACCCTATAAAAACCGTCAATCCACTTGGGCAGACGGAAACAGCAACCTTTGATCCTAAATGGGGCAAACCTTTATCAATTACCACAAAAGATGAGCTGACCACTTCATATATATACACCGGTTTTGGCGACCTGGTGGAAACCATTTTGCCGGCAGGATATAGCGGCACCAATGAGCTGGTATGGAGTACCGGGGGCGTACAAAACGCAGTATTCTTAAAACGCACTATCGAGCCGGGCAGGCCAATGAAGATCGTATTTTTCGATTTCCTGCAGAGGGAGATGGAACAAAGAGTATTTGCTTTTAAAGCTAATTTATACCCGCTGCTTTGGTACACGTCACAGTTAACTACCTACGATGGGAAAGGCAATATAGCTACACGGACAAACCGCTATCTCCCCAATGAAACGCCACTTACTACCAGTTACAGTTATGATAACTACAACAGGGTAAGCAGCGAAAGTAATGCAATGGGCATAACCAGTTATGGGTATGGTTATGCTAACGGCGAATTTAGCGCTACCAAAACAAACCCTGCAGGGCAGTCGATCACAATCGTCACCGATGCCACCAACAAAAAGATAGCGATAAAGGACAATGGCGGCACCATAAAATATTCATACGATAGCCACGGGAACTTGCTGGAGACAAAGCATGACGTACTGGTTCTGTCTAAGAACAGTTATGACGTCTATGACCGGCTTACTGCCACATCGGACCTGGATATGGGCACACTTCAATACCAGTATGACGGGTATGGAGAATTGACCACGCAGACAGATGCTAATGGCAATACTTATAAAATGGAGTACGATGTGCTGGGCCGGAAAATAACACGCGCAGGGCCGGAAGGAATTACTAAATATGAGTATAATGGCAGTAATACCGGTGTTCCCGGCATAGCCAACCAGTTGAAAACAGTAACCGGGTTCAATGGTGTAAATGAAGGATTCCAATATGACAATCTTGGAAGAAAGACCCAGCAGACAAAAACCATTGGCGGCATACCGTATGCTACATCGTTTAGCTATGATCAGTACAGCAACCTATCCGGCATTGTTTATCCCTCGGGACTAAAGATCAACAATGAATACGATAACCTGGGTAACCTAAAGACCGTAGCGACAGATGGCGGTACAATGCTTTTTACCGCTGGTGACATGAATGGCCTGGGGCAATACACAAAATACACTACAGGAAACGGTCTTTCTACAGAGAATACCTATGTGTACGGCATGCCGGTGCGATACTATACACCGGGGGTTGAGGACCTGCAGCTATACTATAACATCCCCAGCCGCAAAATATTCAAGCGTTATGACGGCATAAAAGATTTGACTGAAACGTTTAGCTATGATAACCTGAACCGGCTTGCGTCCTCTGTTGTAGTGGATGCGAACGGGCAAAGCTATACGCCGGTAAGTCTTATCTACGACAACGTGAATAACCTGAACCTGTCGATGGGTAATATAAAAACCAAGTCGGATGCGGGTGCATATTCTTATAATGGGAGTACCCATGCGGTAGCTAGTATCAGCAGCCCGCAGAACATCAGTTTATTAGAACAGGATGTTGTTTATACGCCTTTCCTAAAAACAGCCAGCGTAAAAGAAGATGCCAGTGAGCTGTACTATACTTATGGGCCAGGTTATGAACGCTGCAAGTCCGAGTTAAAACAGAATGGCATCGATATAGAAAACAGGATATATGCCGGACCGGGCTACGAGACCTTTACCGGCCAGAACAACCAGGATATGAGGATACACTATATCCCCGGCGGCGACGGTATTTGTGCAATCATACTCAAAGACAAAGCAGATAACCAGCAAATATACTATCCCTACAAAGATCATCTTGGTTCAATAGTCGCTTTAACCGATGAAAACGGCGCTGTAATAACCGAGCAGAATTTCGATGCCTGGGGCAGGCTGCGCAATCCTTCTGACTGGACTTACAACAACCTGTCACCTAACCTGCAATTCAAATGGCTGCGCGGCTTCTCCGGCCATGAGATGCTACCGGAATTTGCATTGGTGAATATGAATGGCAGGATGTATGATCCCGTGGTAGGCCGGATGCTCAGCCCGGATAACTATGTCTCCGCTACAGCCGGAACGCAGGGCTTTAATCGATACAGCTATGTAGGGAATGATCCGCTGAATAACATTGACCCTACCGGCAATAATTGGGTATATATAGGCGCTGGCGTGATCGGAGGTGGTATGAACCTGTACAATAACTGGCATAAGGTGCGTACCTGGCAGACAGGACTGGCTTATTTTGCCAGCGGCGCTGCCGGGGGTATCACAACCGTAGCAACAAAGAACATACAGTTAGGGACTTCCATTACGATGGTCGGTAATGTGGCCATCGATGTGGCTACGGGTAACGCACCCAATCCCAAAAAGCCGACCGATATGGTCATGTACATGGCCAAAACCTTCTTCGATGGTTTAGCTGCTGCGGGTGGCGGCCCGTTGTCGGAGGCGATCTTTGACCAGCTATTTGGAAAGTCGGTAGTTTATTCCGGTACTTTAGCCATGAATCATGTCGCTTCGGGTGACGGGGTTATCTATAATGAGCTACAGGGCGATTTTACCATTACCGCCAGCCGAAGTATTGGCGGGGAATCAGCCGCAGGATCTGCGGTAAATAAGGCTGTCATAGCCGAGCAAGAGCAAGTTTCTACCGCACTTGGGCACTATTATCCACCAAATAACGGAGCTTTGGGAGAAGTGACTAAAAAATATTTAATGAAGGGTGATATAATCGATCGGTTTGGAGGGAATACTGGCCGATATTTTTCTCCATCCGGCACTCCAATAGAAATGAGAGCGTTGCCTTATCACGCAGATCCAAATATATATAACGTTTATGAAGTGGTTAAACCTTTTGAAGTAAATTCAAGTACTATCTTACCTGCCTTCGGCAAGACAGGACTTGGCATTCAATATGAATCTCAATTTACTGTTGAATTTTTATTAGACAAAGGAATAATTACGCCATTCAATCCTTAAAAAATGAATAGAGAAGAATTAAAAAATGAATTTGAGAAAATAGGCGTGCCTGCCCGTATGTATTCATTATTTGACGACCTTAATCCTGACACAATTGTACTATTTCACAATTATGCAAAATGGGAAGTTTTCTATTTTAGTGAACGAGGGGTACGCTATGAGGAGAAAGTGTTTTTTTCCGAAGGTGATGCTTGCGAGTACATTTATAATAGATTAAAAAGATATGGAACAAATAAATAGCATGTCGTTTTTTGAAAAAGCACTGTTGTTATTTGTCGCCAATTGAAAACTAAAGATATCCTATATAAACGCTAATACTCCTGTTCCCTTTGGGCTACGCATGGGCAAATAGGAATCATCAATGTCAACCATAATAAATGAGTAGGGAAGAATTAAAAAAAGAATTTGAAAAAATGGGAGTTCCTCCTAGCTTTTATTCGTTATATGGCGATCTTAATTATGGCAATACCATTTAATTCTTCTTTTAAATGTAAAACAGAATGGAACTAAACCAAGCCGTAAAAGAACAGCTTGCACCAATATTTTTCAATCATGGTTTTAAGATAACGCAAGATTTTACGAAATACATAAGTTTTGAATCTGACGTCGTAATTGTCATTATAGCCTTTGACACAAGGGAAAGGAATACTTATTCATCTGTTGTACGAAAAAATTCTAAGGATATCCATATCGAAATGGACGGATGTTTCGTTCAAAAGTTCTTTTTATATGAATGGTCACAATTTATTATTCCTGCAAAAACACAACAAGATTATGTGTATAACCTGAGTGTCCTTTTTAAAGGGGGGGAATAAGTTTGCTTGAAGGTGACCTGGCCCTATTCTTTGAGATAGATGATTACGTCAAAAGCTTGCAAACAAGCGATTATCATAACCAAATGATGCATAGTCAAAAACTTAAAGCGGCCGATCATGCCTGGGAAAAACAAGACTATGAAGAATTCCTAAAGCAACTCGATATCCTTAACGTAGGCACACTTCCTGGTTCTTATAAGCTAAAACAAAACATTGCTATTAAAAAATTAAATAAATAGAAACATCCTATGAAAAAACTACTGCTTATGTTCCTGTTTGCACCCTGCCTTGCACAGGGGCAATCCGGTGTCTTCTTCGGCATTACCAATGGTTTTAATAAAGTCTCCTTGCAGAATAAAGATGATAGAAAGGCGGACAATGAACTGGACCTGAAAAGTACATTTAAGTACAGTGGAGGTATTGTTGGTGGTTACCATTTTAAAAGACAATCAGGACTTACTGCAATTTCATTAGGTGTTCAGTACACTCAAATGGGACAAAAATATGCAGGTGATCGTGGACCAGATGATGATTTCCCTAAACTGGAAGGATACTCAAACCTTAATTATTTGAAGATTCCATTAGATATTAAGTTTTCGATTAAATCATCCAGCAATCTCCAACCCTACTTCTCAACTGGATTATACTTCGCCTACCTGATGCAGTATAAAGAATATTATTTGGGAAAAGGCGCAACCAAAAATGAAACGTTGATCATTGAAGATAAATCATACACTTCAAATTATTTAACAACTGTGCTGTATCATGGAACGCTTAGCGAAGGGATTTATCATAGGCTTGATTTTGGTGGCCGGATTGGATTAGGAGCTGAATACTTCATTAATGACCGTTGGTCACTGGATGCTGCGGTACGAATGGATTACGGCTTTATAAATCCCGAAAATCACAAGGAAGATATCGACTTGACTTTTGATCCGGACGTAATAATGTTTAACCCTCATGCCAAATTATCCTATTGGTCAGATTTAGAATCAAAATATAATTATGGTAACAACGGCATTGCCAAGCGCTCTACCACACATAATATGAGCCTGGGCTTTTTTCTCACAATTAATCACTACCTCAAATCTTAACAATGAAATTATTGCTTATAATAATCGTGACGCTCATTTGCTCTGCGACAATTACTGTGGCGCAAAACCTTCCGCAACCCGGTGGTGGTTGTTCTATAAAGTTTAATTATGATAATGCCGGCAATCGTGTAAAGAGATATTATGACTGCACTGATCCTATTGGGCCTAACGGGACGGATACGGTTAACGGAGACACCGGCCCGGTTATAATTGGCCAACGTGTGGCAAAGAATGAAAGCATACATGGTGGAGATATCAACGTTAGCATTTTTCCCAATCCAACAACCGAGAAATTCACCGTTGCTATTAGCCAGGTCAACATCAATAGTTTACTGCGGCTATATGATGCGGGCGGCAGATTAGTACAGGAATGGAAAATGAATAATGCAGAACAAATATTTGATATCGGGAACCTGGCTTCAGGGGTTTATCAGCTTACTGTTTCTATTGAGGAAAAAAATTACATTTTCAAAATAGTCAAACGTTAAATGACGATTATGAAAAAAATATAAAAGAGGCCGTAAATGATACGGCCTCTTTTATTAATCTGATTATGGTTTCAGAGTAAGGACTGGGTTGGCCGTTCAGCGGCGCGGAGCTGGTTTGGTACTTACCTGTATACAATTGATTTAGAACTATTCAATTAGTGACACTATTTTTGCAGAATGATAGAGCGTTTTAAAACCGTCGTTCCTTTGCATGGAAATAATATCGAGTTCCGATTCGAGCCAATGAACGTATGGAAATTGCAAGTTTTCCAGGTCTATGTAAATTATGAAGGAAAGGAAAAAAGATTTCATATGCAGGTCGACGGAAATAATTCATTCAAGTTTGCGATGACGGAAGCCGTACCTGAACCATATCAGGAGCTCGAGTGCGTTTTAAATGATGCAATATTTTTGAACTGTAGTGAGGTGAAGTCAAAAAGTGATTAAGAAATCTCACGTTGTTTCTTGATACAGCTTTGATATTACTATGTTTGTTATTCATAGGCATCTTCTGCCTATTGTGATAAGGTTTAGGTTGAAGCCCCCGAGCAGCGAGTGTTAGGGGGCTTTATTTCCAGCAGACGCGGTCCATTTGGATTATTATTGGATCTAGAAATTATTCAAAATTCTTTTCATAATCGTCCTGGCAGACACGCGGTAATTCCGATTTTTTCCTTTCCATATTATCGTCTATCCATTTCCGACATTCTGACCTGTCTAAATTATTGTTCCCTATTATACCTCTTAATCTTATGGCCGTTGTTCTTGAAACACCGAATGATAGTAAACTTAATGTTGTAAGATGATATGCCCCAAGTTCCAAATAGGCTGAAAGATTGATCACATTGATCTCCTTTCCTGTACTGATCAAGAAATACTGAAGAATGTCAGTATAGCATTTTAAATATTTGGAGTATTTAAAGGTGACAATGCGTTCGATCTCGTCTACCATAGAACGGACACATTTATTAACAGAAACAAATTTCTTTTCTTTTTTTTCATAAGTTATCCGTTCCTGAATTAAAAATCCGATAGAGTTTTCGTTTATCCATTGCGATGATATAACGGCGAAATGCTTTAATATTTTTTTGTCAGATTCACCTAAAAAAACCTCATCAATAATTTGATAGATCGCCACTAGTGAATCGTAAAACTCTTGACCAGATGCCGGATATTTAGGAAGGAAATAAGTATAAATTCTGGTGTGAAATAATAAAAATAGCTGATTTTGAAATCTTGGATCTATACCAGAATTTTTTCTTAATATTTCTTTAGGCAGTACGTTTTTTGTCACAATTGATTTAATAGATTCATCAATCTTTAGTATGTTATCTAACGAGTTTAACACGATTTGGTTGTCGTTGACAAACCGTTCGACCGTATTGGCATTGTCTTCTAAAAAATCAAGTACAAACGTCGATGCAGCTTGTTCTAAAAGTTCTCTTTCCTTTAACGGGAACACTTCTTTAGCATTTTCCATATAAACTGAGAGGTCGCCACTACGAGTAGTTAGCGAATCTTCGGTTGCGCTCTCTATTGCGTAGTTTTCAATTGACTTTTCGGGTATGTACCCCTCGCCCCCCCATTCACCGACGTCGATACAATAAATGTTTCCATAAAAGTCCTTCAGTAGCCGACCGGCTCTACCCGCCAGGTTCCAAAAATCAAACTTGCCCATTTTCGTACCCTTGCCTTTGGTTGGTTTATGGATGAACACGTTCCTTGCCGGCAAATTCATACCTTCCAAAAGCGTGCTCGTACAGCACAAGTAGTTTACGGGAACACTTTCATCAGCAAACAATTCCTCTATTTTTTCTTTGAGTTCGCGTGGCATTGTTGAATAGTGAAATACAACCCCCTTTTTCAGACAGTCAATTAAGGTATATTCTGCATGAATATTATCCTTGATAAAATCTGAAAATATGCTGATCGCGTCATGTTGGACATCCGGTAAATATTTACATAATTCACTTGCTAACTCTTCAGTATCTGCTGCACCATTCGCATATAAAATATTAGATTGGTTTTTACCAAGATGGAACGCCCAAAAAGCCATCTTAGCTTTGTTGGTTTTCGGACATTGTTTTTGTAGTTGTGATTCTTTTAAGATCGGTATTTGTTCAACGCCTAAACAGGCAAGGAATTCCTGCTTTTTATTAGAATTGAGAAAAATAACATTTTGATGGACCTGGGAATAATTGGTCTGAAATTTTTGAACAGATGCTTTATACTTTTGAAAAAACTCGGGGTTGGACGCAAGCGGAGAAGAAAAAACAACCTTTAGTGACGGAAACCTTTTTATAGTTTGACGTATAACACGTTCCAATATAATCCCTCTATTACCATCATTAATCTTTTGTGCTTCATCTACAATCAGTACATCTAAATTAATATCCAGCTCCTGTTTTGACAACAGATTGCTTAATCTTTCTTGCGTTAAAATTAAAATATGCTTTTCTTGTTTGATTTGGGCATAGATATCTTCAAATTCAAATGAGATGGTTGAAGAGAGCACGCGGACACCATCTATATTGTATCGTCTAAAGCTCTCTCGGATGTCATTCTTTACTTGATTTATCAATGCTTTTGTAGGAACGACATAAACAATATTAACCTGTTCCTTTGTTTTGATTAAATTGATAATATAGAGAATCAACAAGAATGACTTACCCGCCGACGTGGGCGCCGAAAAGCTTGAATCAATTCCCGTGGTCAATGATTCTAACAGCTCACTTTGGAAATCCGTTAATAAAAGCTCCGTCTCACCAATACGCACTTTGTTTTCCACACTCTTACTTGCTGATTCAATTTGTAGATCGAAAGGCATTTCTGAAAATTTCTCAGTGTCGGTCAATGCACATTTTTTCATTAGCAACTGGTGCGCGGGAAAATTACCCAGTCGGACCAGTAAAAAAGAGCAAACATCTATAATTTCGGGATATTCATCTTTATAGTAGATATATAGTAGAGTCCCAATGCTATAACCTATTTGCTTGTATTCGTCTTTAGTGGAACAAGCAAATATTGATGCAGATTTCACCAGGAACTGGATGTCGTCGATCGACAGATTCACTCCAGAAATACCTTGTAAATTTAGACTGTCTAGAATTTCGTTTTGTATAAGCCGATTATAAACTCTAAACTGACCAGATTTACTTATCCGATCTGAGAGAATATCATAAATCGACTCTTGATTATTTTGTTCCATAAAGCAGGTTGAGGAAACTTGTTCTCAAATCATCGATATCTTTGAACGGCATCACAAAAAAGAAAAAACGCTGTCTAATGGTCGGATAAACTATCTTTTTACTCAGGTAGGATTTTATTATCGCTACTTCCGCAGTTAGCTGATTTTTCAATTCTTCCATTAATTTATCATTTGTCAGAGATGCCTCAATTTCTACAAACTTATCCCAGTTAAAACCGATAAAACAAGTATGAACTTCGAGCCAATCATCGCTTTTAGCTTTGGTTGGGTCTAAAAATTCGATGACGGCTTCGCGTAATTCGGCGTCTGCAACATCTATATGATTGCTGATAATTGATATTTCGAAATCCTTTTTCTTTCCTTGAAAATCCAAAACGGATTTCACACAATCCTCAAATGCAGCATCACGTTTTTTGTTGAGTTTTGATTCGCAATAAAAGATGCACTTTTTATCTCCCTGAATGCCTAAATGTATTCCGTCAGAACCTTTAAAGTTTTCCCCTTGTGTAGTCTTTAAAGACATTTTACTAATAATCTGGGGTGCCTTTAAATATGATTCCAATAAAAAATATAAGGCTATTTCTCCGAGTTCGCCTGACCTGCTGGAACCTTTACGGCCATTAGCGGAATCCTTAGCGTTAAAAAACTTGTCTCTTCCTTCAAATACCAAGTCTGTAATTTCGTCAACGGTTTTCCCCTTATACCTTGTTTTAGGGAAGCAATAATAAACCAAATGTTTTCGAAGGGTTTTTAAAAAATCTTTTTCTCGGTTGATACAGTCATGATATTTTATAAAATGAAAACAGGCATCGACCCTATCATTTACTTTAATATCCTCTTGTATGAAGTCGATCAGAGCATTGTAACTATCGTCCGAAACATCAAGTTCACTGTCCGCTAAACTGACCTGCTCAGCTTGGTTTTGAATCATAATCTATTTGATAAGGGTGGCAAAAAACATTATATAAGTTCTAAGTTACAAATTAACTTGTTATCAAATGATTATGCAGTAATTAAGAACTTTATTTTATATTCATCCATACATATAAATCGATATGACATTTAAGGATAGTGATATTAAATTCGAAAAAATTGACTGGAAAGAATTTGAGGAATTGTGTTTTGATTTGTTGCTAAAATATCAATTTCACTCCCTTAATTGGCGAGAGGGAGGCTCTGACAAAGGACGGGATATAGAAGCCGTTCATACAGTAGTGAATCCTTTGATGGGACCGTATTCCGAAAGATGGTTTATTGAATGTAAACATCACGCGAAGGGAATTCCGGTTTCTGAGGTATCTTCAAAAATTGATTGGGCGGTAGCCTCAAGAGTCCAACATTTTCTACTGTTTACTAATAAATATCTATCTCAGGTGACAAGTGATTATTTGGAGCTAAGACAGAAAGAGGTAAACTTTAAAATACATATTATAGATGGCAAAAGTTTTAAGCAAAAACTACTTCCATTTCCAGATCTAATCGTAAAGTATTTTGCGGACGATACAACCGTACTCGTTCAAAACATGTTTAAGCAATGGCTTTTTCATGATCTCTTACCGGACGTTAAAGCCTTATATAAGCTTTCAAAAAATGTCGATCCAAGTAAATTAAATAAGATTGAACTAGTTTTTCTGTGGTTCGCATTTATCATGAGCGACTATGACGAGGATTTGTTGGACAACGATATGGAAGTATTCTCTTATGACTTTTTACTACCTTTTATTGGTAAAGAAGCCACTGATGAGTTTCCAATTCGATACGAAGTAGAAGGAGGGGTGCATCATGTTAAACAAAGTAGTACGGGCTATAAGAATACGAGCATTGAAGACACAGACATTAATATTTTTACACAGGGGCTGGAGTTACCAACGAAGGAATTTTTACAAATTCTGTTTAAAAGAAAAGATCGTCAAGTGTTAACTAAACTGGCTATGAAAAAAGCTGGTAAAAACGGTCGCAAATCATAGTTACACTCGTCCATATGACATCCATTCTACTGCCCTAAGACACTAAAAACATCTTCTGCCAGAAAACATGCGCTCACAGATTAGCTTTCTTCTAAAAGAAGCTGTTTTGAAAAAGCATCCATCTTGTTTTGTTGCGTTTCTATTGCTAAAAATAGTTCGTGCAAATTGTCAAACTCCATCTTCATCGTATATTCTAGTTTCAGCTTAATAAGATTCTTGTATTCACTCAATAGATCGGTAAGTAACTGATGCTTTTGTTTTTTTGATAAAGGCGGCATTAGCGATTCCAGTTTCAGTGTAACTCCGTCTAAGTAGTCGATCTGGGCGTTACAGTCTTCCAAAATTAATAGACGTTTTTTTTCCAAGCTGGTTAGGCCGTTGAACTCTTCCATAGTAAAAACCGGTTTGAGCTCGTACATCATTATTGATTTTATCTTCGATCTCCAATTTTCAACTAAATAATTCAGGACTAAATTCGAATACTGTTGAGAAATTCTCGACAGCAGGAGATTATAAATTTGTTCAAGGTCGATTAAATGCTTCTCTGATATATCTCTATTGTGCGCTTCTTCCCTCCTTATGATATTAAGCTCAACCATCGCGTCTTCGAAAGCTGTCTTCTTATCGAATAGGTGTTTAAAAACACCCCAGTCCGCACTGATGATTTTTTTCAGATCAAGTGTGAATGTGTATTTAATCAGAATATCTCCATCGGAAATTGAAATACCAAATTGGTTAAGATAGGTCCGTTTGACTGGGTCGCCAATTGTTTTATTCAGAGCCAGATCCCACCAAGCGCTTCCAAATTTGTTCTTGTATAAATCATTGATAACATCCCTAAGTGCATTCTCAATATCCGATATAATAGTCTTCGCTCGTGCCAATCTGTAGTCGGGCGTGTTTTCCTGAAACCAAGTTGTCCTTAGCCATTCTATTGAATTTCCACTACTAATAGCTTCTGCTGCTTTTCTTTGAGAAATCGCGTAAAGCAATTCACTACCACTATTATCAAATGCTTTAGCTCCGAAATAACTGATGTTTATGTCTCTATATAGGTCCCCTTTGAACAACCCCGAGAAATAACCCATAATGGATGCCATTTCTCCTTTTATGTCTAGGGCGTGAATATAATCTGAATAAAACTCGCAAAGTATGGTGTCACCACCATTTGCCAGTTTTATGTCTTTAACCCGAATGCTTTTGGCTCCGCCCGGCAAGATATCCATATTCTCTAAGCCGAATTTTACAACACCAAGTAATGAAGGGATAGACAATTGAATAGGTTTTTCTTCAGTATTTTTTTTAACCCCGCAGCATTTTTTAAATTTTAATCCACTTCCACAATGGCACGATTCGTTACGACCCAATTTCATGATTTATTGATATAATAATGAATATAGCAGAAACTTTGGGTCTTTCACTTAAAACTCCACTTTTATGTCAATGTTAATCTGATTGCCAAAATTGTTTAGTATCAATATCCATGATCGTCAATCGTCCGCTTTGTCCTATTCCGGTATCTAAATTCCAGATGTTATAGACGTTCATTGGCTGGTTTGTACCAAACCTTGTTGTGGGAGTATGCCCTATATAAATTTCACGAAATTCAGTTCGTGATTTCAAAACCTGGCCGTTGTTGCTCCGAAGCAGCGCATCAGTCCATAACCCCCTATTCCAATAGAACGTTTCCGCCTGTTGGTTGTGAAATGGTAATTCAGGGTCAAAACCACCGTGCAGGAAGCAACGCTGTTTTTCGTCGATGTAATACGGTATCTGAGTGGCAAAAAAACGTTGATGGGGTTGCGGAATGTCTTCGGCGTTTAGTGCTGTTTTGAACCCATTGCCGGATGCAAAGAAACGCCCGGCCTTTCCGGCATGCTTAAGATAAGAGACAAGCGTCCCTTTGCCGCCAAAGTTCCATAAAACGGGATGAAGTTCCGTCTGAATAAAATCGTGAAACCAGTCATCATGATTTCCTTTTAAACTAATGAGTTTTTTTATTTTCAATAATTCCTCTACACATTCATATGCTTCATCATTGCCGTCAACAATGTCACCTAATTGAATAAGCATGTCATTATCATAATCAAACCCGGCTTTCTCAAAACATTGCCCCATGGCTCTGTGAGCACCATGTATATCCCCCATAACGAACGTTCTCATCTTGTGATCATTTTTTTTTAACTAATGTCCAAAGGATAAAAATTTAGATACGAGAAGCAAGCTTTTTAAGTAAATTTTGAAGGGAGTCCAGCAATTGGAGGTACAAAAGAATACCGTAGATATATCTACAGGTGGTGACCTCCCTTTTTATTTTTAGGGTTCTTTTTTATTTTGGATTCATTAGCTGAACGATTGATTAGTTGATTAACAGCCTTCTCATTTTCAATAGCGGAGCGTAGGTTTTTATTGACTTCTATATTGCCAATAAACGTTAAAAAAGGGATGAGGGGTTCGAGTGTAGCCCCGTTCAGCCCGCACATTAACAAGTCGCTGTAAACCAGCGACTTGTTTTATTATGTGAGTGTCACAATCGAACCCCGGTTTTGCAACTGATTGATGGTTAGGTCTTTTTGATCTCAACGCTACTCTGTTCGCTTTCTTCAAAAGCAATTCTGACTACAATACAAACGATCAGCTTAATAAGGGCGTCGATACCCTGGGATTCGATTTTTGCGAAGGGAACTTTGGAATTGTATCTTTTCTTTGTATAGTAAATCTTTGATTTCATTTTGTTTGCAGTAAGACTGAATAGTAAACCTCAACTAATGGCCATTAAATAGTAAAGCCTTTTACCGTTGGGCAAAAGGCTTTAGAGATTACTTGCAACAGGAACCGCCGCCGCAACAATTAGGTTCTTTTTTGCCCTTGTCGCAACATTGTTCCTTTTGAACAACTGCTTTTGCTTTCTTTCCTTTTTTGATGTTTCCGGCAGTAGCGATGCTGGCTACTGACAAGGCCATAAGGCCAGCCATGAGAAGTTTTTTCATAATACTATTTAACCAAAGACGGAGCAGCTTTAAAAAAGACACAACTCAGCAAGAATGATTTCCCACGATGTTGCCGTAGTTGTCAAACTCATAGTTACAGCATTTCAGGATTGCAGCCTTGAGTTGCTGACGTGCACGTTGTACACGGACTTTGGCAGCAGAAAGACTAATACCCGCCCTTGTTGCCAGTTCCTTGTGGGGCAAGCCTTCAATGTCTGCCAGCAACAATGCCTCACGGTAAATAGGTGCTAATGCTTCGATCATGGGCCGCAGACAGCAGTCAGCCAGCTTTAAGCTGCCGTCCCTGATCTCCGGATCGTGAACGGGCCGGTCAAATTCCATGACTTCATGCAGTTCATATTTCGTATTGTTACGATAATGATTCATCACTTCATGATGTGCCATGCGAAATAAGTATGATGGCAAATTATGTGCCTTTTTAATCAGCTCCACATTGCCGTCAATTTTAAGGTAGAGGTTCTGCAATATATCATGGCATTCCTCTCCGTGATTGACTTTGCCGCATACATATTGCTTCAAACCTTTATCAAACTGTTTCCAGATGTTTAACGTCTCGTTGTGCATATCAGTAAGCTTTGCGCAGGCGGTCGGCAAGTTCGTCCAGCAATGGACTATCTTCAATTGCTTTAGCTGCCCGTTCTACATCGTAAGATATCCTGATAAAGTCTACCTGAATTCCGTCCTTATCATTGACCGAACTATTTTCATTTATAGTTAGCAACACGTAACAGCCAGAGGGATTACCATCTTTGGGCTTGCCGACAGAACCGATATTAATGACATGCTTAAAGCTACCGTCAGCAGCTTTTAATATGCGGTGATAATGTAAATGAGAATGCCCCACACATAAAATATCCGCTCTAGCTTCGTTCATCATATCCAGTACATAAGCTTCATCAGTGTTTTCCAAAACATATTCATTGATGCTGCGGGTACTGCCATGCGCCAATGCCACATCCAGATGGTCATTGTTGAGCTGGTATTCCAGTTTAATGTGTGCAGGCAAAGTGCTTAAATAGTCCCGGTTATCAGGTGAAACTAACTCATAAGCATAACCCGTTACTTTTTGATCATGGTTGCCAGCCAGCGTGGCGATACCCCGCCTACGGATTTCAGCGATGACTTCGTTCGGCCAGATGTTATAACCAATCAGGTCGCCCAGGCAATAAACCGCATCTGGCTTGCGGCTATCCAGGTCTTTTAAAAAAGCTTCAAATGCCGGTAGGTTGGCATGTATATCAGAAAATAGCGCTATCCTCATTATCCGTTCCTTAACATATCCGCATATTCATTCGGCAACGGGCTGTCTTCAACCGCTTTGGCCGCTTTTTCAATATCATAATCAAAACGGATAAATTCCACCTTAATACTGTCTTTGTCCTTGACAGAACTATTTTCATTGATGTGCAATAACACATAGCCGCCACGGGGATCTTTGTCTTTTGGTTTACCAACCGAGCCGATATTGATGGCATGACGGTAATGGGTGTCTTCTGTTATTTCAGTTGGTAAAATGCGGTGATATGGCTGATGGGTATGCCCGAAGCACATGACATCTGCATCAGCTCCTTCCATAATACGCAGCATACTTTTTTCATCCCGGTCTTCAAACAGGTATTCGTTTACTTTACGGGGGCTGCCGTGTACAAAAAGCACGTTTAGCTTATCGTTATTTAATTGGAACTCTAAACGGATATGAGCGGGAAGCGTACGGAGATAAGCTCTTTGCTCATCTTTAACCACTTCATTGGTGTAGGCAATGGATACTTTGCCCATCCCTTTTTCTTCGTCTGTTTTGTATGCGCAGCCACAATCATCACTACGACGTCCTATACCAAAATCATAGTTTCCGGTGATACAGGGGATGCCCCGTTTACGGATCTCATCGATGACCTCATTCGGCCAGATATTATAACCTACAAGGTCACCCAGGCAATAAATGGCATCGGGCTTTTGGGTTTCTACATCAGCGAAGAAAGCCTCCAGTGCCGGTAAGTTGGCGTGTATATCAGAAAAAAGAGCAATCTTCATTATTGTATAGTAGTTAGTGTTTTAGTTTTAGAAGTATAATATTTTTTACGGAAATAGAAAGCGAGGTTAACTAAAGCGATCAGCGCGGGCACTTCCACCAATGGGCCTATAACCCCGGCAAAAGCTTCACCTGAATTGATACCAAAAACACCAATGGCTACAGCAATAGCTAATTCAAAATTGTTACCTGTAGCGGTGAATGCGATAGATGTACTTTTGGAATAATCCGCCCCAAAAGATTTGCCGATAAAAAAGCTCAGCACGAACATGATAGTAAAGTAGATCACCAGTGGTATTGCGATACGTAATACATCAAAAGGTATCTGAACGATTAAGTTGCCTTTCAAACTGAACATGACTACGATAGTAAATAAGAGGGCTATCAGGGTGATCGGAGATATAAACGGTACGTATTTCGTTTGGAACCATTCTTCCCCCTTAATTTTTATAAGCGCATATCGGCTGATGACACCGGCGGCAAACGGGATACCTAAGTAAATACCTACGCTCTTGGCTATCTCCCCAATAGTAATATTAACTGCTAAACCTTTCAATCCGAACAAAGGCGGTAACACCGTAATAAATACATAGGCATACACACTATATAGCAGTACCTGGAAGATACTATTCAAGGCGATCAGACCGGCTGCATACTCGCGGTTACCTTCAGCCAATTCGTTCCATACCACCACCATCGCAATACAGCGAGCCAGGCCAATCAGGATCAGTCCAACCATGTAAGCAGGATGGTCGCGCAATAAGGTTATTGCCAGTACAAACATGAGTATAGGGCCAACGATCCAGTTTAAGATCAGGGATGCACTTAATACTTTAGTATCCTTGAACACCTCACCCATGTTCTCATATTTCACTTTGGCTAACGGCGGGTACATCATTAAGATCAGACCGATAGCAAGCGGTATATTGGTTGTTCCGCTGGAAAAAGAATTGATGAACCCTGATGACGAGGGAATAAAGTAACCGATACCGACACCTATGGCCATTGCTAAAAATATCCATAGAGTTAGGTACCGGTCAAGAAAACTAAGTTTTTTTCGTTCGGCCACCGGGGCACAGTTGTTTGCTGACATATTGGAAGTTCGTGTTTTAGTGTGAAGTAAATATTAATAATTCCAGTTATCTTTTATCTTATTGGCCACAAAGATCATTTCGGCTGCGATCAGTTTTTCCTGCTGCTGCAATTGTTCATCTGTCGCGCCTGTAAGACCTGGGTATTTTAGTTTAACCGCGAATTTGTCCGGGCTGCTCAGCAGAGACGACGCATCCTCATTCAGCAGTACATGCACCGCCTGCGGATTGGACGGTGAACTTTCAAATGTAACAGAGCCACCCTGGTCATTATATTTGGCGTTAAGACCACCATCCGTGCCTACCTTGAATCCGAGTTTGTTCAAAGCCGGTGATACTTTCTCCAATGGTGCAGCACCCACAGTAAATACTTTGACATCGTTAATGCCATTGTTCGATAAGGCTGCTTTCAAAACGGCTTTCGCAAAGGGAGCGCTAAAGCCGTCATTACTGATCAGTTCGATCAAAACCGGCTTCTTCTGGCCTTTTGCTACAATGCCCATCTGCTGTATGCCGGTCAATACGTCCTGTCGCTCATAAGAAACAGGGTTGCTCTTTTTGATTTGTTTAAAAGATTGCACCAGTTCAGGATAAATAGAATCCGCCACCGGAGTGAAAGCAGAACCTGCTACCAGCAGCCCTGCTAAAAATACATTGAATAAGGGTTTCATAATTTTAGGTTTTATTGGTTATTGGGTTTTATTTCTGCGGTTCGTGACTGGCTATTTCGCTGACCAGCGTACTTAGATGGCCCGTCATCGACTTAAAAAGTTCATGATTTAGCTGGTAAAAAGTATGGCCGTCACGGGTCATTTTCCTGATCAATTTCACTGTTTTCAAGGCGTTCAGATGCTTTTCCGTTACCTCAGCTGCTAAGGGCAAGTCGATAAACCGGCTATTGTCCACCCAATCCTCCTGTTCCATGAGTATCCTGATGATGGTTACCCGCGCAGGTAATGCCAGCGCCCTTGAAAAATTTGCCAGTTCAACATCCGGTAAATCAAATTTGTATTTAGCCTGTCCCATTGCCTTATTTTAAATCATTGCTTTATTGCTATTTAGCGATTGATATAGTTTTTAAAAAAGCACGGCTATTTCACCCATGCATTCCAATCAGTTCTTTACGTTATCCTGAACAAAGTCGGCTGCATAAACCTTGATCAGATCTCTTACCCGCCTGAACTCATCCATGACTTCATCCGGTGTCCCTGTTGCTTTTGCCGGGTCAGGAAAGTTCTCATGAAAACGCTCCACCTTGCCCGGAAAGAAAGGGCAGGCTTCATTGGCGTTATCGCATACCGTGATCACCTGGTCAAAGGGGATGCCGTTATATTCATCCACATGATTAGAGGTATGTTTCGAAATATCAATATGATCCTCGGCCATGACCTGAATAGCTTTTGGATTAACCCCGTGTGTTTCTATCCCGGCGCTGTATACATTCGCCTTTTCACCTGCAAAATAGCGCAGATAACCTTCGGCCAGTTGGCTGCGGCAACTGTTGCCGGTGCATAAAACCAGTATGTTTTTCTTGCTCATTTTAGTATTTTTTTCATTACGATGGCCGATGCTGGGCAAACATGGCTGAACTCTGATGACTGATGCAATATGGCAGGAACATCCAGTCTCGAGATTTGACGATAACCTTTGCGGCTGAAATAAGCCGCAGCAGTTTCGGTTAACAGATAAACCTCTTTCAGAGAGGCCGTCAGTGCCGCACTTTCCAAATGCTGTATCAGATACCCGGCTATCCCTTTGCTGCGAGTTTCCGACCCGACAGCGAGGGAACGCAGCAAACCATAATTTCCGTAGGTTTCCAAACCAATCACCCCAATCACTTTACCATCTTCGACCGCAACAAAAAAGTTCTCCAGGGTTTCTGGCAAATCGCTTACAGGCAGCTTTTCAGATGCAAGCAGAGCCAGTATATCATTCCTGTAATTTTTAACTTTTTCGATTTTCATCGTCATATTATTTAGCAGCAGCCTCCCCCAGGTGTGCAGCAAGCTTCAGCTGTAACAGCCAGATTTTTTAATTCTATTTTCGGTTTTTCAGCAACAGGTGCACAGCATTCTTCGCCTTTATCGTTTGTGCCGCAACTCCCCCCTCGGGTTTGTGCTTTGCATTGTACGGCATCAGGGCGCAGGTCAATCGTTAATGCGTCGCCGTTCACGATCATTTCGTTAGGGAACATCTGGCGGGTATCAAATTCAGAATTGCCGAACTCAATCTTTACTGTGCCGTTCGGATTAAGCGGCAGCATTTTTTCTACAATGTTTACTATTGATAAAGCTTTGCCAACTTTCATGGAGCGCTCTTGCTGTTCACCTTCAGGTACCCAAAGCTGTACGATGATCTCCGTCCAGGCATTCATCACACCGCCACAGTCTACCGATGTGATTGGGGCCTGTTTAATCTCTGTAATGTGATAAGCAGCATCTACCAGCTTGCCCTCAGCATATTGAAATTGCAGGTCAAGGTCAGGATGCTGTAATAATGTTTCTTTAAAAGTTTTCCAGTTGATCGCTTCTACTTTATTCATGGCTTTATTCTATTTTATTATTGCAATATTGCGATTAATATTAGTAAATTTTTTCAGCAGCAATTTCCTTGTTCCTGATAGGTCAGGAAAAAGTCGTTCAGGTTCTCATGCAACAATTTCCAGGCTGTTGGCTCTATGCAATAGCAAACGCTTACCCCTTCAATTGTACCTTGTATTAGCCCCGCGTTTTTAAGTTCCTTTAAATGCTGTGAAATGGTTGGCTGAGCCAGCCCCAACTCTTCAGCAAGGTCCCCACAGATACAGGCGTTTGCTCTGATAATCTGTTGCAGGATAGCAATACGCGCAGGATGCGCTATAGCTTTCAGCAAAACGGCTAATCTGTTTTGCTCATCGGTGAACATTTCGGTTTTTGTTAAGCCCATAATTTTATATTGCAATATTACGATTAATGGAATGACACTTGCAAGTTTTATCTGAAATTTATTTTATCATAACGATAGGGTGCCTATCTATGAAGCCCCTTATTCTTTTTGGACTTACCAACTTTTGGACTTCGGAGGATATTGTTAGTCGCTGCGGTATCTTTCTCATTTCCAATAGATTTATTAATTGATTTATCCAAGTCGATACTGCCAATGAAGGTCAAAAGCGGCACAAGGGGTTCGAGTGTGACCCCGTTCAGCCCGCCAAGTAAATGCAAAAGCCTTACTGAAAAGTAGGGCTTTTTGCATTTTAGCAATGCCTTTAAAAGATCTCAGATAAATCAATTATCCAGGTAACCTCGTTCCGTACTTTAAAAATGTAACCCCTGTTATTTTGTTGTTGATGGATGAACAAATGTATGATTACGGTATAGGAGCCATAACATACTGGGCAGCACGATTAACAGCAAGGGTAATGCCGCCAGGAAACCACCAATAACCGCTATAGCTAAAGGCTGGTGCAGCTGAGCGCCCGCGCCTATGCCCAGGGCCAATGGCAACAGGGCAATAATGGCTCCAAGAGCCGTCATTAATTTGGGGCGCAAACGGGTAGAGATGGAATAAATAATAGCCTCGTTGATATTGTTATGTTTGGTACTCTCCCTAAACTGCCAGAAGGTAAAAATGGCGTTTTCGCCAATGATGCCCACAATCATGATCAAGCCAGTATAGCTGCCCACGTTTAATGGGGTACTGGTTAGCCACAAGGCCAGGAAACTGCCACCAATGCCCAATACGGCCACCACCAGGATGAGCAGCGCGATACGGAACTGTTTAAACAGGAAAAGGATCACACCAAAAACCAGCAGACTTGAAGTGATCAGAATGATCAATAGTTCTTTGAACGATTGTTGCTGCTCGGCATAAGCCCCGCCGTACTCCACGTGATAACCCGTTGGCAGATTGATGGCGCTGATGTTTTTTTTGATGGCTGGCATAACAGAGCCCAGATCCACATTATCCAACCGGGCGCTGATAACGCCCATGGCCTGCAGGTTTTCGCGCTGTACTTCGGCGTCGCCTGTTCTTAACTCTACATTGGCAAGCTGACTGATGGGCAACGGCTTGCCATTGGGTAAAAAGACGGTTAGTTTTTTAAGGCTGGCTACATCTAATGATCGGTTGCCCGGATATACCATACGGATAGGCGATTGCTGTTCTTTCTCGAACAAACTACCGATCACATTACCTTGCAACGCCGATTGCACCTGTGTTTGCAGATTGGCGGGTGTAAGGTTGTATTGTGCCAGCATGGTATAATCGGGTACAATATTTACCGATGGGCCGGCAATCACAATGCCATCAAATACATCGGCAGTGCCTTTTACGTTGCTTATAGTAGCTGCTATCTGTTTTGATAGTTGTTGCAGTTTAACCTGGTCATCACCAAAAACTTTGATCTCGATGGGCTGTGTAGATGTCATCAGATCGCCCAGCATATCACCTATTACCTGTCCAAAATCTACCCGCAGGGCAGGTTGGGTCGATTCAATCTTCTGCCGTAAATCACTGATCACTTCCTCTGTAGTTTTATGGTGACCTTTTTTGAGCTGTATCAGGTAATCGCCGGTATTGGGCTCGGTGATAAAAAAGCCCATTTGCGTACCCGTTCTGCGTGAATAGGCAGCAACTTCGGGATCTTTGATGATGATCTTCTCGATGTCGCGCAGCATGCGGTCCGTTTCTTCGAGTGATGTGCCGGGAGGCGAAGTATAATCGAGTACAATACTACCCTCATCCATATCTGGTAAAAAGCCTGTTTTTAAGCCCGCCGGTATAAAAATAATTACAGCGGCAAGGGCCAGCATCATGATAATGCTCAAGTATGGGCGTAATATAAAAAAGGATACCCAGCGCTGCCTTTTTACGCCATGCGCTTCTTTTACCTGCACACTGTTGGTTTGATGGTTGCGGGTAAGCAGCAGATATATGACAGGTAAGCCTATCCAGGTTACAAAAAAGGAGCAGACCAGGGTAATGATCATGGTGTTGGTCATCACCTTAAAATAGGCCCCGGCAACACCTGTCATCATGACAAACGGAATAAAAATAACAATAGTACTGATGGATGAACCCACCATGGCCGGGAAAAGATAATCAACCGCCCGTTGTAGCAGCGTTAAGGTGGGTTCTTCAGGATGCTCTTCATGCGTTCGATGGATCTGCTCTACAACAACTATAGCATCATCAATAATGAGGCCTATGGCCGCGGCTATGGCACCCAGCGTCATGATATTAAAGGTATAACCCAACGCATACAGAACAATCAGGGTTAGGCAAAGCGTAACCGGTATGGTGATCAGTATAGTAGCGCTGGCCTTTATCGACCATAAAAAAATAATGGCTACAATAATAGCCAGCGCCAACCCGATCCATAAACTGTCGCCTACGCTTTTTACAGAGGCGTTTACAAAATCAGCCTGAACATAATATGGTTTGATGGTTACACCGGCTGGGAGGATCTTTTGCAGATCGGCCACCTTTTGCGTCATGGCATCAGACAGGTCGATCAGATTGGCATTGGGCTGTTTGATCACTGCTATTAAAACACCTTCGTGGCCGTTGGCATTTACCTTGGTATACTCAATGCCGGGATTGATCTGTATGCTGCCGATGTCTTTAAGTTGTATTACCCGTTTCCGGTTATTGCTGATCACCAGGTTTTCCAGTTGCTGGCTGGTATTTACAGAAGCATCCGTAACAGTTAGGTACAGCATTTTATAGTCCGACAAATAACCTTCCGATTTGATAAAACCTGTTTGGGCCAGCGTATTGGTGATGATGTCTGGTGTAAGCCCAAGGGAGCCCAACTTTTGTATGTTAAGCACCAGCCAGTACTCTTTTGTTTTACCGCCTATAACCCTGATCTCAGATACACCATCCACCTGCGACAGGAACGGTTTTACCGTATAGGTAGCGAGCTGTTTTAACTCAATAGGCGATTTGCTATGGCTCTCCAACGTATATCCGCTTACCGGCAGAATAGAGGGATTCATTTTTTCGACACTGATGTTCACATCCGGTGGCAGGTCATTTTTGATCTGGTCTATACGTGATTGGATCTGTTGCTGACTCAGATCAATATCGGCGTCCCAATTCATGAAAGCTGATATTTCGCAACTTCCGCGGCTGGTGGTACTACGTACATATTGTAGGTTGGGTACTTGCTTCACGGTATTCTCCAACGGTTTGGTCACCGTAATCATCATTTTGTTTACCGGTTGCAAACCAGCATCGGCTATGATCTTGATCTTAGGGAAAGTGATCTCGGGGAACAACGAGGTTTGTAAGCGTGAATAGGCAAAACCACCACCCAGCAATATGATGAACAATAGCAGACTGATGGGCTTTTTATGCGTAATGAAAAAGTTATTCAGGTTTTTCATGGCTTCACAATTTTCACTTTGGCGGTATCGGCCAATCCATAATTACCTGTAACTATAATTTTATCAGCCGGGCCGAACTTTGGCGAAAGTATCTCAACCTGGTTCATGGTTTCGATACCTTTTTGAACCGGTACCTTGATGGCTGTAGTATCATTAATGAGTTTCATTACCCAGAAATCGGTTTGTGTTTCATTGGCTAACACGGCTGATTTGGGCAAGGAGAGCACATTGTTTTTTGCCGATTTAATGATATGCGCCCTGGCCACCAGGTTTTCAGGGATCGGATCGCCACTATTTACCCTAATCACTACGCCCTGTGTTTGAGACAGGGTATCCACCGAAGGTAAAACCGACGCTACACGACCGCTGAGTGTGCGGCCACCAGGTAAGGTGAGCGTAATGTCCTGGTTATTGCGTAAAGTGCTTTGAAGCTCGTAAGGTAGCTGCATCACAAAGGCGAAGCTTTCCTTATCGCTTACGGCTGCTAATTGTTCACCATCCTGCACGTAGTCGCCAACCTGGTGTAGCAGTTGGGTAATATAACCGCTGCTTGAAGCCTTAATCCGGTTTACGCCCGAAAACTTAAATGTGGTATCCAGCACATTGATGGTATTGCCAATGCTTTGCGCCTCCTTTGTTTTAATAGTAAACAGCAATTGGCCCGCACTTACATATTGCCCTGGTTTTATGTATACCTTTTGTATATAGCCTATAGCATTAGCCTTCACATAGCTCTTTTGCATAAATGACGAAGTTGCGTTGAGTGTGATGGAATCGGCCATTGTACCATTACTGATGGAAGTTACCGTAACCGGCGTTTGCGACTTTACCGCGGCATCTTCGTCGGCAGTAGCGGTATCATGATTACATGCCGATATGGTTAATACCAGGCAGGCACATGCGAAGGCTAAAAATTTAAAATATGGGGATGATAAATTCTTCATATTATCGGTTCCAGTAGTTGAGTTGGTTAATAAGCAGCAATCTGCTAATGGTGTTTTGCGTAAGCAGGTTACGGATAGTGAGATAATTATTGATAGCCAGTATCAGATCGGCCATTCGGAGGTCGCCGGTTTGCAGTAGCTTGGTATCCACCTTTATTAATGTTTCGGAATATTTGAACTGTGTATTAATATCAGCTATCAGGTTATCATAGCCATCTATCTGCTGGTTCAGCTGTATGATCTGTTGGCTGTACTGCTGAGCAAAAAAACTCTTATAGTTTTTGCGCGATTCTTCTTCCAATGAAAGTTTTTTGTACGATAGTTTGCGCTGCCCACCATCGTAAATAGGTACGGTAAGGCTAAAGCCAACACTGGCTCCAAAATGTTTATAATAAAGAGCAGTGAGATCGGAGTTATAACCACCATCGGCAAAAGCCTTTATTTGGGGTTTGTAGCTGTAGTCGATAAGTTTGCGGGTATTGAGTAAGCGTAGGCTGTCAAGCGCATATTGTCTGAAAAATATGCTGTTGGTTTTGTCAGCAGTGATGGCCCTTTGCAATTCGGGTTTTTGTAACTCGATGACTGTGGTATCCGTAATCCCAGTGAGGTAATTCAACGTGGCAAAATCTGTTTTATACTGCAATGTGGCTTGCGAAAGTTGCAGCTGCGCCTGTTTTAAGGTAACCAGGAAAGTAAGATAATCGCTTTGGTGGTACACATTGTTGCGGGTGAGCTTTTTAAGCAGGTCCTCTTCGCCGCTTAGCAGGGTTACCACTTCTTTATTGAATTTAACCTGCTGCAGGCTCCCATAAGCGGCTATGTATTGCGCGGCGATAGTACGACGCAGATCCTGCTCAGAGAGTTTAATATTATTGCGTAAGGAATCGCGCTGAAAGCCTATGCCTGCATATTGGGCCTTCAGGTAATTGTTACTGACGAAGGATTTATTTACCGATAATAAGGCATCGAGCGTTTGTCCGTTAGTGATGGCCTGCGAATAGCCGTAGCCATGAATAACCGGAGCATACAAACCGGCGCTCCCGGCAGTTACCTGTGGTTTTAATCCGGCTTTTATACGAACGCTATCCAGTTGAGCCGATAGTATCTGGTTATTAAGGTCCTTCAACAGCGGACTGTTTTTTACGGCTACTTGTAAGTAATCGTCCAGTGTTTTTTGCTGCGCGAAGCAAAAAGAACTCATCATTAAGCATAGAAGTGATACGAGCAGATGTTTCATAAGTTAAGATGGCCCATACCGGTTACTCAGATGGGGTTGAGCTTAGCGACCGATAGTTTAAATCTAAGCTTTATAATTAATCTTTAAAAGTTTGAATACAATTCCATTTTTTCGACGTTACTAAGCTAAATATCAATTCTGGAATTATTCTGGAACTGAAAAGTTTACTGTGAACTGATGGATGTTTTCGCTAAACTGATAGTGAAGATCGAACCCATAATTATTACAGATCTGCCGGCAAATGGTGAGGCCAAGCCCAATACCTTCAGAGGCAGAAGATTTTTGAAAGCGCTTAAAGACCCGCTCAATATCTATTTCGCCATCTTTTCCAGTATTGCTGATGCGGAGTTGATGCTGATCCAGCACGACGCTGATATTGCCTCCCGGCCGATTGTGCCTGATGGCATTAGTGATGAGGTTATTGATGAGCACCTCCATTAACAGTAAACTGGCCATAACTTCACAATCGGTAAGCTCTGTTACCAGTTTGATATTTAAACTGCCCAGGAGTTCCTCATATTGGGAGAAACTGGAGCTGAGTAGTTCTTTCAGGTTAACGGTTTGCTGGTCATGTATCAACCCATTCTCAATTTTAGTGAGTAACAGCATTGATTTGTTAAGCCGGGTTAAGCGGGCAACCGTATTATAAATATCATTGAGCAATTTACTTTGCGGATCAGTGAATTGCCCGGTTTGTACCAGCGTATCCAGTTTGGAATTGATGACCGATATGGGGGTCATCAGCTCATGTGCGGCGTTCTCGGTAAAAGCCTTCAGGTTAAGGTAATCATCTTTAGCCTTGGTGGCCATGATCCCTACGGCCTGGTCAAGTTCCGTAAACTCATCAATGGTTGAAGGTACGGAAGCCACGGTTTTATCTTCGGCCAGATTAAATACTTTAAGTTGGTTGAGTATAGTGTAAAAGGGCTGCCACATGCGCCTTAATATCAGTCGGTTTGATAAGAACAATGCTATTACCAGGATAAAAATAAGTACAATAGTGATCAGGAAAATATCGCCTATAAGGTCCTCGGTTTCTACGGTTGATTGTATAACGGTTATCCGATACAGTTGCGAACCCACAGTTACCGAGGTGATAATGGCACGTGCCGGCTCCATGTCCTGATCTTTAGTATCCCGGTAGGAGGTATCAATAAATTTTCTTTTAACCGGACCATCAACTGCTTTAAAAAGAATTTCCTGGTGATTGGTACGGAATACCTGGGGCAGGTGATGATTAAGTTGTACGTAATCGAATACCTCACGTTCTTCTACCAGTAAGGCCTTATCAACCTGGTGTGTAAGGATAGCATGGATCGTAAAATAATAGATAACACCCGTAACCAGCATGATGACTACGGTTACGCTGATGTTGATCCGGTTGTATTTGTCAAGGAGCTTCATGCATCAGTAAACTTGTAGCCCATGCCGTAGGCGGCTTGTATATAATCTTTACCGCCTGCTTCCACCATTTTTTTGCGGATATTTTTGATGTGCGAATAAATAAAATCAAAGTTGTCGACAATGTCAATACTGTCGCCCCAAAGATGTTCTGCAATGGCACTTTTTGAAACCACTTTACCTTTATTGGCTATAAAATATAAAAGCAAGCTATACTCCTTCCGGGTAAACTTAACTGGAACCTGGTTGATCTTAACTTCTTTCGCGGTGAGGTCGATAAAGATCTCATGCAGGGTAAGGATATTGTTGCCATTAAACGCTTTGCGGCGAACAATGGCTGCAACCCGGGCCCTTAATTCCGAAAGGTGGAAAGGCTTGGTCAGATAATCATCGGCGCCCAGATCAAGCCCCGTGAGGCGGTCGTCAAGGGAGTTTTTGGCCGAAATGATCAAAACACCGTCTGCCTGTTGCCCGGCTTTCAGGTGTTTTAAAATATCCAGACCATTACCATGAGGGAGGGTGATATCCAGCACAATACAATCATACCGGTAGAGATTAACCTTGGACATGGCCGAAGAAAAATCGTGCGCTGTTTCACAGATATTGCCTTCCTCGGTAAAGTACGCTTCAATACTTTCCCGAAGCCCCGCCTCGTCTTCTATGATCAATAACTTCAAGCTTTTTTCTTTAAAAATACAATTTAATTCCAGAGAGCGGGTGCGAGGGTTAAGTGTCGGTATTTGATCTCTCGCACTCGCTCTATTTATTTCAGTTTGTAAACCAATACTTTAAAAGTGTTGGGTAATGCAGTTCGTGTCCCTTTTACAAATTCAGCCACGCTTAAATAGATCTTGTGTGTTTTTGGATCCAGAGCCATGGTTTTGGCACGATAAGCCGTCTGTAATGTCTGGATCACTTTATACTCATCGGCCGATAGTTGCTTGATAATAGTAGTTACGCCATCGCCGCAGGAGCAAAAGATCAGCTTGGTTTCAGGATCGTAAACCACGGCATCGACACCGGCGCCAATAGGTAAAGTGGTCACTACCTTGCCGGTATTAATATTTACCACGCTTACACCTTTATTTTCGCGGCAAACCGTAAACACGCGCTGATTAACGGCATCCAAAGCCAAACCCGTAGGGCCACCACATGGCGCAAGCGGATAGTTTTTGATCACCTTCAAGGTTTTACTATCTATGATGTTCAGGCTGCTTTTATCTTCCAGGTTATTGTAAATTTTGCCTTTACCATCGGCTACAGCAAATTCGGGAGCACCACCAAGCGCAACCGTGCCAACCTGTTTTAGTGTATTAGGATCAATTACCGATGAATTATTACTCTCGCCATTAAAGCTGAAAACACGATCAGCGTATGGGTCGTACATAATGGCATCGGGGCCATTAGCGTCTGTTAAGGCTATGGTGGCAATAACTTTCAGTGTTTTGAGGTCAAATGCTACCACGGCATTGGCTTTACCATCGCTGATAAAGCCACGGTTGGCTTTATTGTCGATAGCGATTCCATGTATGCCTTTCAGATCGCCGATTAGGCCCGCTGGTTTTTCTGTTTTCAGATCGATTACGTTTACAACTGTACCATGCGATACATATAAACGGTTATTTACTTTGTCGATCGACAGGTAATCATAACCACCATCGCCGGGCAGGGAGATCGATTTATCCAGCTCATAGGTTTGTGCATGCAATAATTGCGGGAGCAGGCCAATGGACACCATCAAAGCCAGGACCGATACAAATTTTTTCATGGGTTCTTTTTTTGATTTAAATTTCGACTTTGATTCTGTAGAAAACTTGTACAGACCGGGGCCAATGCTACACACCTTTCAAAAACTTTTTAAACCTATTATTTTAACACTTTTTTAGTCAAAAACAGCGTAAAACGCTCGTCTTTTGGTCACTTTAACAAAGTTTTAAGGCCGTTTTAACACTTTTTAACAAATTTTTGATGGGTTTTGAAAGGTTTAAAAAGTATTAATATATTGATAGTCAAGTAATTGAATGTAAAATGGTTTATTTTTGGCTTGGTTTTGTCCTTAATTAAACAGCCCGGTTTCCTCTTCTAAAAGGAAACCGGGCCGTTTGATATATAAATATACGAAAAATTATCGAAACACCTGGTGGAGAAGGCGTGGAAATTTGCCCGACTGAACGCAGGCGACGACTCACCCCGTCTGCGCTTCGCTGGCCCCCCCTCTCTTCGCCTGCGGCGGAAAGAGGGGGCTTAAAAAACAACGTCATTGCGAGGTACGAAGCAATCTCTATGCTATACAGAGCGGACTTGCCTATTGGGGATTGCTTCGTGCCTCGCAATGACGCGCGGAAGGAGAAATGTCTTTACCCTCTTTGCACCGCAGGCGAAGAGAGAGTGACTGAGCGCTGCGATGGTCGGGTAAGTTGGCTATGCGAAAAGCCTATTTAAGAATATACCACAAAGAAATAATAGCCGACGCATGTTTAAGGCAACCCCGCAGATGTTTGAGCGCCATGGTGATCTGGTTTTCGACCGTTCGCTTAGAGATGCCCAGGCGACCGGCTATTTCCTGGTTCGAAAGGTGATCGATGCGGCTCATCTGGAAAATTTCCTGGCAGCGCTTGGGTAATTGGTCCAGGTACCGTCCTAATTCATGCAGCAGCTCCTGGTCTTTGATCCGGCTTTCACCGTCATTATGAACCAGCAATTCGCTGATCTCCGTATCGGAAATGGTTAAAACAACCGGCGATTTTACCGCCCGCATCCGGTTATAAACCTGGTACCGGATAGCCGTTAATAAAAAGTTAGGGAATGATTCGATCTCGAGTTGCTGCCTCCTGTTCCAAATATTCAGGAACACATCATGTACTGCTTCTTCGCTGGCCTCGCGATCTTTCAGGTAGCGTAAAGCCGTTTTATACAGTCGTAACCAGTACCGATCAAAAAGCACGGCAAAAGCCTGTTCGTCATCATTACGGATGGCAAGCCACAGCTCAGCGTCATTAATCGGGGAATTGTACATACAACTGGTTGGATAAAATTAGGAAAAGCCCGCCAAATAATTCGACAATTAATGATTAACCGAAAAAAAAATAAAAATTGATGTGTGTGTCTATATAAAATTTACACTAACAAAGTATAAACCTGCTATTACAGCCTAATGATAACCAAAGAAGAATTCCTTGCTTTGTACGAAAAGTACATGAGCGGGCAATGTACAGCCGACGAAAAAAAGTTGCTGGATACATACCGCGATGAAATGATATTGGCCGAAGAGGGCTGGAATGATGACCTGGTGAAAGAAGAAGATGTGCGTACCCGCATATGGCAGCGATTAAACGATAATCGTAAAATAGTTCAGCTACCATCACGTAAGGTTACCAAATACCGTTGGTTGCAGGTGGCGGCGGTTTTTGTGGCGGTGTTGTTTGCAGGGCTGTTTTTTATGCAGCGTAAAAAAAATCAAGAAACTGGTACTGTAAAGCTGACAAATAAAGTACAGCCGCCCATATTACCCGGCGGCAACAAAGCATATTTAACCTTGGCCAATGGCTCGCGCATTGTGCTTGATGATGCCCAAAACGGCAAACTGGCATCCAGACCTGGTGTTACTGTAAGTAAAACCGGGAATGGTATGCTGGTATATCATTTTACCAATTCAAATAACAATACTACTGCTGTCACAACGCCCGAGTTTAATACCATTACTACACCCAGGGGCGGGCAATACCAGGTTGTACTGGAAGATGGTACACGGGTTTGGCTCAACGCGGCTTCATCTATCAGGTTTCCGCAAGCCTTTACCGGTGTAACCCGCGAGGTTGAATTAACAGGTGAAGCCTATTTTGAAGTAGCTAAAAATAAAGCCAAACCTTTTATTGTACAGGCCAACGGCACAAAAGTGCAGGTGTTTGGTACCCACTTTAATATAAACGCTTATGGAGATAACAATAATATAACCACTACGCTATTGGAGGGCTCGGTGCGGATGACCAGCGGCAGCTCGGCAGTAATGTTGACGCCAGGTCAGCAGGGTGATGCTGTTAACGGCGCGACCATCAAAGTAAGCCCCGCCGATATACAGCAAACCATGGCCTGGAAAAACGGTCTTTTTATATTCCACGATCTCAATATCACCGAGGTGATGAAACAAGTGGGCCGTTGGTACGATGTTGATGTGGAATACCGGGATGATGATGTGAAGAAGAATGAATTTGGAGGTACTGTATCCAAATACAAAAATATAACGGAGTTACTGGATGTGATGGTGCTAACCCGCTCAATTCATTATAAGATAGAGGGAAGGAGGGTGATTATTATGAAGTAAATTTTCCTTACCCATAATATTTACCTGTTTATAACCAGGAGCGTTCGCAGCGCCCCTGGTATAAAGCTTTGAATAGCTGCCAGGTATCAATCAATGATCATATTTCTCATAACCAATTATTTAACCTAACATTCAAATGTATAAAAAATCTGCTGCAATAAGATGCAGGGAATGGCCCTGCCTTAAATCTAAATTATTTCTGATTATGAAATTGTCGTTTTTTTTGTGCCTGGTTTCTATACTGCAAGTGAGCGCCGCAACGTCATTTGCACAAAAGATCAGTCTTGATAAAAATAACGCTTCCCTGGCCGAAACCCTGCAGGAAATTCACCTGCAAAGTGGATTCAGCGTGTTTTATAACGCCAAACTGCTCAAAAAGGCGGTGCCGGTAAATGTACACCTGCAAAATGCCGATCTGAGCGATGTTTTAAAGCAGTGCTTCCAGGATCAGCCATTTAGCTACGTGGTGAATAACAATACCATTGTGGTTACTCCCAAACAAGCCGAGGTCGCTGCTGTCCAGGATATTGTTGTTACCGGCCAGGTAACAGACGATAAAGGCGTACCGCTGCCAGGTGTAACCGTTAAGGTAAAAGGTACCGATGTAGGCGCCCAAACCGGTATTGATGGCCGTTATAAAGTATCGGTAAGCAATAGCAGTGCTGTACTGGTTTTCAGCTTTGTGGGTTTCGCGTCAAGAGAGATCGCGGTAGGTACCCAAACCCAAATTGATGTGATGCTTAAAGAGCAACCATCGGCATTAAATGAAATTGTGGTAGTGGGCTACGGCACACAAAAGAAAGTGAACCTCACCGGGGCGGTTTCGTCTGTTAGCGGCGAAACGCTGAACAAGCGCCCGGTAGTGAATCCTGCCTCCATGCTTCAGGGATTAGCTCCCGGTGTAGCGGTAAATGTCGGCTCTGGTGAACCAGGTAACGAAAGCGTATCCATTAAGGTTCGTGGTGTTGGCACCTTTAGCGGCGCTGGTACGGATCCCCTGGTGTTAATTGACGGTGTACCTGGCAATTTCAGTGATCTTAACCCAACCGATATTGATAACGTATCCGTATTAAAAGATGCTGCTTCTACTGCTATATATGGATCAAGGGCAGCCAATGGTGTTGTGCTCATCACTACCAAACAAGGTAAGGCCGGGCAAATGTCGGTAAGTTATGATGGCAACGTGGGTTTTTACAGCCCTACCAACATGTATAAACTGGTAACCAACTCGGCGCAGTACATGGAGATGTTTAACCAGGCCCGTATTAACAGCGGCACAACAGACCCTAACTCCCTTTATCCGCAAGATCAGATCGACCTGTACCGTAACAGTACAGATAAGCTACACTATCCGAATACCGATTGGCTGAGCCTAATATTCAGGACAGCTCCAACCCAAAATCACAACCTTACTTTTAGCGGCGGTAATGATAAAACCACCTATAATGTGTCATTGGGCTATATTAATCAAAATGGTATTGAGCGCGGCTTTGATTATAAGCGATACAGCGCCCGTATCAATTTAGCCTCCAAGATCAACGATCATATCAAATTCGGCACCAACGTATTGCTAAAATCAGGTACCAGAGATGCGGTGGCGGGCAATCCTTCATCACCAAGCCAATGGGACGGTTCTTCCATGGACCTTTTTCTTTCGGCCATGTCGCAAGCGCCTACTTATGGGCCTTACCTGACTGATGGCAGCGGACATTACACCTTTAAAGCCTATGACTTTGAGTATAACAACAAGAACCCGATAGCTGTATTGGATCAAAACTTTACCAGGGTTACTAATGATTATGCCGTGAACGCGCAAGGCTGGGTTGAAGTGCAGTTCAATAAGGATTTTTCCTGGTACACCAAAGGTGCGGTGAACTTTAATATGGATAAGTACAAGGATTTTAAAGCCACCCTGGATGAATACAACTTCAAGACCAACCAACTGCAAACTCAATTGGACCTGGGCAAGGGTTTAACCGACCAGGACGAACAAACCGTTTACACCAATTTATATAGCTACTTAAATTACGCCCATGGTTTTCACGGGCATAATATTAAGGCGCAAGTTGGTTACAGTATTGAGCAAAGTAAATATCAATATCTACAAGGCTATCGAAAAAACTTTCCTGACCTGGATTTACAGGAATTGAACGCAGGGGGGGCAGATATACAAAGTGCATATGGCACCTCTAATCAATGGGCGTTAATGTCATACTTTGGTCGTTTGGATTATGATTATAAAGGCCGTTACCTGTTGGAAGGTAATATTCGTGATGACGGAAGTTCAAGATTCCCGCCTGCTAATAAATGGGCAATATTTCCTTCGTTTTCTGCCGGATGGCGGGCTACTGAAGAGCCCTTTGTAAAAGCCATGAATTTAACCTGGCTGGATAACTTTAAACTCAGGGGCTCATGGGGTAAGGTAGGTAATCAAAATATTGGTAACTATCCTTTCCAGGCATTATTGAATTTGGGAGGAAATCCAAACCTTAACTACTCTTTTGATAATTCAACACTAACAACAGGTGTAGCGCAGCAAGCCCTTAACAACCCGGTTATCAGATGGGAAACCACCACCATGACCGATATCGGTTTGGATATAACGCTTTTGAGAAACTTTAATTTAACCGCCGATTGGTACAATAAAACCACATCTGATATTTTAAGACAGGCCCAGGTTACCGCCGTTGTGGGCTTAAGCGCTCCTATTATTAATGATGGTGTGGTGAACAACCGCGGTATTGAGCTTGGTTTATCATACAATAACGTTATACGGGATGGCGCTTTAGGCGGCTTTGCTTATAACGTGGGTGTTAACGTTGATCATAATACTAACAAGCTGGTAAAATTTGGCCAAACAGAGATCGGCGATTATACTATTAACCAAACCGGGCAGCCGATAAATTCATTTTATATGTTGCAGGTGATTGGTATTTTCCAATCAGCGGCAGAGGTGGCCAATTCTCCTAAGCAGTTTTCTGACTCAACCCTGCCGGGCGACCTGAAATATAAGGACGTAAACGGCGATGGTAAAATTGATCAGAATGACAAAACCATCATTGGCGGCGTTTTTCCTAAATTGAACTATTCATTTAATCTTGGAGCAAGTTTTAAAGGTTTCGACCTGTCGGCCATGTTCCAGGGGGTTTACGGGGTTAAATCATACGTGTCTGGCTGGGGAACTATCCCCTTTGTTCAAGGTGCTGCGCCAACTACAGATTGGTTAAATGCCTGGACGCCTGAGCATCCGTCAACCACCATGCCACGCATTTATTTTGGTCAGAGCGCGCCGGATAAGATCGGCCGCCGGTCTACCTTCTTCCTGCAGGATGCATCCTATTTAAGGCTTAAAAACCTGGTGTTCGGGTATACCATTCCTGCACAGCTCACCAAAAAAGTGGGTATCAACAGAGTTCGGGTTTATTTTGCCGGCGATAATTTATTTACCATAACCAAGTTTAAGGGTCTTGATCCTGAGCGTTATGGAAGCGGCGACGGGGTACAATACCCGCAAAATAAAATATACTCCTTTGGTTTAAATGTTACTTTTTAATTAGCCCCACATGAAAAATCGAATTATAATAACCATCATATTAATTACATCGCTGTTTGTAGGCGCGTGTAAAAAAGCGTTGGATCTGAACCCTTCGGATCAGATAGCGACGGCTACCTTCTATAAATCCAAAGCTGATTTTGATGAGTCCCTTGCGGGTGTGTATGCAGCTTTACAACCCGAGGAATTTGCCGTAGGTATAGGCTTCAGGGATTGCTTTACCGATAACGGGTACAACCAGTTTAACTCCGGCAGTTCCAAGGATTTTGTTCAGGGTAACTTTAACCCTACTACCGGCGGTTACGAAACCGGTATTTACAATGACAGTTATACTGGTATCACCCGTATAAATCTGTTCCTGCAAAACCTGGCTAACTACAAAGGGTCTGATATTTCTGATACGCAAAGAAAAGTGTACGAAGGCGAAGTAAGGTTCATCCGTGCTTTTTTCTACTTCCAGCTATACAGCATTTATGGTGATGTGCCATTGGTGCTGCAACCGCTTAACCTGAGCAACCAAAAGCAACCCAAAGTGCCGGCTGCACAAGTTTTGACCCAGATCACCACTGATTTGGATTATAGTATTGCCAATTTGAACACCGCAGCTTATTATGCTAATGGTGGACATGCGGCTGCATCTTCGGCAAAAGCCTTAAAAGCAAGGGTATTGTTATTTGCCGCTTTCGGTAATACCGGTACGCCTGATCCGACCATACTCACCCAGGTAAGGGATCTGTGTAAGGACCTCATGGGACAGTATAAGCTGAGCACCAATTTTGAGGATATCTTCCGGGATGCCACACAGAAGAATAATACCGAGATCATCTTCTCTATTAACTTCCTGGCGCCTAATAATACAACTCCCTGGGATATGTATTATGGCGACTGGGATGCTTGTGCTCCGCTGCAAAATATGGTTGATGCGTTTGAATGTACCGATGGTCAGCCTTATGGCACATCGCCGTTAACCGATACCAAGAATCAGTTCAATAACCGCGACCCAAGGCTGGCGAAAACCGTGTATGCCGATTCTGTTAATTTTGGTCCGGGCAAGGTATATCATCCATCAAACCTGCGGCCTACCGGTTATGGTACCATTAAATTCCTGGAACCTAATAATATGCCGTATGGCTTCTCGACCCTGAGTCAGCAGGATGCTGTGGTATTACGTTTGGGCGAAGTGATGCTGATGTATGCCGAAGCTCAGAATGAGATCGCTGGTCCGGACGCCACCGTTTATCAAGCGATGGCTGATCTGCGGGCACGTGTGAGTATGCCGCCATATCCGGCAGGTTACACTAAAGATCAGATGCGCGAAAGGATAAGACATGAACGCCGGATCGAGCTTGCTTTTGAAGGCCTGCGTCATTATGATCTGCTGAGGTGGCACATTGCCGGACCGGTACTTAACGCGGTAAAAAGCACCCTCATCAATTATCATTTTGAAGATAAGTTTTACAAATGGCCACTGCCACAAACAGAAATTGACAAGAGCGGAGGGGTGTTGATCCAAAATCCGGATTATAAATAATCACTAATTAACTATTAACGAACAAAAACCGGCAGCAAATTTTTGCTGCCGGTTTTTTGTTATAAAGAAATGGGGATTTCGTTAATTCCTGGAGGCTGCGATACAAAGAGTATTTCATACTAATTAAACAATTTGCTCAATCCTTTTCATATTAAGCAAATAGCTTATTGAAAAATGATAAAATAATCGATTTTTATGGTTTTTATTGGCAGGAATCAAAATTCAATAACTTAGTTTTGTATCTATACCATGGAAAACCTTACCGATTTAAAGCAACAGCTGGCTCAATATCAACAACGTGAGGCCGAGCTCGAAAAGAGTGAAGCCCGGCTGCGTATGGCCATCGCTTCTGCTAATTTGGGGACATGGGATTATAAACCATTAACCGGCGAACTTACCTGGTCTGACGAATGCAAGCATCTGTACGGCCTGGCACCTGAAGCTGAAATAAATTTCGAGCTGTTTACAGAGCATATTTACCCTGCCGACAGGGATGCGCTGGAGCAGGCTATGAATAAGGCCATGGACCCGCTTGGCGACCATATTTATGATATGACCTATCGTATTATTCGTTTTGATAAGCCGGAGGTGAGATGGCTAAGGGCACAGGGTAAAGTTTACTTTAATAAATTACAAGAGCCAGAACGTTTTATTGGTACCATAGTTGACCAAACCGAAACCAAACTGGCCGAAGAAAAAAGTGCCAAACTGGCTGCCATTGTAGAATCGTCGGATGACGCCATTATCGGTAAAACCCTGGATGGGGTCATCACCAGCTGGAATCCGGCAGCAGAGCATTTACTGGGTTATACAGAAAAAGATGTTATCGGAAAACATATCACCATACTTATCCCTGAGGACCGCTTAGAAGAAGAAGATCTGATCCTGGAAAGAGTCCGGAATAACAAAAAGGTGGAACATTATGTAACCTTCCGGGTAACTAAGGCTGGTTTAGAGATCCCCGTTTCTATATCGGTTTCACCTATCAGGGATGTTACCGGCAAGGTGATCGGCGCCGCCAAAATTATCCGGAATAACGCCCATCAAAAAGAAACAGAAGCAAGATTATTACGCTACGCGGAAAACCTGGAGGTATTGAATGTGCTTGGGAAAGTTATTTCAGAGAAGATGGATGTGAGCGATATCCTGCAAAAAGTAACGGATGCAACCACCCGGTTGATCGGCGCGGCGTTTGGGGCGTTTTTTTATAACAACGTGAGCGAGGCCGGGGAATCCTATATGTTGTTTGCACTGTCGGGCGCACCAAGAGAAGCCTTTGAACGGTTTGGAATACCCAGGAACACGGCACTTTTTCATCCAACATTTACAGGGGAGGGTATTGTACGCGCCGATGATATAACCAAAGATCCGAGATACGGAAAGAATAGCCCCTTCTTTGGGATGCCCGAAGGGCATTTACAGGTAACCAGTTATCTGGCTGTCCCCGTAATTTCCAAATCGGGCGCGGTAATAGGCGGATTGTTTTATGGGCATCCCGAGCCGGGTAAATTTACCCGGGAGCATGAACAATTGATATTCGGGGTTGCCACACAGGCTGCCATTGCGCTGGATAACACCAAGCTGTATGAGGAGATAAGGAAGCTTAATGATAAAAAAGAAGAATTTATTGGCCTGGCCAGTCATGAGCTAAAAACGCCGGTAACCAGTTTGAGCGGTTATTTGCAGATATTGAATCGTACACTTCCGGATACAGACCGTAATAAACCATTTTTACAGAAAGCGCTGCTCCAGGTTAAAAAGCTATCCGAACTGATCTCCGATCTGCTGGATGTTTCTAAAATAGAAACCGGACAGCTGCCCCTTTCTTTTAGCGATTTTAACATCACGCAGATTGTGCAGGAAACCATTGAGCTGATCCAGTATTCGACCAAAACACACCAGATCATATTACAACAACCGGAACAGGAGATCATCATTTCGGCCGACAAACAACGGATTGAACAGGTTATTGTTAACCTGCTTTCCAATGCTATTAAATACTCTCCAAAGGAAAAACTGGTTAATGTAACCATCTCTGCCACGCCTGATAAAGTTAAAGTTACGGTACAGGATTATGGCATGGGGATCCAGAAAGAACACCAGGAACGCATATTCTCACGTTTTTATCGGGTAGAGGAACTGGCCTCCCATATATCGGGGCTTGGCATCGGTTTATATATCAGTAAAGAGATCATTAGTCGCCACCATGGCAAGCTGTGGCTGGAAAGCGAGCCCGAAAAAGGTTCCTCATTTTTCTTCGAGATACCTCTGAATACATAGCTGCAAAAATAAATGTAAATTTTTTTATTAAATAATGTCCAGTTTCTAAGATCTCATTCATCATTGGAGTATAAATTAAATATTCATACTCATTAAAGATCAAGAAAATGGAACAACGACTTAATGTACATCAAAAAGGCCAGGCCGCTATGAAAGCTATTTATGGTTTAGCTATATACCTGTCCAAATCTCCGGTTGAGGAATCACTTTTACATTTAATTGAATTCCGCGTATCACAAATTAACGGATGCGCCTTTTGTTTGGATATGCACTCCAAAGATCTGCGCGCCGAAGGTGAAACCGAACAACGTTTATACCTGCTTAGCGCCTGGCGCGAGGTCCCTTTTTATACCGAACGTGAACGCGCCGCGCTAGCCTGGGCCGAAGCCCTTACAAAAGTTACCGAGAGCCATGTATCTGACGAGATCTATCAGCAGGCAAGTAACCAATTTTCAGAACAAGAGCTCATTGATCTGACTATGGCAATTATCACCATCAATAGCTATAATCGGCTTAATATTGCGTTTCCGGCACCTGTTGGCGAGTATCAACCCGGAGAGTATAAGGTACAAGCATAACGAACATAGTCAACCGAACCAGGTGTTCAGCCCCAATCTGAACACCTGGTTTTTACGAACAGGAATCCATAATTCCCCTTATTTCCTCTTGCGGTTGCTGCTAAATGAGTCCCGGAACATTTTCCAGCCTTTTGCTGTTTTTTTCCAAAGCACCAGGAATTTTCCATTATCAAAAAGCCGGTGCTGCGCATCAAATGACTGCCATATCCCTTCTTCAGTAACAAATGTCCCGCCGTTACCATAAACAGCAGTAGTGATAAACTTACCATCGCGTAACCCGAACTGATCATACGCCATTTTGAAAAATTGGCGCGCACCTGCTACTCCATGCAGCGGCTCCATGTTGGGGGGCATGATCACACAATTATCCGCGTACCGGTTAATAAAAATAGCCGGATCGTTTTTTACAAAAGCCTGGAAATAAATTTGGTTGCTTGCAGCGATGGCTTTTTTAGCCTCACTTAAATTTGATTGGGTTTCGGGTTCAGGGCTTTGGATATGGAAACACATCATGAATATGGCCCATATGGGCACGGCACTTAAAAGCTGGTTCATCTTTCTTGAATTAATTTGTTGATCTGTTAAATAAGCTGATTCAAAAATACAGTACCCCTGAGTGGATAAATTGTACAAAACGGAAGAAGTGGACCTGGATTAAATATTTTAATCCTTAGCGTAATTGCAGCAATTGCCGCCGCTTTTTAAACAAGCAGGTTGTTAATTGACCCATCACATGCCAAAATGTTAATTATTTACGCCTTTTAACATATTTTGAGCTTTTTATTTACCTTCATACTTCCATTTATATTAACTGAAGCATGAGAAAAGCACTTTTAACATTAGTACTGTTATTTGTTTTTTTACTAACATATTCCCAAAGTCTTACTCCCCGGCAATTATATCCGGGCTTGTTTGAGGCTGTACAGCTTACCGATATATTTCCTGATAATAAGATATTTGTTGATGCCACACCCAAACGTAATCCCGAACTGATCATGAAAGATTACGAGGCGCAAAAAAATAAACCCGGTTTTGATCTGAAGCAATTTGTAAACGATAATTTTTTTATTCCCGGCACCCATAACGATGTTTTTAAAAGCGATATCACCGCAGGTATCCGTAAACACATTGATACTTTGTGGCAGGTGTTGTACCGCAGGCATGATACCGTTTCTAAATATTCGTCATTGCTGCCCTTGCCGCATGATTTTATAGTCCCCGGAGGCCGTTTCCGTGAAACCTATTATTGGGATTCGTACTTTACCATGCTTGGTTTGCAGGAGAGCCATAAAACACAGATCATTGAAAACATGATCGACAATTTTGCTTACATGATAGATAAGTATGGCTTTATTCCAAACGGAACCCGTACCTATTATTTAACACGCTCGCAACCACCATTTTTCTCGGTGATGCTTAACTTGCTGGCAAAGGATAAGGGGGAGAAGGTATTAGTAAAATATCAGCCGGAACTTTTAAAAGAATACGCCTTTTGGATGGAAGGCGGCGAAAAATTAAAGGCCGGCCAGGCTCACCGCATGGTAGTACGCATGCCGGGTGGCGAATTGCTGAACCGTTACTGGGACGACTCGGACCAGCCGCGCGAGGAGTCATTTAAAAAGGATGTGGAAGCCGCCAAAACAACCCTGCAAAAGCCGGGTGATTTTTATCGTAACATCCGTGCCGCGGCCGAGTCGGGCTGGGATTTCAGTACCCGTTGGTTTGATACCACAGGCAATCTGGCAACCATTCAAACCACCAGTATCATTCCGGTTGACCTGAATTGCCTGCTTTATCATTTGGAATTATCCATCGCCCAAAGCTACCAGTTAGCAGGAAATGGCAGCCAATACAGGGTTTATTTAAGCAAAGCTCAGCAACGTAAAAAAGCGATACAGAAATATAGCTGGAGCGAAAGTACAGGCTGGTTTATGGATTATAACTGGCAATTGAACAAGATCACCCCCCATCAAACCTTAGCCGGTGTATTCCCGCTTGAGTTTAAGATAGCCGACGAGCGGCAGGCAAAAATAGTGGCTCAAGCGCTCCGGATAAAATTCTTTAAATCGGGCGGTTTGGTAACCACCTTTAACCGGTCGGGCCAGCAATGGGATAGCCCTAATGCCTGGGCGCCGTTGCAATATATGGCTATAGACGGCTTAAAAAATTATGGTCAGAACGAGCTGGCCCGTTCCATTGCCGAAGCCTGGATACGTACCAATATGCGGGTTTTTGATGCAACGGGAAAGCTGATGGAGAAGTATAATGTGCTGGATACGGGATCAAAGGCCGGTGGCGGTGAATATCCGCTGCAGGATGGTTTTGGGTGGACCAACGGTGTGCTGCTAAACTTGTTGAATCATTACCAGGTTGATCAGTTGTAACAGTTTTTAAACAATTATCATTTTTTTTGGTGTTGTAGGTAAATTACAACGCCAGTTTTTTTAGACAAATTTAAGCTATTGCAGTACACCATATCAGTTAATCGATTTACTATGAGAGTTTATATACTAATTTTATTTCTTGTACTTTTTGGATCTGCCGCCACCTTCGCGTCATCAAAAACAGATAGCCTTTTGACCGAGCTAAAGCGGGAACTTACAAGAAAAAAAATTTACGACGACAAAAAAGAGGCCGACATACAAAAACTCAAAACAGCATTATCAACAACCCCTTTAACTGACCAAAATAGCAGATACAGGCTATGCAGCAATATATATGAAGCGTATAAAGTTTATCAATTTGATTCGGCTTACGTATATATTCATAAAATGCAGGATATTAGCGATATACAGCATGATGCTAAAAAACAGAATGATTGTAAAATTAAGCTCGGTTTCATATTGCTTTCGGCTGGTATGTTCAAAGAGGCCTTTGACTGCTTTAACGGGATCAACGTTCAATTACTAAGTGATGACAGTAAGATTGAATATTATTCGCTAAAAGCCCGTGCCCATTCAGACCTGGCCGATTATGACGACAATGTATTTTATAGTCAGTATAATAACAACTTATCCATCAAATATCTCGACTCCACCATAGCACTTTGTAAGCCAAATTCATATGAGTGGTTAAGGCATCAGGGTGATAAACAGGTAAGGCTGGGAGATACCAAAAAGCCGTCTGAATATTACTCCCGCTTACTTTATCAGTATCCTTTAACCACCCATCAGCGGGCTATGATGGCTACGGGGCTTTCGCAATTTTATCGTGCTCCCTCAGAGGTAGAAGAACGCACCAATCTGCTGATCATCGGTGTTATAAACGACATCCGCTCATCAACAAAAGAAACCCTGGCGAGTTTTGAATTAGGTAATTTACTGTACCGGACCGGTAATATCATAGATGGCTATACTTTTGTGGATCAGGCTATGAATGATGCGGAATACTATGGCGCCCGGCTCCGGAAAATAAAGATCGGGGCTGTATTACCTGTTGTAGCTGCCCAGAAGCTGGTTTTAATGGAAAAGGAAAAAAATAAATTCCTGGTATACCTCTTATCTATTACTGCTGTTTCACTTTTGGTACTCATGGTGGCCTTCATCATATTTAACCAACTCAAGCGCTTAAAGGTGAAAGAAAAGATCATCGAAGAAAAAAATCAGCAACTGGAAAGCATCAACGACAAGCTGATTGAGGATACGCACATTAAAGAGGAGTACATCGGGTATTTTTTTAATGTGATATCGGGTTATATCCTCAAGCTCGAAAAACTGAAACGAAACATCGACAGGAAGCTATTGGCAAGAAAATATGATGATATACAGCTGGCTGTTAATGAAATAAATATTAAAAAAGAACGCGAGTTATTATTCTATACTTTTGATCATATTTTTCTGAAAATATTCCCCAATTTTATTACTGTTTTTAACTCATTATTTAAGCAGGAAGACCAGATATGGCCCCGCGATCATGAAGTGCTGAATACCGACCTCCGGATATTCGCACTGATACGGATGGGGATAAGCGATAATGAAACTATTGCTAATATTTTGGAGTACTCTGTAAACACCATATACGTATATAAAATGCGTATCAAAGCAAAAGCAATAATTTCCGGCGATCAGTTTGATCAAAAAATAATGGAAATTAAAGCAGTAGAGGTGTTAAATAAAACCTAACCCATAAGTGGTTGATTTAAGTATAACATGTGGTATAAAATCACCTTAAAAACGCTTAAATTTTATTTATATTTTTTGAAGGGTGTGTTTTTTTAAATGACTCATTATCAATTTATTGAATTATAAAAAAGCCATATATTCTTATATTTTAACAAAAAAAATAGGTAATGCCCCCAGTCGCATATTACTTTGTATGAGGTGATTTAATATCCTGTAAAATAATTTAAATATTTTCATGATAAATCATCCTTTCCTGGATAATAAAATATAAACCATAATAAATTAAATTTTCATGTGAGTAGCTTTTAAGCTACCAACGTAGCAAAGGATATTGATCTTTTGCAATAAACGGGTTAAATGCTATTGCCGATTGTTGGGCATTGGGCTTTGACGTAATTTTTGATTTAAAACCAACCTGAATATGAATATAAAGCTTACCAATACCTGTAGTCCTCCGTAATTATGAAAAGTAACGATCGTAATAAATTAATCGCCAGTTACTTAATATTTATTATAACAAAATAACATTTACGGTTATTTTATTTGATAAATTAATAGTTTACATTTATAACAAACCAATTAACACTAAATCTAAATTTATGCAGCTAAAAAATTTACTTAAAGTAAGCTGTCTTGCCATTTTTTGCTTCTTTGCTGTGCCGGTAATGGCACAAAACAAAGTAATAACCGGCAAGGTTACAGACTCTCATGATGGTTCGCCGATGCCTGGTGTATCCATCGTAGCCAAAGGCTCAACCATTGGTACCAATACAGGGCCCAATGGCGATTTTAAACTCTCATTACCGGCCTCAAATAATACACTTGTGGTATCATTTATCGGCTATGCCAAACAGGAAGTTGATATAACCGGCAAAACAGCAATAACTGTTGAACTGGTAGGTAGCGCTACCGCATTAAGTGAAGTTCAGATAGTGAGCGTGGGTTACGGCTCGCAGCGCAAAAAGGATCTGACCGGTGCCGTTTCAAACATTAGCGCCAAGGACTTTAACCAGGGAGCTGTTATTAACCCGCTTCAACAGATCCAGGGTAAGGTTTCGGGTGTAGTGATTACCGAAGGTAGTGGCGACCCGAATCAGAACATCAGCATCCGCCTGCGTGGTCAAACCTCAATTTCGGGTGATCAATCGCCATTATTTGTGGTTGATGGTATCCAGCTGAATGACCCAAGCCAGTTTCAAAATATCGCTCCGGGTGATATAGAATCTTATGACGTACTGAAAGACGCGTCGGCAACAGCTATTTATGGTTCAAGAGGTGCCAATGGTGTTATCATTGTAAATACCAAAAAAGGTAAAGCCGGTCGTGCCGAGGTTACCTACAATGGTTATGTAAGTATGGCCAAACAGGCAAATTATTATGACCTGTTAAACACTTCGGAATATTTGGCCACCGCCCAAGCTAAAGCCAATCCGCAAACACAGCAAGGTGAACGTGATGATGTTAATACCGATTGGCAAAGGGCTATGAACCGTACGGCAGCAATCCAAAGCCATAACCTGGCTATCTCAGGTGGTAGCGGCAGTTTTAATTACCGTGCATCATTAAACTACCAAAACCAGCCAGGTATCATCATTAACAGTGGTAAACAACAATTAGGCTTAAGATTTAATGCAGAACAAAAAGCATTAAACGATAAACTGGATGTGGTGTTGGGTATATCGAATGTTAATACCAACAGAAGCTTAACTAACCTGGCTAACCTGGGCTATGTTTTCAACGCCTTACCAACTATCCCGGTTAGACTTGCCGATGGTTCATTTAATGACTTTGGCGCTGGCTATAATGCTTACAATCCGGTATTATACCAAACCGAGATATATAATAGGCATAATGAGTACCTTACTAATATCAATGGTACTGTTAACTATAATCTTTTACCTGAATTGAAGATCGGGGTTACCGGTTCAACCGTTCGTAACAATGTTCAAACGCACTATTTTCAGCCATCATTTAAGGCTCAAAACAGCGTGAGCAATGCCAATGATTATAACTACAACACTAACTCTTACAGTGGGGACATACACGCGAGCTATGATAAAAGCTTTGGCAAGCACAATATTTCTGTTGTAGCCGTAGCAGAAAAAGATGTGTTTTATTATGATTACTTCTTCGCTGCAGCACAAAACCTGCTGGTTCCCGAAGGTTTGGATAATAACTTAGGTACCGGTATTTCCCCGGTTTCTGTTCCTATCGGATCTTATAAAGAAGAGTACCAGTTAAGTTCATTACTGGCCCGTGTAAATTATAACTATGATAGTCGTTTTTACGCAACTGTATCTGTACGTAATGACCGGTCAAGTAAATTTGGTGCTAATTTCCAATCTGCCTACTTCCCGGCAGTTGCCTTATCATATCGCCTTAAACGCGATTTGTTTAAAAGCCTGGATTGGGTAGACGATTTTAAACTTAGAGTTGGATTTGGTGAAACCGGTAACCAAACCCCAATTGGTGATTATAGCAGTTTAGCGCTGGTAGCACCAGGTAACAGGTATTATGATGGTTCAACCGGTAATTATCCGGCGAGTTACGCACCTAACCAAAATGCCAACCCATACTTAAAGTGGGAAACAAGGGTAGGCAGAAACATTGGTGTGGATTTCTCTTTGTTTAACAACCGCTTAACAGGTGATATCAACTATTACAGCGATAAAACAAAAAATCTGCTCTTTAACAGCACCGTTGCAACACCTCCAAACCTGGTTAGCACCACATTTGCCAACGTAGGTACAATGACCAATAAAGGATTGGAAATTGCCCTTACCGGCCAGATACTAACAGGCACCGGGCTAAACTGGACCGCGTCTGGAAATATCAACTTTGTTAAAACCAGGATAGCTAACCTTTCCGGAACTTTAGCCGATGGGCAAAAAGTAAACACCAGCTTTCTGGATGTTGGATTTGCACAAGGTCAGGGCTTAAGCTCAACAGCTATTACCCGTTTTGTACCAGGATATTCTCCTTACGTGTTTTATTTGCCGCATTATACCGGCATCAATGCACAGGGTGTAGAGCAGTTTGATGGCAAAACCCTTGCCGAATACACTGGTAATATTCCGCCAAGCCATTATGTTGATCCGAGCGCCAAATTTAACTACGGTTTTACAAACAACTTTAGTTATAAAAACTGGAGCCTGGGCTTCTTCTTCCGTGGTGTTTATGGTAACAAAGTATTTAACAACACCTTGTTAGATTATGAAACAGTTTCTCGTTTACCATCAACAAATACTACCCGTGCTGCTTTAACAAACGGAGTTACCAGCGCGCCAACAGCATCTGACAGATGGCTGGAAGGTGCATCTTTTTTAAGATTGGATAATGCGTCATTGGGTTATACATTTAACCATATTAAAGGGCTAAACTCTTTAAGGCTTTATGTGGCAGCCAATAACGTTTTTGTAATTACCAAATACAGAGGCTTGGACCCAGAGGTTGACGTTGCACCGAATAACAACCCTAACCAAAACTATATTGATGCCGATTATGGTGGTTATGCTTATTATCCAAAAGCAAGAACATTCACATTTGGCGCAAGTGTTTCATTTAAATAGTGGCTGTTATAATTAAATTTAAAGAGATGAAAAAAAGAAATATATTATGCCTGCTCGCGTCTGTAGTGGCGGGGAGCATACTTACTCAATCCTGCAAAAAGCTTGATCAAAATACCTATAGCGTTGTGCCTATAGAAAACTTTTATAAAACGCCGGCACAAATAGCTGCTGGTTTGGCACCTGCCTATGCGGCATTAACACCATTACAAACCGAAAATGTTTTTCAACTGAATGAGGCCTCAACCGATGAAATGATCATTCCTACCCGTGGTAACGACTGGTATGATGGCGGTGTGCACGTACAGTTATGGCAACATACGGTAGATGCCAATAACTCCAATGCTAATGGCGGCTGGCAAGATTTGAGCAACGGTATTACCAAATGTAATTTTGTTATCAGTATTATCAATGGTTTGGCCGATAAGCCGTCAAATGCGCCGGCGCTTGTTGCTGAGATTAGCGTTTTAAGGGATTATTATTTGTTTTTAATGATGGACCTTTATGGTAACATACCTGTGGTAACATCATATAGCACATCCGCAAGCTTAGCTCCGGTTAAAAGAGCAGATGTTTATACCTACCTGGAATCAGACCTGGTAAAAAATATCCCGTTGCTGTCAAGCGATAATGCCACCAAAACCCCGGCTATTTACGGACACTTTAATAAATGGGCAGGTTATATGCTACTGGCTAAACTATACTTGAACGCACAGGTTTATACAGGTACCGAACAATGGGACAAAGCCCGCCAAACAGCCCAAACGGTTATTGACTCTAACAAGTACAGTTTAACACCTAACTTTTTAGATAACTTTACTTACACCAACCGTAGTTCTGTCGAAAACATATTCTGCATACCATTCAATTATCCGGCAATAAAGGGTAACGTGATACAGATGTACACGCTGAATTATAACAACAACCAAACGTTCAATTTAACCAATCAGCCTTATAACGGTTTTTGCGCGCCAACGGCTTTCTATCGTACATTTACAGCCGACGATGCTCGTAAAAAAATGTGGCTTACCGGGCAGCAATTCACCGCTGCAGGAGCTCCTATTAACGGCACGGTGTTAAGTATTTATGTTAATGAGTTAAGCAATGCTGCTGATAGCTTTAAATATGCAGGCGCCCGTAGTGTGAAGTATCAACCACAACCCGGTACCGGTAGTGATGGTACCAGTAATGATGGCGTGCGTTTTCGTTTAGCTGATGCTTACATGATGGTAGCCGAGGCAGCCTTTCATAAAGGCGATATGGCTACTGCCCTCACCAATGTGAACAAAATAAGGAAAAGGGCCGGTGTGCCTGATTTTACCACCATTACCTATGACAACCTGCTGGCCGAACGCGGTCGTGAGTTTGCGTGGGAAGGCTGGCGCAGGAACGACCTGATCAGGTTTGAAGTAGCAACCGGTACAAAATACTATACTGGTCCGCGCCTGCCTGGTAAAGTTCAGGATGCAGCCGATAATCATACATTCCTGTTCCCAATACCTCAACCACAAATTAATACTAACCCATTGTTGAAACAAAACCCGGGTTATTAATTAATACATTTGATTTATGCTAATAGAACAATGGAACAGCTTAAAACTGTTCCATTGTTTTTATAAAAAACGCTGAATAAGATTGCAGACCAATCCAAATAATATTGTAATTTCAGTGTGGTTCCTAAAACATGAAAATAACATTTGCTGTACTCGTTTTACTCATCATTGCGGCCTTTATACCATTTCATCAACATGCCAGTATTAGTATCAAGGCAAATTATTTTGAGGTATGCCAGCAGTTGATATCAGCCGATAACTGGAAACGCTGGCAGCCCGATATCAGGAATGAGTTGACCAATGCTAGACAAGATAAATTAACTGCAGATAGTCGTACATTTTTGATCAGTATACCCGGGCAGTCTTTTAAAGTAGAAAGTATGAGCGCTAATACTTTTAATGTTACCAGAACACAAAATCATTTGGAACACCAGTATTGTTATACGGTGATGCCGGATGTGGCAAATAACCATACGACCATAGTTGTTGATGTTAAAAATAACGTGGGTAAATGGTTGCTTTCGAAGCTTGATTCGTCCGGAAACATACTTGACGATCTTAGATCGTTGAAGGGATTTATGGAAAATGCCAAACAGTATTATGGGTTTAATATCAACGAAAAAAATGTTGATGAAACTTATCTGGCTATTAAAAAGGAAACCATACTTACCAGAAATAGATATGCTGAAATAGCCCGTGCGGCAAAAGATGTACGTGATTTTATCGCGCGGAATAATTTACAAGTCCGGCAATCTTTAGCAGGAGCTTATTATCCTAAAAAAACAGATTCGTTGCAGATATTGATCGGGATACCTGTAAATAAACAGGTAAATTCAACCGGCGATATTACCTTTATGCATATGCCTGGAGGTAAATGGTTAGTGGGCGATTATAAAGGCAAATACAGCGGCAGGCAACAGTTATATAACGCTATGGAAAAATATATGCAAGATCATTCCTTATTAAAACAAATAGCGCCATTTGAAAGATATCTGGATAATAAACCCCCTGCCAGCGACGATGATATCATAAACATGCAGGTTAATTACCCGGTGCTTTAACATAATTTATACCATGCAGTACAGATCACTTTATTTTTTAGCGTTATTGCTTTTGGGAGTGATTTCGTGCAAACAAAAAACTGTTGCACCCCCACTCCTTGAGCAGTTATCCTCCGCTCAAACTAATATCCATTTTGTAAACCGCATCAGCGATAATGAACGGCCAGGTATTCTGGATTATCTGTATTATTATAACGGTGCTGGCGTAGCTGTGGGCGATATCAATAATGATGGACTGCCAGATCTGTTTTTTACAGCCAATCAAAAAGGGGGAAATAAACTCTATCTGAACAAAGGTAATTTCAAGTTTGAAGATATTACCCAGAAAGCCGGTATCGCAGGTTCGGCCGATTGGAGCACCGGTGTTACCATGGCCGATGTTAATAACGATGGCTACCTGGATATTTACGTATGCGCGGTAGCCGGGAAGCTGGGTTTAAAGGGGCATAACCTACTCTACATCAATAACCACAACGGTACGTTTACCGAACGTTCTGCTGAATATGGGCTTGATTTTTCGGGTTTCTCTACACAGGCTGTGTTTTTTGATTATAACCACGATGGCAAATTGGATTGCTACCTGCTCAACCAGTCGGACCATTCCGTAGCTGTTTATGGCGATACGGCCATGCGTAAAACCGAAAATAAACTGGCGGGTAGTAAATTATATCTCAATACCGGCGGGCATTTTACGGATGTAACCAAAAAGGCGGGTATTTACAGCAGTGCGCTGGGCTATGGCCTGGGCGTAGCGGTTGGTGATCTGAACAACGACGGCTGGGAAGACATTTATGTTGGTAATGATTTTCATGAGAATGATTATTACTACATCAACAACCACAACGGAACGTTCACTGAATCGGGCGCCAAACATTTTAATCATTACAGCCGCTTCAGCATGGGTAATGATATGGCCGATTTTAATAATGATGGCCAGCTGGATATTATCACCGCTGATATGCTTCCATCCGAAGAAACCGTGCTAAAAAGTTATGGCGGCGATGAATCCTATGATCAGTATAAATTCAAGATCACCCGCAATGGTTTTCAGGATCAGTACTCACGCAACGCCCTGCAAAAAAACATGGGCAATGGCGAAGCTTTTAGTGACGTAGCCCTGATGGATGGCGTGTATGCTACCGACTGGAGCTGGAGCCCGCTATTGGCTGATTTTGATAACGATGGCATCAAAGATCTGTTTATAGCCAATGGCATCAAACGCCGCGCGCTGGATATGGATTATGTTACCTATGTTTCGAACGACCAGGTGCAGGGTATGCTGAACAGCGGCCGGGGCTTTGATAGTACGGTGCTGGATAAAATGCCATTGGGATCGGTACACAGCTATTTATTTAAAGGAAACGCAAATGAAAAATTTACCGATAAAAGCATCGACTGGGGAATGGGAACCCCCGGCTTAGCCAATGGCGCGGTGTACGCCGATCTGGATAACGACGGTCGGCTCGACCTGGTGACCAATAACGTGAACCACGAAGCCGGTATCTATAAAAATAATTCACCCCAAACATCCTATCTCAGTCTCAAATTTATGGGTAGGCATGATAACAATTTTGGTATAGGTGTAAAAGCTTATGTTTTTTGTGGCGGGCAAATGCAATATGAACAATTGATGCTTACCCGGGGCTTTGAATCATCGGTAGAGCCGAGGCTGCATTTTGGTTTAGGCAAAAGTAAGAATGTGGATAGTGTGCTGATCGTTTGGCCCAATCAGGCAACCCAGTTATTCAAAAATGTAAAAGCTAATCAGCAGTTAACGATCGATCAACATAACGTGACGGGCCAGTTTGATTATAAACAGTTCTTCCCCTCGCCGAAACCTTTACTTCAGGAAATTACCAATACCATTCACACCAACTGGAAGCACCGCGAAGATGATTTTGTTGATTTCAACCAACAGCCCCTCATTCCTCATATGCTTTCGGCCGAAGGACCGCGGATAGCTGTAGCCGATGTAAACCATGATGGTCTGGACGATTTGTATGTTTGCGGGGCCCGTAACCAGTCCGGCGCTTTATTTATCCAAACCACAACCGGCGATTTTAAACCCTCAGTGCAACCCGCTTTTGTAACGGATTCGGCAAGTGAAGATGTGGACGCGGTTTTCCTGGATGTCAATCATGATGGCTTCCCCGATCTGTATGTGGCCAGCGGTGGCAACGAGCTACGAACCGGCTCGCCGGAGTTGGCCGACAGGCTGTACATGAACGATGGTAAGGGCAATTTTTCACGCTCAGTCAATATTCCATCCATCAAAGTAAATAAAGCAGCTGTAGCTGTAGCCGATGTGAACCATGATGGATATCCCGATATTTTTGTGGGTGGCGCACCGGATAGTTTTGGCTTTGGTAAGATCCCTGAATCGTACCTGTTAATGAATGATGGTCATGGTGTATATCACCTGGTAGCTATTCCCGACGAATTAAAATATGCCGGGATGCTGCGCTCCGCCGCCTTTGCTGATCTGGATAATGATGGCTGGCCCGACCTGGTGGTTGCAGGCGAATGGATGCCTGTAAAAATATACCTCAACAAAAAAGGTAAACTGGTACAACAGCATCAAACCGAAATGGAACAGCTATCGGGCTGGTGGCAAAAAGTAGTACTGGCTGATGTGGATGGCGACGGGAAAATAGATATACTTGCCGGTAATTATGGCTGCAATTCCAAACTGAAACCTACGCTTGATAATCCGCTGAAACTTTACCTCTCTGATTTGGATAAGAACGGTACTGTTGACCCCATTGTAGCTTATGGCATCGATCAAAAGTATTACACCTTTTTAGGCAAAGGCGATATCGAAAAACAGGTACCGCTCATCAAAAAGAAGTTTTTATACTTTCACAATTTTGCCGGTAAAACGGTCGAGCAGTTATTTGGTGATAGCCTAAATACCAATAAACCGTTGACGGCAGCATCGTTTCAATCAGGTGTTTTTTATAACAAAGGTGAGGGGAATTTTGAGTTCAAAGCTTTCCCGGCATCGGCTCAGGTAGCGCCGCTTTTTGGCCTTGATGTATTTTCTTTGGGAAGCAATAAAGGCGTACTGGCCGGTGGTAATTTTAGCGGCGTATTACCTTATGAAGGCAAATACGATGCTGATTATGGCGATGTGATGCTGTTGAATAATAAGAAGGAACTCATCAATAGCTCCGGCGCATCTTCCGGGTTATTATTCCGGGGCGAGGTACGGGATATTAAAACAATTAAAACGGCGAAGGGCATTATATATGTCGTCGCGATTAATAACAAACCACTCCGGTTTTTTAAATGGAATAATTGATATGAATAAAATCGACTCACCCGGTCTACGCTCCGCTGGACCGTCCTCTCTCCAGCTTCGCCGCAAAGAGGGCAAAAAAAGGAAAAATCCCCTCTTTCCGCCGCAGGCGAAGAGAGGGGTGACGAGCGAAGCGATGTCGGGGTGAGTCGATACTGCGACTTGCTTTTTAACCTTATAAGTTTGAAGGCTGTCTTTTAATGGACTATTACGCTCAAGAGGGGATTAATAAAATTCAGTTTAAATAATTGATATGAACAAAGTATATATATTATTGATCGGCTTTTGTTGTTTGGGCGGGGTATTAAAAGCCCAGGATGCCTGGAAAATAAAGGCTGATAAGATAGATCCGGCTAATTACTACGGCATTACGGTAGCCAACGGTATGATTGGTATTGTATCATCGCCCGAGCCGTTTAAAGTAAAAAATGTGGTGCTTGCGGGGGCTTATGACCTGTATGGCCGGGGCCGGGTGAGCAACTTCCTGAACAGTTTTAACCTGCTCAGCATGTACCTGGAAATAGACGGCAAACGCATCGATGCCAAAAACATCAGCAACTTTAAGCAGGAGCTGGATATGCAGCATGCCGCCTTTACCACCACCTTTGATTATGGCGATGCAGCCTTCGTTAAATACACCTATTACTCCTTAAGGCAGCTGCCTTTTACCGTGTTGATGGATATCAGCATTACGGCTAAAAAAGCCATCAAAGTTACTGCTGCCAGCGTGATGGAAGCTCCTGATGCCTTGAAGGAAGTGCAGAACTATTATAACGAGATAGACAGACCACACGTAACCATTAGTCTACTCACATCAACCGCTAAAAGTCCGACGGGTAAACTACAGCTTTGTGCCTCCAGCACGTTTTTATTTAACGAACAGCACGGCCGGGAGCCACGGGTGATCCACGAAATGTGGGACAACAACATGCACCTGATGAAGTTTAGCAAGACTATTGCCGCCGGGCAAACTTATCAGTACGCTTTGGCCGGTTCTTCCATCACCTCGGCACATGACGCCGACCCTCTGAACCAGGCGGAGCGCCTTACCATGTTTGCCAAACTGGAAGGCCGGGAAAGACTGGTCAAATACCATGAACAAGCCTGGGATGACCTCTGGAAAAGTGATATCAAAATTGAAGGCGACGCGCAGGCCCAGCAAGATGTGCATAGCATGTTGTATCATCTGTATTCTTTTTCACGTGCTGGTACTGCCTACTCACCATCGCCTATGGGCTTATCGGGTTTAGGTTATAATGGTCACGTTTTTTGGGATGCCGATTTGTGGATGTACCCGGCTTTGCTGGTGATGCACCCGGATATCGCGAAATCATTGGTCGAATATCGTTTTCAGCGATTGGCTGCCGCAAAGCAGAATGCTTTTTCGCATGGTTACAAAGGTGCGATGTATCCCTGGGAAAGTGCCGATAGTGGGGTGGAGGAAACCCCGGTTTGGGCGCTGAGCGGTCCGTTTGAACATCATATTACCGCTGATGTGGCCCTGGCCGCCTGGAACTACTATTGCGTTACCCAGGACAAGCAATGGCTACAGGAAAAAGGATGGCCGATCCTGTCAGCAACAGCTGATTTTTGGGCGAGCCGGGTAGAGCGTAACGGCGATGGCCATTATGATATTAAAGATGTAGTGGCTGCCGATGAATGGGCCGAAAATGTAGACAACAACGCCTACACCAATGCCGCTGCCAAAGCCAATCTGCAAGCCGCAACAGCTGCTGCCAAAATATTAGGTATTACTGCTGACCCGGATTGGCAACAGGTTGCACAAAATATTCCTATCCTGCAATTACCCGATGGCGTTACCAAAGAGTTTGCCAGCTATAAAGGCGAAGGCATTAAACAGGCCGATGTCAATTTGCTGGCTTATCCCCTGAAAACCATAACCGATCCGGCGCAGATCAAAAAAGACCTGGAATATTACGAAACCCGTGTACCTAACGAAGGTACACCCGCTATGACGCAAGGTATATTTACTTTGTTATATGCCCGTTTAGGTAATGGCGACAAAGCCTATCATTTTTTTAAGGACGCTTATGAGCCCAACCTATTGCCACCGTTCCGGGTTATTGCCGAAACCAAGGGCGGTACCAACCCATATTTCGCTACAGGAGCAGGAGGTATTATTCAAAGTTTACTGATGGGTTTTGGCGGGCTGGATATTACACCTGAAGGTATTGTGCAACTCAAAAGTAAACTACCCAAAAACTGGAAATCGTTAACCATAACCGGTGTGGGTATCGATAAAAAAACGTATGTTGTAAAGTAAAAATGGGTGTCACCCTGAGCTCCGTCGAAGGATGAGTGTAGAGGCCTGCCCACCATGCTTCGACGGGTTTAGCATGACAGCCTTTAAAATATATGATATGAAATTACTACTGATTTTTATAACTGCTACTGTATTACTTACCTCCTGCAAAAAATCAGATTATAAAACTGTTTTGCATGATCCGGCATTGTTCAGTCGTACTGTGCATGAACTGAACCGGGTGGTGATGGGTAATAATTTTACGCCGGTGGTGGCCTCACGTAATTATGCCTATGCTACGGTGGCCGCCTATGAGGTGATCGCCGCAGGCAACCCGCAGCAATACCGCTCACTGGCGGGACAGTTGAATGGCCTGCAAACCGTAGCTAAACCACCGGCCAACCAAACTATTGATTTTGAATACGCCGCCCTGCTGGCATTTTGTAAAGTAGGTGAGGCTGTCACTTTTCCCGAAGGGAGTCTGAAATATTATACCGACAGTTTACACAATATGGCTGTTCAGCATGGCATGCCATCGGAGGTGGTTAGCAATTCCGAGGCTTTTGCAAAAGCGGTTGCAGGTTCCATTATGGCCTGGAGTAAGAAGGATAACTATCTGAAAACCCGTAGCGCCCCCAAGTTTGCCATCAACAATGTGCCCGGCAGGTGGACACCTACGCCACCCTTGTACGGTGAAGCCGTTGAACCACACTGGGGTGAGATCCGTACCATGGTGATGCACAACGCCAAAGAATACAGCGTACCGCAACCGCCGCCGTTTAATGTGACCGACAAAAACAGCAAATACTATCAGGAAGTGATGTATATCAAAAACTCGGTCGATAGTTTAACTCATGACCAGGCGCATATGGCTGATTTTTGGGATGACAATCCCGGTAAGCTCAATGTAACCGGGCATGTAATGTTTGTGACCAAGAAGTTTTCGCCGCCGGGGCATTGGCTCAGCATTGTGGGCATCGGCGCCAAACAGGTAAATGCTGATTTTAATACAACGGTGTATGCCTATGCCAAAACCGCCATCGCACTGTTTGATGCTTTTATTGAATCATGGACGGCCAAGTATACCTACGCTACCGCACGCCCCGAAACAGTGATCAATAAATACATTGATCATGAATGGCGGCCGCACCTGCAAACGCCGCCTTTCCCGGAATATACCTGCGGGCATTGCACCATATCTGCCGCCGCTGCCGAGGCATTGACCAGCGCGCTGGGCGATAATGTAGCCTATACCGATACCTCCGAACTGGAGTTCGGTATCAAGAGCCGATCATACAAATCATTCCGCGATGCGGCGAATGAGAATGTTTGGGCCCGGTTTTATGGAGGCATCCATTTTCATAATTCTTGTATCGTATCTAACCAATATGGTAAAGTAGTGGGCGATTCTGTGGCGATAAAACTGGTAATGAAGAAGGAGAGTCAGGAATCAAGAGACAAGAATCAAGACAAATGATTTTAATAGAAAAAGACTGTTAAAACAAAGAACTTTATGATTAGATTTTTTGTTTACTATCTTGACTCCTGATTCTAATATCTTGATTCTTATCCACTATGAAGCTGAATTTTATTGTCATTTCATGTATCGCGGCTGCCCTAACTCTGGGCGGTTGCCAAAGCAATCAAAAGAAAGTTGCGGTTAAGGTTGATACTACCGATAACTGGGCTATTTTACCCTTCACCAAGTTGGATAGTGTTAATCCGGTCTTAGGGCCGGGCCGGGGCAACTTTATCGACCCGATATTAAAAACTAAAGTTTTGTGGGAAGTCAAGGATGTGTTTAACCCGGCCATTGTGAATCGTGGCGGAAAGATCTGGATGCTTTACCGGGCGCAGGATAGCACGGGCAAGCCGGCGGGTACCTCGCGGATAGGTTTGGCCGTAAGTACCGATGCCACGCATTTTGTACGCAAGCCAACACCGGTATTGTATCCCGATAAGGACGATTACCAAAAACTGGAATGGCAGGGTGGTTGCGAAGATCCGCGTGTGGTAGAAGATGGTCGCGGAACTTACTACATGACCTATACCGCTTTTGACGGCACCACAGCCCGCCTGCTCATAGCCACTTCAACCGATCTCATCAACTGGAAAAAACATGGCAGCGTGTTTGCCAAAGCAGATAGCGGTAAATATGCGGATAAATGGAGCAAATCTGGTTCTATCGTATCTACTTATAAGAAAAGTGGTAAAGTGATCGCCACCAAAATTAATGGCAAGTACTGGATGTATTGGGGCGATACCCAGATCTGGGCAGCCACTTCAAGCGATCTGATCAACTGGACGCCCGTAAAAATGCAGGCAGGTGAAAAGCCTCCTGTAAAATTACGATCGCAGGCGCTCAACATGCCCGAACTCAAGATAGCTCTGCCCACACGTGAAGGTAAATTCGACAGCGACCTGGTGGAATCTGGTCCACCGGCTATCCTGACTGATAGAGGCATTGTGTTGATCTACAATAGCCGCAATGTGCCATCCTTTGGCGATAAAACACTGGCTGAGGGTACATATACCGCGTCGCAGGCTTTGTTTGACAAGAACGATCCCACCAAACTGATCAAACGGTTGGATCATTATTTTATGAAACCCGAAAAACCATACGAGCGCTCGGGACAAGTGAACCAGGTTTGTTTTGTAGAGGGTTTGGCTATATTTGACAACAAGTGGTACCTGTATTATGGCACTGCCGATTCCAAAATAGCAGTGGCCGTGAGCCCCGTTAAATAATTATTGAATTATTGAGTTTTTTCTGAACCCTGATCCATCGGATTGAAGAATTCTATAATTTTTACCCATCCAACCCTATTCCTTCTTCCCGTCAGCAGATAAGCTTCGGACGAAAGCGGGCAGAACGATGTGGCCTGTGCGGCTGTAGGGGCATAGCAAGTTTTTGCTGAAGCGCAGGGAAATGTGCGAACGAAGTGGGGCAAAATAATTGCAGCCGTGGTTCTGTCCGGTTTGCGGGGTAAGGGCCTTGTGCGGCAAAGAAGCATTTCTGCTGACTTGATTTTTGGTTACTTTTCATCAAGGAAAAGTGACTGGCCCTCCCGCGGCCAAGAGCGGGTATACGGCATACAAAACCATGATAGATCCTTCACTTCGCTCAGGATGACGAATCTAAAAAGAGGCCTGTCCACCCATGCTCCGACAGGCTCTCAGTGTAAAACTCAATTAGCCTTTTTCAGCACATCCTGTATATCCCTGATGGCCCAATGATCGGTGTAGAGACCATCTTTTAAATAAATAATATCCATAGTAGGTATCACCACTTGTTTGCCGCTGCCTTTTATCCCCATAAATTCGCCAATATGTGTGCCGTGCAATAGTTTATGGGTAAATACTTTATTGCCCTCGGCTACCATGTTTTTGATCTCCATCCGAAGATCTGGGAACGCTTTTCTAACCACCTGCTCCACAAAATCAAAAGTGGCCTGGAAACCATTGTCGGTGCCTGCGGGAGCTGTGTGGTTTATAAAAGCCGGACTTACAATTTCCTGGTAAGCATTAAAATCGCCTTGTTCTAAAACCTCGCGGTTAAAACGGGTTACTACCGCTTTGTTTAATTCTTGTTCTGTCATGTTTTATCTTTTAAGTAGCGGCAAAATTATCCCGCAAAGCTTAGGGGGTATGGTACAAAACGATGCATTAACGGTAAATTTCAAGGATGGCCCTGCGATACTCCGTTGGGGTTGAATTTTCAAAACGCTTAAAGAAACGGTTAAAGTAAGCATCATCTTCAAAGCCCAGCTCAAAGGCAATTTCTTTTACAGAGTGTCCGGTATGAAAAAGCAGGCGCTTGGCTTCAACTACCAGACGCTCATGGATATGCTGAATAGGCGTTTTGCCGCTTTGGGCCTTCACAATGGCTGTTAAGTGACCTGTGGAAATATGCAGCAATTGGGCATAGGCGGCTACTTCATGCAGTTGCAGGTAATGTTCCGTTATTAAGGTGGTAAATTGACGGAGCAGTTGCCTGTCAGTATTTTGTTCTGTGGCGGTAAACTGTTGCTCATAAAGGCGACTAAGATAGATAAGCAGAGTATGCAGGTAAGCTTGCAAGGCAGCGTTTTTCCAACTTTGATGCAGATGTTGTTCGTCCAGCATCAGGCTGATAATATGGCGTATGAAATCACGGTCGGCGGCTTGAAGTTTCAGCTCATGCCCGTTTTGTGGATTTGCAATAATGGGCAGGTTCCGGAAAAGGCGGTTGTTTTCCATCTCAATAAATTCGCGGGTAAAGCAAATGTTTACACCCATAAAAGGTTTGGCCTGCTCCTTGATATGAACCTGCTGCGGGGTAGAAAAGTAGAAACAATTGGGATCAAGCTGGTACAGGGTAGAATCGACCCAATGCCGTCCGTCGCCTTCATCAACCAGTCCCAATTGGTAATAATCGCGCCGGTGTGGTGCCAGGAACATCGCTTTATGCTTGTTAAGCTGGCCCTTGGCTTCAACCAGCTCAAACATGCTATTGCCCATGGGAAACATTTCCTGAAAGGAGTATTGCGGTATGATATGATCTTTTGCAGATAAAGCCATAGTGCAAATTAAAGAATACTTAGGAAACATAAAAAGGGCTGTCACCCTGAGCTCGTCGAAGGGTGCGCGCAAAGGCCTGCCCACCATGCTTCGACGGCGCTCAGCATGACATCCGGTTCTTTTATCACCCAATAATTTTCACCCTACAGTAAGGGTAAAAGCACTTGCACGTGTTGTATATAAAAAGGTTTAATTTTTTAATTTGTGTGTGAGCAGGTAGCCCGGCCCCTAAAAAGGTTGGGCTCTTGCTTTTTTATGTACAGTTAAAGCCAGCCCGAAGTGTAAGCTATTGAACAATTGTATCATTGCATCAAATAATAATACAATATGAATAGCCAGGAAATTATCTGTTTAAATTTTAATGAAATAAGACGCCGGAGCATCAAAGTATGGCTCGGCATACCCCAGGATAAATATGATTGGAAACCTGATGCCAGTGCGATGACCTGTATAGAAATTATCCGCCATATCATCGAAAGCCAGTATATTTATCAGCAGATCGTGATTAACCGGGGAGACCTGGAAGAATTGATTACGCCATGGCAGGATAAGCCGTATATGAGTATTGAGGAGGAAATAGCATTTGCATCACCGCATCATGCGGCTTTTATGGAAGTGATCAGCCATTTTTCAGAAACGCAGCTGGAGGAAATTGAGATCGTAAGACCCAAAGCAAATCTAAAACGGAAATTGGGTGATTATTTACAAAGGATTGCCTATCACGAAGCTATCCACACCGGGCAACTGCTATCGTACTTAAGAACAATGAATGTTGACCGTCCCCAAATTTGGGATTAACCGATGAGATATGACCAACCTAAGTAGTTTTAAACAAGCGGCGGCTTTGTTTGGCGAACCGGCCCGCGCCGCTATGATATGGGAGCTGTTTGACGGCAAACCGGTATCTGCCGGCGATTTAGCCATTGCGGCAAATATCACACCGCAGTCGGCCAGTAGTCATCTCAAAAAGCTGGTAGAATCTGGGATACTCAAGGTGCAGAAACAAGGGAAACATAAATATTTTGTATACGCTAACCCCGAGATAGCAGTGGCCGTTGAAACGCTTTCCAATATTTTTTCGGCACCCAAAGAGCTTAGCCATGCTCAACGCGAAGTGCGGGCAGCTCGCAGTTGTTATGACCACCTGGCAGGTCAGGCCGGGGTGCTGGTAACCGAAGCGTTGTTGAAGAAGGGATTTATTACCGATCATCCCGATCATCTCAAGGAGTTTAGCGTTACCCCACAGGGCCTCAGCTGGTTTAAAGAATTGGAAATAGAAGTTCCACAGTTAATTGTTGCCAAAAGACCGCTTGCCTTAAAATGTATTGACTGGACCGAGAAAACCCCTCACCTGGCGGGAGGACTTGGCGCGGCCATGCTGCAATATTTCCTGAAGGAAGGCTGGTTCAGAAAAATTTATCAGAAAAGAAACCTGCTGATCACCTCCAAAGGCGAGTTTGAACTTAAGCAACGATTGAACATAGACTTAAAGGGGTAGTAGCTCCAGTTTTTTGATATGCTCCGCGGCATTGTTATTTTTAGGGTTTAGCTCCAGTGAGTGTTTATAATTTTTAATGGCAAGTTCTCTTTCGTCTAAAGCCTCGTACGCTTCGGCCAGGCTGTCGTAAGTATTGGCGCTGTTTGGATATAAGTTAACATTTAGTTTAAACACTTCTGCTGCTTCCTTTTTTTTGTTATCGGACATCAGCATATATCCCAGGCTATTTAAATCATCCTCGGGCAGTTGATAGGCAGGATTGTTCTTCTTTTCTTTTTCTACTATTTCAACAGCGCGACTGTAGCCACGTTTGGCCAGTTTGGCGCGCAAAGCTTTAATTTCTTTAGGCGATTTAAATCCATAATCGAGCCATTGGGCCTGCCACCAGGTTTGTTTGCCAAAAAAAGTATTCAATATATCGGCGGTGATATTTAAGCCGTAAGGGTTATGAGTAAAATATACGAGGATCTCCTGTCGATCAGGAAAGGCAATAAAGAAACCTTTAAAATCGCCGTTGTCGCCCCAATGCCAGATTGATTTTCCCAGTTCATTTTGTTGTAAGCCCACACCAAGCCCCCAGTCAATATGCTGGTTAGCTTCTATGATGGGATGATCAAAGCGCGTTCCCGAGCTTGATTTTTCAAACATCAGCTGACGGGTAGCCGGTTTTAATCCCTGTCCGGCTAATAAGGCCTGCAAAAAGAGCGTATAATCATGGGCGGTGGTGAGCAGGCTATAAGCCGCGTTTGCATTTTTATGCCGGTTGATGGCCCCGGAGCTATTGCCAAATGCAGACACCGTATCGAATTTACTTTCCCACACGTAACTGCTGCTGGTCATTTTAAAAGGGATGAATACCTCTTCTTGTGCCAGGTCATTCAGTGATTTACGCGTTAGTTTTTCAACGGCCTTTTGTAAAAACACATACCCTTCGCCGGAGTAGGAGAAACAACTATCAGGCGTAAATAATAGCCGGGCACCTTTATCATCGCCCCAGTTGGGTAAACCTGTTGTATGCCTTAGTACCATCCTCGCGGTTATTTTGGCGTAGCGGGCGTCTTTGGGATCAAATCGTTCATAACTGCCTGTATAATGTAATAGTGGTGTATCCAGGCTAATGATGCCCCTGTCATACAAACGCATCACCGTGTAGGCGAACACACATTTACTTAATGAGGCAGCCTCAAAAATGGTATTGGAGCCTACTTTTTTATCAGAACCTTTGCTTACTGTACCGATGTTGTAGGCCTGGGTCTTGTTGCCCTTAACATAAACCAATTGTAAGCCTTGTATGCCGTATTCATCGGCAAAGGATTTTATTTTTTTCTCCTGAGAAAATGCATGGATGAAAGCCAGAAGTAAAATAACAGCACAGCTTATCTTTTTCATGTAATGAGGATTAGTAAGGGAACTGATTAAAAGACGCCGCGATTTCAAATTCGTTACAGACGATCTGGTGCGGATCAAATAAATTTTATATCCCGGTAGGGGTAAATTGCCCTGGGCGTGTTTTAGTGGAAATAAACATCAATAAAACTATGAATGATATAAGCCATTGCCCGCCAGATAGTTTTGGCAGATTAAAGTACGAAACCCAGAATCCCGTGAAAATAATCGAAGACCATATAGACAGAGCCTTAAAAGCACTCCATTTTAAATTGGTTGACGATTTGCCCATGATCATCTGGTATGTAACCAGCAGCCTTTAGTTTATGGATACGATGGACAGGTTGTTAATAAAATATATGCTGGGCGAAGCCAAGCTTGCCGAAATAGAAGTTATCGACAAATGGGTAGCCACCAGTAAACATAATTTGAGATATTTTACACAGTTTAAACTGGTATGGGAGATTTGCGAACTGGTAAAACCCGAAAGTAATATCGATATAGAAGAAGCCTGGGAAAAGTTTAAAAAAATGGCCAAAAGAGGCAAAGGCCCGGCAGCGATCATCAATATGATCTGCCAAATCGTGAAAGCCCCTACATTAATTAATTAGCCCCTAACCGGCAGGTTACAGCCGGCGGTCCGCTTCATTAATAAGCACATCGTTGATACTGGCGTATCTTTTTTGCATCAGGCCATGCTCGTTAAATTCCCAGTTCTCGTTACCATAGGCGCGATACCATTGCCCGGCTGCATCGTGATACTCATATTCAAAACGTACCGCTATCCGGTTATCGGTAAATGCCCAAAGTTCCTTTTTTAGTTTATAGTCGAGCTCTTTTTGCCATTTACCACTCAAAAATTGTACAATCTCCGCACGGCCATTAATAAACTGCGAGCGGTTGCGCCATTCGCTGTCAATAGTGTAAGCTAAAGATACCCGCTCAGGGTCCTGGCTGTTCCAGGCATCTTCTGCCAGTTGTACTTTTTGGGTAGCCGTTTCAAAGGTGAATGGCGGTAATGGTGGTTTTTGTTCCATGATGAAACAAATATAAGCAGGGTAATAGCAATACTAATGGTATCATTCAATGATTGTATGGTACCTATTATCGAAACCATTAAGCCTTGCGCTCGTTTGCAACGAGTGCTTAACGTGGGTTTGCGTTTAAAACGCAAGGGCGATGCAATCGCCGCTCCATAATAAGCACTCGTTGCAAACGAGCGCAAGTAGTAGCCTCACCTAAACGGCGAAGCCCTCATGTAAAAGTCCTCTCCAAAGGAGAGGGTTGGGGTGAGACTCAAACCCTTGATGGCGCTACGCCAAACGTTTTCTTAAAAGCGTAGGAGAAATGTGAAAGATCCTCAAAACCCAGCTCCAGGTAAATATCAGATGGGGCTTTGCCTTGTTCCTTGATCTGGTAATGTGCTTCCTGTAACCTTTTTTGCTGTAACCATCTGCTGGGGGTAATGTGAAAGATCTTTTCAAAATCGCGCTTAAAAGTGGCCAGGCTGCGGCCGGTTAAATAAGCAAACCTTTTGAGCTGTACATTGAAATGAAAGTTTTTATTCATAAAACCTTCCAGGTCGATTTTGCCGGGTTCGCTAAAATCAAACAGCACATCTTTGAGCTCGGGGTTGCCCTGTAATAGTATCAGGATAGCCTCACGCAATTTAAGCGACAGCAGATTTTTATCAGCCGGTTGCTGGATATGTTCATAAGGCTGTAGTGAATCCATAAAGCTTTTATAAAGCGGGTTGGGTTTTAGGATGATGATACTATCGTCCTCATATTGCTTTTGTGCTGTATAGCCGTACTCCATGCTGAAATTACGGAGCGTTTGCTGGTCCAGGAATACCGAAACCGATTTAAACTCGCCGCCGGGTGGTGGCTGCTTCAGGAATTTAACCAACTGGTTCCTGCGGCTCAGCCTGAAATCGCCGGGACCGGACTGATATACTTTATCCGTACCGGTTAGCGTAAGATCGCCGGAAATCTGGAAGCTGAAGGCATGCTCCGGAATAAACTGTTCGCCGCCACGGCTCCTGGTATAATAACAGGAGTAATGGATCTCTGATTGCGCGCTAAGCTCGTTCTCTTTAAGCATATGTTCAAATTTAAAAAATTAAACAGCATTGTTGTTTCAAACCGATACAACAATGCTGCCGGAATATTTATATTATTTCGACTTCATCAGCAATTTACCCGCTTCTGATTCCAGGAAATTCTCTGCCTCGTGATGATCTGTGGAAAGGCTCACCGGCATCCATTTTTCCATCTCGGCGGCGCGCAGGCTATCGGCATTTTTTAGCAGAGCAATGGCTTCGCTGCCCAGTACCAGGTGTGTTGGCGGTTCGGGATGATCAACCAGATCTACCATTACTTTAGCCGCTTTATCCGGATCACCTACGGGTACAAATTTGCCGCTTTGAAAAAATCCAACGCGTGCGTCTACGGTTGATCCATAGCCTTCAACCGATGGGGCATAGGTCATGGAATCACCGGCCCAGTCGGTGCGGAATCCACCCGGTTCCACGCAGGTTACGTGTATGCCCAGATTGGCCACTTCTTTGGATAACGCTTCGCTGAAACCGCCCAGGCCAAACTTGGCCGCCTGGTACATGGTAAGCCCGGCATTACCTACACGCCCGCCAACCGAGCTGATCTGCAAAATACGACCAGAACGCTGTTTGCGCATATAAGGCAATACCACGCGGGTGATCTCGATAGGGGCATACAGATTAGTTTCCAACTGACTGTGTACCTGCTCATCGGTAAAAGCTTCGGCAGCGCCGATGATGCCAAAACCGGCATTGTTCACCAGTACATCAATACGACCAAAATGGGCTATGGTACTTTCGACCGCCGCAACGATCTGCGCTTTGTTGGTCACATCCAGTTGTACCGGGAATAGCTGATCGGGATATTTATCGGCCAGGTCTTTTAGTTGTTCGGGTTTGCGTGCGGTGGCGGCAACTTTATCGCCTTTGGCCAGCACGGCTTCTGTTAAGCTGCGTCCCAATCCGCGGGAGCTGCCTGTTATAAACCAAATCTTTGTCATTGTCTTTTACTTTAATTTTGTATAACAAAGGTCGGTGGTATTTGAAGATGCAGCTTTGTTGAAACGCTCAAGTTGCTTTGTTGAAACGTTCATGGCCTCACCCCAGCCCTCTCCAAAGGAGAGGGAGTTAAAAAACGCGTCATTGCGAGGTACGAAGCAATCTCTACGTAGGCAAGTCGGTTATTCAAGGTTTAAACTATTCTGTTCGCTCTGTATAGTATAGAGATTGCTTCGTACCTCGCAATGATGCGTCTGAAAATATCTTCTTCCCCCCAGGTTAATCCTTTTTTAATAATTTATTAAGTGCAGCTGGTTTATTTGTATCACCAATTAACCTATTATTGTTATACCAAACCAATTAAAACATTATTCCGCAAATAAATTATGTATAAAAAGTACTTCAGGCAATTAAGCTTTGGCTTATTATCGATTGCGTTGGCCTCAACCGCGTTCGCTAAACCCACTCAACAGGATACCCTGCTTAACCAATACAACGTAACCTGGGATACCCCGGGACCTACATCGGCACAATCCATGCCTTTGGGTAATGGCGATATTGGCCTCAATGTATGGGTTGAAAAGAACGGCGACCTGGTGTTTTACATCAGTAAAACCGATGCCTGGGGTGGCGAGCTGGAAGCACAAAAAGACCCCTGGATGAAACAAGGCGGCGTGTTGATGAAACTGGGCGCCATCCACGTTTCGGTAAGTCCCAATCCGCTGGCCAAAAGCACCGCCTTTAAACAAATACTGAAGCTTAAAAACAGCGAGATCATTGTGCAGGAAGGCACCGGTAAATCGGCTGTAAAGCTGCGGGTTTGGGTGGATGCCAACCATCCGGTGATCAGGGTGGAAGTACTTAGTGGCAACCCGGTGAGCATCAATGTAAAGCTGGATAACTGGCGCGCGGGCCAAACCGATACGGTGCTAAACAATCAAAACAACCAGATCGCCTGGTATCATCATAACTCCCCAACCGCTAATCCGCACCTGGCCAACTTAACCTTTGGTGCTGTGGTAAAAGGTAAAGGGCTTGTAAGTAAAGATGCCTCGACATTGCAATCCGGCAAAGTTACCTCGCAGTTGATATCTATTTATCCTTTAACCGCCGTTGCCGGTAGTGGTGATCAATGGCTGTCGAAATTAAAACAACAGCTGGCCGGGATAGAAAAACTTAGCCTGGAACAAAACCGCGCGGCGCATCAGCAATGGTGGCGTCAGTTCTGGAACCGCAGTTGGGTGTTTTTAAATGGTAATGAACAGGCCACACAGGTTACCCAAGGCTACGTATTGCAGCGTTTTGTTACCGCTTGTGCAGGGCGAGGTACAGGGCCCATCAAGTTCAACGGGTCGATATTTGTGGTGGATAACCCCAACTGGAAACATGATGGTAAACCCGATCCGCAGAATGCAGATTTTAGGGCATGGGGCGGGCAATACTGGTTTCAGAATACCCGGGCTATGTACTGGCCAAGATTGATGGCCGGCGATTTTGATATGATGCTGCCCCTGTTTAATATGTATGCCAAAATACTGCCGGCTAATACGGCGCAGGTGAAACAATTTTACAATCACGACGGCGCTTACTTTGCCGAAACCTCGCCTTTTTGGGGAGGCTTACAATATATGGGGCCCGATGTAAAGGCCAACTATACCGGCCATTATTTTACTCCAATACTGGAACTGAGCATGATGATGCTCGACTACTACGAATACACCGGCAATGCTAAATTTGCCAAACAAACCCTGTTGCCCATAGCCACCGCCGGACTGCAATTTTTCGATCAGCATTTTGGCCGCGACAGCACAGGCAAGCTCCTGCTTGATCCGGACAATTCCATAGAAATGTTCTGGAAGGTACACAACCCGGCGCCCGATATCGCAGCTTTGCATGCGGTGATCAGCCGGATGCTGCAATTACCTGCTACCATCGTTGATGATAAAACCCGGGCGCAATGGCAAAAGGTATACAGCATATTGCCGCCGCTGCCCGTAAGTGAGGATAAAAAATTGCTGCTGCCTTATACCGGTCCGCAAACGGCCAAATCATTCAATAGTGAAAACCCGGAACTGTATGCTATATACCCATTCAGGCTGTATGGCATCGGCAAGCCTGATCTGACATTAGCAAAGAACACTTTTGATGCCCGTAAACAACGCTCCAAAGGCTGCTGGGTGCAGGACCCCATACAGGCCGCCATGCTGGGCGAAGCCGATGTAGCTAAAGATTATGTGAGCTTCGCGTTTACCCGTAAAGCGCCCGATTTGAAATTTCCGGCCTTTTGGGCCTCTGGCAATGATTATCACCCCGATGAAGATAACGGTGGCAACGGCGAAAACGGCCTGCAACAAATGCTGCTGCAAGCTGATGGCAAAAAGATCATCCTGCTGCCCGCCTGGCCCGCCGGATGGAATGCCGACTTTAAGCTGAATGCGCCTTACAACACTACTGTTGAAGGTAAAGTACTGAACGGCAAATTACAAAACCTGAAGGTTACACCGGCCAGTCGTACGGTCGATGTGATAGATATGAGCAAGAAATAAGATCACCATGAAAAACATCCTCATCCTCCTCATAGCCTTATGCCTGGTAGTACCGGCAGGGGCCGTCACCCGTATCACCTGCATAGGGGCCAGCATTACTTATGGCGCAACCCTGCCCGATCCGGCAACACAATCGTTTCCGGCGCAGCTGCAAACGCTACTTGGTAAAAGCTACCAGGTGAGTAATTTTGGGGTGAGCGGTACCACGCTGCTGCGCAAAGGTAATTTCCCTTATGTGAGCACACCTGCCTATCAGCAGGCGCTGAAAAGCAATCCGGATATTGTATTTATCGATCTGGGTGGTAACGATGCCAAAGCTATTAACCGCCCGCATTATAAGGAGTTTGAGGATGATTATCACGCGCTCATCACTTCATTCAGACAGTTACCATCGCACCCGCGGATCATTCTATTATTGGCAATGCCATCGTTCGAAAAAGATAGCGTGGGTATTTATGATCCCGTTATTGTGAACCGGGTTAACCCGCACATCAGGCAGGTGGCCTATGACGAGAAGCTGGAAGTACTGGATATGCACTCGCCATTGATCAATCATGAAGAGTTGGTGCCCGATAAGATCCATCCCAACGTACAGGGTTCGGCCATCGCCGCTAAAAAATTGTATGATGCGGTGTTGCTGCCGCGCGATGCCGGGTTTGATATTTTTAAAGCCATCAAAGAACCCTATAAAACCGACTCCTTTTACGGCTATCCCTGCGCTACTTTTACCCTTAATGGCCGCGAGTGCAAAGTGGTAAAACCCAAATGGGCAGCCAAGGGCCATCCCTGGATCTGGCGGGCACGCTTCTGGGGCCACGAACCGCAAACCGATATCGCCCTGCTGGAACATGGTTTTCATGTGGTATACAGCGATGTAGCTGAACTGCTGGGCAACGACGAGGCCATCACCCGCTGGAATAATTTTTACAAGATCCTGCACGATGGTGGTCTGGGCCAGAAAGCAGTGTTGGAAGGTATGAGTCGCGGCGGTATCTACATGTATAACTGGGCCGCCGTTAATCCAAGCAAAGTTGCCTGTACGTATGCCGATAACGCCCTGCTCGATCTGCAGTTCTGGTCAGATTCCACCCTGCTCAAAAAAGATTTTAACCTCGCGCGGGTAAAAGACCTGGGAGCCTTAAAGGCAAGTCCGCTGGATAAGGTTGCGCAGATCGTGGCGGGAGGTTATCCTATGCTGCACCTCTCGGCCGATGAAGACGAAGCGCTCGACCCCTCAAAAAATACGCTCCTGTTTGAGCAAAAGGTAAAAGCGCTGGGCGGTTCCATCACCGTGATCCACAAACCCGGTTTTAAACATCATCCGCACAGCCTGCCCAACCCGCAGCCCATTGTTGATTTTATTTTGAAAGCCACGGGGTATGTTAATTAGTGAATTATTGATTTAGTGAATTAGTGATTTTTTACTTGCGCTCGTTTGCAACGAGTGCTTATTGTGGTTGGGCGATTGCATCGCCCTTGCGTTTAAAACGCAAACCCATGTTAAGCACTCGTTGTAAACGAGCGCAAGGTTGAAGAGGGAGTTAAAAGCTTTTTCTCTGCGCGTCATTGCGAGGTACGAAGCAATCTCTACATAGGCAGGTCGGTTATTCAAGGTCTAAACTGTTCTATTTGCCCTGTATAGCATAGAGATTGCTTCGTGCCTCGCAATGACGTACTAAGAATAGATGTTAAAAAAGTATCATGTTTGGTTTTAATAGTATGCGTTCCTCCTTCAGAATTGTTACCTATATAATCACATTACCTTTGAATGTAAACTGTTTTTATTGTAATTTAGCCATTGCCGCCAGCTACATAGGTTACTGTTTAGCTGGCTAAATTATAAATACAATACGGGTACTTAAGTCCTAATAGTAAGTACTGATCAACATGAGGTTTTTTGTTTCGGGAATAATTGCGGTTATTTTTTTAAATATACTATGGATACCACCTGTTCATGCGCAATCATACGGGCTTGGTTTTTATAGCCACGAAGTAGTACAGGATAAACGCACCACCTTAAACCTGGGTATCAGCAACGTTGCTGCCAAAGATAATCTCGAGATATCCTTCGATCTGTCGTTCATCCCTAACCGGCAAATATACTTTGGCTATATGCTCAGGCTGGTTGGCGACGATAAGCAAAACATCGACCTGGTTTATGATAACCAATACAATACCAAACATTTCAAGATCATTATTGGCGAAAAGCTCTCCAAAATATCCTTCAATATCGACGATAAAGATCTGCTTGATAACTGGAGCAAGCTCAAAATATTTATTGATTTTAAGAACGATAAGCTCACCGTATTTGCCGGGAAGGCATCCTACAGCGAGGTGGGTGTGCACTTAAAGCAAAGCTCCAACTATAAATTGCTGTTTGGCGCCAATGCCTATAAGCAGTATCAAACTACCGATCTGCCGCCATTTAAGCTGCGCGATGTAAAGATTGTACAGCAGGATAAGCTGTTATCCTGGTGGCCGCTGAACGAGTGGCAGGGTGATGTGGCGCACGAAACCGTTAATCAGAACAACGGTACAGTTACCAATCCGCTATGGATCAAGGCCCGTCACCGTAACTGGCAAATGGAAAAGGAATTTAGCGTGGCCGGCGATGCCAGTTTGGCTTTTGACCCGGCTACCGAAACGGTTTATATCATCACTGCCGATTCATTGCTTTCTTACTCGGTCAATAAAATATCGCCTTTAAAGAGCGAGGTATACAAAGCAGGCAGACAACAACTTATTCCCGGCGACCAAGCCCTGTTCAATAATGGTAACTTATACTACCTGTTTATTGATCAAAAGGGGATAGCTACTTATAACATTAAAGACCAAAAGTGGGACAAGGGCTTTAAAAACCTGCCCCAGGAAACCAATACCGGGCATCTGAATAAATTTTTCTGCAAAACCGACTCGTCTATATATACTATTGGCGGTTATGGGCAACTGGTTTATAAAGACAGTGTGAAACGCTATCATGTAAGCACCGGCGCCTGGCAGGAGATAAAAGCCAACGGCGACGTATTTACGCCACGTTACATGGCCGGTTTGGGAGCCAATGCCGCGGGCGATACGGTGTATGTGATAGGTGGTTATGGCAGTGCCTCGGGTCAGCAGATCGTAAACCCGCGTAACCTGTATGATATGATGCAGTTTACTGTCAAAACTAAAACGTTTAAGAAATTATTTAACATCGGAGTTAAAAGCGAAGACTTTGTATTTGCCAATTCGCTCATCATCAACAGTAAAGCCAAAACGTATTACGGGCTCATATTTCCGCAGCATAAGTTTAACTCCAATCTGCAGCTGATCAAAGGATCGTTGGATAAACCGGCTTACCAGCTGGTGGGCGATACCATTCCTTATTTATTTCATGACGCACGTGCTTATGCCGATATTTATTACTGTCCGCACAGCAATAAATTTTTAACGGTTACTCTTTTTAAAGATAAAGAGCAGACCAAGATTAAAGTGTACTCGTTACTAAGTCCGCCCGAGCCATTGGATATCCCGATACTGAGCGAGGCAGGTATTAACTATATTTTGTGGATCGGCGGCTTATTGGTTGTGGGCTTGGGTATAGCCGGTGTGGTGATTGTTTACCGCCGCAAAAATAAGGTTCAACCGCCACCGCTATTAATATCACCTGTTGCAGAACCCCTGGTTCATCATCATGCCGAACATACGGAACCACCTATTGAGCCCGATCATGATAACCGGGTAAATAACAATAAGAACGCCATATTTTTATTTGGCGATCTGCAATTGTTTACACCCGAAGGCCACGAGATCACCAAGTATTTTACACCCCTGCTTAAAGAGTTGTTCCTGGTTATTTTGCTGTATTCGGTAAAACTGGGCAGGGGAGTAAGCTCCGAAAAGCTGAACGAGATCTTGTGGTTTGATAAATCAGAAAAAAGCGCACGTAACAACCGTTCGGTAAATATTGCCAAGCTCAAATCGCTGCTGGACAAAATGGGGCATTGCCATTTGTCGAAGGACACCGGCTACTGGAAAATTGAGATCGACTATAACCAGATCATGGTTGATTATCATAACTATCTCAATATCGTATCCAATAAAAGCAAGCTCAATAAGCAAAAGATCATCCAGCTTACCCACATCACCCAGCGCGGCAATTTCTTATCAAACATTGAATATGAATGGTTGGATGCCTTTAAGTCAGAAGTATCCAACGAGATCATCGACTCCTATATCCAATTTGCCGGATCGGTTCAGATTGCCGACGATGCGGAGTTCCTGATCAAACTGGCCAATGATATTTTTTACTTCGACCCGGTGAACGAAGATGCTATGATATTGAAATGCAAAGCCCTTTCGTTCCTGGGCAAACACTCGCTGGCCAAAAACACTTTCGAGAACTTTAGCAAAGAGTACAAAGTGATCTATGGCGAAGGTTTTGAACGTGATTTTCATTCGATATTGGAATAAGATAGATCGCCTGTGGTAGCCGACTCCTCCACATGTTTAACCTTATGTCATTGCGAGGAGGTACGACGAAGCAATCTCGTAGCTATTCCTATTCATGAGAACGCGAGGGGATTGCTTCGTGCCTCGCAATGACATGTTTTTTAGTTTTTTCTTTCCTATATGTAAGGAATGGCATGCAACTTAAACTCCGCACTTAAATGCGTATATTTGTATATACAACGGCCCGGTTTTCCCTAAAAAAGGAGAACCGGGCCGTTTAATTTAGCGATAAAAAGGTCCGAAAACAGATCGTTTTGTATGTAGTTATTTGACAATCAATAATTTAATACTTTTTAAACTTGCAGAAACCATATTGAAATTTGTTAAAAAGTGTTAAAATCGATGGTTTTGAATCAATTTTGAGCGGCTTTTCACTCATTTTTGCCCTGTTTTTAAGCAAAAAAATGTTAAAATAAAGCTTTAAAAAGTTTTTATATAATGCGTGCCTGTGTTAAAGCCGGGTAATAATAGCGTTACTCGTAGGCCCTTATGCTATATATTCATGCAATCGCTAAACACATTAGAGCCGTTTTTTTATATTTGCAAACTTGTTGGCATCAGATGCCCAACCGGTTTACACCGCAGGCGATATCAGGAAGTTGGCTTACCGCCAGTAATTTTTTAATAACACCAGAATAATGCAAGCTCAAATTGACCAGTATACAGCCGAAATAAATGCTTTTTCACCGGCTAATGCCGATGAACTGGAAACGTTTCGAATCAAATTTTTAGGTACCAAGGGAATTATAAAAGACCTTTTTGAGCAGTTTAAAACCGTTGGTCCTGAGGAAAAACGCACTTTTGGTAAAGTACTTAACCAGTTTAAGCAACTGGCCGAGGCTAAATACAATGAGCTAAAAGAAACACTTGACTCCGGACCAAAGGCTAAAGACTTAACACTTGACCTTACGCTACCAGGCGAAGATTTTGCTGTTGGCTCACGTCATCCGCTTTCGCTGGTACGTAATGAGATCATCGATATATTTAAACGCCTGGGCTTTGTGGTTGCAGAAGGACCGGAAATTGAGGACGACTGGCATAACTTTTCGGCCCTGAACTTTCCGGAAGAGCACCCCGCGCGTGATATGCAGGATACCTTCTTTATCAAAAAGAACAGCGGCAAGGATGATATCGCTTTGCGTACCCATACCTCATCGGTTCAGGTGCGGATGATGGAACATGGTAAACCACCGTTCAGGGCTATTATGCCAGGCAGGGTTTACCGTAACGAGGCTATATCTGCCCGTGCCCATTGCTTTTTTCACCAGGTGGAAGGTTTGTATGTGGACGAGAACGTATCCTTTGCCGATCTGAAACAAACACTATATCACTTTGTGCAGGAATTATATGGCGAAGGTACCAAGGTACGTTTTCGCCCCTCATATTTCCCGTTCACCGAGCCATCGGCAGAGATGGATGTTTCCTGTACCATTTGCGGCGGTTCTGGCTGTAATATGTGTAAATACAGCGGTTGGGTAGAGATATTGGGTTGCGGTATGGTTGACCCGAATGTGCTGGAAAACTGCGGTATCGACAGTAAAAAATATACCGGCTTTGCTTTTGGTATGGGTATGGAAAGGATCGCGAACCTGAAATATGTGATCCGTGATCTGCGTTTATTTTCTGAAAACGATGTTCGCTTTTTAAAACAGTTTCAAACCGAAATATTATGAGAAAGTTCATAATGGTCATATTAACAGCTGTTTGTTTACTTTCATGCGGAAAAGGAGATCCAGTTCCGAGCATACCGGTAAACTTTCAGGCAGAGATCAACCCTAAATATAGTGCGCTGAATAGCCCTGGTGGGTATGCTGTGGTTAACGGATATGGAGTGGCAGGCTTAATTTTATATCATTCACAAACTCGCGGAATTGTTGCTTTTGACCGATGCAGCAGCTATCAGCCCGAAAAAAAATGCGCGGTTACCATTGATGCTTCGGGTTTTACGGCTACTGATCCCTGCAGCGGGTCAAAATTTTCATTAGAGGATGGTACACCGGTAAAGGCGCCAGCCACAAAATCGCTGAGGTCATACCAGGTTATAACAACCCCCTTCACCATTCAAGTTGTCAATTAATTTAATAAATGGAAGCCGATAAAATAAAGGATAGTATAAAGAGGGCGGCGCAGGAGCTGTTCCGCAAATTCGGTTACCATAAAACCAGTGTTAATGAGATAGCCAAAAAGGCTAAAATTGCCAAGGCTACCATTTACAAATATTTTGATAGTAAAGAAGCGGTTTTACATATACTGCTGATGGATTATATCAAGGCCAGCGTTGACGACCTGGTACAGCACAACGCCCCGGATATTGATGAGGAAGAGTATCTGAACAACCTGATCATGAAAACCTGCCGCCTGTCGTATACCATATGTAACGAATTTATCGGCTGGGATTTTATCAGGGAATCAACCAACTCGCAGGATTTTTTAAAAAATCTGTCCAACGAGCTGGAAGAATTGTTGATGGCTTCGTTTATACAATTACCCGGCATCCGTAAGCACGAAACCTACCAGCAAAGGCTGCGCTTTTTAATAAAATGCAGTAAAAGCATTGTGTTTAGCTTTGCTTTCACTTCGGTGAGTGATTCTGATGTACGCAAGAATTTTGTTTCTTTTCAAAAAGAGATACTTCCTTACCTGGTGAAGGCGGCAATTTCAGTTTAAATACTATGACCTGTTGGCCATGCCCAGGAGCATTAACAGAATGTTATGTAAGGCAACGTGATCATATCCGTTATTTGTATGTAAAACGTATTGATCGTTTTGTTTATTAAAAACGATCAGTTCGTCCCATTCCTCTTTTTTTTTATTTTGATTAAATCCTCTAATACGGACTATATCTTCAAAATCAAGCTTAAAGGTTTTTTGATCATGGTATCCAATAACCTGTTTTGTGCAAACTAATGTCCATGCTTTTGATGGCTTGGTAAAAAAAATGACGGGTGTCCCACTTAGGTTTTTATCCAAGAAAGTCATTAAATATTGCTTTATTTCATGGCTCAGCTCATCGAAGAAAAAAGTATAGCCTGTTGATAATGTATATTTGTCGGCTCTCCATTTTATTCGGTTTTGTATAAATTCATCAGTCTTTTGCATGCTGGAATTTAGTAATAAATAGTAATTTGCAGAGGTTATACCTATTATTTGGCTTTATAAGTGCCCCATTACTTTTAATTAAGTATTCAGCTTCCCTGGTATTATCTAAAGAAGAACGTTTTTCTGAAATAAATTTTTAAAAGAAATTATTTGGATTGTTTAATTCTTCTTTGTTACTTTGAATTTCAAAGTACTTTCTATGATAGAAAAATACAGGAAGGCTCTCAGAGCCTTCTTTTTGATCTTTAAACTTTGAATTTCAAAGTACTTTATATTTTTAAAATAATATGACCGAAGACAAATCATCAAAACAAGGAATAATGGACGGGCTCAAGGAGTCGGTAACCATTAAATTGCTTTTTATTGCTACACTGGTACTGGTATTGCTGGTACCATCATCGCTGGTCAATAACCTCATTGATGAACGGGCCAGCCGGCAAGATGAAATGATGCGCGATGTGTCCGACAAATGGTCGGGCAGCCAGGTGATCAAGGGGCCGGTATTGGTTATCCCTTACAAAAAGCAGATCACCGCGATGGGGACATCGAATAAAGAAGTTACCAGGGAGATCATCGAAAATTTATACGTTCTGCCTGATAACCTGCATATTAAAGCCGGGTTAAGCACCCAGATACTGCATCGCGGAATATTTGATGTGGCGGTTTATAATTCCCTGGTAAAGGTTTCGGGCAATTTCTCCAAAGCCGATCTGGCTAGCCTATCCCTGAATGCCGACCAGCTTTTACTGAATAAAGCCCGGATCGTATTTAGCATCAGCGATTTAAAAGGATTGAAAAACAACCCGGTGATCAAAGCTAATGATCAAACGCTGACTGCCGAACCCGTATTTGACAACGCATCGGTATTTGGCGGAGGCTTACAGGTAGCTGTGGATATTTCGGGGGCAAAAGACGGAAATGTACCTTTTGAATACGCCTTAGATCTGAAAGGAAGTCAGAACTTAAGCTTTTTACATCTGGGTAAAACTACCGACGTGGAAGCAAGCGGAACCTGGAACAGCCCGAGCTTTGATGGCCGCTATCTCCCTGACGAACGCACGGTAAACAAAGATGGCTTTAAAGCCCGTTGGCGCATGTTGTATTATAACCGCCCTTTTCCACAACAATGGATAAATAATGATATCCTGCTAAACAATGATAAAAAGCTTGGCGATGCCATCTTTGGCGTAAAATTACGCCTGCCGGTTGATCAGTATCAAAAAACAATGCGCACCAGCAAGTACGCGCTGCTCATCATTATGCTAACGTTTATCTCGCTGTTTTTAACCGAGGTGATCCGTAAGCAAAGGATCCATATATTTAATTATGTACTTATTGGCATAGCCATGATCATTTATTATTCCCTGCTGCTTTCCTTTTCGGAGCAGGTGGGTTATAATTACGCTTACCTCATTGCCTCGGTGTCAACCATAGCATTGGTGTCAGTGTTTATCGCATCCCTGTTAAAAAATAAAATGGCGGCTTTGTTGTTCGCCTTTATCCTGTCGGTTTTTTACGCGTTCATCTTTGTGATCATCCAATTGGAAGATTTCGCGCTCATTATCGGTAGCATCGCCTTATTTATGGTAGTGGGTATACTGATGTACTTCTCCCGCAAAATAAACTGGGATAAGCATTAATAACCGGAATAATTATGCATACAAGTAATTATTGGATCGGGCATTTCAAGGTAAATGCAGATCAAAAAAGGGTGAACTGGAATGTAAAGCCTTCTATTACGCATGATGAAGTCGATACCATACTCGCCTCATTGCAAGCCTGGCAGTTGGGCGAAACCTCTGAAGGGAAAAATCTTATAGCCGCGTCAACTCTATATGCAAAGGAAATTGCTGATCCGGATTATGTTGATGCTGTGAAGCTATTTGTTAAAGAGGAACAAAAGCATGGTAATAACTTAGGCACGTACCTTGACTGCATCGGGCAGTCAAGGATCAAAAAAGATTGGGGCGATAGTTTATTCAGAAAGATAAGATATTTTAATACCAGCATGGAAATGTGGACGGTGGCTGTTATTATAGTTGAAAGCACGGCGCAAATATTTTATCAATCGCTAAAGGATGCTACAAAGTGCGAATTGCTGAAACAGATCTGCACGGATATATTGATTGATGAAGCACATCATATTGTTTTCCAGACCGAAAGATTGGCAATTATTTATGATACGAAGAGCATTTTAGGGAAAACCTGGCGGAGGACGCTTTATAAGTATTTCTTTTATGCTACTTCATGCCTGGTATGGTTTGCACATAAAAAAGTATTTAAGGCAGGAGGGAATACGTTTAAGCTATTTATCAAAAAAATGCGACTAAAATATGAAAAGACAATTAAGGCCATAACAATCAAACAAGCAGATCACAAGATGCCAATTTTTAAATATGGATACTGAAATTTCACTCATAGCAAAGCAATGGTGGTGGAGAATGAGACTCAAATACAACATGGGGCTAGTTATTGCCGGTTTTATTGCCTTTTTGCTTTATTGCATTCTTGGGCCTATAATTATAGCACCTCATGAAGAGTTTGAAGAAACAATATTTGAGATGGCCTTTCAGGGATTTGCCTATTTAATAATGATGGGCATAGCAAATATATTTTACACATTAGGTTGGATGATTGATAGCTCTTATAACACAAGCAATAGCCAGCTTTTCCGAAAACGACTTTTTTGGTTGGGCTATTGGTTTTCATTTGCTTTGCCAATTCTGCTTATCCTAAGTATCATGGTAAGGTTTCTTATCTGGGGTAAATAGTTAATTGAAAGATCATCGTTTTTTGCTCAATATAAGTTGAAATAGCTTAAGCCCAATAAAGAATGAAATTCTTTTTAATTTTATAAAATACCGTATACCGATTTGGTTTTTAGTATAATATTTACTATGTTAGCATAATAAATTTTTTGTCATGAGTCCCGAACTAACAGAATTTTCAGACATGATTGATGAGCAATTTGATATAGCCGATATGGATACAGATGATTTTGTATCCTATATCCTAAGCTTGTTCGCCTGATTGCTTATTGTATTCTCTGTAGTTCGCTTTTAAGCGGAACGGATATTCTTTTGTCCGGTAATTCATGAATCCGAATCTATAAACCCTAAACCTTAATCAAAAAGCGAGTCGGGGAATTAGCCATTTTCTTATTTCCCGGCTCTTATCTCCTTAGCAAGATGCGTTTACACTGGGTTTACATGTAAACCCAGTTTTTTGTATAAAAATTAATTTAATATATTGATTGTCAATTAATTGAATAAGTGTAAACCATGAAAAGTGTAAACCATGTAAACCCACTTTGTGCTTATCTCTAAGCTCCAGTTTTTATCCTAAATAAATACGGTTAACTTTGCAGCCTGATGAATAAAGTTGCCAAACAGAAGTTTTTTGAGGATGTCCGGATCATTGATATTGCCGAAGAGGGTAAAGGTGTAGGTAAAACCGACGATTTTGTGCTTTTTGTAGATAAAGCCATTCCCGGGGATATAGCCGATGTACAGGTTTACAAAAGCAAAAAGAATTTCGGCGAAGGCCGGATAGTCGGGCTTAAACAACCTTCCGAATACCGGGTTGAGCCTTTTTGCGAACATTTTGGTACCTGTGGGGGCTGCAAATGGCAGCACATGGATTACACCGGACAGCTCAAGTTCAAACAAAAATCGGTGGCCGATGCCTTAGGACGTATAGCCAAAATTGATGTGGAAGGCATTATGGATATTGTTCCATCACCTGAAGATCGTTACTATCGTAACAAGTTAGAATATACATTTTCTGATAAACGCTGGCTGTACGACGGTGAAAATAAAGAAGATGAAACCCTGAACATGAACGCGCTGGGTTTCCATATCCCCGGTCGTTTTGATAAAATATTGGATGTGAAGCATTGCTATCTGCAGGCCGAACCGTCCAATACACTGCGTAACAGCATCCGTGATTTTGTAATAGCGCAGGGTTACACTTTTTATAACCTGCGTAACCATGAGGGGGCCTTACGTAACCTGATCGTGCGTACCTCATCAACCGGCGAGGTAATGGTGATTGTAGTGTTTGCCTATGTGAGCGAGGAGGAAGTCAACAAGCTGATGAACTTTATTGATGCCGGTTTCCCGGAGATCACTTCGCTGCTATACATCATCAACCAAAAAAAGAACGACACCATTTTTGACCAGGATGTGATCGCCTTTAAAGGGCCCGAGTACATCCATGAAGAAATGAATGGCATCAGGTTCCGTATCGGGCCAAAATCATTTTACCAAACCAACAGTATTCAGGCATTGCGGCTATATGAAATAACCCGCGATTTTGCTGGTTTTAAGGGCGATGAACTGGTATATGATCTCTACACCGGCGCCGGGACTATCGCTAATTTTATTGCGGGCCATGTAAAAGAGGTAGTGGGGGTGGAGTACGTTCCTACCGCTATTGAAGATGCTAAAGTGAACTCGGCCATCAACAATATCACCAATACCAAATTTTACGCGGGTGATATGAAGGATGTGCTGGTTGCTGATTTCGTAGCTGAGCATGGCAAACCCGATGTGATCATTACCGATCCGCCGCGCGCGGGCATGCACCCCGATGTGGTGAATCGACTGATGGAAATTGAAGCTCCAAAAATTGTTTATGTAAGCTGCAATGCCGCAACCCAGGCCCGTGACTTACTGGTATTGAAAGAGAAATACGACACCGTAAAAATACAACCCGTTGATATGTTCCCCCATACACAGCACGTAGAGAATGTAGTGTTGCTGGTGTTAAGGGAGCAAGGACAAGGGGAATAAAGAACAAGGACAAAAGGAACAAAGAGCAAGGACATGATTTCGGAATTTTAATTTCTTATTCAGAGATTAAGATTTAGAGTTTAGAAATTAGAGTTTAGAATTTATTTTAAAGTATGCAACCCGAAGACCTGTTAAACGAAGGTAACGAAAGCCAACAACCAGCTCCGGACAGCCCGCTGCTGGGCCTGGAACGTGAGCTTAAAATTTTTAAAGAATCGATCCATGAAGTGGCTGTCGAAATTATGATGGAGGGGTTATCTACATATCCTATTTTCATTGCTCATCAGCATGAACTGAAACTGGGAGAGGTTATTCTGGATCGTAACGATCTGAACACCGATTGGAGCATCCACGCCTCAACCCTCGAAGAATTTGAAGAGCGCGGCGTTATTAAACCCGAACTGAAAGACCGTTTCATCAACAGCTACAAAAATCCTAACGATTTTATGTGCGTTTTTGTGGTAGTACCCGAGGGCGCAAATTTTGTTTATTTCCCGTATGGGAAGAAGTAATTAAGGCTTTTGTTGGATAGTTAATTTTCTATATTTACATCAGTATTTTATTATTCGCCCGATGTCTGAAAAGAAACTCCTGATATTAAATCAGCACCAGATAGAGCAAAAGCTCGACCGTATTGCTTACCAGATACTGGAAGATAACTTTGACGAACAGGAAATACTGATAGCGGGCATATTGCCCCGTGGTAATCATATCGCTCAACGGATCAAAACTATATTAGACGGCATCGCACCATTTACCAGCAAGCTACTTACTATTGAGTTGGAAAAGCAAAGCAGTACCCTGCAGGCTAAGGTTGATTTCGATGTTCAAGAATGCAGCAATAAAGTAGTGATTCTGGTTGATGATGTACTGAACAGTGGCAAGACACTGGCTTATGGCCTGGCTGTATTTTTAGACGTACCCCTCAAAAAATTGCGTACTGCCGTACTGATCGACCGTAATCATAAAAGTTTCCCCGTAACTACCGACTTTGCCGGTGTAGCCCTTTCAACCGTGATCAAAGAACATGTTGATGTGGTATTGGATGAAGATGGCCAGGAAGACGCGGTTTATTTGAGGTAAGGATAATTAGTCCTCAATCCCCAAAGCTGCTTCCAGCTTTTCAACAGACATATCAATGCCTTCTACAATGTGGCTGGCTTGTAAATAAAAACTTTCACGCTCGGCCAGTTTGCCGGTTATAAACTCCACCAGTTCATCGCCTTGTTTACCCTGCAATACCGGGCGCACGGTTTTACTGTTGCTGAGCCTGTCGGCCAGTGTTTTGGGTGATAGTTTGATGTAGAGGGTTTTGCCATTGGCATTCATCCATTGCATGTGATCAAAAAAGCAGGGTAGGCCGCCACCTGTTGATACCACTACATTTTCAGGGTATTCGGTTTGTTTCAGTACGTCAGACTCCAGCTTACGGAAAGCATCTTCTCCAAAGCTCGAAAAATATTCAGCAATGCTCATGCCTGCTTTTTCTTCCAGCACGTGGTCAAGATCAATAAATTCATAGCCTAATTTGGCTGCCAGTTTACGGCTCCAGGTGGTTTTGCCACAGCCCATAAAACCAACTAAAAAATACTTCATTATAATATTAGCTTAATTTAACCCGCGGATCGATCCAAACATAAATAATATCGATCAGAATACTGATCACCACAAAAATAAAGGCGATAAAAAGGATAGATCCCATCACTACCGGAAAATCCGACATCTCCAGGGCATCAACAGTAGCTTTGCCCAGGCCATTGTATCCAAAAATATATTCCACAAAAAACGAACCTGCTAATAAGGATGCAAACCAGTTGGCAATAGCCGTAATTACTGGATTCAACGCGTTTTTTAAAGCATGGCGATAAATAATAGCCCGGTTACCGAGACCCTTTGCCTTCGCGGTGCGGATATAATCCTGCCCCAATACATCCAGCATGGCATTGCGGGTAAGCTGTACAATAATAGCCAGCGGGCGCAAACCCAAAGTGATCATCGGTAATATTAAATTCCGGATGCTGATCACTTCGCCCCGGAACGGGTCATAGCTGTATAAACTGCCCGACATATTGAGACCAGTATATTTGCTGAGCTCAAACCCAAAGATCCAGGCAATAATGATCCCCGCGAAAAATGAGGGTGCCGATATGCCTAGTGTCGAGAAACTGATTGCCAGTTTATCTATCCAGGTATCTTTATTTACCGCACTTAGTACTCCCAAAAATACGCCGATAATAATGGCGAATATCATGGCAGTAGTAGCCAGTACCAATGTATTTGGTATCACGTCCATCAACAAGCTCGCTACATCTTTACGGGTTTGGTACGACCGGCGCAGATAAGGCCATTTCAGAGCCAGTACCTTGGTATCGCTTACCGCGAACAGTTTGGCGTAATGATAGCGTTGTTGCTCTTTGGCATTGTTTAGATGGATGCCTACCGGTGAAAGATCATTCAGGTAATAGGCAAATTGTACCGGTATGGGTTTGTCCAGGCCAAATTCTTTACGTACGGCCTGTAATGATTGCACATCGGCGCGCTGCCCCTGCGTCATCCGGGCTGGGTCGACAGGTAGTATATTGAACAGGAAAAAAACCACCAGCACCACGCCCAGCATTACCGCCAGTCCGTAAAATAATTTGCGGATGAGGTAACGGATCATGGCTATTGTTGCTGAAAATATTTTTTAACTAAAGCATCATAAGTTGGTACCGTATGGTAATGCCATTTATTAATGATGGTGCCGTTTTTAAGCAGCAGCACACCCGGGTTGGCCCGTACCATTTCTTTTAGCGGAACGCCATCGGCATAAAAAATTTCGGTAACCAGTTTATGGGCCTTGGCAAATGCCTCAGCGCTTTGTGCCGAATTGGACGTAAGTAATATGGTACGGATATTATAATTTTCGGTGGCGTTTATGGCCAGGGCATTTAAGCGGTTTATGGCTTCGGCGTTGGTTTTATCCAGATCATGAGCTACAATAACCAAACTGTAAAATGGGTTTGATAATAGCTCTTTGGTATAATCATTACCCTGACCATCTTGTATCGAGAGGTCGCGGATCTTAGGTTCAAAACCTTTTTTTACCAGGCGGCTTTCCGGGTTACCCACAACTTCCCAATTAGCATCCTTCCAGATATTGGTTTTCAGGTATTCCTTATCGCTCATGGTTTTGGTTTCGCCGGTCTTTTTGTTTTTGAGATTGTAGGTTACCTCAAACTCATCCAGTTGTACCCCAGGCGGAATTTTCATTTCATCAGGAATATTGGCGCCTATTTTATAGGGTAGAAAATCAATAACAGGCATAAAGTTATAGGTATATATGCCAAAGCCCAATGCAACCACAGCCGCACCGATAAGCCAGTTATCGGCCGTTTTGGGTTTAAATATGGGCTGTATCTTTTTGCGGTTGATAAAAGGCACCAATACCAGCAAAAGCAAGATCATATCCTTACTGAAGGATTGCCATGGCGTTAGCGGTATAGCATCGCCAAAACAACCACAGGTTTGTACCACTTTAAAAAACGCGGAGTAGAAAGTTAAAAAGCCGAAAAATATAATGAGCAGTAATAAACCCCATGCCACTTTTACCGCACGAACGCCGATGAGCAGGGCAAAACCCAAAAGCATTTCCAATGTACACAACAATATAGCCATGGTAAGGGCGAAGCTATTAAGGAACATGATGTGGAAAACCTCAAAATATTCTTCCAGCTTGTACGAAAAACCCAGCGGATCATTGGCTTTGATCAGTCCCGAAAAAATAAATAGCAGGCCAACCGCTATTCTGCAAAACCAAATAAAGCTGTTTTTCATAGATGTAGTCTATTGCACTCCTAATTTTATTAAAGCAAATACCGAATAATTGAGCATGTCCTGGTAATTGGCTTTTACACCCTCTGATGCTTCGGTAAGGCCCTGGTTATCTTCAATTTGTTTAACACGCAGTAATTTCATCAGAATAAGATCAGTTAATGAGCTGATACGCATATCGCGCCAGGCCTCACCATAGTCGTGGTTTTTGGCAAACATGAGCTCTTTGGTTTCCTTTACCCTATCGTCAAACAGCCGTTCCACATGATCGGGAGCAAGTTCCATGGCGGTTTCGGTACTGCATTCCAGCTGCATCATGGCTATAACACAGTAGTTTACTATCCCAATATATTCGCCGGTAATGTCTTCACCCACTTTTGATACTTTTTTTTCTTCCAGCGTACGTATGCGCTGGGCTTTTATAAATATCTGGTCGGTGATAGACTGTGGGCGCAGTATGCGCCATGCGGTTCCGTAGTCGCGGGTCTTTTTCATGAAAAGGCCCTTACATGTGTTAATTACTGCGTCGTACTCTGCTGATGTATTAGCCAAATTTGAAATATTTGAATGTTGAAATGTTTGAATATAGCGTGCTTGCGCCAATGCTGCAAAGTTAAACTAAATTACAATATTTAAACTTTGTAAAACACATGACCCAAGATACATTTTTCCATAAAAAAACTACCCTTAATGCGGGGGGTAAACTGATAGACTTATCCACCCCAAAGGTTATGGGGATCATCAATATTACGCCTGATTCTTTTTACGCGGACAGCCGTAAACCGGGTGTCGATGAGGCCCTGCAACAAGCTGAAAAAATGCTGACCGATGGCGCTGCTTTTTTAGATATCGGCGCGTACTCTTCACGACCTAATGCCGAGGATATTTCCATTGCCGAAGAAACTGACCGCCTATTGCCTGTTGTTGAGGCTATTGTAGCGGCTTTCCCGGATGCCATATTGTCTATCGATACCTTCCGGGCGCAGGTTGCGGAAGCTGCTATCAAGGCCGGAGCACATATCATCAATGATATATCGGGCGGAACTTTGGATGAGGGTATGTTTGCTACCGTTGCGCGTTTACAGGTTCCTTATATTTTGATGCATATGAAGGGCACACCGCAGACCATGAACCAATTGGCCCTGTACGATGATGTTTTTACCGAGGTGCTGGATTATTTTGTGTCACGATACCAGCAGCTCAAGCAGTTGGGTGTACACGATGTGATCATCGACCCTGGGTTCGGTTTTGCCAAAAAGAACGAACATAATTATACCCTGATGAGCCGCCTGCAGGACTTTGATATTTTAGGTTTGCCCACTTTAGTCGGCATCTCCCGCAAACGGATGATCTACGGACTACTCGATACTACCGCCGCCGAAGCCCTGAATGGCACCACTGTTTTGAACACCATAGGTCTGACGAAGGGTGCCAATATCCTAAGAGTTCATGATGTTAAAGAAGCCATGGAAGCGGTGAAGATCTGGGAGATGATTAACAGCTCAAAAACTTTTTAAACCTTGAATTTTAACAAATTTCTGCTCGAAAATGGCCTGTTTTTCATCAAAAAGCACTCAAAAAACGTCGATTTTAACACTTTTTAACAAATTTTAACACGGTTTTAACGTGTTTTTTTAGGTTTAAAAAGTATTAAATAATTGATTGTCAAATAATTATGTGCCAAATGCTCGATTTTTGGCTTGGTTTTTACCTTAACTAAACAGCCCGGTTCTCTTTTTTATCAGAGGATCGGGCTGCTATCTATACAAAGATACGAAAATTAAAGATGCCATTAAATAACTATATTTAGTTTCCCAATATTCAATAAGCTTGTCATGAAAAATTTAACGCTGCTGCTATTTGTATTACTCCTGTCATCCAAAACATTTGCCCAGCAAACGGATGAGGCCGATGTAAAGCAAACGATCAATACCCTGTTTGATGCCATGCGTAAGGGAGATAGTACCCTGTTGCGATCGACGTTTGATCAACATATCGTTTTTCAGAGTATCAATGATAGTAAGGCGGGAGCACCGGTATTGGTTAACGAGGATCCCAGTGGTTTTCTGAAATCAGTAGGTACACCGCATAAAGAGGTATATGATGAACGTATTGTTTTTAACAGCATCAAGATCGATGGTCCCCTGGCCAGTGTATGGGCGCCGTATAAATTTTATGTTGGCGATAAATTCAGCCATTGCGGTGTGGATGTTTTTCAGCTCCTGAAAACCAAAGACGGCTGGAAGATCATTTATATTGTAGATACGCGACGGAAGAATAATTGTCCGGAGTAGTATCGTGAATGATGAGTAGTGAGTTGGGGGTTGATAAAAGGAGAAATTTCTACTTTGGGCTTTACATGTTGAAGAGGTATTATAGGGGTGTCACCCTGAGCTCCGTCGAAGGGTAGAGCGCAGAGGCCTGCCCACCATGCTTCGACAGGCTCAGCATGACACCCTTTTTAGACAAATATCTAGGCATGTGCGAATCCCCTCTCAAGAAGGGATTTTAAATAAAATTAATATTACAAAGCTCCCAGTTTCACCATACCATAAAACAGCCCGGCGCAGTGCATGGCCTGTTCTATTTTATTTTCGAGCAGGAGTTGTTTTACTTCGGCGATGGTGTATTCTTCCACAATCAGTTCCTCGTGAGCATCCAACGACTGGCCCTGAACTTTTTTGCCGCCCTTGGCCAGGAAAGTAAAAGTTTGGTTGTTGGTTGTTGCCGGATTGCCGTAAACGGTACAGATCAGTTCGAAATCATCAAACTGGTAACCGGTTTCTTCCAGTAATTCACGACGCAGGGCCTCAACGGGTTTTTCGTCGCCATCTATTACGCCGCCGGGGATTTCCAATGAGATAATTCCTGCTGCATGGCGATATTGTTTTACCATCAACACTTTATTGTCTTCGGTTATAGCTACGCCGTTAACCCAGTTGCTGTATTCTAATACGTAGTAATCATCAACAATGCGGCCATCGGGCATTTCGCATTTGTCAATTCGTAAGGTGGCCCAGGGGCCTTTATGTATATAATGTGATGAAAGTAATTTCCACCTAAGTTCTTTACTCATAGTTGTTTTGTAGAAATTGATAGATAGTGTTTCGTCTATTGATATTTTCGAATGCGGAGCGGTGATGTTTTTGCTCCAGGCGGTCAAAAATGATCAGGATCTTTTGTAATGTCGCCAGGGTTTCAGGACTGGGATTCAATGGCTGTTGATACATATATAACAATTGCGCCAAAGCATCCAGCTTATCGGGGTGATAATTTTGCTTTTCGAGCAGCAAGTCAAAGTCGGGTTTGCTTAGCTCCAACAGTTCCTGTAATTTAATATTGTATTCGTTTTGCAGGGTGGTATCCGCCAGCTGAATAAATTCATCAAGTTTGGCTTCTTCCTTAAAACCGGCTAAACGAGCCAGGATAAGCGTAAGCTTTTCCAGCTCGTTTAATATATAGTCTTTAAACATACAGTTTGAATTAGAATTTAAGGGATGTTCGGAAATCAATAATTCACTAAATCACTAATTCAATAATTAATCACCAGCTGCCACTGGAGCCGCCGCCGCCGAAATCGCCGCCGCCGAAACCACCGAAGCCTCCGCTGTCGCCACCACCACTATCGTTGCCGCCGCCGCTGAAACCTCCCCAACCACCACCACCGCTGCCGCGACCCAGCATGTTGCCGGCTAAGAACCACCAGAACGGACTGGCGCCGCCACGGCTGCCAATGATCTGGCGACCGCCACCACCACCGCCACGGTTGCGGAAAATGAGTACGATAATCACAATTACGATGATAATGACAATGAGCACACTGCCGCCACCGCCGCCATTTTGTTTGGCCTGCGGTTTTTTATCGGCCTTGTATTCGCCTTTGGTGTATTTAATGATCTGGTCTACACCTGCGTTTAATCCGCCATAATAGTCGCCCGCTTTAAAGCGTGGGTTAATATCATTTACCCTGATCTCCTGGGTTACAATATCAGGCAATGCGCCTTCGGCACCGTAGCCGGTTTGAATGGTAAGCTTCCGGTCGGCAAGGGCCACCAGGATCAATATGCCGTTGTTTTTCCCTTTTTGCCCGATTCCCCATTTACGACCCAGCGCGGCACCATATTCGGCGATGTCATAATTCCCTACCGATTTGATCATTACAATAGCGATCTGGGTAGAGGTAGAATCGTTAAAAGCCACCAGTTTACTTTCCAGCCGTTGTTTATCATCGGCTGATAGGGTGTTGGTATAATCGGTAACCAGCGTGGTTGATCGTTCCGGGAAATCCTGCGCGAAGGCTGTAAAGGCGCATAACACCAGGCTAAGGAACAATATGATTTTTTTGAACATGAGTTTTAAAGGTTAATCGCCATCCATAAAGGCAATGTCATCGGGCAATTCATTGTTATTGTCCTGTGTATGCGGAAAATATTTTTGCAGCTGCTCACCGGCAATTTTTAAACCGGTAACTATGCCCTCTATAATATCTCCGTATTTAAAATGCTGCAGCATATCTTCTTTGGTAGCGTCCCAGAAATTAGCCGGTACTACCGAATTGATACCCGCATCGCCAATAATAGCAAACTTCCTGTCCACCGTGGCTACATAAATGAGTATGCCGTGGCGTAAATTGGTTTTATGCATATTAAGCTGGTAAAAATACTTAGCGGCACGGTCAAGCACATCTTCGCTGCATTTTTTTTCGATGCATACCCTAATCTCGCCCGAACTGCGGTTCTCGGCTTCCTGTATAGCTTTGCGGATCCGCTGTTGCTCTTCGTCGGTAAATACTGCCATCTTTTTAATTACTGAATTATTGAATTATTGAGTTATTGAATTAATAAGGTAGTGAACCAGTGACTGGGGCGCGTTGCTGAAGCTCAAATCACTAATTCACTAACTCAATAATTCAATAATTAAAACTGAACCTTAGGCGCTTTATCAGCTCCGGGTTCGGCGGTGAAATAGCCTTTTTCGCTAAAGCCAAACATTTTGGCGGTTATATTGGCAGGGAACGAACGGATCTTGGTGTTAAATTCCTGTACGGAAGCGTTAAAATCCTGGCGGGCTACCTGTATGCGGTTTTCGGTACCTTCTATCTGTGCCTGTAAACCCAGGAAGTTTTCGTTGGTTTTTAAATTCGGATAGTTTTCAGTTACCGATAGTAACCTGCCCAGCGCGGTGCTTAACTCGCCCTGTGCTGCCTGGAAAGCTTTGATAGATTCCGGGGTTAGCTTGGTAGGGTCAACCTGTACAGATGTTGCTTTGGCGCGTGCCTCCACAACAGCGGTTAAAGTGCTTTTTTCAAAATTGGCAGCTCCTTTAACAGTATTGACCAGGTTAGGGATCAAATCGCTGCGGCGTTGATACTGGCTTTGAACAGCAGCCCATTTGGTTTTTACGCTTTCGTCCATTTTAACCATGCTGTTATAACTGCATGAGCTTAACGACATAGCCGCCGCTATAATTAATATTACCGAGAATAACTTTTTCATTTTAATGATGCTTTTTAGATGTGTTTTGAATTTAGATTACAAAAGGCGTACCGTTGTTACAACAGCTAATGGTTATGACAACATGACAAGATACACATCGCTAAAGATAATCAAAACATTTTTGTACACGATTAAAGGATTGAGATGATTTTTGTGATGCAGAAGACTCTGTCTACGCTTTCGCTGGAAGGCCCACTTCTGCTTTGTCGGAAAGAAGGGGAACACGCTCCATAAAAAACGCGTCATTGCGAGGTACGAAGCAATCTCTACATAAGAAGGTTGGTTATTAAAGATTTAAGCTATTCTGTTCCCTCTGTATAGTATAGAGATTGCTTCGTGCCTCGCAATGACGTATGGGGGATTTTTATTTTTTTTATACTACAGCAACGATGATCGAGTAGTCGATTATGCGGTAGTTTGATTTGTAGCAAAATGTGTTGAGAATAAGCTATTATGGCTTACTGGTATAAGTTCAGGCGGGTTGCCTGAACTGCGGCGGTGATAAGTATATGGTTGAATTAACCGTTGATTTAGATAACTCAAGATTCACAAGTAGGCAGGGTAAGGGATTGATTACCCTGCCAGGCAATGCTGCTCACGCATGGTAAGCTGGCTGATCATGTCTTTTAAAATATTACGTGCACGGTACAGGGTAGTGCGTGACAACAATTCTGTCATACCCAATGAATTACCAATTTCCTGGTGTGAATAGCCTTCGATAGCATACATGCTAAATACGGAACGGTAAGTTTTTGGTAGTTTTTGGATCAGTTTCATCAGATCTTTTGCTTCCAGTCCGTTATCGTTGTATGATTTGCTCATCGGCATGCTGCTTTCGGCAGAAAAATCTTCTACCAAAACCATTGGTTTTAATTTGCGGTAACGTGATATAGCGCAATGTACCATGATGCGGCGAATCCATCCTTCGAGGCTGCCATCGCCACGATAGTTGTTCATGTTTTTGAACATTTTTATAAAGCCTTCCTGCAGTATATCCTGCGCTTCGTCTTTATCAGTTGCATAACGCATGCAAACTGCCAGCATGCGTGGTGCTAATATCCGGTATAATTGTTCCTGTTGCTTGCGGTCGTTTTTCAAACATCCTGCCCATATGGTCATCAAGCGGTCTTCGGCGATATTCATTTTGTGTGTTATTTTTATAACGAGCCTATGCCAATATGGATGCCATATTGTAAATTGTTGATTTTCAATGAAATAAATTTTAATGGACATTTAAAACTGTTCGATAGCGGACGGTCATTGTGCACGTTCGGACAGTTTGCTTTTTTGCGATTTATGGAACATCACCCTTTTGGGGGGAGGGAAAAGGGTATGCTCAAATGCGTCATTGCGAGGTACGAAGCAATCTCTACGTAGGCAGGTCAGTCACTCAAGGTTTAAATGTTCTGTTCGCTCTGTATAGCATAGAGATTATTAATATTGCCAATTGTTTTTTCAGGGTATTAATGAACTCCCTGCGGTCGGTTGTCTTCGTACCTCGCAATGACGTGGGTTTTAATTTGGTGATGAGGGGGTGAGTCAGCTCTTCTGGTGCAATGCATTTTTCACTACCTTTGTACCGATCCGGGATAAAAACCCGGCAATACCATATGATCAAAGAAGTAGAAATAGTATGCCCTCCCGGGCAACAGGAAGACGAAGCCGTAATAACCCGTTTAGCGGCGGCTTCCTTAAATATTCAACCCCAAAAAGTTTCGGCGGTAAAAGTTTTAAAACGATCTATCGATGCGCGTGGCCGTAAGGTGGTTTACCGCATGCAGGTGCAGGTGTTTTTAGATCAGCCTTATCAGCCCGAAATATTCACCGTCAATTATCCCGATGTGCAGTTTGGGCGACCGGTTATTATAGTAGGTGCCGGTCCGGCGGGGATATTCGCGGCGCTGCAATGTATCCAATCGGGACTAAAGCCCATTATTGTAGAGCGCGGTAAAGATGTAAAACAACGCCGCCGAGATCTGGCTAATATCAATAAACAAGGATTGGTAAACCCGGAGTCGAACTATTGTTTTGGCGAAGGTGGGGCTGGTACCTACTCCGATGGGAAGCTGTATACTCGCTCCACCAAACGGGGCGATGTGAACGAGGTGCTAAAAATGTTTGTGGCACACGGCGCCGAGGATAATATACTGATAGATGCCCGGCCGCATATCGGTACCAACAAACTACCGCAGATCATTACCGCCATGCGCGAAACCATACTGAATGCGGGCGGCGAGATCTTGTTCGATACCAAAGTGACCAGTTTGCTGGTGGAGTTTGGTAAAATAAAAGGTGTAAAACTGGCCAGTGGCGAAAAACTAACAACAGACGCAGTGATATTGGCCACAGGCCACTCGGCACGTGATGTTTTTGAAATGCTGCATCACCAAAATATATTGATCGAGGCCAAGCCTTTCGCATTGGGCGTGAGGATCGAACATCCGCAGGAAATTATTGATCGCGCCCAATACCATTGCGAATACCGCGGTCCTGATCTGCCGCCATCCTATTATAACCTGGTAGAGCAGGTAGATGATCGGGGCGTGTTCTCCTTTTGTATGTGCCCGGGTGGTATCATAGCCCCCTGCGCAACAGAAGCTAATGAAATTGTAGTGAACGGCTGGAGCCCGTCCAAACGAAACAATCCTTTCGCCAACTCGGGTACGGTTGTACAGATCAATATGGAAGATGTGGCTGGCGATGATACTGATCCCTTTAAGATGTTGCGCTTTCAGCAGGAGATTGAGAAAGCCGCTTTTGTGGCGGGTGGTGGTAACCTGGTAGCTCCCGCGCAACGCATGGTTGATTTTGTGGAAGGGCGACTGTCTAATGATCTGCCAGAGAACTCCTATCTGCCCGGAACCAAAAGCACAGAGCTGAAAGAGGTGTTGCCTTTATGGATACATAAACGCTTACAAAAAGCATTGCCGGCCTTTGGCAAAAAAATGAAAGGTTATTATACTAATGAAGCTATATTAGTAGGAGTAGAGTCGCGCACATCATCGCCGGTAAAAGTTCCGCGCGATAAAGAAACGCTGCAGCACCCGCAGGTTCAGGGTTTATTTCCCTGTGGTGAGGGGGCCGGTTATGCAGGTGGCATTATTTCTGCTGCTATTGATGGTATCAATTGCGCTTTGGCAACTTTAAAAATATTGAGATGAGTACCTCAGAAAATCTTTCGCACGAATTGCAAAATGTATTGTCAGGCGATCCATGGTATGGTTCGCCGGTTTATACTATTTTAAAAAGTATCAGCTTTGAGACCGCGTACGAAAAGCCGCCGGGCTCGATACATAATATAGCGGAGATCGTACTGCATATGATCGCCTGGACAGAAGAGGTGATGGACAGGATGAATGGCCTGCCATCGGGCCAGCCCACCAGCGGCGACTGGCCCCCAACCGGGAAACCTGAGGAGCAAAAATGGCAGAATTATGTTGATGATTTGAAATTGGTTAGCGTAAATTTGATTGGCATTATTCAAAACTTCCCTCCGGATCAATGGAATGAGCCTACAAATGACGAAAGGAACCGCGAACAGGGAACCGGTGTTACCTATGAAGAGCTGATTAACGGATTAATACAGCATCATATATATCACTCGGCCCAGATAGCGCTACTAAAAAGGATAATTAATGGCTGATAAAAAAACATTGGTATTAGGCGCAACACCCGATACCAGCAGATATGCTTACCTGGCTGCCAATAGGCTGGTGAGTAAGGGACATACGATAGTAAACGTAGGGATAAAAACCGGCGAGGTGGCCGGGATCCCCATTGAAAAGCCCGAAACTATACACCATGATATTGATACGGTAACTTTATATGTTGGTCCGCAAAACCAACCACCGCTATATAATTATATATTAGATACCAACCCCAAGCGCATCATTTTTAATCCCGGTACCGAAAACTCCGAGTTACGTCGCCTTGCCAACGAAAAAGGTATCCAAACGGAGAATGCCTGTACGCTGGTGTTGTTATCAATAGGGGAGTATTGAGTTGAGGATGTGCAGATGTGCAAATTTCAGATGTGCAGATAAAATCTATATACAAAAGATTTAACCCATTAAGCCAATTAAAAAACATTTGCACATCTGAAATTTGCACATCTGCACATCATTTAAAAGGAGCCAGTATCCTGATCTCTTTTGGGAAATAATTGTTAATGCGATTAGGCAATAGTTTGGCCCAGCCCAACGCATGGCCTTCAAAGGTCATCAGGCTCCAGCCTTTGTCTGTTGGATTAAGATCGATGTTATCCCGGCGCAGGTATTGGATAGCCTGATCGTGATTGAGCTCGGTTTGTAAAACTATGTCCTTATTAATAATAGTACTCAGGGCAAGTTCGTGATCGGGTATCAGATCTTTTCCCATTAGTTTGCCTACCCGTACACCTGATTTTTTAAGATACAGGTGGCGCTGTAAAATATTCAGACTTTCTTTATGGGTACGGTTAATGGCCAGCCAGTCATCATTCACTTTAAAATAATAGAAGCTTTCGGGGTTATTGATGTAGGTCTTTACCTGGTCAATCTCCTTACTGCTTATTTTTTGCTGCATGTTGTTTTTAAAATTGCCCAGTTCGCCAGTATTGTTTTTCTTGCGCAGGCAGGCGGCAAATAAACCTTCGCCCTTTACCTGGCCCGGGTAAAAGCGGTAACCCCATGCTTTTTGCTGAGCCGATTCGGTTTCCACAATACCCCAGTCCTTATATATAGGTATACGGATGCTTTCGAGGTCAAATTCCTGGCAGAGCCAATCCAGTATATCCTCGTTTTCCTGGTGCGAGTAGGAGCAGGTACTATATATAAGGTAGCCATCCTCATTTAAGGCGGGCAATATATCGGCCAGTATGCGTTCCTGCCGTTGATGGCAAAGATTGACGTTGGCTTCAGACCACTCGTTCATCGCCTGCGGATCTTTACGGAACATGCCCGAGCCGGAGCATGGCGCATCAACCAGTATGATATCAAAAAAGCTTTTCAAACGACCGATGTCTTTCGGGTCGTTATTACTAACAATCACATTGCTTTGACCCCAGCGACTCAGGTTATCTGTTAATACAGGTACGCGTGTTTTAATGATTTCGTTAGCCAGCAGCAGATCATCGGCCCCGACAGCCGAATTAAGCAGGGTGCTTTTGCCGCCCGGCGCCGCGCAAAGGTCGAGCACCTTAACGGGTTCCTGCTTGTTTTGCCTGATGTGTTTTACTATATGATCAATAAACATAGATGATGCTTCCTGTACATAATAACATCCGGCATGAAAAAGGGGGTCGAAAGTGAAGGACGGACGGGCATCTAAATAAAAACCATCGGCACACCAGGGCACTTGTGCGCCCGTTTTTAAGCCCGAAGGTTTAAAAGGATTTAACCTTATAGATGTAGGGGCATTAGAATTTTCATGGGCTTTGATAAAATTTTGCTCATCAAATCCGTTTTCTGCGCTTAATGAGGCCAGGAAGTTTTCGGGAAATGGGTGCTTGTTCATATACTTTTCAAATATACAAATAAGGTAAATGCTATTATTATAGGCTGAAGTAAGGGTGTAGTGAATGAATTTGGGGTTAGTTTACAGACAGTTGTAAAATAGTTTTAATTATTTCAAAATTTCTCTTGGAAGGGAAGCGTTTTTCTCTGTACATTTGTGACCGCTTAAGGAAAAAGGGCGTTGTTTTTTGAAGATCTAGCGAATAAAAAAAAGTTTAAAAAAGTGAAAATTTCACTTGATAAATTAAAATAAGATTCGCACCTTTGCAGCCCGCTGAGAGGGAAGAGAAGAAGAGGGAAAAGCGGTACAAAACTTAGAATAAAAAAAAGAAAAAAAAGTTTTGGAAAATAGAAAAAGGTTTCTACCTTTGCACTCCCGAAACGAAGGAAAGAAAAAAGCGGAAACGCTGAGAGAGAAAGAAGGGAAAACAAAGAGAAAGTTAACGCAGGTTAACGAGTAGCAAAAAAGAGAAAGTTGACCAAGGTTAACGAGTAACACAAGAGAAGTCAGAGCGATTCTGACGGACAAAAAATGAAAGTTTGATCACGACGCAAGAAGTGAAAAAATATAAGCGGAACCGGGACGGGGAAGCGCAAAGTTCTTTTAAGAAATAGAAAATCATGTAGCGTAACGATCGGAAACTAAACCCTTCCGGTAAGTTATAAGAAAGCGGGAAGCTGTATAAAGATACACGATTGAGTAGCAATAAAGAACGCAAGTTCATAAAGCTAGCTCATCAAATACAGATTCTATTATTAATAATAGGGTCAGAGACAAACAAAACATTTTACAATGGAGAGTTTGATCCTGGCTCAGGATGAACGCTAGCGGCAGGCCTAATACATGCAAGTCGGACGGGATTGGAGAGCTTGCTTTCCATGAGAGTGGCGCACGGGTGCGTAACACGTATGTAACCTACCTTGTTCAGGGGGATAGCCTCTCGAAAGAGAGATTAAGACCGCATAACGTTATTGAATGGCATCGTTTAATAACCAAATATTTATAGGAACAAGATGGGCATGCGGAACATTAGCTAGTTGGTAAGGTAACGGCTTACCAAGGCTACGATGTTTAGGGGATCTGAGAGGATGACCCCCCACACTGGTACTGAGACACGGACCAGACTCCTACGGGAGGCAGCAGTAAGGAATATTGGTCAATGGGCGCAAGCCTGAACCAGCCATGCCGCGTGCAGGAAGACGGCCCTATGGGTTGTAAACTGCTTTTATACGGGAATAAACCTTGATACGTGTATCAAGCTGAATGTACTGTAAGAATAAGGATCGGCTAACTCCGTGCCAGCAGCCGCGGTAATACGGAGGATCCAAGCGTTATCCGGATTTATTGGGTTTAAAGGGTGCGTAGGTGGTTCTTTAAGTCAGGGGTGAAAGACGGCAGCTTAACTGTCGCAGTGCCTTTGATACTGAAGAACTTGAATCCACTAGAGGTAGGCGGAATGTGACAAGTAGCGGTGAAATGCATAGATATGTCACAGAACACCAATTGCGAAGGCAGCTTACTATGGTGGTATTGACACTGAGGCACGAAAGCGTGGGGATCAAACAGGATTAGATACCCTGGTAGTCCACGCCCTAAACGATGAATACTCGATGTTGGCGATATACGGTCAGCGTCTAAGCGAAAGCGTTAAGTATTCCACCTGGGGAGTACGCCCGCAAGGGTGAAACTCAAAGGAATTGACGGGGGCCCGCACAAGCGGAGGAGCATGTGGTTTAATTCGATGATACGCGAGGAACCTTACCCGGGCTTGAAAGTTAGTGAATAAAGCAGAGACGCTTTAGTCCTTCGGGACACGAAACTAGGTGCTGCATGGCTGTCGTCAGCTCGTGCCGTGAGGTGTTGGGTTAAGTCCCGCAACGAGCGCAACCCCTATGTTTAGTTGCCAGCACGTCAAGGTGGGGACTCTAAACAGACTGCCTATGCAAATAGAGAGGAAGGAGGGGACGACGTCAAGTCATCATGGCCCTTACGTCCGGGGCTACACACGTGCTACAATGGGCAGTACAGAGGGCAGCTACCTGGCAACAGGATGCCAATCTCATAAAGCTGTTCACAGTTCGGATCGGGGTCTGCAACTCGACCCCGTGAAGTTGGATTCGCTAGTAATCGCGTATCAGCAATGACGCGGTGAATACGTTCCCGGGCCTTGTACACACCGCCCGTCAAGCCATGGAAGCTGGAAGTGCCTGAAGTGCGTAACCGTAAGGAGCGTCCTAGGGTAAAGTCGGTAACTGGGGCTAAGTCGTAACAAGGTAGCCGTACCGGAAGGTGTGGCTGGAATACCTCCTTTCTGGAGCAGTTTCCACAGCAAGTAATGTAACAGGTGTTACCTACATGATTATTTCTTAAATTAAAAAACAAAAGAAAACCCAAAAGATGAAGCCATCAGTGGTTGTAACCGAAAGGAAGCAAAGGACACGGTTGGCAGTTCACAGTGGGCAGTAAAGAGCAGTTAGCAGTTGGCAACAAGAGCTAACACTGTAAACTGCAAACTCCAGACTGCAAACTAATAAAAAGTCCTGTAGCTCAGCTTGGTTAGAGCACTACACTGATAATGTAGGGGTCAGCAGTTCAAATCTGCTCGGGACTACAAGTAACATCTAAGGGGGATTAGCTCAGCTGGCTAGAGCACCTGCCTTGCACGCAGGGGGTCAACGGTTCGAATCCGTTATTCTCCACGACATTTGCGCGAAGCAAATGATTATACTTAATGTAGTATAGGAAATCAGCCATAGGGGCTGGAGCATCCCGGTTTTACATCGGGAGCGTCAACGGTTCGAATCCGTTATTCTCCACACACCCTCCGTTTCCTGAAAGGGATAGGATATCATGCAAATGACCATTTAATTGGAATGGGGTAAAGTTCTTTGACATATTGGAAGAAGTAATTGAAACAAGAGAAAACAACAGAATAGGGACGTTGTGGACTGAGGTTTCAGGTACGAAAATAAGGTAAAAAGACTTCGGTCTGGATACTTGATACTAATTACTTGATACTAAATCATAACTAACTAAATAAGACATACTATACGAGCAAAAGCGTATTAGTAGAAGAAAGTAAGAAAGGGTACACGGGGGATGCCTTGGCTCTCAGAGGCGATGAAGGACGTGATAAGCTGCGATAAGCCGCGGGGATTAGCAAATATGAATTAATCCGCGGATTTCCGAATGGGGAAACCTAGCTAGTTGAAGACTAGTTGCATAAATGCGCGAACCTGCTGAACTGAAACATCTAAGTAAGCAGAGGAAGAGAAAATAATAATGATTTCCTGAGTAGTGGCGAGCGAAAGGGAAGAAGCCCAAACCAGTTATGTTACGGCATAACTGGGGTTGTAGGACCACAATATGAATATCAAAATGAACCGGAATGGGGTGGGAAACCCAGCCATAGAGCATGAGAGCTGCGTACGGGTAAGTAATGATAGGATAGTGGTATCCTGAGTACCGCGAGGTCGGAGACGCCTTGTGGGAATCTGCCGGCACCATCCGGTAAGGCTAAATACTCCTGAGAGACCGATAGTGAACCAGTACCGTGAGGGAAAGGTGAAAAGAACCCCGAACAGGGGAGTGAAATAGAACCTGAAACCGTGTACTTACAAGCGGTCGGAGCAGAGCAATCTGTGACGGCGTGCCTTTTGCATAATGAGCCTACGAGTTACTCTTCCCTGGCAAGGTTAAGTGTTTAAGACACGGATCCGAAGCGAAAGCGAGTCTGAATAGGGCGTATAGTCAGGGGAGGTAGACGCGAAACCTTGTGATCTACCCATGGACAGGTTGAAGGTGCCGTAACAGGTACTGGAGGACCGAACCGATAAACGTTGAAAAGTTTCCGGATGATTTGTGGGTAGGGGTGAAAGGCTAATCAAACTGGGAAATAGCTCGTACTCCCCGAAATGTTTTTAGGAACAGCCTGGCGGTTGAGTTAATAAGAGGTAGAGCTACTAATTGGGTGCGGGGGAGTCAAATCCTACCAAATCCAGATAAACTCCGAATGCTTATTAATATACGCTGGAGTGAGGCTCTGGGTGCTAAGGTCCAGGGCCGAGAGGGAAAGAACCCAGACCATCAGCTAAGGTCCCCAAATTACTGCTAAGTTGAACTAACGAGGTCCGATTGCACAGACAGCTAGGATGTTGGCTTGGAAGCAGCCATTCATTTAAAGAGTGCGTAACAGCTCACTAGTCGAGCGATCGGGCATGGATAATAAACGGGCATCAAGCAGTATACCGAAGCTATGGATTTGCAGCAATGCATCTGGTAGGGGAGCATTCTATATGCCGGCGAAGCAGGAGGGACAACCGACTGTGGAGGTTATAGAAAAGCAAATGTAGGCATAAGTAACGATAAGGCGGGAGAGAAACCCGCCCACCGAAAGACTAAGGTTTCCTGATCAACGCTAATCGGATCAGGGTTAGTCGGGGCCTAAGGTGAAGCCGAAGGGCGTAGCCGATGGACAACTGGTTAATATTCCAGTACTTTTTATAACTGCGATGCGGTGACGGAGTAGTGACACTGACGCGAACTGACGGAATAGTTCGTTAAAGGCCGTAGGTATATGGACTGTAGTTAAGTACGCAGACCATGCTGAAAGCTGATAGTACTTGAAACCTTCGGGGGACGAGATAGTTCAGGTAATCAGACTTCCAAGAAAACCCGCTAAGCTTCAGGTTATAAAAACCCGTACCGTAAACCGACACAGGTAGTCGAGGAGAGAATCCTAAGGTGCTCGAGTGAATCATGGCTAAGGAACTCGGCAAAATGGCCCTGTAACTTCGGGAGAAGGGGCGCTTTCAGCAATGGAAGCCGCAGTGAAAAGGCCCAGGCGACTGTTTAACAAAAACACATGGCTATGCAAAATCGAAAGATGACGTATATGGCCTGACACCTGCCCGGTGCCGGAAGGTTAAGAGGGGATGTTAGTCGCAAGGCGAAGCATTGAATCGAAGCCCCGGTAAACGGCGGCCGTAACTATAACGGTCCTAAGGTAGCGAAATTCCTTGTCGGGTAAGTTCCGACCTGCACGAATGGTGTAACGATCTGGGCGCTGTCTCAGCCATGAGCTCGGTGAAATTGTGGTATCGGTGAAGACGCCGGTTACCCGCAACGGGACGGAAAGACCCCATGCACCTTCACTACAACTTAACATTGATATCGGATACAGGATGTGTAGGATAGGTGGGAGACTGTGATCCAGCTTCGCTAGGAGTTGGTTAGTCAACGTTGAAATACCACCCTTTCTGTATTTGGTGTCTAACCCTGTAAGACGGGGGACATTGTTTGGCGGGTAGTTTGACTGGGGTGGTCGCCTCCAAAAAGGTAACGGAGGCTTTCAAAGGTAAGCTCAGTACGCTTGGTAACCGTACGTGGAGTGCAATAGCATAAGCTTGCTTGACAGTGAGACAGACAAGTCGAGCTGGGTCGAAAGACGGATATAGTGATCCGGTGGTTCTGCATGGAAGGGCCATCGCTCAAAGGATAAAAGGTACGCTGGGGATAACAGGCTGATCTCCCCCAAGAGCTCATATCGACGGGGAGGTTTGGCACCTCGATGTCGGCTCGTCACATCCTGGGGCTGGAGAAGGTCCCAAGGGTTGAGCTGTTCGCTCATTAAAGTGGCACGCGAGCTGGGTTCAGAACGTCGCGAGACAGTTCGGTCCCTATCTGTTGTGGGCGTAGGAAGTTTGAGTGGGGCTGACCTTAGTACGAGAGGACCGGGTTGGACTAACCTCTGGTGAATCTGTTATGGCGCCAGCTGTATTGCAGAGTAGCTACGTTGGGAATAGATAAGCGCTGAAAGCATCTAAGTGCGAAACTAGCCACAAGATGAGACTTCCATTGAGGGTCGTAGGAGACTACTACGTTGATAGGTTACAGGTCTAAAGGTGGTGACATCATAGCCGAGTAATACTAATTGCCCGAAGCTTTCTTCAGATAGAAAAAGTGCGGGTATGGTAGCAATACCATACCCCACCAAAACAAAAACAACAATGTCTGTTGTTTTCTCTTCATCAATCACTTCTTTCAATAATATGTCATTGTTGAGCTAAAAGCGGAAGGCGTAAAGCCGAAAGCGGATAGTGAAACAAAATAATGAATTGGCAAAAAGCTTTAAGCTTTGAGCCTTGAGCGTTCCGCTCAAAAGAAATTCAGGTGCCTATATCGGCGGTGTCTACCTCTTCCCATTCCGAACAGAGAAGTCAAGCCCGCCAGAGCCGATGGTACTGCGGTAAAACGTGGGAGAGTAGGTCGGTGCCCAATCTTAAATCAAGCCCTTGCTGGTAACAGTCAAGGGCTTTTTTGTGCGTATATTTTTTCGATGCTAAGTTTGTAAACTCTCTTTGGCAAAACGGCTTTATTAATGATAATCGTTTTGAGATAAGGTAATAGAATTTATTATTTTCGTTGCGGTTAGATAAACTTATATGATGCAAAATCAGATCTACATTATAGATGAAAATCAACTTGATAATTTAAAGCGTAGACTTTTATTCCGGGGGATAAGGATAATTCTATTACTTACATTATGCGCGGGGGTATTACAATTTCTTCAGGCTAAGAAGGGGGAAACCTTGATTATCATTGGAGTAATGGTTTTTTGCACATTAATTTTAAGCATATCAGTTTTCAGGGCTACTAATAAATTGTTAAAATCTTACAGAACACTTCAAATTATATTGAATGATAGCGGTGTTGAGGCTAAAGCTGAAATGATGCCTTATAAAAGCATTCGCTGGGAAAACCTGATGGTTAAAGTTAAATCTAACGGTACAATTAATTTGTATGACAAAAGTATTTCGTCATTTATGAGAAGTATGTATGGAAAAGGAGCGATTATTATTCAACCGGAAATTTTAAATAGAGAAATTCTGGTAAATGAGTTAGTAAAATACCAACAACCGCACTATAATTGATTTGATTTTAACGCTTCATAAATCTCAGCACTCAATAACCCACTTCCCCCGCCATAATGCTGCACTATTTTGATATCAGGTTTATTAGCCTTAAAGTAATCGCAAAGGTCTTGCTCAGATTGTTCTTCGATACCACCGCCAAGTAATACCAGGGCAAATTCCTGCGCTTTAAAAGTACTGATAGCCTCTTCATCAGTTATACAACCAGTAGCATTCCATGCGGGATTGTTATTTACCAGGCGTATCACGGTTTGCAAGATCTCCGGGTGCCTTCCTATCACTAATATCTGTGTTTGGTTCATTGTTTTAATTCTTAATAACGGTGGAATGATTCGTTATCACCTTGCCCGGCGCCCCTCCTTCTGCAAAGCAAAAAGAGGGGGCGAACAAAGCTCTATCAATCATCATTAAAAAATTCAAAATTTCATAGGAACGTCTATCAGCAAAAACTCTGCATCTGTAAGTGCGGTTATCTTAAACTGATCGGTATCCCAAATACCTAATGCGTCGCGGGTATTCAATAACTGTTCGTTTATTTCAACTTCGCCACTCAATACAAAAGCATAAACGCCATTACCTTGTTTTTTGATGGTATATTCGGTATCGATACCTTTATCAAACTTACCCAAATGAAACCAGGCATCCTGGTGTATCCATACACCTGCATCATCGGGGTTGGGTGATAATACTTGTTGTAGCTTGTTGTGCCTGTCGGCCAGATTTAAGGTAAGCTGATCATACCGGGGCTCTACATTTCTTTTATTGGGATATATCCATATCTGTAAAAACTTTGCCTGGCTTTCCCTGTCGTTATTGTATTCGCTGTGGTAAATGCCGGTACCGGCACTCATGGCCTGTATATCACCATTTTTGATCACCGCCACATTGTTCATGCTATCTTTGTGTTCCAGACCGCCTTCTAATGGTATGGAAATGATTTCCATATTATCATGCGGATGCTTGCCAAAGCCCATGCCGGCATCTACAGTATCATCATTCAATACGCGTAATGCGCCGAATTGCATCCGGTCGGGATTATAATAACCGGCGAAACTAAATGATTGATAGCTGCTTAACCAGCCATGGTTAGCGTGACCGCGGGTTTCTGCTTTATGTAAAATGGTTTGTGCCATGATGTTTACCTTTTTGTTTATATAACAAATTTAAGGCAATGGCAATGATGCACACTTGATGTAGATTAAGAAAAGTCAGGCACGAATTTCACTAATTATATCGAATTACACAAATGTTAACGGGCGCAAATTTTACGGATTTATAGGCGTAATTTATGATTTAGACTAATTCGTTCTTATTGATGGCGTTAGTGCCTCTTTATCATCTCGCTCCGCATCCGGCTAAAAAATTCAGGAGTAACACCAATGTATGATGCTATTTGTTTTTGCGGTAGGTGATCTATCAACGTTGGATAGCGTTTGCAAAAATTGTTGTAACGTTCTTCGGCAGTCAGGCTCAAACCATCAATTAACCTTTGCTGACTGGCAACTAATGAGTTCTCGGTCAGTATCCTGAAAAAATGCTCGAATTTGGGTATTTGCTGATAGAGTTTCTCCTGATTGGCTTTGGACAGCAGCAATACCTCTGTGTCTTCTAATGCTTCGATATTCAAGATGCCGGGCTTTTGAGAAAGCAGGCTGTACATATCAGCAATCCACCAATCTGGCGGGGCAAAACTCAGTACGTGTTCAATGCCTCCTTTATCAACGGTATAGCCCCGTAAACAGCCAGAAGTTACAAAGGCCGAATGTTTGCATATATCACCATCAGTAAGCAAAAACTGTTTCCGTTTTATCTTTTTGGTTTGTAAATAGGCAGTAAAGGTTCCCTGTTCATCGGGTGTTAGATGAATGTGCTTGGCAAGATTATCCAGTATAAGCTGAAATGACATACGCAAAAATGGATTTAATTTTTATAAAATGTAAATTAGCTTTCATCAATCAATGATTTAGCCCTGTCCCTCATGCCAAAATAAAGGTATGTTATGCTGATAAGCCGCATTTATAAATTAAAAATTATTGATAAGATTGTGAATACCTTGAGATATTATGTCCCGGGAGAATTTGCAAACAATGTAAACCGATGTGCATTTCCAATTAGTGCATGCAGCAATTGTTAATAAATAGCCTTATGATGAAGAATTATGCTTTAGTAGTCTGGATGTTTGTTCTTGTTACATCATCTGCATTTGGGCAGCAAAAATTTAATGGGCTCGATGTAAACCTCGGAAACATTTACCGTTTGTCTGATGCTAAAACCCGGTCAATAAGTCCGGAGAATTTTAACGGCGAAAAAGGTAAAGGTGGCATGGCCACAACCGGAACCGGCGCCAATGCTTCCCGCGATCTGGGACAAACCTGGAAAGTGAGCCCAAGTGTTATTATCAAAAAAGGAACCACCTATACCGTTGCCGAAATTGATGGCCAAGGTGCTATCCAGCACATTTGGATGACCCCAACAGGGAACTGGCGCTATTCTATACTTCGTTTTTATTGGGACGATGAAACTACGCCTTCTGTAGAAGTACCCGTAGGCGATTTTTTTTGTATGGGCTGGGGTAAATATGCGCCACTGCAATCACTGGCTGTGGCGGTTAATCCGGGCAGTGCTTTTAACTGCTACTGGCCTATGCCTTTTCGTAAAAAATGCCGTATCACCATGGAAAACATCGACGACCGCGACATGGTGCTTTATTACCAGGTCGACTATACACTCACTCAAGTACCCGAAGATGCTGCCTATTTTCATGCGCAGTTTCGGAGGGTAAATCCATTACCCTATAAAAAGGACTATGTTTTGGTTGATAGTATTCAAGGCAAAGGCCAATATGTGGGTACTTACCTGGCCTACGGCTCCAACAAGAATGGCTGGTGGGGCGAAGGCGAGATCAAATTTTTTATGGATGGCGATACCAAATTCCCTACGATAAACGGTACGGGAACTGAAGATTATTTCTGCGGATCATATGATTTTGATACCCATCATAAAGATGCCAATGGCAAAGAAGAAGATAAAACCGAGTACACCGAATTTTGCAGTCCGTACAGCGGCCTGCACCAAGTGATCCGGGGTGATGGTCATTATAATATAGCCCAACGCTTTGGTTTATACCGCTGGCACATTGCCGATCCTATACGGTTCGAGAAAAGTTTAAAGGTTACCATCCAGGCCTTAGGCTGGCGACACGACGGACGTTATATGCCTTTACAGGATGATATCGCCTCTACAGTTTTCTGGTACCAGAGCGGGCCGCATGGCCCTTTCCCTAAGTTCCCATCACGTGATGAATTAGAAGTTAATTAATGTTATTTTATAGATCTAGCTCATGAAATTATATAAAATAGCAAAAGGCATCTTACTGGAACATAACGATTCGGCTTACATTATTGATGATGAATGGGACAGCCTCATCAACCGTGATGACCTGGCCGGATACCTTCAATTGATATCTGCTGACACCACTCCCATCAATGCTGAAGTAAAGGACGAACACCTAAATGGAAAAATATTACCGCCAATCGGCAGCCAGGAAGTTTGGGCAGCCGGTGTCACCTATTTAAAAAGCAGGGACGCCCGGATGGAGGAGTCTGAAAGTTCTGGCGGAGCGAGTTTGTACGATAAGGTGTATGATGCCCCACGCCCCGAATTGTTTTTTAAAGCCATAGCGCAGCGGGTTGCTGGAGCTGGCGCCGAGGTTTATATCCGTAAAGACTCGGAATGGAACGTGCCCGAACCGGAACTTACCTTGTTTATCAATTCCAAAGGAAACATACAAGGTTATACCATTGGTAATGATATGAGCTCGCGAAGTATTGAAGGCGAAAACGCTTTGTATCTGCCGCAGGCAAAAATATATGAAAAGAGCGCTGCGCTTGGCCCTTGTTTGCTGGTAGCAACAGAGCCCATTGCCGTGGAGTCGGGTATTAAAATGCTTATCAAACGTAATGGAGAAACGGCCTATCAGGATGCCACCACTGTATCGCGGATGAAGCGATCATTGACTGAACTGACCGGCTATTTATACAGTGAATGTGATTTTCCCGTAGGTGCATTTTTAATGACAGGTACCTGTTTGGTGCCACCACCTACCTTTACCCTGCAACCGGGCGATGTAGTTGAAATTACTATCGACGGTATTGGTACACTGGTTAATACCATCGCTTTAAATCCAAAACATAAATGATCATCGTATGAGAGTCGTTAAAACTTTATTCTTTGCTTTATTGATAGCTGGTTTAAATGCATGCAACTTACAGACAGCTCCACCTCTGGCTGCTAAAGGCACTTTTGGTTACGACCTGCAGTTTTTAAAAGCAAAGGATAGTGTTGTTGTTTTAAAGAGCGATAATGGCAAAGGACAGATCATCGTTTCGCCCAAATACCAGGCTAAAGTATTTACATCAACCGCTGATGGCTTAAATGGTAAAAGCTTTGGCTGGATAAAATACGAAACTTTTAGTGCCAAACAATTGGACGCCCATATGAATGCTTATGGCGGTGAAGACCGCTTGTGGCTTGGCCCCGAAGGTGGCCGGTTCTCTTTATTTTTTAAACCAGGCGCCAAAATGGAGTTCGATAATTGGCATACCCCGCCGGCTATCGACAATGAAAGCTGGGACCTGGTTTCATCAACCGGTAAAAAGGCCAGCCTGACAAAAAACACCAGCATACAAAATTATGCGGGTACAACATTATCCATCAAACTACAGCGCGACATTGAAATATTAGAACCCTCGGCTATCAAGCAAATGTTAGGGATCGATGATTTGGATAGTACCGTCAAATCTATGGGCTTTACTACGTTAAACACCATTACCAACAGTGGTACTACCGCCTGGGATAAAACAGCAGGAGCGCCCTGTTTGTGGAGCCTGGATATGTTTACCCCTTCGCCAAAAACGGTAATTATTGTGCCTTACAAAGAGGAGGCTACAGGTAAAGTCGCCACCACCAATTACTTTGGGGAGATACCTAAAGACAGGATAGTATACAACAACGGAACCTTATTATTTAAGGCCGATGGCAAATCGCGCGGTAAACTGGGGATCCCGCCCAACCGGGCCAAAAACAGGATAGGCAGCTATGATGCTGCGAATAATGTTTTAACTATTGTACTTTTTGATCTGGACGATAAAGGCGATTATTTAAACCAGGAATGGAAACCGGATACAGCACCCTTTACCGGTGATGCCGTTAACGCCTATAATGACGGTCCGTTGGCAAATGGCAGCCAGATGGGGCCATTTTATGAACTGGAAAGCGTATCGCCCGCTGCATTTTTAAAACCCGGCGAAAAATTATCGCACAAGCATAGTGTATTTCATTTTATGGGTGATATCAATGCCCTGGATAAGATAGCGTTGAAAACACTTGGTTTCTCGCTTCATGATAAAACCCACAACATTTAAATAAATATTCAAAACCTAATTATTAAACCCATTACAACCACCCGATGACCAAGAACAACAATCTGTTTGCCGTAGCCCTGATCACCTCCCTGTTTTTTATATGGGGCTTTGCGCTCAATCTTAATCCTATCCTTATCCCGCATTTGAAAAAGGCCTGCCAATTGAGCGACCTGCAGTCGTCACTGGTTGATTCAGCCTCTTACATAGCCTATTTCTTGTTACCTATACCAGCCGCCCAGTTCATGAAACGTTATGGTTATAAAGGAGGTATATTATTAGGCTTGATCTTGTTTTCGGTTGGGGCATTTTTGTTTTATCCAGCCTCTATAGTGCGTAATTATGCTTTTTTCCTGGGCGCGCTATTCATCATATTTTCGGGAGCTGCTTTTTTAGAGACAGCCGCGAATCCCTATATTACCGCCCTCGGCGATCCGGATGGAGCTACGCAGCGCATCAACTTTGCGCAATCATTTAATGGTTTGGCGGCAGTTCTGGCTCCACTTGTTGGTGGGGTGGTTATTTTATCGGGCAAAACTTTAACAGCAGCGCAGGAGGCAGCTATGTCACCGGCGCAATTAAATGATTATTTAAACAAAGAAGCCTCATCGGTACAAACACCTTTTATCATCATTGGTGTGGGCGTACTCATTGTAGCTATACTTTTATACAGAACACACTTACCCCAGATAACTGAAGAAGGCGAAGGAATGGAGCATCATGAAAGTCTGTCGCTTTTTCAAAGGATGAGTTCCCTCTTTAAAGAAAAGAATTTACGGTTTGGCGTAATCGCGCAGTTCTTTTATGTAGGCGCACAAGCCTGTGTGGGTAGTTTCTTCATCCGTTTTTCTGAACGCGTGGCGGGGATGGATGAAAAATCAGCAGCCTATTATTTAACAGCTGGAATGTTCGCGTTTTTGGCAGGCAGGGCTATCGGTACATTTTTAATGACATTTATTAATCCTGTAAAACTGCTGGCCATTTTTGGTATTACCAATGTAATACTGATTGTGGTATCTGTTTTTCTGCATGGCAAGTTCCCGGTATTTGCGTTGATAGGTGTTGAGTTTTTTATGTCGATCATGTTTCCTACCATTTTCTCCTTGAGCATCCGGGGATTGGGCGCCAAAACAAAGGAAGGCTCGTCATTGGTGATCATGGCTATTGTGGGCGGGGCTGTTTTTCCTCCCATTATGGGCCGCTTGTCCGACTTAACCAACATACAAATCGCCTACCTGGTACCGGCAGCCTGCTTTTTGTTTGTGTTTTATTTTGCCATAAAAAATCTGAAAGTAAAAGAGGTGAAACTTTCCGTTTCCCATTGATCAATATTGGATAATTATAATATATAAAGATGAATTTAGAACTCACTGATAAGGTAATTATAGTAACCGGTGGTGCAAAAGGCATTGGCGAAGGGATTGTAAAAGTGCTGGCCAGCGAAGGTGCCATACCGGTCATAGTAGGCCGTGTAGAGGCGGATAACCTGAAAGCGGTACATGCAGTAGAAGCAGCGGGCGGGAGAGCTTTCCAGGTAGTAGCTGAACTGACGGATCCTGCAGCAAGTGAAAACGCTATTAAGGCTGTGGTTGCCCAGTTCGGCCGTATTGATGGTCTGGTGAATAATGCCGGTGTAAATGATGGTGTAGGTTTAGAGAGTGGTGATTATGAAGGCTTTATGGCTTCGTTGCATAAAAACGTTGTGCATTATTATTTGATGGCGCATCATGCTTTACCCGAACTAAAAAAATCAAAAGGAGCGATACTGAATATCACCTCCAAAACGGCAGATACCGGTCAGGGCCATACTTCCGGGTATGCGGCATCAAACGGGGGGCGCAATGCCTTAACCCGCGAATGGGCTGTTGAATTATTGAAATATGGCATCAGGGTTAACGCTATAGTGGTAGCCGAATGCTGGACCCCGTTATACGCTAACTGGATAAAAACACTCCCGGATCCGGACGGTAAATTGCGCGAGATTGAATCCAAGATACCGTTGGGTAACCGCATGACCACCGCCGAAGAAATTGCCAGTACCACGGCATTTTTATTATCACCGCGCTCAAGCCATACCACCGGGCAACTTATTTATGTAGATGGTGGTTATGTGCATCTGGATAGGGCATTAGCCAACGCCTGATAGCCTAAGGCAGCAGCAGAATTTCAGGAATGTGAACCCTTTGATCTTGGAAACGAGTTATACCCGGCCCTAAGATCAAAGGGTTTCATTTTAACTTATTTTTATAATTTTAAGATATAAACTATTGGAGTGGTTTATACTTTTAACCAATAAGAACCTGGAAATATAATAGTCCTTAACTATTAACTGCTACCTTATCGATATGAAACGAAGTTTACCTGTTATCCTGTTTTTATTACTAACCGGCTCCTGCGTTATGGGCCAGGGTAGTGACAGCCTTTTAACCCGGCTCAATAGCATACTCGAAAAAAAGAAGGACTTTGACGAGGCTAAACTGGCCAGGATAGCCGACCTTAAAAAAGAGCTGCTTAATGTAGGTAATACCAGTCTGGTATCGAAATACAATATCTACCTGGAGTTGTATAACGAGTACAAATCATTTAACTATGACGAGGCTTTTAATTATGCTCAAAAACTGCAGCAGGTTGGCCATTTGTTAAATGATCCCACAAAAATAGCATACAGCCGAATTAAACTGGGGTTCATACTGCTATCCTCAGGCATGTTTAAGGAAACTTTCGACTCCTTAAAAACAGTAGATGTTAAATTGCTGGATACCACTGCCCGCCGGGAATACTACTTTTTAACAGCCCGTACCTATTATGATCTGGCCGATTTTGATAAGGATAATTACTATACACCAATTTACAACAGCCGCGCCGAAAAATATATAGACTCGGCTACCTGGTTATGTGCCGGCAATTCGTTCGACTACATTTATTATAATGGTTTAAAATATTTAAAAGCCGGCAGCATCAATAAGGCTGTAGACAATTTAAAATTGCTCATAGATAAATACCGGTTAACCGACCATCAATTTGCGGTCACCGCTTCAACCCTTAGCGATATATACATACGCAACAATCAGCCCGGTACCGCTATAAATCTGCTGATACAGGCTGCTATGGCCGATGTAAAATCATCCACCAAAGAAGCCGCGGCCATGACCAACCTTGCCCAACTGCTGCATCAGCAGGGGGATGTGAAAAATGCCTATGTATTTATTAAAGCCGCTATGGACGATGCTGTTTACTACGGAGCCCGGCAGCGCAAAATACAGGTAAGCGCCGTTTTACCCATTATAGCAGGCGAACAGATAAGCTATGTAGAACAACAGCGTAAAGTGTTATTCTTGTACGCGTTGTTGTTAACCGTGCTGGCTATCATTGTAGTGGTATTTGCTGTCATTATTTACAAACAACTGCAAAAACTGAAACAGGCCGACAAGCTGATCCTGGAGACCAACCACAATTTGCAGGAAAGCATCAAAAAGTTGAACGAAGCCAACCGGATAAAAGAAGAATATATCGGCTACTATTTTAACCTGATAGCGGAGTATATTAATAAGCTGGATAAGTTTAAACGATCGGTTGACAATAAGCTAACCACCAAACGTTTTGATGATATCCGTACCCTGGTGAATAATATCGACCTGGTTAAAGAACGTGAAGAGCTGTTTGTTAATTTTGATAAGGCTTTCCTTAAATTATTTCCCAATTTTATTATCGATTATAATGCCCTTTTCAGTAAGGAAAACCATGTAAAGCTTTTACCTAAACAGCTGCTCAATACCGATCTGCGTATTTTTGCCCTGATACGCCTGGGGATCACGGATACCGAAAAAATAGCCCACATACTGGAATACTCCGTTAATACCATCTACAATTACCGAACGCGTATCAAAGGAAAATCAAACATTGCCAATGACGAATTTGAACACAAGATCATGGCTATCAAAGCAATTTGACCCCAAAATAGTTTATACATAATTTATATTTTAAAACCGCTATATTCCTTTAATTTATTGATTAATAATGAATTAAAATTAAATTTCTGGATTTGATTTATATTCTGGTTATGAAACTTGATGGCACTGCCCTAATCTGTTCTATTTGGTTGTATTATTCAGAACAGTTAATCACTAATGAGAAAAATAACCATTCTATTGTTAAGCCTTGCCATTTTAATAACTACCTGTGCAGGGCAGGATAAAAATATAAGCGCAACGCTTGAAAAAGTGAAACTCGATTTTTCGCTTGATGCAGGCGGTCATCCGCAATATTCGGTTTTTTATAACCAGCAGATAATTATTAAACCTTCGCGCCTGGGCATAAAGTTACTTAACGATGCCGCTTTTGACGGCGGTTTTGAAATAAGCGGTACGGAGCAAAAAAATGTTGATGAACTATGGAAACCTGTTTGGGGCGAAGTTAGCATCATCCGCAACCATTACCAGCAGCTGTTGGTACATTTAAAACAAAAACAAGCCCCGGGCAGGTTGCTGGATATTGTTTTCCGGGTGTTTGTAGATGGCGTTGGGTTCCGGTACGAATTTCCGCAGCAGCCTAACCTCCGGTATTTTACGGTAACTGATGAACTCACCCAGTTTAGCCTCACCGGTGATCATAAAACCTTTTGGATCCCGGGTGATTATGACAGTAACGAATATTCCTACACCACTTCAAAGATCAGCGAGATAGATAATTCTAAAATGGTGGCTGCCTCTACCGATATAGCGGTACGTGTAGCACCTGATAAATACGCCGTGCAAACCCCCTTAATGATGAAAACAGATGCCGGTTTATACATCAACATACATGAAGCCGCCCTGGTTAATTATACATCGATGCAGTTGCATGTGGATAAGGCCAATCTGCAGTTATCTGCAAGTTTAGTACCTGATGCGGTAGGTAACAAAGCCTATATGCTGGCTCCTTGTAAAACCCCCTGGCGTACCATTATTGTGAGCGATAAAGCAGCGGATATCCTGTCGTCAAAATTGATATTGAATTTGAATGAACCCAGTAAAATTGTGAATACTTCATACATCAAACCCATGAAGTTTGTAGGGGTTTGGTGGGAGATGCAAACCGGTAAAAGCACCTGGAACTATGCCAACAGCATGACTGATGTTGATGCCGAGGGTAAGCTAAAACCCAACGGCAAACATGGGGCAAACACTGCCAATGTAAAACACTATATTGATTTTGCCGCTAAAAATGGCATCCAGGGGGTACTGGTTGAAGGCTGGAACCGTGGCTGGGAAGATTGGTTTGGCAACTGGAAAGAGGATGTATTTGATTTTGCCACGCCTTACCCTGATTTTGATGTGGCAGAAATTAGCCGCTATGCCGCCTCAAAAGGGGTAAAGATGATCATGCATAATGAAACATCGGGCTCGGCAACCAGTTATGAGCGGCAAATGGATACGGCTTTCCGTTTTATGAATAAGTTTGGATACCCGGCGGTAAAAACCGGTTATGTAGGCAGGATCATTCCCCGCGGTGAGCATCATGATGGGCAATGGATGATAGAACATTATGTGCGTGTAGCTCAAAAAGCCGCCGATCATCAGGTTATGCTGGATGCACATGAACCGGTACGCCCTACCGGCTTGCAACGTACCTATCCAAACTGGCTGGCGAGTGAAGCAGGCAGGGGGAATGAGTACAATGCCTTTAGTAATGGTAACGCGCCTGAGCATGAAACCATTATGCCATTTACCCGCCTGATGGGTGGCCCGATGGATTATACCCCGGGCATATTTAAACTTAAAGGATACTCAGATGTACCCGGCAGGCAGGTACATACCACGCTTGCCAAACAGTTAGCGCTATACGTTACCATGTATAGCCCCCTGCAAATGGCGGCCGATTTGACTGAGAATTATGAACCGCACATGGATGCCTTTCAGTTTATTAAGGATGTAGCTGTTGACTGGGATGATACCCGCATTGTAGCCGCAGAACCCGGCGACTATATCACCATTGCCCGCAAAGAAAAAGGAGCAGCCAACTGGTACATCGGTGCTATTACCGATGAGAATAGCCGCAAGGCCAGTATTCCGCTTGACTTTTTGGATAAGGGTAAAAAGTATATAGCCACCATTTATGCCGACGCGGATAATGCCGATTGGAAACTTAACCCGGAGGCTTACCAGATCCATTCATACCTGGTAAATTCAACCACCAAATTAAATATACAATTAGCCAATGGGGGCGGTGCGGCCATTAGTATAAAACTGGCCCCGGCCGATGTTAAAGGACTGAAAATATATAAATAAACCTAAATCAATTCAACTAAAAAGCCATACGCAAATAGCGTATGGCTTTGTTTGTTTACCACAATTTGCGGTAAACTAATTGTATAATGTTCAGGTTGGTTGCATTTTGGTTAAGCTAAAGCGTAAAGGCCTTTAAATAAATCTGAGCGTATTCGCCCCAGTTTTTCATTACAGATGACAGTGTTGTATTCAAAGATTTATTATTTACCGCTTTGCCCTTTTTGGGTGGCACCAAGGCTTTATCTTCAATCGGTACATCGGTTACTTTAGTTGCAAACCAGGTAACATTTTCATGTGGGAGTGCCACACCTAATATCATCCCTGGTAAGCCGTTAAATAATTCAGGTCCGCCGGATAGGGGGATCTCATCCGTATAAAAAGCTACCACATAGATAGAATCAAGTACCAGGGCATTAGCGCGGCGACAGCTATAACCTGCAATTTCGCGGGTTTCGCTGGTGATCTTCCAGTTTATCTTCCGGGTACTGTCTTTTACCAAAAAGGTTTCTTCAAATACTTTTTTCTGGTTGGTAACCATACTGGCGGACAGATCGGTAAAAACAGTATTTACCTGTCCGGCCATTGGACTGTCGCTAAAAAAACCTCCGGTAACAGTTTCGGGTTCAATAGGTGTAAACAGGGTTTTGTTGCTACCAAAAGTCATGGTGCTTTTTAACACTTTGAATTGTTTTTGCGTTTTTTTATAGGAATCAAAAGCCGGGCGCAGGAAGCTTTCATTATCCTTGGTGATCTGTTTTTCGAAAAGGGCATACATGTTTATCGTTTTTTCAAACGTAATGGTACCATTTTCGGTAAAGTGTTTGTTTTGAGCAAACAGCCTGTCGCTGCCAAGCGCTAACAATATGGTGATGGTTAATATGATGTATTTCATGTGATTATTTTTTAGGTGCTCCACCGCCCATGTGATTAAAATCCCAAACAAGCGAAAGCATAAAGTATCTTTTTATAGCGGTGTACCGTTCCTGGGTTAGGAGGTTGGCCGATCCTGTACGATTATAACCAACATTCTGGTTCAGGAGGTCGTTCCCGGATATGGATAATTTAAGGCTTTCATCTTTCATAAATGATTTGGTGATACTGGCATTCAGGGTAGTGCGCCTGAAATCTTCGCTAACGGATTGTGTAGCCGCGTTATATTGATAATTAGCGTCGGTACCTATCTGGAACTTGGCTGGCAGATAAACGTTAAAGCCCGCGTAGCCATTAAACCCGCTCCCGTTGTTATTGATCAGTGGTTGTAACGATTGGGAGTTTACCGTATAGGTTGGGCCTGCACCGGCCCAAAAATCATATTTCTTTTGCTTGTATTTTGATAACCTGAAGCTGGCAGAGTAAGTGTATGATTTGGTTTCGTTCAGTTGGGTATTGCTGAGGTTAAAATAATTGTTGCCGTTCATGTTTAAGCCAAGGCCCGCGTTAATATCCACCTTGGGTATTTTTTGATCAAAGTAGGCATTAAAGTACATGTTGGAGGTTTGATGCCCTTTAAGGTTTGATGATTGATACGTACTTGCGCCGGTTGCATCATCGGTAGTTACGTTGCTTACAATGGGGTTAATGGTACGCGAATAAGAGCCACTTATCCAGATGGATTGCCCGCTGATAACCTTGTAAGAGTTGTAACTGGCACTGATGCGGTTGGTAAACGATGGTTTAAGATCGGGATTGCCAAGTGTTATGTTTAGTGGATCGGTATTTACCCTTACCGGTTGTATCTGGTCAATAGAGGGTTGTGAGGTATTACCATTATAGTTTATCCGGAACGATTGCTGTTGCGAAAATTTGTATTGAAAACTGGCTTGCGGGTACCAGTTCACAAAGTTGCGGGTAAGCGTATTATTGGTAAACTCGTCTATTTGCTTAAAGTTTACGGTAGATACCTTTGAACCGAAGTTGATGATCGTTTTTTTCTTTTTATAATTGAAGATAGCCCCAAATTGGTTTGATAACTGGTTGAGTTTGAAATTATTACTCAATGTGTTATCCAATACGGTATACTCCCCGGAAGCATCTTTATCAAACGAGCGCCTGTCTGACCGGCCGTTGTTAATGTTGAGGCCATAATTTACAACCAGCGCGAGCGCTTTGGTAAAGGGCTCTGAATAAGTAATATTGGTGTTGAGAATAGAACTTTCGCTCAGCCCGGTTTTATACTGATCTATTTTTTGAGTACTGTCTATACCGCCCTGTTTGCCATAAAAATCTATTTCGGATTTTAAAAAGCCATTTGTTTTATTTTGATTATAGGCCTCGGTGATATTTACAGAAAAGCTACGCCCTACTTTTTTGAATTTCTTATTATAAAATACACTGGCATTGAATATTTTTTGATCACCATTATTAATAACGCCCCTGGTGTTCTTATTCAGCAAAGTATCATTGCGCAAGCTTGTAGTATTATAATCACTATTGGTAATGGAACTTTTGGTGGTACCATCAACAGATACTTTAAGGTTGGACGAGGTATCGATCTTCAATTGATAGGTGGCATCCAGCTTTTGCCTGAACATATGATTGTGGAAAGTTTGGTCGCTATTGCTGTTTAAAACAATTGCCGGTTGATCGTTAGCCCCCGGCAGGTTATTTTGGGTTTGCGTATTGCGGGTACCATCAACGTTTAAAGAGCCTATTTTATAATTGGTATTGATCGATTCTTTGTCGCTGTTCCATTTGGTATCATAATGAGCGCCGCCTGACCGGGCAAGCGGGATACCCTGGCCATTGTACTGGCCGCTAAATGAATCCAATCCATCATCACCGCCACCGCCATAAAAATAGACATCGCCATTGTCACCAAATTCCAGGCCTCCACCCGAATTGCCGTACTTTGAATTATCCTCCCAGCCTAAACCTGTTTTACCAGTATTGCCGATGGTACCATAAAGCGAAAATTTTTGTTTACCCTTAAACCGGTTAAACATCAATTGTTCCTGGTAATATTTATCGGTGCCGCCTTCTGCATCTATCTTGCCGAAGTAGCCATTCTTCTTATCCTCCTTCAGTTTTATATTGATGGTCTTGTTTTTTACGCCATCATCGATACCGGTAAATGCAGCCTGATCGCTCTTTTTATCGTATAGCTGCACCTTATCAACCATATCGGCACGCAGGTTTTTGGTAACCAGAGTAGGGTCATCCCCAAAAAACTCTTCCCCGTCAACCAATACTTTGCTTACCGTTTGCCCCTGGGCTGTAATTTTGCCATCCTTATCCACTTGTATACCCGGTAGCTCTTTAAGCAGGTCTTCCACTTTGGCATTGGGCTGTACGGTAAATGCGGCGGCATTAAATTCGGTAGTATCGCCTTTTATTTTAACAGCTGCTGCTTTAGCCTTAATGATCACTTCGGCAAGCAACTGGGTTTTCAGGATCATCTTAATACGACCAAAATCATGCGTGGTATGTGCCGAATCCAGGGTGAAGCGATCAACATAATCGGCATAACCTGGATAAGTTATCAGTAATATCAGCTTTCCTTTTTTAAGATTGTTTATTTCAAAGTTGCCTTCCTTTACCCGGGTAAATTTCTGGAGAATAGAATCCTTGGCATTTAATACGCTGACGGTAGCATTGGTTAGTTTGGAACTGGAGGCGGTATCAGCAACCGAACCTTTAATGGAATAAGTATTTTGCGCGAATACCGAAACCGTACTTAAACAAAGTATTATAATTAGTGTAGGTATTGTGATTTTCATAAGGTTCTTTATGGAAACCAAGGTATAACTAAAACTTTAGTATTCAAAAGGTTTTGGTAAATTAACATGTGGATTTAACATTTATTAACATTTGGGGTTATAAGTGGTTGATTGTTAATGATATTTAAATTGAATGTTTTTGTCTACTTAGGGTCCTCTGCAAGAGATCTGAGACATAAAGTTGGGTTTACACTGTAAAGCCATTATATGATATAAAATACAGTTAAATAACTGATTTATAATTAATTATAAACATGTTAACCCCGAAAAGTGTAAACCATGTAAACCCACTTTTTTGAATTTTACCTAACCTGTAAGTGTACGGATTTACTCGTATCGCAAGGCTTCTATGGGGTCAAGACGGGAGGCCTTTTGTGCAGGATAATAGCCGAAGAAAATACCCGTAACGGCGCAAACAATAAATGATAATACTACCGATGATTCGGAAACTATAGTTGGCCACGATAGCGTAAGGGTAACTACATTTGAGGAAACAATACCTAAAATAACGCCAATAATACCCCCGGTAATACTGATGAGGATAGCTTCCATTAAAAACTGCAGCATAATGTCTTTTCCACGGGCGCCAATGGCCATGCGCAGGCCAATTTCGCGTGTACGTTCGGTAACCGAAACATACATGATATTCATAATACCTATACCTCCTATCACTAATGATATACCCGCTATTACCGTAAGCAAAACGGTAAGCAGGCCGCTGGTTGAGCTCAGGGTATTTATTAATTCGGCCTGGGTACGCACGGTAAAATCATTGTCCTCATTATCACGCAGGCGGTGCGAAGTGCGTAGGATAGAGGTCATTTCAGCTGTAGCGGCATCTGTGACTGCTTCGCTGGCAGCCGAAGCATAAATGTTCTGGTAATAAATAGTAGCCAGTATCCTTTTTTGAATGGTGGTATAAGGTGCGATCAATATATCATCCTGATCCTGCCCGAAAGCGTTTTGTCCTTTGGGGTTCAATATCCCGATCACCTGGAAGGGGATCTTGTTAAAGCGGATCACTTTGCCTATGGGGTTTTCGCCATTGGGGAAAAGATTGTCAATAACGGTTTGCCCAATGAGGCATACTTTGGCCGAGGTAAGCACATCCTGCTGTGTAAAGGCAATGCCATCCTTTAAGGTGAGCATACGGATGTCCAGATAATCGGGACTTACACCCTGCATCGATGTTGGCCAGTTTAAGGCCCCGTTAATGGCCTGGCCTTTTGCTGTTAATGAAGGTGATATCTCCGTAATATATTGCGCTTCCCGTTTCAGGGCCACGATATCTTTTTCAGTAAGAGTCTGGAAACTGGAGCCGGCAATACGTACACCTCCTGTAAGGTTACTACTGGGCAATACGGTGATCATGTTGGAGCCCATGCTCGACAGCTGATCATGGATGCTTTGTTTTGAGCCCTGACCAATGGCAACCATAGCAATAACCGCGGCCACACCAATAATAATACCCAGCATAGTTAAAAAGGCCCGTAGTTTGTTGCGCTGCAGTGCCTTAAAAGCTATCCGTATGAGGTTTAATATATTCATGGTTGCTGGTTAATAATCTTCAGTTACGGGAAGGCTGGCTAATACTTCTTTCGCCGACCGGGGTTCCTTGTTTTGAGTATCTTTCTGAATTTTGCCATCGCGCAGCTGAATGGTACGGCTGCTGAAAGATGCAATATCCGGCTCGTGGGTAACAAACACAATGGTTTTACCCTGTTGCTGGTTCAGATCCTGCATTAATGACATGATCTCGTATGATGTGCGGCTGTCGAGATTTCCAGTGGCCTCATCTGCCAGGATCATCACTGGTTCATTGACCAGGGCACGTGCAATAGCCACGCGCTGTTGCTGCCCGCCAGATAACTGACTTGGCGTATGGTCAAACCGATCGGCCAGTTTTACGGCTTCCAAGGCGTGGATGGCCCTTTCGCGCCGCTCGCTCACGCTGATATCTTTATTATAAAGCAGGGGCAGCTCCACGTTTTCCAGAGCCGAGGTACGTGGTAATAAATTATAAGCCTGGAAAACGAAGCCTATTTTGTGGTTACGCAGCTGAGCCAGCTCATCACGTGATAGTTTTTTGATATCCACACCATCCAGCAAATAATCGCCAATGGTAGGTTTGTCCAAGCAGCCCAAAATATTAAGTAATGTTGTTTTGCCCGATCCGCTGCTACCCATGATGGTAACAAACTCGCCGGCCTGTACGGTAAAGGAGATGCCCTTAAGCGCGCGTACAATTTCGCTCCCCATCTGAAACTCACGTTTCAGTTCGCGGATCTCTAATATTGTTTTGCTCATCGTCCTCTTCCGCCTCCCCCTCTTCTTTGTGGCATAAACGGACTGGCTCCTGCTTTAGTTGCCGATGCGGTACCTGCCGCGCCGCCGGTAATACCCGTAACTACAGCATCATTGGCAGTTAAGCCGCCCAAAACCTCCACCTGTGTATTATCGTTTAAACCGGTCTGTATTTTCTTTCGACTTAATTTTTTACCATCCAATATCCATACAAATGCGGTCTGTTTGGTAACCCCGGTACTGTCTTTACGACTTTTACCGGTATGGGCAGCTTGTGCATTATCATCGGTAACGCCGGTGGTCGCGGCTTTTTTTCGGGAGCCTTTATGCCCAATCTTACCCACAATTTCATAGTCTTTCATTAATGAGGAATCGGGGGTAAAGCTTAGTGCCTTTGCCGGTATCAGCAGGGCGTCCTTAACCTCTTTGGTATAAATGATGATATTGGCTGTCATGCCGGGTTTTAGTTTCATATCATCATTAGGGGCGTTAATAATGGTAGTGTAAGTAACCACATTTGATGACACCGATGGATGCAGCCGGATGTCTTCAACCGTACCTGCAAACTGATCATTGATAAAAGCATCAACGGTAAATGAGGCTCGTTCGCCTGCTTTTACATCACCGATGTCGGCCTCATCGACGTTCGCTTCTACTTCCATTTTGGTAATATCCTTGGCTATTACAAACAGGGTAGGCGTACTGAAACTCGCGGCAACGGTTTGCCCAGTACTTATATTTCTGTTGAGTACCACACCGTCAATAGGTGAATAAATATCGGCATACGACAAATTTTTTGTGGCCGACCGTACCTGCGCCTGCGCGCTCACTACCGATGCCTGCGCTGCGTTGAGTGTGTTAAGTGCGCTGTCATAATCGGCTTTACTTATAGCATCTGTCTTATAGAGCAGGTTTTGCCGGTTAAAATTATTTTTAGCGTATACCAGTTGGCTTTGGGCGTTTTGAAGGTTCCCGTTATACTGATCAAGCGTAGCCTGTAATAAAGATTTATCGAGTTCGGCAATCAGCTGCCCTTTTTTAACCTTTGAGTTAAAATCGGCATATAAGTATTTGATAATGCCAGAAACCTGCGTACCTACGGTAACCGTATCCACAGGCTCTATTCTACCGGTAGCGGTTACACTTTGTGCTATATAGCCCTTAGTTGGTTTTTGCGTAGTAAGCACTACGGGAGGTGTCGGTTTCCTGATAAAGAAAAACCAGATGAGCACCAATACTATGAGTATAGCTACTATGATGATGATATTTTTATAACTTTTCTTCATGATATCAGGTGCTTATAATTTAATAGGTACCCCTCTGTAAAAATCATAGATCTTTAAGGTTAATAAGGTGTTGTATTTGGCTTGTATAAAAGCCTGCTGGGCCTGCACGTACAGGTTTTTCTGTAATAAGAAATCAACCGTATTGGCTACACCCACTTTCAATTGCTCGCTGGCAATACGGTAGCTTTCTTTACTATATTTATATTCTTCGCTGGCCGCATCATACTGGCTGCGCGCGTTCTGCACGTTGATGTAGGCACGCTCAACCGTTTGCGATAGCGTGATGCGGGTATTTTTAAGATCGAGCTGCGCCTGTTTTACATTTATTTTGGCTTCCTCCACCTGGGTTTTTACCACCCGCTTGGTAAAAATGGGTATGGCTAGGGTAAGCCCCAATTGCTGGGTAAAATTATCATTGAGCTGGCTGCCAAAGGAGGTGCCCTGCCCGTTGGCATAGCCCGAGTTGAGCGACGCCCCACCCGTTAACGTTGGCTTATAACCCGCCCGGGCCTTATCCACATCAAATTGCGCTATTTTAACCCCCAGCTCGCCGTTTTTAACCTCGGGGCGGTTTTGCAGGGCGGTTTGCTCAGCATCACGAAAAGCGGCTACACTGTCTATCGGCGCTATTACGGTATCGGGCTTGGTAATATCAAACCGGGAGTCGCTGGGTAAAAGCAGCAGTTGTTTTAGGGTGATGAGGTCGCCACGCTCGGCATTTTGCGAATTCACCAGCGTATATTGATCCGATGCCTGCTGTGCCTGTAACTGGATCAGATCTTTACGGGCTACACTGCCCACATTATATCGCTTTTGCTCCAGTGCCACCTGCGCTTTGGTAGTGTTCAGCAGGTCGGTATTGTAAATAACATTCTCTTTATCCAGTAGTATGGCCAGGTACGCCTGCGTTATTTGCAAGGTAATATCGTTTTCCTGCTGTATGATGTTTAGGTTGGCCGATTGTACCGACAGGTTTTTTTGCTGGATATTATTGTTGATATAGCTGCCATTATATATAGTAACATTTGAACTTAAACCGTATGAACCTGATAGGTTATAACCCGAATGCCGGCCGTTGTCGCCATTGCTGAAATTATTACCATGAGCGGCAGTTTGCGAGGCTGAGCCTGAAAGATCGGGCAGTCGCGCCGCTTTTGCCAACAGGTATTCCTGCTGACTGGTTTGTTGCGAAAGCCGGAGTGTATTGATCTGGATATTATTCTTTTTGGCATAATCAATACATTTTGCCAGGTCCCAGTTTATCGAAGTCCCCACTAATGTACTATCCTGCGCATAAAGGTTAAAACAACCCGATATCAGCAGGATTAAAAGAAGGATATGTTTTTTTAATAACAACATAGCGTAAGGTTATACAGGCTAATGCCTTGTGTATCTTAGTATTGTTAGTGTTAATATACTGAACGATAAAAATGTTTCATGCTATGTGTCAATAAGCTGCCAATCTTTGTAATAATTGTATTACCATTATTTATAGTGAATTATATTTCCTGTAACGAAATTTATAAAGCGTTTTGGAACCAACATGGAAGGCAGTAATTTTAATGAGGGTATGATTTATAAAAAAGCCAGGCAACACCATCGTGTTTAGGCTGTCTGTTACTTAAAAAAAGTATATTTTAGCGTTGTTATTTGAACTGGCCGCCCAGGTTGGTTTTTTGTAAACAGATTCCCTGCGATGATAAAAAAAGGTAAAGTTTTAATACTTGGTTTAAAGGTATATAAGATCGTATTTCTTTTTATTTTGCTCATGCCAACGCTTAAAAGCCAGGCACAGGGATTGATGTTCAATTCAAACGACGCCCTGATGAGCGAGCGTACTTCTTATACAGTGTTCAGCTCAGATGCGCCTACCTTTCATGATCATTTGCGGATGAACTTCGATCTGTCGTTATGGGACAATGAACACCTGGGCTATGTTTTTAACATTATTGATGGCCGCAAAAACTCTTACAGTTTAACTTACATTTTTAATCTCGACGGCTCGCCCGCGCTGAACTTTAATATCGACAGCAAAAGCAACAAGATCAAGATCCCGCTTCATTTATCGCAACTGAACAAACGGACCTGGATAAACGTCAAAGTAGATATCGACCTGAAAGCTAATACCGTTGGTTTTTATGTGAACGGGCAATGGTACAAAGCCGGCGGTTTTGGCTTTGATGATAGGATAATGCCGGTTATTACTTTTGGCAAAAATCCGCATTACTCCGATGTTCCTAAAATGGCCGTTAAGAATTTAACCGTTAGCGATGATAGTAAAACCTACACCTTTCCGCTCAATGAGTGGTCTGGTAATGATGTACATGACAATTCCGGCGAAATTCGCGGACATGTGGATAACCCGGTTTGGCTCATCAATGGCTCTTACTTTTGGGAAAAAAGGACAGCCTTTAGTTTTCATGAAGTGGCCGGTGCTAATTTTAATCCTAAAGACCAGTCCTTGCTTATTTTTAAAAGTGATTCGCTGATTCGTTATGATATGAAGAGCGGCGGTATATCAGCCAAAGCTTTTCAGAACAAAGCGCCTATACCCTTATTCCTGGGTAAAAGTATCCTAAATACCCGGGAGAATAAATTGTACGCCTATGAAGTTCTGCGGGCAGCCAAACCTGGCCCCTGTGTGGCCGCGCTTGATCTCAGTACCCTGAAATGGGATGTTGTTGGAAACGCTAATATCAAAGAACAAAGGCACCACCACAATATTTTTTATGATAAAGACCAAAACGACCTTTATCTGTTCGGTGGCTACGGTTCGTTTGCCTATCATAACGATTTTTTTAAGCTCAATAAGCAAACCGATAGCTGGGATAAAACAACATTTACCGGCGACAGGATCACCCCGCGCTTTTTTTCGGCCAGCAGCCAGGCAAATGAAAACAATGAGGTATACATATTCGGTGGTTATGGTAACCAGTCGGGTAACCAGATTGTGGGTGGCAGGCACTTTTATGATCTGTACCGGGTTAACCTGAGTAACCGCACTATCAAAAAATGCTGGGAAATAAAACCCAATGAAGAGGATTTTGTACCTACCAACAACCTCATCATTTCTAAAGATGGCCGGTACTTTTACGCATTGTGCTACCCCCACGAGCATCCAAAAACCCAGCTGCGACTATATAAATTCTCCATTAAAGACGGCTCGTACCAGGTGGTCAGCGGAACTATCCCGGTTACGTCTGAACGGATCGAGAGCGATATCAACCTGTTTTTTAACCCCTTGCAGGATGAGTTCTTTTGCGCTATACAGGAGTTTACCGATCCTTTCCGCTCAACCATCCGCATCCTGGCGCTGGAGTTTCCGCCTGTGAGCCAGCAGGATTATGAACGATCTCAAAAAGCGATTGCCCCGGCCAGCCCGGTTTTTAAGTATGTGATGTTTGGGATGTTGGCCATCCTGGTAATTGGCATAGCCCTCCTGGTTATCAAAAAAAGAAGGGCGAAACAGCCGATACAAGCACCGTTTGAAGATGAAGATCCCGCCATAGCCGTTATTAATAAAAAGAACGATGAAAAGCGCGCCAATGCCATTTACCTGCTGGGTGAATTTACCGTTTACGATAAGAACAGCCGGGATATCACTTACCTGTTCAGCCCTAAAATAAAGCAGTTGTTTATCCTCCTGTTACTCAACAGCAGGAACGCGACCGGTGTGGTATCCAAAAAAATATCTACCATTTTGTGGCCTGATAAGGATGTGGCAAAAACAAAGAACATCAAAGGGGTGACCATTAACCACCTGCGCAACATTGTTGCCGATATAGAGGGTATCGAACTGACTTTTTTAAACGACACCTATTGCTTTAAGCTCGACGACAACATTTTTTGCGATTACTTTACCGTAATCAGCGCCCTGGAACAAATAACTGGTCCCGACAAGGCTGCTGAGGCAACTATCCTGCAGTATTTTGAGCTTATTGCCCGGGGCGGCCTGCTGCAATATATCCCCGAAACCTGGCTGGATGATATTAAGCTGGGTTACGAAGAAGCCCTGATGCCCGTGATATTGCCTGAGGTTAAAAAGATATATGAAAGCGGCGATTTCCGTAAGGCGCTGGATATTGCCCGGGTTGTTTTAAATATCGACCCGTTTAATGATACCGCTTTGAAATACAAGCTTAAGGCCCTTCGCCGTATCAAGGGAATAGAGTATGCCCGCAAGGTGTATGACGAGTTTACCGCCGAGTACGAAAAATCGCTGGGGATTAGTTACCAGGTGCCCTTTGATAAGATCTGTTCCAACAAAACGGAGCCGCGGTAAAATAAATCCCGGAATTGAAATATCACGTCCTATCAATTTAACATTTCCCGCTCAGAAAACTTTTTAAACCTTGAATTTTAACACTTTTCTGCCCGAAAAGGGGTTAAAAACGTTCAAAAATTGATTCAAAACCATCGATTTTAACACTTTTTAACAAATTTTAACACGGTTTTGAGCAGTTTTTGAAACTTTAAAAAGTATTAATTTATTGATTATCAAATAATTATTTGTAAAATGGTCAGTTTTTGGCCTTGTTTTATCCTTAACAAAACAGCCCGGTTGTCTTCTGAAAAGACAACCGGGCTGCTATTGATATAAATATACGAAAAATTAAGGAGAATGCCAAAACGGCCGGAGGCCGGGTAATAGTGGTCACTCGGCTGGAGCCGAGCGACGGCGGGGATTAACCAATCCAACTATGTCATTGCGAGCGAAGCGTGGACAACCGACCGTAGGGAGTTCATTAATACCTTAAAAACAATTAGCAACATTAATAATCTCCTCACAAGTAAGCACGTGAGGAGATTGCTTCGTCGTACCTCCTCGCAATGACATATCGATGAGAACCTGGAATATAAAACAACTCTTCCGTCATGCCGAACTTGTTTCGGCATCCCATAAGCAAGGTGTACAACATAATGGTTAAATATCCTGAGGGATCCTGAAACAAGTTCAGGATGACTTTATATTTTCTTCTTCCCGTCAGCAGATAAGCTTCGGGCGAAAGCGGGCAGAACGATGGTGGGCTGTGCGGTTGCAGGGACATAGCAAGTTTTTGCTGAAGCGGGGGGAAATGTGTGAACGAAGTAGCGCAAAATAATTGCAGTCCGTGGTTCTGCCTGATTTGCGGGGCAAAGGCCTTGTGCGTAAAGAAGCATTTCTGGTGACAAGCCCTTTGGTTACTTTGTGGCTACAAAGTAACTGGCCCTCCCGCGGCCAAGAGCGGGTATGCGATAGGCATATCGAAGAAGATCCTTCGCTGCGCTCAGGATGACAAGCCGCCTTTTTACTAATATAATTTCCGTCATGCCGAACTTGTTTCGGTATCCCATAAGCAAGGTGTTCAACATGAAGGTTAAATCTCCTGAGAGATCCTGAAACAAGTTCAGGATGACTTGTGGGATTAATTTATCTAATTCACTATGGTTAATGAAATTTTAGCCGTATTAATCCATTTATTAACCCATCTTTTAATACCGCCCGGTCTATAATTGTTACGCCAAATGAACGCGTAGTGCCGATCAACAGGTTTAACCAGCCTGTTTATTTATAACACTCATTTGGGCAAATTATTATAAACCATTTTAATCAATTATTTATGAAGGAAATTTTTACCTATTATGGTGGATGCCATGGTATCCATTATCCGGCAAAATTTAAAGGGGTGGTACGGCATGGTATCATGGCCCTTTTGTTTTTGCTTGTATGCTCGGTGGCTATGGCCCAAAGCAACCGTAGCGGTTTGGTTGTTGATGAAACCGGGCAGGGGCTGCCCGGCGTAAGCGTAAAGATCAAGGGTACAACTATTGGCACTGTTACCGGTGTTGACGGTAAGTTTGTCATCAGCGCTTCAAACGACCAAACCCTGGTATTTACGTTTGTGGGTTACACCTCGCAGGAGGTTGCCGTTGGCAGTCAAACCAGTATCAAAGTATCCCTGGTATCCAATGCCACCAATGTGAACGAGGTAGTGGTAGTAGGTTATGGTACGCAGAAAAAGGCGACCGTTACCGGATCCATCGCGTCGGTTACCAACAGCGAGATCGTGACCACTAAAAACGAGAACGTGCTGAATATGCTTACCGGTAAAGTAGCCGGTGTGCGTATCGTACAAAACTCAGCCGAACCGGGCTCGTTCGACAACGCTTTTGATATCCGTGGTTTTGGTAATCCGCTGGTGGTTATTGATGGGATCCCCCGTGATAACATTACCCGTTTAGATCCCAATGATATTGAAAGTATCTCGGTATTGAAGGATGCTTCGGCGGCCATTTATGGTGTGCGCGCGGCAAACGGTGTAGTTATCGTGACTACTAAAAAAGGTAAAAAGGGTACCGTGGAATTAAACTACTCGGGCACTTATGGCTGGCAGGTACCGGCTTACATGCCAAAACCTGTAGGCGCGCTTGATTTCATGACGCTGGTTAACGAGCAATTGCTGCATAACGTAAACGGGGGGCAGATAAAATATACCGATGCCGATTTTGCCGCTTACCGCAACGGTACCAAAACCAGTACCGACTGGTATGGTAATGTTTTTGCCAACAGCGCGCCTCAGCAGCAGCATAACCTGAACGCTATTGGCGGCACCGATAATACCAGCTATTTTGTGAGTATGGGTATTACAGATCAGGACGGCTTTTTCAAAAGCGGGGACTTGAACTATAAAAAATATAACCTGCGCTCAAACCTCACTACCAAGGTCAATAAAAACCTGACCATTGATGTGAACCTGAGCGGAACGCTGGAGCAAAAGAACCAGCCATACCAGGATGCCTGGTGGATCATCCGCTCGTTCTGGCGTCAGGTGCCTACGCAAAGCATCTATGCCAACAATAACCCCGCCTACCTGAACAATGGCGAGGTCGACGGATCAAACCCGGTTGCCATGTCTGATGCTAACATTGATGGTTATAAACAGATCAACAATAAGTGGCTGCAATCATCAGTTTCGGCAACTTATAATGTGCCGTTTGTACAGGGCCTGAGTGCTAAAGGCTTGTATAACTACGACTATTACATGTCGAGCAATAAGCTTTACCAAAAACCATACAATCAGTATACTTATGATGCCAACTCCCAAACTTATAACGCGATAGCCAATCAAACACCAGGATCACTCGAGCGGCAGTTTTATGAAAAGCCCAGCAGCTTAATGCAATTATCATTAAATTATAACCGGGCTTTTAAAGGCGGGCACAATGTTACTGCTTTAGCGCTTTATGAAGAGAGCGAACAAAAGGGCGATAATTTTAACGGGCAACGCCAGTTATCATTACCGGTTGACCAGTTAGGAGCGGGTAACGCGCTAAACCAGACCGCTACGGTTGATGGCGGCTGGCCATATGACTTTGTGACCAAATCATTTGTGGGTAGGGTAAATTATGATTACAAAGGAAAGTACCTGGCCGAGTTCAGTTTCAGGGATGATGCCAGTTCCAAAAACTCCCCGCTTAAAAGATGGGGCTTTTTCCCGGGTGCATCCGTAGGATGGCGGGTATCACAGGAAGGTTTCTGGAAAGACTCCAAGGCGCTGTCGTTTATTGACGATCTGAAGATCCGCCTGTCATACGCCAAACTGGGCGATGATGCCGGTTTAAATGCTTACCAGTACCTGAGCGGTTATAACTATCCGGCAAACGGCAATAATAACCAAACGCCTCCGGGATCGGTATTTGACGGCACCTTTGTAAACGGCGCGCAAAGCAGGGGTATCCCTAATCCGAATATTTTCTGGTATGTAGCCAAAACGTATAACGCCGGTATCGACCTGCAGGCCTGGAACGGTTTATTGGGCTTAACGGTTGACGCTTTTAGGCGCGACAGAAGCGGATTGCTGAACACCCGTGCCGATAATTTACCCGGTGTAGTGGGTGCAGGTTTGCCACAGGAAAATCTGGACAGCGACCGTGCGCAAGGTTTCGACATCGAATTAAATCATCGTTACCATATTGGCAGCTTTAACTATTTTGTGAAAGGAACCTTTGGCTATACCCGTACCCAGTGGATCAGCAGGGTACATTCAGACTATGGCAACTCCCAGCTTAACTGGCATAATAACAATGACAATCGCTACAGCAACATCTTCTGGGGATATGGCTCAAACGGGCAATTTCAAAACTATCAACAGATCCTGAACAGTTCGCAGTTTGTATCACGTAACGCGGTGGTAGGCGATTATATTTTGCAGGACTGGAACGGCGACGGCGTGATCAACGATCAGGACGTACATCCTATAGCCCAAAACGTAAGTAATAACAACTACAGCGTGCCATCAACCACATTTGGTTTAACGCTGGGTGGTTCATACAAAGGGTTTGACATCAGCACCGTATGGCAGGGAGCCGCTGGTATCAATGTTTCTTATATCGAACAGCTTAACATCCCGCTATGGGGCGGGGGCAGTGCGTTGGCCATGTTTATGGACAGGTACCACCCAACCGACCCTAAAGCCGACCCTTATGATCCTAACACCGTATGGACACCGGGTACCTTTGCTCTTACCGGTACCACGGCCGATGTTAACTCGCTTTCCAACATCCACAGCGCGGCTTATGTAAGGCTTAAATCGGCCGAGCTGGGTTACAGCATTACACCTGCAGTGGCCAAAAGGTTAGGTATTAAGGGTGCAAGGATCTTTGTAAATGGTTACAATATGCTAACCATCACCAACTTAAAATATCTTGATCCGGAACACCCATCGGCCACTTACGGCTATTTATATCCATTAGATAAAATATTCTCCGTTGGTGTAAATGTTAAATTATAATCAATCCATACAGATCATGAAAAAATACTCATATATCATATTCGCTGTTTTGCTTTGCTGGACGTCGGCATGCAAAAAGCTCGATACGCCACCACCAAGTATTGTTAAAGACGCCGATATTTTCTCGAACAGCGCCGGTATACAGGCCTACATGGCCCGCATGTACGCCGAGCTGCCTATTGAAGATTTTAGGTATTCGCCAACCCGTGGCTTAAACTTCTTCTGGATCATCAGTCCTTTCAGCTGTATCAGCGGCGAAGGCTTAAGCCGCGACCAGAACAGCGCCACGCAGGAAACTTTTGGTTACTGGGGCGATGCTTATACGCTGATCAGGGATGCTAATTATTTTGCAGAAACCCTGCCTAAGTATTCATCAAACTTTACCCCTGCGCAGATTAGCGCCTGGTTGGGCGAGGCCCGTTTTTTGCGTGCCGCTACCTATTTCGCATTGGTAAAACGCTACGGCGGTGTGCCCATTGTTGATAAAGTGCTCAACTATCCGGCACAAAGCATCGATGAGTTAAAAATTCCGCGTTCGTCAGAAGAAAAAGTTTATGATTTTATCTCTACCGATCTGGATTATGCTTATGCCAATTTGGGCGAAAGTAACCAGGTAGGCCGGGCCAATAAATACGTAGCCGCAGGTTTTAAATCGCGCGCCATGTTGTATGCCGGTTCCATCGCCAAATACAACAACATTACCCTTACAGATGCCAGTGGCAACAGGCTTTGCGGTATCCCAGCTGCTAAAGCGGTTACCTATTTTAAAGCCGCTTATGATGCCGCCGTATTGCTCGATGGTAAATACAGCCTGTATAAAAAAGCATGGGCCGCCGGCGATAAAACCGCGCAGTATCAAAACTATGTGAACCTGTTTTTTGATGCCACCAGTCCGGAGAATGTGTTTGTTCGTCAATATCACTATCCCGAATCGGTGCATGGATATGATGCTTATAACGTACCGCGCCAGCTGATGGGGGCAAATGGGTACTCATCAGAAATTAACCCTACGCTTAATTTTGTGGAGATGTTTGATGGCATCCCAAAAAATGCCGATGGTACTATTAAAACCACAACCGGTGGTAAATATGACTTGTACACCAATGCCATGGATCTGTTTGCCAATGCCGAACCAAGGCTGCGGGCGACCGTTATTTTACCGGGCGATGTGTTTAAAGGCGTAAGCATTGAAATACGCCGGGGTATTTATACCGGCAGTTCAACAGGAGGTATCAGTCCGCTTTTACCGGCTGGCTCAACCGCGCATTATCCAACCGATCATATGGTTCAATCATCCAACGCGAGCCAGACGCCCTACACTTTACCTAACGGAACAACCATGAACCCTGCCGGTTTAAGCGGTTATTTTACCGGCGACGGAACCTGCTCGGTATCGGGCTTCTCGATCCGTAAAAACCTGGTACCGGATAAGCCGACATCAGAAGTGCTGGAAAACCGATCTGACCAAACCTGGATAGAGCTGCGTTATGCCGAAGTATTGTTAAACCGCGCCGAGGCTGCAATCGAGCTGAATGCCTTAGGTCAGAATGACAAAAGTTACCTGCAGGACGCGTTTACCGCCATTAACCAGATCCGCGACAGGGCCGGTGCCAACTTGCTGCTAAGCCCAACCGATCTGAGCAATATTAACGTGGTACGTACCGAACGGAAAAAAGAACTGGGCTTTGAAAACAAAACCTGGTGGGATCTGCGCCGCTGGAGGGTGATAGACAAGGAACAGAACAGTACCATTTACCGTACGCTGATGCCATTTTACTCGGCCAATGACGGCAAGTACTTTTTCGATGCCCGTTTAGATGAGCGTAACAGCCGCTATACTTTTGATGTGCGCTGGTACTATGAACAAATTCCGCAAGGCGAGATACAGAAGAGTCAGAATTTAATTCAAAATCCGGGTTATTAATTTTAAGAGAGATGAAGAAACTATTTTATAGCATAGCATTAAGTGTATTGGTTGCCGCAGGCAGCTCGTGCAAAAAGGTTGATAATTATGCAGCGCCCGACGTAACTTTAAAAGGCGTGGTAACTGATGCCGTTACCGGTAAAAGCGTACAAACCGAGCAGGGATCGGGCACCAGGATCAAGTTGCTGGAAATAAGCTGGAGCAGCAACCCTACACCTTTTTATATATCCTCGTTTCAGGATGGTACCTATAACAATACCAAACTGTTCGCGGGTAAAAATGTGATCTCGGCCGAAGGTCCTTTTGTACCGTTGGTGCAGGTGGATAATACCGGCAAAACCATTGTAGATAAAAGTCAAACGGTTGATGTGAAGGGAGTGACCACGGTGAATTTTTCGGTAGATCCTTTTTTAAGGATCGACTGGGTAGGCGATCCGGTTGTTAACGCGGATGGTACCATTACCACCAGCTTTAAAATTACACGTGGCACCAGCGATCCAAACTTTCAGCAGGATGTAAGCGATCTGGCGATATTTGTTAATTCAAACAAATATGTGGGCAACAATAATTATGATAACCGTTATACGCCAAAACTTAGCGGCTCTGATGCCAGCACTTCGGTAGGGAAAACCTTAAGTGTTACAACCATTGGTGGTCCGCTGCCGGGCAAGCGAGAATACTTTATAAGGGTAGGCGCCAGGATCTCATACGGTTTAAATTATTACAATTATACCGACGTTAAAACGGTAACCGTTCCTTAAATTTTATCATATATTGAACCGGAAGGATATCAGATCCTTCCGGTTATTTTAGAAAGTACTACAAATAATATCTAATGAAAAACATTCTATTTTCTTGTTGCCTCGTCGCATTATCATTCGCGGGTTATGCGCAAAGTTCAAACCCGGTGACGCTGCCAGAGAAAACGGCCTTCCAGACGAGCAGTCGATGGATCCCGGAGATCGATGTACGGTCGGATATCGCCATTGTTTATGGCGCCAATGACCGTCCGGGTTTAACGTTTGAACAGCGCGTACAATCATGGCGCGACCACGGCTACCAGGTAAACTTTATGACCGGCATAGCCTGGGGCGACTATAAAGATTATTTTTTAGGAAAATGGGATGGCAAAAACCACCTGGGCGTAGGTCAGGTAACCATGAAAGGTGATACCATTTTTCACGGCAAGGATATGCCTTATGTCGTGCCCGATGCTTCGTTTATCGAATACATGAAAACCGCGGTGGTAAAAAAAGTGATCAACGCAGGTATCATCAATATATTTTTAGAGGAACCCGAGTTTTGGGCGCGTGCGGGTTACAGTGCAGGCTTTAAGGAGCAATGGCAAAAATATTATGGCTTTCCCTGGAAACCGCAGGATGCTTCGGCCGAGAATACTTACCTGTCGAGCAAGTTGAAATATCACCTGTATTATGAAACTATCAAAGAGGTTTCCAACTACGCCAAGGCCTACGGCAAAAGCAAAGGTTTAAATATTAAAGTATTTATAGCTACGCACTCGCTGGTGAACTATTCGTCGTGGCAAATTGTAAGTCCGGAGGCCAGCCTGGCTTCTCTGCCGGGTATTGATGGGTACATCGCGCAGGTATGGACGGGCACTGCACGTGAACCAACATTTTTTAACGGCCTGCGTAAAGAGCGTGTGTTCGAGAATGCTTTCCTGGAGTATGGTTCGGTAGTTTCCATGACCGCACCAACGGGTCGTAAAGTATTTTTCCTGACCGATCCTATTGAAGACTGGCCGCGCGACTGGAGCGATTACAAGCGCAATTACCAGGCTACCTTCACTGCTAAACTATTATATCCCATGGTTGCCGATTACGAGGTGATGCCATGGCCCGAGCGCATTTACACCCACCCATATAAAGTAGCCGGTACCGACCAAAAGACGCTGATCCCGCAGTTTTACTCCACCCAGATGCAGATCATGGTGAATGCTTTAAACAGTATGCCGGCATCCACCAATAAAGTATCGGGCGTAAACGGTATTGGCGTGCTGATGAGTAATACGCTGATGTTCCAGCGTTTCCCAACGCATAATGGTTTTGAAGATCCGCAGTTCTCTAACTTTTACGGGCAAACCCTGCCCTTACTAAAACGTGGCGTACCGGTACAAACCGTGCACATGGAAAACCTGGAGTACCCGGCATCGTTAAAAAACATCAAGGTTTTGGTGATGAGTTATTCCAACATGAAGCCGGTATCGGCAGCAGTGCATACTTACCTGGCTAACTGGGTAAAGCAAGGTGGTGTTTTGATCTATTGCGGCAGAGATGATGATCCCTACCAAACGGTAATGGAATGGTGGGATACCAAAGGGAATAAATTTACCGCGCCATCGCAACATCTGTTCAAGCTGTTGAATATTAAACCAACAGCTGATGCTCAGCAATTTAAAGTAGGCAAAGGCGCGGTTTATGTACTGAGGCAAAACCCTAAAGAGTATGTATTAGAGACCGGGAAAGATGATAACTATATCAGCACCGTAAAACAAGCTTATGAAAAAAGCGCCAAAGCTGGTGAGCTGACATTTAAGAACAGCCTGTACCTGGAACGTGGTCCTTATGATGTGGTATCCGTAATGGATGAAAATCCCGACAGCAAACCATACACCATCAAAGGTCCGGTGATCGACTTGTTCGATCCGCAATTGCCAGTACTGACTGAGAAAGTGGTGAATCCGGGCGAGCAGTCTTTATTATATGTGGTTGATCGTGTGCCCGATAAAAAATTGCCGCAGGTACTGGCTTCGGCATCAAGAATCTATGATGAAAGCAGGCCGGGCAGCAGTTATTCTTTTGTAGCCAAAAGCCCCGCAAAAACATTAAATAGTGTACGTGTGCTGTTGCCCGCGCAACCCAAAGAAACAAAGGTAACCGATAGCACAGGCCAGAATATCAGTGATGTGAAAACATCCTGGGATGCATCGTCAAATACCCTCTACCTGGGTTTTGGCAATAGTCCGGATGGTATTAAGGTTGATTTGAAATGGTAAGAGAATAATTAACCAATTATCTATAAACCTCAATTACACACCTATGAAGAAGAACATGATGATGATCAAAAGCATGCTTATCCTGCTGGTATTTGCGTCTTGCCAAAAGAACAACAATACTGCGGCCAACCAACAGAAAGACAGCGTACAAAAAGTAACCGCCGCGCCGCCATCTGATGCGCCGCGGGCCGCCCTGCGTAGTATTGTTGAAAATGTAACCACCGCCGATGGTAAAATTTACAATGCCAAAGACAATACCGGCAAAACCATGGATTGCCTCAAGATCATTGCCAACCCATCGGGTGGTTATATTGGGGTGTATCATACCATGATCAACGGGACGTTTAAAACCAATGTGGCATCATCAACAGATCTGCTGCACTGGACCTGGATCCGTGAACTGGCAGGCAGTAATACCGGAGGCGCGTCGCAGCCTACTATTGCCGCTACTTCAACTGGTGGTTTTGTAATGGTTTGGGAACAGGAACCCAACAACCACTTAAAATTCAGCTATTTTAACAGCTGGACCGACCTGCAGAACGGTGCCGTAGCCAAATCATTTGAAGCCCCGCATACTTTATCAACCTGTGCGGAGGGTACACCTAACATTTACTCGGCCAGCAGCACTTCTGTTGATGTGGGTTTCCATTACTGGTCCAATTGTGATGTTGACCGCCAGGCCCGAGGTACCACCACCTGGACATCATGGAGCGCCAGTGCCCAGCCTCAAATTGATAATGCCATTTTGTACTGGGGCGTGCAGGGTAATATTGGCGACCGTGACGGCTACCTGAAATTTCAGAATTTTAATTTTGGTTTGATCGAAGGACAAGGCACCAAGGGCGATTTTGGTACCTGGCGCTGCTACCTGTATGATTACCAAACCGGCAATGCCGATAAGCTGAACATTCACACCGATGGTGGTAGCCAGGCATTCGCTAACCCAACTATTACTGCTTTAACTGTTGGTGGGCAAGCCGCGCTGGTAATCACCCAGTTTATCCCTTCGCAGTTATCTGCAAATGGCGAAGCCGGAGAGTTGATCTATTATAAAAAGCTGTAAGCCGGTGATTTTTTAATAGTTATGATACCATTTTACACAGCGCCCAACTTAGCGAGCGCTGTGTATTCATATTTTATTCGCATAAACACATAGTATATTGTTACACATAATCCACCCAACTTTATCAAAAAATATCACTGTACAACTATAAAATATTGAATTCTGCCCGTATATTGCATGGCCTGATTAATCGATTTAGCGATGTTGATATAAGCCCATCTAAAAATTAATAATGAAAAAAATATTCTTATTGGCGTTTGCCCTTTTACCAGTAGCAGCTATTGCGCAGCAAACCACCCCGCCTGTTACTCCTGTTGATTATATTAACCCTTTAATGGGGACGGAATCCAAACCCTCGCTTTCAAACGGAAACACTTATCCGTCTATCGCGCTGCCCTGGGGCATGAACTTCTGGACGCCGCAATCCGGTAAAATGGGCGACGGCTGGCAATATACTTATGATGCCGATAAAATACGGGGCTTTAAACAAACCCATCAGCCATCACCCTGGATGAATGATTATGGCATGTTTTCCATATTCCCGGAAACAGGCAAACTTAAACTGAACGAGGCGCAACGAGCCAGCTGGTTTTCGCATAAAGCTGAAATCGCCAAACCTTATTATTATAGTGTATACCTGGCCGACTATGACGTAACTACCGAGCTTACACCCACAGAACGTGCAGCCAGTTTCCGGTTCACTTTCCCCAAAAGCGACAGCTCACATATTGTGATCGATGCTTTTGATAAAGGATCATACGTGAAAATTATTCCCGGAGAGCAAAAGATCATCGGCTACAGCACCAAAAACAGTGGTGCCGTGCCTGCCAATTTTAAAAACTACTTTGTTATTTATATAGATAAACCTTTTGAGCTGGCTTCCACCTGGCATAACTGGCAAAAAGATGGCTCGCTGGAATATACCGGCGATCACGCAGGCGCGGTTATCAGCTTTAAAACCAAAAAAGGCGAACAGGTGCATCTTCGCGTAGCATCATCTTATATCAGCACAGAACAGGCCGAACTTAACCTGAAGCGCGAATTGGGTACCGATAGTTTTGATGTTACCTGCCAAAAAGGAAAAGATGTATGGAACAAAACATTAAGTCATTTAACACCCGAAGGTGGTACAATTGATCAAACCCGTACTTTTTACTCTAGTCTTTACCGCATGCTTTTCTTCCCTAACCGGATGTATGAAGTTGACGCTAAAGGACAAACCGTGCACTACAGCCCGATAAATGGTAAAATATTGTCGGGATATTATTTCGCGGGTACCGGTTTCTGGGATACTTTCAGGGCGCTGTACCCATTCCTCAACCTGGTTTATCCGTCGATGAATAAAGAAATGCAGGAAGGCCTGGTGAATTCCTATAAAGAAGGCGGCTGGCTGCCCGAGTGGTCGAGTCCGGGTTATGCCGATTGTATGATCGGTAATAACTCCGCATCGGTAGTGGCCGAAGCTTATTTAAAAGGCCTGCGCGGATACGATATTAACTCGCTTTACGAAGCATTAAAACATGGCGCCAATAATGAAGGCCCGAATGCTACCGGCCGCAGGGGGGTAGAGTATTATAATACCCTGGGCTATGTACCTTATGATGTAAAGATCAACGAGAACGCTGCCCGTACACTGGAATATGCTTATGATGATTTTGCTATATACAAGCTGGGTAAAGCCCTGGGCAAACCAGCTTCGGAAACGGATATTTACAAAAAACGCAGCCAAAACTACCGCAACCTGTTCGATCCTTCCACCAAACTGATGCGCGGCAAAAATAAAGATGGCTCTTTTGAAACGCCATTCAATCCCTTTAAGTGGGGCGATGCCTTTACCGAGGGCAATAGCTGGCATTATACCTGGGGTGTGTTTCATGATATACAGGGGTTGATCAACCTGGTCGGGGGTAAACAGCAGTTTGTGGCCAAGCTGGATTCTGTATTTACGCTGCCGCCTGTTTTTGATGATAGCTATTACGGTACCGTGATCCATGAGATCCGTGAAATGCAGATAGCCGCCATGGGCCAGTACGCGCACGGCAACCAGCCTATCCAGCACATGATATACCTGTACAATTATGCCGGCGAACCCTGGAAAACGCAATACTGGGCACGCGAAACTATGAATAAGTTGTACAAAGCTACACCAGATGGCTACTGCGGTGATGAAGATAACGGACAAACATCAGCCTGGTATGTGTTTTCGGCGATGGGCTTTTACCCGGTAACGCCAGCCAGCGATCAGTATGTATTGGGTGCCCCATTGTTTAAAAAGTTGACCGTGAAACTGGAGAATGGCAAAACCATCACCATCAACGCACCAAAAAACAATGCCGATAATAAATATGTGAACAGCTTAACCGTGAATGGCAAACCTTACGACTTTACCTGGCTTAGCCATAAAGCCTTGTTAAGCGGAGCCGAGCTGAACTTTGATATGTCGGCCACGCCAAACAAACAACGCGGTATTAAAGCTACCGATGTACCTTACTCCATGTCGAACGAGAAGTAGGGGAGGGGAGAACGTAGACTTAGGAAGTTTTCAAAACTTCCTAAGTCTTACCTCAAAAGTAATTCAACCCATACATGTCATTGCGAGCGCAGCGTGGACAACCGACCAACGGGAGCTCATTAATACCTTAAAAAATAATTAATAGCATTAATAATCTCCTCGCGTTTATGTATACGACGAGATTGCTTCGTCGTTCCTCCTCGCAATGACATGTGTTTATAAGTAAGAGTTCAATAATGCCAACTGCCCACCGCAAACCGCCCACTCAATCACCGCTATTCTTTTTATAAGCCAGCCATACGTAAAAGGGTATGCCGCCCATCAGCAGTAAAAAGCCATAGTAAACGGCTTCTTTACCGGTACCGGCAATAGTCCATAACGCGTAGCCAAAAGCTAAAATAGCCAGTATCACCGCACCGGTTAAGCCATCAACCTGTTTTTGCTTTACGCGGATAATCAAGTATGAAGCAGCCGAAAGCAGGTAAGGGATCAATATAGATAATAAGGATAGCAAAAGTAAAAAACGAAATTGCTCTACCAATCCCTTGGTATAATTCATGCTCATGAAAAGCGATACCATTACGCTGCTCACCAGGATACCCACATAAGGCACACCCTTTTTATTTTTGCGGGCAAAAGCGGCCGGGAATAGTTTGTCGCTGGCAATGGCAAAAGGCATTTGGCCTTGTAACAATGTCCAACCGTTGAGCGAGCCAAAGGCGGCAATGGCTATACCCGCGCTCACCCAGTAACGGGCATTGCTGCCATATATCACTGTGGCCGCATCGGCAAAAGGCGTAACCGAGTGTTTTAAAGCCTCCGCCGGGATTATCCCGATCACGCTAAAACTGCTTAATATATAAACCAATGTCGCGATCAGTAAACCCAGCAAAGTAGCCCGGGGAATGGTTTTTTCGGGATTGGCCACACTGCCGGCCGGTACCGTAGCGCTTTCAATACCGATGAAGGCGAACATGGTCATGGTGGCTGTGGCGGTTAAAGCACCATATATAGTAGTGCCACTACCATTAAAAGGCGAAAAGTTTTTGATCTGTATAAAAAATAAGCCGCCGATAGCCACCAGTATCAACGGAGTTACCTTTAATATAGTAGTAACCAGCTGAACCTTGCCACCGGTAACCACGCCACGGGTATTAATATAAGTAAGCAGCCATATAGTGCATAAACCGGTAACTATGGCCGTAACAGCGTTGGAGGCCAGCACCGGGAAAAAGGTGCTCAAGGCGCTTACAAAGGATATGGTGATGGCCGCGTTGGCGCAAGCTACAGCCAGGTAATAACCCCAGGCCACCAGAAACCCGGCAAAATCGCCCAGGCCGTTGCGGGTATAAGCATAAGGGCCACCCGTGGCATGAGGCAGTAGCTTGCTCAGGTTACTGAAAACTTTGGCCAAAAAGTAGGAGCCCACCGCCGAAAATACCCAGCCCAGTAAACCGATACTGCCATAGGAGGCCATTGCCGCCGGCATTAAAAATACGCCTGCGCCTATCATATTACCAACCACCAGGGAGGTGCTGGTCCATAAACCCAATTTATTTTTTTCGGAGGATGATGCAGGCATAGCTGTCAATAATTTTTGCGAAGATAAGATAGGATATTTATTTGCGCTATTCTTCAAAAATGGATAGATGGATCAGAATAAGTACGATCAATACATGTAGATGTTAAAATAAGTTAAAACTGAATTAATTATCAGGCACTTGCGCTAATTTTATGTTGCCTATGAATCCTAAGATCCTGATATTGCTTTTTATTATTTATCTAATACCACTGACTACGGTTAACGGACAGGTGGCTAAAGTGCAGCAGGGCTTGGTGCTTAAGAGTGGCAATGCTGCCAGATTAGCGGATGTGCAGGTTTTAAATAAGCGCAGCCATATCACCGTCAGGTCAAATACAGAAGGCGTATTTAGTATTGTGGCTTTACAGGGTGATACTTTGCAGTTTTCAAGCCCTAATTACTTAACCGGGGAATTGGTTGTAAGCGATTTTGCTGATAAACTCATATACCTGCAGCCTATTATTGAATTAGCAGAGGTGGTGATCAGAGAGAACTCTCTTATCAAAGAACTCCGCGAAACACAGAAGGGATACCGGAAGAAGAGCGTTTTTTATACCGGCACACCACATTATTATTACCTGTTTTTAAAACCTATGACCTTTATATATGAAAACTTTAAGAGCGAGGTTAAGCAGGCCCGGCGGTTTAACCGCTTTGCCAAACGGGAACTAACCGCTTACGAAATTACCAGGCGCTTTAATGATTCATTGATAAAAAGTGTTGTGCCTCTTAAGGTTAATGAAATGGATGATTTCAGGGTTGATTATGCACCTACCTTACAACAGTTAAATGCCATGAGCGATTATGACCTCATTATTTATATCAGAAATAGTTATGAGGATTATAAAAAGAAAAGCGCTGATAAAAAAACACCTCATCAGTTGTAACGTTTACATCTCTGCTATTTTATCTCGCATCAGCAAAAAACACCTCATTAGTTAAACATTTATAGGGTAAAATTCGTTGTAGCTGGTACATCAACCTTTCGACTTATCTAATGAAAAACCGCGCCATTTTATTTTTGACGGCTATTGCCGCGTTTTTTATCATCAGTTTTACCATTACCGGGAATAAGGACACTTTACCCGTTGCCGACAAAAACAACGGCGGCTTGTTTTTACCCGGCCATTTTAAAGCTGTTGTGGTAGTGGATAGCCTGGCCGGGCGTGCCCGCCATCTGGCTGTTAATGATAATGGCGATGTATATGTGAAGCTCCGCTTTCCTGATTCTATAGGTGGCAACGTAGCCATGCGGGATACCAACCACGATGGAAAAGCCGATATCATCAAAAAATTCGCGGATTATGAGGATAAGGGGAGCTATGGCACAGCTATGCGTGTACATAAGGGTTATCTTTATTTTAGCTCAGAGATCAATGTATATCGGATGAAACTCAATCCCAATACATTCGTTCCAGATGGTAAGCCGGAACTGATTGTGCATGATATACATCCCCCGCAGGAGCATGATGCCAAACCGCTTGCTTTTGATAACAAAGGACATATGTATGTGGCTTTTGGTGCGCCCTCCAATGCCTGCCAGGAGCAAAATCGCGTGCCCGGATCTATGGGTATTGAAGGCTGCCCCCTGCTGAAAGAGTACGGTGGTATCTGGCAGTTTGATGAGGATAAACTTAATCAGCAGCAAACCGATGGCATGCGCTATGCTACAGGACTGCGCAGCGTAGTGGCTATGGACTGGAATACTGCCGACAACTGTTTATACGTAGTAGCGCATGGGCGTGATGACCTGCGCTTGCAGTTCCCTAAACTGTTTACCCCCTGGCAAAGCGCGGTGCTACCTGCCGAAGAGTTTTTGAAAATTAAGGAAGGTACAGATGTCGGCTGGCCATATTATTATTACGATCCTATTAAAAAGAAGAAACTCTTAAACCCGGAATATGGCGGTGATGGTAAAAAAGCGGGCGATGGCGCCAAATATGCCCAGCCTATTATGGCTTTCGCGGCGCACTGGGCGCCAAATGACCTGCTGTTTTATACCCGTAACCAGTTCCCGGCAAGGTATAAAAACGGAGCGTTTGTCGCGTTTCATGGTTCTACCAACAGGTCGCCTTATCCGCAGGCTGGTTTCTTTATTGGGTTTGTGCCTTTTAAAGGAGGGAAGCCGACTGGTTCATGGGAGATTTTTGCCGATGGATTTGCCGGGCGCACTACCATAGCAAGCGTGAGTGATGCCGTTTACCGGCCGATGGGAATATCGCAGGGGCCCGATGGTTCCTTATATATAAGCGATACCGAGAAGGGTAGGGTATGGCGTATATTTTACCAGGGCGATAAAGCCAAATTCACAACGGCCCAACTGGCAAAAATGGAATTGCGGAAAAAGCTACCAAGCTTTAAAACCCCCGACATAACGCGTAATAATTTGATGAGCGGGATGTTAACCGGCGGAGCTAAGCTGTACGCTACCTATTGCACCAATTGCCACCAGAAAAACGGTAAGGGCGATGGTAATCTTTTTCCGCCACTTGGTGGATCTGAATGGGTTACCGGGGGTAAATACATGGAAAAGGAAACGGCTATCCGGGTACTGCTTAATGGGTTGGAAGGCCCCGTGAAAGTTAAAAATGTACCTTATAATAGTGTAATGCCCAAGCATAACTTTCTGAGCGATGATCAGATCGCCCAGGTGCTGACCTATATCCGCAACAATTTTGGGAACAATAGCAGTTTGGTCACTGCGTTAGAAGTAAAAAAAGTACGTGCAAGTTTAAAAGTAAAATGATTGCTTCAAATACGATGGGTTTAGTTGTTAACCTTTACTTTTAATGCCAGCACTTCGTTTTTGGGCTTTATAAAAACATCGATGCTTAAACCACATTCGCGTAATAAACGGGTATGGTTGTAAGATACCTGTTTGTACAACTGCGGATCAAGGTTCAACAATGCCTCATTGTTTAAGATGCTGGCATATATGAACAGCTTTGACAATTTATTTCCCGACTCATCTGACACCTGGTTTAAACAATTCAAATAACCGTTGATAGTTGAATAATCATTATTTGAAATAGCGCTTTTTATTTTAAGCCCATAAAACAACGACTTCATAAAAGGAGTAAATAAATACTCTTCCTGTTTATAGGAGGCTGAAATTTCATCGTTGTTTTTCAGCAGATCGGTTTGGCTATCCAGTAAAAAATAAGCATCGCACTCGGCTATCTTTAAAAAGAAATTATAAGAGAATGATGTTTCGGCACTGGTTTTATCTATTGTATGAAGTGCGTTAACAAACCTTAATGTCTTGTAAGGTTTCTGACAGATAAAAGTAGAGTAAGCCGATAGCAGGAAAATAAGATCATTCGCCTTTCTGTTATGTATGGTTTCGCTTTGTTTTGGCGGATTAAAATAGAAGCGGGTGATCTCGGCAAAAAAGTCCTTCCTGATCATGCCATATTTCAGGTACTGATAAATAGCATTCAGACAATGCAGCGGGTTGATCGCGAATTGATGGAAATCATGCTGCGGGAAACTTTTTAATTTCGCCAGGTAATCTTCCAGTTGCTTCAAATCCAGCTGAAGTATGGCTATAGTAGCTAAAGCTGTGTAAGTAAGTACCTTTTTATGGTCAGAAAGCTCAAACTTCAATAAAGTTTGCAGTGCTTTTTTATAATCGGTATTTACCAGTTCCAGTCCAAAAAAGTAATAAAAAAGCCCGTCGCTGCAATCCTGCTTAAAATAGTTGGCAGTAGCTTCAGCGTTCGTCGACCCAAAGCAGACTCGCTGGAGTAAATCGCCTAAAAAAATGATCAGCTCCGATTTTTCTTTAGGATTAAGATTAGTTTGCGCTAAAAGCTCAAAGCTTTCCTGCTGCCCGTTTTTAACGGCATGTATCACACACCATTTGATAACCGGTAATTTATGCTCGCTGTTATTAAATGCATTGTTGATCAGTTTGATCAGCTGCAGGTCAAAACGTTGATTGTTATCTAAAAGGAGCTTGCGGGCTATGGTAAACTCCAGGAAATTATTGTTCCCGAACTGAACCATAGTTTTAAACTGAAAATCGTTGCTGGAGTTTATTTCGCGTAAAAAACCAATGCTTAGCAATTCATTATAAGCATGGCTGTATTGTTTAAGCAGATCGTTGCATTTAAACTTATCCAGCTCATATACACCAGCCTGAAAGTCCATTTCATCAACCAAGCCCTTCAATAGTAGGATCTTTTCGGTTGCGTAATGGCCCAGGTAAACCTTGTTGAGTATGAATATGGAAATGAGCTCGTATATACAGATGTGATCAATGTTGTTGAGCGAAAAATTGTTCTTGTTCTGTTTGTAATAGAATTGAAAATATAATGGATGATTGAAATTATTGGCCACATCAATGGCGATAAGGTTCTGAACATCGGGGTTTATTTTGCGGCTCAGTTCTTTGATCTCCTGAATATTAAACAGCGGCACATTAGTGGTAAGGTCATGATCTGTTATAAAACCGGTGAACCAGTTTTTAAGACCAAACTCCATATTGTGTTTATTATTGATCCAGTTAGCCGACCGCATGGTTAAAACCAGCTTAAACCACTCGTGCGATTGATAGAAAGAAAAAATATCCATTAACTGGGTAAGCACCAGTTCAAACTGATCGTTTTTGAACATGTGTTCATCAAAACCATCAATAACCAGGTAAAACTTACCATCGTTACGCTTATTGATATCAAATAGTGCTTCAATATCTTCCTCATGCGAGTAGCCCAATAGGGCCAGCAGCCAGTCGTTCAGGTCGCGGCCGCTTAAAAAAACGTTCATTAAAGCGCTGCTGCTAAAAAACAGGATGATATCGTTACTGTCTGATTCTAATTTTTCATCTATCCAATGGCAAAGTCCGATGGTTTTGCCGTAGCCGGAAGGGGCGGCAAATACAGTTGCTGTGTAATCACCTCTTAAAAATTCATCAAAATGATCGTCGATAAATTTGCGGCGGATAGTTTGGCCAAAAGGGATGCCGGAGCGATTTTTTAAAGCCTGAAGTGTAAAATGAGTGATCTTGGCCGCATTTTGACTTAGAGTTTTCCAGTCAACATGTTCGTTTTGCGATCTTTCAGAAGGTACACTTTCACGTTCGCAAAAATCATCCCAGCCTTCGTAGTCACAAAATTTTGCTAAAACATCAATGGTGAATAAAGATGGTTTGAATTTACTGTATGCAAAACCATAAACCCGTTTCAAAGTAGTTTCGCTTACGGTTAATTTCGTTTTTGAATATATTTGAAATGCAAGCGCCTTGCAATCACCCGGGGTAATGCTTCTGATATTAGCATTAGCGAGTACTCGGGATTTCAACGTTTCAAACTGAATTGGTGAAAAGGATATCATAGGCTCAAGCAATTAGGTTAATAGGTTTGTATTTATATTACGCAATTAATCTGAATAGGTTGTTGTTATTTACACAATTAATGTTACTGCTATTATTATACGGGGGTAATATCAAATAATGTTGCAGTAGTATTTTACCCCAATATTGGGCTTTTAACAAAATTTACTGTGTTTACGAGAAATGTAGAGCTGTAGGTTTTAAAATAATATTTAATGAACAAAATGAACAATAAATTGAACCGTGAATGGGAATTGAATCGGCCTGAATAAGTGAATAAGATGTATTAATAATTATCCTCAACAGCTATGTAGTTTTGAAAGGTGTAACTATTTGCACCTACCTTAACTTCATTTGCATGAGAACCTTTACCTTTTATAGCAGGTACATAATAGTTTTATGCCTGCTATTGTGTGCCACAAGCCAAATATTCGGACAACGCCATTTTGCGACAACTCAGCAAAGCGGTGCTACTGGTTTGCTTTGCTTGGGCTGCGTGGTTAACAATCAAGGCAATGCCATTGATGCGAATCTGCAAACTTTCTCCACTTTAAACGTACCAGTTGGACTTTTAGCATCAACTTACCAGGAACTTATTTTTCCAGGTACAGTTCCGGCTAATACACAACTGACCATTAAACTCGGAACCGGCGATAACTTGCTTGATGTAACACTTCTTGGAGGGGTTACTATTACTCCGTATAATGGGAACGTGGCAGGTACTCCTGTTACCGCCCCTACTTTGGCAAGCGTTGCCAGTAATAATAATCAATTGGAGCTGATTTACGCTCCAACACAAGCTTATGACAGGGTAAGGGTAACACTTAGCGGTGGCTTGTTAGGGGCATTAAGCAGTATATACCTGTATGACGCGTTTTACACTACTCCTGGTCCGCCTATTTGTAATACGACTTATGACGAATTACATGGTATATCATCAGCATTGCTTGGCCTGGGGGTAAACGTAGGAGGAGTAGCAAATCCTCAAAACGCTATTGACGGTAACCCAAATACAGCATCCACCCTTAACGCGGGTGTTGGTGCGTTAGGGGCATTTGCACAACAAACACTCATTTTCCAATCAGCATCAACTATTGGCGATTCTGTAAGGCTTACCTTAACTTTACCTAAGGCATTGCTTGATGTAGGCCTTCTTTCCGGTACATTCGTATCAACTTTTAATGGTAATACCGATAATAATGATACACAGGTTTTAAATGGATCATTACTACGTTTGCGTTTGCTTGATTTGTCAAATAACAGGCAAAGGTTAACGATTACCTTCGTGCCAACGAAGGTATTTGATCGTGTTCAGCTCAGGCTGGGTGGGATAGCCAGCGTGCTATCAACCCTTGATCTTAATGAGGCCGAGATACTGATACCGCAGCCGATAATAACAGTTAATAATGTGGCGGTAACCACGGCACAATTATGCGCCGGCAGTACAGTTACCTTAAACGCTACTGCCAACTTAGCTGGTACAACTTTTAGCTGGTATACCCAGCCAACAGGCGGCATCCCAACATTTACAGGTGCAAGTTTTACTACACCAGCTTTAACTAACAATATTACTTATTATGTATCGGCAACCCGACCGGGTTGTGCTACGGCATCTGCCCGTGCTCCGGTAACTATTAATGTTAATCAAATTCCGGTAGCACCCGTTGTCGCCAATGCTAATATTACCGTATGTCCTAACTCAACTGCAGTATTTGCGGCTACACCCGTAACAGGTGTTACTGTTAACTGGTATGCAGCGGCAACCGGTGGAACGTCATTGTTTACAGGAAATACTTTTACCAGTCCTGCTTTAAGCGCTACTACAAGTTATTATGCCGAAGCAGTAAGCGGGGGTACCTGCGTAAGTACTACACGTACTAAAGTAACGGCTACTATAAGCCCGTTACCTGCAGCACCGACAGTGACTACACCAAACGTAACTATTTGCGATGGTGATGTAGCAGTACTGGCCATTGCTTCGCCTGTAGCCGGACAAACTTACAACTGGTATGCTGCCGCAACAGGTGGTACGCCATTGTTTACCGGAACTAACTTTACAAGCCCTGCTTTAACTGCCAACACTATTTATTATGTTGAAGCGGTTAACGCTGCCGGTTGTGCAAGCGGTACCCGTGCTGCTGCCAATGTAACTGTAACACCTAAACCAGCAGCTCCTACGCTGACAGTAAATAACTCAACCATAGTAGCAGGCCAAACAGCTACCATCAATGTAAGTAACGCGCAAACAGGTATTACTTATAAATGGTATTCTTCGGCAGCGGCGGCTACACCTGTTTTTACAGGCAATCCGTTCATAACACCAGCACTTTTCAGTACTACTACTTATTATGTAGCTGCTGTTAACGCTACTGGTTGCGAATCGGCTACACGTACACCGATAACCATTACGGTAACCATCAATAATAATTCGCCTTGTACATTTGCTAATCAGCAAAGCTCGGCCATTAATGGTTTGTGTTTATTATGTTCTATTAATAACGATGTCCTTGCAGCTGATGCCGACACAACTACGGCATCAACCATAACTGTACCTGTTGGACTTTTAGGCGGATCGGCTTCACAAACCTTGATATTCCCTAACCCCGGTTTTGCAGGCGATACCATTAAGCTTGCTTTACAAACACCAGGCGGTTTAGCCGATGTAAGTTTGCTTGGCGGAATAACTGTTGCTGTTTACAATGGAGGAACATTGGTAGGCAGCTATCCGCTTAATAATTCATTGCTGACTTTAAGGTTGCTAAGTGGAACCGGTAAGTATGCAGCATATATACCCGCTGTTGGGAATTATGACCGTATAGTAGTAACCCTTAATTCGGGTGTTGCTACCTTGCTTACCTCATTACAGATCTACTACGCGGTACAGCAATATCCAACACCGAAATTTAATCCGGCCGCCCCTGAAATTTGCAAAGGCAGCCCGGCTACGCTGACTATTACATCACCAACACCTGCTAACGGAACTTTTAGCTGGTTTACTACGCCAACTGGTGGTGCTGCTGTTCATACCGGAACATCTTATACTACTCCTGCTTTAACCGCAAATACAACTTATTATGTTGAATACAGCCGTAGCGGAAGTTGCGTAAGCCCAACACGGGCCCCGGTACAGGTAATAGTGGACGATGCACCGGTGAAACCAGTTGTAACGCCTTCGAGCGCTACGATACTGGCCGGACAAACAGCTACTTTCAAAGCTACTGTTGTAAACGGAGCCACTATAAAATGGTATACTTCTGCAACCGGTGGCACACCAGTATTTACAGGCAGCACTTTCACTACCCCGGTATTGAATGCTAATACTACATACTACGCCGAAGCTTCATTAGGTAGTTGCGTATCACCAGACAGAACTGCTGTACCTGTAACCGTTACTCCAATAGTAATACCTGATGTAAGCGTTAATCCGCCAACACAATCAGTTAACATAGGAACAACCGGTACCATAACCGCGAGTTCAACCACTCCCGGAACTGTATTTAACTGGTACACTACACCAACCGGTGGTACCCCGATATTTACAGGAGCAACTTTTGTAACTCCGCCTGTATTTGCCAATACTACTTATTATGCCGAAGCTGTAGTAACAGCAACCGGCGCAAAATCAGCCACCCGTGCACCAGCAGTAGTTAACATTATCCCTGTTGGTACTGACCCGGTAGCCTGCGCCGCCGCCACAGCACAAACCAATTCTGTTAATGGTTTATGTTTATTGTGCGGTATCACCAACGCTGGTGGAGCAATTGATAACGATCGTAATACATTCTCACAAATACACGTACCAATAGGTTTATTAGGCGCTTCGGGACAGCAAACATTGCAATTTGCCCATGCAGGTATTGTGGGTGATAGCGTTATTGTTGAATTGGGTATCCCTGGTTCACTGGCCGACGTAGGTGTGTTATCACAAATTCAGATAGGTACTTATAATGGAGGCACTTTCAATAACGACTTCTTTACCGTAAACGGATCTTTATTAAATGTTACTTTATTGAACGGCACAAGCCGTTTCAGGGTAGCCTTTAAAGCTGGTGCCGCATTTGACCGGGTTGAAGTCCAGTTTAACTCAGGTTTAGCCGGCTTACTGAATACCGTAAATGTTTATGACGCTTACCAGTCGGTAGCTACACCTACTATTGGCACTGCTAACGTAAGCACTTGTCAGGGTACAACCGCTACGCTGACCGCCAACAACGTACCGGCCAACGTAACTATCAAATGGTATACTGCCGCTTCAGGTGGCACACCTGTATTTACAGGTGCAAACTTTATTACGCCTGTACTCAATACGACTACCACTTATTATGCCGAGGCCAGCCGTACTGTTGATGGTTGCGCTCAAGCTAAACGCACACCGGCAACTGTAACCATTGTTCCGGCACCAGCCGCTCCGGTGGCTAACGCTACAACGGTAGCTGTATGTTCTGGTCAACCGGCCATATTCACAGTACAAGCTGTTAATGGCGTTACCTTTACCTGGTATGCTACTGCAACCGGTGGCACTCCATTATTTACCGGCCCACAATTTACCAGCCCGGCGTTAACTGCTAATACTTCCTACTACGTTCAGGCTAATGCAGGTTCATGCGGAAGTTCTGCCCGTACCCAGGTAACGGCTAATGTAATTACAACGCCTACAGTACCAAACGTAGTTACACCGGTTCAAATATGCTCTGGCTCATCAGCTGTATTAGCTGCTTCATCAACCCAGGCTGGTGTTACCTTTAACTGGTACACTACCGCTACCGGAGGCACACCAGTAGCTTCGGGCGCTCAATTTACTACCCCGGCATTAACTGCCAGTACATCATATTACGTTGAAGCTGCGTCAACAGGGGGCTGCACCAGCTCAACAAGGGCAAAAGCGGATGTGTCGGTTAATCCGACACCCGTTGCGCCTAATATCACTGCCCCTGGACAGGTGACATCGGGCCAGGCCGTTACTTTATCAGTCACATCGCCTACAGTGGGCATCACCTATAAATGGTACCTTTCTGCAACAGGCGGTACCTCTATATTTACAGGTACTTCATTAACTACTCCGCCTTTAACTTCAAATACCTCCTATTATGTGGAGGCAAGTACTGCTGCGGGTTGTACAAGTGCAACTCGTACTTCGGTAACTATTATAGTTAACCCTATATTCTCAACCAGTTGCGATTTCGCGTCAACACAAACATTTGATGTAAACGGCGGCCTGCTTTGCGTTGGTTGTGCAGTGAACAATCCTAATAATTCAGTTGACCAGGATACCACCAACTTTAGCCAGTTGAGCGTTCCAATCGGTTTGGTTGGATCAAACGTATCGCAGAAATTAATATTCAGCGATGCAGGTGCTGTGGGTGATACCGTAACTGTTAAAATAGCAGTTCCTGCGAGCTTAGCTACCGTGGGTGTATTGAACCAATTACAAATAGCTTCCTATAACGGAAACACTTATAATAATGACCGCGTTACTTTAAGCAGCAACCTGCTGAAAATTACATTGCTGAACGGTAACCAGACCGCCTTAGTGAAGTTTGCTCCGCAAACGGCATTTGACAGGGTCGAGATCAGGTATAACGGTGCTTTAGCATCAGTATTTAATACACTGAATATTTACTATGCTACCAAGCAGGTAGAAGCGCCAAGACTTGCCGCGAATGCTGTAAGTATCTGCTCAGGCAGTACGGCTACCTTTACCGTGAACAACGCACGTGCAGGTGTACAGTACAAATGGTACACTTCAGCAACTGGCGGCACTTCGGTACATACCGGTTCAACATTTACAACTGCGGCATTAAACGCCACAACAACTTATTACGTAGAAAGCAGCCGCGTATCCAGCAGCTGTGCTAACCCAAACAGGGTAGCTGCAACTGCCAATGTTACCCCTGCACCGGTTAACCCGGTTCTGGCACAAGCGTCTGTACAAGTGTGTTCAGGTTCATCTGCAGTGTTAACCGTTTCACCTACACAAGCAGGTGTGGTATATAACTGGTATGCAGCAGCAACAGGCGGTACACCAATATTTACAGGTGCACAGTTTACAACCCCAACACTTACTGCCAATACATCTTATTATGTAGAAGCATCAGCAAATGGTTGTGTTAGTCCGGCCCGTACCAAAGCAGACGCGGTAGTTAGTCCTTTACCAGTTGCTCCAACAGTAGCAGTAAGCCCGGCCGGTGGTCAGGTCACAACAGGAAGCTCAGCTACGCTGACCGCCAGTTCAACTACTGCAGGTGCTATCTTCAAATGGTATACTACAGCAACCGGCGGAACACCAGTGTTTACAGGATCGGTATTTATTACCCCACCTTTAACCGCTACTACAACTTATTATGCTGAAAGCTCACTGGCTTCAGGTTGCGTAAGCGCGCAACGTACCCCAGTGATCCTGACTGTTACTCAGCCTATCATTATACCGGATGTGGCCGTTAATCCGCCAACACAAACTGTTAACGCGGGTACTTCGGGCAGCTTAACAGCGTCATCAACTACACCAGGTGCTGTATTTAACTGGTTTACTACGCCAACCGGTGGTACCAGCATATTTACAGGACCAAACTTTGTAAGCCCTGCCGTATTTGGACAGGTTACTTATTATGCTGAGTCAAGTATCCCTGCTACCGGAGCTGTATCTGCTTCAAGAGCATCGGGTATAATTAATGTAAACGCAATTGGGCCTAACCCGGTTCCTTGCGACGCGGCGATCGATCAAACCAATTCAGTAAGCGGCATCTGTTTACTGTGCGGTGTGAGCAATCCTGGCGGCTCTGTTGATAACAACAGCGAGACTTTCTCACAAATACACGTACCGGTAGGTTTACTGGGCGGATCGGCACAACAAACCCTGCGTTTTGCCAATACAGGTATTGTTGGTGACAGTGTAACTGTTGATCTGGGTATACCAGGCTCACTAGCCGATGTAGGCTTACTTTCACAGATCCAGGTAGCAACCTACAATGGCTCGACTTATAACGGCGACCGTGTTACCGTGAACGGATCATTACTTGTTATTCGTTTATTGAACGGAACCAGCCGTTTCCAATATAAATTTAAAGCAGCCCATACATTTGACAGGGTAGAGATCACCTTTAACTCAGGTGTTGCAGGCTTGCTGGCAGCAGTAAATGTTTATGATGCTTATCAATCAGTAGCAGCACCAACCATCAGCGCGCCAAATGTTACTATTTGCCAGGGATCGCAAGCTACTTTAACTGCAACCGTACCTGCTAATGTTACCGTAAGATGGTATACTTCGGCAAGCGGCGGTACAGCAGTATTTACCGGTGCTACATTTACAACCCCGGTATTGAATGCCACTACAACTTATTATGCCGAAGCCAGCCGCACCGCTGATGGTTGCGCCCAGGCTGTACGCACACCGGCTAAAGTGACTGTTACTCCGGCACCTGCTAAACCAGTTGTTGCCATACCAACAGTAACTATATGTTCTGGTCAGCCAGCCACATTTACTGCACAGGCAGTTGCAGGCGTTACCTTTAACTGGTATACCACTCCAACGGGAGGCACACCAGTATTTACAGGTAATCCGTTCACAACCGGTTTATTAACAACAACTACTACTTATTATGTTGAAGCTTCGAGCGCGGCATCTTGCGGTAGTTCAACCCGTACGCAGGTAACTGCTAATGTAGTGGCTACACCACTGGTGCCAATTGTATCGCAAACACCGGTGTCAACCTGTTCCGGTTCATCAGCTGTATTGTCGGCTACTTCAACCCAGCAAGGTGTTACCTTTAGCTGGTATACTACTCCAACAGGTGGCACACCAGTAGCTACAGGTGCACAGTTTACAACACCAACATTAACTGCCAACACTTCATATTATGTTGAAGCCGCAGCAGGTGGTTGCACCAGCTCAACAAGGGCCAAAGCAGATGTGATTGTTAATCCAACACCTGTTGCTCCGGTTGTTACCTCAAACGCTCCGGGCGGACAGATCACATCTGGCCAAACAGCTACTTTAACTGCTACATCAACCACTGCAGGTGCTACCTTTAAATGGTATACCTCAGCAACCGGTGGTACAGCAATATTTACGGGAGCTTCATTTACTACTCCGCCTTTAACATCAAACACTACTTACTATGTTGAGGCTGTGTTAACAAGCTCTGGTTGTACCAGCGTAACACGTACTGCGGTTACTGTTAAAGTAAATCCGATATTCTCAACCAGTTGCGATTTCGCATCCACCCAAACATTTGATGTGAACGGCGGCCTGGTTTGTATTGCCTGCGGTGTAACTGATGAAAATAATTCAGTTGACCAGGATACTACCAACTTCAGCCAGTTGCATCTACCTATCAGCGTATTGGGCTCATATGTAGCTCAGAAACTGATATTTGCTGACCAGGGTCTTGTGGGTGACACAGTAACCTTGAAAATAAGTGTTCCAGCAAGTCTGGCCGATATAAATGTGTTAGGATCTATCCAGTTAGCCTCATACAACGGCACTACATATAATAACGACCGTATTACACTGAGCAGTAACTTAATAAAAATAGCTATCCTGCCTGGCGGGCAAACAGCCATCATCAAATTCGCGCCAAAAGCAGGATTTGACAGGGTTGAAGTTCGTCTGAACTCAGGCTTAGCAACATTGTTAACTACGCTTAATATCTATTACGCGACCAAACAGGTTGAAGCACCAAGGCTGGCTACCAATACGCAAAACATTTGCGCGGGTGGTACTGCTACATTTACAGTGAGCAACCCACGCGCCGGCGTAACTTACAGATGGTATAGTGCGGCAGTAGGAGGTACACTGCTACACACAGGTACAAGCTATAGCCCAACCAATATACTGGCAACTACTACTTATTATGTAGAGAGCAGTCATACCGCAACCTTATGTCCTAATCCGAACAGGGTAGGTGCAACGGCTAACGTTACGCCATCACCGGTAAACCCGGTATTGAGCAGCTTCCCTGCTGAGATTTGTGCGGGTCAGCAAGTAACCCTTACAGTAACTAATGCTAACGGGGCTACTATTAACTGGTATACATCATTAACCGGTGGAACACCAGTATTTACAGGTGCAAGCTTTAACGTAACACCAGTATCAAATATCACTTACTATGCTGAGGCCGTAAACGGTTCTTGTACCAGCCCGGCGCGTACGCCAGCTGCAATAAAAGTTGATCAGCTGCCATCGAAACCAGGTGTAGCATCACCAAACGTGGCAGTTTGCTTAGGCAGTCCGGCTGCACTGGCAGTAACTTTGCCAGAGGCGGGTGTTACCTATAATTGGTATACTGCAGCTACCGGCGGTACATTGGCACATACCGGACCTACATTTACTACCCCGGCTATTACACAAAGTATCACCTACTACATTGAAGCCACTAACTCTACCACCAGCTGCGTGAATGGTGGTGGTCGTACAGTGGTGAATGTTACACCAAACAGTTTGCCTATTGCGCCAACATTGAGCGCTACGCAAAGTTCAGTTTGTAACGGCGGTAGTCTTACATTAAGTGTGACTAACCCGGTTGCAGGTATTACCTATAACTGGTATACTACAGCTACCGGTACTACAATTGCGTTTACCGGTACCTCATTCGCTCTTACTAATTTAACTGCGAGTGCTACTTACTATGTTGAAGCGGTAAGTACAAGCAATTGTACCAGTACTACTCGTACACAAACAACTATTACAGTGTTACCGGTACCTCCAACACCTGTAATACAGATACCAACAGGTGGTTTAACCGCTTGTTCAGGATCATCAGCTACTATCAATATATCTAACCCGCAACCAGGGTTAGTTTACAGATGGTACGATGCACCTGTTAACGGAACGTTGTTATTTACCGGGACACAATTTATTACACCAGCTTTAACTGCAACTACAACTTACTATGTTGAGGCAGCAAGTGCAGGTAACTGTAATTCATCAGCACGTGCACAGGCCACGGTAACAATTACTCCGCTTCCATCAGATCCGGACCTGACCTTGGCTAACGTACAGGTATGTTTAGGCAGCCCTGCTACATTATCAATCAAAACACCACAGGCTGGTATTACTTATAAATGGTACACCGATGTTACTAGAACTCACTTACTGTTTACTGGTAACCCATATTTAACCGGCCCTATAACTGCAACTACCGATGTTTATGTAGAAGCAGTAAACGCTACAGGTTGCAGCAGCAGTAGCTTTGCTTTTGCACAAATTACTGTTGTACCAGCACCACAATCACCAGTAATCGCAGGTGGTAACACGGTGCCAACTTGTTCGGGATCCGCTGCTACATTAGCTATTTCTAATCCGAGTGTGCTGCTTACTTACAAATGGTACAGCTCAGCTACCGGTGGTGTAGCATTAGCAAGTGGGGTAACTTTCACCACACCTGTATTAACAGCTAATACTTCATATTATGCAGAAGCATCTAACAGCATAGGTTGTACTTCGGCCACCCGTACTAAAGTTGATGTGGTTGTTAACACATTGCCTAACGGGCCAACAGTAACTACCCAGGCTGGTTCGTCAACACCAACTGTGTGTGCAGGCGGTTCGGCAGTATTGATTGCAGCAAGTACTACGCCTGGGGTAACCTTTAAATGGTACAATGTAGCAACCGGCGGCACACCGATATTTACAGGTGCTACATTTACTACCCCGGTGATTACAGCAGCTACTACTTATTATGTAGAGGCAGTAAGTACTACCACAGGTTGTACCTCAAGTTCACCACGCACTTCGGTAACTATTAATATTGATAACACCAAAGCACCAGACCCTACAGTTGATGCGACCAGCTTAACTACTTGTCAAAACAGTGCAGCTACTATCAAAATAACTAACCCTGTAGCTGGCACAACTTATAGCTGGTATACATCAGCAAGCGGCGGAACTTCTGTACATACAGGTTCAACCTTTACAACACCGGTGTTAACTGCCGATGTAACCTATTATGTTGAAGCTACAAACGCGCAAAGCTGTAATGCCTCAACAAGGATAGCTGCACCGGTGAAAGTAACGCCTCAACCACAAACACCAACGGTTTCTGTTCCGAATCCGCAGGTATGTTTAGGTAGTTTGGCAACGCTTTCTGTAGCATCACCACAACCAGGTATTACTTATAACTGGTATACCGATGCTGGCAGAACCAACCTGGTAAATACAGGATCAAGCTTCTCGCTCGGAGCTGTTAACGCTAATGCCACTTATTATGTAGAAGCAGCAAGCGGATCATGCTCAAGTTCAGGTTTGGCAACAGTGCAGGTAACTGCGGTTCCGGCACCTGGAGCACCGGTAATAGCGGGTGGTAATTCTGTAAATAATTGCGCAGGAGGTTCAGTAACATTAACTATCGATAACCCGCAACCAGGCTTTACTTATAACTGGTATAGCTCAGCAAGTGGTGGTACTGCATTAGCAAGCGGCACAAGCTTTATTACGCCTACGCTTACTACCAATACTATTTACTTTGCCGAGGCAGTAAATACTACAGGTTGCCCATCTGCTTCACGTACAAGCGTTACTGTTACCGTAACATCTGCACCAATAGCACCACAGGCAAGTACTCAGGGTACATCTATATGCCCTGGAACAAGCACTACAATATCAGCTACAAGCGCTACACCAGGTGCTCTTATAAAATGGTACGCTGCTAATACAGGTGGTGCGGCACTATTTACCGGTACTAACTTTACTACACCGGTATTATCTGCAAACACTACTTATTATGCCGAAGCCGAAGTTACAGGCGGTTGCGTGTCAACCACCAGAACACCAGTAACTGTTACCATGCTTACTCCGCTGGCTACGCCGGTAGTTTCCGTAGGCTCAACTACTGCAGAAAGCATAACCTTTACATGGGCTGCTGTTACAGGAGCCACTGGTTACCAGGTCAGCTTAGATAACGGACAGCACTTTGTTGCACCAAGCACCGGCGCAGCAGGCTTAAGCCATACTGTAACCGGCTTACAACCTGGGCAAACGGCTACCATTATTGTACGTGCCACCGGAAGCACGGATTGTCAGCTAAGCGCTAACTCTGCTGCCGTAACCGGAACTACAAGCAACCCTTTTGGCAACGGATTATTTATACCGAATGCGTTTACTCCTAACGGTGATGGAAATAACGACATACTGTACGTTTATGGAACTACTATCAACACCTTATCATTATCCATATACGACCAATGGGGTGAGTTGCAATTCAAATCAACTAATAAAGCAAGCGGATGGGATGGTACCTATAAAGGCACCAAGCAGCCGGTAGGTGTATATGTTTATTATGTTGAAGCTACCATGAATGATGGTCAGGTAATCAAGAAAAAGGGTACAGTTACGCTATTAAGATAAGGCCTTTGTAAGTGCGGTATCATGTAGCAACTACATGATACTGCACTTTATGACCGCATCACAATTAATAAAACTACTATGAAAAAAAGAGTTATAGTTATCATGGCAATACTGCTTCAGATTGGAGCAATAAGTCAATTAAAGGCGCAGATCGATCCGCATTTTTCGCAGTATTACGCCTATCCCCTGTACCTGAACCCAGCCTTAACCGGTGTGATCAATGGGGATACCCGTATCAATGCGAACTTTAAAAATCAGTACGCAACCATCAACAACGCGTATCAGACGGGTGCCTTGTCTGTTGATTTCAGGCCAACTGATAAAGTGGCGGTAGGTTTTAATGTGATCAATCAGGCTGCGGGTGATGTAGGATATAACTATTTTGCTGCTTATGGATCTTTTGGTTATGCCATAGCGGTATCAAATGATGGCTATAAAAAAGTAAGCTTTGGTGTGCAGGCGGGTATAATTAACCGTAGCTTCGATCCTACAAAGGCCCAGTTCGGCAGCCAGTTTAACCCAAGCAGCGGTTTTGATCCATCGTTGCCAAGTAACGAAAACTTTTTAAATACAAATGCTACCATCTTTGATGCGGGCGCGGGTGTTTTTTATTATGATGGTGATCCCCTGCATAACGCCAACTTTTTTGGTGGTGTAAGTGTATCCCACCTTGCCAGGTCAAAAGACCCGTTTGCGGTTGATGGTAGTAGTCTTAAGTTACCCATACGCTATACTGTACACGCTGGTATACGTATAAAAGCTTCTGATTATTTTGATATTATTCCGCATGCCATTTATATGAGGCAACAAAAAGCCGAAGAAAAAGCCGTAGGTGCTTATTCAGAATTAAAACTACAGGATGATAAAGGTTTAATATTGGGCGGTATGTATCGTTTTAAGGATGCGGCTATTGCTAACATAGGATACCATGTTAACAGCTTGATCATAGGCGCCAGTTATGATTTCAATACATCATCGCTTACCCGGGCCACATCTGGCAACGGAGGTATTGAATTATCAATAAGTTATGTATTTCGTAAACGCATCCAGGAACCGGAAGCAGTTTGCCCAAGGCTTTAAACTTTATCAACATGAAGAAAATAATTTTTACATTACTTATACTGCTTGTGTTTAAGGGGGTTAACGCCCAGTATAGTAAGGACAATCCGAAGGTTTATGGCGACAAAGCCTTTAACAATAAGGATTACTATGAGGCTGCTTTTTATTATAAAAGAGCTGCCGAAGGTTTAAGTCTTACCCTGCTACAGGCTATACCTTATCATGCCGGCGAAAAAACCAGCAAGAAACCTACAAAGCAAAGTGATCAGGCTTATATATCCTATCAGTTAGCCGAGTCATACCGATTGTATGAAAATTATGTTGAGGCCGAAGGCTGGTATTATAAAGTGATCAGCGCCAATTATGAAAAAGAATATCCTTTAGCCCGGCTTTGGTATGGTGTGTGTTTAAGGGCCACACAACGCTTTGATGACGCTATAAAGCAACTGGAGCAATTTAATGCTAATTACAACGGCGACAGCAAGTACAAGGATATCGCGACCAAAGAGATCAAAAACTGCCATTTTGCAAAAGATCAATATCAATATCCATTGTTGGTTGAGGTGACTAAGCTGAAAGAACCTTTTGCCTCTGATGGTTCCGACTACTCTTTGGTTCAACGTGATGGCGATAGCTATTTTACTTCATCGAGGTTTGTTAAAGATGATAAAAAGCACTTTAACCGGGTATATCTGCTTGATAAATCAAAACCTGGCGTACCTACGGTGATCAATTTCAAAGATCCTGAAAATAAAAAAGAAGTAGAATACGGAACTCCATCGTTCAACGAAAATGGAAAGAGGATATATTTTACCCGCTGGTATAAAGAAGGCAGCAAAACGGTACATGCCATTTATTACAGCGATAAGGTAGATAACGATTGGTCGGCCCCAAAGAAAATGAACAGCAATGTAAACGCAGATGGGTTTAACTCTATTCAGCCATTTGTTACTTCTGATGGTCTGCGTATGTTCTTTTCTTCGAACAAACCGGGTGGACAGGGTGGCGACGATATCTGGGTAGCATACCTGAATTTTAATGGCGATGCTGTAAGTGCAACTAACCTGGGTAGTGTTATCAATACCGCATTTGATGAAGAGGCTCCTTATTACGATCTGCCGAATAAAAAATTGGTATACAGTTCAAAAGGATTTGTAGGTCTTGGTGGTTTTGACTTTTTTGAAAGCCAAAGCACGCTCGATAAGTGGAGCGAGCCTAAAAACCTGGGCTATCCAATTAACTCGGCAAAAGACGACTTGTATTATCTGTCTGACCATGACGATGCCAAGAAATTCTATATCAGCTCTGATCGTGAATCAGATTGTTGTTTGGCTATTTTTTCAGCCGAAAATAAAAAATATACGTTATCAGGTATCGTAACTGATTGCGATACTCATCAGCCGTTAGAAGGCGTTAAAGTAAGTTTTATTGACTCGTTAACAAAAGATACCATTCAGCGAATGGTGGTTAATAAAACAGGACGGTATGCATTTGATGTAACCGATAAACGCCCGCATAGCCTCCGGCTTGAAAGAGGCTGTTACTTTGCTAAGAATATCCCAGCACCGGCTTCGGGTACCATGCGTAATGATACTTTATACAGCCCCGATATCTGTTTACAGGCCTTTACTCCTGATAAACCTATCGTGATCAAAAATGTGTTTTACGACTTTAACAAAGCTACGTTACGACCTGCCTCAAAGCTTGTTTTGGACACGTTGGTGATTGTGTTGAAGGATAACCCAACTATAAAGGTTGAATTAGCCGCACACACCGATTCAGTAGGCTCAAACCTGTATAACGATAAGCTATCTCAAGCCCGGGCTCAGGCATGCGTTACTTACATCATATCAAAAGGGATTGAATCGGCACGTATATACGCCAAAGGCTATGGCAAAAGAAAGCCGGTGGCACCGAATTCACTGCCTAATGGAAAAGATAACCCGGCTGGCCGCCAGTTAAACAGGCGTACTGAGTTTAAAGTATTAAAAGACCCGAAGATAGGACCTTTAAATCCTTGTAAATAGAGGGTATGACGATGACGCCTGCTTGTGACTTGTAATTTAGAGGTGGTCATAGAATAAATAAAATGATGTAAAAATATTAACAACAGGGTTTATGATTAAGGAGGATATATTATCAGTAAGCAGGCCGTTACTCAAAACCAAAGGATTTTCAACCCTGCATTTGCAGATATTTGAATACATACTAATAGGGAAAACTAACCGGGAAATAAATCGCATATTAGGATATACCGAACGATCACACGCGGTTGTTGATCATTCGCGTAAAGTGATGTACAAACTATTGGCCATGGAGGATCTTCATAAGGCCGATTTTAAGGACAGGGTTGTATATCCGCGTAAATTTCAGTTCTGGTGGAAAAAACTATTGAATAAACATAAGACTGAATTGTTATCCATGGCGATAGCGCCTAAGTTTTACGAATAAAATTTAACGCCCAGGGCGTCTAACTGATCTGATAAGGAGCAATGAAAACATGATTCATTGCTCCTTTTGTATTAAAAGGCTATTAGTTTACCGCGTTATTGATATACTGCTGTAAAGTTGTGTTTCCCTTTAGCACTATGGTACCTTCATTTTCGGCATGGGCCGAACCCGCGATCACCGCATCTGTCATTTCAATAAAGTTTTTTATCGCATCATCCGAAAACCCTATTTTCTTAAGGGTAGATGGCCATTGATCGCGAGGGATCTGTTTAGCTTTTACATCCTGATGCAAAGCTTTTGAAAAGGCATCCGCAACATCGGCCGAAGTGTGTGACGCCGGACCGTATACTTCGTAAATCTTACCTCCGGAATCATCATTGGAAATAATATCCGAAGCGAATTTGGCTACATCCATAGGGGATATCATGGGAATTGACAGATCAACCGGGTAAAATGTTGGTAAAGTGCCACTTTCTTTTACCACGGGCAGATAAGCTAGCCAATTACTGTAATAATAAGCGGGTCTGATATAAGACTGTTCAATAGCCAAACCGTTAAAGGCATGTTCTAAAAGATACGACATCAATAAGTTTCCCGTGCCCTTATCATATTGCGCCCCCATTGACGAAAGCCCCACCACCTTTTTTACCTTCGACTTTTTTATGGCTTCCCTGATATTGGCAAGACTCTTTTTAGTATCGCCTATTACGTCCTCACCTTTTCCTGTTTCAGGAGTGATAACAAAGAGTGTTGAGCCGTTTTTAAGAGCCTCTGTTAAGGCCCGCTGATCAAAAACATTAGCGATAGCAGCTTCGGCACCTTGTTTTTTAAGCGGTTCTACTTTTTCTCTATTTCGTACGATCCCTTTCACGGGTTCACCTTTTTTTACCAGGTTAGCTACAACTGCCGAGCCAACCTGTCCTGATGCTCCTTGAATAATATTCATAGCTTTAAGTATTACATTTAACTTTAATAATTATAAAGAAGCAAATACTAATCCAAAAACCCCTCTTTAATATAAAAATGATTGGTTTTGGTTAATATAATATCAATAAGTGTTAAAGCTACATTAATTATTGCTTTGACCTTGTTCTTGAATGAGTAAATTATATGGGCTTTATAAGCTGATTTTTTGCAATTAATATATGAAAATAAATTAAGGTGCGAATTGACATACAGTAGGTTAATCATGAATCCTCTTGATAACGCGACTTATGGGTAATTCTGGATGGGAATGAAAAATAAAGTAAGACAGTTATTTCATTTCTCCATACTTTAAATTTTTTATTGACAGATAATAATACTCAACAAATTTCAGATTTGTTAATGAGAGACAAAATGAAAGAACATAAAACTCTTTGCTAAACCTGGATTACCGATAAGTAATAATAGGTGATCATATTATTTGTTTAAACATGTATTATTTATTAAAATGATAAGTATTAAACGCTATTTGAATCGTTTGAATGGACGACTGGTGAAAACAGCCTGTAATTGATACCTTTAGAAGCTAAATAAGATCAATGAGTAGTTTATTAAAAGATATTTATTCTCTGGCATTTTATAGCCGGTTTGCAGATGTACTTGCCGTTGTACTTCCTGATTTTGATAAAAAACACTTCCTGTCGCTTATTTTTACTGATGGGTATGAGAACAAAGCGTTAAAAGAACGGATGCGGCATAACTCCATTGTGCTGCATGAGTTTATGCCGGCTGACTTTCTGGCTGCTGCCGAAGTAATGAAAAAGATCATTATCCGCCTGCGTGCCGAACATTTTGGCGAAGATAGCCTGGCTATGATGTTCCTGCCAGATTATATAGAGGTTTATGGCATCAATCATTATGAAGCTTCTGTAAAGGCCCTGGAGTTTATCACCCAGTTTGTAAGCTGTGAATTTGCGGTAAGGCCGTTTTTATTAAAGTATACCGAGCAGCTGATGAAGCAGATGCAGCAATGGTCCTTACATGAAAACTACAAAGTACGTCGTTTTGCAAGCGAAGGCAGCCGACCGCGATTACCCTGGGGATTGGCCATACCGGCGTTGAAAAAAGATCCGGCACAGGTGTTGGCCGTTTTGGAAAACCTGAAGAACGACCCTTCCGAATGGGTGCGCAAAAGTGTAGCCAATAACCTGAATGATATTTCCAAAGACCATCCGGAGGTAATGATAACCATTGCCCGCCAATGGTATGGGATCAGTAAAGAAACTGACGCTATAATAAAGCACGGCAGTCGTACGCTATTAAAAAAAGGCCATGCTGAAATACTACAACATTACGGCCTGGAGAGCAAAAGCCTAACCATGACCGACCTTCAAATCCTGACACCTGAAGTTAAAATAGGGGATAGCCTGGAGTTTATGTTTACCGTAACAAATGATCATTCCGAAAAACAAACCGTAAGACTCGAGTATGGTATTTATTATCATAAAGCTAACGGACAGCTCAGTAAAAAGGTGTTCAAGATAAGTGAACGGCCCTACCTGCCCGGTGAAAAAGCTGTGGTTAAAAGGAAGCAGCCGTTTAAGCTCATCACTACCCGTACTTTTTATCCTGGTTTGCATCAGCTTTCCGTCATCATTAATGGGGAAGAGAAGGAACCCAAAAGCTTTAATATATTTGTCTGATTATTATTCCTTGAAAACAGATGCCCAACCCGCTTATCAGTTATTTTCAACAGTTTCGGCATATTTCTGATGAAGATGCCTGCCTGATCCTGAACGCTTTTGAACTTAAAAGTTTTAAGGAAGGGGAATACCCGTTTAAAGGGCACCGGATCTGCTCCGAAATGTATTTTATTTGCCAAGGTGTGGTGCGTATAGCAACTCATAATGAACGGGGCGTTGATATAACCCACTTTTTCTATCGCGAAAATCACCTGTGCACTATTCTGCAAAGTTTTAATGAAGGCATCATCACTCCAGCGGCAATTCAGGCCTGTTGCGATGCCGAAATTATGGTGGTAACCAAAAGTAAGCTGATGGCCCTGTATGCGCAGCTACCTTACCTCCGGGACCTGATAGATAACATTAACCAGCAGCACCTGATACACAAAGTAAATGTTCGTAACCGTTACCTTGGTGAGACCGCCGACGATCAGTACAGACTGTTTGTTGAACAAAATCCTGATATCGCGCTACGCGTACCTTTAAAAGATATTGCCAGTTATTTAGGTATCACCCCACAATCGCTTAGCCGGATCCGAAAAAATATACGCTGATAAAGCGTTAGTGATCTAACTAATCTCCTGGAACATAATATAGGCATCCACATAACCCAACTGCCGGTGGTTAAAGCCTTTTGGAATGGTGCCGATGATGCGGAAACCCAGTTTTTGCCAAAGTTTTACAGCTGTAGTGTTGGTGCTTACTACAAAATTAAACTGCATGCCTTTAAACCCGCTTTCTTTAGCTATCAGTAACGAATGCTCACAAAGCTGTTTACCCAAACCCCTGCCGCGTGTATCCGGATGTACCATGTAACCGCAATTAGCCACATGTGCGCCCAGGCCAACCTGGTAGGGTTTAATAAAATAGGTGCCCAGTATTTTATTGTCCTCTTCTGCAACAAAAACCCTCATGGTTGGTGCAAACCAAAATTTAGGCAGATCTTCCTTAGTGCTGTCCGGGTCAAAAGCATAGGTATCGCCGGTTTTAATAACTTGCTCAAAAATTTCCCAAACGCCGTCGAGGTCATTTAGGGAGGCTTCTCTGATGATCATAGGTATAAGATGGCCCTTTTGCTGGACCGGAGCAATAATACACAGATAATCCTAATTTATCATTCCGCGAAATCTAGACTTACAAAGTTTTTAAAATTTTGTAAGTCTTTACCTTTCCTTTTGCCAGTAATGGCTTTATTACACCAGCACAGTTCCGCCATCGGTGATCAGTATCTGGCCGCTTGAAAACTGTTGTTTCATGAGGTAAGTAAATGCCTGGGCAATATCTTCGGCTTCACCAACACGTTTTACCAACAGGGAGTCGCCAACTGATTTATAGTAAGCTTCACGATCTGCCTCGGGTATGCTGTTCCACAGGTTAGTTTTCACAACACCTGCCGAAACCGCGTTTACACGTACCGGAGCCAACTCCACAGCCATGGCCCGGGTTAAACCCTCTATAGCGCCGCAAATACTTGCTCCAAGCAACCAGCCAGCTCCCGGACGTGGGTTAGCAATGCCACTCATTAAAGAGATAGAACCACCCTGATTAATATGAGGTGCTCCATATTTTATCGATGCCAGTACACCCCAGTAACGCAGGTTAAAATAGCTGTGCGCTTTTTCCAGCTCCAGCTCGTTTACATAAATTAAGCTGATGTTTTCGGCGGCAGTGTATACCAGGTGGTCAAAATTGCCTATACCATCAAAAAACGTTTTGATGTTTTGCTCCTTGCTTAGGTCTACCGCGTAACCCGCGGCACTTTCAGGCAGCTCTGCCAGGGCGCTATCTACGCGTTGTTGGCTGCTGGATACTACAACCACGTTTGCACCTTCGGCGGCTGCTGCTTTGGCAGTGGCCAAACCAATACCCGATGTACCACCCATCAATATAATTCGTTTATTCAGTAATTTGCTGTTTTGATTTTGTGTGTTCATGATATAGATTATTTATAGCACAAAGTTCCGCAGGTTATGGGCGTATCCACTTACCATTTGGTAAAAACGTTCAACCCGTCAGCAAAAAATATATTTACATTATGAATATACCATCCGGTATTTTTATAATTACTTTTGCCACATTTTATTTAAAGTTTAAAACCATGTTAAAACGAGTAGTGGTAACCGGCCTGGGGGCGCTAACCCCACTTGGCAACCAGATAAAAGATTTTTGGCAAAATGTTGTGACCGGCAAAAGCGCTGCCGCGCGCATCACCCATTTTGATCCCACTTTATTCCGCACGCAGTTTGCCTGCGAACTGAAAGATTTTAACGCGGCCGATTTCCTGGACAGGGCCGACCTTAAGCGTACCGACCCTTTTACCCAATATGCCCTTGTAGCATCTGATGAGGCCATCAAGGATTCGGGCTTCGACCTCGAAAAGATGGATCCTTTTGATGTGGGCGTGATCTGGGGATCGGGCCAGGGTGGTATGGAAACTTTTGAAGAACAAGTGCGGGACTATACCCTGGGCGATGGGCATCCGCGGTTTAGTCCGTTTTTTGTGCCCAAGCTCATTACCAATATGGCCTCGGGTATGATCTCTATCCGCCATGGGTATATGGGGATCAACTATACCACCGTATCGGCCTGTGCAACCTCAAATACGGCCATTATGGATGCTTTTAACTACATCCGCCTGGGTAAGGCCAAGGTGATCATTACCGGTGGTTCTGAGGCGCCTATTACGCCCGCTTCCTTTGGTGGCTTTAGCTCGATGAAGGCCATGTCGACCCGCAATGATGACCCAGAGGGAGCTTCCCGGCCATTTGATACACGCCGGGATGGCTTTATCATGGGCGAGGGAGCCGGTGCCCTGGTGCTGGAAGAATATGAACATGCTGTAAAACGTGGAGCCCATATTTACGGCGAAGTGCGTGGCGCCGCCATGACCGCCGATGCCTACCACATGACGGCCACCCATCCCGAAGGTTTGGGCGCGGCTAAGGGTATGCAGCTGGCCCTGGAAGAAGCCGGGGTTTCCATTTTCGATGTGGATTACCTCAACATGCATGCCACCTCAACCCCGGTGGGCGATCTATCCGAACTGAAAGCGATACAGGTACTAACCAAAAATCAACAGAACAATATACAGATCAGCGCTACCAAATCCATGACCGGGCATTTGCTGGGCGCGGCTGGTGCCATTGAGGCTATTATTTGTTTGTTGGCCATGCGCGACAGCCTGATACCACCCACCATCAATACTACCAAGCTTGACCCTGCAGTACCCGACAGTCTGAACATTGTTTTAAAGGAGGCCATCAGGCACCAGGTGAATTTAACCATGAGCAATACTTTTGGTTTTGGCGGGCACAATGGTATTGTTGTATTTGGTAAAGTGTAAAGGATAAAAACTTTTTAAACCTTTAATTTTAACACTTTTTTAGTCGAAAACGGTATAAAAAAGCTTAGTTATTGCCCATTTTAACAAAGTTTTAAGCCATTTTAACACTTTTTAACAAATTTTTGATGGGTTTTGAAAGGTTTAAAAAGTATTAATATATTGATAGTCAATTAATTGATGTAAAATTGATCAATTTTTGACCTTGTTTGGTCTTAACTAAACAGCCCGGTTATCTACAAAGATAACTGGGCTGCTGTTTTGATACAATATACGAAAAATTTGCTGGATAATTCTCTTCCCGTTTCATTAAAAATCAAATAATTTGTAAGGAATGGTGTTATAATATGACTAAGGTCATATGAATACGAAATATCAACAATACGCACCTTTGATTTTAAGATTGGTGATGGGATTTGGTTTTATCGCGCATGGCTGGGTGAAACTGAGTCGCGGGCCCACGGGTTTTGAAAAGCTGATTACGCAGACTGGTGTTCCCTTTCCGCATTTTACTTCATGGCTGGTGCCCTTAACAGAAGTTGGGGGAGGGTTGGCTCTGATGGTCGGGAGCTTTACCATGCTGGTGACTATTCCACTCATGATCACCATGCTGGTAGCCATGATCACCGTACAACTCAAATTTGGTTTCAGCTCGGTGAATACCATAGCTCTAACACCCCAGGGACCCAGGTTTGGCCCGCCGGGTTATGAAATAAACCTGCTTTATATTGCCGGGTTAATATCATTGATGATAACGGGTGCAGGAGCATTTTCTGTAGATGGTTTATTAGCCGGGCAGAAGACAAAAAAAGCACAAATAGGCACAAAAACGAGTAATTAAAGGCCTTGATAATTTGGCCATGAGGGGATTTTTGCGTATTTTTAAAGATGCCGGATAAGCTATCTGCAGGGCGACCCGAGTTTAAAGAAGCCTTGAAATTTTGGTTCAAATTAGGCTGGATAAGCTTTGGCGGTACTGCCGGTCATATCGCTATCATGCACGATTTTTTAGTGGATAAAAAGAAGTGGATCAGCAACAGCCGGTTTTTTCATGCCCTGAGTATCTGTATGCTATTGCCTGGTCCCGAAGCACAGCAACTGGCCATTTATATAGGTAAACAATTGCATGGCCGTAAAGGCGGACTGGTAGCCGGTACCTTGTTTGTGCTGCCCTCCATGTTTATCTTACTCGGCTTGAGTATCATTTATGTATCCTACGGTAACCTGCCCTGGATATATGCCCTATTCAACGGACTAAAGCCCGCCGTGATCGCCATTATTATAGGCGCCTTATTTAAGGTAGGCCAAAAATCATTGCAAGGCGTTTTGCATTATGTCGTTGCGGGTATAGCATTCATTTGTATCTTCTTTTTTAATATATCGTTGTTGACCATCATCATCGCTACTATTCTGCTGGCCCTCGCTATCCGGTATGTTTTTCCGGGGATTTTGAAAGGTGATGCGGAGCAGGATGAGCAGCTATCGGCTAATGAACAGGAGTATTTTATCAATAAATTTTCGGCAACTGCTAACCATCAGTTTCAACCTAAACAACTGATACTGCAATTGCTGGTATTCCTGCTTTTATGGTTGTTGCCTTTTACTTTCTTTTACCTGTTTAGTCCCGATTTTCTGTTCTGGAAAACATTGATCCTGTTTTTTACGCAAACAGCTTTTTTTACCATCGGAGGTTCCTATACGGTATTGCCTTACGTGGCGCAATTCGCGGTGGGTAAACTCAACTGGCTGTCCAAGTCGCAAATGGTTGATGGTTTCGCCCTTGCCGAAACTACACCCGGGCCGCTCATCATTGTAGTAGGTTTTGTTGGTTTTATGGCTGGCTTCAATCATTTTCATGCTTCCATAGCCATGGGTAGCATCGCCTTGTTCGCTACCATATTCTATACCTTTTTGCCTTGTTTTTTATACGTATTTGCCGGCGGACCGCTGATCGAAAAATCACACGGCAGCGAGGTAGTGAGCCAGATCCTGAAACTGGTTACGGCCGCGGTAGTAGGCGTGATCCTGAACCTGACCTTATTTTTAGGTAAAGATGTTGTTTTTCCCGGAGGGTTGTCATGGCGTCACTTCAATGTTTTGTCGCTGGTGTGGATAGTGATCTCCCTCGTTTTGATGCAGCGATTTAAACTCAATGTAGTATACCTGATTTTGTTAAGCCTGATGTTGGGGTTAGCGCGGTTTGTGTTGAAGGTGTAGTGGGGCACCCGATAAAAAACACGTCATTGCGAGCGCAGCGTGGCAATCCCCGATGAGCAGAGCCGCTCTGTATTTTAGGGATTGCCACGCTGCGCTCGCAATGACGCGTGTGGTAGAAGGGTTTTCAAGCCCCTCTTCCGGCGAGGCTGACCGAATTATTTCCCCACCTGTTTGATCACCGCGATGATATCCTCTTCGCCATGTAGGGCTTCGGCTTCCTGGAAAGTTTGGTAAGCAATTTTAGCCAGGGGCGAATTCAGTCCTTCGGCCTTAGCCAGGCGCAAGTCTTTAGCGATATGTTTCAGTGCGAAGGCTGCTTTATAATTATCATTCAAAATAGCATCGCCTTTTATTTTGGCAAAAACGTTGCCCAGGGCGCTGTTATTAATAATGGTGAGCATATCTTCAGTCTTGATATCATTTTGCTGCGCGAACAGCACTGTTTCGGCCAAACCCTGGGCGTGGAAGCTTAATAAGGTATTGATGGCCAGCTTGGCGCTGTTGCCCGCCCCGGTTTCGCCCACCAGCAAAACCATTTTGCCCAATTTTTCCAGTATGGGTTTAGCTTTTTCAAATGTGGCCGATGTACCTCCCGCCATGATCACCAGCGTGCCATCCTGGGCCTGTTTTACACTGCCCGATACGGGTGCATCCAGGTAGTCGCTGTCTTGTTCGCGGCACAAAGCGGCCATTTCTTTGCTGATAGCAGGCGATACCGTGCTCATGTTGATGATGATCTTGCCTTTAACTTTGGCGCTTAGTAAGCCATCCTTGCCGTTAAATATATCACTGATGGCTTCGTCGTTGGAAACCATGATGAAAATTACTTCGTTTTGTTGTATCAATTCTTTGGGTGATGGCGCTATGGCCGCGCCGATGGCTTTCAGGGCAGCCTCTTTTGATTTACTGCGATTGTAAACGGTTACGGGGTAGCCTGCATTGATGAGTTGCTGTGACATCGGGATCCCCATGTTGCCCAGACCTATCCATCCTATTTTTGTTGTATTCATGGTATATGTTGATTTAAAATATGCTGCAAAGTTTCGTAAACAAAACGGATAGAATGCTTAACCAAATGGTAAAATCTTCTTTACGTATTGTCATTTTTTGACGGGCAATCATTATGCCGGGAATTGAATGCCTGATAAGTGGGCGCATTCGGTGATGAATTTTTCCTGCACCGCCAGATCTGCCGCTGCCGGCAGAAACTGACGGTGCTGCATATGGTAAAAATATTCGCCCGATACCATGGCCCGCGGATCATTGTTAGTGGCCAGCCACACCTGCGTTTTTGGCGCGTCGGCCAAACTATCAGGGGCACCGGGGCCGCCCATTTTGGTGGCTACCCAACCGGGTTCCAGGGCGTTTGAAAATACCTTGGGCCATTTGCGGGCCGCGGCAAAGGCCAGTATCACGTTATGCAGTTTGGAGTCGGCATAGGCGCTAAAACCGTTCCAGTGGCGGTCGGTCCAGCTAAGGTCGTTCAATGTAGCGTCACCGCTGCGATGCAGGCCCGAGCTGATGTATACCAAGCGTTTGGGCTGATGAATCAGCGCGGTCAGTATATAGGGTGCCAGGCTGTTCACTGCGAAAACGTGCGACAGGCCATCGACTGTTTCTATACGCCTTGGTTCGGTATAACCAACGGCTGCGTTGTGGATAATGGCGTCGAACAAACCCAGGGTATTTACCTTTTCGGCCAGGGCTATGGTTTCTTTAATACTGGAGAGATCGCCGCTTATCGCGGTTTCCGCACCGGGTACAGCGGCCAAAGCTTCCCGGGTCCTTTGTTCGTTACGGGCATGCAGTACTACCGAGTGCCCGGCTTTAACCAGCAATTGAGCGGCCGTTTGCCCCAGCCCATCTGCCGATCCTGTTATCAATATTCGTGACATGATCTTTTTCTTTCGTTTTTATGATAACAAAGTTCGGATAGAAAAGGTGAGGGGGGATTACCAAATGGTAAAAAAGGAAGTAATAGAGATGTATGTAATTTGTAAAATCGGGTCGTGTCGAACTTGTTTCGGCATCCCATAAGCAAAGCGTGCCGTATGGTTGTTAGTTTGTCCTATGGGATCCTGAAACAAGTTCAGGATGACAGGCTGTTAAACAAAAAAGCAGTGGGTGAAACCCGCTGCTTTTTCAGCCTTGCGCTCGTTTGTAACGAGTGCTTAACATGGGTTTGCGTTTAAAACGCCATGGCGATGCAATCGCTTTTCATACAATAAGCACTCGTTACAAACGAGTGCAAGTAGGGTAGAGAAAAAAAATAATGCCACGCTTAAGGCAACCCCAGCGGGGTTAAAGGTCGGTAGAAAAGAAAATGGGTATAGATTTCGTGCCGTACGGTACGAGACTGTTCATGTTGTGTACCTCACGGCACACGGAATGATTTAAATTTATTTTTTCTACCGACATTTTGCACCGATGGCGCAAGCTAAACTCACAGTAGTTTAAAAGCAACTATGCTCTATTAGTCCAAAGCAGAAACTCAACATTATCTGTACAACCCATTGATTTGGCTGCATTCTCAAAATTGAATCCTTCGTATTTAGATACTACTTCATAGACATCCTCAAATCCTTTAGCTCCCTGTGGGATCATACAGCGACTATTATTATCAACAAGTGTTAACCATACGTCCGGTAACCAAGGACCTTCGTCTGTATTTACAAGTAAAATGGTATGAAGCTCGTTCCATCTAACCGAACCCATTCCCCATTTAGGATGCTCTACCTTAACAATTTCTTTGGTTATGGTAACCTCGTACAAATCCTCCGGTTGAGGCGAACGTCTGTTAAATAACTTATTAAATAATCTTATCAGGCTCATCTTTTTATTAGTACGGGTATAAAACAAAAATAGCGATGAGTGAATATTCATCGCTATTTTATATGGGTATATAATGAATTTTACAAACCAAAAGCTTGTTTTACTTTGTCAACATAGTCCAGTTTCTCCCAGGTAAACAGTTCTACTTCGCGTTTCAGTTCGCTGCCATCATGGGCAATGAATGTTTTGGTTACTATTTCGCTTGGTTTACCAAAGTGACCATAAGCAGCTGTTTCGCTGTAAATAGGGTTACGCAGTTTAAAGCGGGTTTCAATAGCATATGGGGTCATGTTAAACACTTCCTCTACTTTTTTAGCTATTTCACCATCGTGCAGGTTTACTTTGGCTGTTCCGTAGGTGTTTACATAAATACCCATGGGTTGTGCCACGCCAATGGCGTACGATACCTGAACCAGTACCTCGTCGCAAACACCGGCAGCTACCAGGTTTTTGGCGATGTGACGGGTTGCATAAGCCGCAGAGCGGTCCACTTTTGAAGGATCTTTACCTGAGAAAGCGCCACCACCGTGCGCGCCTTTACCACCGTAAGTATCCACAATAATTTTACGACCGGTTAAGCCGGTATCGCCATGCGGTCCGCCGATAACGAATTTACCGGTTGGGTTGATGTGATACTTGATCTGATCGTTAAAGAAGTGAGCGTATTTTGGATATTTAGCTTCAACACGTGGAATAAGGATGCTGATGATGTCCTGTTTGATCTTAGCCAGCATGGTTTTTTCCTCATCAAAATCATCGTGCTGGGTTGATATCACAATGGCATCAATACGTTGTGGCTTGTTATCGTCGCTATACTCTAAGGTAACCTGCGATTTGGCATCCGGGCGCAGATATTTGATCTCGCTGTTTTCGCGGCGGATGGCTGCCAGCTCAATTAAAAGGGCGTGGGCAATATCCAGCGCCAGTGGCATATAGTTATCAGTTTCTACAGTGGCATAACCAAACATCATACCCTGGTCGCCGGCACCCTGCTCTTCTTTAGCCTGGCGGTCAACACCCTGATTAATATCTGGCGATTGCTCGTGAATGGCCGATAGCACACCGCATGAGCTGCCATCAAACATATACTCGCCTTTGGTATAACCAATTTTATTGATCACCTCGCGGGCAATTTTTTGTACGTCTAAATAAGCTTTTGACTTTACCTCGCCGGCTAAAATTACTTGTCCGGTTGTTACCAGTGTTTCACAGGCAACTTTTGAATTTTCGTCAAACGCCAAAAAATGGTCGATCAGGGCGTCTGATATCTGGTCTGCAACTTTATCCGGATGTCCTTCTGATACGGATTCAGAGGTAAATAAGTATGGCATATAAATTTGATAAAAAATTAATTAATAAAAACCGAAAGGTTAAGTTTTAACGGATCGAGGTAAAAAGAAGCGTTGGTTTTAGCACTTTTTTACGTGGTTGCAATCCAGCCTTGTGTATCAAGGCAATTAAATCAGTCCACTTTCGGGTGGCAAAAATAAAACAAATTTCACAAAGCCGAAAATACATTTACTTTTGGGGGCTGAAATAATACATATAATTGAAACGTAAAGCGTTATTTATAATAAACCCCATATCGGGTGGGAAGAAGAAGGACGGGGTGCCTGAGCTGATAGATCAAAACCTTGATAAAGCGGTGTTTGATGCAACCATTGTATTTAGCGATGGCGTATCACACGCGCGCATCATTGCGCTGGAGGCTGTAGGCAAGTACGATATTATTGTGGCTGTTGGCGGCGATGGTACGGTAAATGAAATAGCATCGGCCATTGTAGGGAGCGATACGGCCCTGGGTATAGTGCCTTATGGATCGGGCAATGGCCTGGCTCGTTTTTTAGGTATCCCCATGAACCCTAACCAGGCCATACAAACCCTGGTAAAAGGTCATGCAGAAAGCATTGATTCGGGTACGGTGAATGGGCAGCCATTTTTTAATATGGCGGGTATGGGCTTTGATGCCCATATCAGCGAGGTGTTTTCGCACGGAAAAAAGCGCGGCTTTATATCCTATGTTAAATCATCTATGCAGGAGATAGCTACCTATAATGAACAGGAGTACCATCTTGAAATTGATGGCCAGGTTTACAACCGCAAGGCATTTATGCTCAGTATAGCCAATTCATCGCAATACGGCAACGACGCGCATATATCACCCAATGCATCGGTTCAGGACGGTTTGCTTGATATTTGCCTGATCAGGAAGTTCCCGTTGTGGCGTTTCCCGGAAATGGGTATCAGGATGCTGACCAAAACATCTGAGAGTACCAGCTATGTAGAAATTATACGCGGTAAGCAAATTAACGTAACCCGCCAAAGCGAAGGCCCTATACACCTTGACGGCGAACCGCAGGTAATGGGTACTGCTATACATATTAATATAGTACCCCATTCGTTAAAAGTTATTGTGGGGCCAACATATAAAAAGAATTAAGTAAAGAGAGCGGGTGTGGTGCGGGTGCCTGATTTCGGGTATTCCGATTCCGTTCCTGGCAACTGGCTCCTCACTCTCGCTTCAAAAAAAAGTTATGGCTAAAAAGAATTTCACTGGGGTAGTATATTCTACCGATCCTGATTTTCAATACCAGGAGAACGGGGGGCAAAGCGCGCAAACACTGCCCCCGCAACAGCAAAACCTTAAAATTTATCTCGACCGCAAGGGCGGCAGTAAACTGGTTACCCGTATCACCGGCTTTGTGGGCACCGATGCCGATCTGGAGCTTATTGGCAAGAAATTAAAAACAAAATGCGGGGTAGGCGGTTCGGTAAAGGATGGTGAAATACTGATACAGGGCGATTTCAGGGATAAAATTTTAACCCTGTTGCAAACCGATGGGTATAAGGCAAAAAAAGCGGGCGGGTAATTTATGCTTGTAAGTGCTATTGGGTTAGTACCTAAGCGTATATGATACACTAAAATAAAATAAAACATTTAGCGTTATACTACTCCCGGCCGCTATGAAATGGCTTTAAAACCAATATTGTAACATATTAGTAACACAATTTTTATCAGTTAATGCTTGATAATCTAAAAAAAAATGGTTTTCATTGCAAATAATTGTCGTGGCAACACACAATATTTAAGCATTGTTACGTTAATAATGACCAATTAGGCACAAAATGTAATTCGGTATTAAAAAATTGTAAAGAATAACATAAAAGATTTTTTTATTTCATTAAAATTCTATTTTTGTTATTCGCTAATTAAAAGCACATTTAACAAACTTATAATATAAACAAAAACTAAAACTAAAATTTAAAAGTAATGGCAAACGCACCAACAAAACCAACTACTCCTGTTAACAAAGAAAGCTCAAGTGCATCTGGCTTGTTTGCATCCTTAACTATTCCAATCTGCCTGATTGTTACTACTCTTATTTTCATATTCGTTCTGGGCGATCCAAGCCACTTCAAAGGCGGCGACAAAACTGCTTTTCCTGTAGATATTTTCGGAACTGTATATAGCGGTGGTGTAATCGTGCCGGTGATCATGGCGTTTTTGTTAATGGTTATCGTTTTCTCTATCGAGCGTTTCGTAGTAATCGGAAAAGCTTCTGGTACAGGCAGTGTAGATGCTTTTGTTAGAAAGATCCAATCACAACTGAACGCTGGTAACATCTCTGGCGCATCAGCAGAATGCGACAAACAAAAAGGTTCTGTAGCAAACGTTATCAAATCAGCATTGAAAAAATACGCTGAAATGGAAGCTGAACCAAATCTTGACGTTGATCAAAAAACTTTGGCTATCCAAAAAGACATTGAAGAAGCAACTGCATTGGAAATGCCAATGTTAGAGCAAAACTTAACTATCATCGCTACATTGGTATCTATCGGTACATTAACCGGTCTGTTAGGTACGGTTGTGGGTATGATCAAGGCCTTCTCTTCATTAGCGGTATCAGGTGTACCAAACCAGATTGAATTATCTTCACACATTTCTGAAGCTTTGATCAACACTGCGTTCGGTATCAGTACTTCGGCTGTTTCTATCGTAATGTACAACGTATTTACATCAAAAATTGACAAGTTAACTTACGCAATTGACGAAGCCGGATTCAGCATTGTACAAACATTTGCTGCATCTCACAAAAATGCCAACAGATAATAAGTATATAGGTTAATTAGCTTTCGTCCCCCCATTTGTGTCCTATATATAACCAGGAATAATGCGTGGATGTTATAATTATTAAATTCTATATATTTTAAAAAAAATCAAATATGGCAAGGATAAAAGTTCCAAGAAAGAGTACAGCCATTGACATGACCGCCATGTGCGACGTGGCCTTCCTGCTACTGACTTTCTTTATCATGACCGCGAAAGTACGTACCGAGGACCCGGTTCCTATCGATGTGCCAAAATCATCGATACAGCAGCCGATTCCGGAGTCTGACTTCGCTACCATTTCTGTGGGTTCACAGAAAGCATTTTTTGGGCTTGAGGGAGTTGACCTGCGTAGGCAAACCTTGACTCAAATGGCCGAAATCTACAAAACAACATTTACGCCAGATGAGTTAAACAGGTTTTCTACCATTACATCAATAGGCGTTCCCTTTGGTCAGTTACATCAGTTTATTGCTTTATCAGCTGATGACCAAAAAAAATATAATAAGCCAGGTATCCCCCGCGATTCTGTAAGTAACGAATTGTTTAACTGGATACATGAAGCCCGTAAAGCTACCGTAGCATTGCATAATGCTCAATTACGTATAGCTATAAAAGGCGATAGCAAAGAAGAATATCCGGTTATTAAGGATGTTATAGACATTTTGCAAAAGCAAAAAGCGAACAAGTTTAGTTTAATAACAGACTTAGGCGGTAGCGGTGGTGCTGCACCTAAAAAATAAAAGATCATGGCAGAATTAGACACCTCCGGGGGAGGCAAACATAAAGGCGGGAAGGTTCGCAGTAAAAAGCAGTCCACCCGCGTAGATTTAACAGCGATGGTTGATTTGGCTTTCCTGTTGATCACTTTCTTTATCATGACTACAACACTGGCCAAGCCCAAAGCGATGGACTTGACTATGCCAGATAAAGATGAAAAAACAAAAGATCAATTAGCGATTAAGGCTTCATCATCATTAACCTTATTATTAGGTAGTAATGATAAATTGGAGTGGTATTTGGGCGAGGCCGGAAAATCGGCACCTACTATAATTGGTTATGGTCCAAATGAGCTGCGCAAATTGCTTGTTGAAAAGAAAGCAGATATCGAGAAAGCTACAGGCAAACCGATGTTTGTTTTGATCAAACCAAGTGTTAAATCAACCTACAAAAACGTGGTTGCCGCGCTTGATGAGATGAATATCGTCAACGTATCAAGCTATGGTATTGTTGATATTATGCCCATTGAAATCGCTGATTTACAGAAGAATGGGCTTTACAACGATACTAAATAATTAAAAATAACGTTATTAACTACCATTAAATCTTAAAAGATGTTTGGATCGAAATTAGACATATTAGATCAGAAATGGATCGACGTTGTTTTTAGTAGCAGGAACAAGGCCTACGGGGCTTATGAACTGAGAAGAGATAACTCCAAGAATACATCAAGAGCGCTCATTATTGCAATCATTGTGTTTGTATTTGTTATTGCTTTACCTACTATCATCAACAGGATCCAGGGACTTATCCCAAAAGCTGATCAAAAAGTGAAGATAACAGACGTAGTGCTGTTACCTCCACCACCTGTGGATCAAACCAAAAAACCACCTCCGCCGCCACCTGAACCACCTAAACCAAAGGTTGACCAGGTACGTTTCCCACCTCCGATTGTAAAACCGGATAACGAGGTTAAGGAGAAAGATCCACCAACAATAAAAGATTTGGAGACTAAGGACCCTGGTCAGAAAGACCAAAAGGGTGATCCTAACGCCGATATCAGAATTGATGAGCCGGTAGGTAACTCCGATGTTAAACAAGTAGTAGAAGCCGATCCTAACCAGATCTTTACTTCGGTAGAGCAAGTTCCGGAATTCCCGGGAGGTTTAGAGAAGTTTGGTTCATACCTGCAAAAGAATATGCGTTATCCTGCAGTTGCCCGTGAAAACGGAACTCAAGGTAGAGTAATCTGTACTTTCGTAGTTGAAAAAGATGGATCTTTAACCGATATTAAGGTTACCAGAGGTATCGGTAGCGGCTGCGACGAAGAAGCGGTTCGTGTATTGAAAAATTCACCACACTGGAAACCAGGTATTCAGAATGGTCGCCCGGTACGTGTACAATATAGCGTGCCAATCAGCTTTACGTTAGCAAGCGAATAATGCCACTCAATTTTAATAAAGAACAAAAATCGCCCAAAAGGCGGTTTTTGTTTATTTTAGGCGCTGTCACCTTTGTTTGTTTTGTCGTTTTAGGCTTAATGATCATGTTTTGGGACCAGTTGCCCTTACAATTACCGCAATACCAGCGAATGCTCTTTGGAGCCTTTGTTATTGCTTATTCCATTCTGCGGTTTTCAAGATTGTTTAAGAAGGATCAGTATGAAGATTAATTTTAATAGTCAGTTTTTATTTTTTGCATTGCTCTTAAGTGCGGGCCTGCAGGCCTGTAAACAAAAGCCGACAAAATTTTCAACTGATAATGATGCTAAATCGGGCAAAGCAACTTTTGTTGCCGATGCTTCCTTCTCACCTATCTTAGATCAGGAACTGTATATATACGCCAGCCAAAATCCCAATGCCAAGATCAATGTTTTGTATAAAACAGAGAATGAGGCCGTAAATGCCCTGTTAAACGATAGTGTGCGCGTAGCCGTACTATCGCGCGAGCTTACAGCCGATGAGCGTGCTGTGATCACCAAAAGAACATTGTCGGTGGAATCTGTACGTTTTGCCATTGATGCCATAGCGCTTATCGTGAACACAGCTTCAAATGATACCACCATTACTGTAGGCCAATTGAAAAAACTGCTCACAGGACAGGGCGATTTAAACAGAACCATTGTTTTTGATAACCCTAATTCGAGTTTGGTAAGATATTTGAAGGACTTTACCGGAAGTAAGGGATTTACGCAAAAAAACATTTATGCGCTTAAATCGAATAAAGAGGTTTTGAAATATGTAAGCGAACATCCGGATGCTTTAGGCATAACCGGGTTTAGCTGGCTTAATGATCCGGATAAGGATTATGCCGGATATGTGGAAAAGGTTAAAGTAGTAAGTGTCAGGGATGAGTCAAACAAACAATACCCGGACACTTATTTTAAACCATCACAAGAGTCGCTTGTCTTAAAACAGTACCCTTTAAGCAGAGGGCTTTATGTAATCAATTGTACAAGCAAAGTAGGTTTGGGCATGGGTTTCGCCAAATTTTTGGGCAGCCAGCCAGGTCAGCGTATCATACTAAAATCAGGCCTGTTGCCCGATTCTATACCAACGAGAGAGATTAGTTTAAAAAATAAATTTTAATTAAAGATGAAAATGATCAGTAAAATAGCCACGGCATCATTAGGACTGTTATTAGGAGGTTCATCAGTTTTTGCGCAAAGTCTAGCCGACGCCAAAAAAGCTATTGACGCCGAACAGTATCAGAAAGCCAAATCAATGCTTAAAAACCTTACGACAACACAAGCCGATAAGGATGAGAACTTTTTTTACCTGGGTTGGGTATATATCAAACAAGATTATGCCGACTCGGCAAAAGCGGCCTTTAACAAAGGTATTGCCGTAAATGCCAAATCAGCTTTAAACTATGCTGGTTTAGGGGCTGCTGCCCGTTTAGATAAAGATAACTCGGGAGCTACCAACAACTTTAACCAGGCCGTTACACTGGCTGGTAAAAGCTCAAAACCATACCAATATGTAGGTGAGGCTTATTTATTGGTTGCACCAGGTGCAAAAGTAGCCCCGGCCGATGCCAATGCTGCTATTGCCGTTTTACAAAAAGGTAAAGTAGTAAACCCTAAAGACGCGGAATTATTAATCACTTTAGGTAATGCATACCGCTCGCAATTAAAGAGCAACGAAGCTTACCAGGCTTACTCAGATGCATCAACCATCGATCCTAAAAACCCGGCTGCAAAAGTAGCTACAGGCGTCTTATGGCAGTTTGCCAATAACTTTGAAGATTCTGAGAAACAATTTCAGGACGCCTTAGCTATCGACCCTAATTATGGTCCTGCTTACCGCGAATGGGCTGAAACAGATGTACGCTGGTCATATACCGATCCTAAAATGGCATCAGCGAAGATCAAAGAGGCAGCTGATCATTATAAAAAATATATCAGCCTGACCGATCAGTCTGTTGAGTCACAAATGCATTATGCCGACTTTTTATTGTTGGCCGGTGATTATAAAACCTTACAACAGGTGGCTGCTGATCTTTCAAAATCAGCAAACAGTAATGCAAGGGCATATCGTTACCTGGGTTATTCGGCATTGGAGAACAAGGATTGTGCTGCTGGTTTAACAGCCATGAATACCTGGTTCCAGAAAGCTGAGCCAAAGCGTATCCTTCCTCGTGATTATTTATACCTGGGGCGTTTACAAATATGTAATGGTCAGGATTCATTAGGTATCAATACTTTGAGAAAAGCTTTAGCGCTGGATTCGACTCAAACAGATGTTTACGCCGAGATTGCTAAATCATTGTTCCGTGGAAAAAAATATGTAGAAGCCGGGGATGCCTATAAAGTGGTTACCCAAAAAGGTGGACGTAATGTTAAGCTTACAGATTATTTTTACGAGGGTATTAGCTATTACTATGGTTATGACGAGAAAAAACCAGGTGCCGATTCATTAATAGCCAGAGCCGATTCAGCTTTTAGTTATGTTACCCAAAAAAGTCCAACTACTGCTGATGCTTACGTTTATCGTGCACGTGTTAATGAGTTAAAGGATAAAGACCGTAATAACATTATGGGTTATGCTAAGCCTTTTTATGAAAAATATATTGAGCTGGTACTTGCTAAAGGAACACCAGATGATAAAACTAAAAAGGCACTGGCAGAATCTTATGTTTATTTGGCTAACTATGCTGAGTTTAAGGAAAAAGACTTAACCAAGACTGCTGATAACTATGCTAAAGCCCGGGATGCAGATCCTACCAATAAACAGGTTGTAGCCTACTTTGCGAAAAAAGGCGGTGCCGGTAAAAGCAAATAAGGTTTTATAACAGCTGGTACAGAGAGCTTATCTCTGATACTTAAGCTTAAAAATAAAAATGGCCTCTTGTAAAAGAGGCCTTTTTTATTATAGTTGCATTAGTATATTTGCAGCATGGAATTACAAAGTACACCGCTTAATTATTTGCCCATCATTATTCAAATGTTAGTGGCTTTAGGGTTTGTGGTAACCACGATGTTTGTAACGCATAAAATTGGTCCTAAGCGTAAAACTAAGGACAAATTAACCCCCTTTGAATCGGGTATCGAAGTAGTGGGTAACGCCCGTACCCCTATATCCATTAAATATTTTCTGGTGGCCATATTGTTCGTGTTATTTGATGTGGAAGTGATATTTATGTATCCCTGGGCCGTTAATTTCAAAGAAATGGGCGCCAAGGGTATGGTCGAAATGTTCATATTTATGGCCACGCTTTTATTGGGTTTTATATACGTAATAAAAAAGAAGGCATTAGACTGGGATTGATCAGATGTGCAGATGATAGATGTGCAAATGTGCAGATGATAGAGTTTTTTTAATTCTAAAATTTAATAATCATCGGCACATTTGAAATCTGCACATTCGCACATCTGCATATCTGCACATAAAAAAGGATTGGAGAATCCTTTTTTAGAACGATTCTAAATATAGCTACAGAGTAGCCATCGTGTACTTTTTACATGGTTATTATTGTAAATTTGCGCTCGTTATCCGTCTTTTCCGGATAGTGGATTTCTATTAAAATAGTTCAATGAGTGATATTCAATTAGTTGACGCTCCTGCTGGAGTAGAAGGCGCCGGATTTTTTGCTACCTCGCTTGATAAAGTAATAGGTATAGCACGCTCAAATTCATTATGGCCCCTGCCATTTGCCACCTCGTGCTGTGGTATTGAATTTATGGCAACTATGGCCTCTCATTATGACCTGTCGAGATTTGGTGCCGAGCGTTTAAGCTTTTCGCCACGTCAGGCCGATCTGTTAATGGTTATGGGTACTATCGCCAAAAAAATGGCCCCGGTATTAAGGCAGGTATATCTGCAAATGGCCGAACCTCGTTGGGTGATGGCTGTTGGCGCCTGTGCCTCAAGCGGCGGTATATTTGATACTTACTCTGTTTTGCAGGGTATTGATGAAGTGATACCGGTTGACGTTTATGTGCCCGGTTGCCCACCCCGCCCCGAAGCTATTATTGATGGCTTTATTAATATTCAAAAATTGGTACAAACAGAATCGCTTCGCAGAAGAAACGAACCTAAGTACCAGGAATTGTTAGCTAAATACGGAATTCAATAATGGCCCAGATCCCTAACGAAGAGCTTTTAAAAAGAATTGCTGAAAAGTTTGACCAGCAGGTAACGCTGGTAGGCGAACCTTATGGTTTGCTTACTGTGGAAACCGGCCGCGAGCAGATCATTGATCTGTTAACCTTTTTAAAGACCGACGACGCTCTCCGGTTTATATTTTTAACGGACATTACCGCTATACATTATCCGGAGCAGGAAAAACAGATTGGTATTATTTATCACCTGCACAGCTTAACCACCAATACCCGTATCCGCATTAAAGTGTTTTTAGCCGATGGCGATGTACATATCCCTACGGCTACTACCGTTTGGGAGGGCGCTAACTGGATGGAGCGTGAAACGTACGACTTTTTTGGGGTTATATTTGACGGCCACCCCGACCTGCGCCGTATACTGAATGTTGATGACATGACGGCTTTCCCGATGCGAAAAGAATTTCCGCTCGAGGATCCAAACCGTGTTGATAAAAAGGATTACTTCTTCGGAAGATAACATATATAGAATCAAGAGGTAAGAATCAAGAATTAAGACAAAACAAGTCTTTTCATCTTGACTCCTGATTCTTGACTCTCAATTCTAAAAATAATTATACTGATGCAAAATCATCCTGTATATACAGACAACGATCCGCAAAACGAGCTTTCGACCCTTAACCTGGGGCCAACGCACCCTGCAACCCATGGTGTGTTCCAGAACGTGCTGCAGCTTGACGGCGAAAGAATTGTAAGTGGCGTATCAACCATTGGTTATATACATCGCGCGTTTGAAAAAATTGCCGAACACCGCCCTTTTTACCAGATAACCCCGCTTACCGACCGTTTAAACTATTGCTCATCACCCATTAACAATATGGGCTGGCACATGACAGTTGAAAAGTTGTTGGGTATCACCACTCCAAAAAGGGTTGATTACCTTAGGGTGATCATCATGGAATTGGCCCGTATCTCTGACCACATCATCTGCAACGGTGTATTGGGCGTGGATACCGGCGCGTTTACAGGTTTCCTGTACATGATGGAGCACCGTGAGTCTATTTATGAAATATATGAGGAGATCTGCGGATCGCGCCTCACTACCAATATTGGCCGTATAGGCGGCTTTGAGCGTAATTTTAATACTATCGCTTTTGCTAAGCTACGTGCCTTCCTGAAGAACTTCCCGGTTACACTGAAAGAATTTGAATCGCTGTTTAACCGTAACCGTATTTTTGTTGACCGCACCAAAGATGTGGCCGCCGTTACTGCCGAAGCCGCGTTGAGCTATAGCTGGACCGGTCCGTTATTGCGTGCAGCCGGTGTTGATTATGACGTAAGGGCCATGAACCCATACTCATCATACGAAGATTTTGATTTTGAAGTGCCTGTGGGTACCAATGGCGATGTTTACAGCCGCTTTTTGGTACGTAACGAAGAAATGTGGCAAAGCCTGCGCATTATTGAGCAAGCCCTGGTAAAACTGGAAAAAGAGCCAACCGACATTTTCCATGCCGATGTGCCTGAGTTTTACCTGCCTCCAAAAGAAGAGGTTTATAATAACATGGAAGCCCTCATCTATCACTTTAAGATTGTGATGGGCGAAATTCCAACCCCGAATACCGAGGTATATCATTCAGTAGAAGGCGCCAATGGCGAACTGGGCTTTTACCTGGTGAATGACGGCGGGCGCAGCCCATACCGTTTGCATTTCCGCAGGCCAAGCTTTATCAATTACCAGATGTATGCGCCAATGAGCCGCGGTATGTTATTATCAGACGCTATTATTAACATGAGTAGTTTAAACGTTATAGCCGGAGAGTTAGATGCTTAAAGTGGAAGATACTCAGGTACCGGTTGATTTTTCGCCGGAACTGATCAGTAAATTTGATGATATCGTAAGCCGTTATCCTAAAGGAAAACAAAAATCGGGCTTACTGCCGATATTGCACCTGGTACAGGCCGAATTTGGCTGGACAAGTGTCCCTGCAATGGATAAGGTGGCGGCCTATTTGGAGATATTACCAATTGAGGTATATGAAGTAGCTTCGTTTTATAGCATGTACTTTTTACGCCCGCAAGGCAAATATGTACTGGAGGTTTGCCGTACCAGCGGTTGCTGCCTGGTAGGCGCCGAAAAGATCATGGATCATATTGAGCAAAAGCTGGGTGTAAAAGAGGGTGAAGTTACCGCCAATGGCCTGTTTAGCTGGCGTGGTGTAGAGTGTTTGGCGGCTTGCGGATTCGGTCCGGTTTTACAAATTGGCCCTGAATATACTTTTTACGAGAATTTAACTAACGATTCGGTAGATAAATTGATCGGCGATTTAACAGCAGGAAAAAGAGATTAAGGATTTAAAGACAAAGGATTAAGGACTAAAAATCTGGGTTTAGAATTTAGTAATTAAAGTTTAGAATTTAGAGACTAGTATTTAGCTTTTAGAATTTAGAGATTAGAATTTAAACAAATGGGTCGCAAATTATTATTAGAACATATAAACGTACCCGGCATCAATACTTTTGATGTTTACCGCTCAAAGGGTGGTTACGCTTCTGTTGAAAAAGCTTTGAAAACCATGTCGCCAGAGGCGGTGGTAGAAGAAGTGAAGAAGTCGGGTTTACGTGGTCGTGGCGGTGCGGGTTTCCCAACCGGTATGAAGTGGAGCTTTTTGGCTAAGCCAGAGGGTGTGGCACGTTACCTGGTTTGCAACGCCGACGAATCGGAACCCGGTACTTTTAAAGACCGCTACCTGATGACCTATATCCCTCACCTGCTCATTGAGGGTATGATCACATCGAGTTTTGCATTAGGAGCCAATACCTCATTTATCTACGTTCGCGGCGAAATGATGCCGCAGATCAGGATCCTGGAAAGAGCTATCGCTGAAGCAAAAGCTAAAGGCTTTTTAGGTAAAAATATTTTAGGCTCGGGTTACGATCTGGAGCTTTATGTGCAACCAGGCGGTGGTGCCTACATTTGCGGCGAAGAAACCGCTTTGCTGGAATCATTGGAAGGTAAACGTGGTAACCCGCGTATTAAACCACCATTCCCGGCTATTGCTGGTTTATATGGTTGCCCAACTGTGGTAAACAACGTGGAATCTATAGCGGCGGTAGTACCTATCATCAACGAAGGTGGCGACGAATATGCTAAACTAGGTATCGGTCGCAGTACAGGAACAAAGCTGATATCAGCCGGTGGTAACCTGAAAAAACCAGGTGTTTACGAAATTGATCTGGGTTTACCTGTTGAAGAATTTTTATACTCCGACGAATATTGCGGCGGTATTGCCAATGGCAAACGTCTGAAAGCGGTTGTAGCCGGTGGTTCATCAGTACCTATTTTACCAGCCAACCTCATCCTGAAGACCATTAACAACGAACCTCGCTTAATGAGCTACGAATCATTAGCTGATGGTGGTTTTGTAACGGGTACCATGATGGGTTCCGGTGGTTTTATTGCGTATGACGAGGATGCCTGTATCGTTCGTAATACCTGGAACTTCGCCCGTTTTTATCATCATGAAAGCTGCGGACAATGTTCGCCATGCCGTGAAGGTACCGGATGGATGGAAAAAGTATTGCACCGTTTAGAATACGGTCATGGTAAACAAAGTGATATGGACCTGTTGGTTGATATCTCAAAAAAAATTGAAGGAAACACGATTTGTCCGCTGGGCGACGCGGCAGCATGGCCGGTGGCCAGCGCTATCCGCCACTTCAGGGATGAATTTGAATGGCACGTAACTAATGCTTCAGAAGCAACAACAAGGAATTACGGTTTGGCTCATTATGCTGATCCGCTTCCTAAGTTGGAATCAGCTACAGCTTAAATAAAATATGTCATTGCGAGGAACGAAGCAATCTCCTCGCATACAAGTTGAGGAGATTGCCACGCTACGCTCGCAATGACATATCAAAGAATAATGAAGGTTTCTAAAACCTTAGGGTTTAGAAATTAGAATTTAGAGTTTATACAAGGACGTTATATAAAATGTCAATGAAAGTAACCATAGACGGGATACCCGTTGAAGTAGAACCGGGAACAAGCATTCTGAATGCCGCAAGGCAGATCGGGGGCGATATTGTTCCGCCTGCGATGTGCTATTACTCCAAGCTGGAAGGCAGCGGTGGTAAATGCCGTACCTGTTTGGTTAAAGTAAGCAAAGGCTCTGAAAAAGACCCGCGCCCTATGCCTAAACTGGTAGCATCATGCCGTACCACGGTAATGGATGGTATGGAAGTGCAAAATATTACCTCGCCCGAAGTGATTGAGGCACGTAAAGGTGTGGTTGAAATGTTATTGATCAATCACCCGCTGGATTGCCCGGTATGTGATCAGGCTGGTGAGTGTCATTTGCAAGACTTAGGTTTTGAACATGGCGCAGCTAAAACCCGCTACGAGTTTGACCGTCGTACATTCGAAAAAATTGACATCGGCGATAAGATACAGTTACACATGACCCGTTGTATTTTGTGCTACCGTTGTGTGTTTACTGCCGATCAGATCACCAATACCCGTTTACATGGTATCCTGAACAGGGGCGATCATTCCGAGATCTCTACCTATATATCAAAAGCTATTGATAACGATTTCTCGGGCAACGTGATCGACGTTTGTCCGGTAGGAGCGTTAACTGATAAAACTTTCCGCTTTAAAAACAGGGTATGGTTTACCAAACCAGTAGATGCGCATCGCGATTGCGATAAATGCTGTGGTAAAACCACTTTATGGTATAAAGGCGAGGATGTGATCAGGGTAACCGGTCGTAAAGATGTTTATGGCGAGGTAGAGGAGTTTATTTGCAATACCTGCCGTTTTGATAAAAAGAAAACAGCCGACTGGGTAATTGAAGGCCCACGCAAGATATCGCATAAATCAGTGATCAGCTCAAATCACTACGAATTTATACCGCTGCCGGTGGTTAAAACCAACCCGGTACTGATGGAAGCGAATAAAGAACAATTTGAACGAGACACACGCTTATAATGGGATCAACTGCAGATATACTGATTAAAATTGGCCTGATACTGATCATTTTCGTTATCAGTCTGGTGATGGCTATGTACTCCACCTATGCCGAACGTAAAGTTGCCGCGTTTTTCCAGGATAGGATAGGTCCTAACCGTGCCGGTCCGTGGGGAATTTTACAACCCCTGGCCGATGGTGGCAAAATGTTTTTAAAGGAAGAGATCATCCCAACTAATGCAACACCTTTCCTGTTTATTGTTGGGCCTTCTCTGGCTATATTGACCGCCTGTATAGGTTCGGCTGTTATTCCATGGGGGCAAACAATGGTTATCGGCGGTCACAGTATCGACTTGCAGGTAACTGATATTAACGTTGGTGTGTTGTACATTTTTGGTGTTGTATCATTAGGTGTGTATGGCGTAATGATAGGTGGCTGGGCATCAAACAATAAATATTCCTTATTGGGTGCTATCCGCGCGGCATCGCAAAATATCAGCTATGAAATTTCGATGGGTTTATCCATCATCGCTTTGCTGATGTTAACCGGTACTTTAAGCATGCGCGAAATTGCCGAGCAACAACATAGCTGGCACTGGAATGTATTAAGGCAGCCACTTGGTTTTATACTATTCATCGTATGTGCCTTTGCCGAAACCAACCGTACACCGTTCGATTTGCCCGAGTGCGAAACTGAGTTGGTAGGTGGTTATCATACCGAATACTCCTCTATGAAACTGGGTTTTTACCTGTTTGCAGAGTATATCAATATGTTTATCTCATCGGCAGTTATGGCTACCTTGTATTGGGGCGGTTACAATTATCCGGGTATGGATTGGGTATTGGCCCATACAGGTCCGGCTATAGGTCCGCTGATCGGGGTTGGCGTATTCTTTATAAAAATTATCTCATTCATCTTCTTTTTCATGTGGGTTCGCTGGACTATCCCGCGTTTCCGCTATGACCAGTTGATGGATTTGGGTTGGAAAATATTGATACCATTGGCCATTGCCAACATTGTGCTTACCGGTATTGGTAGTACATTACTTACACACTTTGGATTTTAATAAAATGGAATCATTAAGCAATAAGAAAAAAGTACTGGAAGTAAAGCCACTCAATTTTATGGAGCGTGCTTACTTGCCGGCCATTGTTAGTGGCCTGGCTACTACCATGAAGCACTTTTTCAGGAAACCGGTTACGATCAGTTATCCTGAAGAGAAGCGCGAATTTTCTGAGAACTTTCGTGGCATGCACTCCCTGAAACGTGATGAGAATGGTAAGGAACGCTGCACTGCCTGCGGATTGTGCGCGCTTTCATGCCCGGCAGAAGCCATCACCATGACGGCAGCAGAGCGTCAGCCAGGTGAAGAGAACCTGTACCGCGAAGAAAAGTATGCCGCTGTTTACGAAATAAACATGCTGCGTTGCATTTTCTGCGGATTGTGTGAAGAGGCTTGCCCTAAAGAGGCGATATATCTTGACGGTGATATTGTACCTGCCGACTATTTGAGGAAGGATTTTATTTACGGTAAAGACAAATTAGTAGAGGCCCCCTTAAATCAATAAAGAAGTTTTATACCTTTGCCCAAACTTTAATGGGAAAGGGTATTTTGTAAATATAAACATGAGTACATTTTACTTCATCGCGTTTTTGTCCATATTCTTTTCGATACTGGTTATCTCGGCCAAAAACCCGGTACATAGTATCCTTTACCTGATACTTACCTTTTTTACGTTCACCATTCACTATATTTTATTGAATGCCCAGTTCCTGGCCATCGTTAATTTTATTGTGTATATGGGCGCTATCCTGGTATTGTTTCTGTACACGCTGATGCTCATCAATCTGAACAAGGAAAGTGAGCCAGTAAAGCCATTTATGATAAAAATAGCAGGTGTGTTTGGCGGAGGTATCCTGGCGGTAGCTTTGGCATCGTCATTAAAACTGATAGCCACATCAAACCCGGTGATCTTAAAAAACCCCGATCTGGGCCTGGTGAAAAACCTGGGCAAAGTATTGTTTAATGAATTTTTACTGCCATTTGAAGTATCGTCTGTATTGCTGTTATCGGCAATGGTAGGCGCTGTTTTACTGGCTACTAAAGACCCTAAAACTGCATAATAATGGATAGTTTAACAAATACCCTACACGCGGTACCGCTTAATCATTATATATTATTAAGCGCCATTATTTTTTCGATAGGGGTAATGGGCGTATTGATACGCCGCAATGCTATCGTGATTTTCATGTCGGTTGAGCTGATGCTTAACGCGGTTAACCTATTGCTTACCGCTTTCTCGGTTTACCGTGGTGATGCCAGCGGACAGGTTTTCGTGTTCTTTATTATGGCATTAGCTGCCGCGGAAGTTGCGGTAGGATTAGCCATCATTGTGATGATCTATCGTAATACCAACTCGGTTGACATCAACGTACTGAACAGGCTGAAGTGGTAGAGTGATTTCGGATTTCGGAATTTCGGATCTGTCATCTATAAAAATATAAACGCGTTACGTAAAATATTCACGTATCACGTACAACATAAAACGTACAACGTATAAAACATGAATCAATACATCTGGCTTATTCCCATATTACCGTTAGCCGGTTTTATTATTAACGGACTTGGCCGCAATTCATTATCAAAAAACGTAATTGGCTTTATTGGCAGCCTGCTGGTACTGGTGTCTTTTGGTTTAAGCCTCGCAGTTTTCTTCCAGATCAAATCAAGCGGTCATCCTATTAATGTTACTTATTTCGACTGGATCTCTGTTGGCACGCTAAAAATATCTTTCTCGTTCCTGGTTGATCAGTTGAGTGCTATCATGCTGTTGATCATCACAGGTGTTGGTTTCCTCATCCACCTGTATTCGATAGGGTATATGCACGATGATAAAGGCTTTGGTAAATTCTTTGCTTACCTGAACCTGTTCGTGTTCTTTATGCTTTTATTGGTGATGGGTTCAAATTATCTCATCATGTTCATCGGTTGGGAAGGTGTAGGTTTATGCTCCTACCTGCTTATCGGTTTCTGGTATACCAATCCAAGTTATGCCGATGCCGCTAAGAAAGCTTTTATCATGAACCGTATAGGTGATCTGGGCTTTTTATTAGGCATATTTTTGATCATACATATTTTTGGCAGCATTGATTTTGCTATCATATTTCCTAAAGCAGCTAGTTTAACGGCCAGTCAAACAGGGCCCTTAACGGCTATAACTTTACTGCTTTTTGTAGGTGCTGTTGGTAAATCGGCCCAGTTGCCCTTATTTACATGGCTGCCAGACGCGATGGCCGGCCCAACGCCGGTATCGGCACTGATACACGCGGCTACCATGGTTACAGCTGGTGTATACATGATAGCGCGTTCCAATATTTTCTATTCCCTGTCTCCGTTTACTATGGAGGTAGTAGCCATCATTGGTTTGGCAACGGCATTGTTCGCTGCATTAATTGCATTAACACAAACTGATATTAAAAAGGTACTGGCCTATTCAACCGTATCACAATTGGGCTATATGTTTTTAGGTTTGGGTGTTGGTGCTTACACAGGCGCTTTCTTCCACGTATTAACACACGCTTTCTTCAAAGCTTTATTATTCCTGGGCGCGGGCTCGGTGATCCATGCTATGAGTGGCGAGCAGGACATGCGCAAAATGGGGGGCTTGAAAGGTAAGATCAAAATAACCTTTGCTACCATGCTGATAGGTACTATCGCGATATCGGGTATCCCTCCATTTTCTGGTTTCTTTTCAAAAGACGAAATCCTGGCTCATGCTTATGCGCATAGCACCACATTTTATGTGATTGGTGTATTTACCGCTATGCTGACTTCATTCTATATGTTCCGGATGTTGTACCTTACTTTTTATGGAAAGTTCCGCGGTACACATGAGCAGGAGCACCATGTACATGAGTCGCCGGCAACCATCACTATCCCGTTAATTGTACTGGCCATTCTTTCGATGATCGGTGGTATGATCGGTGTGCCCGAAGTTTTAGGCGGCCATCATGAGTTGGAACATTTCCTGGCACCGGTGTTCGAGAAATCAAATGCTATTTTGGGCGAGCATCATCTACAAGCCAATACAGAATTTATACTGATGGGTACATCGGTACTGGTAGCTTTGATCGCGTTAGCTTATGCTTACTTTAAATATGTAAAGGGTGGCAGTTTGCCGGTGGCGGATACCGAAGAACGCCCGGCACTCACCAGCATATCCTATAACAAATTTTATATCGATGAGCTGTATGATTTGATCATCCGTAAACCTTTGGATTTTCTGTCCACTTTCTTTTATAACGTGGTGGAGCGCCTGGGTATTGATGGTTTGGTGAACGGATTAGGCAAGGGTACTATTGAAACCAGTAAAGGTTTGCGCTTATTGCAAACCGGTAATGTAGGTTTCTACATATTTATCATGGTACTTGGAATTATTGCTGTATTGGCGTATAGCATATTTGGATTAACTAAAATATAAACGATAAGCGTTTACCATATAACATGACCGTTAGTATATTAATATTTTTACCAGTAGTAGCCGCAGTTATAGTAGCCTTATTAAAAAACGGGACCGCTAAACACGCTGCATTATTTTTCTCAGTTGCCGAACTGGTAATTGCCGGCTTATTTTTAAGCAAGTTTATACCCGATGCAACTACCCAGTTTGCTATTGACGTTCCATGGATACCCAAATTTGGTATCTACTTTAGTGCCGGTATCGATGGTATCAGCATGATCATGGTGCTGTTAACCACACTGCTTTTACCGCTTATTATTTTATCAACCTATCAGCACAAGTATAACAACGAAGGCGCTTTTTACGGTTTGATATTATTTATGCAAGCTGGTTTGCTGGTTGTATTTACTGCTTTAGACGGATTTTTGTTCTACGTAGGCTGGGAAGCCGCGTTGATCCCGATCTATTTTATATGTGCCCTGTGGGGTGGCGAAAACCGCATCCGCATTACCATTAAGTTTTTTATATACACGTTTGCCGGTTCGTTATTTATGCTGGTAGGTATCATTTACCTGTACTTGCAATCCCCTGGCAAAAATTATGATATCCACGAATTTTACCGCATAGGTTTGGATGCTAAGCATCAGTCGCTGGTGTTCTGGGCATTTTTCCTGGCCTTCGCTATTAAAATGCCTCTGTTCCCGTTCCATACCTGGCAACCGGATACTTATACCGAAGCGCCTACAGCGGGTACCATGCTGTTATCGGGTATTATGCTTAAGATGGGTATCTATGGTGTTATCCGCTGGTTAATCCCAAATGCACCTTTAGGCTTTATGCATTGGCAAGCCCTGGTCATGATATTAGCGGTGATCGGTATCATATATGCTTCGCTGATCGCCTTTAACCAAAAAGATGGTAAACGCTTAGTCGCCTATTCGTCCATAGCACACGTTGGTTTAATAGCCGCGGGGATATTTGCCTGGACATCGATAGGTGTTCAAGGAGCTATGATCCAGATGCTTAGCCACGGGATCAACGTAGTAGGTATGTTCTTTATCTGGGATATCATTAGCCGTAGGTTAAATACCCGCGATATCAGCCAGCTTGGTGGCATTGCCAAAGTTGCGCCAAAATTTTCAATAGCTTTTTTAATTATAGTGCTGGGAACAGTTGGTTTGCCTTTAACCAACGGTTTCGTGGGCGAGTTTTTACTGCTTAACGGTGTGTTTGAATACAGCGCCTATCATTATTTCAATATAGCATTGGGAGCAGTTGCTGGTTTAACCATTATTTTTGGTGCGGTATATATGCTGCGGATGTACAAAAATGTAATGCAAGGCGAAACCAACGAGCTAACCGCTACTTTTACTGACATTAGCGGATCCGAGAAACTGACCTTATGTATTATTTGCGTGCTGATCATCGCAATAGGTGTTTATCCGCATCCTATCCTGCATATATCAGAGGCTGCTGTTAATAATTTAATACATTCAATAAACATTAAAACTTATTAAAGAAAACTGAAGGTTCGTTTTAGAGCTTAGGATTTAGAATTTCACATAAATGAATACTTTAATCATCATATCTGTTTTACCAATAGTGCTTTTGTACCTGGGCTTGTATAAGGCTACAAAATCATTATTACCGGTTACTATTATTGGTTTGCTGGCGGCCTTAGGTTTAGCCATTGCCCAATGGAATAATGTTGCCTTGCCTATATACCACGGTATGATGATGTTTGATAATTTTGCTATCGCGTTTTCGGGGATCACCATTATTGCAACTATACTTATCCTGATGCTTTCAAAAGGATATTTTGATAGGATAAGTAAACATATAGCGGAGTACTATGCTATTATCCTGTTTTCGTTGGCAGGTATCATTGTGATGGTATCGTTCTATAACCTGGTGATGTTATTTATCGGTATCGAGATCATGTCAGTAAGTTTATACATACTGGCAGGTATCAAGAAAAGTGATTTTGCATCGAACGAAGCGGCTTTAAAATATTTTCTAATGGGTGCTTTTTCAACAGGTTTCCTGTTGTTTGGTATCACATTATTGTACGGAACAACAGGCTCATTTAGCCTGGAAGTAATCCGCGACTGGGTTTTGGCCCATCCGCATGCCGACCCTATGTTTTACACCGGCATTGTATTGATCATTGTTGGTCTTTGCTTTAAAGTAGGCGCTGCCCCTTTCCATTTCTGGACACCGGATGTATATGAAGGAGCACCAACCTTGATTACCGCGTTCATGTCAACCGTGGTTAAAACCGCGGGCTTTGCCGCTTTCCTGCGCCTGTTCTCGGCCTGCTTTGCGCCATTGTCTGATTTTTGGGTCCCTGTAATATTGGTTATCACTGTTATTACTTTGTTTATCGGTAATATCACCGCCCTTTATCAGCAAAGCTTTAAACGCATGCTGGCTTTTTCGAGCATATCACACGCTGGCTACCTGCTTTTTGCTATAGTAGCTTTAGGCTCAGGCTCGGCTAATTCGGTATTTATTTATGCTACGGCTTATTCTATAGCTTCGATCATTGCTTTTGGCAGTTTAATATTGGTACAGCAACAAAGTGGCAGCGATAATTTTGAAAGCTTTAATGGTTTGGCAAAAAGTAATCCTTTCCTGGCATTGGTATTAACTATTGCCATGCTTTCATTGGCAGGTATACCACTCACCGCGGGCTTTATGGGTAAGTTCTTCATGTTCTCCGCAGCGCTGGCCAAATATCATGTTTGGTTGGTTATTATAGCGGTAATAAACGCCATTATCAGTATTTTTTACTATTTCAGGGTTATTATCGCCATGTATTTCCGCACGGCTGATCGTACCGAACTGGTGGTACCTGCCTACTATAAAATAGTATTTATCATTTCGGCACTGGTAACTATTCTTATCGGTGTTTATCCGGATTTTATTGCCAGGTTCATTTAATCAATAACTGGATAACTGCAAATTGATTTAATATTTGTAGTTTTACAGATATAGTGAATGGAAAGTTTTTGGGAATACCTTCAAAATTTAACGGACGCTCAATCCATTATAAGCAGGGGGGGCTTTTATCTCTTGCTTGTTGTTGTGTTTGCTGAAACCGGCCTGTTTTTTGGTTTTTTTTTACCGGGAGATTATCTGCTGTTCATGGCAGGTCTGCTGTGCGCGGCAGGGAAGGTTGATGTAACTATATCCACATTGGTTTTATCGCTTATTGGTGCCGGAGTATTAGGTAACTTTGCTGGTTATTGGTTCGGATATCGAACGGGGCCGGTATTGTTTAATAAAAATGATTCCCTGTTCTTTAAAAAACGATACGTGACACTGGCCAGCGATTTTTATAATAAGTACGGTGGCATGGCGTTGATTTTAGGCAGATTTTTCCCTATAGTTAGAACATTTGCCCCTATATTTGCAGGTGTGGTAAAGGTTGATATAAAGAGGTTTACTTTATTTAACTTTATAGGCAGTGTAACTTGGGTATGCGCATTTACCCTGAGCGGCTTTTTTCTGGGGAAACGCTTTCCGCAGTTAAAAGATTATCTGCAATACATTGTTTTAGGATTGATCATAGTTACATCAATTCCTTTGATAGTAGCTTACATAAGAAAGAAAATATTAGAAGCAAAAGAAAATAAATAATATAAATACAACTACTAAATGAGTACACAGCACCCCTGGCACCAGGTTTCTCCTGGCGAAAATATCCCTGAAATTGTTAATGCAATCATCGAGATCCCCAAAGGTTCAAAAGCCAAATATGAAATTGATAAAGATTCAGGTTTATTAAAGCTTGATCGTGTTTTATTTTCTTCGGTAATGTACCCGGCAAACTATGGTTTTATCCCGCAAACTTATTGCGATGATAAAGATCCGTTGGACATCCTGGTGTTATGCTCTATTGACGTATTCCCGATGTCGATCATCGAGGCCAAAGTTGTAGGTGTGATGCACATGGTTGATAATGGCGAGCAAGATGATAAGATCATTGCAGTAGCCAAAAATGATATGTCGGTAAATTATATCAACGATTTGAATGAGCTGCCCCCGCATGCCATGACCGAGATCGTTCGTTTCTTTAAAGATTACAAAAAACTGGAAGGTAAAAACGTAACCATTGAACATTTACTCGGTGTTCGTTACGCACATAAAGTGATACAAGAAAGTTTGGAATTGTATAAGACTACTTTTCCTGTCACGCAATAATTAATAGATGGACCCCGCGCATTACGAAATAAGCCCCCTTTATTTAATTGCAACCGTGTTGCTGGTTTTGCTCAACGGCTTTTTTGTAGCCGCGGAGTTTGCCATGGTAAGGGTACGGGGTTCACAAATTGAAATAAAGGCTAAATCGGGAAGCGGGGTTGCCAAGGTTGCACGTGGTATATTGCACAATCTGGATGGTTACCTGGCTGCAACACAGTTAGGCATTACTATAGCATCACTGGCATTAGGTGTTGTGGGCGAAGAAGTAGCCACCAATATTGTGATCAGGGGTTTTCTGTCTATTGGGATAACACTTTCCAGTGGTTTTATTACCGCCAGTCATATTTTAGCCTTTACTTTTATTACCGTATTGCATATTGTGTTTGGTGAGCTTGCCCCTAAATCAATAGCCATTCAAAAATCGGTACGTACCGTGCTGGCGGTTTCTCTTCCGCTTAGGTTTTTCTTTGTGTTTTTCAAACCTTTGATATGGTTGTTAAATGGGTTCGCTAATTTTATTTTGAGGCTTTTGGGTATTAATACCTTAGAAGGCGGAGAGGCCCACCATAGCTCAGAAGAATTACAATACTTGCTTGAACAGGGTAAAGAATCGGGCGCTTTGGATTCAAATGAACACGAACTGATTCAGAACGTGTTTGATTTTAACGAGCGTGTGGTTAAGAACATCATGGTGCCCCGTACAAAAATATCTGGCATTGATATCAGTTCCACTAAAGAAGAACTGCTGGATATGATCATCACCGAAGGATATTCACGTATGCCTGTTTATGATGATGTGATCGATAAGATCATTGGAATTGTACACGCCAAAGATATTTTACCGCTACTGGCCCGCAATGAAGAGATCGTACTAAAAAACATTATCCGCAAGCCCTATTTTATTCCTGAAACTAAAAAGATCAACGATCTGATGGCCGAGCTGCAGCAGAAACGGATTCAGATAGCCATTGTGCTTGACGAATTTGGTGGTACCGCGGGTATGGTTACGTTGGAGGATATTGTAGAAGAATTGGTGGGTGAGATACAGGACGAGTACGATGAGGAAAAGCCTATTGTTGAAAAAGTGAACGACCGGGAATTTATCGTGAATGCGCTTGCCCCTATATATGATGTGAACGAACATTTGCCGCATGATCTTCCGGAAGATGGCGACTTTGATACTGTATCGGGATGGCTGGGAGATATATTTGGCAAAATCCCAGATGTAGGCGAACAAAAAGAATCAAACGGATATAATATTACCGTGTTGCGTAAATCCGATCAAAACATTGAATCAGTTAAGTTAGAGTTACTGATAAATGAAGAAGATGCGGTAGATTTACACTGAGTGATGCTGAAAGCTTAAGGCTGAAAGCACAAAGCTTTATGTATTCAGGCTTTTGGCTTTAAGCCTTGAGCTTTCAGCTTTTGATTTTATGCTTTTTTATACTCCCGATATAGCACCCTCGCACCCGCAATATTTTCTTAGTGAAGAAGAAAGCAAACATGCTATCCGTGTATTACGGCTGGAGGCAGGCAGCGAAGTACAACTGATTGATGGCCGGGGTGGCTTTTATACCGCGGTGATACAGGATGCCCATCCTAAACGCACCATACTGCAAGTTACTTCGGTTACAGAGAACTATAACAAACGCAACCATTACCTGCACTTAGCAGTAGCCCCTACCAAAAATATTGAACGCCTGGAATGGTTCCTGGAGAAAGCTACCGAGATTGGTATTGATGAGGTATCATTGATCATCAGTCAACGGTCAGAGCGTAAGGAAGCTAAAGTTGATCGCTTAAAGAAGATCATTACAGCTGCTATCAAGCAATCTATTAAAGCTTACCATCCGGTTTTAAATGAACCGGTAAAGCTAAATGACCTTTTATCACGCCCGTTTGATGGACAAAAGTTTATCGCACACTGCGAACCCGGCGAAAAACTTAGCTTGCGTGATGAGTTACTACCGCATGGCCGCTACCTGGTATTGATAGGACCTGAAGGTGATTTTACACCCGCCGAAATTGAAAGTGCTTTGCAAAACGGTTTTAAACCCATAACTTTAGGTGAAAGCCGCCTGCGTACCGAAACAGCTGCACTTGAGGCCTGTTTTGAGGTGAACTTTTTAAACCGTGTATGAAAACTGCTAAAATATTTTGTTTTGCCTTTGCTGCCATTATATTCATGAGCGGTTTTAATAATCCTGCCTATAAAATTGCCAGACTTAAATACAATGGGGGTGGCGATTGGTATGGCGACCGAACCGCATTGCCCAACCTGATCAAATTTTGTAACGAAAATTTAAAAACCAACTTTGAGGCCGATGATGATGTAGTAGAAGTTGGTAGCGCCTCCTTATTTAACTACCCCTTTACCTTTATGACCGGCCATGGCAACGTAATATTTACCGATCAGGAGGCACACAATCTGCGCAAGTATTTAACCGGAGGTGGTTTTTTGCATATCGATGATAATTACGGCCTCGATAAGTTTATTCGTCCGCAAATGAAAAAGGTTTTCCCGGAGCTTGATTTTGTGGAATTGCCGGTTAACCATCCCATCTATCATCAAAAATATCCCTTTCCCAATGGCCTGCCTAAAATTCATGAACACGATGGTAAACGGGCGCAGGGCTTCGGACTTATTTACAAAGGCAGACTGGTGTGTTTTTATACCTATGAGTGCGATCTGGGCAATGGTTGGGAAGATTATGGCACCTATGCCGGCGATACACAGGAAGCGCGCTTAAAAGCATTGAAAATGGGCGCAAACTTGATTCAATACATATTTACGCAATAGAAAATCCGGAATAGTGATATTCGCATATTTACTGTGAACTAATAAATGGTAGATTTATAATAATTGTTTCTTAGATTTAAGCAAATCAAGGCTTAATCACTAATCCCCAGGCATGTATCAACTCAAGATAAATAATCGGCATGATATTGAAGTTAACCGAACCGGAGAGAACCTGTTGGTAAACAATACCAAAACCGAACCGGATATTAAACATATTGGAGAGGGGATATATCATGTTATTGAAAATGACAGATCGTACCGGGTTGAAGTGGTTAGTTTTAACAGCTCTGATAAAACTGCCGAGATTAAAATAAACACCAATACTTATTCAATAACCGCCAAAGATCAATTTGATGTATTGCTGGATAAACTGGGCTTAAGTAGCCTGAATAGCACCAGGGTGAGTGAAATAAAAGCCCCGATGCCGGGTATGGTACTTAAAGTTTTTGTCGCTGAAGGTGATGAAGTTAAAAAGGGTGATAACCTGTTGGTACTGGAAGCCATGAAAATGGAAAACATCATCAAATCGCCGGCGGATGTTTCTATAAAGAGTATAAAAGTAAAGGCAGGTGATAAAGTAGAGAAGGGACAGATCCTGATGGGATTTTAATAAACTCACCTACTTCCTGGGCATTATTTGATGTAAATCGCAAAAAAGCCAACGTTTTTTTATGGTTTTTATTGTTTGTTTATTCATTTTTTATTAAATTACTTTTCTCAATTTAATATTTCACTACATGAAGAAAAATTTACTAACAATTTTGTTGTTGTTTTCTTGTATTACATTTGGTTTAGCACAAAGCCGTGTTATTACAGGTAAAGTAACAGATCAGAAAGACGGTTCGCCCTTACCTGGGGTAAGTGTAACTGTGAAGGGGGCTCAGGGAACAGGCACTCAAACCGGTGTGAATGGGACGTTCAACCTTACGGTTCCTGCTAACGCAAAGGTGCTGGTTTTTAAATTTCTTGGATTTAAAGACGCCGAATTGCCAATCGGTAGCAAGCCACTGAATGTGCAATTGGAATCAGACTCAAAACAACTTACCGAAGTTGTAGTGGTTGGTTACGGTACGCAAAGCAAGCAAACGTTAACCGGATCGATATCAAAGATTAAAGGTGCCGATATTGAAAATATCCCCGTACCCAGCTTAGAATCGGCAATACAAGGCAGAACACCGGGTGTTTACATACAAGCCCAGAATGGTAAGTTAGGCCAGGGTATCCAGGTACGTATTCGAGGCGCTTCATCAGTATCGGCAGGTAACCAACCTTTATACGTAGTTGATGGTTTGCCTATTACGGTTGATGATTTTTCAACCAATGGAGCATCAACCAATCCGCTGGTGGATCTTAACCAAAATGATATTGAATCCATTGATATATTGAAAGACGCTTCGGCAGCTGCAATTTATGGTTCAAGAGCGTCAAATGGGGTAGTCTTAGTAACTACCAAAAAAGGCAAGGCGGGTGATACAAAAGTAACCTACAATCAGTATTATGGCTTTAGTAAGCCAACCAATGATCGTGAGTTTTTAAATGCACAACAATATGTTACAGCGTTAACTGCTGCGGGTTTAGCAGGTGGATATTCCGCTGCATCTATTGCCGCAAGATTGCAGAGATATGCCGCCGGTAGCGATAATTATAAAACATATGCAGTAAATACCGATTGGCAGAAAGAAATAACCCAACATGCACCGGTGCAAAATTATAACCTGGTGTTATCTGGCGGTAACGAAAAAACAAAGTTTTATATATCCGGTACTTACAATAATCAGAAAGGATTTTTGATCGGTAATGCGATTAATCAATATAGTTTAAGAACTAATATCAGCAACCAGGCCAACAAATGGTTAGAGGTAGGCGCCAATTTGAGTGTGTCGCGTACAAAAAACTATCGTTTGTCTAATGATGATCAGTTTTCAACTCCAGAGCAAATTGTTGCATTATCGCCAATTACGCCGGTTATTGACCCGCGTACAGGCTTAACCAGTGGTGCACTTGATCCGACTACCGGTCTTCCAAACTCCAATTTTCCTATATATTTTAATCCGCTGTTGAATTCCCAAAACAGCTACTTTAATACAACAGACTACAGGAACCTTGGGAACGTTTTTGCCCAGATAAAAATACTTCCGTCATTAAGCTTTCGTTCAGAGGTGGGTGTAGATATATTAAACTCAAGTGAAGACAACTATGCGGGTAGTTTAACATCCCGTAACTCGGGCACGCCAAACGGAGCAGGCTTTAACTCATCTGTAACATCGGTGAATTTTAACACCAATAACTTTTTACAATTTATTAAGGATATTGGCAAGAGTAATATTAATGCTGTTGGCGGGATGACTTATCAGCGTCAACAAAATGATCTTAACTCAATTACAGGTCAGCAGTTCCCGAGTGATGCCTATAAAAAATTAAATAGTTCGGCTAATATTACCGCCGGTTCATCCACTTCAACGGCTTATTCTTTACTCTCTTATTTCAGCAGGGTAAATTACAAGTACGATGAAAAATATCTTTTAACATTAAGTGGACGTATTGACGGATCATCAAGATTTGGTGCTAATCATCGGTATGGCTTCTTCCCGGCAGGTTCGGTAGGCTGGATTGTTTCAGAAGAGAGCTTTATGAAACAACAGCAACTCGTATCTCAATTGAAATTGAGGGCGAGTTATGGTTTAACAGGTAACTCTGAAATTGGTAATTTCCCATCACGCGGATTATTTTCAGAGTTTGGCTATGCCGGTGTTGCCGGTTCAAGACCAACTCAATTACCTAATCCCGATTTGAAATGGGAAACTACTGCTCAATCAGATATCGGTTTAGATGTTGGTTTCTTTAACGGACGCTTATCCGGACAATTTGATGTTTATTTAAAGAAAACTAAAGATCTGTTGCTGAATGTACAAGTACCAGCTACATCTGGTTTTACAACCATAACCCAAAACCTTGGTAAATTGCAAAACAAAGGCTTTGAGTTACAGATAGATTCAAAGAATATTGTGGGTAAAGAACTAACGTGGACAACCAGCTTTAACTTCTCGGTAAACCGAAATAAAATTACTGACCTAAAGGGGCAAGTTATAACAGGAAGTGGTGATGCTGTGAATCGGGCTGTTGAAGGCCAGCCATTGGGTATATTTTATACTGTGGAATTTGCCGGTGTTGATCCAGCTACTGGTGACGCACTATATTATAAAAATAACGATCTGGGAGGGGGAAAGCTAAATAAAGAGACTACAAATGATTACAACAAGGCAAATCCTGTGGTTGTTGGCAATCCTAATCCTAAATTTATTGCTGGTTTAAATAATACTATAAGCTATAAAGGTGTTGATTTTAGCTTTTTATTGCAGGAAGTAAATGGTGACCAAATTTATAACGGAGGTGGCCAATACATGTCAGTTGGCTTTAATAATGGAGCTGATAATCAAACTATTGATCAGCTTCAATCATGGAAAAAGCCGGGTGATATTACTATGGTGCCCGAGGCTCGTTTATTTGGTGGAAACGGTATAAACCCCAGTTCAAGATATTTAAGCGATGGGTCGTACCTGCGTTTAAAGAATATTGTTTTAGGGTATAATTTCCCAAAAGCAGTGTTGGAGAAAATTAAATTACATAGTTTAAGAATTTATGCGCAGGCAACAAATTTAGCTACATGGACCAAGTATAAAGGTTGGGATCCCGAGCTAAATTCTGATGCATTTTCTGGCAACATTACTCAAAACTATGATTTTTATGCAGCCCCGCAGGCTAAAACAATAACTTTTGGTATTAACGTGGGATTTTAATTTAAGCTGAAGAAGATGAAAAAAATAAAATATTCAATAATAGCATTAAGTACGTTAGCAATGCTATATAACTCCGGCTGTCAAAAGCAGTTAAATATTAAGCCTCAAAATTCTGTAGAATCGGATCTGGCTTTAAAAACATCAAAAGATGTGGAAGGTGTGCTTATCGGGGCTTACACCGCAGCGGGCTTAAGGGGACTTTATGGTGGCAGATTGCAGTCAAGTACAGATTTTTTAGCGGATGATGGTGATTTCTCATATCAAGGTACTTTTTCTGATTATACCGAACTTGATAATAAAAAAGTAACTATCAATAATACCTTTGTTGAGGGGGTATGGGATGCGGGTTATAATACCATTGGTGTTTGTAATACGGTTTTGGCCAATATAACTTTGGTTGATACAGCTAAAGGCAAAAGAACAAGGGTTCAGGCAGAAGCAAAATTTTTGCGAGGTATGACTTATTTTGATTTAGCCCGTGCATTTGGAAAGGCCTGGAATGATGGCGATCCAACAATAAACCTGGCTGTTCCTTTGATATTAATACCAACAACAACAATACCAGGAATACAAAAACCTAAAAGGAACACCGTTGCCGAAATCTACGCACAGGCAATAGCTGATTTAACGAGTGCCGAAGCTAATCTTGCCGGGAGCAATCCACCGTATGCGAGTTCTTCATCAGCATCAGCTGTACTGGCACGAATTTACCTTACGCAGAAAAAATATGATTTGGCAGAAACAGAAGCCACAAAGATCATTAACAGCGGGCTTTTTAAACTGGTTGAACACTTCTCCGACGAATTTCAGAATCCACCACAAGCTACGCACGTATTTAACTCTACCGAAGACATATTTGCAATTCAAATTTCACCCCAGGCTGGATTTAACGCATTAAATGAAGTTTATGCAAGTGCCGATTTTGCAGGTCGTGGAGAAACATATATTTATCCGCAACATCTGGCGCGGTATGAAGCCGGTGATGATCGTGCCAATGAGTTTTACGATTTTACAAATGGCCCTTTTACAGCCAAGTTTAACAATACCTTTGGTAACGTAATTACCATTCGTTTAGCTGAGATTTATTTGATCAGAGCAGAAGCAAGACTTCAGAAGGCTACTACTGATCTGGCAGGAGCAACAGCTGATATAAATGTTGTAAGAAACAGAGCAAAATTGGCCAACACACCAGCGGTCGTAAAGGATTCCCTATTTGTGGTGATGAAACGGGAGCGTCGTGTTGAGCTTCCTTTTGAGGGTGTAAGATTGGGCGATTTAAAGCGTTATGAGGAAGATACCAATTCAATAGACGGCGATGGTAACCCGGTAGAAACCTTTCATTGGAACTCACCAAAATTGATATTTCCGATACCTAAACGTGAGCGGGATGCAAATCCAAATTTAACGCAGAACGAAGGTTATCAATAAATGCCTTCATAAAAATAAAACAAAAAGCCCCGGCCTTATACATAAGGCCGGGGCTTTTTGTTGTTCGGGATGTATTGGGGTAACCTATATCATTTGTCTTTGCGTTAGAGTTGGAGTTAAATACATGTGTTATTACAGGGGCCAAATCATAGAAACACAGATGTACGTACTGTAATATAGCCTACTTAACCTGGTCTATGCCATTACATGGATGACAAAAAAGCCCTTTCTTCAAATGGTTTTGAAATATGCGTATAAACAAAAGATGCCGCTCAATAACTGAGCGGCATCTTTTGTTTATACGATAGTTTGTAATGTTCTTACCTTGATTTAAAAGTTTTAGCTTTTTTAACACCATAGTGGGGTTTGCCGGTAGGATAAATTTCAGGTGCGCCAACCAGGGTCATCGCGCAGCGGAAACCAACTTCAGCACTGGCCTCATCCTGATCCATAAAACGGCGGCTGGCCGGATTTAACCAATAAGCCATATCGTTCCAGGAACCTCCCTTGTAAACTTTTGAACGGTTGTTAACAAGCGTAGTATTTCCGTATAAAGCCAGGTTAACGGTGTCTTTATCGCCCCTCAAATCGGGATTAAATGCTTTACCCGAATTGCGGACAGCTAATTGTGCATTAGCACTTGCCGCATTAGCAGCAGCCACGCTGCCATTAGCTGCCGGGGCAGCCTGTGTGGCGTTTGTCGAATCTGGACGTTGGCCTTGTAAGGCTAAAAGCTCACTGTATTTTAATTTTCTATTGGCTTTTGCCGGATCTTTGATCGGGCGACCGTATTTATCTTTGGCGTAAAGACCTTTTGATGGGTCGGCTAAACGTTTATTGGTGTATTCGTTGCCACGGAACGGGTTAAAGTCATCAAACTCTTCAAATGAGGTTTGGCGGTAAGTGTCAGCAACCCATTCGTTTACATTACCAGCCATGTTATACAAACCAAAATCGTTTGGTGCATATGAACGTACTGGCGCAGTGATATCCGCCTTATCATTCAGGTAACCTCCAACACCAGCATTATCGCCGGCACCACGTTTAAAGTTGGCCATTATTAAGCCCCGGGTTTTACTCTTGGCAGAGCGTACACCCAGGCCATTCCATGGATACATTTTACCGTCGTCGATATTTTCAAACTGGGTATTGCCTGCCAAAGCCAGCGCAGCGTATTCCCATTCGGCCTCTGATGGCAGGCGGTATCCTTGTTTCAGTATACCATCTTCCATACGTACGGGCCTTACGGGTTTATTGCCTTTGCCAGTGCCAGCCTGCGCGTTAGGACTCAGATCCGGCATCATTTTCTTTCCGTCAAATCCGGGGCCTCTTTGTTGGCCGTTAAGGTACATATCGTTATTGTAAGGCTCTGATGATGCCGCCGGCTGGCCATTTTTGCCACCATTCAAATCTTTCCAGGCTACCATTTTGCCCGATTCGCGTAAGATATTCTCATTGGTGCGGTCGGTACGCCATTGGCAATAATCCTGCGCCTGATCCCAGGTTACACCCACTACAGGATAATCCTGAAACGCGGGATGACGCAGATAGTTATCTACATAAGGCTCATTGTATGATAATGGTTTACGCCATACCAATGTATCGGGCAAAGCATCATAATATAACTCCCTGTCATTTGGAAAAGTAATAGCTGTCCAATGCAGATAATCAAGCCAATCCTGGTTTGATACTTCGGTCTCATCCATGTAAAAAGATGGAACGGTTACCCTGCGTTTTACATTATTATAGTCGTAAGCAACATCCTGGTCTGCACTGCCACCCATCACAAAAGTACCACCTTCAATGGGCACCAAACCGGGCCCTGGTGAGGGATGGGTTTGCCTGAATCGTACATAACCACCATTGTTTTTGTCGTTATAAGTGATCCCGGTTTTTTGCGAAGTTTCGTGTTGTTTACTGCAGCTGCTTACCACGGCACTTACAGCCAACAGCACGAAAGCAGATTTAGTAAAAAGTATTTTCATATTTTTACGGTTATATTATAAGGTAAATTTAGAAAAAAATGGGTATAATGCTACTGCGTATAAACCATTATTCAAAATAATTCAAACTATTATCAGACATTTGAACGAAAATTTGTTGAAATTAGTTGCACCGGTTTGCTTTTTTTGATTGAGCAATTGTTGCAATAGATCTTTAAAAATGCTGAGTAAATTTTGGGCGTACCTGTATATGAATTAAAATATTAAAGCTAAATTCACCCAATGAAGTTTTCTACCTTTCGCTATTTTGTTTATTCCGTGCTCTTTCTGCTACCAGTTTCGGTTATTGCACAAACCCCAGTAGGCACAAGTACTGATGGTAGTAGCATCAGGGCGATACCTGTTCAGGTTCCTTTTTTAAATATATCTCCAGATTCGCGCTCAGGGGCAATGGGTGATGCCGGTGTTGCTATTTCGCCAGATGTTAACGCCAATTTCTGGAACCCCTCTAAACTCGCATTTCTGGAGAGTAACGATGCGCTTTCATTATCTTACAGCCCCTGGTTACGACACCTGGTGCCTGATATCAGCCTTTCATACCTAAGTTATGCCCATAAATTAAGTGACCGTAATACCATAGGAGCGTCTATGCGTTATTTTAATTACGGCTCGGTACAATTAACGGATGATCAGTCAAATGATCAGGGTACTTACACCCCTAATGAGTTTTCGATAGATGGTTCATTTGCCCGTAAATTTGGCGAAAATCTTTCATTAGGATTAACACTGCGGTATATACGCTCAAGCATATCAAGTATATCTTTTGCACAGGGATCGGGACAGGTTAACAAACCAGGTAACGCGATTGCTGCAGATGTGTCATTATTTTACAAAAAGCCGTACGGCAGCGCTAATCTTTTTGCCTTTGGTGCCCATATCTCCAACATCGGTACAAAAATAGGCTACAGTGATGTAGGGCCTAAATACTTTTTACCTACCAATTTAAAATTGGGTGTAGCCAATACCTGGGAGCTTGATGAAACCAATGAGGTAACAGCCACTTTTGATATTAATAAATTATTGGTGCCAACACCTCCTATACGTGATGTAAACGGTAATATCATCAAAGGGCATGATGATGATGTATCTGTACCGGCAGGAATCTTCCAGTCATTTGGTGATGCTCCGGGTGGTTTTAGTGAAGAGTTGAAAGAAATTAGCTTCTCTCCGGGTGTCGAATACTGGTATAATCATCAATTTGCGGTTAGAGCCGGGTATTTTTATGAAAATCCGGATAAAGGCGACAGGCACTATCTTACCCTGGGTTTAGGTATGAAGTATAATATCTTTAATTTCGATTTTTCATACCTGGCGGCCAGTCAGCAAAATAGTCCTTTGGCTAATACACTGCGCTTTACCTTGTCGGCAAATTTCGGTGGCATATCAAATGTGGGCAGGAGATAATGGGTAAGATAAAAGTAGGTTTTGGGTTTGATGTACATCAGTTAAAAGAACAGCACCCATTTGTTTTAGGCGGTGTAAAGTTAGAGCACCATTCCGGCGCTTATGGGCATTCAGATGCCGATGTATTGTTACACGCTATTTGCGATGCCTTGCTGGGAGCAGCTAATTTGCGCGATATCGGATTTCATTTCTCCAATACCGATAATCGCTGGAAAGGGATTAGCAGCCTGGTACTGTTACAGCATGTGGTGGCATTGATCAAAGAAAAGGGTTTTAGTATCGGCAATATTGATGCTATGGTATGCCTGGAGGCCCCAAAGATAAATCCGCATATACCCGCCATGAAAACTTATATAGCCGAAGCCGCATCTATCAGCGAAGAGGATATATCCATTAAAGCCACCACTAACGAACAAATGGGCTTTATTGGCCGCGAAGAAGGTGTAGTAGCCTACGCTGTTTGCCTTATTGAGCGCGATTAAGGTTTACTCACCGGGATCAACTGTACCTCTAATATTTTCATTAAACCAGATTTCTTTATTTCAACCGGCGAAATGATTAAGCTATGTACGCCAGGCTCAAGAGTTACGGTACCCAATACATGTTCTGTAACTTGTGCGCCTTTTGGTATAGCATAAATGCTGTCTTTTACTTTAAAAGCGCGAATGCTTAACTCGTAAGTGCCTTCATCGGCATTATCTGCCACGTATTTTAAAAGTACTTTATAAGTGGCACGTTCAATTAATCTGAAATCCCAGTTTACAGATTGATGGGTGTTTTTCCAGCCATCTACATAATAGCTATTGGTTTTTCCATCGCCAAAACCAAATCCCTTACCTTCCAGGCGCGCGTCAAATGCTAATAACCGATTGGTTGTTTCATGATTGGCTAGTAGGCGCAAGGTATCCGTTTCTATTGACCCGGTAGTTTCCATTACCAGAACCGTGTTGCTGGTATCGGGGGCCTGGGCAGGTAAATGGATAACCATATCAAGGGGATCTATCCGGTTAAACTTTAACTCTTTTTTATCAGCTAGCTGCCAAACTTTATTAACCCCACTTTTTAAACCGCCCACTACCAGTTTGCCATTTTTTGGCCAGTTGAATACATGCAGATAGAGCAGGTTATTTTTTCTTGTCGATACGCCCCAGCTTTGATAGGGTAAAGGTGTTTTAGTAGTTTGATAAATACTTGCCGAGTTTTTGCTCATCCACCGGCCTATGCCTTGTAGAATGGTCGTATCCTCAGGTGCAAATTCACCATTACCCATTTGGCCTATGTTCATCAGTAGGTTACCTCCACGCGATGCTGCTTTGGCCAGTAACCGGATAAAAAAACTCACAGGTTTATGGCTCTTATCAAATTTCGAATAACCGTATGATTCATTGGTAGTAGGTATAGCTTCCCAGTCGCCGCTTGCCGGGAAAAACTCTGCAGGGCGGTCGCCGGTGTTTTTATAATCGCCCATTTGTAAATTACCGCTGCCCCGTGCCAGTCTTCCGTTCACTACAATATTGGGATCGGTTTCGCGGATGGCCTTCAGAATGCGAATGTTTTCTGATAGCGGTAGCTTTTGAGGCGTATCAAACCACAATATATCCGGATGATATTTGGTGATGAGTTCTTTTATCTGGGGGATGGCCTTTTTATCTACATAATTAACTGCTTTAGGTAATAATTCCGGATGCAGATCATACCAATCGCGACCGCCAAACAAATTTAAATCGCCTCCCGGATTTTGGTAATCCCAATCGTTACCCGGCGCGTCCGGATGCTCCCAATCAAAAGCATGTGAATAATAAAAGCCGAATTTAATGCCGTACTTTTTACATGCCGCAGCCAGATCAACCATAGGGTCGTGTTTCCAGGCGGTTTGTTTCACAATATTATAATCCGAAACCTGCGAATTGTACATGGCAAAACCATCATGATGCTTGGCTGTAATGATCAGATACCGCATGCCTGCATATTTGGCTGCCTGTACCCATTTATCGGGGTTAAATTTTACAGGATTAAACCGGTGCGCCAGTTCCAGGTAGGTTGAACGTGGTATTTTAGCCTTACGCATCAGGTGTTCGGCATAGCCGCCGGTATTTTTGCCATCCCATTCCCCGGCAGGTAATGAGTATATCCCCCAATGTATAAACATCCCAAAACGGGCATCACGCCACCAGGCAATCCGGGTATCCCGGGTTTTCATTGAAGTCGACCACCAACCATTCATGGCTTCGTCAATAGCCTTTTGATCACGCGCTTTAACGCTGTTGGCCATGGTTTTATCCTCATCGCCTTTATCCTGAGCTACGGTTGTTAACGCGGATATACTAAAACATAAAATCAACAGGTATGAAAGCCAGGAAGGGCATACTGCAGGTATCTTATTGGTCATTGGTCAAAAATAGGTACCGACCAATATCGTTTAATTCTCAACTTATTTAATGGCAGAATTGAGCATATCTATACACTCGATTGGCATGTGATCGTATTTTAGCTATTAGTATAATCGTAAAGCGGTAATAACTTTAACAGAGGGGGCATTGCGAAGAGCAAAGTAAGAGCCTCACCCAACCCTCTCCAAAGGAGAGGGCTTTTCCCAATGACGCTTTGAATATATTTTTAAACCTGATTTTCCTTTTCTTTCTCAACCTTAACGTTACCCGTACGTTTGAGTACACCCCAGCCGCTAAGCTCACCTTTTAAAGCTTTTCTGATAGATTTAAACAGCACATAATACATCAGCTGACGCCACATAAAGCGCTGCGGGATAATGTAAATAAGTTTTCGGTAATCCTCTTTTTCCATCCGGAAAGCGATGATCCCCACGATGAAATCGATCAAAACAAAGGCTACATAGTAGAACAGCATTTTCTCTGGCTTGGCGCCAAAAAGAGCAAATATCATCATCAGATCTGCCAATGGCGAAAACAAAGGCAATATGATCTGGAAGATCAAAATGTTAGGCATGCCCACCATCCCGAAGAATTTATACTTTTTGTTAAACAGGGCATCGCGGTTTTTCCAGAAGCTCTGTATTACGCCAAAACTCCAGCGGAAACGCTGTTTCAATAACATATTCACCGTTTCGGGCGCTTCGGTATAGGCAATCGCATCGGCGCAATTTTTTACAATATAGCCTTGCTTTAATATGCGCATCGTCAAATCGCAATCCTCGGCAAGCGTATCATAGGTAAACCCCCCGGCCTTAAATATAGCCGATTTCCTAAACGCGCCAATGGCCCCTGGCACCACGGTAATACTGTTAATGAGATCAAACGCACGGCGATCCATATTTTGCGCCGTGATGTACTCGATAGACTGCCAACGGGTTATAATATTGGTTTCGTTACCTACTTTTACCGTACCGGCTACCGCACCAATTTCATCATCGGTAAAATAGGTCATTAAATGATAAATGGCATCTGTTTTTAGCTGGGTGTCAGCATCAATACAAACTACATAGTCATTTTGCGCATGAGTAATACCGAAGTTAAGGGCTGATGCCTTACCCCCGTTTGGTTTGGTTAATATTTTAACCAGCGGATTGCCTTCATAAGCCGCGGTAACCACCTCAAATGTTTTATCTTTTGATCCGTCATCCACAAAAATGATCTCGAATGAAGGGTATTCTGTTTTTAATAAACTTTGTATGGTAGCAACAGCATTCACCTCTTCGTTGTAGGCAGGCACAATGATGCTCACCGGTGGCAACGGGAAACCCTCACCACGTGCTTTTACCATCTTTTTATTTTCGCTATGTTGCCTTACAGCCAGTATGCCAATTAAAACAATACGGCCAATAGCCAGGAAAATAGCTGATAAAAATATGTAGATCAGTATCCAGTTAATGTAAAAATAACCGTGTACGGCAACATCATATACCGGCCCCAGGATACCTGTATGCGGGTCGTTTGGTATAGGTGGCATCAGATCAGCCTTGGTTTTACCCAATACATCGGCAATGGTAGTAAACTGATACCCATGCGATTTAAAGAAGTGGATAATTTCGGGCAATGCCTTTACCGTTTCTTCGCGGGTATCGCCACCGGCATCATGCAGCAATATCATCGACCCATTATCTTTTTGCCTGATGGTGCGGGCAATAATACTGTCGGCTGTTACACCGGGTTGCCAGTCCCATGGATCAATAGATTCGCCAATGGTAATATAACTTTGCCTGCGGCTTTCCGCTACCGGGATAACCTCGGCGAGTGTTTGCGGCTCCGCATCAGCATTAAATGGCGGTCTGAACAGGATGGTGCTTCGGCCGGTTATAGATTCAATGAGCTTACGGGTGGAGTTAAGCTCTAAAATAACACGGTCAAGACTGATGGTTGAAATATCGGGGTGGAAGAACGTATGGTTACCAATTTCATAACCTTCTTCATACTCACGCCGTACCAGTTGCATGTTCTTTTCGGCCATGGAGCCTACTACGAAGAAGGCCGCAGGTACGTTTTCTTTTTTGAGGATATCTAAAATACGTGGCGTAAAGTCCGGATCGGGGCCGTCGTCAAAAGTTAAAACTACTTTTTTAGGCGCGTAGCCATAGCGGCGAATCACGTACTTGGTAGGTAGTTTAATATACTGCTGATTGGTAATGGTATAGCTGCTGGTATCCAGTTTTACATCTATTTGGCCTGTTGTTGGGGTGGTGATCAAGTCAAGCACTTCGCCTTCGCCATCATAATCAACGTTCACCCGGTTATTTAAACCTACCGTGGTTAATTTTTTCAGATCGATACCCGTTTTTCTTAAAGAGTCGATGGAAAGATTTTTCTGGAAATACGACCATAAACGCGGATCCTCAGATCCCAGGCGCCACAGTGCCACGCCACCGGTAGCCCAGTCATCGGCCATGCGGATCACATTAAAATTGGTGGCGGCATCCGTAAAATAAATGGTATGGGCAAGACTATCCTGATCAACATAATTAAAATGCAGATTGGCAGACAGGGGATCAAAAATGATCTTGCTTTTTTTCTCCTGGGCGGTACTGATGGCTTGTTGGTAACCTATGGCGTGACCAACACTCTTTTCTGGCCAGTCATATCCGCCGGCGGCAAAAGTCAAAATAACCTTTTCACTGGGTACCTTGCTGCAAACGTCATCCAGTATCTGTTCAACCCAGTGCTGGTTTGACAGGTCGCCGGCGTTGGTGGCATCATAATGCTCATCAATGGCCATCACAAAAAGGAAGTCGTTATAATGCTGCAGCTTAACCAAATCATAAGCTTCATCATCGGCAATTACGTTTTGGGTTACCAGGAAGTTTTTGGCATGTAAGGCTTTGTAAAGCTCCTGCAAAAAGGTAAGGTACTCTTTACTGTTGCGGTCTTTAATTTCATTAAAATCGACATTAATACCCTGGAATTTGTGTTTAGTGAGGCTGTTGATAATACTGCTGATAAAGCCGGTACGGAGCCTCTTGCTTTTAATGATCCGTTCAACGTCTTTAGTGTCAAAGCCACCGCTTACGTTATTGTAATTAACGTAGTTGGATAACATGACGAGCACCGGCTTATTGAACTTTTTATTGATATTGACAAGTCCGGTATCAATTTTAGTAATTACGGTATCAACTTTGGGTGCTATGGAAAAACCTTCGCTTACCACCATATCCAGGTGCCCCAGATTGGTGATCAGTGAATTATAAGCCTGAGGATCCCAGGCCAGGTAAAAGGCTGCGTTAATACGGTCTTTATTATTCGGGTGTTTAAGCTGGTGCAAACGCCGGGTTCGCTCCATAGCCTCAATCTCGGATTTTTGTATATTGAAGTACTTGAACTTGGTCGACCTTTTTAACTGGTCAAGCTCCTCTTTCGACATTTTTTTTGGAGCCGGATTCAGGTTAGGCAGATCGGGATAGTAGGTTGATTTAATGGTAACTATTACGGCTATTATCCCAATGATAAGTACTGCAAGAAGTACGCGGCTGAGCCACTTGAATTTATTCCATCTACCTGGTGAATCGGCTTGAAAAACTTGCTTATTTGAAGACATTAAGTGAGTTTACTTCTAAATTTAAAAGTACGGGTTACAGATGAAGATTTAATGAATGATATTGCTTTATTGATGTGTTTTGCCCGGCTCTATACCAGAAAAATCAACACCACATTTACAATTACCACCACATCCCTTTTTTGCGGTCAAACTCTTATACATCATACGGCTGATGTAAAAAATTGCGCCGGCAAAAAGTATGATTACTATAATGGTTTGAATATTCATGTCACAAAAATACTACATTTTTAATATATACCCTATTATACGTATAGACGTTCCGATTAGTATAAAGTTTAACGCTGTTGAAAGGCAATTGTTCCGCCAACCCAATCAAAATTTTGATTATAACGCACGCCTATCATTTTACCGCGACTAAGCCTGGCCAGGTTAATGGCTAATGTGGGTTTAGTATCGCCGTCGGGCCATAAGTATAGCAAGCGTATCTCGGCCTTTACGCCGCCATCCGGAGCTTGTACCACCGGTTCATAGTTTACCTTTTGCTGTAATATCCAGTTTTCTGGATCCATGATGTTTTTGATGTCATCGGGGGTAACGTCAATGATTACGCCCTGGCCGGCAAAAGAAAACAGGGGTTTAAGTACATAATTCTCCAGGTCGGCAGGTATTTGAGTTAACTCGTGTAAAAAATGTGTTTTGGGGATATGATCGCCATTCAGGTAAGGCATCGTAAATTTACTGATGCGGTAAAACCAGTTAGGGTGTGTTATCCACTCCACATCAAGCGGCTGGCGTATGTCAACTACCTGGTTAAAAATGTTGTCATCTCCCTCGATCTCATCAAATATCAGCCGGTTGTAAATACGCCTGATGCGTTTTTTTTCGCCATTTATCTCATAAAAAAGCTGATCGCCCTGTTGCTGCAGATCGCTTAAAGAAACAACCGGGATGCCCAGGTATCGCTGGGTAATATAAAAATCAACCGCGGTTTTTTGTTCGGGAGCGTTCACATCCATCAACACCACCTCATCGGGTTGGTAGGGGCCAAGGATGGTTTTTTTCAGCAGATCAAGGTAGGATTGTTCATGAAGGCCGCCAAAGTAGATGGTTTTGTCGTTATCGATATTAAAAACTTCACGATAAGTGTTGCCCAAATGAACCTGGAAACCATACAGGGAAGGAAAGCCCTGCAACTCGATCAGCTTAGGGACTATCCGGCCATCCGCATCCTTACAAACACCAAAATCAAGCGCGATGAAATGGGGATGATCATTTTCATTGGGCAAGCGCCATTTATGGGGGATGGAGCGCTCAGTAAGCTCTTTAAACCCGGGCTGCAAAATGGCATCGATGATACTATTACCCGCTACTACCAATTTATCGCGAAAGTCATCGGTCAGGAAAACCGGTGTTTCGGCTACGCGGAAAGTTACAGGGTTGTGCAAGCCTTCATTAAGACGGTTTAAAAATACCTGGTATTTTTCGGCTGTAAAATGCTCGTTAAATGTTTCTCTGGCTGATGGATCCATAGGTATAGGGTATAAAACAAACTTAACATTTTAAGGAGCAAGGAACAAAGATTTTTGGAGCAAGGATTTTTGGAACAAGGAGCAAGGGCTTTGGGAATAAGGGTAAATAGCAGAGGAGTGATATCGAATAACGAATTTTGAATTTCGAACACCGAAATCATTATTTCACATCCGGTACCTGATATTTAATGACATGGAATGCTTCGAATTATGGTTTACATGTAAACCCACTTTTTAATGATAAAATTTATATAAGTTATTGATTGTTAAATATATATGTCAATGTTAACCGTGAAAAGTGTAAACCATGTAAACCCAATTTGTAACAAAATGACCGCCCGTTTAGGGATTATGCTTAAACCCATCTTTACTCCAAAAATCCTTGCTCCTTATTCCTTGTTCCGAAAAATCCTTTCTCCTTTTACCTCAATTTTTCATTAATTTGCTTTGTCAATTAAAACCTGGCAATATCATTTAATGCAAAAAAATAAAAAGAGGATCGCGGTTGTTGGCGGAGGGAGCTGGGCTACAGCCAATATTAAAATGCTGGCTGATAATACTACAGAAAAGGAGATTTTTTGGTGGATGAGGAATGTGCAGGCGGTGGAACATCTGCATAAATTTGGGCATAACCCGCATTATTTAAGTTCGGTTGAAATCAAATTGCCAAAGCAAAATATTTCGGTTAATCTAAAAGAGATCATACAACATGCTGATATCATTTTACTTAATGTGCCAGCGGCATTCTTAAAAGATGCCTTAACCGGGATAACACCTGCTGACCTGGCCGAAAAAAAAATAGTATCAGCCATAAAAGGGATAGTGCCTGATGAGAACCTGATCATTGGCGAATTTTTAAACCGGAAGATGGGTGTTTCGTTTGATGATTTTATGGTGATTAGCGGCCCATGCCACGCGGAAGAGGTAGCGCTTGAAAAACTATCATACCTCACCATCGCATCGGGCGATACCGACCTGGCTGCCGAATTTGCCGGGATGATCAATACCCGTTATATCAAAACCATCGTATCCGATGATATATATGGCACCGAATACGGGGCTGTATTAAAAAATGTGTACGCCATTGCCAGTGGTATTTGCCATGGCGTAGGTTATGGTGATAATTTCCAGGCGGTACTGATATCAAACGCTATACGTGAGCTGGAACGCTTTGTCGACGCAGTGCACCCCATCAACAGGGATATTAAGGAGTCGGCTTACCTGGGCGATCTGCTGGTTACAGCTTATTCCCAGTTTAGTCGCAACCGTACTTTTGGTAATATGATAGGTAAAGGGTATACGGTAACATCGGCCCAGCTGGAAATGAATATGATAGCCGAAGGATATTATGCAGTAAATTGCCTACACGAGGTGAATAAACAATACAATGTGAACATGCCTATATGTGATGCTGTTTATGCCATTTTATATCAGAAAAGCCCTCCTGCATTTGAAATGAAGAATTTGGCCGAAAAATTGAGCTGATTTTGTAATTATAAACTAATTGCAATTCCATATGAAAAATCTATTCAAAATTGCCCTGCTTGCTGTGTGTACGTTTGTAATATCACCAGCTTTTTCACAAACTAAAACCAAGAAGGATACCAGCTTCTTTAAAAAAGTGGGCAACAAAACTGGCAAAGTCGCCACATCAGTTGGGCATAAAACAGCCGAAATTGCCTCCAAAGGCGCAGCGGGTGTAGCTGATAAAAAATATGCCGACAAAGTGGGCCCGGGTGGACAAACCATTTACATTGACAAAAACTCTCACTACTTTTATGTAAATAAAAAAGGGAAACATGTTTATGTTAGTAAAGCTAAATTGAAAGATAAACCCGTTGAGAAAAAATAACAAAACCCGGCAGCTCGGGATATGGGTATAAAAAACTAAATATGAAACATAAAGCTTTATTGATCCCGGCAGTTGGATTGATATTATTGGTTTTTGCCTGCAATAGGGCTCCGGAGCACCAGGTTAACAAAAAACTGGTTGGCAAATGGCAGTCAAAGGATGGTGAAACCAAGCTTGAAATAACCGACAAAGGATTTACGATGGACGATGGCAAGCCTGTTACTGAAGATTATTTTGTAACGAATGATACCATCTTTACTTCTTACCAGGGAAGTAGACCATTTACCAAATTCCTGATCAAAAATTTGGATGATCATAAGCTCACACTGTTTTACCCAGACTCAGACCTGGTTGAATTTGGCCGATAAAAAAGAAGCAAGATATTAGAATCAAGACTCAAGAAAACAAAAACATTGGGTTTTATCCTGATTCAGATGCCGGCTTTAATTTGGCCGCTAAAAAAACAAAAGCCTTCATGCTGCGGATGCAGCTGAAGGCTTTGTTAACAAAACTAAACTAAAACTAATGCTTCTTTACCAGAGAAGCTACATGAAAAACTATTTTCTTTTTAGAATCAAGAAGTAAGAGTCAAGAATCAAGATGAAATCACACTGCTCATGGATTTCTGTCCTGATTCTTGGTTCTAATCTCTTGACTCTTTGAATTAGAATCTTCTGCGACGTTCCGGACGCTCTTCACGGCTTTTGCCAGAGAAATCACGGAAACCACCACCGCTGCTGCTTCTTTCGCTGCTGCCACGATGACCACCGCCTTCACGACGTTCGCCACCACGGTAACCACCACCGCCTTCGCGACGCTCGCCACCACGATATCCACCTTCACGACGCTCGCCACCGCCACGGTATCCACCGCCGCTGCTGCGATTGTCACTGGTGCCTTCGCCAGATATTTCTATCCTAACCGGACGACCTTTATATTCGATCTCTTTATAAGCAGTCATTACTTTTTCTACATCCTCATGTGGAACTTCGAAAAATGAATAAACACCTTTTACATCAATTTTACCAACTGTACGGCCGCTTATTTTGGTAGTGTTGCAAATGTAACCCAGCAAATCGCCACGGTTAAATTCATCAACAGAACCTAAGTTTATAAATAAACGGGTATAAGCTGATGGTCCGCTTGATGCACCACGTTCCGGACGGTCGTCCCTGTCCCTGGTACGGCCTTCTTCGGCATTTGCATTCAGGTCCGGAGCATTTTTGTAATAATCAAGGAAACGGTTAAACTCGATAGAAGCAAAACGTTTGATAAAATCTTCTTTGCTTATATCTTTAAATTCCTCAATGATGCGTGGCAGGTATTGTTCAATCTGCTCCTCGTTAACTGTTACGTTATGTACTTTATGTACAATCGAGAACAGTTGTTTTTCGCAAACGTCAAAACCTGTAGGGATCTCGGCTTTTGAAAACTTTTTACCTATAACACGCTCAATTTGGCGTATTTTACCTAATTCTTTACCGTTAACGATAGAGATGGATACACCTGTTTTACCAGCACGGGCTGTACGACCGCTACGGTGGGTGTAATTCTCGATCTCGTCAGGTAACGAGTAGTTGATTACGTGGGTAACATCATTAACGTCGATACCACGGGCGGCAACGTCTGTAGCTATTAATAGCTGCAGGTTGCGTTCACGGTAACGTTTCATTACCTTATCACGTTGTTGTTGTGATAAATCGCCATGTAAAGAATCGGCATTATAACCGTCTTTGATCAGGGCTTCTGCAATATCCTGGGTCTCGATCTTGGTACGGCAAAAAACTATACCAAAAATATCGGGGTTAAAATCAACAATACGTTTAAACGCGGCATACTTGTCACGGGCACGTACTATATAGTACTCATGCTCAATGTTGGCATTACCGGTGTTTTTGGTGCCCATAGTAAGCTCAAACGGATTCTCCATGTATTTTTTGGCGATCCGCCTAACTTCGGCAGGCATGGTGGCTGAAAACAGCCAGGTTTTTTTCTCGTCGGGCGTGGTAGATAAGATATTATCAATGTCTTCCTGAAAGCCCATGTTGAGCATTTCATCAGCTTCATCCAATACTACGAATTTTACCTGCGAAAAATCTATCGCCTTGCGGTTGATGATATCAAGCATGCGGCCAGGTGTGGCCACTACAATCTGTACACCGCGTTTGATTTGGCGTAACTGATCGGAAATGCTTGCACCACCATACACAGCAACAACGTGAACGTTGTTCATATGCTTGGCGTAATTTTTAATGTCGTTCGTGATCTGTAAACAAAGTTCACGTGTTGGGCATAAAACAAGTGCCTGTGGATGATTTTCTTCGAAATCCAACAGCTCTAATAATGGTAGGCCAAAGGCAGCAGTCTTACCGGTCCCGGTTTGGGCTAATCCGACAAAATCGTTGCTGCCTGTTAACAATACCGGAATTGACTGTTCCTGGATTGGCGTTGGGTTTTCAAACCCTAACTCAGAGATGGCATTAACAATATCATGACGGATTCCCAGTTGAATAAATGGGTTCATGAATTAAAATAACGAATTTGGCAACATCGCCAAATCGGGCGCAAAGATAGGGATTATATATTTCATACACAATAGAAATGTTGATTTTTAAAAATATCATAACTTTTTGATAATTTGGGAGTTATGTTGGGTTGATGTTGTATGTGGGCATGGGAATTGAATTTCAATTTGGCAGTCGATTTTTTTTATGTAGGTTTAAAGCCGTTAATTAAGCTGAAATGAACGATCTGGAGTTATATTTTAATAATAATGATAAGCGGGTAATATATAAATGGGCTCATTATTTTGATGTTTATGAGCGGCATTTTAGTAAATACCGTGGTAAAGAAATTGTGATATTGGAAATTGGCACACTGCATGGCGGTAGTCTGCAAATGTGGAAAAGCTATTTTGGCGATAAAGCAAAAATTTACGGAATGGATATTAACCCGGCCTGTAAAGCGGTGGAAGAAGAGAATATTAAAGTGTTGATAGGCTCACAAACAGACCGTAATTTTTTAAGGCAGGTGAAGCGGGAAATTCCACCGATTGATATTTTAATTGACGACGGTGGCCATACCATGTTGCAGCAAATTGTATCATACGAAGAGCTTTTTGATCACGTTAAGCCTGATGGTGTCTACCTGTGCGAAGATATTCATACCTCGTACTGGCTCAAATATGGGGGCGGTCATAAAAGACGTGGGAGCTTTATTGAATACTCTAAAAATTTTATTGATCAGTTAAACGCTTACCATTCGGTCGAAAAATCATTGCCGGTGAGTTCCTTCACCCGTTCGGTAAATTCTGTGCATTATTATGATTCGATAGTAGTGGTAGAGAAACGCCCAACGCCGCAACCTACTTCGTCACAAACCGGAACTATCAAAACTCCGCCCATGAACCTGGAGGTTCACGGTGTTGCCAAGGTTAAAAAGAATTTAAGATATCGCCTAAAGCATATCGCCAATGTAGTAACCGCTTTTTTTAAACTGCCGTTCAAAAAAGGAAGCTTTGACTATTCATAAAAGGATTAAAAGATAAAAGGAGCAAGGAACAAGGACTTTTGGATCAAAGACAAAAAGCATCCTTATTCTTTGCTCCCCAAATCCTTACTCCTCAAACTATCTCAGTCTGTCCGCTGATTTTACCAGTTTTTCGTCGGGCTGTATACTTTTAGCCGCCAGAATCAGCAATACAATACTTAACGAGGTAAGGAATAATCCTATGCCCATCGTAAGGGTATCAAGCTGTACGCTGCCTATCGCTTTCTTAACGGTTTGGGCCATCCAAAAAACTGTAACCAATTAATACCGATATAGCGCTGCCGCCAACGGATTTGAATTTCGCTTTGGCGATCAGTAGCGTATGCAATTTAAATTATAATTTTTATATTTAAGGGATTAACTATTAGTCCATTATGAAAAACCTTAAAACCGCATTCGCAATCACACTTTTTACATTTATCGCCGGCTTTTGCAGCGCGCAGCAATTACCTGATAAGGATACGACCAAATACGGCCATAATCCGGCTGTGGGTAAGTATGCAGCTATCAGGGGATTTAAAATGTACTACGAAATTTATGGCAAGGGCCAGCCATTGCTTATCATTCACGGCAACGGCGGCTCCATCAATAACTTCAGGTACCAGATCCCTTATTTTGCTAAAAACTACCAGGTAATACTTGCCGATAGCCGCGCCCAGGGAAAATCAGTGGACGACAAAGATTCATTAAGTTATGAAATGATGACCGACGATCTGAACGTACTGCTGGATAACCTTAAACTAAAAGATGTTAATGTTATTGGATGGAGCGATGGTGGCATTGAAGGTTTGCTGCTGGCCATAAACCACCCGGATAAGGTAAAAAAACTGGCCATTACAGGCGCTAACCTTTGGCCCGATACCAGTGCGGTTGATGAGTTTGTGTACAACTATGCCTTTAAGATGAACCGGGTTGCTGCCGATACCATGAAAAAGATAAAAAACCCTACAGCAGAAATGAAAAACCAGGTAAAGCTTTTGCACCTGTTAACCTACGAGCCGCATATAAAGCTTGAAGCATTAAAGAAAATAACCTGCCCAACACTGGTAATTGGCGGCGATCATGATGTGCTGCGCACCAAACATACCATGCTTATTGCAGATAATATAGCAAACTCCTATTTATGGATCTTACCAAACTCCGGCCACTCCACCCCTATATTTTACAGAGATATGTTTAACCAGGTAGTTGGCGATTTTTTGAGCAAGCCTTATCGTAAAATTGAAAAATTCGGTAGGTTTGAGTAGTTGGTTGATTGAGTTGAATGGTTGATTAGGTGAGTGGTTCTAAGCAATCGCCCAGTTTCTTATACCCGCTACCGCAATCTGTCTGCTGATTTTACCAGTTTTTCGTCTTGCTGTATACTTTTAGCCGCCAGTATCAATAATACAATACTTAGCGAAGTAAGGAATAATCCAATGCCCATCGTATGCGTATCAAGCTGTACACTGCCTATCGCTTTTTTAACGGTTTGGGCCATCCAAAAGCTGTAACCAATTAATACCAGTATGGCGCTGTAGCAAATGGCTATCTGCTGTTTGCGGTTTTTGTATAAAAAAATAATCACCAATGGTATCAGGGCTACAATGGCGGTTATGGCGGTAAGTGCCGTAAAAGATTCTGTGCTTTGCTGGGCGCCGTTCGCATCCTGGAATATCCCGGTAACCATAACACTCACCGGTTTACCGGCAACATAAACGTTATGGGCCAATGGGAAAAAGAAAAGCGCGAACAGCACAAGGCTGGCAAACAACAGGTAAATGCTTTGAATACGTTGCAGCATGATATTAAAAATTATAAGGGCAAATATAATTGTTTTAATTGTTGCAGTACGGCATTTTATTGTGTCGTTGATTTTCTTTTTATGATAATTAATGCACTATATTTATAATTATTTTCTTAATTGATCGCTGTGATGACCAAGCCCCTAATTAGCAACCTATCGCCTCAGGATGTAAAATTCGATGATGCTCATTTGAAAAAGATATTTTTGGAGCACCTGAATAGTATTTATTGTGGTAAGCAACACCTGATACAGTTTTTTGATGAAATTGAAGGGCTGGCTACGTTGCAGTTTTTAAAGAACGCGATAAAGGAATGTTGCGACGATGCCCAGGATCAGCTGCAGCATCTGGATGGTATATTTAATTCCATTAATGAAGATCAATCAAAGATTAGTGTTCTGGGGATGAAAGCCATGACGCTCGAGGCTTATATATCGGCCATTAAGGCAGGTAAAACACCCATGGAACGCGATGTTTTTATTGTTTTTTACCTGCAACTCATAGAAGGCATTGAAGTTACTTATTTTAAAGTGTTGCGAAACCTGGCCAAAGCTATAGGCTATAGCAATACCTTTTTGGATAAACCATTTAACCAGGCTTTGGAAGATAAGATCATGTTTGAATCTATTTACAAAGAATACATTAGTGAGCCGGCTCATTGACCAGGAATAGTGCTCCAAATACTTATGACCAAATAATGAATACCCTTACCCTGCATATTATTAACTTTGTCGGGTGACCACTAAACAACGCTATTTTATTGAACTGGCTTATGATGGTACCAATTACCATGGTTGGCAGATACAGCAAAATGCTGTAAGTGTACAGGAACTATTAAATAAGGCCCTGGCTACTATTTTGCGCCAGTCCGTTGAAACTACTGGTTGCGGTCGCACGGATACAGGTGTGCATGCCCGCGAGTTTTTTGCACATTTTGATGTTATAGACGATAGTTCATTGACCATAGACGATAGTGAGAAAACAGAAGGAGGTGTTTCTACAAACCATAGGCCATGGACCATCGACTATGGACTAAAAGTGCGCGGCCTCAATTCCCTTCTTCCACCTGATATCGGCATAAAAAATATCATCCCGGTTCATGAGGATGCGCATGCAAGATTTGATGCTACCCAGCGTTCTTATCAATACCATATTCATTTTCATAAAGACCCATTTTTGCACGGCTATTCATGGATGGTGCGTGATGTGCCCGATATGGTGTTGATGAACCAGGCAGCGGCTATTATTATGGAGTATACTGATTTTAGTTGTTTCAGTAAATCAAACACCCAGGTTAAAACCAATAATTGTAAAATAACCCGGGCCGAATGGATAAAAACAGAGCAAGGCATTGTTTTCCATATTTCGGCCGACAGGTTTTTGCGTAATATGGTTAGGGCCATAGTGGGAACACTGATGATGGTAGGTAAGCTCGAAATAGAGCCCGAAACGGTGCGTGCCATTATAGAAAGTAAGAACCGCTCAAATGCCGGTACCAGCGTGCCCGCCTGCGGCTTATATTTAACGGAGGTGAAGTATCCATTTTTAGTATCAAGTAGTTAGTATCATGTATCACGATACTTTTATCTTATAACTATGATGTTGCAATCCACAAACACTATTGATCTGTTTTTTATTCGATATTTGCTAAGCTAAAGTCTTGATACTTGATACTAACTACTTGATACTATGTCAGAGGTAACCGGAAAAGCGCTTGATTGGAAACTGTTAAAACGGGTGATGCATTATGTAAAGCCCTATAACAGCACATTTGTAATTTCGGCATTTTTAACCGTTTTCCTGGCGGCTGGAGCATTACTACAGCCTATCCTGATACAACACACCTTAGATAACGATATCCTGAATGATAATTACGACGGATTGTTGTTTATGGTAGGGTTGATGATAACGCAACTCATCGTACTAACCATTGCCCAGTATTATCAAACCTATTTAACCAATGCCCTGGGGCAATCTGTTATCCGCGATCTGCGTATTGATATTTTTAATCATATTACCAGCCTCCGTCTTAAATACTTTGATCGTACGCCTATAGGTATGCTCATTACCCGCACGGTATCAGATCTGGAAACCATTGCCGATATATTTTCCGAAGGGTTGATCTCGATCATGGGCGATATGCTGCTGGTATTCGCGGTGATCGGCTTTATGTTATATGAGGACTGGAAGCTGGCCCTCATTACGTTGATCCCAATGCCCTTTCTGTTTGCATCAACCTATGTTTTTAAGGAAGCCATTAAATCCTCTTTTCAGGAAGTTCGCACCCAGGTTGCCCGCTTGAATACTTTCCTGGCCGAGCATATTTCGGGTATCAGCATCATTCAGTTGTTTGCCCGCGAAGATCAGGAGATGCGGAAGTTTAAAGATGTTAACCTGAAATATCGCGATGCCAACATTCGCTCTAATTGGTATTACTCGATATTTTTCCCGGTGGTTGAAATTCTGTTTGCCATTTGTATGGGTCTGCTGGTATGGTATGGCTGTAAAAGGATGTTATCAGATAGTCAGCTGGCTGCTATTTCGGCAAGACCGGGTGGTATCACTCCGGGCGTTATTACAGGTTTTATTGTATTGCTCAATATGTTGTTCAGGCCGATACGCCAACTGGCCGATAAATTTAACACCCTGCAAATGGGCATGGTAGGAGCCGACAGGATATTTAAGGTACTGGATACCGATGAGGTTGCTGTAGACACCGGTGAGATCAATACCGGCCGGCTACAGGGCGACATCGAGTTTAGCAAAGTATGGTTTGCCTATAATGAAGAGAATTGGGTTTTAAAGGACATCAATTTCCATATTAAACCCGGTGAAACGCTCGCATTGGTCGGAGCCACGGGCGCGGGCAAATCGTCAACTATTAATATCCTGAACCGTTTTTACGAGATAGGGGCGGGCAACGTAAAAGTCGACGGGCATGATATTCGCGATTACCAGGTAGAGTTTTTACGCTCACAAATTGCTACCGTGATACAGGATGTGTTTTTATTTACGGATACCATTGCCAACAACATCAGTCTGAATAATCAGGCCATCACCCGTGAGCAGATCATAGCTGCTGCAAAGGATGTTGGCGCGCATGAATTTATTGAACGCCTGCCTGGCGGCTACGATTATAATGTAATGGAAAGGGGCTCTACACTTTCTGCCGGACAATCGCAGCTGATCTCCTTTATTAGGGCATTGGTGTATAATCCGGCTATTTTGGTTTTGGACGAAGCCACATCGTCTGTTGATACCGAAACCGAAATGCTGATCCAGAATGCCATCAACAAATTGATGCAGGGTCGTACAGCTATCGTGATAGCCCATCGTCTCTCCACCATACAAAACGCAGATCGTATTATTGTGCTTGACCATGGTGAGATCATGGAAAGCGGCACCCATCAGGAACTTCTTAAAATTGAGAACGGTCATTACCGTAAGCTATACGATCTGCAGTTTAATTCGGCAGGGATAGCGAGATAAACCTCACCCAACCCTCTCCAAAGGAGAGGGCTACAAAAATATTTTTAGGAAGTCCTCTCCTTTGGAGAGGATTTAGGAGAGGTTGGCGCTGTCTTTACCGGTTCAACAGGTTGTTCTTCTTTTTCATGCTTTTTGGCAATGTCACCGCCATGCGGTTTATCGGCATGATATTGTTTATCTTCTTTGCGCACTTTACTTTTGCCGCCGTTGTCATTTGGCCTTTTGGTAGGTGTGTCAGAAGGTGAAGGTTTGTTGGGTGAGTTTGCTGGCTTTGTCATACTAAATAGAACAACAGGAGAAAGCTTTTTGTTTAATTTGTAAGTTGCAGACGTTAATAAATGTTAAAACTATAGATGTAACCGGTTAATAAACCATATTTATAACTAATAAACTTTTACCTTTAATGCAGGTTTGTTAATTTCGCACAAATCAGGATAGCAGATATCGGGATGGAGATAAATATCTCCGGGGCGATATTTGATATCTCAAATCTCACTTATGGAAGAATTTGAAGCAAGCGCGTCAGCAAAAAAAACAAAAACGATATACATATCAACCGTATTCGGTATAGCTATGGTATTGTTAATGGTAGGGTTGTTAGGCCTGTTTTTGGTATATGCCAATAATATTTCACGCTATGTAAAAGAAAACATAGTACTGAATATTTTTGTTGACGATGCCGCGCACGAAACCGATGTACTTCAGTTGCAAAAGCAGCTGGAAGGCAACGTGATGGTGAAACAAACCCAATATGTAAGTAAAGAACTGGCCGCGCGTAACCTCCAAAAAGACCTGGGCGAAGATTTTGTAAAGTTTTTGGGTTATAACCCCCTGTCGCAATCTATAGACGTTTACCTGAAGGCAGATTATACCAACAACAAGGATATTGAAAAATTCAAGACCGAATTGTTGAAGAATCCATTGATCAAAGAGGTTAAATACCAGCAATCTCTGGTTGATCAGATGAACCAGAATGTAACATCCATCAGTTTAATCATCCTTATTTTTGCCGGCATATTCGTGGTATTGTCTGTAGCACTTATCAATAACACTATCCGACTAGCTATTTACTCACAACGCTTCCTGATCAAATCTATGCAGCTGGTTGGGGCCACTAAAAGCTTTATCCGCAAGCCGTTTTTGCTGTATGGCATATGGCATGGTCTTTTGGGCGGATTGATCGCTATTATTTTACTGGTTGGTACACTGTATGTAGCTTATAGAAATATCCCAGACCTGGTTTTCCTGCAAAACTACACCGAATTTGGTATTGTGTTTTTAGGCGTAATAGGCTTGGGCATCTTTATATCGGGCTTCAGTACCTTTTTGGCAGTTAATAAATTTTTACGTTTAAAAATATACGACCTGTATAGGTAATTCAAAATTAAAAAGTCAAAATTCAAAACCTTCGGGTCGCGAAAATTCACTAACTCATTAATTCAATAATTCACCAATTAAAAGATATGGCACAACCAGTTAAACCAGCTTCAACTGTAAAAACAACGCAGGCAGCTAAACCGGTATCAAAAGCAACAAGTACCGAACCTGTACAGTTTATATTTGACAAAAGCAATTACAGATTGTTGATCATCAGCGTTGCTGTAGTCGCTTTTGGCTTTGTATTAATGGCAGGTACAACTGACATTTACAGCACTACCAAAATTGTGATAGCACCTATCGTTGTATTAGCAGGATTTGCCCTGGGCTTTTTCGCTATACTTAAAAAGCCGGCAACCAATTAATACCACAGCTGACACATTTCTAATCTACCCCTAATGAATATCATCCACGTTATTGTCCTGGCTATAATTGAAGGGATAACAGAATTTTTGCCCGTATCATCAACCGGGCATATGATCATCGCTTCATCCGTAATGGGCATAGCTGCCGATCCTTTTGTTAAGCTTTTTACCATTGCTATACAGCTTGGCGCTATATTATCGGTAGTGGTTTTATATTACAAAAGGTTTCTGCAGTCGGTTAATTTTTACATTAAATTATTGGTGGCCTTTATCCCGGCAGCCATATTTGGGGTGCTGTTCAGTAAAAAAATAGATGCCCTGCTGGAGAGCGCGCTAACTGTAGGCATTACTTTATTTGTTGGTGGTATCATACTGTTATTTGTAGATAAATGGTTCAATAAGCCAACCGTAAAGGCCGAAAAAGATATCAGTTATTTAACAGCCCTTAAAATCGGCTTTTTTCAGTGCCTGGCCATGATCCCTGGTACCTCACGTTCGGCGGCTACCATTGTTGGGGGGATGTCGCAGAAATTAACCCGTACCGCCGCTGCTGAGTTTTCTTTCTTTTTAGCTGTGCCAACCATGTTTGCAGCAACCGCCAAAAAGCTGTATGATTTTCATAAAGAAGGCCACATATTTACCGGCGAAGAAATTAAACTGCTGGCTATAGGCAATGTGATCGCGTTTATAGTAGCCATGCTGGCTATCAAAACATTTATTACTTTTTTAGAGCGTAAAGGTTTTGTGATATTTGGCTGGTACCGTATTGTTGTAGGCGCAGTTATTATCGGTTTAATATTGAGCGGCCATCAATTGCAAACAGTATAGTTTCTTAAAAACGTCCAACTTATAAAATTCAAACTGTCACCGTTCCGGAAAAACTTTTTAAACCTTTATTTTAACACTTTTCTGCTCGAAATGTGGGTGAAAATAGGTGGAAAATGCTTGAAAACTCATTCAAAACCATCGATTTTAACACTTTTTAACAAATTTTTGACAGGTTTTATTTTCTTTAAAAAGCAATAAAAATCTGATAATTAATAAGTTAATAAGAATTTAACTACTTTTGGGCCTCTTTTCTTCCCTTGTTAAATAGTTCTGATTATGATTTTCAAACAGGGCTGGTTTGATGAGCGAGTACCTTAAAGATACAAAAAACGGTTGGGATTCACAATGCCTCTTCTCAAATCCCCAAATTTTGATTCCGTACAATTTCCCTACCTTTGCCGCTTTAATAGCACTCATTGAAGAACACATATACTCACATACAGGAATTTGCCGAAGGGCAGTTGCTGCTGGTTAATAAGCCCTACAATTGGACAAGCTTTGATGTGGTGGGTAAAATCCGCAATTCATTTAAGCCGCTTAAACTTAAAGTAGGGCATGCCGGTACGCTTGATCCGCTGGCTACCGGCTTGCTGATCATCTGCACCGGAAAAATGACCAAGCAGATCGACACCTTCCAGGCCGAAGAAAAAGAATATACCGGTACCATGACATTGGGCGCAACTACCCCATCTTATGATATGGAAACTGAGCCCGATAATAAATTCGACACCAGCCAACTTACCGAAGAGCAGCTGCGTAATAACTGCAGGCAGTTTACCGGCGATATACAACAATATCCGCCGGCACACTCGGCCATTAAGATTGACGGCGAGCGTCTTTACGAAAAAGCCCGCAGGGGCGAAGAGGTGGAATTGCGTTTGCGAAGTGTGACCATCGCCGAGTTTGAACTGACGCGTATTGAACTGCCCGAGGTTGATTTCAGGGTGGTGTGCAGCAAGGGAACGTATATCCGGTCGTTAGTGAATGATTTTGGTGCTGCACTTAATAATGGGGCTTATCTTTCCAAACTCAGGCGCACACGCAGCGGTAATTTTCGGGTAGAGGATGCCTGGGAAGTAATGGAGCTGGTAACCATGATCAGGGAGTTAAAGACCGGAGAAGGGGCACCGGAAATATAAAGAGCTATTGTCATTTCGACCGGAGGGAGAAACTATCTCTTGAACGAAGTGAAAAATCTTTTGCGACTGATATGTCCCGCGCAAAAGATTTCTCCTCGTACCTCGTTCGAAATGACACTTCTTTTCTCCAACCTGTCATTTCGAACGAGCGGCTGGGGCAAAGAGGGCAGGGCGAGGAGAAATCTTTTACGCCATGTTCCCAATCGTGCGGAATTTGTACATTTAAAACATGTGGAATCATAACTACTATGTTTACATTACAACTAACCCTGATCGGACAGTACTGTATGTTGGTGTCACAAATGATATCAGCGTAAGAATTATTCAACACACAGAAAACAGGGGCACAAAGCGATCATTTACAGGTAAATACTATTACTACCTCTTGGTTTATTACGAGCATTTTACGCACATTGAACATGCTATTGAAAGAGAAAAAGAGATTAAAAAGTGGAGGAGAGAGAAGAAAGAGGCTTTGATTGCCGCAACAAATCCAAACTGGATATTTCTGAATGAGCAGGTGAGTGGGGAATAGTTTGGATTCAGGGTGTAATTCATGGCGCAAAAGATTTCTCCTCGCGCCACCGCACTTTTCATCCCCGGCTCGTTCGAAATGACAAGCGGGTATTGTAGGATATAAAAACAAACCAAACAATTACATCCCAAAGTCAAAATAATTGACTTTTATAGTCTTAACGGTCAAAAAATTAACTTTGTGTTTTTACGCATATCATGAGGGTTTACAATCATATTGACGAATTTACAGCGGTAAAAAACGCAGTGGTTACCATTGGTACTTTTGATGGGGTACACATCGGTCACCGTAAAATTATATCGGGGATAAAAGAAATAGCGGATAGCATAGGTGGCGAAACGGTTATATTAACCTTCTTCCCGCATCCGCGCATGATACTGCACCCCGAGGATGAAAGCCTGAAACTGATCACCACCATTACCGAAAAAGCGCAACTGATGGAGGATCTGGGTGTTGATCATTTGATCATTACCCCGTTTTCAAGAGATTTTTCGAACCAAACTGCCGAGAGCTATATCCGCGATGTACTGGTGAATAAAATAGGTACTAAAAAAATTGTGATCGGTTATGATCATCGCTTCGGGAAAGATCGCCAGGGTGGCTTCGAAGATCTGCAACGGCTTGGTCCTGTTTATGGTTTCGATGTGGTTGAAATACCCGAGCAGGACATCAACGAAGTAGCCATTAGTTCTACCCGCATCCGTAACGCCTTACTGAACGGGAAAATAGACCTGGCCAATTCTTTTTTGGGTTATCCTTTCTTCATTACCGGCACCGTGATCCGCGGCGACCAGATCGGCAGGCAATTGGGTTATCCTACCGCCAATATCGTGGTAGAAGAAAAATATAAGCTTATCCCAACCGACGGTATTTTTGCCGTAACGGTCACTGTTGCAGGCGAAAGGTATAAGGGTATGGCTTATATTGGCAGTCGCCCAACCGTAAATGGCCTTACCCGCAACATCGAGGTCAATATCTTTGATTTCGACCAGGAGATCTATAACCAGGCTATCCGCATGGAGTTTCACCACTATGTACGCGGCGACGTGAAATTTGCCTCCCTTGACGAACTTAAAGTGCAGCTGGCCAGGGACAAAGAAGATGTGTTGGCGCTGTTATAACCCCACCCAACCCTCCCCGAGGGGGAGGGCTTAAAACAAAAAGTTTTTCCGGAAGGTGAGATTTCAATGTTATTAAATTAAGAAAACGCATATGTTTCAATGGCGCTGTAGGCGCTACAGGTCGGTAGAAAATTCATTTTTTTAACATTTTAGCGTGCCATCGGTACGCAATTCCACCAAGTTCCGTACCGATGGCACGGTATTTTTATATGCTATTTTTCTACCGACCTTTGACCCCGCTGGGGTCAGCTCTTAATTTAATGACATTGGGGAAGATTATTCACAGTGTTTGTTTTCATGGTGTTCATGAGGGCTGCGCCGTTTAGAGGGTGTTATTAATGAACTCAGGCGAGCCGCTTTGAAAATTCAGAATAAACTTTTGGCTAAAGCCTCGTTTTAATTGTTAAACCTCCCGTCCCATAAATGGGACGGCAATGAATTAACCCCTCTTCCGAGATCCGTTTTTTTTCATTCATTGCCGTTGGGCTTTAGCCAACGGCTAAATTGCCATGTTCCAAAGGCTTTAGCCAAAATTTGTAAACGGGATATTTTTAAGGAGATTTCCCCCACAAATGAACTAATGAACCAGTGAACTAATGAACATTTTCGTACCTTTACCTGTCAATATGACTCAGTCTGTTGCCTTGGCGCAATTGTTGAGTTTGTTCGATTATATCAAAATAATATGTTAGATTTTATCAGTAAGCTTTTTGGAAGCAAATCAGAACGGGATGTAAAAGCAATACAGCCTATAGTTGAAAAAATTAAGGCTGAATTTGCGAAACTCGACAACATCAGCAATGATGAGCTTAGAGCTAAAACCATAGATTTTAAAGAAACCATAGCCCAGGGCCTCTCAGGCATTGATAGCGAGATACAAGCTATTAAAGACCGTACCGAGAATGAGCTGGATATGGATGTAAGCGAAAAGGTGGAGCTTTACACCCAGTTGGATAAACTGGAAAAAGACCGCAATAAAGAGCTGGAAGATATATTGTTGAATATACTGCCCGAAGCGTTCGCGGTTGTTAAAGAAACCGCCCGTCGCTTTGCCGGTAATAAAACCATTGAAGTTACTGCCACCCAGTTTGATCGTGAGCTTGCCGCAAGCAAAAGCAACGTGATCATCAAAGGCGACCAGGCTATACACCACAATACCTGGCTTGCTGCCGGTAATGAGGTTACCTGGGATATGGTACACTATGATGTACAGCTGATTGGTGGTATTGTACTGCACCAGGGTAAAATATCAGAAATGGCCACAGGTGAAGGTAAAACGCTGGTAGCCACGCTGCCTGCATACCTGAATGCGCTGGCTGGTCAGGGTGTACACATCGTAACGGTGAATGATTACCTGGCCCGTCGTGATAGTGAGTGGATGGGCCCATTATATGAGTTCCACGGTTTATCGGTTGATTGTATCGATAAGCATGAGCCAAATTCTGATGAGCGCCGCAAAGCTTATCTATCAGATATCACTTTTGGTACCAACAACGAATTCGGTTTTGATTACCTGCGTGACAATATGACACGTAGTCCGGAAGAGTTGGTACAACGTAAGTCACATTACGCCATGGTGGATGAGGTCGATTCAGTGTTAATTGATGATGCCCGTACACCTTTAATTATATCTGGTCCAATCCCTCGTGGTGATGAGCATGAGTTTTATGAGCTGAAACCACGCATTGAGCGTTTGGTTAACGCGCAGAAAGCCTATGTAAACGGCGTATTGAATGAAGCTAAAAAAGCCATTAACGAAGGTAATACCGATGTTGAAGGTGGCGGCTTAGCTTTATTACGTGCTTACCGTGGTTTACCAAAAAGCAAGGCTTTAATTAAATTTTTGAGTGAAGGCGGTAACCGTACTGTTTTGCAGAAAGTGGAAAACCACTATATGCAAGATCAGGGTAAGGATATGCCTAAAGTTGATGCCGAGCTTTTCTTTGTGATCGACGAAAAAAATAACCAGGTTGAACTGGCCGAAAAAGGTATCGAACTGATCACCTCATCGGGCGAAGATCCTCACTTTTTTGTAATGCCTGATGTAGGTACCGAAATTGCTGAGATCGAAAAATCGAGCCTGAGCGCTGAAGAAAAAATTGCCCGTAAAGATGAGCTGATGCGTGATTTCTCTATCAAATCGGAGCGTATCCACTCGGTTAACCAGTTATTGAAAGCTTATACCCTGTTTGAAAAAGATACAGAGTATATCCTGGATGAAGGCAAGGTGAAAATTGTAGATGAGCAAACCGGTCGTGTATTAGACGGTCGCCGTTACTCTGATGGTTTACACCAGGCTATTGAAGCAAAAGAAAATGTAAAGGTGGAGGACGCTACACAAACTTTCGCGACCATCACCCTGCAAAACTACTTCCGTATGTACCACAAACTTTGCGGTATGACGGGTACTGCTGTTACAGAAGCAGGTGAGTTTTGGGAAATATACAAACTGGACGTGGTAGAGATACCAACCAATACCCCGGCAAGTCGTGCAGACAGGCAGGATCTGGTTTACCGTACTGTTCGTGAAAAATATAATGCTGTTGCCGATGAGATCGTGAAACTGACAGAGGCCGGTCGCCCGGTACTGGTAGGTACTACATCGGTTGAAATTTCGGAATTGCTGAGCCGTATGCTAAAACTGCGCGGTATCAAACATAACGTACTGAATGCCAAAATGCACCAGAAAGAGGCCGATATTGTGGCCGAAGCCGGTAAAACAGGTACGGTGACCATAGCTACCAACATGGCTGGTCGTGGTACGGATATTAAACTGGGTGCAGGTGTTAAAGACGCGGGTGGTTTGGCCATTGTTGGTACAGAGCGCCATGAGTCGCGCCGTGTGGACAGGCAGCTGCGTGGTCGTGCTGGTCGTCAGGGTGACCCGGGTTCGTCTCAGTTCTTTGTATCGTTAGAGGATAACCTGATGCGTTTATTCGGATCAGAGCGGATCTCTAACCTGATGGTACGTATGGGTATTGAAGAGGGCGAAGTAATTCAGCACTCCATGATCTCCAAATCCATTGAGCGTGCGCAGAAAAAGGTAGAAGAAAACAACTTTGGTATCCGTAAACGTTTGCTGGAGTATGATGATGTGATGAACTCACAGCGTACGGTGATCTATACCAAACGTAAAAATGCCCTGTTTGGCGAACGTTTAGACGTTGACCTGAGCAACACTATATTTGATGTGGTTGAAGATATTGTGACCGAATACAAAGAAGCGAACAATTACGAAGGCTTTACGCTGGAAGTGATCCGTTTGTTCTCGGTTGATATTGAACTGGATATTGAAGAGTTTGCAGCAAAAAATATTACTGCACTTACCGACAGGACTTTCCAAACGGTAATGGACTTTTACAAACGCAAACAAGAAGCGGTAGCTCAACAGGCCTTCCCGGTACTGAAAGATGTATATGATACCCGCGGCCAGTATGTTGAAAATATTGTGGTTCCGTTTAGCGATGGTATCCATGGCATACAGGTTTCTGTACCCTTGAAAAAAGCGGTAGAGAACCATGGGACAGAGGTGTTTAAATCTTTTGAAAAGAACGTGACCCTGTACCTGATTGATGATGCCTGGAAAGAGCATTTGCGCGAGATGGATGAGTTAAAACAATCGGTACAGAACGCGGTTTATGAGCAAAAGGATCCGCTGTTGGTTTACAAGTTTGAAGCTTTTGAACTATTCAGAGGAATGCTGGCCAATGTGAATAAAGAGATCGTAAGCTTCCTGTTCAGGGGCGGAATCCCCGTTCAGCAGCAACCAGATGAGATCAAAGAAGCCAGACCGGAGCCAAAGCTTGATCTGCGTAAAATGAAAACCACCAAAGCCGAGCTGGTAAGCGAAAGCAATGGTATACCGATGGATGATTTCCGCGAGCAGCAGAAAGCCACCCCGGTTAGGGTTGAAAACAAGATCGGCCGTAACGACCCTTGTCCTTGCGGCAGCGGTAAAAAATATAAAAACTGCCACGGCGTAGGGCAGAATTAAGAATACACAATACGTCATTGCGAGGAACGAAGCAATCTCTATACTATACAGAGCGAACTTACCTGTTTGACCTGCCTGCGTAGAGATTGCTTCGTTCCTCGCAATGACGGTTTTTAATAAAGCAAACTAATGAAAAAAGCAGTATTTGATCATCAAGCTAAACCAGCCGTTATCAGATACTGCATTTTTTTTGTGCTGATCATAGCATCAACCCAGGTCTTTGCGCAGCAAACACACGGCAGGGTTGAGGTAGTTAAAGATCCCCTTGTGGATACGCTGATAGCTAAACGTTATGAGATGAGCAATGCGAGCGGTGTTCCCGTCGCCTTTTCATCTTACGGTTACAGAGTGCAGTTCTTCAGCGGCTCAAACCGCAAGGATGCTTATAACGCCCAGGCCAGGCTGCAAAGCGAGTACCCCGAGTTGCGTACCTACATCATTTATAACGAACCCAACTTTAAGGTTCGTGCCGGCGATTTCAGAACCCGGCTGGAAGCGCAGAAGCTGATGCAGGAACTGCGTGCTTCGTTCCCGAGCCTGTTCATCATCTCAGAAAAAATAAATCTACCCAAAACGGATACCAATGATTAAAGAACAAATACAGGAATTATCCCAAAAAATATTTAACGATGTAGTGGCTAATCGCCGCCATTTGCATACCAATCCCGAGCTATCATTTCACGAGCAAAAAACATCTGCTTTTGTGGCTGGCAAGCTGGAAGAGCTGGGTTTAACCTACGAAAAAATGGCCGATACAGGCTTGGTTGCTTTAATCAAAGGCGATTTACCATCTGATAAAGTAGTAGCCCTTCGTGCCGATATGGACGCGTTGCCGATTATCGAAGCCAATGATGTGCCCTACAAATCGCAGAATGTAGGTGTCATGCATGCCTGCGGTCACGATGCGCATACTTCATCATTATTAGGTACCGCCCGTATTTTAACAGAGCTGAAAAGCCAGTTTGCCGGTACAGTGAAACTAATATTTCAACCCGCCGAAGAGAAGCTGCCCGGTGGAGCCAGCCTCATGATCAAGGAGGGGGTGTTAGAAAATCCTAAACCGCAGGCCGTACTAGGGCAACATGTAATGCCTTTGATTGATGCCGGTAAGGTAGGTTTCAGGGCAGGCAAGTATATGGCCTCAACCGATGAGCTGTATGTTACCGTGAAAGGTAAAGGCGGCCATGGAGCCCAGCCACAACAAAACATCGACCCGGTAATTATTACTGCTCATATATTAACCGCGCTGCAACAGGTAGTAAGTCGTTTTGCCGACCCAAAGAGTCCGTCGGTATTATCATTTGGTAAGGTGATCGCCAACGGCGCTACCAACGTGATCCCGAATGAGGTTTACCTGGAAGGTACCTTCCGCACCATGGACGAAAAATGGCGCGAAGAGGCTCACAAACGCATGAAAAAAATGGCCGAAGGCATTGCTGAAAGCATGGGCGGCAGCTGCGATTTTAATATTATGCGCGGTTATCCTTTCCTGATCAACGAAGAAGTGCTAACTGCCGCAACCCGTGGCCATGCCGAAGATTACCTGGGTAAAGAAAATGTGCTCGACCTGGACATCTGGATGGCAGCCGAAGATTTTGCCTACTATTCACAAGTAGCTGACAGCTGTTTTTACCGCCTGGGCACCCGTAATGAAAGCAGGGGTATTACCTCATCGGTACACACACCAACCTTTGATGTGGAAGAGGACGCTTTTAAGATCAGCACGGGTTTAATGGCTTATCTGGCAATTAAGCAATTAGGAAACTAATCGAAAGAAACGTCAATAAAGCCATGTCATTGCGAGGAGGAACGACGAAGCAAGAGCCTCACCCCAACCCTCTCCAAAGGAGAGGGCTTTAAAATACTTTTTGAAGTCGCCCCCTTTGGGGGAGATTTAGAGGGGGCTCTTGCCACGCTGCGCTCGCAATGACATAGTGTAACAATTATGGCCAAATAACATCAATACCTTGATGAAAAAAACAATAATAGCGCTGGTATTAATCATTGCCTCGAGTTCTTCTTTCGCGCAGCAGATCAAGCGTTTTAATCCCGATACTATACGTACCATTGTAATCGACTCGTTGGTTGATATCAAATCGCACAGATTAAACGCGCAGGATTTTATTGATGCCGTACTGGCCGATACCAGTTTTTACAAGGCTTTTCAAAACATGAAACGCTACGGTTTTACCGCCGAGAACCGCATTTTTACTTACGATAAAAAGAACAAGGTTGATGGTAAAATCTATCGCAAGATCATCCATAGCAATGCGGCCGGCAAGCACCGGATGGAATATATAGCCAAAACCGATAGCGGAAACATGTTTAAAAAGAACGGCAAATACCAGCTGTATACCGTGGAAATGTTCGACTATATTTTCATGAATGCTTACAACTCCGACTTTACCAAGGGTGATGCCCTGCCGGGATCGGGAGGTAAAAATGAATCCTATAAAGACAAGCTGAAAACACTCATTTTTACCCCGGGGCGTAAGGTAAAAGGCATTCCTTTTATCAGCAGCAAAACCGAGATATTTGCTGGCGATATGCGCGGATATTATTACTACGAATTCGCGCGCGGTAAGTATCTGGATACTATTCCGGTTTACCGTTTCAGGGTGCGGTGCAAGCCAAGCACATCAGATGGTGATACCATGATCAAGGAAATGACTACCATATTTGATGAACGCACCTTCCAGATCCTGGGCCGTTATATCGATATGAAGTTCAGTAATATGTTTGTTGACTTTAATGTGCAGATGAACATCGAACTCAATAATTTTGGCGGCGAACTACTGCCGACCAAAATAACCTACCAGGGCAACTGGAATATCCCCTTCCACAAAGAAGAACGCGCCAGTTTTTTAATTGTGCATAAGGATTACAAAAAGGAATAAACCAATCAATTATAATTCTTCTGATAGATAGCCGGGGTAATGCCTGTCCACCGTTTAAAGGTGCGGGTAAAGGCGCTCAGTTCGTTATAGCCCAGCATATAGGATATTTCCTTAACCGGATAGGAGCCGGCTTTTAAATAAGTAATGGCTAGTGACTTGCGCACCTCATCGGCCACCTGCTGAAAGTTAATGCCTTCTTCTTTAAGCTTTCGCTGTAAAGTTCGCGCGCTAATATTAAAATTAGCCGCGATATCCTCCAACGATACAATACCGAGGTAAGAGTTAGCCAGCAAATAATTATGGATCCGGTTTTTGAGCGTTTGTTTTTCGGCCAGGGTATCTTTTAACGGGCTTACCTTTTGCAGCAGGATCTGCTGCAGTTCGTAATTAGCGGTAATGATCTGCTCGTCCCAGTATTTTTTGTCAAATGTGAGGGTGTTAGTAGCGGTATTCATGACCGGCTTGCAGCGCATTACGCGTTCATATTCGGCTAGGTTATCAATTGGCCTGCCGTAGCTGATCGCCCGTGGACTTATCTTTTTCATCATCAATCCATCCAGTTCATGCACCACAAAAACCATCAACAGATCAAGCGTTTGCACGGATGTGATGGAACTTTGCCAATCAGGCGCTGTGGGAATAAATGCTACCGAAAAGGAATCTTCATTTTGCTGCACTTCTAAAGAAAAAGCCGTGGTAATTAAATGGGTTAACGACGCGGCAATGGTTAAGGCGCCGCCAACGGTTTCGCTGCTCTTGATGATCTCCCCAACAATACCCAGCGCCGATAGCTGCAACGACTCGCCAAAGTGCAGGCCAAACAGGCCATCCTTACTTAAATGAATAGCATTGAGCCACAGGTCGCCCACCTGTTTGGGGCTAAGCGGCTGTTTATCCGTTTGCAACTGGGCCATGGATATGTTTGATAAACGGCACAGCGTTTCGGGCGACAGGTCGCGTTGTACGGCGTAGGCCAGTAAACTTATTGTTAGTTTTTTAAGCTGATCTTCCATGATTTTTTGATTGCTGTACTAATGTACCTGTAGTAAACGGCACTGCCAAAAATTGGCGCAATGTGGTAAGCAGATGTCGTGTAATGGTAAGTTATGAACAGGGTTTGCTCGCGACCTTTGGTTTATCAAAAAGAAAGGAAAACACCATGTCGCTATTCAAAACAAAGTATTTATCCCTCAAACTCACCAGTATACTATGCCTGTTGGCCACTACCGGTTATAGCCAGGCACAATTAACCAACACTATTCATCAAACAACAACAAGTAACATGAAAAACGAAGCAAAACAAGTAGTAACCGATTTTTTAAACGCCGTACAAGTAGCAGATATTGAAAAATTAAACACCCTGTTACATCCTGATGTGCAGTGGAGCCAGCCGGGTAACAGTCGCATTTCGGGCATTAAACATTCCAGTAATGAGGTGTTCCAGATGGTAGGTAAGATGTTTGAGCTATCAGCCAATACCTTAAAACTCACCGACATCAAATCCATCTGTGTTAGCGGTAACAAAGTAGCTTGTCTGCTGCATTGGAATGCCGCCCAGCCTGCCGGTGGTATTTTGGATGTGGATAATATTGATGTGTACACGGTAGAGAACGGCAAGATCATCAAGGTTGAAGTATTTACCGCTGATGAAGCTAAAGAAGAAATGTTCTGGGGCGATTGAGATCTTTATACCATTAGGTTATCCACAGAGACGCATCGCAGGCGTCTCTTTTTGTTTGATACTTATAATGAGGGGTTTAATATCTGTTTAAAATACCTTATTTTTAAGATGAAATCAGCAAACCGGCATTATCATGACCTTCAAGTTATTTATCAAAAACAAGCGTGTTGTGCTATATGGTGTGGCCTTGGCTGTGCTTTTGTTTTTATTGAAATGGCTCGAGTTTCATTTTATTATTATCAGTAACGCTTATGAGGTTTATATAGGCGTCATAGCTGTGCTCTTTACTTTGCTTGGGATCTGGCTTGCCTTAAAATTGACTAAGCCCAAAGTTGAAACGGTGGTAGTTGAAAAACCAGTTTATATCAGTAACCTGTCTGATTTTTCTCCAAATCAGCATGAATTGACCCGGCTTAATCTGAGCCGGCGCGAGCTGGAAGTATTAGAGCTAATGGCCGAGGGGCTAAGTAACCAGGAAATATCAGCACGTTTGTTTGTATCGCTAAATACCATTAAAACGCATTCATCAAACCTGTTTGATAAAATGGAAGTAAAACGCCGTACGCAGGCTATTGAAATGGCTAAAAGATTGTGCATTATACCCTAATAAAGCTCATACTTTGGTATGAAATGATGTTTCGTTCATCAAAATCACCCAAAAGTATGACCATAAAAATGTTTTGATCGTTCAACTTTGTCCTGTTAAACCAATTAAAATAAACATCATGAAAAAAAATGTACTTGTTTTTGGAGCAATCGCGGGAATCATCACAGCAGGATGGATGATGGTTGCCGTTGTTGGGCACTATAACAATCCAAACTTTGAGGGCAGTATGTGGATGGGCTACGCATCAATGATCGTGGCCTTTTCCTTTATTTTTGTCGCTGTCAAAAATTTCAGGGATAAATATAATAATGGCATTATCTCTTTTGGGAAGGCTTTTAAAATGGGGCTTTACATCGCGTTGGTGGGTTCAACCATATATGTACTGACATGGCTGGTTGCGTATTATTGTTTCATGCCCGATTTTATGGATAAATATGTGGCGCACGTTATCTCCAAAGCACAAGCGAGTGGGGCCAGCCAGGTCGAGATCGCCAGGCAAAAGGAACAAATGGCAGGTTATGCCAGTATGTATAAAAATCCGTTAGGAGTGATCGTGCTTACCTATATGGAGATTTTGCCCGTGGGTTTGGTCATTGCTTTAATAGCCGCATTGATCTTAAAACGCAAACCTGCTACTGAACAGACCATGCCAGTTGTTTAATAATTTTTAGGTCCCTTTTGCGGGAGGATATATTTCGCGAAACTCTGAAGAAGAAAAGGCATCCTTAAAGGATAAAACAAGGTGTCATGCTGAGCCCCGTCGAAGCATGGTGGGTTGGGCCTCTGACCACGCCCTTCGACAAGCTCAGGGTGACAGGCCCTTTTGTACTCGGTATCTACGATATATTATAATCAGAGACGCATGTGATGCGTCTCTACAAAAAAGCCAGATCTTTAGTGATGGGCCTTCCAGGTTTTTAGTTCCTCGGCTATAAAATGGTTTACCAGGTCGGCGTACATTTTTTCTATCGCGTCGGGGCAAAGTCCTTCGGCTTGTGCCCATGACCTTCTTTCGGTAAGCATGGCTTTAAACCGCTCGGGCGAGGCCACGTTGGTAGGGTTTCTTTTGAATTTGGCCGCCGCTTGTACATACTTAAACCGGCGACCTATTAATGCGATCACCAACCTGTCTATAGCGTCAATTTCCTGCCGTATATCGGTCATGTCCCGGCATTCATCGGGTTGGTTGCTGGTGGTCATCTTTTTATACTTATAGGGGGCTTAGCTTCGTTTTTTTTTCAGTGTAGCAACGATCATTTTTATACGGCCAGATCTTCCTCCGTAACAACCTGGTAACGCGCTTCATGCAGAATAGGGAAGTTGCAGGAGTTGGCAATAAAACACATTTTATTAGCTTCCTTATGCAGTTCCTCGGCCTTGTCAATCATCGCCTTGTCCATCACGGTGATCACCGGTCTTAACAATATCACGGTAAAGCAGCCACTTCCGTTCCTGTTTTCGAGCATTACGCCTTCGGCATTGTCTTCATAGGCAGTTACTACAACGCCTGCTGTAGTGCACAAATGCAGGTACCACAGCATATGGCAGGAGGAAACCGCTGCAACCAGCAGGTCCTCGGGATTGTGCTTTGATCTGTCGCCACGAAAATTTGGATCTGATGAACCTAAGATGCATTGTTTGCCATCAATGTTGATCTCGTGACATCGTTCATAAGCCCGGTAATCTTTAGTTCCGTTACCTGTATTACCAGTCCAGGTTACGTTTGTTTGATAATGATGATTTTTCATAGTGCAATATAAAGTAGGGTAGGCAGAACTCAAACCCGTTTCCTGCTATCGTTTTTTAATTAAGTTATATCCGCTAACCAGCATATAAAAGCCATAAGCAGAAGTGGCCAGGGCTACTCCAATACCCATTATGGTTAAATCAAGCGCCTGGGTATACTGGTGACCGGCCATCAGGATGATACCGGTTAAGGCTGCCAGGCAGGTCCAGGTGGCTAAATAATAGTCAATTTTTCTATTGAACACTTTTGCCATGGGGTAAAAGTGCAAACCAACAATCAGGGCAATGGCGGGTAACGTAAACTGTTGATATCCCAGCACCAGCAGTATAACCGAAACAACGGGAATAGCCGTTCCTTCAATACCAAAAATGATCCCGAAACGGGTAGCCATCATTTTACCTTCGGCCGCATCGCTGTCGCCGGTAAATTTGGGAAATCTTTGCGCAGCTATTAATATTGTAATGCCGTATACTACAAATATGACACTGAAAATAGAAAAAAGGATCAACACCGCGTGATGATCATAATGCTCCAGGCCACCCTGCGCTATCCCCGTCCACATCATGGTAAAAAGGGCCATGAGCAATAAGCCCCCACCAATACTGCGGATAGCTATTCTTGGTAAAACTTGTGAATCAATTGCCATGGTTTTATTTATTTACGCTGATTAATGATAAAGTGATACAACAACAAACTATCTGTTCTTTACAAAACTACAGGTGGTTAGCGGTAATAAATTGTATAAAAACGACATATAAGCAGGAGCAATGCTGCTATGCCTGCTATTTTTACTCTGCAGTTTTAATATGGCTCAGGTTTTGAATTTTACCCTCGCCGAACGACCAGTTTTCTTTGCCGCCGTTTTCTACCAGTGTGATGATCACATCATTGATCAGTACAGGGGTTTGGGCTGCTATTTTACCGGCGATGGCGGCGTATAGTTTTTCTTTTTGTTGATAGGTGCGGCCCGAGCCTGCCGTTATCTGCACGTACACCATATTGCCGCTGTGCGCTATACCCAGATAGTTTTTGGGGTAGTATAATTGCGAGGCCTCCAGCTCTTCAATAACATGAAAGTAATCATCCAGGGGTACATTAAATTCTGCCATTAATGATTCATGTACCGCCTTGGATATTTTGTCCTTGGCATCAGTAGCCAATGTTTTCAATAAACTTATTCGTACAAAAGGCATAAAACTAAATTATGGATAAATATTATACTAACTTATTTTAGATAAGTTTTTTAGCATTTTGTTACTTCTTAATGACAAAAACTTACTGATTTAGCACGATAATTACCTTCCCAAATTGTTCACCAATCGCTACGTAACGGAATGCCTCCTTTACCTGTTTAAACGTATAAGTTTTATCAATAACCGGTTTGATATCAAATACTTCAATGACCCGGTTCATGGCTTCAAAGCTTAACCGGCTGCCTACAAAAATTGGCCTTATACTGATCATTTTAACAAACAGCGGGGTAAGTACGCTTTTTAAAAGTGAGGTTGAATTGTTAACCACCCCGGCGCTGCTTACCAGTGTAACTTCGGCCCCAAAAGCAGCTGATTTTACCGACTGTTCAAAGGTGTCAATACCCCCGGTCTCAATCACCCGGTTCACGCCATTACCTCCCGTTAATTCTTTTACCTGCTGATGCCAGTCGGCATAGGTAGTATAGTTGATCACCTCATCGGCACCCAGGTTACGCAAGGCTTCAAATTTTGAATCTTTTGATGTTAACGCGATAACGCGGACCCCCATCATTTTTGCAAACTGAATGGCAAACACGGCCACGCCGCCACTGCCGATAGTAAGTACCGTATCGCCGGCCAAAACCGGGCGCGGCCCCGTTAATGCCGACCACGCCGTTAAAGCCGCGCAAGGCAATGTTGCCGCTTCTTCCCAGCTCAGGTTGGCAGGGATCCTGACCAGCCAATCTTCGTTCAGTAATACATATTCGGCCAGCATGCCATCCAGCGTACAACCCAACTGATCAATAATATCCATATCAATTTGCCCGTCGCGCCAGTTGGCAAAATAATTGCCCGCAACGCGGTCGCCGGTTTTAAAGCGTGTAACGTTGGCACCGGTTGATACTACCTCGCCTACACCATCACTTAAGGGTATGATACCCTGCTTTGGCGGCAGCGGATATACCTGGTTGAGTATATAAAGATCCCGGCGGGCAATGGATACCGCTTTTACTTTGATTAATACCTGGTTAGTACCGGGTGTTGGTACCGGGCGTTCGGTTAAGGTAATTCCGTCGATAGAGCCAAAATTTTCAATGATATACGCGTTCATGATGTGTTTTTATTTGATGGTGTAAACCTACCCCGGCAAACACATCAAATAGCAACCATTTCGCGACAGCCACTTACCACTTCACGACAAATAATCCCCAGTGATCAATAAAACTCAGGATACACCTTAAGTGCTTTAGCCTGCTTTTCATCGTGCCCAAAAATGGGGAAGGCCTTGTACTCCGTGGCGATAGCTTGGATCTTGTTTAATGACGCGGCCGCCAATTCCGGATCGGGAGCAGCATAAGGCACGTTGTTCCTGAAGTTAGCTTCTGTTAGCGCCGCATCGATACAAAGCAATACATAACCAGAACTTGCTGTATTGATGAGTACCGACTGATGACCGGGTGAGTGGCCAGGTGTTGATATCAACCGGATGTTATCGCACAGCTGGTAGTCGCCATCAATTACCTGGTAGTTCATCTCCCGAATGCGGCATGCCGGTGGGGAATAATTTTCATCGTCCAAAATGCTCAGCTCATTTTGCTGTACCAGAATGGGGGTACGGGTTTCCAGGAAATACGGGTTCCCACCGGAATGGTCGCTATGAAAATGGGTGGCTATCACCAGTTTGATATCTTCTAGTTGATAACCAACGCGTTTAAGCAGATTGGGGATGCGGTGTTCCTCATTCATATACATGTACAACAAACCGTCGAGCGGTGTGCCCCTGTAAAAATCGGAATTGTTCAGGAAAGCTTCGGCAAAGCCTGTATCTATCAGGATAGGTCCGTCGCTGGTGTCCAGTAAATAAATACAAAGCGGCGAATGGATCATCTGGGGGCTATCGGCCCCCAGATCGGTATTGAAGAAAAACGCTTTCAATATCCCATGGCCTGCCGGGATGATGTACAACTTATTTACGACAAGATCTTTGCTGAGCATACGGTTAATGTTTAAAATTTAAACAGCACTTTTCCTTCTTTTTTTGCTTCAACGGCGGTTTTGATAGCCTCCTGGTAATTATCAAGTGGAAAGCTCGCGGCAACTTCCATTTTAAATGCAGGATCGCCAATAATGGTTACCAGGGAATTTATAATATCAGTCTTTTGTTCGGCCGTTTTACTCTCCAGGTATGCCCTGACGCCAAATCCGTTGATGGAGATATTTTTGTATAGCACATCGGCGCTGTAAAGCTGTATGGGGTCAGGACTCAGTCTGCTGTAAATGATCAGTCTGCCACCTGGTTGCAGGCATTTTAAAACGTCGCTGCCGGTTTTGCCACCCACCGCGTCCAAAGCTACGTGAGCGCCTTTACCTTCAGTTACCTGTTGGACGTATTCGATCAGGTCATCTTTATTTACATTAATAACATGAGCGCCATAAGCGGTTAATGTAGCCGTACTTTTATCATCCCGTACGGTAGCTATCACATTTATGCCGCGCAGTTTGGCTATTTGTATGATCAATTTTGACACGACCGAATTGCCCGCGGTGATCAATAGCCAGTCGCCGGTCTTCAGATCGGCCCGCTCCAGTAAACCCAAGGCTGTAATCGGGTTCAGCGCAAACTGGATGGCTTTCTCTACCGGAAAATTATCAGGCAGCACCAGTACATCATCCTTTGACAGCGCCACATATTCGGCCCAGGCATTCCGGCTGAAAAAGGATACCAGGGTGCCAACCGGAAGATCGACACCTGGGCCTGTACTTTCAATAATGCCGGCCCCTTCCAGCCCTGCTATCTGCGGTAACTCGGGCTTGACCCGGTACGTTCCGCTAATGAAGAAAAAATCTGAAGGGTTTATAGGACTACCCAGTGGTCTTACAATTACCTGATTTTCCTTTGGTGTGGGTTTGTCAAACTGTTTTAATAGCAACACATTTTGAGGGTCACCCGTTTCTTCAAAATAGATGGCTTTCATTATAGGTTAGTCAGTTTTAAAGAGGCTTCGTTATAACGGCCGCCGGTGTCAGGGTATTTTAACAACAAGGCGCCTATTTCCTGCAAATCGGCAGTGGATAATTTTACATCAACGGCACCGGCATTTTCTTGCAGGTATTTACGTTTTTTGGTACCGGGGATAGGTATAATATCATCGCCCTGTGCCAGTACCCAGGCTAAAGCCAATTGTGCCGGTGTTGCATTTTTTTGTTGGGCTATATCAGCAAAAGCATGAGCCAGTTTTTGGTTGTTGTCCCAATTGTCCTCGCTAAAACGGGGCAGCATCCTGCGGAAGTCATCAGCAGCTAAGCCATCTTTACTTACGGTGTTGGTTACCAAACCACGGGCCAGCGGACTGTAAGGTACCAGTGAAATATTCAATTCGCGCAGGGTAGACAGGATATCACCTTCCACATCGCGGCTCAGTAATGAGTATTCGCTTTGCAGGGCGGCTATCGGGTGAACCGCATGTGCCTTGCGAATGCTGGCCGCGGACGCTTCTGACAATCCCAGGTAACGTACTTTACCTTCTTTAACCAGCTCGGCCATAGCGCCAACCATTTCTTCCACAGGTACATTAGGATCGATGCGATGAGCGTAGTACAAGTCGATAGTGTCGATACCTAAACGTTTCAGGCTTCCTTCCACCGCGTTTTTGATATGGGCGGGTGATCCGTCGAAATAAATATTTGAATTTCCGCTGCCTGCGTAAGGAGCATTGGGGTCACGGTACCTGAATCCAAATTTGGTAGCGATAAATACTTTATCGCGATTGGTTTTAAGTACTTTCGATATCAGTTCTTCGTTTTTGCCGTCGGCGTACATATCGGCGGTATCCCAAAAGTTGATGCCCAGGTCGAGGGCCAGGTTAAGGGTGGCTATAGATTCTTCATTATCAATAGGGCCATAGGCAAAGCTCATGCCCATGCAACCCAGGCCAATGGCCGAGAGTTTTTCGTTAGTGTTTCCTAAATTTCTGTATTCCATAGTGTTTCTGTTTTGATAGTACAAATATATAGCGACCACGAACCGTGCCGTTTACACTTATCAAACTAAAACCTATAAAATTCAAACAATTAAACGCGGAAGGCTTTTGGATTGAGTGTGGTTTGTTTTTTAAAGAAGTTATTAAAGTAGGCCGGGTATTCAAAACCCAGGCTGTAGGCAATATCAGCCACGTTCCAGTCGGTATACCGGAGCAGGGCCTTGGCTTCTTTGGCCACACGTTCGGCAATGTGCATGCTGGTGGTTTTACCGGTGCTCTCTTTCACTGCCCGGTTCAAATGATTCACATGTACCGATAAACGGCCGGCATAGTCGGCAGCGGTACGCAGCTTCAACGCATAATTGGGCGAATCGATAGGGAATTGGCGCTCCAGCAACTCCATAAATAAATTAGCTATACGGGATGAAGCGTTGCTGTGTTTAAAAAAAGTATCGGCCGGTTTTAGTTTAAGCGCCTCGTGTACAATAAGGTTTACATAATTGCGAAGCAGATCATATTTATACATATAATCGCTATCGATCTCATCCAACATTTTGCAAAATATATCGCTGATGATCTTAACCTGTTCATCATTAACAAAATAAACCGGGCTGCCGCCTACTTTAAACAAAGGCGAATCAATAAAACTTTCGCTGCGGTTGTTACTGCTGATAAAATCTTCGGTAAAGAGGCAAAAATAGCCGGTTTGCTGTACCGGGGCTGCCTCCCAGGAGTAGGGGATGGTTGGGTTGGAGAATACCAGGGCACATTTATCAAACGTGATACCCTTATCGGCATAATATAAAGTACCCCCGCCGATGCTCAATGATATTTTATAAAAATCGCGACGGTGATAGCTGGTCAGGTTATGACAGATCTCGCCCCGGGGGTATACATTAAAATGCCCGGCGCCACGTTGATTATCTGCCAGGGGCATCATCTTCATGGCAGGATGACCTTCGTAAAATTCTTCGATTGTTTCGGTTGGATGCATACTCAAAGTTATGAAATTCAAATAACCGGGAAGATGGCCGCAATGGATATGCAGCTATCACCATAAATCTTTACATTAAGATTGCAGCTTGGCTAACCGCTCCTTAGCCCGCTGAGGCAGGCCTGTGTTGCCGCTTTGCTTATCGTAGTTCAATTGAAGATGAGTGATGAGCCAAATGCCGTTCTGTTTTTCCAGTTTGGTATGGTAAGTTCCGGAAATTGTCCATACATCGTCGTCCATAAAATGATCGGCCTTGCCTACATAATCTGCATCGGCCTGGTTGCCGTGAAGTTTTACCCTGAACTCGGAGATCTGATGATGGGTGGAGTCAAAACCCGGCATAAAATGCGACCAAAGAGCTGTAATTTCCTGAGGCGTTTGTACAGAAGGTTCACCGCCCACCATTGAAGTATAGTCGTACAAAACAGTTTCCGCCATTACATTGTGCACTGATTCCCAGTCACGGGCATCAACGCTATTGAACAAATTTGTAATTGCTTGTATTATTTTATTGCCTTCCATACCTTGTTAGATGTTAAAATATTGAATTTGTTTCAAACTTAAACCTAATTAATTAATAATTTATCAATATCGGCGATGCATCATTCCAGGTGTCCGGTTTGAGTTAGCTGATCGTTGATGGTCTGTAGTTTTTCGATAATAGCCGCCCACTCGGCGCGTTGCTTTTTGACTCTTCGTGGAATTAGATAGAAATAAGCGAAAGCCATCCATGCGAATAAACAAATATACGCAACACTTCCCCAAATAGCCCCCATTTTTATAACAGGCTCAATCATAAATAAAGTCACACCAACAAATAGGGTGATCAGGTACAGTTTTACTAATTTGGTTTCAACAATTTCCTGTTTCCTTTTGATGGCCAATAACTCCTTTAAATAAGCAAAACTATCGGCCTCGGCATGGCTTTTAAACAAATCTAATAATAAACCATTGGAAATCAATAGATAAGCCACGAAACCGGTAATGGTAAGCAAACCACCTATAAGGGTGGTAATCATAGAGGAATGATAGCCGTAATAGAGGAAAACGATATAATAAATAGTTACGGCTATCAGTAAACCATTTGTCCAAAGCAATTTATTCCTCGTTTTTTTCTTCAGCCGGCCTGATCTTTTAATAACCTCCTTTATATCAGGTTTAACAACAACATCCTGCTGTTGCCAAATGGCTTTAAAATCAATATTGGTGCTCATACTTTTTGAATTTTTGTGAGAGCTTTTCTTTTATGCGGTAAACTTTTACCCTGATGTTGGTTTCGGAAAGGCCTACGATGTTCGCGATTTCGGCTTGTTTAACATCTTCCAGTTCCAATGAAATAATAATGCGATCGATCTCGGGCAGTTCGGCAATACATTTATACAACAGTTGCACCTGGCTATCAGTATCCGGCGGTGGTTTATCTTCCAGTTGAACCGGCATTTCGCCCTTGGGCATTTTACTTTGCTTTTCCAGTTGCCTTAAACAATGGTTAGAAGCTATACGATATATCCAGGTACCGATGGCCGATTCATTGCGAAACTGCGATAACTTTTGCCATACCGTAATAAAAGTTTCCTGGGTAACATCCTGCGCCCAGTCATGGTCATTCATATATCCCATACACAGGCGGAATATCTTGCTGTAATAAGTGTCGTATATTTCTTCGAATGACATGTTTTGAACTCCAGTCCAATGTTTATACGCCGTTAGATACCAACTTTTTTAAAATGCTACACTTTTATAAAAGTATTAAGGATAGATTGTAAAGTTTGCGCCACTCTTTCAAAAGTTTAAACAGGGACGCCAGAAATACGTTTATATTAGGATCATGATAAACCAATATGGCTGCCGATATTAATAAACAAGAGTTATTACCCCATTTATTCCGTACCGAATACCGCAAAATAGCTTCGGTGCTTTATAAGCATTTTGGTTTTGAATACCCCGAAATTGCTGAAGATATTGCCAGCGACACTTTTTTAACCGCATCAGAAGTATGGAGTTTAAAGGGATTACCCGATAACCCGGTGGCCTGGTTATATACCGTGGCCCGCAACAAGGCTAAGGACTATCTGAGGCGTGATAAACTTTTTGCCCAAAAGATAACCAGCAACCTGCAGGCAGCTTATGAAGGTCCCGAAGAAATGGTGATAGATCTGTCGGACGAACACATAAGGGATAGCCAGCTCCAACTGATGTTCGCCATCTGCCAGCCTATACTACCCGTCGAAGCCCAGATAGGTTTGGCGCTCCGTATCCTTTGCGGCTTTGGTATTAACGAAATAGCCGATGCCTTTTTATCCAACAAAGAGAGCATTAACAAAAGGCTGTTCAGGGCGAAGGAAAAACTGCGTGAGGAAAATGTAAAGATCGAATTTCCACCGCCAGCCCAGATCAGCACCAGGATACAGTCGGTTTTAACCACATTGTACCTGCTATTTAACGAAGGTTATTATTCCAGTAGCAAAGATACTACCCTGCGTAAAGATCTTTGCCTGGAGGCCCTGCGCCTGGCTGTTTTATTAACCGAAAATAAAAGCACCAATTTGCCCGATACCAACGCGCTTATTGCCCTCATGTGTTTTCATGCATCGCGTTTTGAGGCTCGTACTGACGAGCACGGAGAAATGATACGCTATGATGAACAGGATACCAGCTTATGGAATACCGAGCTAATAGCCAGGGGTAATGCTTACCTGCACAGGGCATCGCAGGGTGACCAATTAGGTAAATATCACCTGGAGGCAGGCATTGCTTACTGGCATACCATTAATACCGATACACCCCAAAAGTGGGAGAATATATTACAATTATATAACGGCCTGCTGCAAATTGCTTATTCACCCATTGCCGCCCTTAACCGCACTTACGCGCTTTTTAGGGCCCGGGGGAAACAGGAAGCCATAGCCGAGGCCGAAAAGCTGCAACTGAATGATAACCATTTATACCATGTTTTACTGGGCCATTTGTATACTGGTATCGACCAACAGACGGCCGTAAAACATTTACAAACCGCGTTGAAACAGGCAAAAACAACCACCGAGAAAAACCGGATTCGTAAGGACCTGCAAAAATTGGAGTAATTTTAAAAAAAGAATCAATTATGGCGTATGACGAATTATTAGCTAACCGGATACGGGAAGCCTTAAGCGAACAAGACCAGGTAAACGAGGTAAAGATGTTCCAGGGTTTGTGCTTTATGGTTAATGATAAGATGTGTGTTTGCATACGCAACCAGGATATGCTATGCCGTATAGGCACCGAGCAGGCGGTTATCGCATTGGAAAACGATAATTGCCGCCAGATGGTAATGGGCAGCCGGGTGATGAAAGATTTTGTTTTTGTGGAGGCAGAAAACCTGCGCACAGCGAAAGATTTTGACCATTGGATAAACCTTTGTCTGCAGTTTAACAAGATCGCAAAACCATCCAAAAAGAAGAAAAACAGTTAAATTATTCCCCCATAACTGTTTTTTATACAATTATATCACGTTGATTAATAATTTTTTCCTACTTTACTTCATCGATCGGCATCTACCTTTTTAGATTTTTTTTGGAATTTCTTTTATTTATGCTTATATCGAATGTAATTCTATCTTTGTTTTTTATTATAATTCGGATTATATAAGATGCTAAAATACTCTAAACAGACCAGGTTATTGCTGGCTGTTGACTGCATTATTTTTGGATTTGACGGAGAGGTTTTAAAACTATTACTGATCAAAAGAGGATTTCAGCCCGAGAAAGGGAACTGGAGCCTGATGGGTGGTTTTGTGCAGGGCAGCGAAAGTATTGACCAGGCAGCTAACCGGATCCTAAAACAATTAACCGGGCTGGAAGGGGTATACCTGGAGCAGCTATATACTTTTGGCGAACCCAACCGTGATCCTATGGAACGTACCGTTTCTGTAGCGTACTTCGCGCTTATTGATATACAAAAGTATCAAACTCAGATCAGTTCAGATTATCATGCAGAATGGTTCCAACTGAAACGGACACCCAAACTGATATTTGACCAGCAGGAAATGTTGGAGCAGGCCAAAAAACGCATCCGTTATAAAGCGGCCATGCACCCTATATTGTTTGAGCTTTTGCCTACCAAATTTACCATCCCTCAGCTGCAAACGCTTTATGAATGTGTTTTTAATACCACCATTGATAAGCGAAATTTTAGTAAAAGAGTGCTGGCAACCGGCCTGCTCATTAAGTTGGCCGATAAGGATAAAGCAGGCTCAAAAAGAGGTGCCTATTACTATCAGCTCAACATGCAGAATTACTACGCCAAATTCCAGGCTTTCATGAACTTTATCCCAAATCCGGATACACTTTAATTTTTATACTTCTTAAAGTTTTTTAATTAGTTCGCCGGTTTTTCGATCAAAAAATAAAAGTGATTTCAACAATCATTATCAAATTAATGCCGGTCTTTCAGGGATCACCTGAAGGACCGGCACTCTTTATTATACCGAATAATTAATCATCATCCGAGCCACCTTCGGCTTTTGATTCCAGGTAAAATGCTCCCTTTAGCGCTGCTTTGGCATTAGCTGGTAAACTGATCATCGGTTTAATTTCTACATAACCCAGTTCCATTACACCGGTTGCTACCTCGGCCTTTTTAAAACTGTAGCTGGTTGCTTTACCTCGTCCGGTTTGCTCATCGGTCACTATATAGATATATTGTCTGCCGCCGGAACGCACAACCGCATCGACCGGAACAGCCGGTACCGGGTGACTGCCTATATTGATGAGGGCGGTGACATACATTCCCGGGATCAGGTTTTTATGCTGCCGGTTATCGATCTCAGCATGAACAATAACACCCTTGCTTTCATTTTCAAAAGATTTGTTGATACCATTGATCTTCCCGGTGATCATCAGATCGCCCTGATTGGTGAGCTGAAAATTTACTTTTTGGCCGAGCTTTACCTGCATCAGATCCTTTTCAAATACGGTAAGGTCGCAATGGATCTTGGAATTATCCACCACTTCCATGATGGATGTGCCCGGCTGTACAAACGCGCCTGTATTGGCCGAGATCTTACCCACGGTTCCGGTGATGGGCGAAACTACCGGAAAGCTGGAAACAATATGACCACTGTTAATACGGTCTGGACTGATACTTAATTGCCTGAGCTGACTTTCAAAGGCTTTGATCCGCGAAAGCTCGGCGTTATAAGTAGCCTGTGCCAATTGAAATGATTTGCCTGTTCCGGCACCGGCATCCTGTAACTGGCGCTGGCGGTTATATTCAGCCTGCACATAGGTAAAATTGCTTTTTGCAGCCAGGTAATCCTGTTGTATTTTGATCAGGTCCTGGTTGCTGATGGTGGCCAGTACCTGGCCGCGTTTAACCTGCTGCCCCTCGAGCACACTGATATGACCAATGACCCCGCCCGAAAGGATACTTACATCCGCTTTGTTTTGGGGAGGAACAGCCAGCTGCCCGTTTGCCTTGATCACGGCATCGAGGTTCTTTTGAGCGATAGGGCCTATCTCAATACCTACATTTTTCATTTGTGCTTCTGTAAGCGTAATGTTATCCGGCTTCGCGATTTTTACATTGGCCGCTTCCTGTGGACTATCACTTTCTTTTTTTGTTGAATTGCCCGAACACCCGGTTAGCATAGCGGCACCAACGATTATCAGCACCGGTATAGCGTATTTATATTTTTGAATCTGCATTTTATTTTCCTTTGATATATTGAATTTGTATGGCCGACTGATTTAAGCGACTTACCGTTTCGAGGTAGGCAAGCCTGGTTTGTATAGCTGCTGATGTATTCTGGATATATTCGATATAACCTATCTCTCCCAGATTGAAGGATACCTGCGCTATTCTTAACTGTTCATCGGCTTGCTTTAATCCGCCGGAAGTATAATATTCAACCGCCTGTCTGAATTTTTGATATTGCTGTAGCTCTTGTTCATATTGGGTGCGGAGCTGCTGGCGGGTTTGGTGGTAATTGATCTCGGCTACCTGGGTCGCTATTTTTTCGGAACGGATCCGCGCCGTATAAGCCTTACTGAAAATAGGCACAGCAATACCCACCTGGAAACCACCGATTCGTGTACCCGGCGAGTAGCTCCGGTTGATGTTGGCCGGATCAAAGCCTGGGATGAGCAGTTGTTGGTTATATCCCAAAGTAAAATCGGGCATGAGCCGCGATTTTTCGACGGCTACCTTTGCCCTGGCCACTTCAATTTGCTGAAGGCCTTGGCCTACTTGTGGGTTATCGGCTACATTGGCCGTATCAGAGCGGAGATCAAGCAATATAGGTAGAGCACTTTCGCTCACAACTACCGGTTCATCCATATTCAATAATTGCTGTAATGCCAACTCATTACTGCGTAGGTCGGCTTGTGTGCCTATCCGGAGGGCTTGAATTTCCTGATACTTATTACGGGCACTGATCACTTCCAGCGCGGATGTTTCGCCTGTTTTTCGTCGTACCTCCGCTTTTTTTACAAAGCCGGAGTAAATGCTATCCTGATGGTCCAAAACCCTTAGCATTTCCCGGTTCAGAAGGTAAGCATACCAGGTGCTGCGTACCTGCCTGATGATATCAGCCTTCGTGACCGCACCCGAACTTTCGACCAACCGGGTTTGCTGATCCAATAATTTTCGCTGGTTTTTATAAAAGCCCGGCCAGGCAATGTTTTGGCTTATGCCGATGCTGTTATCAATATTGCCGCCGCTGGTAGGATCCTGGGTAAGCAGAAATTCGGTCTTGGGCAGATCGGCTGATGATTTTTGTAAAGCCCGGGCTTGATCAACCGATAGCCCCGCAGATCGCACTTTCAGATTTTGACTTAGTGCTTTGGCTATCGCGCTATCCAGTGTTAACTGTGTGTTTTGCTGCGCATTTGCCTTAGGTGCACTGGCTATGGCCAGCATGCCTGTGATCAACATAGCTGTCACTGCCTTGGGTAATTTTATTTTACTTACCTCTTTTCTATTAAACAGCAGGTAAAGGCAAGGCAGCACAAACAGGGTTAAAAACGTGGCGGTAACCAGGCCCCCAATCACTACGGTAGCCAGCGGTTTTTGTACCTCGGCACCAGCGCTTGATGATAGAGCCATAGGCAGGAAACCCAGCGAAGCTACAGAGGCGGTCATAAGTACCGGGCGTAACCTTGTTTTGGTACCTTCCAGTACACGGTCATAAATATTGCTCATGCCTTCTTCTTTTAGCTGATTGAAGTAGCCAATAAGCACAATACCATTTAATACAGCTACCCCAAACAGGGCAATGAAACCAACCCCCGCCGAAATGCTGAAAGGCATGCCACGAAGCAATAATGCCGCTATACCACCCATAGATGCCAATGGAACAGCTGTAAAAATGAGCAGGCTTTCCTTAACCGAGCGAAAGGTGACATACAGCAATACCAGGATAAACAGCAATGCAGCCGGAACTGCTATACCCAGCCGACTTTTTGCCGCCTGCAGGTTTTGAAACTGCCCGCCATAGGTCATGTAATAGCCACCGGGTAATTTTATCCGGCTTGCCAGTTTGTTTTGTATCTCGGTTACAGTTGATTCCACATCGCGGTCCTCTACATTGAAACCTACATAGATGCGGCGCCTGCCATCCTCGCGGGAGATCTGGGCTGGAGCATCTTTGATGCTAATATCTGCTACCTGGTTCAGCGGTACTTTATTGCCAGATGGGAGAGGGATCAACAAATTCTCTACGTTGGCAATATTTTCGCGCAGGTTGCGGTCCATGCGTACCACCATATCAAAGCGCTTCTCACCTTCAAATACTACACCGGCCACATTACCGGCAAATGCGGTTTTTAGTATCATATTCACATCGCTGATATTTAAGCCATATTGGGCCATCCTGTCGCGGTTATAGGATACCTGTATCTGCGGCAAACCGATCACTTTTTCAACATAAGGTTGGGTTACACCTTTTACTGTCGATATCTCCTTAGCTATTTTACCGGCCTCATCAGCCAAAACATCCAAATCTTCCCCATATATCTTAATGGCTACGTCCTGCCTGATGCCCGTCATCAGCTCGTTAAAACGCATTTGCATGGGCTGTGAAATGGAGGCGTGGATACCGGGGAGCTCTTCCAACACGGCCTCCATTTTTGCGGACATTTCCTCCCTGGTCGCAGCGCTTTTCCATTCAGACTTTGGTTTCATCGCCAGCATCATATCTGCCCGTTCAATGGGCATGGGGTCGGTAGGGATCTCCGAGCTGCCAATCCGCGTAACTGCCTGTTTGATCTCCGGGAAACGGTCCTTCAATAGTTTCTCCGCTTTCCCGAAGGTCTTGACCACTTCAGAAAGAGAGGTGCCTTGCATCATCGAGATCTCTACGGTGAGATCCCCCTCTTCCAGTGTAGGGATAAACTCGCCGCCCATACGGCTAAATGCCCATATCGAGATACCAAATAATATAAAAACCACTGCTATGGTCAGCACCTTCACCTTCAACACAGCTACCAGTGCACGCTGATAGATCCGCTGTAGGAAATTGATGATACGGTCAGAAATATTGATTTTATGTACTGTTTTCTTGCTCAGGAACAGGGCGCTGGCCATAGGTACATAGGTGAGCGATAGGATGAATGCGCCCAAAATGGCAAAGGCCACGGTTTGTGCCATCGGCCTGAACATTTTGCCTTCAATACCAATAAGCGATAATAGGGGAAGATAAACGATGAGGATAATGATCTGTCCAAAAGCTGCCGATTTCATGAGTTTGCCGGCGCTGTTTTGTACCTCGGTATCCATTTGTTCGGTACTGAGCTTTTCGATAGCATCCTGCTGATAGCGGCCGCTGGTAATATGATGCACCACGCTTTCCACAATAATTACTGCGCCATCCACAATAAGCCCAAAGTCGATAGCACCTAAACTCATGAGGTTGCCCGAAACGCCAAACAACCGCATCATCAAAAACGCGAACAGCATGGCCAGTGGGATAACGGAAGCAACCACCAAACCTGCCCTGAAGTTGCCTAACAGGAGCACCAATACAAAAATAACGATCAGCGCGCCCTCCAGCAGGTTACGTTTTACGGTGCCGATGGCACGATCCACCAGTTCGGTACGGTCAATAAAGGGCTCGATGACCACACCTTCGGGCAGCGATTTTTTGATCTGCACCATACGGTCCTTTACATTTTTGATCACCTGGCTAAAATTTTCGCCTTTTAGCATCAGGGTTACCCCGGCTACTACTTCGCCATCGCCATTTCGGGTTACCGCGCCATAACGGGTAGCGCTGCCAAACTGTACTATGGCAATATCACGTATCAAAACGGGTGAGCCCTTTACATTTTTAACAACAATTTTTTTGATGTCATCCAATGTTTTCACCTGCCCCAGACCACGGATAAAATAAGCGTTATTGAGCTGTTCGATATAGGAACCGCCTGTGTTTTCGTTGTTTTTTTGCAGCGCAGTATAAACATCGGGAATGGTAAGCCCCAGTGAATTAAGTTTATCGTTATCCAGTGCCACTTCGTATTGTTTAACAAAGCCGCCCCAACCGCTTACTTCGGCAACGCCTACGGTACCGGCTAACTGTGTGCGTACCAACCAATCCTGGATGGTGCGCAGATCGGTAGCAGTATACTTTTGCTCGTAGCCTTTTTTGGGATGGATCACATACTGATAAATTTCCCCAAGTCCGGTAGTTATCGGCGCCAACGTGGGCTGACCAAGATCGGTTGGGATACTGCTTTCCGCTTCTTTTAATTGGGCAGTTACTTGCTGGCGTGCCCAGTATATATCAATATTGTCTTTAAAAACTAGGGTTATAACGGATATGCCCGAACGGGATATAGACCGTTTTTCGACTATCCCGGCAATATTTGCCATAGATAGTTCAATGGGAGCGGTAATAAATTGCTCTACTTCCTGTGCGCCCAGATTGGGTGCCTGCGTAATGATCTGTACCTGGTTATTGGTAATATCGGGTTGCGCGTCGACCGGTAAATTGGCAGCGGAATAGATCCCGGCAATCACCAGCAACAGCGTCATGATCCCAATAGTTACCTTGTTCCGGATAGAGAACGCGATAATATGATCAAACATGAAATTTTTTTAAATTAATGCGACAATCCATGCCTCGTCACAAGTGACGGGCAAAAAAATTAAATTGGAAATTCGTATTAACTTAATTGAGGCGGCTGCCAGATAGCGATGTCCTGCTCAGATAAAGCAGGAATGATCAGATCGGGATATGGAATAAAAGTATTTTGCCGGAATGATAGAGCTTGTACCTCGAGATGAATGTCTCTAACACTTGAGCAGCAGGAGCAGGAGCAAAGTGGAGTACAAGCTTCGCGGCTGCAATCCTGATTACCATCATGCGCCTGTCTGATGGTCAGGTGCGTTTGAGTCCATACAGCATCATCCTTATCCTGGCACGGCATTACCGAGAGGAGGGAAACGTATAAGCTTATGATGATGGCTAAATATTTCATCGGGCACAAAGTTAGGCTATTTATACCAAAAACTCAATGGATATTGTTTGCAGCTAAGAAAGAGAGTAGGTTCAAAAAGATTTGCTTCATTAAAAAAGGCTTTACGATTTCGTAAAGCCTTTTTTGTTATTGTGGAGAATATTGGAAATTGAGTTGATGATGATCTCTTAACTGTCAATTTTTATGACTCTGGTCACTAAAAGCCATATCTTAAACCTACCTGGAATTGGTAAGGATTGCCGCTTAAAGAAGATACACCGGCATTGGTATTTACGGCATAAGCATATTGTTTGTTTACAGCGTCGAAGCTTTTAATGGTGTAAATTGAAGTTGTAGTAAGATTATGGTTTACACCCCAATTCTTATCTAATAAGTTACTAACGTTAAACAGATCGACAGATATCTCCACGTATTGTTTCTTGAAAAACGCTATTCTTTTGATAAGCCTCAGGTCGATCACCCCGTAAAATGGATTAACGCCACCGTTGCGTTCCGCAATTTTGCCAAAGCTTTTTGTAATGTAATCCTTCATGCCTTTTTCAACTTTAGGATTGTTCAATATCGCATTGATACCATCCTTTAAATATTGCGGGGTAGATGCGGAGTTAGGGTCATAAATGTAGGCCAGATCATTGCTTGCCACAAAGTCGCCATTAACGTTGCCGTTTACAACCAATGAATACCGGGTACCGCTGATGCCTGAGAATCTTAAACCAGCACTAAAACCGTGAAACGTTGGCGAGCTGCCATAAAACACAATCTTATTCCTGAACTGATTATCCGAATAATTCATCGTGCTCAAATTACGCGGGTCATCTTTTACGTATTGTACCAGCGTCGCTGTGTTCGCCACGTTTCCGTTGTAAGAGGTATTGTCTTTGGTTTGGTTCCAGGTATAGGAGAAAGATACCTCACCTTGTTTATAGTACCTGTAATCTGCATCAATAACAAATGCCATCTGATTTACCTTGCCTACACTTTCAAGTTCCAGCACCCGGCCTACTTGTGTGGTTTTTCTGCCCTGTGTCCAATCTGCCGAACCGTTAGTCGGGTTAATGGTATTCGCCGGAACATATACTCCGCGATTATCCTCAGCCGCGATCCGGAAATAAGGCTGATCCACGATATTCTTGTCCAGATAAGTGTAGTTGTTGCGCCCTAAGCTTATATAGGCACTCGCGGTAACCCGAAAGTTTTGTGCGAAGAAGTGGGAGTATGATGCATTAGCTTTATATACCGTTGGTACCTTGGCATCCTTACCGTTCATATTAATGGTTGCCAGCTTAGGTATCGCTGGGTTGTTCAGTAGGTCCTGCCCAGGTGCACTATTGGGATCTTTCCGGTAAGCTGGAAAGTTTGGCGTAGGTACCTGGCTGCCCGTAAGATCAACACTTAAGATATGCGAACCATCAAACAGCATGTTATTGATCATGGAGTAGGGGTTGAGCGCAGAACCTAAAATACCGCCACCAAGCCTGATGATATCCTTCCCGTTTTGACCTAAATCCCAGGTAGCCTGTATTCTGGGTTGTACTTGCAGGGTAGCAAGCTTATTGGAAGTATTTAATCCTAAAGTGTTATAAACTACCTGGTTAAAGTTTGCCTTGTCCAGGTAATCGGTATAATCTACACGGATACCAGCCGTCAGGTCAAATCCTGGGAATAATGTGGTTTGAACCTGTGCATACAAGTTTGGCGCGAGAATGTTGAATTTGATATTATGATCTGGTGAAACATAAATATCTCTTGCATAACGGTAAGGGGTAAGGTTGTTAAAATTAGTTAACCCCGTAAAGTAAAAACGTCCGTTTGTTTCGCTACCATAGATGGAATTCTGGTTGGTAAAAGATAAACCACCACCAAAGGTAAAGTTATATTTGCCCTTGGTCCAGTATACGTTATCGGTAAGCTGCGCTACATTATTATTGAAATAATCGCCGCCATAACGTTGCCCGCCTAATTGTATGGCAGTTGAATAAGTTGACCCGTCAGCAGCTGTGGAAGAAATATTCTGTACAATGGCGCGTGGAATATTGTCTGCAGGCAATTGACTGTTAGCAAACATTTTGTTGTATTCCCAATAATGCTGTATTTTAAGTTCGTTGGTTAGCGTAGGGCTTAATATACTACGTAACGACGCCATAACACTGTTATTGATACTTTTTCGGGTACTGTAAACCTCATAGATATTAATGGCTGTATTATCACCATCCGATTGGTTATCCAGATCGTAAATAAAGTTATCACGGATCGTAAATAAATTTTTAGAGTTGATCTGCCAATCGATCCGGGCGAAACCCGCATGGGTGTTTTTAAATTTATCAAACTGGCCAAACTGCGGGGAATTAGCAACACCATATTTGCTCCTTGCTATGGATGAAAAGTTATCCAACGTGGCCTGGGTTACATTGTTTCGTTTTTCATCGTCTGCAGATTGTATGTTGGCAATGTACAATGGCCGGGAATCGGCCTGGTGATCCCAGGCAATAAAGAACTGTGCTTTATCCTTAACGATAGGGCCGCCAAGCGAAAATCCATATTGATAAGTAGAAAAGGCCTGGTTCCGTTTTATCCCGTTTAATCCGTAAGGGCTTGAAAGCCAGTTTGCACGGGCATAAGTGAACGCGCTTCCAGAAAGTACGTTGGTTCCTGATTTTGTTACCGTACTGATGGTTCCCCCGCCAGCGTTACCATAGGTTACATCGTAGGCATTGGTAACCACCTGGAATTCCCGCACGGCTTCCAGCGATATAGAATAGGCACCGGTTGGCTGGCCGCCTGAAATAGTTCCGCGCGCGGCCATCCCATCAATGGTATAATTGGTTGCTGATCCCAGCTGACCATTCAGACTGCTGCCAGAACTAAGTGGTGACAAGTCTGCCAGTGTTGTAAAATTACGTCCGTTCACCGGTAGCTTTGCAATATCCTTAGCGGTAACGGCTGTGGAAGAGCCTATATTTTCAATCTTGTTGCGTGATGTAGCCGATTTAATTTCAACTACATTTAGCTCCTGAACTTTGTCTTCCATCACAAACGAAACCTGGAGCAAATCGCCCTGGTTAAGTGAAAAGCCAGTTTGTTGTTGTGTAGCCATACCTACAACTGCTACGGTAATGCTGTAGGGTGTACCCAATGGAAGTTCTTTTAAAAGAAACGTCCCTTTTGAAGTTGATTTGGCTTTAATGGTAAAGCCTGTTGATTCATTTTTTACGGTTATGGTTGCATCGGGTAAGGGGGTACCGCCAGGACCGGATATCTTACCGGAAATACCGGCCAAATTAGTTTGTGCCATACCTGCCGTGACAAACAGGAAACAGGCTATGCCCAGAAGGCATATTTTTTTCAGAATACTTTTGTATAAGATTAACATTTCATGAGTTTTAGTTAATCGCAAAAGTGTTTGTATTATATTAACAAGGTGTTTGAGGAATATTAACCTTATAACATTTTTGTTACATAGTTGCCAAATCGTTACTATAGTCCGGTGGCAACATTAAAAATCTTAAAATTTAGCTGTCATTATTAACTATTTCGCATCGAAAGCATCACCCTTTAATTTATACAAGCTTTGATTGTACAGGATGGCATGAGCTACTTCAGGTTACTTGTTTTAGGGGGCAAGGAGTTCGTGTTTTGGAATGCAGTATCTCAAAAAAAATCAGGCTTTTAGAACTTAATCTAAAAGCCTGATTATCAAGTGGAGAATATCGGAGTCGAACCGATGACCTTCCCGAATATCATTCGGGACGCTCTATCCAGCAATTAATATTTCAATATATTTTCTGCTTTTCTTTCTCTTGATCTCCGTTTCCCGGCCTATTGCTGCGGCACGGGTAGGATAGGTTTCCTGATGCTTCAATACCCAATCGCTGGCTTTCTTGGTTGATTTTGAGCCAGAATTATTATGTCTGAAGAGCCTGTTTTGTAAATCTCCTGTGTGACCAACATAATATTGATCTAAAGCTGACGAATAAAGAATATAGACATAGAATTCCATAAAAAAAAGCCCACTTTGGAGTGGGCCTGTGTGGTGGAGAATATCGGAGTCGAACCGATGACCTCTTGCATGCCATGCAAGCGCTCTAGCCAGCTGAGCTAATCCCCCGGATTGGGCTGCAAATATATTATATTAAGTAATAAAATGAAACCTAAAATGATTATTTTATTTTATGGTCAAAGTCACTTTAATTCGGGAAGGTGTATCACTTTGGTTAAATCTCAACAGAACCTCTTAAAATAAGTAAAGCCCCTGATGGGCAGGGGCCTTTACTAACCAATTATAAACCTAAATTATGAGAAGACTTTTTTATCGTTTTTGTTATGGTGTAAAAGTAACACTATGTTTTCAGATTCACCAATTTTATTTTGTAATTTTTTTGTAACATTTATCAAATACTCATCTATTTCGTATTTGATTATCAAAAATACTAATAAAACTTTAATAATGTGATAAATTTTTAATTTTTTTATAACTGTTTGTATTAGTAGCAAGTTGACAGGTAAATTATTTAATAAACTAATTGAGTTTTATATAAAAAATTAAATTTTAGTAGATTTTTTTGTTAAAAAAATGTTAAAAATCATAGTTAATAGAAAATATGTTCGTTTTTAACAGAATTTTTCATTAAAAAATCAATAAATTATTAAAAAATTCATTTTAATAAGCCTGTTTTTCAAAAAAGTAATTATAAATCCATTCTTTTTATCAAAATATAAAACTCCATAAATTCCATCTTATTGTTTATTGTGAAAGAAAAATTACTTTAAACAGGCATCATTTTAAAAATGCTTTGTCACTTTTGCAGCGGATTTTATATTTTATTGATAATGACAGCTACTGAGGCACCTAAAGAACATCCGCATTTAACACCGCTTACTTTATGGATCATGACCATAGCTACCGGGTTGGTGGTAGCCAATATCTATTATAATCAACCTTTGCTTGTCGATATTGCGCACACTTTTGGTATAACGGATAAAAAGGCCCAGCAATTATCCCTGTTTACTCAAATTGGCTATGCCTGCGGCTTATTATTTATTGTACCCCTGGCTGATATGGTAAAACGTAAGCAATTGATATTATTAGATTTTATCCTGATTATTTTCGCTTTACTGGTTAGCGCACGTGCTTCATCTATATTGATATTAACTATAGCTGGTTTTCTGCTGGGCCTGTCGTCTATAATACCGCAGCTATTAATTCCAATGGCCGCTCACCTGGCCAAACCGCATGAACGGGGAAAAAAACTGGGAGTTGTGATGAGCGGGTTGTTGATCGGCATATTGCTTTCGCGTTGGCTAAGCGGCGTTATTGGTCAGCATTTTGGCTGGCGGAGCATGTATTATATAGCTACCGGTTTAATGGCAGCTATGTGGCTGATGATATTTTTCTTTTTACCCGAGGTGGAGCCTGATTATAAAGGCAGCTATAAAAAGCTGATGACCTCGCTCATCCATTTAATAAAAACACAACCTAAATTGCGTATGGCTTCTTTCAGAGGGGCCTTGTGCTTTGCCGGTTTTAGCGCTTTTTGGACTACCCTGGTGTTTTTATTAAAACAGCCCCAGTTTAACGAAGGGAGCGCGGCAGCAGGAGCCTTCGGGCTTGTGGGAGCCTTTGGAGCATTGGCAGCAGGATTGATGGGGCGACTGAGCGATAAAATGAATCCTTATAAATTATCGGGCTATACTTTATTGCTGGTTCTGATATCTTATATCATTTTTTACTTTTCAAGCAGCAGTATTGCCGGGCTCATTATCGGCGTAATTGTTTTGGATATGGGGGTGCAAGCCACGCATATCTCCAACCAGTCTATCATTTTTGCATTGATCCCTGAGGCCCGTAACCGGCTCAATACGGTATACATGGTGTCTTATTTCGTGGGCGGTGCGTCTGGGACGTTCCTGGCCAGCTTGCTCTGGAACAACTATGGATGGGCAGGGGTATGTGCTATTGGCGGTGGCTTAGCGCTTATCGCGTTAATAGCGCACTTCGTTAACTATAAGGAAAACGTCCGGAATTAGTATTACTGTACGTATTTGTTCGGTTAGCGTACGCTTTTTAAGGTGTGTACCAGGCAGCTGTACTAAAAAAAACAGAAATTTTTAAAGATATGAAAGTGGCTTAAATACAGCTGTTTACACAGTATTGTAAATTTTTTTAGAGATTCTGATGACTTTTTTGAGCTGCGATCAAGTTTTTGGCACTGATTTGGAATACTAGTTATTAAACGTAACTGTTATGAAAGCTATAAAGAAAACCATTAAGGAAGAAGAGAAAGAATGGGAGAATCCGGTAGAGCCTACAAAAACATCAGATGAACGTGATGAAGAACAGATACTAAGGCAATACAAGGAAGCTAAACGCCGGAAAGATAATCTGACCGAAGATGACGATACAAAGAAAAACTAAAGATATTTAAAACACGAAAAACTAAAACTATGAAGACCACTAAAAAACCGTCAATCAGTAAGTTAATAACCAATTTTGATAATCAGTTGAAAAGGATCATCATGAACGATCTGAAAGCTATTAAAGCTAAAACACCGTTATTGCCAACTGCTGCTTAATTGCGCACAAACTAATACTAACCTACAACACCAACACATCTATGAAAAATCATAAAACACCATCGGCAAGTAAATTAATTGCACGCTTTGAGAATCAGTTGTTAGATATTTTATTAGAGGATTTTAGAAATTTCAGAGCGAAAAATAGCTTCAAACAAAGCAATCAACAGACAGCCACACAACAAAGATTGTCAGCTGCCTGATCCATATATACATATACCTATGAAAAGATAGAGCCCTGCGAAAACAGGGCTTTATTTGTTTTGAGCATATTTGATGATCAGCGCTGCCGTTTTTTCCGATGCGCCAGGTTGGCCCATCCGCTTATCCAGTTCGTCATAATCAGTCAATACTGTTTGCCTATGGTCTTTATTATTGACCAGCAGGTCAACCTCTGCGCTGATCTTTGCTGGGGTACAATCTTCCTGGATCAATTCCTTTACCACGCCTTTATTCATAATGAGATTAACCAGCGATATAAATTCTAATTTAACTAGCATGCGTGCTACGGCAATGGTGAGTGCATTGCCTTTGTAAACAACCACCTGCGGTACATGAAACAAAGCTGTTTCCAGTGTGGCTGTGCCCGATGCTACAACGGCCGCATGTGCGTGGCTCAGTAAGTTATAGGTGGCATCAAATAATACCGGTATATTTTTCCCATTTAAAAACTGATCATAATAATCCTGTTTAAATGATGGGGCGCCGGCTATTACAAATTGATGATCCGGAAAGCGTTCCACAACACCCAACATTTCGGGAAGCAGGTTGCTGATCTCCTGTTTACGGCTGCCGGGTAACAGGGCAATAATTTTTTTACCGGCAAGCTGGTGCTGTTGCAAAAAATCAGGATCGGCTTTAAAAGCTACTTTGGCATCCAGCAGCGGGTTACCTACGTAGTCCACATCCATACCCCAGCTTTTGTAAAAATCCACTTCAAAAGGCAGGATGCAGAAGAGATGATTCACCACCTTTTTGATCTTTAATACCCGTTTCTGGTTCCATGCCCAAACCTTGGGCGAGATATAGTAATTTACTTTTAAACCGATAGTTTGTGCGTAGGCGGCAATCTTGAGGTTAAAGCCGGGTATATCAATGAGGATAAGCACATCGGGTTGCCATTCATGAATATCCTGCTTGCACTGTTTGATGTTTTTGAGGATAGCCCTTAAATTCACGATCACTTCCACAAAGCCCATGTAGGCCATTTCGCGGTAATGTTTTACCTGGGTACCACCTTCGGCCAGCATCAGATCGCCGCCAAAAAAACGGAACTCCGCATCCGGGTCGAGCGCTTTTAAGGCCTTCATTAAATTGGCCCCATGCATATCGCCCGAGGCTTCGCCGGCTACCAGGTAATATTTCATCGTATGGGCTGTAATTTAAATACAAATATCGCGAGCATAAATATAAAGGTGACCGCGGCTATACCGATCACCGTTTTATCCAGCTTTTTTTTAGCGTACCACCTGATGATTAAAAGATTCAAACCAATAGCCACCAGGTAGGGTGTACCTGGTTTATTAAACAATAAAAAATTGCCTTTTAACAGGAACAGAAAAATGAACAGACTTATGGCAGGTAATATAGCCCCGTAAATTGTACCTGCTGTTACCGTATTGTGCTTAAACATTGAACTTCCAGTTATTTAAATAAGGGATGGCATGGTGTGCGGTCATATCAAATTGAACGGGCACTACTGATACATAATTATGCTCCAGCGCCCAAACATCGGTATCCTCGCCGCCATCATTTAATTGAAAAACACCGGTTAACCAATAATATGGCCGTTTATGTGGATCAACTCTTTCGTCAAATTCCTCCGCCCATTTGGCAGCTGCCTGGCGGCATACTTTGATGCCCTTTAAATGCGGGGTATTCGGGAAATTCACATTCAGCAGTGTGGCCTGTGGTAAACCATGAGCCAAAACCTGTAAAGCTAGTTCCTTAACATATTTGATGCAGTGGCTAAAATCGGCTTGCAGCGTATAATCATCTAAAGAAAAACCGATGGAGGGGATACCCTCAATGGCTCCTTCAACAGCGGCCGACATGGTACCGGAGTATAATACATTGATAGAGTTATTTAAACCATGATTGATGCCGGATACGCACAGATCGGGCTTTTGGCCTTTAAATATTTTATTTACAGCCAGCTTTACGCAATCAACCGGGGTGCCCGAGCATCGGTACATTTCAATACCTTCGTAAAGGTCAACCTTATCTAAACGTAAGGGTTTACCTATGGTAATGGCATGACCCATGCCTGATTGCGGACTATCCGGCGCAACCACAACTACCCGTCCGATGTCGCCCATGGCTTCCATCAGCACTTTTATACCGGGAGCGGTAATGCCGTCATCGTTTACAACAAGTATGGTTGGTTTCGCTTTATTCATGCTGCGAAATTACTGATATTTTGGGGGATGTGGGGGAAGAAAAGAATTGGATTCTGGAAGAGAATTACCCATCACGTCATTGCGAGGTACGAAGCAATCTCTACATAGGCAGGTCAACAACGCATGCTTTCTCTGTACAGTATAGAGATTGCTTCGTACCTCGCAATGACGCTTTTTTTAATATTTAATAATGGACTTACTCCTCTGTCAGAATAGTAAACACAAAATCAAGCGGTTCAAAATGACGGATGAGTTCATCAACAAATGTTTGTCCCCATTTTACATACATCAAACCAAAATTCTCGGTGCGTTCCTGCAGGCTGTCTTTTGGGAAAAGCTCGGCTTTCACTGTCGATAGCTGTTCCAACCTTACATCGTAGTTGCGTTTTTCGGCACGGATCAGTTTCTTTTCGAGGTTATCAACTGCGTGTTTCAAGCGGGCCTGTACAGCAGCGGCTGAGGACGACAGTGTTGGATCGATCTTATAGGAGCGCAGTTTTATCTTTTCAAAAACGGCGGTAAGTTCGCGCCATTCTCCTTCAAGGGAAAGGTTATGGTCGCTGTGTTTTTTTATCCATTCGGTTTGCAGGGCATCTGTTTGCTTAAACAGGGCAGCCACATTCAGATCCATGCGCTCAATTTTGGCGGCTTGTTCTTTACGAACCACTAATGCCGAATTGCGTAAAATCAGGATAGGAAAATCGACTTTATAAAAATCAAAATTTGATTTAAGCTCCAGCCAGTATACTACTTCGGCGCCGCCGCCTATGTAGGCGATGTTGGGCAAAATGCACTCCTGATAAAGCGGGCGCATCACCACATTTGGACTAAAACGCTCCGGCGATGTGGCAATTTCCTGCTTTAGCTCAGCCTCGGTAAAGCGGATCTCGGTATTCATCACCTGGTAGCTGTCCTGCTCAAAAACGATACGTTCGCGCAGCTGGTCTTTCAGGTAGAAAAAGTTGATCTCGCGTGGATTAACCTGTATGTGCACACCCAATTTTTGCAATTGCTCGTTGGTGGCAGTTATATTTTTAAAGCTGTTTTGATTGATGATATCCTGCTCCATGATGGGAGCAAACTGCTGCTTAAACTCGTGATCGTCGGCATCAATGATCACCAGGCCGTACTGACCAAACAGCGCGTTTACCAGGTAGCGGGTAGCATCGGCCAGTTTATCAAAACGGGTATAGGCTGTTTCTACAATTTCGGCCAGCTCCTTGGAATGACCTTCCATGCCCAAAACGCCCTTGTATTGGTTAAGCGCCTGACGCATGGTATCCGGGTTAATGCGCCCGGTAGCGCCCGAAGCTTCATACCACCAGTGTACCTTTTTGCCGCCAATGTTGGTGTAGTTGATCTCGGCAAAGTCATGATCTTCACTGGCCATCCAGTAAACAGGTACAAAGTTTTTATCGGGGTGGGCCGCTTTTAGCTGTTGGGCTAATTTTATCGCGGTAGCAATTTTATAAAGGAAATATAGGGGCCCCGCAAAAATATTAAGCTGGTGACCGGTTGTTATGGTATAGGTACTATCCTCTTTCAGCAGATCGAGGTTGTGTTTTACGATAGAAGGATAAGGCTCGTTATGATTGTATTGCTTTGACAGTACACGGTGCAAAATCTCACGATCGGCAACAACTTTTTTATTTTTCAACAGCTCGGCAAAGCCGGCCATATCCGGGCGGTAACTGTAAAAAGGTTTCAGATCTGCCCGGTTCTCGAGGTAATCAATAACCGTAGGCGAAAAAAATCCGGTGTTTTTATAACTTGTACAGGAGGCTTCCATCTTTGATTTTGGAGTTCGGATGTTCAATTTCGGATTTAAAATTGAAATACGAAACATCAGCAAACAATTTAATGCTGGTGCCGAATTTAGATTTTAAATCTTAAAATCCTTCAATAAAGGAATATCCAGTAGCATTATTTTACAATTTGTCCATAAAGGTCAAAGTCTTCGGCACTGTTAACCTTCACATTTACAAAGCTTCCAACGGTAGCGTAGTCAATGCTGGCATCAATCAATACTTCGTTATCTACCTCGGGCGAATCAAATTCGGTACGACCAACAAAGTAATCACCATCTTTTTTATCGATCAATACTTTAAAGGTATGGCCAACTTTTTCCTGGTTCTTATCAAACGAGATACCCTGTTGAATTTCCATAATGGCATCGGCACGATCCTGTTTTACTTCGGCAGGAACATCATCCACTAAAGAGAAGGCATGCGTTTTTTCTTCGTGCGAGTAGGTGAAACAGCCTAAGCGGTCAAATTTTGTTTCTTCAACCCATTGCATCATTTCTTCAAAATCGCGCTCGGTTTCGCCAGGATAGCCGGTTATTAACGTGGTACGCATCGCAATGCCGGGTACCTTGTCGCGGATCTCGTTGACTACGTCGATTGTTTTTTGTTTGGTAAGTCCGCGGCGCATCGATTTCAGCATATTATCGCTGATGTGCTGCAGTGGCATATCCATGTATTTACAAATATTGTCGCGCTCGTTCATCACATCCAGTATCTCCATCGGGAAACCGGAAGGATAAGCATATTGCAGCCTGATCCATTCTACACCATTCACATCGCTCAAGCGGCGCAATAACTCATCCAGGTTCCGTTTGCCGTATAGATCAAGACCGTAATAGGTAAGGTCCTGGGCTATCAGTATCAATTCCTTAGTGCCATTTTTAACCAGGGCCTGGGCGTCTTTAACCAATTGGTCGATAGGTGTGCTCAGGTGTTTACCACGCATCAGCGGGATAGCGCAGAATGAGCAGGGGCGGTTACAGCCTTCGGCAATTTTAAAATAAGCAAAATGTGATGGAGTGGTTAACAAACGCTCGCCTATCAGTTCGTGTTTATAATCAGCACCAACAGAATGTAACAAGTTTTGCAGATCGTTGGTGCCAAAATAAGCATCAACATTAGTGATCTCGGCTTCCAGTTCGGGTTTGTACCGCTCGCTCAGGCAGCCTGTCACAATTACTTTCCCTACTTTGCCTTGTTCTTTCAGCTCGCTGTATTGCAAAATGGTATCGATAGATTCCTGCTTGGCATTATCAATAAAGCCGCAGGTATTGATCACCACGATATCGTTTTTACCAACCTTATCGGCCTCATGAACTACATCAAACTGATTGCCTTTAAGCTGGCCCATCAATATCTCCGAGTCGTATATGTTTTTGGAGCAGCCCAAAGTAACCACGTTTACACGTTGTTTAACAGGTTTAGCTACTGGCTTTGAAATTTCTTTTGTTTTCATAACACACAAATCATTGCAATAACCATAATGTCATTGCTAGGAACGAAGCAATCGCGAACCATGTATAAAGAATGCAAGGGAAGAGATTGCTTCGTCGTTCCTCCTCGCAATGACATATTTTATATTATTGTTTGAATAAGGAATCGACGAACGCCTGCCTGTCAAACAGCTGTAAGTGTTCTATACCTTCACCCACACCTATATATTTTACCGGGATCTTGAACTGATCTGATATCCCGATCACCACACCGCCTTTTGCTGTACCATCAAGCTTGGTTAAGGCCAGGGCATTAACCGCAGTAGCTTCGGTAAATTGTTTGCATTGCTCTATGGCATTTTGCCCGGTTGAGGCATCCAGCACCAATAATATCTCATGTGGGGCACCTGGAATTACCTTTTGCATCACATTTTTGATCTTGGTCAACTCGTTCATTAAGCCTACTTTATTATGCAAACGACCGGCGGTATCAATAATAGCTACGTCATCGCCATTGGCAACGGCGGATGTCAAGGTATCATATGCCACAGAAGCGGGATCAGAACCCATGGGTTGAGCCACTACTTTAACGCCAACGCGTTCGCCCCAAAGTTTGATCTGGTCGACAGCGGCTGCACGGAAGGTATCGGCAGCGCCTAAAACAACCTGGTTACCCGCTTGCTTTAATTTATGGGCCAGCTTGCCGATGGTTGTTGTCTTACCCACACCGTTTACACCAACCACCATAATTACATAAGGCTTGTGGTTGCCGTACTCCAGGTTGCGGAAATCGTTGCTGTTATTTTCGGCTAGCAGTTGCTGTATCTCATCTTTCAGCAGGGTGTTCAGTTCGCTGGTGCCTACATATTTATCACGGGCCACGCGGGCCTGTATACGTTCAATTATTTTAAGGGTGGTGCTTACACCCACGTCTGATGTTACCAGTACTTCTTCCAGCTCATCCAAAACGTCATCATCAACGGTTGATTTACCGGCAATTACCTTGGTGATCTTTGAAAAAAAGTTATCCTTGGTTTTTTCTAAACTGGTATCAAGCGCCTGCTGCTCCTGCTGCGTATTTTCCTTTTTCTTAAAAAAATCAAATAATCCCATAGTTTTCTTTGATGTGCAGATTTTAGATGTGCAGGTATGCAGATTTCAAATATGCAGATTACGAATGTGCAAATTTCAGATTTCAGATGTGCAGATTAAAATTATCGAATTAATTTCTCATCATTTGCACATCTGCACATTTGAAATCTGCACATCAACAAAAAAAGCCCTCTCGTAAAAACAAGACGGCTTCTATATTTTGATCGGCAGTTATTACAGTGTTTTACCTGCAATTGCATCCTTAACAAAATCGTTAGGGACAATTTGTGTTTTAAATGAATAAGCACCAGTTTTTGGTGATTTATTCATGGTGATCACTTTTGAATATTCTTTGCCTTTACCTGCTACTTTCAGTGTTGCAACTACTTTCTTTGCCATGTTGTTTAATTATTGAGTTAGTGAATTATTGAATTGCTGATTTCAGTTTAAAACTTAATCAACCATCAATTGAATCAACTAATTATTTAATCTCTTTGTGAACGGTTACTTTACGTAAAACCGGGTTGAATTTTTTCAATTCTAACCTTTCAGTTGTATTTTTTTTGTTTTTAGTGGTAATATAGCGAGACATGCCTGGCATACCGCTTGTTTTGTGTTCAGTACACTCTAAAATTACCTGAACCCTGTTGCCTTTTTTTGCCATTTTCTTTTTATGTTGTACGTGTCACCTCACGGCTTACGCAATTTTTCAAATTATATTCTGCACGCTTTCCATTTCACGCATAGCGTAAAACCTCAAACGTACGCCCTACTAAATGTATCCTTTTTTTACAAATTTATTGATACAAGCAGTTATACCATTTTTAGTGATGGTTTTAACAGCTGATGTAGATACCTTTAAGGTAATCCATTTATCTTCTTCAGGGATATAAAACTTTTTAAGTTTTAAGTTAGGATGAAACCTGCGTTTTGTTTTAACGTTTGAGTTAGAAACGTTATTACCTACAATAGATCCTTTTCCTGTTAGATCACAAATTCTTGACATGACAAATATTTTTAATTATCAACCCTTTATTCAAAAAGAGTTTGCAAATATCAGACTTTTAAATCAAATATTCAAGGGTGTTTTTAAAATATTTCAAATTCTTTTTAAAAGCGGTCATTCGCTTTGATGTCAGATCGTTACCAACTATGAAATTACTTCTTAAATTTTTTTAATAAGTGGCATTTTTTAATTTACACTTAACACATAAATTACTAATTTACGCCCTCCATTAAACCATTATGAAGATTACATCATTTGACGAGTATAAGCAGGTTTATCAGCAAAGTGTTGAGCAGCCTGAGCAGTTCTGGGCCGGTATTGCCGATAATTTTTACTGGCACAAGAAGTGGGATAAGGTGCTGGACTGGAACTTTAAAGAACCAAACGTAAAATGGTTCCAGGGTGCTAAACTCAACATTACCGAAAACTGCCTTGACCGCCACCTGGAAACCCTGGGCGATAAACCCGCTATTATATGGGAACCAAATGATCCGCAGGAAGATCATCGTATATTAACTTATCGCCAGCTGCACGATAAGGTTTGCCAGTTTGCCAATGTGCTAAAAAACAATGGCGCAAAAAAAGGCGACCGTATTTGTATTTATATGCCGATGGTGCCCGAGCTGGCCATCGCCGTTTTAGCTTGCGCCCGTATCGGCGCTATTCACTCTGTGGTATTTGGTGGCTTTTCGGCCCAATCTATAGCCGACAGGATCAATGATGCCGAATGTAATATTGTGATAACCGCCGATGGTGGTTTCCGTGGTAATAAAGATATCCCCTTAAAAAATGTGATAGATGATGCCCTGGTACAGTGCAAATCGGTTAAAAAAGTAATCGTATTAACCCGCAGTCGTACACCCGTGTCGATGATCAAAGGCCGCGACGTTTGGTGGGAAGATGAGGTGAAAAAAGTAGAAACCCAGGGTAACCCGCAATGCCCGGTTGAAATAATGGATGCCGAGGATATGTTGTTTATCCTGTATACTTCGGGCTCAACCGGTAAACCTAAGGGTGTAGTACATACCTGCGGTGGTTATATGGTGTATGCCGGTTATACTTTTGCCAATGTGTTCCAGTATAATCAAGGTGAGGTATATTTTTGTACTGCCGATATCGGCTGGATCACCGGGCACTCTTATATCGCTTATGGTCCGCTATCGCAAGGCGCTACCACATTAATGTTCGAGGGGGTACCTACCTACCCGGATGCCGGTAGGTTCTGGGAAATAGTTGATAAGTATAAAGTAAACATATTATATACCGCGCCAACAGCCATCCGCTCGTTGATGAGCTTTGGCGAAGAGCCGTTGAAAGGTAAAGATCTGAGCTCATTAACCAAACTGGGATCGGTAGGTGAGCCGATCAATGAAGAAGCCTGGCATTGGTTTGATGAAAAGATTGGTCATGGTAACTGTCCTATAGCTGATACCTGGTGGCAAACCGAAACAGGTGGTTTAATGATATCGCCTATCTGTAATGTAACGCCAACCAAACCGGGTTATGCTACTTTACCGCTGCCTGGCATACAACCTGTTTTAGTTGACGAGAATGGTAAAGAGATAGAAGGTAACGGCGTAAGCGGTAACCTGTGTATCAAATTCCCATGGCCTGGCATGTTGCGCACTACTTATGGCGATCATGAGCGTTGCCGCACCACTTATTTTGCTACTTACGAAAACCTGTATTTTACCGGCGACGGCTGTCTGCGCGATGATGATGGTTACTACCGTATAACCGGTCGTGTGGATGACGTATTGAACGTATCCGGTCACCGTATTGGTACTGCCGAGGTGGAGAATGCCATCAACATGCACAGCAGTGTGGTGGAATCGGCAGTGGTGGGTTATCCGCATGATATTAAAGGACAGGGAGTTTATGCCTTTGTGGTGTGCCCAGATCAGCATGGTGACGAAGAACTTAACCGCAAGGATATCATCATGACCGTAGCGCGTATCATCGGCGCCATTGCCAAACCCGATAAGATCCAGTTTGTAACCGGGCTGCCTAAAACCCGCTCAGGCAAGATCATGCGCCGTATTTTGCGCAAGATAGCCGAAGGCGATACTTCTAATTTAGGCGATACCTCTACCTTGCTTGATCCGGCTGTGGTTGATGAGATAAAAGCAGGAGCATTGTAGGTTAAGAAGCAAGAAATAAGAATCAGGAATCAAGAAAAAACAAATGCAAATGATAAGAAGATGGGAAATAAGGAAGATAAGTTCCCAATCCTTTTTTCTTATCGTTTGCATTTTTATCCTTCTATCTGTAGCTGGTTTAGCATTTACAGCAAAACCTTCCGGGAAATACCGGCTCGATTTTTTTACCAAACATAACCAGTTTTATCTTTGCGATTCGGCTTATAAAAGTAATACGGGCTCCGATACTTTCTGGACACCGGAAGCTTACCGCGACAGATTAGGAGTTGATTACGATATCCTGGGTATCGGGATAGAAAGCTACGGCCATGTAAAAGCCGATCTGGAAATATTGGATAGCGCCGATCCTCAAACGAATTTTAGCCAGTATGATCATGTGGTTGAAGCCGGCATCACCATTCAATCGGGTTTGTTGCAGGTGCTTAATTTCCCGGATTATAAATCGTACCTCAAACTCATCATCAAACCTGGCAAATATCGCGTAAGGGTTTATTCGTCTGGTTTAAACAATGTGGATCCCGAGGCCGACGAAGGGCAGGATCATTATAAAATAACGATGTGGCCTGATAGTCGTATGGAACGCAAAGTATTAAAGCAGTTTGTGAAAAAGTAACTACAACAAACAGCTCCAGTAAACCCAGGCTATAAACAAAAGCTGCAAGGGTATCCGAAATCGTAAATACGCTGGCCCGGGGCCATCAAACGTGGCTTTTTCCATATTGAGATGTTTTATGGCGGCATTGATATTAGCCGGGGTAAGCACAATAAAAAACAGGATAAGGCACCAGGCCGTCAATGTACGGGTAGCCGGAATAAGCAAACCTGCAGCTGCTGCTATTTCTATAACACCGGTAATATATACTACTTGTTTTTTATAGGGGATAAATGAAGGTAACATCATGGTCATACCCTGCGTAAATTTAAAATGCCCGAGAGCGGTAAAGGCCATCATCACCGCCATAGCTATCTGGGCGGATAGTTTTATATTAAAATCACCGGATAATTTAGTAATTACGAGGCCTATGCCAAAGGTGCCGAGCAATATGATCAATACTTTCATGTGCGTGTTTTATTTGATACAAATGTGGAGATACCCCGGGCAACAAACAATGAACCTAAGTTAAGTAATGCGCCTGCGGATCCTGCTTAATCCCTGTGGTGTAACGCCGATGTAGGAGGCAATATATTTTAAGGGGATCTGCCTGATGAGCTGCGGTTGCTCGATAAATAAATTCCGGTAACGTTGTTCGGCACTGTCATTTAATAAGGATAGCTCGCGTTTGGATTTGCTCAGGAAGATGGCTTCGCTGGCATGGCGACCTATGGTTTGGCCAACTTCCGTCTCCCTGTAAATATCCTGCAGATCATCATAAGTTAATCGCCATAACGTGGTATCAGTCAATGTCTGGATCTGATAGTGCGATGGCTGCCGGGTTAAAAAGGAGTCATAAGCGCTGATAAAGCTATCGGCAAAAGCAAAGGTAAAGGTTACATCATTCTCGTCTTTAGGGATATAATAACGCACCATACCCGTTTCCATAAACGACAGATAATTTTCTGTTTGTCCTGTTTTTAAAAGCACCGCTTTCTTCGGAAATGCATGCCTGGTCAATTTCGACGAAAACAGCTGCCAATCCCTGTCGCTCAGGGGAACAATACGCTCCAGGTATTCCCGTATTTTTTCCATAAAGGTGAAGATAGGCAGTATGGCCAATATTTTATCGTTTTAATCATGGTCCAGACAAATATGTCATTGCGAGCGTAGCGTGGCAATCGCGAACTTTACAGATCCTCTGTACAGTATGCGATTGCTTCGTCGTTCCTCCTCGCAATGACATGAGGGAGACAGGTCATGCTCCGTCGAAGCATGGTGGGCAGGCCTCTGCGCTCTACCCTTCGACGGCGCTCAGGGTGACACCCCGTCCCCTCAGGGTCTCTCGAAGAGGACCCTGAGGCTAAGTCAGGCATCCACAGGCTCCATAATACTTTTCATGTTCCGGGCTATCTCTATATCCGGGCTCCTGTATTTATACTCCGGAATGCTGGCCAGTGAGGAGTCATGTACTTGTTCACCCAGACCATAAAACTGCTGAAAACTCATGATGAGTGGTCGCCATTTGTCGGGGTCAACACGGTTAGGGTCGTCATTCATGATGATGGATTCTTCCAGGTAAACCTGTACAATTTTTAACTCCATAGTTACGATGCGGCCGCGTTGCTGGTCGTTGTCTTCGCCAATGGGGTGGATCTCGGCTACATGGGCTTCCATTTGTACCGGGCATTCCATGGCTCGTGGTGCGGCCACTTTTTGCGATGGTACGGGTGTTAGTCCCGCAACGCCAAACTTATCGGGCTCATAATAATAACCACGACCTTGTTTGGCCTCTGGTACCGGGTTCATGCCGGTTTTTAGGGCCAGGTTATTCACCGCCTGTACCTCATTTACCGATGGTAGGTTTAAAACGCACTGCCCGGTACGCCTCAGGTTTTGCACCGTTTTGGAGGTGGTAGCCATACCGATGATACAACGCCAGCCCAGCCAGAAAACCGATGATATGGGCGCTAAATTATATGATCCATCCTCGTTCAGGGTACTGATGAGTACTACCGGGGTGCCGAAGTACAGGATGGCGGGTTCGCTTATTTTATGCATGATGATATCGTTTTGATAATTGTTGAATATGCTTATTTGCTTATTCAAAATTGCCAAATGATATGCCCCTATGAAACCCGGAACTTGCGGTGTTTGGTCAGCTTTGCGTCATCCTGATTTATAAAATTTGGTGAAAATCTGAAAGGGAAATGACATGTTGTAAAGGAAAACTCAGTTATTTATAGAATATGTCATTGCGAGCGCAGCGTGGCAACCTCATCCTAAGTAGAGGCGCGTGAGGAGATTGCTTCGTCGTACCTCCTCGCAATGACATAAAGGAGGGGTGTCATGGTGAGCCCGTCGAACCATGGTGGGTAGGCCTCTGCGCGTGTTCTTCGACAAGCTCAGACTGACAGGCCTTTTTCGTTATCCATGATGGGCCTGCTTGCTGTCTTGAGGCGCCTCTTTCCTGTCAAACATGCCGTAATCACGCACCACATGCGCTATGCGTAAATGATAATCTTTAAACACATAGTCGCGGCCTTTGGCCTGGGCGTCCCGGTGCAGCTCCACATTACGCCATTGCTTAACAGCTTCCTCATCGCGCCAAAAGGATAAGGATAATATTTTATCCGGATCGGTCAGGCTTTGAAACCGTTCTATCGAAATAAAACCATCAATAGTTACCAGCGTTGGTTTCAGATCGGCGGCTATGTCCAGGTATTCCTGCTTTTTACCCTCCGCGGGCATCACTTCAAAAATTACGGCTACCATTTTATTTGTTTTTGATGATATAACAGATCAAAGGTAGGGTAATTTGGGGAGGGATATTTCGGGTTGGGATGAAGTGTTCAATAGCCGACTCACCCGGTCATCGCTTCGCTTGACCACCCTCTCTCCGCCTGCGGCGGAAAGAGGGGTTTTTGAAGGATATCAAAAAGTAACGTCATTGCGAGGTACGAAGCAATCTCTATGCTATACAGAGTGGCTCTACAAATCGGGGATTATTAATATTGTGTTGGTTTTTGTTGGTATTAATGAGCTCCCTCCGGTCGGTTGTCTTCGTACCTCGCAATGACGTGTGGGTAAGTAACCCTCTTTGCGGCGAAGCCGAAGAGAGGGCCGTCCAGCGCAGACGGGGTGAGTCTTCGCCGCCAGGACAAATTTCCCTGTTTTAGCACGATAACTTAGTGTATCAATTTTGCCCATATTTCCCCTATTTGTTAAAAAGTGTTAAAATGGTCCATTTTTGAACGTTTTACATCAAAAAGCGATCTTTTTGATCGCTTAAATTGTTAAAATATGTCAAGTTTACTTAGTGTACGAAAATTTTGCACATAACTTAAAGTAATCTAAACACCATCCCATCCATTTCCTCACTCAGGTGGATCTGGCAGGCCAGGCGGCTGTCCGGACCGGCATTGGGCAGGGTGTCGAGCATGTCGAGCTCATTATCAGTAGGGGTAAAATATTGTTCGGGACCTTCCACTACCTGTACATGGCAGGTGGCGCACAGGGCCATGCCACCACAGGTAGCCAGTATCTCGTATTCCGACGCTTTGAGCACTTCCATCAAACTCAGGTTGATGCCCTCTGGAATCTCGACCGGGGCGCGATGACCTTCACGGTCTTCAATTATTAAGTTGATCATGGCTAAAACTCGGTTACGCCGTAAACGGTGGTGTATTTGAAACTTAGTTTTTGTTCGGGGTAAACGTATTTAAAGGCGCTTTGAGCCATCAATGCCGCCTCATGGAAGCCGCAAAGTATCAGCTTTAATTTACCGGGATAGGTATTGATATCGCCAATGGCATAAATCCGTTCTACGCTGGTGCTGTAATCGCGGGTGTTCACCACGATGGCCGAAAAATCGATGTTGAGACCCCAGTTGGCAATTGGTCCCAATTTAGGGCTGAGGCCAAACAGCGGGATCAGGTGATCAGCAGCAATATGGCTTACTTCGTTATTACGATCCAATAAAGTAACCTCCTGCAGATGCCCTTCGCCGGTTAAAGCTACTACGTTTGATTTCAGGATCAGGCCGATCTTGCCTTGTTTGGCCAGTTCAAAAACTTTTTCGGCAGCATCCGGTGTACCGCGGAAAGTATCGCCCCGGTGCACCAGCGTAACCCGTTCGGCCACATCGGCCAAAAATATGGCCCAGTCCAACGCCGAATCACCACCACCGGCAATCACCACTTTGCGACCACGCAAGGCTTCGGGATTTTTAACCATATAGGCCACGCCCTTGCCTTCAAATTCCAACAGGCGGTCAATTTCCGGTTTGCGGGGCTCAAAACAGCCCAGGCCACCAGCTATTACTACCACCTGGCAATGTACGGTAGTGCCGTCGTTGGTTTTTATAAAGTAAGAGCCATCGTCGTTTTTAGTTAATGTTTCAACCCGTTCGCCCAAACTAAAAGTAGGGTGGAAGGGCGCTCCCTGCTCAATAAGCCTGTCAACCAGCTGCTGGGCGGTAATATCCGGGTAACCGGGAATATCGTAAATAGGTTTGTGAGGATATATTTCAGAAAGCTGACCGCCAACCTGCGGCAGCACGTCAATTAAATGGCAGCGCATTTTGAGTAAACCCGCTTCAAAAACAGCAAATAAACCAACAGGGCCCGCGCCTATAATGCAAATATCGGTATTGATGTGTTCCATAAAAGTGCTTTTTATTAAGCACTCAAATGTGGTAATAGGTCATTCAGAAATCAAATGATATTTAGTAATGCGCAATTACTTCAGGTTATAGTTAGCGAGGCAAAAACGCTTAAAAAGATCGATCAGTTTGCTGTTTTTGCCATGCAGCTGGATGAACTGAAAAGTGCGGAAAATTTCCATTCCTTTTATTTCAATAATGCTCAACTCATTGTATTTCAGCTCACTTAATACCGATTGGATAGATAGGAAGGTAGCGGTATCTGAGTATAACAGGTATTGCTTGATAGCGATGCTGCTTTCCAGCTGTATCTCGATGTTCAGGTCCTTGGGGTTGATCTGTACATTGGCCAGGGCATTAAAGATCACGTCGAGCGTGCCCGAACCAGCTTCGCGCAGCACCAGTGGTATATCCAGTAATTGTTTGGGACTGATCTCCTGCTTTTTGGATAACTTATTGTTGGCCCGGGTCACCAGAACGATCTCGTCCTTGGCAAAAGGGGAGTAGGCCAGCTGGGGCGAATGGGCGGCACCTTCTACAATAGCCACATCAATTTTTTCGTCGAGGATCAGCTGCGAAATATAGTCGGTATTACCCTGTATAAAGTTGAAGGTAACATCGGGATATGTTTTTTTGAACAGCGCCAATATCTTGGGTAAAATAGTTTGGGCCACGGTAGTGCTGGCGCCAATGTGCAGCGTACCGGCCTCCATATTGTTGAGCTGGGCCAGTTCGGTTTCGAGTTCGGTATAAGTTTGGAAGATCTTTTCGGCGTATTGAACCAGTACTTTACCCGCTACGGTAAGCGCTATATTGTTGCCATTGCGCTTAAACAGCTGTATGTTCAACTGCTGCTCCAGCTCTTTAATATGTTTGGTAACCGCCGGTTGGGTAATGTACAGCTCATGGGCAGCTTTGGTAAAACTGAGCCTTTGTGCAACTGTATAAAAAACCTTTAACCTGAAATCAAAAATCATTGGGTTAAAATTAGTGGTTTTATGGCAGAAAACAGGATGGAACTATTGCTCCCGCGAACATTTCATAAGGTTGGCAAAAGGAGCCGAAGTAAAGGCAATTACAGCCAGACAACATACCGAGATAATTCTTGTACTGAGGTAGATGAATGTTTCCATACCTATGAGATTTATTTTGGGGGGAAATGTTACAGGGGAAAATAAGATTGGCGATTGCGTTTATTTTATTGTAGCAAAGTAAATATTAGGTTTAATTTCTACAAAATCCATATTAACTATTTCTAAGTCAGGAGAGCCTTCTATGTCGTAAACTCTGTATAATTTATATTTACTTTTATTGTTCTTATAATATTCATATTCATTTACAGATATAAAAAATTTATTTGAATCAGGGTCGTTCTTCAATCTCGTTGTTGTTTTAACCTCAATAAAAATTTCATTTCCAATATTCTCACAAGACAAAATATCATAACCATAGTCCATAGATTTAAGAGCAACGTGCTCTGGATAGCGTCGATCAGTGATATTATTATTAATTAATCTGTTTTTTTCATGCTCGAGCGCGTGTAATTCTCCTTTAGTTCCAATTAGTGTTCTTCTCTCAGCTTGCTTTGCTCTTTGTTCTGGGGTAAGAGGCTTGTATGGTTTTTTCTTTTGGATGTGATTGTCTCCTTCCTGTAAAGGAATCGGGTTCATTAAACTGATAATTAAAGAGACAAATAAATCAATCACACTTAATTCTATGAGGCCGTCGGCTGATGGATAAATACTATATGTAATCTCAGAGTTTTCAGGATTAGTTTTTATTTTTTCTAGCCATTGGGCTGGAGATAGCCTAGAATTGTTATTAAAGGCTTTATAGCCATAATCAAACAAATTATTATAAATGGACCCTAGTTGGGTGTCATTAGAAATTTCAGATGAAAGGGTGTTGGAAATATTTAATAGCTGATTGTAATACTTTGATCTTAACTCAGTAGGTAAGTCTCTAGCCGAAACTCTTCCAAAATAGAAACCAACATCAAGACAAGAGCTCTTTGGATTTATTACAAAACTAATTTGAGCTGCATATTGTTTATTAGTATTACCCTTGTAAATTCCAGACCAAGGCCTTCTTAATTTACTTTGCATATTTAATTGATTCCCACTAGATATAGCGATATTAAATGGTCCATAATAATCATTGTATTTATCGTGAAAATGTTGTGCAATATCCTTTAATTTCTTTTTAACTAAATTGTATCTTTCTTTTTCTTGTAATGTGGCTGCAGTTTCTAAAGATTTATTCAAATAGATTCTATTATCTAAATCTGCTACAAACTCCAAATCTTTTTTCGTGATGATTAGGCTCATTTTATATTGCTAGAATTGTTAAAAGAAGTAATTATAAGAAGATTAACTGATGTTAAATATACTTATGAAATGGTAATTAATTGAGCTATTGTAAAGCCTCCTCCCAAAATTCCTTAATTTCCCCTCCAAATCATCACCCTATGCAAGACAACCTGCAGCAAAGCTTCGGCAATATTGATATCTATTTGTTTGATCAGTTATTGAAAGGGCGCTTTGACCATTGCGAAACCGTACTGGATGCCGGTTGCGGCGGCGGACGCAACCTGGTATATTTTATGCAGAATGGCTTTGATGTGTATGGCATCGATCAAAGTGTAGAAGCCGTGGAGGCGGTAAGGCAGCTCTCGGCAAAACTTTCATCCACACATGCGCTCAACAAATTCCGGGTATCGGGAGTGGAGGATATGCCCTGGGCCGGTGATTTTTTCGACCTGGTGATCTGCAGCGCCGTATTACATTTTGCCAAAAACGAACAGCATTTTGATCGCATGGTGCGCTCCCTGTGGCGGGTGCTGAAACCCGGCGGTTATCTGTTTGCGCGCCTGGCATCGGATATTGGTATCGAAGAACTGGTAGTAAGCAGAGGTAATGGTCGCTACCTGCTGCCCGATGGTTCTGAGCGTTTTTTGGTGAACGAGCAAACGCTGCTCCGCTACACCGCCGAATTAGGCGGCTCCCTTTATGAACCTATCAAAACCACCAATGTGCAAAACCTGCGTTGCATGACCACCTGGTGTGTGCAAAAGCAGTAAAGTTTAATTCAAACTAATAACAAATAGTTATTTATACCGATTACTAAGCTTAATGCAGGTACATTTATCATTATGCATCACGAACATCATTTACAAAGCTCAGACACCATCAGGGATATTGTTATTGGCATGTCTGATGGCTTAACGGTACCTTTTGCGCTGGCCGCGGGTTTAAGCGGGGCGGTAAATTCATCGGGTATTGTAATCACAGCCGGCATAGCCGAAATTGTGGCGGGTTCCATCGCTATGGGCCTGGGTGGCTTTTTAGCCGGTCGCACCGAAGTTGATCATTATGCCTCTGAACTGAAACGGGAGTATGAGGAGGTTGAAAAAGTGCCCGAGCAGGAAAAAGCGGAAGTAAAAGAAGTATTCGCGGCTTTCGGTCTGTCCGAAAAACTACAGAATGAGGTTGCCGAAGAAATGGCCAAAGACAAAGATAAATGGGTTGATTTTATGATGCGCTATGAACTGGGACTGGAAGAGCCCAAAGCCAATCGTGCTACACAAAGCGCCATCACCATAGGTTTATCTTATATTGTTGGAGGCATTATCCCGCTCTCTCCCTATTTTTTTATCGCCGATTCTACCCAGGCTTTGTATTACTCCTGTGGTATTACCATGATCTGCCTGTTTGTTTTCGGCTATTTCAAAAGCAAGGTAACCGGGCAGCCCGCCATCAAGGGGGCGCTGAAAGTATTACTAATCGGTGCACTGGCCGCGGCAGCCGCATTTGGCATGGCTAAACTGATCAACGGGGCGCATTAAAACTTAATAAACTTATCTATTTGCTCGTCGGTAAACTTTAAAGTATCGGCATTTAAAAGGTTACCTTCTTTATCCATTTCTTTATTGATGGAGGAGATGTGGATTTTTAAGGACATGATGTTAAGGTGCATGTAATGGCAAACCCCGGTAAAATGATCAATACCCCTGATATTGCCATATTTGCCCGATGACAAGCCAACCAGCGCGGCTTTTTTATCATAAAAGCTGGCCGGAAAATCGCAGGCATCCATCAATACTTTCAGTACACCCGGGAAACTGCCATTGTATTCGGGAATAATAAATATGAATTTATCGGTGCGACTGATCAGGTCTTGTATAGGCCCGAACTCCGGGCTGCGTTTCCCGTAAAGATCAGTTTGTATTACGTTTGCGGGCAGATCGGCCAATGAAAATATACCCGCCTCAAGGCCTTTCTCACTCAATTTTTGCTGATAATATTTAGCAAGTTTAAGCGTATGGCTCCCGGGGCGGTTAGTTGATGATATAATAGTGATCATTTACTTTATTTAGTGAATTATTGAATTAGTGATTTAGTGAATTATTTTAATCGTTGAATTGATGATTTTTTAATTAATAATAAATTTGATGCCTTTGGTGTTAATAATCAGTACTTACGGCACTCACTAACTCGCTAAATCACTAATTCACTAATTGAAATTTGTTTGTAAATTGCCAAAACCTGTGGATTTCGGAATAGTTTTAAATCCGTATCTTTAGCACCGGACAAAAACTTTTACGAAAGTAGAAATTTCCGGTTCTATTTTTCGTTGTTATAAATCATTGTAATATAAATTTTGTAAGGATATAGAATGAGTAAAATAATTGCTTTAGCCAACCAGAAAGGTGGCGTAGGAAAAACTACATCATCTATAAATCTGGCCGCAAGTTTGGCCGTATTAGATTTTAAAACCTTGTTGGTTGATGCGGATCCGCAGGCTAATTCAACATCGGGTATCGGTTTCGATCCCCGTAACATCAAGAATAGTATTTACGAGTGCATCATTAACCAGGTTGACCCACATGAGGCTATCCAGAAAACGGATACCCCTAATCTCGACCTGCTGCCGGCTCATATCGACCTGGTAGGTGCCGAGATAGAGATGATCAATCTGAGCGGACGCGAGTATAAAATGAAACAGGTATTTGAAGCCATACAAAACGAGTATGACTTTATTATTATCGACTGCTCGCCATCATTAGGTTTGATCACTATTAACGCCTTAACCGCTGCCAACTCGGTAATCATCCCCGTACAGTGCGAGTATTTCGCCTTGGAGGGTTTGGGTAAATTGCTTAACACCATCAAAATTGTACAGTCGCGCCTGAACCCGCAGCTGGAAATTGAAGGTATATTGCTCACCATGTATGATGTGCGTTTACGTCTGAGTAATCAGGTGGTTGATGAGGTAAAAACGCATTTTGAGGATATGGTTTTTGATACCATCATTCAGCGTAACACCCGTTTAAGCGAGGCGCCAAGCTTTGGTGTATCGGTAATTATGCACGATGCTACCTGTAAAGGCGCCATCAATTATTTAAACCTGGCCCGCGAAATTATTGAAAAGAACGGCCTGACCAAGAACGAGACGAAAGCCGCAACAGCAACCGTGTAACCAATGAGTAGTGAAAGAAGAAATGCCCTGGGCAAAGGATTAAGTGCGCTGTTGAATGATTCTGTAAACGTACAACCTTATAATAAAACTAAGGACAAAGATAAAGAAGCCTCCACATCAGCTGTGGAGGTTAACAGCCTGGGCTCGGTAAATGAGATACAGCTGGCTGAAATTGAGGTAAACCCTTTTCAGCCCCGTACCGATTTTGACGAACAGGCACTGGCCGAACTGGCCGACTCCATCAAATTACAGGGCCTAATACAACCCATTACGGTAAGGCGCATCAACGCGCATAAATACCAACTCATATCGGGCGAGCGCCGTTTCCGTGCTTCAAAAATAGCCGGCTTAACGCAGATCCCCGCCTATGTGCGTACGGCCAACGACCAGCAAATGCTGGAAATGGCCCTGATCGAGAACATTCAGCGCGAAAACCTGAATGCCATTGAAGTGGCCCTCAGCTTTCAGCGGATGATCGAGGAGTGTAACCTGAAACAGGAAGAACTGGGCGACAGGGTGAGTAAAAATCGCTCAACCGTAACCAATTACTTACGTCTGTTAAAGTTGCCTCCAAGCATACAGGCATCCATCCGCGATGGTGGGCTTACTATGGGCCATGCCAAGGCTTTGATCACTATTGACGATCCCGCCAAACAATTATATTTACATCAACATATCATTCAGCAAGGTTTATCCGTTCGTAAAGCTGAAGAACTGGCTCGTGAAATGCAGAAGTCGCCGGCAAAGAAGGAAGGTAAACAACCCGAACCGGTATCATACCAGCTGCAAAAAATACAGGACGATCTGGCTTCAAAGTTTAGTACAAGGGTAAAACTCAAGGTAGGCAACAAAGGAAGCGGTGTTATTGAAATACCTTTTCTTTCAGAAGATGATCTGGGCCGGATCCTCGAGATGCTGGATTGGTGATTTAGTATCAAGTAGTTAGTATCAAGTATCAAGATTTTTAAAAGCTATTATTGTCGCTTTTTTGAAGCGGTCTTGATACTTGATACTAACTACTTGATACGTATAAATATTAATTAAAAGATGTATAAATTCCTGCTTGTTATTGGTTTGGTTTCGGTATTTGCCTTAACGGCGAAAGCACAGGGGCTTGGACCGGATACCGCGAAGTCTGGTAAAAGCGATACTTTAAAAAAAGCATCGAATACAGCCCCCGGCTCCTTTGCGCCACCCATCAGAAAAGAAAAAGCCTATCACCCCGATAGCTTGCATAGTCCGCACAAAGCTGTCATGCACTCCTTAATGGTGCCGGGATGGGGCCAGCTATACAATCATCGCTGGTGGAAAGTGCCTATCGTTTATGGCGGTATAGGGCTTTTGGTTTCGGCGGTTATATTTAACCAAAAATATTATAACCAGGATCTGGCGATATACAATTACCGAAAGCAGGGTATAGCCCCCACGCCCGGTCAAAAGTATTATGCCGAATACCAGCTATATGCTCAATATAATGTACCCGATGCCAGCATCATCAGCGAGCTTGATGGCTACAGACGTAACCGCGATTTGAGCATCCTGGGTATTTTAGCTTTCTGGGGTATCCAAACCATTGATGCCTATATCGATGCTAAATTCATACATTCCTATACGGTTGATAATAACCTGGGCATGAATATGAAAGTTACCCCTGGTTTAATGAACCAGCCACTTTTTGCACAAAGTGCTAATCCTTCTTATATTCCGTCGATAAAAATTACCTTTACGTTTTAGGATAGTATCGAATTTTAGTATCAGGTAGTTAGTATCAAGTATCAAGATTTTTAAAATCTAACTATGCCAGATACAGGGGTCTTGATACTAGCTACTTGATACCAATATAAAAATTATGAAAATTGCATTACTGGGTTATGGAAAAATGGGCAAGATCATCGAGAAGATCGCCATTAGCCGCAAACATGAAATTGTATTAACGATAGATCACGACACCCTGGATGATCTGACGGTTGAAAACTTACAAAAAGCCGATGTGGCTATTGAATTTACCATGCCGGCATCAGTATTAGGTAACATTAAGCAATGCTTTAGCGCGGGCGTACCCATTGTAGTTGGTACAACCGGCTGGTACGATCAGATCCCCGAAATAAAACAGCTTTGTCAGGAAAACAACAGCACCTTGTTGTACGGCTCAAACTTTAGCGTCGGCGTAAATATATTTTTTCATGTTAACCGACTGTTGGCCAAGGTGATGAATAACTATCCTTATTATGATGTGCAGGTAGAAGAAATTCATCATACCCAAAAGCTCGACTCGCCCAGTGGTACAGCCATCACCATAGCCGAAGGTATCCTGGAAAACCTGGAGACCAAATCTGAATGGGTTAACGTTTTAACTACCGATGATAAGAGTGACGACGACGCGGTTTCCAATAACCAGTTGCTCATCGAGTCTTTACGTATCGACAGCGTTCCGGGTACGCATACCGTTATTTACGACTCCGAAGTAGATACCATCGAATTTAAACATACCGCCCATAACCGTAACGGTTTTGCCCTGGGCGCGGTTCTGGCTGCCGAGTGGCTGCACAATAAAAAAGGTTTCTATTCTGTTGATGCTATGTTTGATTTTAAATAGCACCGCTATTTTTAAATGGATATAGCAACTTATACCGCCTTTTGCTTAACTGCCGGGCCGATAATGATTTTAATTACTATCGGCTTATGGAAACTATTTGAAAAAGCCGGTCGTCCGGGTTGGGAATCGCTCATTCCGGTTTACAGTATCTATATCATGCTCAAACTTAGTGGCAGGCCCTGGTGGCTATTGTTGCTGTTGCTTATACCCGGCATCAACATTATTGTTGGTGTAGGCATAGCGGTTGATTTTATCAAATCATACGGCAAATTTAAAATAAGCCAGAACGCGGCGGTTACCCTTGTACCTTTTATTTGTTTGCCCAAATGGGGTTTTGATAAAAGTACACGCTACCTGGGTCCATCGGCAAGTGTCGATTTTCATGAAGAACACTACAAGGATCTTCATAAATCCACCACCCGCGAATGGGCCGAAGCGGTTATCTTCGCGGTAGTTGCCGCCACGCTTATCCGTTCGCTTTTTATCGAAGCCTATACCATCCCCACGCCATCCATGGAAAGCTCCCTGCTCGTGGGCGATTTTTTGTTTGTGAGCAAAATAAATTATGGTGCGCGCCTGCCCATGACACCAGTTGCCTTCCCCTTTGCACACCATACCATGCCGCTTACCGGTGGCAAGGCTTATTGGGACGGCATCAAGCTACCGTATTTCCGCTTGCCCGGTTTTGGCGATATAAAAAAGGGCGATGTGGTGGTATTTAACTACCCCATGGATGCCGATTCGCCCTATTACCGCCCGGTTGATAAACGCGAAAACTATATAAAACGCTGCCAGGGAACCCCCGGCGATACCCTGAGCCTGCTTAACGCGCAAGTGTATGTAAATGGCAAAGCCGCAATTACACCACCCCGTGGCGAAATGGAATACATGGTACGTAACAATGGCAGTAGCTTTAACCGGCAGCTGGCTTACGATCTGCACCTGTCAGATATTCAGCAGTTTACCAATCAGGATTTTATGATGAACATGACCGCGCGAGCGGCCACATTGTTAAAGCAACAATCCGATATCAGGTCGGTTAGGCCAAACATCCGGTTCAGAGGGGTGTATGATCCCGAGATATTTCCGCATGACCCTAAATTCAGGTGGAATGTAGACAATTTTGGTCCCATCATTATCCCCAAAAAAGGCTGGACGGTAAAGCTCGACAGCCTTACACTGCCCATCTATCGCCGGGCCATTGAAGTTTATGAACAGAATAAACTGCAGGTAAATGGTGGTAATATCAGTATCAATGGTAAACCGGCCAGCACGTATACCTTTAAGCTCAACTATTACTGGATGATGGGCGATAACCGCCATAACTCAGAAGATTCGCGCTTTTGGGGCTTTGTTCCCGAAGATCATATTGTTGGCAAGGCCCTGTTTGTATGGATGAGCTGGGACGCCACATCGCCGTCGCTTAACAAGATCAGGTGGAGCAGGGTAATGAGGATCATAAAATAGATGTGCAAATGTGCAGATTTCAGATGTGCAGATGATAAAATAGATATGCTGATTCAAATGTGCAAATGCTTGGTAACATATAGCTTACATAGTAGTCATAGGGAATAAAAAATAAATACATACTTTTAAAAAAATCTGCACGTTTGCACATCTATCATTTGCACATCTGCATATTTGAAATCTGCACATTTGAAATATGAATTGGAAATTCTGGAAAAAAGATAAAAGCAAGCCTAAAAAGAAAAAGAGCGCCCTGCGTGAATGGGGTGACGCTATAATTTTCGCGGTGATTGCGGCCACGTTGATACGTACCCTTTTTATTGAGGCTTATGTTATCCCCAGCGGATCGATGGAAAGCTCCCTGCTCATCGGCGATTATTTATTTGTAAGCAAGGTTAATTATGGCGCCCGCATGCCTATAACGCCGGTAGCCATACCTTTTATGCATCACACCATACCTTATACAACCAATACTAAAGCTTACTGGGATGGTATCCAGTTGCCGTATTACCGCCTGCCGGGTTTCAGCGATATTAAAAAAGGCGATATTGTGGTTTTTAATAAACCTACCGAAGCCGATCCGCCATATAATCGTCCTGTTGATAAACGCGAAAATCTGATCAAGCGCTGTCAGGCTACTCCCGGTGATACTTTAAGTTTGGTAAATGCACAGGTGTATATTAATGGCAAACCTGAGACTACGCCCATACACGGCGGAATGACATATGTGGTACGTACAGATGGCAGCCAGATAAACCCCCAGCTAATTGATGAACTTCATTTAACGGATATAGCTTATTTTAATGATAATAGCGGTTTCAAAACCAATACTACAGTGGCTTCTGCCAATAAATTAAAAGCTTATTCAAATATTAAATCGGTTACTCCTGATATTATACTAAAAAACATGGTTGATGAACATGGCCCTGTTTTTCCGGCAGACTATCCTCAATATAAAATAACATCCAATTTTCCTGCTTTTAAGTGGAACCTTGATAACTACGGACCCATCATTATCCCTAAAAAAGGCTGGACAGTAAAGCTGGATAGTTTAACCTTCCCGGTTTATGGCAGGGCTATTGAAATTTATGAGCATAATAAAGTAAAAGTTGTGGGCCGGGATATTTATATAAACGATAAAAAAGCCGATACTTACACTTTTAAACTCAACTACTACTGGATGATGGGCGATAACCGCCATAACTCCGAAGATTCGCGTTATTGGGGATTTTTACCCGAAGATCACGTAGTAGGCAAGGCCTTATTTACCTGGATGAGTGTTGACAGTACCGCATCATTTGTAAATAAGATACGCTGGAGCAGGTTGTTTAGAGGGATACATTAATTAGTACTTAAAAAAATAGAATAGTGAACGTTGTAGAATTTGTAATTGCATTTATAATACTGATCATATTGCCTTATATAGGCTTATGGAAATTGTTTGAAAAGGGCGGCAGGCCCGGCTGGGAAGCTGTTATTCCTTTCTATAACTTTTACGCCATGATCAAATTAAGCGGCCGTCCATTATGGTGGATGGTGCTGTTATTTATACCCGGCGTGAATTTTTTGGTGGCGATAGGCATCATGGTAGATTTTTTAAAATCATATGGTAAGTTTTCTTTACGAGAGCATTTTGCCGGTATAGCGTTGGAATTTATATATCTGCCCAAATGGGGTTTTGACAAGGATACCAAATATCTGGGACCCTCTGCCAGTCCGGAGTTTAAGGAAAAATACAAGTTAGCTTTAAAAAAGAGCTCAGCCCGCGAATGGGCCGATGCTATTATTTTTGCGGTGATAGCCGCCACGCTGATCCGTACCTTGTTTATTGAAGCCTACGTGATCCCCAGCGCATCTATGGAAAGCTCGCTGTTAATTGGCGATTACCTGTTTGTAAGCAAAGTGAATTATGGCGCCCGCCTGCCCATGACACCCGTCGCTTTCCCCTTTGCGCATCATACCATGCCGCTCATCAATACCAAAGCGTATTGGGATGGCATCGAACTGCCTTATTACCGCTTACCCGGCTTGAGCGATGTGAAAAAAGGGGATGTAGTGGTATTTAACTATCCGATGGATGCCGACTCGCCATTGTACCGCCCGGTTGATAAGCGCGAAAACTACATTAAACGCTGCCAGGGCACTCCCGGCGATACGCTGAGCGTAGTAAACGCACAGGTGGTGATTAACGGCAAACCCGCCATTACACCGCCGCATGGTGAAATGAATTACGTGGTAAAATCAGACGGCAGCGAAATTAATCCGCAGCTGATTAATGAGCTTCACCTGGAAGATATTGCACCCGGGGCGGATAATACCTTTACCACCAATACAACCCTGGCATCGGCCAATACTTTAAAGGGGTATTCGAACATTAAATCGGTTACACCCAATATATCACCTGCCGGGCTGCCGGATCAGTTGAATGGCGATGTTTACCCGGTAAAATTCCCGAATTATAAGATCACACCTAACTTCCCGAATTTTAAATGGAACGTAGATAATTACGGTCCGATCATCGTACCTAAAAAAGGCTGGACAGTAAAACTGGATAGTTTAACCTTCCCGGTTTATGGTCGCGCTATTGAGATATATGAGGGTAACAAAGTACAGGTGGTAGGCAAGGATATCCTGATCAACGGGAAAAAAGCCGATACCTACACCTTTAAACTGAACTATTACTTTATGATGGGCGATAACCGCCATAACTCCGAAGATTCACGTTTCTGGGGATTTGTACCCGAAGACCATATTGTGGGCAAGGCCCTGTTCATCTGGATGAGTATCGACGATAACGCCAGCTTCCTGAGCAAGATCAGGTGGAGCAGGTTGTTTAACATTATCCACTAAGTCCCCTAAGCTCCTGAGTAGGGAATAAGAGATTTGCATAGCCTGCCTGGTTTACCGGGTGGGCTTTTTTGTGGATATATATTACTAAACAAGCGTCATTGCGAGGTACGAAGCAATCTCTATGCTGTACAGGGCGGCTCTGCCAGTCGGGGATTGCCACACTACGTTCGCAATGACGCGTTTAGTCTTATACTAGAAAAGATAAGTCATCCTGAACTTGTTTCAGGATCTCACAGGACAAGTCGGTTATCATGTTGTACACCTTGCCAATGGGATGCCGAAACAAGTTCGGCATGACTGGATTTTATAGATTAACAGAAAAGAAAAGTCATCCTGAATTTGTTTCAAGATCCTACAGGACGCGTTAGTCATCATGTAGTGCACATGTGTAGTGCCGGAATAAATTATAAACCCTGCAATGGTTCCACGCCAAAACGTTCGGCCAAAATATGGAGGTCGGCTACAACGGCATCAACCAGGGGTATACCATGGGTACCACGATGGTGTTCGGCCTTCAGTTCGGGCTCACCGGGGATAATGACCTTCCGGGTTGGGTCGACAGTTGCGGAGGTCTTAAAGCGCATTATCCAGTTATCCAGGTGGCTCTTAAATTCATCAACCGGGCGGAAACCATCTACCCGCATAGCGCCCACAAAATGACCGATACCTTGCCCCACCGGGTTAGCCGGGGGATCCAGAAAAGCCACAAAAGGAGGCACCCAGGGCCCATAATTGGCACCGGATAGCACCGCCGACAAAATATCCACCGTAGCGCTCAGTCCAAAGCCTTTATGACTGCCGTGGTCACGGTCGCCACCCAGTGGTAACAACGCCCCGCCGGTTTTAAGGGCATGCGGATCGGTAGTATAGTTGCCGCCTTTGTCCTGAATCCAGCCTTCTGGCACTTGTTTACCTAATCGCTGGGCTATTTCCAGCTTGCCATTGGCCGCTGCTGAGGTAGCCAGATCGACCACGACAGGTGGGTAATGACCAGCCGGGAAGGCATAGCACATAGGATTGGTACCCAACAGCCGCTCGCTCGAAAAAGTAGGCGCCACCAGCGGGCTGGCATTGGTCATGGCAAAACCGATCATGTCTTTTTCTACTGCCATCAGCGCGTGATAGCCCGCAATACCAAAATGGTTGGAATTGCGTACCGATACCCAGCCCGAGCCATATAATTCGGCCTTTTTGATGGCCACTTGCATAGCAAAGGGAGCAACCACCAAGCCAAGACCTGCATCGCCGTCAACGGTGGCCGTAGTGGGCGTTTCGTGTACTATGTGGATATTGGGTGTGGCATTGATGCGATTCTTCTCCCAAAGGCGCACATAGCCGCTCAAACGGGCTACCCCATGCGAGTCAATCCCCCGCAGATCAGAACGCAGTAAAACATCAGCAGCAAGGGTTGCATGCTCAACACTGCAGCCAATAGCCTTGAAAATATTTTCAGTAAAAACGCGGAGTATGGAGGGGCTTACGAGCATGGGATGAGTATTAAATAACAAAAAATGCGTCATTGCGAGGTACGAAGCAATCTCTATACTTTACAGAGCGACTCTGCTAATCGGGGATTGCTTCGTACCTCGCAATGACGTGGTTGGGTTTCGTAGGGTTAAATATATCAATTATCCAATTGTTTCAACAGCTCAAGACCCTGGGGCCATTCGCCATAACCGGATGCTAAATTAATATGGCCAGCATCGCCAATTTCTACCAATTCACTACCCCAGCTATCGGCAAATAATTTAGCCCGTTCGGCGGTTACATAATAGTCGTTGCTGCTGGCTACGGTGATGCTCTTGAAAGGTAGTTTTATCAGGGGAACAGGTGTAAAACCGGTAGTGCCTTCGGGATAAGTATCAGCCTCGGTATCACTTGGAGCAACCAACAGGACGCCTTTAATATTTACCTTGTATTGCTGTGCCCAATAGGCTATGGTGGTGCAAGCCAGGCTGTGCCCAACCAGGATCACGTTTTGGGGATCATGTTGTTGCACATAGCTGTTGAGGGTTGATATCCAGTCGTTGCAAACCGGGGTATCCCAGTCCTGTTGTTCAATACGACCAAAGTTAAATTGTTTTTCCCAAAGCGACTGCCAGTGCGCCGGACCGGAGTTTCCCAGTCCCGGGTGGATAAGAATGGTTGAGTTAAAGGTCATAGTAAATGCTTTAAATAAGAATATTGAACAACGAATCTTGAATAATGAATTTCGAAGTACTTCGGTGTTCGACATTCGAAATCCGATATTTTTACTTTAAATTATTAATTGCTCCCCTTTCAGGGGCTGGCGGGCCTCAGCTATTTCTTTGATCACCAGGTTGCGTTTTTCTAAAAGCCGGCGCATGTAGTTCTGCAAAAAAACAAGATCGAATATAGTTCCATACGGCGATTCGTACCGGAAGATGTCTTTCATCAGGGTTTCCTCTTTGATCGCAAAAAAGTAATGTTCATGCCTGAAGCTTTTGAAAGCGCCCTGCACCATTTCGTCGGTAAAAAAGTTGGGGTATTCCAACTCGGTGATTTTTGAGGTTAAGGTTTGCCAAAGGCCAAAGTGTTTAGCCCGCCAGGTAACCCATTCGCCGAGTTCAATGAGCCCGCTGGTACGGCCTGCAATGGCAGTTTCGCCGGTATGCCGGGTTGAAGCTACATGCACATCAATATTCCGGGCCAGATCGAAACATTTCGCTATGGGTGCATTAATATGGGTAGCTAATTCAATTACTGGCATATAGACTTATTAATTCATGTCATTGCGAGCGATAGCGTGGCAATCTCATCATACGCAGAGCGAAATGCACAGTTCGCGATTGCTTCGTTCCTCGCAATGACATACTTTTTATAAATCAGCGATATCAACGTAATCAATAAAAATCAACGGTTAAAACTCAGCATTTTTTGGGAACCTTGGGAAAGGGATCACATCGCGGATATTGCCCATACCGGTTACAAACAGTACCAGGCGTTCAAAACCCAGGCCGAAACCAGCGTGCGGACAAGAGCCAAAACGACGGGTATCCAGGTACCACCAAAGCTCGTCTTTAGGGATATCCATTTCGTCCATACGTTGTTCCAGCTTATCCAAACGTTCTTCACGGGCTGATCCGCCTATAATTTCGCCAATACCCGGGAATAGGATATCCATAGCGCCAACAGTTTTGCCGTCGTCGTTCTGGCGCATGTAAAATGCCTTGATCTCCTTTGGATAATCGGTTAGGATCACCGGTTTTTTGAAGTGTTTCTCCACCAGGTAACGCTCGTGTTCGCTTTGCAGATCGGTTCCCCAGCCCTCAATAGGGTATTGGAACTTTTTCTTTTTGTTCGGGGTCGATTCCTTCAGGATGTCGATAGCCTCGGTATAAGTAAGGCGTTCAAAGTCGTGATTTAAACAAAACTGTAGTTTTTCAAGCAGACTCATTTCTGAGCGTTCGTTCTGTGGTTTTTGTTTTTCCTCTTCCTCCAGGCGCTGGGTTAAAAACTCGATATCATCGGCATTTTTGTCCAGGGCGTATTTGATCACATATTTCAGCATCTCTTCGGCCAGATCCATGTTATCGTCCAGGCTGTTGAAGGCAACTTCAGGTTCGATCATCCAAAACTCGGCCAGGTGGCGGGTAGTGTTGGAGTTTTCGGCACGGAAAGTTGGGCCAAAAGTATATACATCGCTAAGGGCCATAGCGCCAAGCTCACCTTCCAGTTGCCCGGATACCGTAAGATTGGTTGGGCGGCCAAAAAAGTCCTGTTTAAAATCGATCTCGCCGGTATCTGTTTTCGGGATGTTATCCAGATCGAAATTGGTCACGTGGAAAGTTTCGCCAGCACCTTCCGCGTCAGATGCGGTGATCACAGGTGTATGCAGGTAAATAAAACCACGCTCCTGAAAAAACTGGTGTACCGCGAATGCCAGGCTGTTGCGCACCCGGAATATCGCCCCAAAAGTACTGGTGCGGAAACGCAGGTGGGCGTTCTCCCTCAAAAACTCCAGACTGTGTTTTTTTGGCTGGATAGGGTATTTTTCAGGATCGCTGTCGCCCAGTATTTCAATATCGGTGGCTATAACTTCAACAGTTTGACCTTTACCCTGCGAAGCAACTAATTTACCGGCAACGCTTAAAGCAGCACCCACAGTAATGCGTTTCAGCAGGGCAGGGTCTGTATTTTCGAAATCAACTACAATTTGGATGTTATTATTTGTTGAGCCATCATTTAAAGCAATGAAACGATTGGAACGGAATGCACGCACCCATCCTTTTACAGTTACATCAATGTCGGTTTGCTGACTTTGCAGCAATGCTTTAATCTTTACTCGCTGACTCATATAATATATTTTTTAGAGCCGCAAAAATACAATTAATTATGTAACCAAGCAGAGCGGTTTGAGCTATTTTGAAGACCAGGTTGCCCGGTAATAACCGTTCTTAAAACTCATTGTATCAGGGTAGGCAGTGACCGGACTGCCATAAGTACGGCTGAAATACAAGGTAAAGTTGCCTTCTGTTATTTTTCCATCGCCAAATATAGTAGAGGTAAACGTATTGCTTTTGGATTTATCCAGACTATAGCTGCTCACTATGACATCCTGCCCAACGGTAGTAAAGTAGGTTGCATTAACCAGGGTATAATGGCTTGCATCTGTTTTTTTTAGTATAAAATTGATATTCTCTTCGCCCACATGCCCGCTTAAACTAACGGTATCTGTATTGTTGGGATTGGTATAACTTATTTGTGATGGCGCTTTCCAGTTTATGCCGGCTTTTGATGCTAAAATAGCTTCAGGAGGCTTGGGCAGCACGCAGCAATTGCGGCGTTTGTTACAGGACGTAATAACCAGGGCAAGTAATATTAGTAAGGTAAATAAGGTTTTTTTCATGGTTGGTGGTTTGGTTTAATAAAATTACGCAGACAGATGTTGTTTTGATACAGGAAGGATGATTTTTAATAACCTATTTCCTTAAATTTGCCGCTCACCTGTCGCCCCTATGAATCCCAAGATCAGTCTTTTTATTGGTATTTTATGTATAGCTTTTTCGCCCATATTTGTAAAGCTTTGTGGGGCTCCGCCAATTACTGCGGCATTTTACAGGGTATTTTTGGCCTGGCTGGTATTGGCTCCATGGTGCTTCTGGAAGGTTAATCTTAAAATAGCCACTAAAGATCTGTTAACCGCTTTCCTGGGCGGCCTCATCTTTGCCTCAGACATCGCCGTTTGGAATATTTCGTTGGGGCATATCAGCGCCACCGTATCAACCCTGTTGGCTAACCTGGCGCCGGTTTGGGTTGGGCTCATCAGCTTTTTCATCTTGCGTAAAAAATCGGGGATGTTGTTTTGGGCAGGTACGGGTATTGCCATATTAGGGATGATCATTTTAGTGGGTTACCAGAATATACTCAATCTTCAGTTTAATATCGGTATTGTACTGGCACTCCTGGCCAGTATGTTTTATTCCGTTTACATTGTGATAACCAATAATATTTTACAGCGGATAGGTACCCTGTCGTTTATGTTTTATAATATGCTGGCGGCGAGTTTATTTCTGCTGATCATCGGCTGTTGGCAGGGCAATAACCTGGTTAACTTTTCTTTAAACAGCTGGCTTTGTTTTTTGGGGATGAGCCTGCTTTGCCAGTTAACCGGCTGGATAACCATTAACTATTCACTGCGGTTTTTGGAGAGTACAAAGGTAGCCATAGCGCTTTTGGGACAAACGGTAATTGCCGGTATTATAGCGGTAATTTTACTACATGAAAGTTTACAGCTGAAAGAAATAATTGGCAGCGTGATTGTGCTTGCCGGGATAGCGGTAACATTTTTAAAAGGAAAGCAATCGGTTAGTATCAAGTAGTTAGTATCAAGTATCAAGACAAACGAAATTCTTTTTATAAAAGAACCCATGATACTTGGTACTAACTACTTGATACTTGATACCCGATACTCTACCTTTGCATTTTAGCGCATGATCATAAAATCCACTATCGACCGTATTATGGAAGCCACCGACATTGTGGAGGTGATAGGGGAATTTGTGCAGTTAAAAAAGCGCGGTGCCAACTACGTGGGCTTGTCGCCTTTTGCCAATGAGCGTACCCCATCGTTCACGGTATCACCGGCGAAAGGTATTTTTAAGGATTTCTCGACGGGGAAAGGTGGCTCAGCGGTTACTTTTTTGATGGAGCTGGAGAAATTCAGTTATCCCGAAGCTTTAAAATGGCTGGCCAAAAAGTACGGTATCGAGGTTGAAGAAACCGTTGATCATCCCGAAAATAAAGAAGAAGATCTGCGCCGTGAAAGCCTTATGATCGTGACGGCTTTTGCCGCCAAATTTTTTCATGAAAGTTTGCTGGATAGCGAAGAAGGCAGGAATATCGGCCTGAGCTATTTTAAAGAACGCGGTTTCAGTACCGAAACCATCAAAAAGTTCGAATTGGGTTACTCGCCCGATCAGTGGGAGGCTTTTACTGGTACCGCCATCAACCAGGGCTATCAGCAGCAATTTTTAGAGGAAAGCGGCTTATCGGTTAAACGCGACAATGGTACGTTGTACGACAGATACCGGGGCCGTGTGATGTTCCCGATACATAGTTTTACCGGGCGTGTCATCGCTTTTGGTGGTCGTACGCTTAAAAAAGACAAGAACGTACCCAAATATGTAAACTCGCCCGAGAGTGAGATCTACCATAAATCAAACGTACTTTATGGTTTATACTTTGCCAAAAAAGCTATCCGCGATGAGGATAACTGTTACCTGGTAGAAGGTTATGCCGATGTGCTGTCGGTTCACCAGGCGGGTATCGAAAATGTGGTGGCATCATCAGGTACCTCGCTAACTTCGGAACAGATCAGACTGATAGGTCGTTTTACCCAGAATATCACCATTTTGTATGATGGCGACGCGGCTGGTATCAAAGCATCTTTGCGTGGACTGGATATGATATTGGAAGCGGGACTTAATGTAAAAGTGGTCTCTTTCCCGGATGGACATGACCCCGACTCTTATGTGCGATTGGTAGGTACCAACGCTTTCAAAAAGCATATTGAGGAAAATAAAAAGGATTTTATCCTTTATAAAGCCAACCTGCTTTTAAAAGATGCCGGTAACGATCCAATAAAAAAAGCCGAAATTATCCGCGAGATCGTAGAGAGTATTGCCAAGATCCCGGACTCGATCAAGGCTTCGGTTTTCATTAAGGAATGTAGTTATCTGTTACAGATAGATGAGCGTTCGCTGCTGTCTGAATTGAATAAAATGCGGCAGGCCAAAGCCAAAAAGGATGGTCAGCAACAGCAAAATACCAGGTATTCACCAGCTCCTCCGGATGAGCCCAACTTTTTTGATGAACCCGAGGTTCAGGAAGCAAAAGACGAAAGTACGCAGGAAAAAGAGATCATCCGGCTATTGCTCTTGTACGGAAATAGAATGATCGACTGGGACGGCATCGCCAATACCTATATCGGTCCGTTTATGATAGCTGAGCTCGGCGACGTTACCTTTGAACACCCGGTGTGCAAGATGTTTACAGACCTGTACCGGCAGGAAGTGGAGAACGGTGTACTGCCCGATGATACCTATTTTATTCATCATCAGGATAAAGGAATTGTTGACCTCACCGTAACCATGCTGGCTACCAAGTATACGCTGAGCGAAAACTGGTACGAGATGCACAGGATCATGATACATGATGAGCAGGACAACATGAAGGCTGCCATCCTGGGTGCCATATTCCACCTCAAAAAACATAAAGTGGGTAAAATGCTGGAGAACCTGCGCAACGAACTGCAAAAGGCCGAGACCGAAGCCGACCAGGAAATATTACTGAACCAGTATATCCGCATGAAGAAGGTCGAAAAAATGATCTCCGATTTTTTAGGCTCGGTAATTATCAAATAATGGAAAACTGGAATCAAGATATTAGAGTCAGGAATCAAGATAGGAACAAAAAAACCAGTCCGGATATGATTTTTAGTACAGCGGTAAATCCACTTAACTGCCATCTTGCCATTGTCTTTTTTTACTATTGTCTTAATTCTTGGTTCTTGACTCTTGATTCTTTTAAATAATGGCCAAACACCTCGACTTGGGTCGCACCGGCGAAGCTTTAGCCAAAACACACCTGGAAAATACCGGTTATGAAATACTGGACGAGAACTGGACCCACGGAAAAGCCGAGATAGATCTGATTGCTTATAAAGACAAGGTTATTATATTTACCGAAGTAAAAACCCGCACTGGCAATGGTTTTGGTGAACCGGAGGATTTTGTGGATGCCCGTAAACAAAAATTACTGGCTGATGCCGCAGATGAATATATTTACCTCATGAACCACCAGGGCGATGTGCGGTTTGATATTATCGCTATTTTGTTTGACCGGGATAAAAATTATAAACTAAACCATATTGAAGATGCGTTTTGGCCTTCGACCAGTTGATTTATTAATGAATAATAAAATAAAAATACTTTTTGCCGCCTGTGCCTTATTCACGTTTGGCTGTAGCTGTAATAATAAACCAAAAGATAACAGTGCTGATTATACCATCAGTCCCGAGGCCGGTACCTCCTACAAATCCGGCGATGAAGTAAAAGTTAAAGTAAGTCTGCCTGCCGATAGTAAACCAGATTCCATCGTGTACCTCATGGATGCCCTGAAAGTGGGTGTGGCTAAAGATTCAGCTAGTATCAGCATCAAAACAGATACTATTCCGCTGGGTATAAAAGTGATTACCGCCAAAGTGTATGCCGGTGGTAAAGATCAGGAAGTAACCACGAATATTATTTTACTGGCTGCTAAAGCACCGGAATTGCTGACCTATAAAGTTGAAAAAGTGTTTCCGCATGATACCAGTGCCTACACTGAAGGGCTGCAGTATGCGGATGGTGTTCTGTATGAAAGCACCGGCGAACCGGGACATTCCACTATAAGAAAAGTGGATCTGGAGACAGGAAAGATATTGAAACTTACCAAACTTGGATCGCAATATTTTGGAGAAGGGTTATCTGTAATAGGCGATAAGGTTATCCAGCTTACCTACAGGGAAAAGGTTGGTTTTGTGTATGATAAAAACTCATTAAAGCCATTAAGCACATTTACCAATAATGTGGGTGTAGAAGGCTGGGGTATGTGCTTTGACGGCAAAAAATTATATATGGATGATAGTACCAACCGTATCTGGTTTCTGGATAAGGATACCTATCAGCAAAAAGGGTACATTGATGTTTGTGATGATAAAGCAAAGGTTGATTCAGTAAACGAGTTGGAATACATTGATGGCAAGCTGTATGCTAATGTTTACCAAAAAGATGATATACTGGTCATTAATCCCAAAACGGGAGCCGTACTACAGAAGGTGGATCTGAAAGATATTTACCCCATGGCCAGCCGTCCGCAGGACAGGGATTGGGGTAATAATGTACTCAATGGTATAGCCTATGATGCCGCTACCAAACGCCTGTTTGTGACTGGCAAAAAATGGCCGCATTTGTACCAGATAAAGCTGAGCAAATAGCCATCCTTATCCCAATGTTATTAAATTAAGGAATTCTGCAAACCCCATCGGGGTTAAAGCTTTGTCGAAAAAAGTCAGCACCCAGGTCGCATACCTACAGCATGCTAAATATTTATTCTTTGCTTACTGACTGATGCCGCAGATGAATATATTTACCTCATGAACCACCAGGGCGATGTGCGGTTTGATATTATCGCTATTTTGTTTGACAGGGATAAAAATTATATACTAAACCATATTGAAGATGCGTTTTGGCCTTCGACCAGCTGATATATTGATGAATAATAAAATAAAAGTACTTTTTGCCGCCTGCGCCTTATTGGCATTTGGCTGTAGCTGCAATAATAAACCAAAAGAAAGCGGCGCTGACTATACCCTCAGCCCCGAAGCTGGTACCTCCTACAAGTCAGGTGATGAGGTAAAGATCAAGGTGAGCCTTCCTGCGGATGCAAAACCGGATTCTATAGTGTACCTGCTGGACGCCTTAAAATTGGGTGTGGGTAAAGATTCGGCAGGGATCAGCCTTAAAACAGATACCATCCCTTTGGGTATTAAAGTGATTACCGCGAAAGTATACGCCGGGGGTAAAGATCAGGAAGTAACCACCAATATTATTTTGACAGCTGCTAAAGCGCCTGAGATGCTGACCTATAAGGTTGAAAAAGTATTTCCGCATGATACCAGCTGCTATACCGAAGGTTTGCTTTACCAGGATGGCGCGCTTTATGAAAGCGGGGGCGGTTATCTTGACCCTCCGCCGGGACAATCAAAAGATGTGCAGTCAAGATTAAGAAAAGTTGACCTGACTACCGGCAAATCGATCAAACAAATTATGCTTGATCCAAAAGTTTTTGGCGAAGGTATCTCTATTGTAGGCAACAAGATCATCCAGTTAACCTACCTGGAAAAGATAGGTTATGTTTATGATAAAGACAGCTTTAAATTACTAAGCACATTTGCCAATAATGTAGGCGTTGAGGGATGGGGTATGTGTTTCGATGGCAAAAAACTATACATGGATGATAAAACCAACCGGATCTTTTTTCTGGATAAAGACACTTATAAGCAAATTGGTTTTATTGATGTATATGATGATAAAGGACAGGTAGAGGAAGTTAACGAACTGGAATATATCGATGGCAAGATATACGCCAATGTATATCATACCAATAACATATTAGTAATAGACCCTAAAACAGGTGTAGTATTACAAAAAGTCGACTTAAGCAACTTATATCCGGAAGCATCCAGAAATCCCAATGCCGATGTAATGAATGGCATAGCCTGGGATGCACAAGGTAAGCGCTTGTTTGTAACCGGCAAAAAGTGGCCGCATTTGTACCAGATAAAGATTAACCCCCCAACCCCCTAAAGGGGGAGCATTAAGATGTGTAGATGTGCAAATTTCAAATGTGCAGATGCTTTTAAAATCTGTTTAATACGGATCATTTGCACATCTGCACATTTAAAATTTGCACATCTTAATGCTCCCCCTTTAGGGGGCTGGGGGGCTAAATCCAGGGTGTGTGATGTGGGTTGGCTTTTTCCCATTTATCGAGCTTATCGTTTACAAAATATAGCCAGTAGCTTTCAATAACGGGCCGGTTGGTATCGCCATTCAGATAGTATTGCTGGCTATATTGTACAACCTCAATAAATGTTTTAGTATCAGGATAGTTTTTTGCGGCTACGGTATTATCTGGTTTTTTGTTTAAATACTTCTGCGCTTCATCTTTGCTCATTCCTAATTTTAGTACGCTCAGATTTACGGGTCTTCCCGCATCTATGTTTTCACGGATTACGCCACATGATGTAATCATAACAGTCAACAGTACTATTATGAACGGTTTAAAAGGTTTGGTCATATTAATTGTTCTTGAAATTATATGGATATAGAGACTGTTTTAACGCTAAAGTTTAAGCGTAGAAAAAATAAAAAGCATAAAAAAAGCAAGAGCCGATTAAATCAACTCTTGCTTTTTGATGTGCAGATGTGCAAATTAACTCCGTTGAGGGCTTCGCCGTTTCAGATGTGCAGATGCTTTTAAAATCTGTTTAATACGGATCATTTGCATAGCTGCACATCTGAAATCTGCACATCTGGCATCTTGATGCCCCCCCCTTCAGGAGGCTGGAGGGCTACCTCCAGACCTTATACTGATTGATCAAACCATTGGTCGACGAATCGTGGCTGCTGATCTCACTGTTATCTTTCAATTCAGGAAGGATCTTGCCGGCCAGTTGTTTGCCCAGCTCAACACCCCATTGGTCAAAGCTATAGATGTTCCAGATAATGCCCTGTACAAATATTTTGTGCTCGTACATGGCTATTAACGAACCTAAACTATGAGGAGTGATCTTTTTAAGCAGGAATGAGTTGGTAGGACGGTTACCTTCAAACACTTTGAAAGGCGCTATTTCAGCTATCTCTGCTTCTGATTTACCGGCCGCTTTTAACTCGTCGATCACTACTTCTTCGGTTTTACCGTTCATTAAAGCTTCGGTTTGCGCAAAGAAGTTTGACAGTAACATGTTATGATGTTCGCCAAGCGGATTGTGTGATTGTGCAGGCGCTATAAAATCGGCAGGGATCAGTTTGGTGCCCTGGTGTATCAGCTGATAAAAAGCGTGCTGACCATTGGTGCCTGGTTCGCCCCAGATGATCGGGCCGGTAGAGTAATCAACCTCTTTGCCATTGCGATCCACATGTTTACCATTGCTTTCCATATCGCCCTGTTGAAAGTAAGCGGCAAAACGATGCATGTACTGGTCGTATGGTAATATCACGTTGGTTTCTGATTCAAAGAAGTTATTATACCAGATACCGATCAAAGCCTGTATAACCGGGATGTTCTGGTCGAACTCGGTAGTGCGGAAATGCTCGTCTGTAGCATGAGCACCTTCCAGCAGTTTCACAAAATTATCAAAGCCAATGCTTAAAGAGATAGACAGGCCAATAGCGCTCCATAAAGAGTAACGACCGCCAACCCAATCCCAAAATTCAAACATGTTTTTGGTGTCGATACCGAATTTTCCAACAGCAGCGGCATTGGTTGACAGGGCGGCGAAATGCTTGGCCACATCAGCCTCTTTTGCTCCGGCAGCCAGGAACCAGTCGCGGGCGCTATGCGCATTCGCCATAGTTTCCTGCGTGGTGAATGTTTTGGAAGCGATGAGGAATAAAGTAGTTTCCGGATCAACCACTTTTAAAGTTTCGGCAATGTGCGTGCCGTCTACGTTAGATACAAAGTGTAGGGTCAAATGGTTCTTGTAAGCCTTTAACGCTTCGGTAACCATTACCGGACCCAGGTCTGAACCGCCAATACCAATATTCACCACATCGGTGATCGGTTTGCCGGTATAGCCTTTCCAGTCGCCGGATATAATGGCGTGACTGAAATCTTTCATGTGATCAAGCACTTTATTTACATCGGGCATCACATCTTTGCCGTCAACATAAATCGGTTTGTTGCTACGGTTACGCAGGGCAATATGCAGCACCGGGCGGTCTTCAGTAACGTTAATTCTTTCGCCCGAGAACATGGCCTCAATTGCCTTATTTACTGAACATTCCTTAGCTAACTGTATCAATAAAGCGATAGTTTGCTCGTCGATCCGGTTTTTGGAATAGTCAAACAAAATGTCTTCAAACTGGATATGGAATTTTGTAAAACGCTCTTTATCAGTATCAAATAGCTCTTTCAGGCTTTTTGATACGATATCGATGTAGTGGTCTGTTAAATATTTATAACTCTGGGTGGTGGTAAAATCGATATTTGGCAGCATAATTGAAGTGTTTTTTAACAAAAGTAACAAGTTAATTGTTAGGTGGATATTAAATATGAAACTAACAATTCTTAGTGTTATTTTAACACTGCTTACATAGTGTTTGTTTTACACCTAAAAATTACGAAAATTTTAAAAATATTTGACAATTGTTTGGATATTTCAAATAGTTATTTGATATATTTGTCTTGTTGGTAATCAAATGGACGATTTATCATCAATTTGTAAATTTAAAAGTAAAAATAAAAAAGGTCATGTTTGAAAAACTTTTTTTGCTTGTAAAAAATAACGCCGGGACGGCTGTTGTTAACAACCCTGTGATACCTGCTAAGCACCGCGAGGCAGTGATGATTGAAGCCTCAAGTTCAATTATTGAGGTTTTAAAAGGCCATATGGAAAATGGCAAATTGAAAGAACTTGTCAAGTACTTTCAATCGTCGGGTATTTACAATCATTCTTTAGTATCAAGCATGGTTAACCGCTTTGCCAACCGTTTGAATACTTTTTATCATATCGACCCGGTACAATCACTGGCTGCTGCAAATGCGCTGATACCACAGGTAATGCAGGAATTGGTAAGAGAGTCAAAAAGCGAACAGATCAAAGAATTTGGTTTAACTAACATGCTTACCAAACTAAATGGTAACAAAGCCGACCTGAGCTTATTGGTTAATAAACTGATGGTGGCTTAATAAAATATAACTGACATTATAAGGCCCGCAATTTTGCGGGCCTTTTTTGTTGGGGTAAACGCCTGGGTTTACTTTGACCAATTCCTTCCGGAATTTATTCAGATGGCAATACGGCGGAAAATTATGGTTTACAGTGTAAACCCACTTATGATAAGAAAATTAATGTAATTATCTTATTTTCAAATATATACAAAAGTGTAAACCATAAAAAGTGTAAACCATGTAAACCCACTTTTTAGCAAAATAGCCTCTGTTTAAAGTAATAGCACACGGTTAGACAGAACAAATAAATAATATCCAAAAGGGGCTGTCACCCTGAGCTCCGTCGAAGGGTAGAGCGCAGAGGCCTACCCACCATACTTCGACGGAGCTCAGCATGACACCCTTTTTTGAAATGTTTAACCATAGGCTATTACTTTGTTTAAGGATCATGCTTCCCTCCCTCTATTAAGCATAGCTTAATAGAATATCACCCGCTGCTTTACGGAACTTTTTTATTTATGCCGATTATCAAATTGTATATATTTGCCAAATGACTAAAGAACAGATTCAGGATTTAAGGGATAGATTAGTTTCCCTGAGGAGGCATCTTTGACATCGACAAGAAGCTTGACCAATTAAAAATAGAACAGGAAATAACTGTTGGCCCTCATTTTTGGGATCAGCCCAAAGAAGCCGAAAAAGTACTGGCATCCATCAAAACCAAAAAAGTATGGACAGATGAGTTTCAGAAAGTATCATCCGTAATTGATGATGCCGGCGTGCTTTTTGAATTTTACCAGGGCGGCGATGCTACCGAAGCAGAAATGCAGGAGCAATACAATCAAGCCATCAAAGTAGTCGAAGAGCTGGAATTCAAAAATATGCTTTCGGCCGAGGAAGACCAGTTTAACGCCGTTTTACAAATTACAGCCGGTGCCGGTGGTACCGAAAGCTGCGACTGGGCGGGCATGCTCATGCGTATGTATATTATGTGGGGCGAAAAAAATGGCTACAAAGTTACCGAGCAGGATTATCAGCCGGGTGATGTGGCCGGTGTAAAAACCGTAACCCTGCAACTGGAAGGTGATTTTGCCTATGGTTATTTAAAAGGCGAGAATGGTGTTCACCGCCTGGTACGGGTATCGCCGTTTGATGCCAATGCCAAGCGCCATACTTCATTTGCCTCGGTATATGTTTATCCCCTGGTTGATGATACCATCGAGATCGATATTAACCCTGCTGATATTGAGTTTGAAACCTTCCGCTCTGGTGGTGCCGGTGGACAGAACGTGAACAAGGTGGAAACCGCGGTACGTTTATATCACAAGCCATCGGGCATCATTATCAAAAACCAGGAATCGCGTTCGCAGCTGCAAAATAAGGATAACGCTATCCGCTTGCTCAAATCGCAATTGTATGAAATTGAGATGCGCAAACGTATGGAGATCTCCAATGCCATTGAAGGTAACAAAAAGAAAATTGAGTGGGGCTCACAGATCCGTAACTACGTGCTTCATCCATACAAACTGGTGAAAGACCTGCGTACCGATCATGAAACCTCTAATGCCGCCGCGGTATTGGATGGTGAGCTTAACGAATTCCTAAAAGCTTACCTGATGGAATTTGGCGGGCCAAAAAGCTAAATAAAATACAAGCAAGTCATCCCGAATTTATTTCGGGATCCCATATACTCGGTGTACTATGCAATTCTACCTTGCATATGAGATGCTGAAACAAGTTCAGCATGACATTTCTTATTAAAATTCAACGGTGCTTTCATAATTGAAAGCACCGTTTTTTGTTTTAGACAGAAATTGTAACTTGCTAACCCATTTACAAATCTTTTTATGAGAACCATTTTATCAGCTTTTATTTTAATGATAGTAACAACGGCGGCGTATAGCCAGGAGAAGGCAATCCCATTATATCCCAAAGGTGTACCCAATTCCAAACCTACCCCTGCTGCATATGTTGAGAAAACTGATCAGCGATCCTGGATAGACCACGTTAGTCAGCCAACACTTACACCCTATTTTTTGCCAAAAGATAAGGCTAATAATGCTGCTGTAATAGTTATTCCAGGTGGTGGTTATTCCGGGTTGGCTTCGGCACATGAGGGTATGGCCATTGCGCAGGAGTTTAATAAAATTGGTGTTACCGCTTTTGTTTTAAAATACCGCTTACCCAGTGATGAGATCATGCAGGATAAATCCATTGGTCCGCTGCAGGATGCACAAACTGCCATTATGATCGTCCGCAAACGGGCCGCCGAATGGGGTATCGATCCCAACAAGATCGGTATTATCGGTTTTTCGGCAGGCGGGCATCTGGCCTCTACAGCTGGTACTCATTTTGATAAACCTGTAATTGAAAACAACGGCATCAGCGTACGTCCCGATTTTATGATGCTGATTTACCCGGTGATCACTTTTGGCGAGCAGGCCCATGTGGGTTCGCGCGAAAACCTGATCGGTAAAACACCATCTGCGGCACAGGTCGATCTGTATTCCAATGAGAAACAAATTACCGCCAATACCCCGCCAACGTTTTTAGTACATGCTGAGGATGATAAAACTGTACCTGTACAAAACAGTCTGCTGTTTTATGATGCCCTGCTTAAAAACGGCGTAAAGGCCGAAATGCACCTGTTTCAGGAAGGCGGTCACGGCTTTGGCTTAAACAATTCCAAGAACAAAGGCAAATGGTTTGACTGGGCTACAAGCTGGTTAGATGAGAATGGGTTTTTGAAGGGAAAGTAGGATGGGTAAATACAATGCTCATAAAAAGAAGGAATGAAAAGTGACCTGGCCTTAAACTTAGTTGTTTTAGTGGTAATGGCTCCCTATTTGTTGCTTTTTTATAAAAAGGAAAATATCAGGATAAGGTTGTTGTTTGTTTCCATGATAGAAATATCCTTTTTGTGCGTTTTAATAACCATTGATTTTTTAAGTCACGGAGTTTTAACAAGCACTATCTTTTTTTATAATTCTTATGTTTGGATAAGCGTCCTTTTGAATTTGATATTGATTTTTTTTAGTTGGATATTCAAAAATACTTTTAAATCAAAAACCTAAAGTATTGGAGTTGCGTTCGGCCTAATTATGAGGTAATATGCAGAAAGATATACTCCATACCATCCACCTCATCCATGGCCTCGCCGATTTTTGTAAAACCTAAACGGGTTACTAATTGAAGTGAGGGGTTATTTTCCGGCGATACAGAAGCAGCAAATTTAGTAACACCAAATTCGGTTTCTGCCCAGGCTATCATCGCTTTGATGGCTTCAGTTGCATAATTAAGTCTCCTGTATCCTTTGAATATTCGGTAGCCTAATTCAACGGCGTCCCGAACATAAGCATGCAGATATTCCGGATCCGGGCGGCTATGGAAACGGATCAGGCCGATCATTACCTGTTCCTCGGGTAAGATAACGGCCCGAGCCGACCAGGGGAAATAATCAGGATCATTGTTGAGCTGCCGCTGACCATATTCAAAACTGCTGGTATGTTCCAATAATTCTTTTGGAATGCTGGCTCCAAGCAATCGCCCGGCGCTTCGTAAATTACCGGCTAAACACGCTTCGATAACATCATGGCTCATGAGGCGAAGTATCAATCGCGGAGTAATGATATCATCCAATGGTGTATGCATAAATGGGGGGGAGTGGATTTGATTATTCCAATATTGCCAACAACTCGTTCATCTCATCAACCTTTTCTGCTGAGCCCAGATTCTCATAGGCGCTGATCAGGTTACGGATCACCCGGCGAATGATATCGGTATTGGAGCAGGGTTCATAAAACTGCTTATCGGCTTTCAGGTTCAGCTGCTTCAGGAACATATCTACATCCCGACGACCAAATATAAAGCCCTTATTAAAGGCGTTGATGTAAAACAGGATGCCGCTTTCAAATTCGCTTTGTTGGCTCTCATCCAGGTAAGCTAAAATAAAATGCTGTGGCAGGTTTACGCCGTATACCGGTATATCCAGCTTTTGGGCAACTATCGAATAAATGATAGCCAGCGATATCTGGTTACCTTTTTTGATGTCCAGCACCTGGCTCAGGTAGCTATTTTGCGGATCGAGGTGATTAGAGGTATTGCCGCTGAAGCCGTATATATTATAAAACACATGATTGATCAACTTGATCTGCTCCTTGGGACTGGCTTCATGCATCATCTGTATCCAGATGTCGCGTTTGATGCCTTCTATCTGGTTAATGATCTTTTGTTCGTCCAGATCGGGGTATTGGTAGCGGTTAATGATGAGGATACCCTGTAACAGGTCAAATGCCCCGCTCTGATGCCAGAGTTTCAGGTCGTTTTTAAGGGTGATGAACTGAATTTCATGAACCAGGTTGGCTATACGTTCTTGCTGTACGGCATCAAAAGCCTGCTCAAAAGCGCTTTCCAGGAAAGCGATGGCTTCCACACCATATGCCAATAGTTTGTCATGCACATGCTCATATATCTCACTATCAGGGTCGTCAAGCAAGCGAATCAGGGAATTTACTTCAGTTGGATTAATCATACGCTGTAATGCTAAAATACTAAACCTTTATTTATTTTTACAGCGATGTTAAATTTTAGGTTTGTTAAGGATTACCTGTTGCACCGCATCCGGGCAAAAAACAGGCACGGCTTACACTCTCCGTTTGTTTATCAGCTGGTTGATTCAGTTATTTACGATCATGCCGCCCAAAAAACATACCACGAGATTGAAAATATCCGCAAAAAATTACTTGTTGACAATCGTGTGATCACCGTGACCGATCTGGGCGCAGGATCACATTTGAATAATAACCGACAAAAAAGAATAGGCGACATTGCCGCCAATGCTTTAAAGCAACCCAAACTGGCGCAATTGCTTTACCGGCTGGCCGCCCGCTTTAAACCACGCAATATTATTGAACTGGGTACCTGTCTGGGTATCACCACGCTTTACCTGCAGGAAGGCGCTCCAAATGCGCACATTTATACCATGGAAGGCTGTCCGCAAACAGCCGGGGTGGCCAAAGAAACATTTGCGCAGGCAGGCTTTAAAGAGATTGAATTGATAACCGGCAACTTTGATGATAACCTGCCGGGCGTTATCCGCAAACTCGATCAGCTCGACTTTGTATTTGTGGATGGCAACCATCAGAAAGATGCCACTTTGAAATATTTTGAATGGTGCCTGCCAAAAGTGCATGAAGATACCCTGCTGATATTTGATGATATTTACTGGAGCGAAGGTATGAAGGAAGCCTGGGCGCAGATCAAAGCGCATCCGCAGGTTACGGTAACGGTCGATCTGTTTTGGATAGGACTGGTATTCTTCAAATCAGGACGGGCCGAGCAGGAGCATTTTAAGATTAGATATTAATTACAATATGCGCATTGCTGTAAAGATCATAACAGGATTAATTGTATTTGGCTTTATTGGCGGATGTATATATTTTGTAGGTGGTGTTAGCGCTACATATCCACCAATAAGAAAATACGAATGCAACGGAAGCATTGAACAATTCGGAAACGCGATCCGCAGGCTTGCTTTTGCCGATTCAGATATAATAAATTTAAAAATCTCAAGGCGGGATAGTAGTCGTGATGACGACGGCAGCAGAGATATGGTTATCAAAATTAAGAAAGATACCGTTAAGATTCTTTATGACTTAGTCTGTGATGAAGCAACAGGTAAAGCAGAAATCCGACTTGTTGGGGCGCATAACTATAATCAAACAATTGGGGGGTATAGAAAGGAAGATGCTGGGGTAAAAGAGCTTCTGCGTTATTTTGAAACAGATTTTTTAGATAAATTAAACAAACAACAAGGCATAATCCTAAATCCGGATAAATCCTTTTGGGGAAATTTCTCTTTGTATTAAAAATATAGTCGAGAGCTTAAAACGCTTGTCCTAATCCCACATAAAAGCCGCTTTGCCTGGCTTCGCCGGCAATTTTTTGGCCAATGCCATAGTCGGCACGTATGCTCAGTCCTTTTTCTATGTCGAAAAAGTAACGGAGACCGCCGCCATAATTTGGTTTCAGGTCGCTAAAGCTGAAGTCTTTATTAAACACTTCGCCTGTGCCTATAAAGCCTACTACGCCAATCCGCTCAGTGAGGCGATAGCGTAACTCAGTCTGACCAACAGTAAGGTTACGGTCACGATAACGGCCGTTGTAATATCCTCGCATAATTTCGTCGTTACCCAGGGTGGGCATCATGAAAAATGGCGATTGGCCACCTATCAGGCTCTGGTCCTGTATATCAATACCCAATACCAATTTCTTGCTCAGCGAGAAGAACTGGCTGTACTCAATGTTAAAAAAGCCCCCTTTGTAATCAAACCCAGATAAACCTTTGATTAACTGCAGCGAACTGCTGATCAACGCGCCGCGGGTAGTGTAGGTGTTGTTGTTGCGGCTATCGAAAATAAGGCTTGGGCCTACATAAACACTTGTGCCGCCACTTCTGAACTGCACGCGAGGGTCGGTATAAAAAATACTGTTGGGTTGGCCATCGCTAAAACTGTAATGATCGCCCCCGGCAACCAAACCCACATAAAAATTATCGGCTACCTTTTTTTCAGCTGCAAAATTGACTTTAAGCCTTTTCTGGCCAATGCGATCGGTATTGGCTTTGAGGGTGTTATTGCCAATGCCATAAAAATCAAAAGGAAAGTTGATATAGCCAATGCCCGCTGTAAAATGATATTTGTTTTGCGGTGTCCAGTAACTGGTGCTCAGGCTTAGCCTGCTTTGCCCTTTGGTAGTTAGGGTGGCATAACCAAAAATGTTGGATACCCGGGTATTGCGGCTTGCAGTATCGGTGTAAAAAGAATATAAACCTGCACCGCCGGCCTCTAACCCAGTTTCGGGGGCCGAGCTTAGTACGGGTAAAATAACAAAGCTGCTTTTTTTAGTAGTGTCTTTATCAAAATACATTTTCCTGATAAATTTGGGCAGGAGATGTGTTTGCGAAAATGCGGATGGAACGCTGATAAATATAAAGAGAACGGTAATAACTTTTTTCATATATAGTGTGCCGCAAATATAGAGATTATAGATATGCAAATTATAGATGTGCCGATTTCATATCTGCATGTTCGTACAACAATATTTCATCAACACATTGTTAACTCATCTGCACATTTGAAATCTACTTATCTGCACATTATAAAAATGTCTACTTTTGTGCCGAAATTTTATTGATATACTATGAGCATCACAAGAGGACCTATTTCGCAGTTTATTGAAAAGAACTATCTGCATTTTAATGCGGCAGCATTAATGGACGCGGCAAAAGGATATGAAACACACCTTGACGAAGGCGGCAAAATGATGGTTACCCTTGCCGGTGCCATGAGTACCGCTGAGCTGGGTATTTCGCTGGCCGAAATGATCCGCCAGGATAAAATTGCCATTATTTCCTGTACCGGCGCCAACCTGGAAGAGGATATCATGAACCTGGTAGCACACTCACACTATAAAAGAGTGCCTAACTATCGCGACCTGAGCCCGCAGGAAGAGTGGGACCTGCTCGAGAATCATTATAACCGTGTTACTGATACTTGTATCCCGGAAGAAGAAGCTTTCCGCCGTTTGCAAAAGCATATCCACAAAATATGGAAAGATGCTGATGATAGCGGTGAGCGTTATTTTCCGCATGAATATATGTACAAGATATTATTAAGCGGAGAATTAGAACAATACTATGAAATAGATCCAAAAAATTCCTGGATGCTGGCCGCTGCCGAAAAAAACCTGCCTATTGTTGTACCAGGATGGGAAGACAGTACTATGGGTAACATCTTTGCATCGTACATTATCAAAGGTGAGCTAAAAGCATCAACGATGAAGAGTGGTATTGAATATATGGCATGGCTTGCCGACTGGTATACTAAAAATTCATCGGGCAAAGGAATAGGGTTTTTCCAGATAGGCGGCGGTATTGCCGGTGACTTCCCGATATGTGTAGTACCTATGCTTTATCAGGATATGGAGATGCACGACGTTCCGTTCTGGAGCTACTTTTGCCAGATATCAGATTCAACTACCTCGTACGGCTCCTACTCAGGCGCGGTACCCAACGAAAAAATAACCTGGGGCAAGCTGGATATACATACACCTAAGTTTATTGTAGAAAGCGACGCGACTATTGTTGCACCATTGATATTTGCCTGGATATTAAAACAATAATTTAAATTTCAAATATGCCGACAATGCAATTTGTGATTTAAAAAATTGCATTGCCGGCCAAAAAGCCTCCCTGCGTTGTTTAAAAGGCTTTTTGTAATTATTTAGAACGATTATAAATTATAGGTTACTGTCATTTATGTGTCAGCGATACTGTAATAAATTTTACTTTTGTGCCTGAAATAATGAGATGGAGCGTACATCTTTACAGCGGTTTCAAACATTAATATAAAATTATTTAGCATAAATACACTTTATGAGAAATTTCTCATTGATTTTTAAACAATTCTCAAGGTCGGTTCTCTTAATTGCCGGGTTTGCTTTTTGGGGTTTTTCAAATGCTTACGCTCAGGCCGACGCGGCTAAAGGCGAAGCCATCTTTAAATCCAAATGTACTGCCTGTCATAAGATCGATCAGCAATTAATTGGCCCGGCTTTGGGTCCGCAGCTTACCGAAGAAACGGACGACAAATATCTGATCAAATGGATTCAGAACAACCAGGCCCTGATCGCTGCCAAGAATCCTAAGGCATTGGCGATCTATAACAAGTTCAACCAGGCTGGAATGACGGTATTTACCGAGCTTTCTGACGCTGATGTAACTAATGTTATAGCTTATGCACGTGCCGAATGGAAAACCATACAGGCTGCTCCTAAAGCAGGTGCCGGCGATGGTAAAACTGCCGCTGCTGAAACTGGTCCAAGCAGTATGGTTATCTGGGGTTTAGTTGCTGTTATCATTATTGCATTCATTGTAATACTGGTATTAAACAGGGTAGTAGCCACTTTAGAGCGTCTGCTGTTAAAGGGTAAAGGCCTTGTAATTGATGAAGAGGTTGAGCCAACTGCTGAAGAGGTAGCTGAGGCTAAGAAAAAAGATCTGATCAAAAGGATCCTGAAAAATAAGAAACTGGTATTCTTTATCATTATCTGCGGTACGCTTGCTATGGGCAGCTGGGGATGGGTTACCTTGTGGAACACTAACGTGCACACAGGCTACCAACCGGTACAGCCTATCAAATACTCACACGAGCTACACGCAGGTACCATGAAAATTGATTGTCAGTATTGCCACACCGGCGCTTACAAATCAAAGAACGCTTCTATTCCTTCGCTTAACGTTTGTATGAACTGCCACAAGGTTGTTAAAACTGAGTCGCCGGAGATACATAAAATATATGATGCTTTGGGTTACGATCCTAAAACTCAAAAGTATGACAGTACCGCAGCCAAACCTATCCAATGGATACGTGTTCACAACCTGCCAGATCTGGCTTACTTTAACCACTCACAGCACGTAAAAGTTGGCGGCATCAAATGCCAAACCTGCCATGGTCCGGTTCAGACTATGAAAGAGGTTTACCAGTACTCACCATTAACTATGAAATGGTGTATCCAGTGCCACAAACGTACCGAAGTTAACGGTAAAGGAAACGCTTACTACGATAGCATACTTGCTGCTCACGATAAGATCAAGAAGGGCGAGAAAGTTACAGCCGCGGTGTTAGGCGGTATCGAGTGCGGCAAGTGCCACTATTAATAAATAAGAATTTTAGCATTACAGTTTATATAACTTAAATGGACAGCAATAAAAAATACTGGAAAGGTTTAGAAGAACTAAACAGAACACCAGAATTTGTTGAGAAAAATAAAAACGAATTTGCCGAGCCAATTCCAATTGAGGATGTGCTTAGCGGAGATGGTTTATCTGCTAAAACCCCACGTCGTGACTTTTTGAAAGCGCTTGGGTTTGGTGTAGGCGCGGTTACCCTGGCAGCTTGTCAGCGTGTACCTGTACATAAATCAATTCCTTACCTTATAAAACCTGAAGAGGTTACACCTGGTGTGGCCAACTATTATTCTTCAACTTATGAAGGGCAGGCTATATTAGTTAAAACACGTGAAGGTCGCCCTATTAAGGTTGAGGGTAACCCTAATGATATTTTTTCAAAAGGCGGCTTAAGCGCGCAGGCCCAGGCATCTGTTCTGGATCTGTATGATGTAAACCGTTTAAAAGATCCAAAACTGAATGGCAGCGAAGCCGGATGGTCTGAGATCGATGCTTTTGTGATCAAAGAACTGGCCGCTATTAAAGCAGCTGGTAAAAACATCCGCTTAGTAACATCAAGCATCAACAGCCCTTCTACTTTAGCTGTAATTGCCGATTTTATTAAGCAATACCCAACAGCTAAACATGTTACTTATGATGCCGTATCTTATACCGGTATTATACAAGCTAACCAAAACAGCTTTGGTAAAGCTGTAATACCGCACTATAACTTTGATAAGGCTGATATAATTGTAAGCTTTGGCGCTGATTTCCTGGGAACCTGGATCTCTGGCGAAGAGTTTACCCGTCAGTACGTATCAAACCGTAACAACAAGTCGCTTGAAAGCAAAAAGATGTCACGTCACATCCAGTTTGAAAGCGGCATGAGCATTACCGGTACCAATGCTGATAACCGTTTAGCGATTAAACCATCAGAAGAAGGTATCGCTATTATCAACTTATATAATGCTATTTCTGGTACTACTTTACCAGGTTCAAAAAAATTAAGCAGCAAAGCAGCAGAAAACGCTGTCACTATTGCCGCTAAAGAATTGGTTGCTGCTAAAGGAAAAGCTTTGGTAGTAGCAGGTTCAAATGACGTAGCTACACAGGTTTTAGTAAACGCCATCAACTCCCTGCTGGGCAGCTACGGTACTACTATCGATCTGGATAACCCATCAAAACAATACACTGGTAATGATGCTGAGTTTGTTGAGTTTGTAAATGAATTAGGTCGCGGTGAAGTTGCAGGTGTATTATTCCTGAATGTTAACCCTGCTTACGATTACTTTAAAGCAAAAGAATTTAAAGACGCGCTGGCTAAAGCACGTCTGAGAGTATCCTTCGCAGATCATGATGATGAAACAGCTTTAGTATCAAATGTAATTGCGCCAAACCACCATTACCTGGAGTCATGGGGCGATGCTAATGCTACTGAAGGTTACTACACCGTTATACAGCCAACTATCAATCCGGTATATAACACCCGCCAGGCCGAGCACAGCTTACTGGTATGGGCACAAAACCCGGTTAAAGATTATTATACCTTCGTTCGTAACACCTGGAACGAAAGCCTGCTTGCTAAAGGTGGTTTATCTGGCCAAAAAGGTTGGGAAACCCTGTTGCAAACCGGTATGATCAAAACTACGCCAAACACTGCAGGTACTTACACCTTTAACCGTGACCTGAACGCTGTAGCGCAAACTATTTTAACACACAGCGCTTCAATTACAGCTGGCGAAGGCAAGTTTGAATTACAAGTTTACCAGTCACCTGCAATAGGCGATGGTAAACGTGCCAACAACCCTTGGTTACAGGAATTGCCAGATCCGGTTTCGAAAGTTACCTGGGATAACTTTGTGGCTGTTTCTGTTGCCGATATCAAAAAACTGAAACTGAGCGAAGGTGACGTGATCAAAGTAACCGCCAATGGTTACACTGTTGAGCTTCCTGTACTGGCACAACCAGGTCAGGCACAAGGCACTTTATCTATAGCCGTTGGTTACGGTCGTACAAATGCGGGGCCGGTAGGTGATAACGTAGGTAAAAACGCGTTCCCTTTCTACAGCTTCCGTAACGGAACTTTCCAGACTACTGCTGTAGTTACCGGGTTTGATCCAACAGGTATCAAATCGCCACTTGCGCAAACACAAACGCACCACTCTTACGAGGGGCGTAGTGTAATCCGCGAAGCTAAATTTGCCGAATACAAAAAGAATCCTGCTGTACACAGCGGAAACGAAAAAGGCCATAAGAACTACGACGAAGAAAGCTTATGGGATGTGCCAAGCCACGATCGCCCGGTTTATGACTGGGTTATGGCTATCGACTTAAACGCTTGTACCGGTTGTGGTGCCTGTGTGGTAGCTTGTAACGCAGAAAATAACATTCCTGTAGTTGGTAAAGACGAAGTACGCCGCCGTCGCGAAATGCACTGGATCCGTATCGACCGTTATTACAGCTACGAAGAAAAAGGCGAAAGCATTACTGAAGAGTACGAAATTGATAAATTAAAGGATGATGCTTTTGATAACGTAACCGTTGTGCATCAGCCAATGCTTTGCCAGCACTGTGACCACGCTCCTTGCGAAACAGTTTGCCCGGTATTAGCAACCGTTCACTCATCAGAAGGTTTAAACCAGATGGCATACAACCGTTGTGTAGGTACCCGTTATTGCGCAAATAACTGCCCTTACAAAGTACGCCGCTTTAACTGGTTTAACTACTGGAACGATTCACGTTTTGATAACTACCTGAACAATGAGCATACTCAACTGGTGTTAAACCCGGATGTTGTTACCCGTTTCCGCGGTGTAATGGAAAAATGCTCTATGTGCGTTCAACGTATACAAGCTGGTAAACTAAAAGCTAAAATTGAAAAACGTCCGTTGAAAGATGGCGAGATCAAAATGGCTTGTCAGCAAACATGTTCTGCAAACGCTATTGTTTTTGGTAACAGGAACGATCCTAATTCAGAAGTTTCAAAAGCACTGAAGAGCGAAAGAACTTACTACGTGCTGGAAGAATTAAACGTACAACCAGGTATTGGTTACCAGGTAAAAGTTAGAAACGCAGTTGAATTAGAGGCTTAAAATTTTTATATACAGAGATTAAAATATATGGCATCTCATAGTGAATCAATAATAAGGGAACCGTTAATAACGGGTAAAGACATTACCTATGGTCAGATCACTGACGATATATTACGTCCCGTAGAAAATATGCCAAGTAAAGCTTGGTGGATCGGTTTTACGGTAGCCTCGCTCGGAGCATTACTTTGGGTTGTTTCTATCAGCTACACCTTCTGGTACGGAATTGGATCATGGGGACTAAACAAAACAGTAGGATGGGCCTGGGATATCACCGGTTTCGTGTGGTGGGTAGGTATCGGTCACGCCGGTACGCTGATCTCGGCCGTATTGTTACTGTTCCGTCAAAACTGGCGTAACTCCATTAACCGCTCGGCCGAGGCGATGACCATCTTCGCGGTAATTTGCGCGGCCACCTATATCGGCGCTCACATGGGTCGCCCGTGGATGGCTGTTTATTCATTGCCTTTACCAAACCAGTACGGCTCATTATGGGTTAACTTTAACTCACCGCTGATCTGGGACGTATTCGCGATATCAACTTACTTCTCGGTTTCACTGGTGTTCTGGTACACAGGTTTATTGCCAGATATGGCTTCTATCCGTGACCGTGCAACAGGCTTACGCCGCCGCATTTATTCGGTAGCTTCATTCGGCTGGACAGGTTCAGTTAAAACCTGGCAGCGTTTTGAAACCGTATCATTAATATTAGCAGGTTTATCAACACCATTGGTACTTTCGGTACACACCATTGTATCCATGGACTTTGCAACCTCGCTTGAACCGGGATGGCACACTACCATTTTCCCTCCTTACTTCGTTGCGGGAGCTATCTTCTCGGGTTTTGCCATGGTGCAAACACTATTGCTGGTAACCCGTAAAGTATTAGGTCTGGAAAACTACATTACCATGTTCCACATCGAATCGATGAACAAGATTATCCTGGTAACAGGTTCGGTTGTAGGTGTGGCGTACATTACAGAGTTCTTTATCGCTTACTACTCTGGTGGCGAGTACGAACAATATACCTTCTTAAACAGGTTTATCGGTCCGTACTGGTGGGCTGCCTGTATGATGTACGGCTGTAACGTATTGATGACCCAGATGATGTGGTCGAAAAAAGTTAGAACCAATATCCCAATTTCATGGGTACTATCTATCATTGTAAATATAGGTATGTGGTTTGAGCGTTTTGTGATCATCGTTGTTTCCTTACACCGCGATTACATTCCTTCAAGCTGGGCCATGTTTTACCCAACCTGGGTTGACGTAGGTGTGTTTGTTGGATCTATCGGTATATTCTTTACCATGTTCCTGTTGTTCATCAGGGTAATGCCTTCTGTAGCTATTGCCGAAGTAAAATTACTGTTGAAGAGCGCGAGTGAGCAGGCTAAGAAGAAACAAATTGCCGAAGGTCACTTTGATCCGTCTCACGTAGAGTTCTACAAAGAGAACCTGATCAAGTTTGATAGTATTGACCATTCTGAATACGAAAAAGCATAATAAAGATGAGTAGCACCAAATATATATTAGGCATTTTTGATGATCCCGATGATCTGATGCACGGGATTGACAAACTACAAAAAAATAGTGTTCCTATTTACGATGTTTACACGCCAATGCCTATCCACGGTATCGACGCTAAACTGGGTATCAAGGACTCGAGATTAGGTTACGCGGCCTTCATGTTCGGCTGTATGGGTGGTACAACCATTTTTACAATGGTTTATTATTTCCTGGTACATGACTGGCCAATGGACATCGGTGGTAAAAACTTTTTTGCCATCCCCGATTTTATCCCGGTAACTTTTGAGTGGACGGTATTATTCGCGTCATACGGTATGGCATTTACCTTCTTTTTCGCTACGCACCTTTTCCCGGGTCGTGCGCCAAGAGTAATGGACCTGAGAGCTACAAATGACAAGTTTGTGATCGCCATTGACGCCAAAGGAAATATACCACACGAGGATATCAACACAATATTAAAAGAAGCAGGGGCAAGTGAAGTTAAGCATAACGACAGAAAATATGTTAGCTATGAATAAATTTAGAATATTAGGAACAATAGTTATCATTATCGCTGCTTCGATTGTAGTAACGTCGTGCAAGGATAAAAGGAGTACCGGATGGGAGTACGCCCCTAATATGTATGAGCATATCGCATACGATCCGGATCAAAAGAACCCGAATTTTAAGGATGGCAAAACCGCGCAGGTACCACCAGCCGGAACTATACCGGTAGGTTTTACCAAGTTTGATTATCCAAACACAAAAGATGGATATGAACTGGCAAGCGTAGAGGTTAAAACCGTATTGGCTCAAACCCAGGCAAACTATAAAGAAGGCAAAATTTTGTTTGAACACTTTTGCTCTCCATGCCACGGTGTTAATGGTCAGGGTGATGGTTTGGTAACACAACATGGTTATCCGCCGCCGCCATCATATTCAAAAGGCCAGTCATCACGTGGTGGTGCCATGAAAGACTTAACAGACGGTAAAATATATCATACCATTACTTACGGTGTAAATGCAATGGGTTCATACGCTTCACAGCTGGCCCCGGAAGAACGCTGGAAAGTGATCATGTATGTTCACCATTTACAAACTTTATAAGAATTAGAACTGAATGAATACTCATAATAGTTTAGACGAGCAATTTGTTTTTACCGGTAAGGCAAAAACATGGAGTTTAGCTGCCATAGCCCTGGGAGTTCTGGCCATAGCCCTTGGTTTTTTAACTAATCAGGGTGAGCGTACATTTGCCAATTTATTGCTCATGGGTTATTATTTTACCTGTGTTTGTACGGCCGGTGTATTTTTCTGCGCTTTGCAGTATGTAGCTCAGGCGGGCTGGTCGGCTTCATTGCTGCGTGTACCTCAGGCATTTGCCAGGGTATTACCTATAGCAGCTCTTATATTACTGGTTATTATCATAGCTGGTTTAAATTTAACACATCATACCGAAATTGAGGGTAAAGATGTAGTAGCCCCATATTTATACAAAGTATGGCACCAGGCTGGTGTTACCACACCCGGCAGCGAAAATTACGATCCTGTTTTGGCAGGCAAATCGGGATTTTTGAACATGCCGTTCTTCCTGATCCGTATCATATTATTTTTAGGCGCTTATATGACATTTGGCTGGTTACTGGCTAAATATTCTGAAACTGAAGACGAACTGGGTGGATTATTCTACTACAAAAAGAGCTTTACCATTTCGGCAGCGTTCCTGGTGATCTTCGGATTTACTCAACCAGTGTTTTCTTTTGATGTGATCATGTCCTTAGAGGCGCACTGGTTCTCAACCATGTTTGGTTGGTACAACTTCGCGGCCATGTGGGTAAGCTGTTTATCAGTGATCACCTTAACCATTATACTATTAAGGTCTGCAGGTTACATGCAATGGGTTACACAAGATCACCTGCATAACCTGGGCCAGTTAATGTTTGGTTTCTCTATATTCTGGACTTACGTATGGTTTGCACAATTCCTGCTGATCTATTACGCTAACATCCCTGAGGAAAGTGTTTACTTCCTGAAAAGATGGGAGCCTGAATTTAAGCCATGGTTCTGGTTAAATATTGTGATCAACTTTTTAGCTCCTTTATTGATCATCATGGCCCGTGATTCAAAACGTAGCACAAGCATATTGAAGGCAACCTGTATCATCCTGATCCTGGGCCACTGGCTTGACTACTTTATCATGATCATGCCAGGTACCGTTGGTGATAAAGTTGGATTTTTCTATATCGAAGTAGGTGTAGCCATAGGATTTGCCGGATTGTTTACTTATTTGATGTTGAATGCTTTAAGCAAATTCAAATCGCTTATTCCTAAAAAACATCCGTTCCTGCAGGAGAGCCTTCATCATCACATATAATAATTGTTATTTTTGCAACAAAGTACAGAATACCAAACTGACATTAAAATGGGATTCAGAAAATTTATAAATTCTAAAACATTACTATCGTTTATCACAGCGTTTATGCTTTTGGGCACAAACCTGCTGATGGCGCAAACAGAAGCAGCGGCAACTACCGGTGGGCAAACTGATGCCCCCCAGGTTGATTGGACTGGTGTTGCATACTATTTGCTTTTATTTTTCCTGGTATGCCTTGGCGTAGCTGTAATAGGTAAAATTCTGAAGATATACGATCTTACACTTAAAATACAAGGTAAAAAAGGAATGAAATGGAACACAGTGATGGCAGTAGTTTGCCTGGTGTTCCTGATAGCAGGTTTATACGGCGCTTACTGGTCGTTCACAGTACAAGGTAGCATGACCTTGCCTGAGGCCGCATCTGTACATGGTGTTAAAATTGATGAGATGTTTACCGTCACTACGGTTTTAACCATGATCGTGTTTTTTATTACCCAGATATTGTTGTTTGGTTTCTTATTCCAATACAGGCATTCTGACAAGCGCAGGGCTCACTTCCTGCCGCATAACAATACTATTGAAAAGATCTGGACAATTGCTCCAGCCATCGTTTTAACTGTATTGGTTGTGTTTGGCTTTTTCACCTGGCAAACAATAATGAATACCACAGATATTAAAGGCGATATCAATATTGATATTACCGGTCACCAGTTTGCATGGGAGCTTCGCTACCCGGGTAAAGACGGTGTGTTGGGCCCTAAAGATTTCAGAATGGTATCTGCTGCTAACAAATTAGGTGTTAACTTTAAAAAACGCAGCAGCTTTGATGATTTGCAGGTTGATACCATGTACCTGCCGGTAAACAAATCGATCAGGTTAAATATCCAGGCATTAGATGTGATTCACTCTGTTTACATGCCTCACTTCAGGGTTCAGCTTAACGCGGTTCCGGGATTACCGACCTTCTTTAAATTTACCCCAACAATTACTACCGCGCAAATGCGCACCCAGCTTGACGATCCTAAATTTGAATACTTGGTTTATTGCAACAAAATATGCGGTGGCGGTCACTATAACATGCAAAAAGTTGTACGTGTGGTTTCCGAAGCCGAATACCAGGCCTGGCTGTCAAGGCAAAAACCTTACTTAAGCGATGCTTTAAGAAAGGAATTGCATTTTGCCGCTGCGGATCAGCCAAAAACAGAGTCACAAAATAGGTTAGCGTTAAATAATTAATATAGAAAGAGAAGCGATATGTCAACATTAGCAGTTCACGACCACGGAGTAGCACATCACGACGATCACGGTCACGAACATCATCATAACCAATCGTTCCTGTCTAAATACGTATTTAGTATGGATCATAAAATGATTGCCAAGCAATTCCTGATCACAGGGATCACCATGGCAGTTATTGCAATGATATTGTCTATTTTGTTCAGGATCCAATTAGCTTATCCTGATAAAACTTTCCCATTGTTAACCACATTGTTAGGTCGTTTTGCACCTAACGGTCGTATCAGTGCCGATTTTTATCTGTCGCTGGTTACCATTCACGGTACCATCATGGTATTCTTTGTGTTAACAGCCGGCTTGAGCGGTACTTTTGCCAACTTGCTCATACCTCTTCAGGTAGGTGCACGTGATATGGCATCTCCGTTCATGAACATGTTATCTTACTGGTTCTTCTTTATGGCCAGTGTGGTTATGTTATCATCATTCCTGGTTCAAAAAGGCCCTGCCAGCGGTGGCTGGACAATCTACCCGCCATTATCCGCATTGCCAAAAGCGATGCCGGGATCAGGTGAGGGTATGACCCTTTGGCTCATCAGTATGGTGATGTTCGTAGCATCCTCATTAATGGGTGGTATCAACTATGTAAGTACTGTGTTAAACATGCGTACAAAAGGTATGGACCTTTGGAAAATGCCTTTAACTATCTGGGCTTTATTCCTGACCGCTATATTAGGTATCCTGGCATTCCCTGTGTTAGTAGCAGGTGTGGTGTTATTGATATTTGACCGTAGCTTTGGTACCAGTTTCTACCTGTCAGACATCGTGTTGAACGGTGTACAACAGCCTTATGAAGGTGGTAGCCCGATCCTGTTCCAGCACTTGTTCTGGTTCCTGGGTCACCCGGAGGTGTATATCGTAATTATGCCGGCGATGGGTATCTCATCAGAAGTAATGTCTGTAAACTCACGTAAACCGATCTTCGGTTACCACGCGATGGTTTACTCCTTAATAGGTATTACCGTATTATCATTTATCGTATGGGGTCACCACATGTTTGTTACGGGTATGAATCCGTTCCTGGGTGGTGTGTTCATGATCACTACACTGATCATCGCGGTACCATCGGCGGTAAAAACATTCAACTGGCTGGCCACTTTATGGCGCGGTAACATCAGGTTTACGCCTGCTATGCTGTTCGCTATTGGTATGGTGTCATTCTTTATATCAGGTGGTTTAACAGGTATATTCCTGGGTAATGCTGCATTGGATATTAACTTGCATGATACTTACTTTGTGGTTGCTCACTTCCACCTGGTAATGGGTTCGGCAGCTATATTTGGTATGCTTGCCGGTGTTTACCACTGGTTCCCTAAAATGTTCGGAAAAATGATGGACGAGAAATTGGGCTATCTGCACTTCTGGTTAACCTTTATTGGTGCTTACCTGGTGTTTTTCCCAATGCACTTTATGGGTCTGGATGGTGTACCACGTCGTTACTATGCCTTTACCGAATTTGTAAGCATGCAACGCTGGTTAACCGTAAATACCTTTATTACATGGGCAGCTATCATGGCAGCTTGTGCTCAGGTAGCATTCCTGTATAACTTCATCTCTTCTATATTCATTGGTAAAAAAGCTACACAGAACCCATGGGAGTCAAATACCCTGGAATGGACAACACCTGTTGAACATTTACACGGTAACTGGCCTGGCGAAATACCAACTGTTTACCGTTGGCCATATGATTACAGCAAGCCAGGTGCCGAAGAGGATTACATCCCTCAAACTGTTCCTTTCTCACAAACCATGAGCTCAAACTTACCTCATGACTTTGAAGATAACCCTAAAGGTTTAGAAGAACTGAATAAGTTTAACAGTACGCTGAAAGCAAACGAACAAGTAAAGTAATTTTAAGATAAGAGTGGTGAGTGATGAGTGGTGAGTAAGTTCTCGGTTAGAAAACTTATAACTCACTGCTCATTATTCACCACTCATCATTTCAATGAGCATATCCGCATCAAAAATCCGGTTCCAGAAAGTCACTCTCATAACAATAATCATACTTTTTGTTTTGATACTGGCCGGTGGAGTTGTGCGTAGCTCAGGCTCAGGAATGGGTTGCCCCGACTGGCCCAAATGCTTCGGTAGGTATATCCCACCCACCAGCAGTGCCGATCTGCCAAAAGATTACAAGCAAAAATATGTAGACCAGCGTTTAGCCAAAAATCAGCGCTTTGCCAAAACATTGGATGTATTCGGTTATAGCGATTTGGCTAAAAGGATCCGTGAAGACAGATCCATCTTAGTTCCCGAAGAATTCAACGCCGAAAAAACCTGGACAGAATACATTAACCGTCTTATTGGCGCCATATCCGGTTTATTCTTGTTTTTATCAGCTGTATATGCTTTCAGTTACTGGAGTAGCAGCAAGCGGATAGCTCTTTTAAGCCTGTTTAATTTTGTATTGGTGGGCTTTCAGGCCTGGTTAGGCTCCATCGTGGTATCAACCAACCTGGTAGCCTGGATAGTTACCGTACATATGTTGCTGGCACTAGCCATATTAGCCATATTGATATATACTTATCACCGGGCTAAAGTGTTAGATAATGCTAAATTAAATACTGGTACGCTGATATACATTATTACGATCCTTGCTTTATTGGCCAGTATTTTCCAGATAGCTTTTGGTACCGAGGTACGTGAAGAAGTTGATGCTGTAGCTGCTCATTTTCAGGGTGGATACCGTAATAATTGGATCAGCAGTGTAGGTGAAATATTTACGCATCACCGCGATATGGCCGTATTGGTATTGGTGCTCAACATCATGCTGTATGCTTTAATACGCAAAAACTTTGGTCGTCATTCTGTACATCAGCAATTGATGAGCTTTACTTTTTTAATGATCATGCTGCAGATAGTAACCGGTATATTATTATCATACTGGGCCTTGCCTCCAGCAGCACAGGCCTCGCACATTGTGTTGGCGAGCCTTATTTTTGGGGCACAGTTTTATTTGCTTTTAAATTTATACAAACCGGTTAGTGTTAGGGGGATAAGCAAATGAACATGAAAGATTTTTCAAAGCTGATCAAAACACGGCTCACCTTCCTGGTGGTGTTTTCGGCTTCTATATCCTTTTTAATAGGAAGTAAAGTTAACGGTCATATCGACTGGCTAAACTGGGTAAAACTCATAGTAGGCGGCTTTTTGGTAACAGCTGCAGCAAATAGCTTTAATGAGATCATCGAGAAGGACCTGGATAAGCTCATGAAACGTACGATGGATCGTCCAATCCCTTCGGGGAAGATGAATACCGGTCAGGCGCTTGTTCTGGGTTTGGGTATGGGTATGGCGGGCACCTATTTATTGGGTAGCCTTAACCTGCTAACAGGCCTGCTATCCGTATTTTCGATCTTATTATACGCTTTCGCTTATACACCGTTAAAACGTAAATCGCCAGTAGCGGTATTTGTTGGCGCAATACCGGGCGCATTGCCTCCGCTTATTGGCTATGTAGCTGCTCACGAAAGGATTGACGAGATCGCTCTGATCCTGTTCGCTATACAGTTTGTATGGCAGTTCCCGCATTTTTGGGCCATTGCCTGGGTGCTGGATGATGATTATAAATTGGCTGGCTTCAGACTGCTGCCAACCGGCAATCGTAATGCAGGAAGTGCCGTAATTACCTTTATATTTACACTGATATTGCTGCCAGTAAGTTTACTGCCAACCATTTACGGTTACGGTGGTTATTATGTAGGTGGTGTATCCTTAGTTTGCAGTTTAATATTCTTATACCAGGCTTTTGGCCTGTTACGCGCACAGTCGATAGAGACAGCCCGCAAATTAATGTTCGGCTCCTTTATGTATTTGCCTGTAGTGCAGTTAATGTTTTTATTTGATTTTATAGGAAAAGTGAAATGATGGCTCAGATTCAAAAAAATAACGACAGGCTTGATCTGGCTCCCAAAAAATTCAACATGTGGATATTTATATTCACCTCGTTCATGTTTTTTGCGGCTTTAACCAGTGGGTTTATCGTTTATAGTGGTGGGAAGGGGCATGGCCTTAATGTAATTATGCCCGATGCGTTTAAATACAGCACCGCCGTAATTATTATCAGCAGTATTACCTTGTTTTTGGCCTCCAAAGCCGCCAAACAGTTACAGTTTGCCAAACAGCGACTATTTTTATGGCTTACGTTTGCGCTGGGCGTAGCGTTTTTTGCTATACAGGTTTATGCCTGGTATGTATTAACCTACAAAATGAATGTGTATCTTACAGATCCAAACGCGTCCCGCTCATTTGTTTATATATTTACAGGGATGCACTTATTGCACATAATTGCAGCTATATTGTTACTATTGAATACCCTTACAGGTACATACAAGAACATTCCGCAGGTGCGTAACCTGTTTAAAATGGAAATGACCTCTATTTTTTGGCATTTTCTCGGAATTATATGGATTTATCTGTATGTTTTTTTACTTTTGAACCAAAATTAATACACCCATATTTAAGTACAAATGAGTACAGCAGTATCACAAATTGATGAAATAAAAACAACTCCATGGTCTGGAGGGAGATCACCCTTCAATGTGGAGTACGGAAAAATAATGATGTGGTTCTTCCTCCTTTCGGATGCGTTTACCTTTTCGTCATTATTGATTTCTTATGGTGCATTACGTTTCAGCGCAAGCGTATGGCCGGCGGCTGATAAGGTTTTCCAATCGGTACCAGGTATGATAGACCATGGCGCGCCGCTGGTTTTCGTAGGTATCATGACCTTTATCCTCATCCTGAGCTCTGTTACCATGGTATTAGCTGTGGAAGCAGGTCACCGTAACGCTAAAAAAGAAGTGATCTGGTGGATGATAGCTACTGTTATAGGTGGTTTTATGTTCCTGGGTTGCCAGGCTTTAGAGTGGGCTCACTTACACCATGAAGGTTTCTGGTGGGGAAGTACGCCAAGCTTACATGAATTAAAAGAGTTTTTTGCTGAAGGTGTGGGTACAGATGCAACGCGCCATTTAACCGCGCAGGAATTTGCAAACTTATTCTTTACCATCACCGGTTTCCATGGTTTCCACGTATTTACCGGGGTTATCATCAATATCATCATTACCGTTAACGTACTGTTGGGTACTTACGAAAAACGCGGTAGCTATTTAATGGTTGAAAAAGTAGGCCTTTACTGGCACTTTGTAGACCTGGTATGGGTATTCGTATTTACATTCTTTTACTTAGTATAAAAAATATTTATATGTCATCAGATTCACAAGAAGTTCACCACGAAGAAGGCGAGCACGCAACAATGACCAGAGGGAGAATTGTTAAAGTGGCTCTTATCTTGTCGGCTATTACTGCGGTAGAGTTTATTATAGCGCTGCTACTGGTTCCACATGGTTATTTGAATATAAAATATGCAAACCCGGTATACATTGTTTTAACCTTGTTTAAAGCATTTTATATTGTTGCTTTCTTTATGCACTTAAAGTTCGAAAAGCTGGGTTTAGCCCTGTCTATCATCGTGCCGATACTATTCATTATAGGTTTGATCCTGGTATTGACTAACGAAAGCCATCACTGGATTACACTGAGGGGATAATGGCCGCAATAGCGAAAAAAATTCTAATCCTGGTGCTCATATTAGCAGTGCCAGGATTTTTGTATTATTTACTCACCGCTAAAGGTAAAAACAGGTATAAGCCATTGGCTATTTACGGCCAAAAAATAGTGGCCAAAACCGGGCATAAATTTCACGGTAAATATATACCCGATACCATCTATCATCAGCTGCCTGCCTTTAAACTTACAGCGCAGGATGGCAAAGCAGTAAGTGACTCAACCTTTAAGGGTAAAATAATGGTAACCGGATTTTTTTATACCCATTGTCCTACGGTATGTAGTACCATTAACCGTAACATGAGTTATCTGGTGGATACCTACCGCAAAAACAAGATGGTGTATTTTACATCCATTACAGTCGACCCGCAGCGCGATTCAGTATCGGTATTGAAAAAATATGCCGACAGCTTTAAGCCGGCCTCCAATCGCTGGTTGTTTTTAACCGGTGATACTACCTCTATCTATAGCCTGGCCCGCAAAGGGTTCCTGGTTAACGCCATAAAGGAGAGTGACGACGATTTTATTTACAGCGATAACCTGGTACTGATTGATTCCGAAAAACGCATCCGCGGCTATTACAAAGGCGCTAATACCAATGATATCAATCGCCTTACCGACGAGATCAAAGTACTAATTGCCGAGGAGCTGCGCAAAGTGGATAAACCGCTGTATTAGACGTAAGAAACAAGATGTAAGAATCAAGAATCTGTATAAAGGATACCTTACATTAACGATAAAATAAAAAATGAATCTTGACTCTTGTGTCTTGATTCCTGACTCTTAAAAGAATGACTGATAAATTTATATTCCGTTTTGTGACGGTTATTACCATAGTAGTGATAGGACTGGTAATTTTGCTCAACAGGCACCTGATACCAGGGCCAGCTGTCGCGCCATCGTTTACACCTTATTTACCCATGCTTAATGCCATATTGAATGGTACCTGTACCATACTGTTACTGGTGTCGCTATACTTTATCAGGCAGGGCAATATCAAGGTGCATAAAAATCTGAATATCCTTACTTTTAGCTTATCGGCATTGTTCCTGGTATCATACGTGTTGTTTCATTACCTCATGCGTAACGAGATCTTATACGGTGATATCAATGGCGATGGCTTGCTGTCCGATTCAGAAAGGCTCGCTGCCGGTGGCATGCGTACTTTGTACCTGTGTATCCTTACCCCGCACATTATACTGGCGGCAGGTGTATTGCCGCTTATTTTGCTCAGCTTTCACCGCGGCTTGCAAATGCAGGTGGCCAAACACAAAAAGCTGGTACGCTGGACATTCCCGATATGGCTTTACGTAACCGCATCCGGCGTTATTGTTTATTTAATGATACGGCCTTATTATCATTTTTGATTGGATACTAACTACTTGATACTGATAAACCACTTGCTACGACATTAATAATTAGTTAAATTTGCCCATATGAAAACAGGTTTTAAGATTATATTATTTGTATTTGCCCTGGGCCTTATGGTTTGCAGCAGGCAACCTGTAAAAGCCCAATGCGCACAATGCGCCGCCACGGTTGAAACCAATGCCAAAAGTGGTGGTAATGCTGCCAAGGGATTAAACAATGGTATTTTGTTTTTATTAGGCGCGCCTTACCTGGCAGCCGGCGTTGTTGGCTTTATCTGGTACAAAAAATATCGCCGTAAAAACGTCGATCTTAACATACGCAAAGAAAAACTTCATCTGAATTAAAAACCTTTAACAGGTTGTACGTTTGACGTGATACGTTTTACGTACAACACTGAATATCATGTTTTAAGAAAACGCAGAATACTGCGCTACCAAAAAACGTACTACGTATCACGTACAACGTAAAACATAAAATCATCATGCCGCCAACTCCCAAGTCATGGGCTATGCTTCACTGTAAATGTCCGCGTTGCCGCAGGGGGGATATGTTCCAGGGAGGTGCCTACAGCTTTTCTAATAAAATAAACCTCAATTGTCCGCATTGTAATTTACACTTTGAAATTGAGCCGGGGTATTTTTATGCCGCCATGTATGTAAGCTATGCCTTAAATGTCGGCGAAGCGCTGGGCCTGGCCTGGCTCACCTTTCTCATCACCCATAATGCCGATTCGCCCTGGTTGTATCTAAGTGTCATAATTTTGGGCTGTTTTGCTTTGGCTCCTATAAATTTCAGATATTCGCGGGTACTATTGTTATATTGGTTATCACCCAAAATACATTACCAGCTATATTTAGATACCGATGATAAACCAGGAAAGTCTTGAATTTTTAAAGGATCTCGCAGCAAACAATAACCGGGAGTGGTTTTTAGAGAACAAAGGACGTTATGAAAAAGCCCGCGAAAATGTAATTGAGTTTACAGTGGAGCTATTGAGTGAAATGCACCGGGTAGATCCGGGAATTGACGAAACACTCGATCCCAAAAAATGCGTGATGCGTATTTACCGCGACATCCGTTTCCGGAAAGATAAAACACCTTATAAAATTAACTTTGGCATAAGCCTGCCCACACAAGGTACAAAGCTTGGCGGTGCCGAATATTATTTGCAGATACAGCCCGGCGGTGACTCCTTTATCGCCGGCGGATACTGGATGCCCGAAGCCGCGCATTTAAAATCCATACGCCAGGAAATTGATTATAACGCGCATGATCTGAAACAGATCATTGATGCACCGGAATTTGTTAAGCTATTTGGCGATTTCAGGGCGCAGGAGCAATTAAAAACCGCTCCGCAGGGATATAGTCCCGATAACGAAAATATCGACCTGTTGAAGCTTAAAAGTTTTATAGCCTGGCATAAGATAAGTGATAAAGATATCGTTAAAAAGAACGCGGCGGCGCAAATTGCCCAGGACTGCAAGCTCATTTATCCGCTCAACGTATTTTTAAGGAATGCACTTGGATAATTAATTTGAAAATGTGTCAATTTGAAGATTTGAGAATGAGCGGGTTTTTATTTTCAAATTTTCAAATCACCAAATTTTCAAATGCTTTAAAATAAACATAATCACAATGAAGATCACCTACTACCTGTTGGCCCTGGCTCTGAGTCTTACCTTTTATTCCTCCTGTAAGATCATGTCGCCAAAGGCTTACAAAGCTTTGATTGCCGAGCGCGATTCCTTAACCACCCGTACCGAAACACTGGAAACCCAGGTTTTTCAGCTCAAGGCCGATACCATGCGCCTGCACCGTGAGCTGGCCAACCTGAGCAATAACAACAGCGCCTTAAACAGTAACCTGAACACCAGCTCGTCAAAATTAAAACGTTTGGCAGCTGATCTGGAAAAACGTGAGGCTCGTTTAAAAGAGGTGGAGGACATCTTACGCAAACGCGATGAAGCCGCCAACGCGCTTAAAAATAAATTGCAGCAGGCCTTACTGGGCTTTCAACAGAGTGGCTTAACAGTTGATATTCGCAACGGCAAAGTATATGTGTCGCTGGCAGATAAGCTGCTGTTCCCATCGGGTAGTATCGTTATTGACGATAAAGGTAAAGCCGCCCTGAAACAACTGGCTGTAGTGCTGAATAAAGAACCCGATATTAACATGGCTATTGAAGGTCATACCGATGATAAAAAGGTAATTAACCTGGGCCAGATCAAAGATAACTGGGACCTGAGCGTACTGCGTGCCACCTCGGTAACCCGCTACCTGACTGAAGTTGAAAAAGTTGATCCGCACCGCTTAACAGCTACAGGCAAAAGCGAGTTCCAGCCCATCGACCCGGCGCCAACCAACGAGGCCCGTGCGAAAAACCGTCGAATCGAAATTGTGCTCACCCCACGATTGGATGAGCTGTATAACCTGATCACCAAATAGCCCCTGAAGTGGGAACGAAAGTTGAAGTCTCTCAGCCTTACGAAGTTTTTAAAACTTCGTAAGGCTTGAAAATAATATTGGATCAATAAAACCATGTCATTGCGAGGAGGAACGACGAAGCAATCGCATGCTGTACAGAGACTCTGTATAGTTCGCGATTGCCACGCTTCGCTCGCAATGACATGATTTTTCATTTGATAAGGCCGCGAAAATTTCGTATATTTATAAAACAGAACAGCCCGACGCTCTAAGATAAGAGTGTCGGGCTGTTTTGTTAAGAGGAAAACTGGCCTAAAAATTGGCTATTTTTTATGTAGTTATTTGATAGTCAATAAATTAATACTTTTTAAAGTTTCAAAAACACGTTAAGAACAGCGTTGAAATTTGTTAAAAAGTGTTAAAATGAGAGTTTTTTGAGCAATTTTCGATCGATTTTACCCCATTTTCGGGCCGAAAAGTGTTAAAATTTAAGGTTTAAAAAGTTTATTCTACCTCTTTCATCAGGGTATTGAACATCACAAACTTTTCATCAAACTGCTGCTGATGGATAGCCTGGAACTTGTGCAGGTGGTTCATATAATATTGCTGAAACTGCTCGATGTTATCGGCATTGTACTGGATGCAATAGGTAACCCCTTCGTTGGGCGAATCAATAACCGTTAGTATCTTGTAGGATTGGAAACAGCCTGTAGCCATTATAGCGGGTATATGAACAGTCTTGATCCAGTTAAGCCACTCATCGTGAATGGTTTCTTCAATTATTATGGTGTCGTTGTATACAATCATGGTGCTGCAAAAGTAATTAATTGGTTCATTAGTTCATTGGTTCAATGTTCATTAGTTGAATGCGTCCTGCCCGATGAACTATTTAACGTGAGCCCTGGATAAGCAGTTCAGGTTATTTAAAGGCTCCCTGAATACTTTGCTTAAAGCTGATCAATGTAAACCCCATTATTTATGGTTTACACTGTAAACCGTTTTTTTGATATAAAATAAGTTAATTAATTGATTATCAGTAATTTGAAATGATGTAAACCATAAAAAGTGTAAACCATGTAAACCCAATTTTAACATAACGGACATCGGCATCAGGTTTGCATTTCTTATCCCGAACTCACGTTATTTACTAATAAACCCATGAACATTGAACCAATGAACTGTCTAAGAATCCGCCTTATCGCCCCGCAATAGCCTGAAACGCTTGCGGGCTTCGTTGATCCAGAGGCTGCCAGGGTAGTTTTTAACGATCTTTTCATACCAGACTTTGGCGCTGGCTTTGTCGTCGAGGCGGTTCTCATAAATATCACCCAGCATAAAAACGGCGTCGTCAGCCCACAGGTCATTTGGATGGTCGTCGGCTATTTTTTTGAGGAGGGGTACGGCAGCGGCATAATTCCTCTGCTGTATCAATATCCTTGATTTCGACATCAGAATATCATCGCTCAGGCTGTTGTTCGGAAATTTTTTGTCGATACTGTCCAGCGTCATCACGGCCTTGTCTGGCTGTTCGGCAAATATCAGGAGGTCGGCCCGGGCATATATTTTCAGGGCATTGCCTACACTGTCGGTTGCCGTATTATCGTCAATCAACAGCTGTAAGTTAAGGGCATCGTTGGCAATTAATTGTGATGTGGCGGCTTTTAACACATTAAGCTGTCCTTTGGCCCAGGTAAAATCGCCAGTGTAGTAAGCCAGTTTGGCATTCCTGAATTTGGCATCCTGGTTAATATCGGTATTAGGGAAATCTTTTTCAACCTGACTGTACAACAGGGTTGCTTCCCAGGGCTGTTTGTTGATCAGGTATATATCGCCAAGGTCAAGCTTGCAGGAAGCCAGCAACTCGGGCCTGATGTTGGGGATATTTGTTGCGTCCTCGAGCAACTTTTGGGCTTCGTTAAGTTTATGCAGTTTAAAGGCCTGGAGGTTAGCCAGTTTCTGCATAGCAAAAACGGTACTGTTATTACGACCGAACTCAGTGAGCAGATCGGTATAATCCTGCTCCAGGCCTGTCAGATCGGTCGGCAGGTATTTACCCGAGGTTACTTTTAAATTTTTAGTATTGATGAGCTCAATTTTAGCGGGGATGTACATGGGCGATGTTTTACCCTTGCTAATGATATACTCATACCCACGAATAGCGGCATCATAAGCTTCGTTGGAGTTTAGGGTACGGCAAAGCTCAAAAATGTTGGTACCATCGTCATTTTGTCTTCGGCTTAAAGCCAGGGCTTGGTTCAGGGCCTGGTCAAACTCCTTTTGCTGCATAAATTGCCAGGTAAGCAGCTCGGCATATATCGTTTGCTGCGGGTCTTTTTGTATGCGTCGCAGCAGATTCGATTTCAGCATATTATAATCGGGATCACCCTCATAAATGGTCGAGAATGCGTTTTCGGCCTGGGAAATAAAATTAGGGTTCGCCGGTAAAAAGTTCAGGTACTCTTCGGTAAGGTTTACCTTATCTCTTTTAAAACGGTAAAGATTGATAAGCTCATAGGTAAACGCCTCATTACTGTTGAGCGTTTTGCGACCCTGTTGGAATATTTTTATAGCATAATCCAAATTCGAACTCTGGTAAAACTGACCGGCCAGCATCGCTATTTCATTACGGTCGGCAGGTAAATTCTTGATCAGGTCGTCATAAATGGCGTCAGCTTTGCTTAGGTTACCTTGCTGGGTATAAACTGTACCCAGGGTAATTTGGTACTGATTTTCGTTAGGATGTTTACGTACCAGCTTTTTTACCACACTTTCGGCCTCATCAAATTTTTTGAGGCTGAGCAGGGTGTTCACATAGTAGGAGTAATAACCTTCGTTGTTCTGTTTGTATAATTTCTGGTATATTTCAAGGGCTTTTTGGGGTTCGCCATTGGTGGTATATTGTTTAGCTAATTGCAGGTCATTATCCTGTGCAAAAAGCCGGGTAGCCATCATCAAAACAATAATAACAGTATTTAATAAAGCCCTCATCTGCTCAAAAATAGTCAATTAATAATTACTACGTTTCTGGGAATTTATTTTAATATTATATAACGTTACAGGTGGGTAAAATTGTAGTGACATTTTGATAACATTAAGTTATTTAACTAATTTGACCAGAATAATAAAATTGGGGTGATTACCATGTTGGGTCGAGTAAGACATTTACTGTTAATTGTTTTTGTACTAACCTTATATTCCTGCAAGAATAAAGTAAGGCCAATTCCTATTGCCGATTTTTTTAAGGCTCCGGAAAAGATGTTTTATAAACTATCGCCCGATGGTAAGTATGTATCTTATCTGAAATCATATAAAGAGAAGAGGAATCTTTTTGTACAATCATTGAGTGATGGTAAAGAGCATATGGTGACCTCTTTTGATGATTTTTCTGTACGCCCCGATTATTTCTGGACCTATAATGATCAATTGGTTTTTAGTCATGAAGCAATTGATTTTGACACCTTTGAGATGTATGCTATCGATGTGGAATCACTTAAGCTGCGTACTGTGCTGACATTGAACAGGGTAAAGGTGGGTATGCTTAACCGCAGCAAGAGCGAACCTGATGTGATCACCATTAAAATGAACAAGCGCGATCCTGCGAACTTTGACATCTATCGTCTCAACATAAAAACAGGTGAACTGAAACCTTATCTTATCAATCCGGGTAATATAACGGAATGGTTCCCTGATGCCGATGGTAAAATACGCCTGGTTAAATCATCAGATGGTGTAAATGAAACTATATCATACCGGCCCGGTGATGATGCCCCGTTTAAGCCTATTATTGAAAATAACTTTAAAAACTCGGTGAAGCCAATCGCCTTTACGGGTGTGAAAAACTATTTCTATGCCCTGTCAAACGTTAACCGCGACAAAACAGCGCTGGTTGAGATCAATGCCGAAGATGGTAAAGAGCAGAAAACTATTTTTAGCTGCAATAGGGCCGACATATTGAATGTGGAATATTCCAGGAACAAGCACCGGGCTGAGTTTGCCTCGTGGGAGGATTCCATACCGCATAAGCATTTTCTGGCATCCGATGTAGAGCAAATATATAATAGCCTGCTGCAACGACCCGAGCTGAAGGGTAATGAAATAAGGGTAATGGATCGGGACAGCGCCGAAAACAAATTTATCCTGAATACTTATACCGATCGTAACCCCGGTTCCTTTTATCTGTATGAAAAAAATACAGATAAACTAACTAAACTGGGCGATGTTAATCCGGCTTTAACACCTGATAAGCTTTGCTCTATGCAAGCTATCTCCTACAAAGCGCATGATGGCTTGCTGTTAAACGGTTATTTAACATTACCGCAGGGTAGTAAACATACTAATTTACCTGTAGTAGTGATACCACATGACGAGCTGTGGCGTAACCGCGACTCCTGGGGATATGATGAGCGCGTGCAGTTTTTAGCTAACAGGGGATATGCTGTTTTCCAGGTGAATTATCGCGGCTCAACCGGATATGGTAAAGCTTTCAGGAGTGCCGGATTTAAGCAGGTGGGCGGTAAAATACAGGACGATATAACCGATGGTGTACACTGGCTTATAGCGCAAAAGATAGCCAACCCCAAAAAGATAGCCATTTTTGGTAATGGCTTTGGCGGTTTTTCGGCACTTTATGGTATCTCATTTCATCCGGAGCTTTATAACTGTGCCGTTGTACAAAACGGGCTCATTAACTTTTTTACTTTTATTAAGGATGCGCCGCCATTTTTAAAGCCTTATTTAAAAATGATATATGAAATGGTGGGCAATCCCGAAACAGATGCTGATCAACTCAGGGCTATTTCCCCGGTGTTTCATACGGATAAGATAAAAGCACCGTTAATTATTTTCCAGGGAGCCAAAGATCAGCGGGCGAATATCAGCGAGCTTAACCAGTTTGTGGGCGAACTACGTAAGCATAATGTTGATGTAAAATATTTTTTAAAACCCAATGAACGGGCTTTTTTCAGAAATGAGCATAACCGCATGGAAATGTACGCCGAGATAGAAAAATTCCTGGATTATAACATGCGGGTTAAACCATAATACCCCTTATGCCTGTACATAAAAATGCTTACCGCAAAAGCTTTTTGCTGATCATCATATTTTTGGTGCTCATATCGGTAACTTTTGTGGTGGCGCTTTTTGTATCCTACAACCTTACGGCAAAATATGTGGAGAATGAGTTTGGTTCAAAAAAAATTGAAGTATTGGAGCAAACTATAAAGCCGTATTATGATTTTTTTCAGAATAAAATACCTGAGATCACCTCGTATCAGGGTTTTTTAGACTCTGCTTCGGCAGCCAAATATGCAGCATCGGTTTTTCATGATTATGCATTTGTAAGAAGTATCGTTTTTTATGACGTACTGATAGGCAGTAAAGCTCCTATCACCATCCGCAGAAACAACCTGGATATATCTGTTAGAGGGATATATCAATATTGGTATAAAAGAGGGAAGGTGTTTGGAGCCAAAAGGATCAGTCCCTCTGATGAGTCTGATTTTAAAGAAATGGCGGTTAAGCTCGATAACTATATCGCTTTTTCTGATACAAGCCGGGTATCCAGCCAGGATGAGTTGTTCAAGACATTTTGGGATGTAAAACCCAATAAGATCAGTTACACTAATATATTAAGGCGTGAGGATATTAGAATATACCGTGATCTGCAGCAACGAAATACCGTTAAGGCATCGTACAAACAAAACATGATGACCTTTCATCTCGACCCGTACCGGTTAAAGATAAAAAACACAAGACATGAGCTGTACCAGAGTGTATCCATACAACCTGTTGTTTATGATCCTGTTGATAGCGAAGGTAATAAGTTGATAACCGAAGTTTCGCTCCCTATTTCATTTTCTGATTATAAATTATTTTTTAGCTCAGAGCGGGGTTACCTGGCTAACGAAATTAACCGGCGTTTTATGCCTATTGGCGCAGTGGTGCTATTGATATCGCTTTTTTTAGTACTTATTGGCTGGCTTATTTACCGCAACCTTAATGTCAACATCAAGCTGTTTAAGCTGCAGTACGACTTTATTAATAATTTTACCCATGAGTTTAAAACACCTGTAAGCGTTATAAAAATCGCGGGATCAAACCTGCGCGGCGACGGAGAGCTTACCGAAAGACAACGTAAGCATTATGGCAAAATACTGGATGAAGAAGCCGATAAGCTTAATGATCTGATGAATAAGTTGTTGTCATTTACCCAACTTGAAAATAAATCCATCACGCTTAAAAAGGAAGAAATAGTGGTAGATGATTTTGTAAGCCGGTATACCGATACGTTTAAAATAAAATATCCCGACTTTAAATTGAATTGTAAAATAAACGGTGTTGACACATTTTATACCGATCCGGTGTTATTGGGTAGTGTATTCCAGAATCTGATCGAAAACGCTTACAAATATTCCCATCCGCAAAAAAAGGAGCTGAATATAAATATTACGCACAAAAAGGGTGATATTGTATTTTCGTTTGTTGACAGGGGCATAGGTATACCTAAAGAGGAGTTAAATAATATATTTAAGAAATTTTACAGGATAGAAAATCAGTATAACCAAAACGGAAGCGTGGGCTTGGGTTTGGCTTTTTGTAAAGAACTGGTTAATTTTATGGATGGCGATATAGTTGTTCACAGTAAAGTTAATGAGGGTTCGGAATTTATAGTCACGCTTCCATATGAAAATTAAAATATGAACAAGGAAATTAAAATTGCGCTGGTTGAAGATGATGAAAACCTGCGTTTTCTGGTGGCAGAACGCTTACAGTCAGAAGGATATAAAGTATTGGAAGCTGATAACGGCGACGATGCCGAAAGCATTATACTGGATGAACAACCGGATATTGTATTGCTCGACTGGATGTTGCCCGGCAAACCGGGATCACAGGTATGCAGCAGCATTAGGGAAAAAGGGTATGATAAGCTGATCATTATGATGACGGCAAAGGCCCAGGATGTAGATAAGATTGAGGCTTATAACTTTGGTGTATCCGACTATATTACCAAGCCATTTAATATGGATGTGCTGGTAGCGATGATCGACAATAAGATCAAATTCTCGCTTAATAGCGAAAAATCAGAGTCGTATCGCTTTGCCAATATGGAGCATTTACCCAATACGCACTTACTGATCAGGGATAACCGCAAAATTGAACTGACCATATTGGAGAACCGGATATTGCTTTATTTCCTGAAGAATAAAAATAAAGTGATTAACCGCGAAGAGCTGATGATGGAGGTTTGGGGTTACAATGCCGATGTAAATACACGTACCCTGGATATGCACATTGTACGTTTGCGTAAAAAGATCGAAACTAATGCCGATTCACCGCAATACCTGCAAACGGTAAGGGGAATAGGGTATAAGTTTGTATATAACCAGTAGGGGGAATATTGACTTGATAATAAGCCATCTCACTATGTCATTGCGAGGAACGAAGCAATCTCATCAGGATAAGCAAACCTGAATAGCATGAGTAATTTGCATAATGAGATTGCCACGCTACGCTCGCAATGACAAATTTTAGATTGTTTGTCACGTTATGAAAGTTCACGAATACTATGTCTATATTATAACCAACAGATCAAATGATGTGTTATATGTAGGGGTTACAAGTGATTTGCAAAGTAGAATAAACGAGCATAAACTAAAGATATATAAAGGATTTTCTGCAAAGTATGGATGTAATAAACTGGTTTATTATGAAGAATATCAGTGGATTCAGGACGCTATTGCTAGAGAAAAACAACTAAAAGCCGGTTCACCACAAAGGAAAGTTGATTTAGTTATTGCAAGTAATCCATTATGGATTGATCTAAGTGTTGATTGGTATGATTAGGCCACATTATTCCGATATACACCTGCCACAATAAAATCATTAAAAAAGGTCTTTTCATCTACCATGGCACAGCTGTTAGCAGTGAAACGCGTCTTTATCCCGGGTAATTTACTGGCCTCGATACCACAGATCAACCTGAAAAAAACAAACATGCTTTTTAATAAAAACCGTTGCCACCACCTGCCAGTAAGTTGAAAATCTGCATTGAGCCAGAAGCCCTGTGGTTTTAGTAAAGCATGGATATGGGTAAATACTATATGTAGCGTTTGCTCCGTAAAATTATCAAACAAGAAGGGGGTGATCACTGCGTCAAAATCGGGTGTTAGGTTTACTTGTTCAATGGCACTTTGAATATAAACTACCTCGTTGCTGCCACTATCTCTTTTTTTTGATAGATCCATCATGGCTGCTGCAATTTCAACATAAGTAATGCATAGACCAGAAGGGTGTATTTTTGTAAGCTCTTCCAATATCCAGCCGGTACCGCCTCCCACAATAAGTACCCGGGAACCAGGTGCGATAAAACCAAGCAGGTATAATTGAGCATTTATCAACGCACGACCATATACCAGGCGGGAAAGACCATCATAAAACCAGGCTGAATTGTTGAAGTTAGCCGCCATTGTTCTAATGGCCAAAAAGGAACCGGAATGCCATCAGTATCACATATTGTAATATGAGCACCCCATCCATATAAAAGAAATAGTAATACTCATTCTTTTCCCAGGCCGATTTGAATATGAGCCAGCCTGTTAAAATAACGGTAGCAGTTAAGGCCCAAAAATCAGTACTAAAGCCATTAGCTCTGAACAGAAATAATAAAACAACATAGCCAGCGAGCAGAACCTGGCAAAACAGGTAGGCATTTTTTTCGCCCCATGCAACCGGGATGGTTTTTAAACCTTGTTTGCGGTCATCAAACAAGTCGCGGATATCAAAGGGAATGGTGAGGGCGCCGATAAACAGAAAGCGTTTGGCTATCAGGATGGTAATATCGTGCATGGAGATATCATTGATATGCAGATGTAATATCTCCAATACCGGGAACAGTACACAACTCAGTGTCCATACCAGCGTGATCAGGAATGGTTTTAAGCCGGGTATGTTACGAAGACCGAATTTATGATCACCAATAGTGAACAAGGGCAAGCCATAGGTAAATGATAAGCAACCCAGGAAAATGAGTAATATTTTTGATTCGGTAGTGATTAAAAAGAACAGGGGTACAAGGGATAGTAAAGACACAATAGTAAAGGTTACCATGAGCCTGTAGTGTGCAAAAAACCAGCGCACCCGTTTATATGGTGATGATTCGGGCTGTTTGGGGCGTGCAATAAGGATGCAAAAATTGTAAATGCCCAGGGTTGATGTAAATAGCAATGCTAAAACAGGAAACATCGGTTTTTCACCGACCAATTGAAAGGTGAGCAGGGCCTGGGCAACGGCGCAAAGCGACATGAAAATATTACTGAAGAGCAGAAAGTCAAAAACAGGTTGAAATATTTTTTTCATTTGTTATGAATATCCGCCTGCATTTTGATCTGTTAAGATCGGTTTCCCAAAGGGTCCTGGCCGGCTTTTAATGTAAATATCGTAATCTCCGGTAATATTCCAACCCTTCCTGCCAAACCAACAAAACCGTAGCCCACGTTCACGTATAATTGCTGTTTACCTTCCTGGTACAGGCCGGCCCACTCTTTGTAAACGTATTCAATAGGGCTCCATTGAAAGTAATCGGTACGAACGCCAAACTGCATGCCGTGGGTATGGCCCGAAAACATGGCATCTATTTGTGGGTATTGAGACAATATTTCTCCGCGCCAATGTGAGGGATCATGTGATAACAATAGTTTTACCGGGAGGTCATCCGTATTTTTGGTAGTCAGATCCATGCGGCCATATTTGGGAAACATACTCAATTCACCCCAGTTTTCAACTCCCAGTATGCCTATCTCTTCGCCATTTACTTTTAAACGTTTGTGTTCGTTAAGCAACAAATTCCAGCCCATATTTTTATGAGTGGCTATCAGATTCTCATGATCTTTCTTTTTATCGGCCAATGAATCCCATTTTCCGTAATCGCCATAATCATGATTGCCCAATGAACTATAAACACCCAACGGAGCTTTTACCTTAGAGAAAATGTCTTGATAATCGCTCATTTCATTGGCCTGCCCATTTACCAGATCACCGGTGAAAAATATGAGATCTGGTTTCTCCTTCAACAGCATCTCAACGCCGCCAAGTACTGCCTTTTTATTAAAAAAACTGCCCGAGTGTATATCTGATATTTGGCCCAGTTTAATACCATCAAAGGCTTTTGGCAAATTGGGCAGGTACATGGTTTGATATTTTACATGATAGTCATACAAACCTTTAGGCATGCTGATCTTGATGGCAGCCAGGGGTATGGCACCCGCAAGTAAGCCGGCTTTCATCAAAAATTCCGAACGGGGTATGGCGTGTTCCTGAGGGGGGATACTGATATCTTCGGGTTTTCTTTTTAACCTGTTACGTCGCAATACCAGCATCCGCCTCAGATCATCGATCATGAGAAAAGGCAAAAAGGATATTTTCCCTAAAAAGATCAGGAAAAAAGCCATCAATGCTGCTGCTCTTGGACCTACACCCAGGTTGATATAAACAGCCGATAGCAAAGAGGCTATTAAAAAAACAGAAATAAACCAGTAAAAAAAAGTAAAGTCGCCCGAGTGGGGCAACTTCCATTTTTTAAACGCGCCGCGTATACCGTGCAATACGTACAGGTCAATCAGCAGCAGTATAGTAACAATCAGTGTTATGTTGAGTGCCTGTTCCCTCATTAACTTTTATGCGTTTTCTTGGTATCAAGTAGCTACTTGATACCTAACCTTTGTTCAAATTAATAACGATCGTCGTCTAAATCAAGATCGTCTTCGTCATCGGGCTGCAAATTAAACAAACTGTTGAACATATCTGAAAACGCGAAGCCATTATCTAAGAAACCTTTGTTGAGTTGTGAAAACTCCGACAGGCCATGCAATACAAACTCCATCAGCAGTAGCTGTTGATTTTCGGTGAGGCGTGGATGTGTTTTTTTAACCAGGTCTTTTAATCCGGCCACCTCATTAAGGGCTTTTTTATAGTCCTGCAGCGGCATATCATCAACCAGTGCCAGGTTATTGCCTTCGCCAAACCAGTTTATAATGCTGGCATAAGGGTTTACACCTTTGGTCTTTTTAGCTTTTTCAGGGTCAGGGAAAAACTCTAGTAAAGAAGATTTAATGGCTTTGCCTATCAAAATGTTGGCCACTTTACCAGGGCCTTCCAGTTCGCCTTCATATACCAGTTCAATTTTGCCGGTGATGGCCGGTATCACCCCTAAAAAGTCGGTAATACGTACAAAAGTGCTGGTTTCGTTATTGATGATCATGCGGCGCTCGGCATTGCTGATCAGGTTTTCAAATGCAGAGATGGTTAAACGTGCTGATACACCCGATTTTTTATCGATATATTCAGAATTACGGGCTTCAAAAGCGATCTGCTCCACCAGGTTTTTTACCAGGCTATCGGCCTCAATATTGGCACGCTGCTCATCGGTAAGGGATGCTTCCTGCTGGGTGATCTTTCGGGAAATTTCAACCGTGCGGGGGTAATGCGTTAATATCTGACTTTCGATACGGTCTTTTAGAGGCGTAACAATGGAGCCGCGGTTGGTATAATCTTCCGGGTTGGCGGTAAATACAAACTGGATATCCAGTGGTAAACGCAGTTTAAAACCGCGAATCTGGATATCTCTTTCCTGGAGTATATTAAATAATGACACCTGGATACGGGCCTGCAGATCCGGAAGTTCATTGATCACAAAGATACCACGGTGTGCACGGGGGATCAATCCAAAGTGGATAACCCGTTCGTCTGAGTAGGTTAGTTTTAAAGTGGCAGCCTTGATAGGATCGACATCACCGATCAGGTCGGCAACGGTCACATCAGGTGTAGCCAGTTTTTCGGTATAACGCTCTGAACGGTGGATCCAGCCGATGGGGGTAGCATCACCTAATTGAGTTACCGCGTTATGGCCGTACCAGGAGATGGGGTTATACGGATCATCAAACAGGTCTGAGCCTTCAATATAAGGTATATATTCGTCCAGCAGGTTAACCAGCAGGCGCGCGATACGCGTTTTAGCCTGACCACGTAAGCCTAGCAGTAATATGTTGTGCCTTGATAGAATAGCGGTTTGCAGGTCGGGGATAACCGTGTCTTCAAAACCAACAATACCTTCAAAACCACCTTCGCGTTTTTTTAATTGAGTGATCAGGTTGGCACGTAATTCATCTTTTACCGATCGGCTTTTGTAATCCGTTTTTTTTAACTCACCAAGGGTTTTTATATCCAGTAGTTTATTCATCTAAATGCTTTGTTATAGGTAATTACTAACCTCGATCAGATTTTGATCGGGGTCGCGGAAATAGATAGATCGTATTTTGCCGGTTGCACCAGTACGTTCAAATATTCCCTGTGTTTGTATGTTCTTATTTTTGAGTTCTGCTTTAAGCTGTTCAATAGTGTCTGTTATGATAAAACAAATATCAATAGCACCGGGTGTAGGATGATCAGCTTTTGGCTCAAACTCCTTTCCTTTTTGATGCAGGTTGAGTTTTTGATTACCAAACTTCAGGGCTTTTCTATTCTCCCCAAATGTTTCAACCTCCATACCTAACACGTTTGTATAAAATGCGCAGGTTGTCTCTATATCATTTACGGTTAAAACCAGGTGATCTATACGGTCAATCTTCATTGCTTTGATTTCACTGATGCTTTTTTGATTTCACCGATTTTCTTCTGTCCTGATTCTTGACTCTAACTTCTTGTATCTGATCTTACCTTACCGATTTTCTTCTGTTTCTGGCATAATCCTCAAAAATGTACTCCCCTAAATTATTTAAAGAACTGTAAAAAGCCTTGCCGCCGTTGGTTTCCGTAAATTTACGAACAAACTGCTGCAGATAAGGGTCCTTAGCGATCATAAAGGTGGTAATAGGTATTTTTAAGCGTTTGCATTGGGCCGCCATATTCAGCGTTTTGTTTACCACTTTTCTGTCGAGCCCGATGCTGTTTTTATAGTACCGGGTGCCTTCCTTTAAGCAGGTAGGCTTACCATCGGTGATCATAAAGATCTGTTTGTTGTGTGTTTTACGCCTGCGGAGCAGGTCGGTAGCCAGTTCCAAGCCTGCATAGGTATTGGTATGGTATGGGCCAACCTGTAAATAAGGCAGGTCCTGTAAGGTAATGGGCCAGGCATCGTTACCAAAAACTACAATATCCAGGGTGTCTTTAGGGTATTTGGTGCGGATCAGTTCGGCCAAAGCCATAGCCACTTTTTTGGCAGGGGTTATCCTGTCTTCCCCATATAAGATCATGGAGTGTGAAATATCGATCATCAGCACAGTAGAAGTGAGGGTCTTATAATCCATTTCCTCTACTTCCAGGTCGCGTTCGGTCATCATAAAATCGCCAATGCCATGGTTAACCTGTGCGTTATGGATAGATTGGGTCATATCTATCTGATCCAAACTGTCGCCAAACTCAAACTCGCGGCGTTCGGCATTTTTTTCATCTCCCTGCCCTGATTGCGGACTGCGGTGATTGCCTTTACCTGATTTTTTGAGCTTGCCGAATATTTCTTCCAGTGCTGATTGCCTGATGCTTTGTTCTGTTTTGGCGGTGATGTTAAAACCACCGTTCTGACGGTCCTCGTCCAGGTAGCCTTTTTGTTTTAGTTCGTCAATAAAATCACCCATACCATAATCATCATTGGTAAGGTTGTATTGTTTATCGAGTTCATTAAGCCAGGCTAAAGCTTCGCCTGCATCGCCCGAAGTATAGTTGAGCAATTCCAGGAATAATTTTAATAATTCTTCAAATCCGCCTTTGGGGATCTGGTTTGGCTTAAATTTGGAAAATCCAAAACCGCGCATATCGTGTCCTTTCTTACATAAAGAAACGGATAATTATTCTTAAAAGTTTGGTTTGACAGGTACTAAAGCAAATTGTTAGGTAAGTATGACAATCTGATAGATGTGCAGATTTCAGATGTGCGGATTAAAAACTAAAAAACACGTCATTGCGAGCGTAGCGTGGCAATCCCCATTATACAGGGCGAGAATGTATGCCGTATAGCGCTCAATTGCCGCTAGGGCTGTTACTTTGTCTTGATACAAAGTAACCAAAAATCAAGTCAGCAGAAATGCTTCTTTGCGTTCATGGCCTTTGCCCCGCAAACCGGACAGAACCAGGGCTGCATTTATTTTGCGCTACTTCGTTCGCCCTGTCCATCGCTTCAGCAAAAACTTGCTATGTCCCGCATCTGCACAGGCCACCATTGTTCTGCCCGCTTTCGTCCGAAGCTGTTCTGCTGACTGGGGGGAGGGAAAGTTTTGAATTTTTTACAAATATGCTAAGCTATTCAGCAATTCCGATGGGTAAACTGGATTGGCACCACGCTGGCTGGCCACAAAAGCCCCTACAGAACATGCTTTATCAACAATGGTTTGCATAGGGTGATTGGCCAGTAAACCAGCTACAAAAGTAGCCAGGAAAGCATCTCCGGCACCTACTGAATCGCTTACTTTTACAGGGCAACCCGGGCTTTCATAAAATTCATGGTCGTGCCATACAATGGCACCGTTTTCGCCACGGGTTACGCAAATGGTTTGATTATGATATTTGGAACGGAACTCAGTGATCTGATCGCGCAGTGAATCGCTGCTGCCACCTATCAAAAGGGTAGCTTCCTCCTCGTTCATCTTTACAACATGGGCACGTGCCGCAAGTGTTTCGATGGTAGATAATGTATAGTGCGGCGGCCTGAGGTTTACATCAAAAATTTTCAGCGCGGGTGTTTCATCAAGCAGGTTAAGCAGTGTTTCGCGGGTGGTGGTATCGCGGCAGGCCAGGCTTCCATACACAATCGCTGATACTTTTTTGCCGGCTGCGGTTAATTCATCAGTGGTTTGGATATTATCCCAGGACACAGGGGTGGGTATAATATAGGTTGCCTGGTTGTTTTCGTCAAGCTGCACCGTTACCTCACAGGTTGGTAACTCATCATCGCGCTGTATAAGGGGGGAGTTAAGACCGCTTTTTTGTAAAAAATTGACCAGACCATCGCCACTACTATCTATACCAACTGAGCTTGCAAAAGCAACACTAACGCCCTGCTGCACCAAATGTCTTGCCACATTCATGGGAGCGCCACCGGCTTTTTTACCATCGCCAAAAGTATCCCATAAAACTTCGCCGAAGCTTAATACTTGATTGTTCATAAAGTTGATGTAAAGTTTGGTGTAGTATAGCTCAAATATAACAGGATTTTTAACAGGATTTACCGATTGGAAGGATTAAACGAATTTTTGACATTGCCCGGAAATTAAAAATCTGCAGGATCTTTTTCATCCAGATCGTATTCATCCGCTAAATCCTGTTTATATTAGGGTATGAAAAAATACATATTATCCTGTTTCCTAATCTTGATCTCCTATTTCGCGCAAGCCCAGGACAGGCAGGCCATACTCAAAGTGATGCATGACCAGGAACTGGCCTGGAACAAGGGCGACATTGATGGTTTTATGCAGGGTTACTGGAAATCAGATTCGTTGTTGTTTGTAAGTAAAGCAGTGCCCAATTATGGATGGCAAACAGCGCTTGATCATTATAAAAAAGGCTATCCGGATAAGGCAGCTATGGGGCAGCTTAAATTTACCATATTACAGGTAAAAGTGCTGGATGCCACCAATGCCTTTTTGTTTGGTGGCTGGAAATTAACGCGTGCAAAAGATGCGCCTGGTGGATTTTATACTTTATGGTTCAGAAAAATAAATGGGGAGTGGAAGATCGTGTGTGATCATACATCGTAAGGATATGAGATGTTAGATATGAGATTTGAGACGGAAAAGCTTCAACAAAAATAGCGATGAGTGAAATCATCGCTATTGCATATTTTAAACGTATAACGTAATACGTCCAACTTACAACTTAAAAAGGTTTCCCGGCAGCCAATTCGCGGTTAGCCCATTTTACGGCCAGTTCTTCGCGGAATTTGGCATATTTTTCTTTGAAGGCCATTTTCAATACGCTGTCAACTCCACCTTTGATGGCCAGGTTATACAAACTGGCAGCTTTGCGACTGATAGAAGCATCCCAGGCACGCAGGCTCAGAGAATATGATCCGTCGATATATTTCATCCAATGCCAGTAACCGGTAGGCATAAACAAGGTATCGCCATGCTCTAAAAATACTTCAATACCCTCTACGCCATCCAGCGCGGGGAATTTTTTGACATCCGGATTTGCCACATCATAGTCCTCCAAAGCGTAGGTAGCGTTCGGGATGCAGTATAAGCGACGTTTCCATTTGTTTTCAAACAGGATCACGTGCTTACGGCCGCCAAAATGCGTATGAAAAATGTGCGGCAGATCAATATCGTAATGTAAAAAAGTAACGGAATTGGAACCGCCGAAAAACATAGCGGGCATACTTTCTAAAAAACCACCCATCAGGTCTTTTGGCAATACGATGTCATCCAAAAGTTGAGGAGCTTGTTTGAAAATATTAAAGAAGAAGATCCTGAGCTCGGTAGGCTGGCTGCGAATCATATCGATATAATCATCAAAAGGCATTTCGGTTGCCGATGAGTTGATGGGTTTTGAAGGATCGGCTTTTGAATTGTCGTATAAGGGCACCACCTTTTTGCCTACAACCTGCTTTAAATATTCCGGTGTCCATTTTTCGCGGGCGGGCCAGCTTTTGGTCAAGCCTTTTATAACCAGCGGACGGCGGGGATCTAAATAGTTCTTCTTAAAATCTTCAGGAGAAATATTTTCAACAGTATCAATCGGGTGGAGGATAAAACTCATATTGTAATTGCTTTTCGGCTGTTTTATTTAAACTAATTTAACTTAAATACCGAAAAGCAAACAAAATAACGAAATAAAACCCCAAAAGGTATAAGCTTTTATGTTAAAAAATATAATTGACCCTAAGATTTGCCAGCCATTAATGCATTTTGTGCACGCTTAATAGCCAGTTTTTCTTTCCAGTCCATGTAGTCTTTTTTAAAGCGAGCCTTCATCAGGTTATCAAATTTGCGCTAACGCATAAAAAAGCCCGATGCTTTCGCATCAGGGCTTTGTATTAATTTTATTAGGATGTTTAACTTAATTTGGCATGAGTACAGTGTTAACTACATGTATTACGCCATTGCTCTGATTAACATCGGCAATGCTGATCCATGATTTGCCGCCTTTCTCATCCACCAGGTATAACTTTTTGCCTTGTTCCATAACTGTTAAAGTTCCACCACTTAGGGTACTCAGTTCGGCTTTGCCATTTCCGTCTTTTACCTTTGCCAAAAGATCGGCCGCGCTTAGTTTACCGGCGATTACGTGATAGGTTAAAATTTTTATTAAAGTAGCCTTGTTTGCGGGTTTAACCAGGTTATCGACAGTGCCGGCTGGCAATTTGTTAAATGCTTCATTAGTCGGTGCAAACACAGTGAATGGGCCTGCTGATGATAATGTAGGCACTAAACCTGCAGCTTTAACAGCAGCTACCAGTGTGGTATGATCTTTTGAGTTAACAGCATTTTGAATGATATTTTTTGTAGGGTACATGGCCGCGCCACCTACCATTTTTGTTTGGGCGTTGGCTTTAAGTGTTATTGCAGAAGTTGCCAATACTAACGCCGCTATGATCAGTTTTTTCATGATGTGATTAGTTTATCAAATTGTTTTTAAATGACACCTAAAGGTGCTGGTTTGTTTTGTTTTTCAATGTAACAAAACTATCACGAGCTCTTGATGGTTTTGTTAAGTTTTATAATAAGCGCTATTTGAAAGAAGATACGGGGAGCATTACACAACGGTTTTATTGATCCCATTAATTCTTACAACCTGCCGATCTAAATACTATAATCAATTAGAAAAATAGGCCAGCAGCAATATTATCAGCATAAAGTTTACCGGTAGGGCTAAGGTATAAAATGTTATCCTGTTGATTTATCCAGCCATTATCAAAATACTGCCGGGCAGCAATAAGCAATGGAGTTGCAGATGCTTTGGCTATCGCATTCAATTTATCCAGATTGAGGCCCCACATGGTACGTATGGAGGTCATGATATATTCATTCAGGCGATTCTCTTCCGTGAGCGTTTCGGTTTCGGCCGGGAGCTTACCGGTTTCAATGCTTTGTATGTATTTGGCATTATTGGCTATATTCCATTGCCGGGCTTCGCTGTTAAAGGAATGAGCCGATGGACCTATGCCCAGATATTTTACTCCCTGCCAGTAGTTGGAGTTATGCCTGGAATAATGCCCGGGTTTGCAAAAGTTTGATATTTCATAATGCTCAAAACCATGATCGGTCATCGCGTCCATCAATACGGTGAACTGGGCTGCACTCTGCTGATCATTCATGGGCGGTTGCTTTTTTTTGCTGATGAAGGCCGCCAGAGCGGTTTGCGGCTCAACGGTCATGGAGTAGGAAGATATATGAGGGATTGATAGATCAAATATCTTATCCAGGTTTTGCTTCCACTTGGTATCCGTCAGCAAAGGATAGCCGTAGATCAGATCGGCAGTGATATTTTCAAAGCCTGCATCCTGAACCCTTTTAACAGAAGCCTCGGCATGCCTGCTGCGATGCGCCCGGTTCATCCAAAGCAGATCTTCGTCAAAAAATGATTGGATCCCAATGCTAAAGCGGTTTACATCGGTTTGGCGAAGTGCTTTTACTTTGGCATCAATCAGGTCGTCGGGATTAGCTTCCAATGTTATCTCGGCGCCGGATGATACCGTGTGCAGTTCTGTAATCGCATTGATCAACTGGTTGATATCATCAGCTTCCAGTAGCGAGGGGGTGCCACCACCAAAGTAAATGGTTTCTACAGTTTCATTATCCAGATAGTTTTTTTGCAGTTTAATTTCTTTTACCAGCGCATGCAACAGCTCGTCTTTGTATTTAAGCGAGGTACTAAAATGAAAATCACAGTAATGACATGCCTGCTTGCAAAAAGGAATATGTATGTAGATACCCGCCATGTGGCAAAGTTCATAAATATATTTAGTAAATGATATTAAGTTAAGCGTAGTTTCAATGAAGAGAATTTAATTTAAATAACTTATCAAACGTTTGTGCGGTATTTTATTACGATTGTTATTATCCGCACTCTATATTTAGGACACCAAGATCTAATGATTATTGCTAACAAGATCAGAAATAACCTTGTACTAAAATTTATCACACACGCATACAATCAATTCATGAAGAAATTATTAGCCATTGTGTTTTTAGCCGCCGGGCTTTCTGCCTTTGCTCAAACTGCCAAAAAAGATCCGGCAACAGTTCTTATTTCTCCTCAGCAACCCCTTTCTAAAAACGATACCGATTTTAGAAAGGCAATAGCCAAATGGAGCGATGAAACATTGAAAAGTACCAATTATAAAAGCGTCAAAGCACAACCTTCATCAGCAATTTTTCCGGGCGCGGTAAAACCAGGTTATCAATTGGTAAGCCAAACTGTAAGTATCTCGCACAAAAAAATAGCTGATAGCCTGGTAGGCATTGTCTCCACTTTAGGCTATTCGGGTTATGATCATGATATTATGTATAGTACCGGCTTGTATGCCGTAGCCGGGCAATATATTGAGATAGACGTACCCAAAAATACCAATACCGATAATTTGGAAGTGCAAATTGGCGCTCATAGCGATAGGCTGAATTATTGGGTAGCAGGCACTGAGGATTGGCGCCGTATGCCCATCATTACCAAAACACAAAAATTGGTGGTTGGTGTAAACAAACTGGCTTCGCCTTTTGGTGGTTTGATCTATATTAACCTAAACCCGAAAAGCGAAAGCAGAAAAATTGATCTTAAAATTAGCCATGCCGTAGCCGCCCCGCTTTTTGTGTTGGGCAAAACCACGCAAAGCGATTGGGAGAACCAACTCAAAAATAACAAAGCGCCCTGGGGTGAAATGGCTACCGAAAATGTAATTTTAACCTTGCCCGATAGTGTTTTGCAAACCGTTAAAAATCCACAGGAAGTAATGAAGCTTTGGGACCTGATTATTGGGGGCGAAATGGACCTTGCCCAAATGCCTTTACCATTTTACAGGGCGCAACGTTTGGTTCCCGATGAGCATATTGGCGGTGGCTATATGCATAGTGGTTATCCAATAATGATACATCACTCCCCTACAAAACACATGTTATCCAACGAAATTATGGCCAACCCAGAGCTTTTGATGAAGCCCAGCGGTGGTGGGGCCAATTGGGGCTTTTTTCACGAAATAGGTCACAATATGCAAAACCTGAACTGGGTATTTGGCGGTACAACAGAGGTAAGTAACAACTTTTTTTCGGTGTACATGTTTGACAGGTTGATGGGTGGGCGAGACAACGCGCATACAGCAATTTCAAACGCCAATACACAAAAGCAGATGAAGAAATATTTTGCCGAAGGTGCTAATTACGGAAAATGGAAAAAAGACCCGTTTTTGGGTTTAATCATGTTCCGTCAAATGCAGGAAGGCTTTGGTTGGGAAAGCTTTAAAGCTTTTTTTAGAGAATACCAAAAAATTGGACCAGGCATCGGTGAGTTAAATGATCAGCAAAAACGAGATCTATGGGTGAAAACCTACTCAAACATTGTAAAAAGAAACCTGGCGCCATTTTGGAATACCTGGGGTGTAACCATCAGCGATAGTGTAAACAAAGAGCTTTCTGTTTACCCGCAATGGATGCCTTATAATTTCCCACCGCAAAACTAAAATGGTGAGGTGCTCTATCAAATAAAAACAAACGTTTGTGTGGACAATACCGAGCCCTTGACCATTTGATTCGGGAATAAAGACTATTCTGATTTATTCATCCGCGTTAACCAGATGTGTTAAAGGCGACGTAGATACTTGTAAATCTTGTTCTTTTAAAAAGTAGTATTTCATAATCGGGCCGGAGATGATCATGGTCACCACGGTCATCACCACCAAGCCCTCAAATACTGGCTCGCTGATTATCTTTGCCTGTAAGGCCAGTAAGCCCAAAACAATTTCTTGGGAGCCTCTGGCATTCATGCCGAAGGCCACCGCTATTGACTCGTTTTTGGTCATGCCGCTCAAGGCGCTGCCAATTCCGGCACCTATGAGCTTTGCAAGGCAAGCAATGATCAGGATGATGACCACAACCTCCAGATTAAAATTGGCGATAAAGTTGAGCCTTAATCCAACCGAAGCAAAGAATAATGGCGCGAGCACGTTGATGGTAAACTGGTGCAGCACATGCTTATGTTTTTCGGTAAAGTATTCCGAATCATTAATACCTACGCCAACTAAAAAAGCGCCAAAAACGCCACGAACACCAAGACCCTCTGTGATGCAGGCGCTAATGAGACATAAGCAAACGGCTACGGTAAGTACTCTGCCCGGTTTATTTTTCTTGCCCGCAAATGCCAGTAGTTTATGCATGAGCCAACGCCCTGCGGTTAACATAAAAATGGCATAAACTATAACGGTGCTCACCTTCCAAAAAGAAGCCTCCTGTTTACCGGCGTTCATGAGTTGAATGATCACCGAAAACAGTATCCAACCCAAAAAATCATCAACCATAGCGGCGGTAAGTACAATGTTGCCTATGCGGGTATTCAGAATATCCAGGTCAAGCAGGATCTTGGTTATGACCGAAAGCGCGGTAATGGATAAGGCCGTGCCAAAAAACAGCGAGGTTACCAGCTGATTGTTAAAGCCATTGGCAAAATGACTTTGGTACAGAAACCAAACGGAGGCAAACCCGATAGCAAACGGAAATATAATGCCGGTGAGACTTATACTGATAGCTTGCTTGCCATTTTGGCGGATCTGTTTCAGATCTACCTCAAAGCCGGCAATGAACATGAGCAGGATGATACCGATATTAGCTATCCCGTCAAATGCTTCAAAGGCGTGAGGGGCCGAAATGAAAATGCCTTTGAACAGATCCGGAAAAAGTAATCCCAGAAGGGTTGGTCCTACAATGATACCTGCAAAAATTTCGCCTATGATGGCCGGCAATTTATACCTGCGGCAAAGCTCGCCAAGTAAACGCGCCGGTACAAGGATGATTAAAAGTATGAGTAAAAAATGTACGATCTCTGCCGAACTGAGTTTGGAAACCATGATAAAATATTATTGCAAACTTTCTTTTACTTCTATCCTAAGCTGATGCGTGTTAAACACATGCGAGTAAGGTTGAACGCTTTTTGTTAAAAACACACTCCCGCCAATTACGCTATGGTGGCCAATCACCGTTCGGCCACCCAATATGGTGCTGCGTGCGTAAATGATCACATTATCCTCCACTGTGGGATGACGTTTGACATCTGATAATACCTTGCTAACCTGCGATGCTCCCAATGTTACCCCCTGGTAAATGGTAACATTTTTGCCTATGATACTGGTTGCTCCAATGACAATACCTGTACCATGATCAATACAAAACGGAACGCCAATAACTGCCTTGGGATGAATATCAACCCCGGTTTTACCATGTGCATGTTCGCTCAATATTCTTGGTAAAATCGGGATGGAAGCCTGCGTTAATTTATGAGCTATACGATAAACCGCTATTGCATAAAAACCTGGATAGGAAACGATAACCTCATGTACGCTGATAGCTGCCGGATCATTTTCATAGATCATAGATGCATCATGCCGCAGATCTTGGTAAATTTCATTGAGCGAATCATAAAAAAGATTTACTGCTTTTTGTATATCGATATCCCTTGGATCAAGATAGCTGAGCAGAATGTTCTCCAGATCAATCTGGTTCTTTTTCAAGTGCCCGCCATAAATGGACAGTTTGTTTGACCGGTTATTCGGGAACAGGAACTCAAACAGATCAAATAACCAGCCGACACAATCGCGGATGGATGGTGTAGCTTCCCACTCTGCTTTATGGGTTTGATAAAGCAGCTCTATGAAATTGTCGAATTTATCGTCCTTCATATAGCGGTTATCGTTTAAGGTTGTGAAGCGTGTTCACCAGTAGGTCAATTTCGGCACAGGTATTATAAAAGGCCAATGATGGTCGCACCGAGCTTTCCACACCAAAACGACGTAATATGGGTTGCGCACAATGATGACCCGAACGTACCGCTATGCCTTCTTTATTTAATGCCGCGCCAACATCTTCGGTTTTATAACCATCCAATACAAACGATATTACGCTTGCTTTGTCGGGTGCCGTACCGATCAAACGTAATCCTTTAACCTCTTTTAAAAGCTGGGTAGCGTATACAAGCAGATAATGCTCATACTTTGCTATAACAGGCATACCTATTTTAGTAACATAGTCGATAGCTGCACCAAGGCCAACGGCGTCGGCAATATTGCCGGTTCCGGCCTCAAATCTGCCGGGAGCATCATGATATTGGGTATGCTCAAAAGTTACATCCTTTATCATATTGCCGCCGCCTTGCCATGGTTGCGTCTCGTTAAGCAGATCCTCTTTGCCATACAACACCCCGATACCTGTTGGGCCAAAAACTTTATGTCCCGAAAAAACAAACCAATCGGCATCAAGTGCCTGTACATTGACTGGCATATGCGATACTGATTGAGCGCCGTCAACCAGCACTTTAGCACCGGCAAGGTGTGCCAGCTGTATGATCTGCGCGGCTGGGGTAACGGTACCCAGGGCATTTGATACCTGCGTAAATGAAACCAGTTTGGTTTTAGGGCCAAGCAGTTTCACATACTCGTCAAGCAATACCTGCCCGTCATCGTCAACCGGGATTACTTTTATTTTCAGTCCTTTCTTGGTTGCCAGTTGTTGCCAGGGCACAATGTTGGCATGGTGTTCCAGGTGGCTTACTATAATTTCATCACCGGGATGCAGGTTTTGTTCACCCCAACTTTTGGCTACCAGGTTTATAGCTTCGGTAGCTCCACGCACAAAAATGATCTCATTTATGGAACCTGCATTCAGGAAGGCCTGTACTTTTCTGCGTGCGCTTTCGTAAGCATCAGTAGCCCTTGCGGCAAGTTCGTGAGCCGCCCGATGAATGTTAGAGTTTTCGTGTTCGTAAAAATAGCTGATACGGTCAATTACCTGTTTTGGCTTTTGCGTAGTGGCAGCATTATCAAGCCATACTAATTGTTTGCCGTTAACACGCTCCTGTAATATTGGGAAATCGCGGCGGATAATATTTACGTCAAAAGGGAGATCTATAATACTACTGATCCCTGCTTTGGATGTTTTATCGGGGTTCTGTTTTACACTTGGTAAACCATGGTTGCCATTCAAAAAGTAAAATGGGATCTCGGGTGTTAATGGCGCCCCATTAAAAGGAACAGAAGTACCGGGGCTGGATGTGTTTATACCAGTAAGCACCTTTCGTAGCTCAATTTCAAAATGCTGATTCTGTTGATACGGGAGCTGTGTCAGATTATCGGGCACTACGGATAGCTGTTCAATAGGGAATTGCTGCTTTGTCGGAGTATGTGGGATCAAGTCTGTTTTCTCTAAATAAGAATCATAACTAAAGCCTTGTGGTGTAGGTAATTGTCCACCAAAAACAGGTGTACTGTACACAGATACAGGGGGCAAAGCTTGTTCGTTACTTTTTAAATTAGGATCGGCAAAGCTGGTTTGCGGATCTTTCAGATTTACGGCATTTCCCTGGTTTATGGCTGATGGCGAGATTCCGCCACCTCCAATCGTACTCGGTGGAATGGGTTGATCAGGTGCGGCGTGCGGTGTTGGCGTGTCAAATGAGCCACTACCTGGCAGTTCGCCAGGCAGTGCTGAACCCTGTTGTGTAAAAACTGGTGAATGACTAAAGAAACCCGTTGGCCCGGCTTTAAAAAGCTGATTGGCCAACTGTTCCAGTTCCTGTGCACTGGGTAGGTTGTCTGGATTAATATTTGTACTCATGATAATTACCTAAATCAACATCTTCTAAAACAGCAATAGCATCATCAACTAAAACAGCCAGGGAGCAGTAAAGCGAAACCAGGTAAGAGGCGATGGCTTTGTTGTTGATACCCATAAAGCGTACTGATAAACCAGGTGACTGTTCTCCGGGAAGACCGGGTTGATACAACCCTACCACACCCTGACGGCTTTCGCCTGTGCGTAAAAGAATGATCTTTGATTTGTTGTTTACTATAGGTAATTTATCAGAAGGAATAAGCGGGATACCTCTCCAAGTAATAAATTGCGAGCCAAAAAGTGATACTGTTGGCGGCGGTACGCCCCGGCGGGTACATTCGCGACCAAAAGCCGCAATGGCCAGCGGGTGCAGCAAGAAAAATCCAGGTTCTTTCCAAACTTTGGTTATGAGCTCATCCAGATCATCAGGGGTAGGGGGGCCGAGCCTTGTCTTAATTTTCTGAGATGGGGCGATACTGCTCAGTAAACCATATTCAGTATTGTTGATCAATTCGCTCTCCTGTCTTTCCTTAACTATTTCAATGGTAAGGCGCAGTTGCTCGCTGATTTGATTATAAGGTTTGCTGTACAGGTCAGAAACACGGGTATGTACATCCAAAACGGTGTTAACAGCGCTCAGGTTATACTCGCGTGGATTTTCTTCATAGTCAACAAAAGTAGAAGGTAGTTCGCGTTCATCGCGCGATGAGCAGTCAACTTCTACATTGTTGGCGTCAACAACTTTATTTAGTCTGTAAACACCAGATTCAACAGGGATCCAGTTTAACAAATGAGTTAACCATCGTGGTGTAATGGTTGATAATTGCGGAACAGTACGTGTTGCTACGGCTAACTGTCTGGCTGCTACATCGCCAAGGGCTGTTTGTTTTGCTTTTTGATCGGGCATTTTTTTGATAGTAAATAGTTGTTTTAAAGAGTGATTTGTGAGGAGCTGTTCAATCAATGGCTACCTGCTTTGCAATGATAAGAAATAAAATATATTAAATCTATAGGATTTATAGATTTAATTATATATTTGCCACATCAGTTCTTTAATGCTTATCGAGATAAGACGGAGGGAAAGGCCCCATGAAGTCTTGGCAACCTGTACAAATTTTATATGATGTAAAAGGTGCTAATTCCTGCTCCTGCTGAAAAGGAGAAAGATAAGAAGCTACAGGTTTATATAAATATCTCTACAGCTCTTTTCCCGGTAAGTTTTATAGAATACAAATTGATAACTGAAAGATAAAAACCAGGTACATGAAATCCTATAAAACCTTAATCACTGATCATGCAGGTATGTGTTGTTGCTAACCATTTAATTGTTCAGCAATAAAAACAGCATAATACTTTAATTAATATAGATTAACAGATCAATCGCCACCACTTGAACTGTTAAATGGATCGCAAAGCCGAAGGTCATCTAAACCGCATGCTTTGGATCCAACTTATCAACAAATACCATGAATCTGAAATTGAATTTTATCACTAAAGCCCGCATACAGAATGGTGGCATCCTTTTCTGTTGTTACCAGTATTGTTAATTCGCACAGTTCATTCCGGAAATTGATCCTGAAATAAGATCAACATCCTGGCTGTACTAAGTGCGTTGCTTTGCTATGGTGGTAAAACAGGCGTGTGCTGTACAGTCCAGGATGTTGATTATACTATAAAATATGAACTAATTATAAAATATACTACTAAATCTATAGATTTACTTGTAATTATAAATATTCTTGTTATCTTTACAGCATTCTAATTAACCCCACCATTAATTAGTTGATTTATAAAGACGAAGGGAGAGGAAGTCTCGATGATCTTCAGCAACTTTTCAGTTTGAAATAAGTGCTAAACTTTTTTCTAAATTTTTTTAGAAATATAAATTAACTATCATCATGAAAACAGTAAATTATCTACAATCTTATGTGCAGCCGGCATCGGGCTTACGATGTTGCAGCATTCAGTTTGCCTTTTGGTTTTAAGCATCAATCGCTAAAGTTTTTTGCGTATTTCTTTTTCCGGCCTTTGCAATAGGCCTAGGGAATTCTTATGCCCAAATTTCAAATCAGGCAATTATCACACTAAACTTCCAATAACTAAATTTTATAAAAATATGAACATTCACAATTATTTAACTAAAGCAAAATACCTGTCGTTAGGTTTGCTGATTAGTGGCGCAACCTTAGCTGCCGACAAAAATCCCCCCTCAAAATTTATTAAAGAAGGTGTATGGCGAGGTGTGTTTACCGTAAGTGAATCACAAGTGCCATTCAATTTTGAACTAAAAGGCAAAGATGCTGAACACGCTGTATTTACCCTGATCAATGGTTCGCGCCGTGATAACTTCCATGTAAAAGCAATAGGTAAAGATTCTGTTTACATTAAAATGAACACCTATGACGCTGCTTTGGTAGCTAAAATTGAAGATGATGGTAAAATAAGCGGCGAATACCGAAGCTTAGTACCCGGATTTAGAGGCAACTCACTCCCGTTTACCGCCGAATATGGTAAAAGCTATCGTTTTGTGGAACCAGGTAAAGACGTTGCCCCAAAAGCAGATCTTTCCGGTAAATGGGAGATCAAGACCTATAGTAAAGAAGCCGTCCCTGCATCTATCGCCATCTTAAAACAAAAAGGTAATAAACTTACCGGGGTTGTTATGACCGTAGTAGGTGACACCCGCGAACTGGAAGGTACCATTCAAGGCGACGAGTTTGCCCTGAGCGGCTTTACCGGCCCAAGTCCGTTTATCATCAAAGGAAAGATCAATGCCGATGGTTCGATCAGCGGTGAGGAGGGTTTTGGCATCTACAAAAACCTGAAATTTGATGCCGCCAAAAACGAAACAGTTGAATTGCCGGATCCTTACAAGCTTACATTTTTAAAAGAGGGTTATAAAAAACTTGATTTTTCCTTCCCTGGTATTGATGGTAAACCGGTTTCGCTGAGCGACAATAAGTACAAAGGTAAGGTGGTTATTGTAGAAATTATAGGTACCTGGTGCCCCAACTGCACCGACCAGACGGTGTTTCTTTCTCCCTGGTTCAATAAAAATCACCATCGTGGCGTAGAAGCTATTGCACTTGGTTTTGAGCAAAAAGACAGTCTTGACTATGCCAAATATACTTTAGGCAAGCTCAAAGAAAAATATGCTATCAACTATGATATAGCTTTTGGCGGCCTTGCCGATAAAAAACTGGTTGCTCAAAAACTTCCCGCACTTAATAAGTTCATTGCATTCCCTACAACTATTATTATCGACAGAAATGGCGATGTGCGCGAAATATATACCGGCTACACAGGTACGGTAACGGGTAAATATCACAAGGATTATGAAAAGAAATTTAACCAGTTGCTGGATAAATTGATAGCTGAGCCTGCACCTGAAAGTGCCGCGGTAAAAGATTTGGCCGTACACCCATCAAACTAACTATTAACCTATCTATAATTGATCAAATGAAAACACTCAATCTGATTACCTCATTCAAATGCCTGACAATAGGCCTGTTGTTTAGCGGAGCTGCCATAGCTGCAGATACGCCTCCGTCTGCAAAATTTATAAAGGAAGGCGTATGGCGTGGCGTATTTACTGTAGCCGAGTCAAAAGTACCATTCAACTTTGAGTTTAAAGGTAAAGATGCCCAACATGCCGTATTTACCTTGCTTAATGGAACCCGTCGTGATGATTTTCATGTGCAGCGGATCGGGAAAGATTCGGTATTTATAAAAATGAATACCTATGATGCTGCCCTGGTTGCCAAAATAGAAGATAACGGAACCCTGAGCGGCGAGTACCGTAGCCTGGTGCCGGGTTTCAGGGGCAATTCCTTGCCTTTTACTGCGGAGTATGGCAAAAGCTACCGCTTTGTTGAACCTGGTAAGGATGTAGCGCCCGCGGCCAACCTAACTGGTAAATGGGAGCTTAAAGTTTATTCAAAAGAACAGGTGCCTAATAAGATCGCTATACTCAAACAAACAGGTAATAAACTTACTGGTGTTATTTTGCAGGTAACCGGCGACAGCCGCGAATTGGAAGGTACTGTTCAGGGTGATGAGTTTGAGCTATCAGGTTTTACCGGACCAAGCCCTAAGATCTATAAAGGAAAGATCAATCCGGATGGTACCCTAAGCGGCGAAATAGGACAGGGTATTTATGATAATACCAAGTTTGATGCCGTGAAGGATGATAAAGCCGAATTACCCGATCCCTACAAGCTTACCTATTTGAAAGAGGGCTACAAAAAACTCGATTTTACTTTCCCTGATCTAACTGGAAAACCGGTATCATTAAGTGATGCCAAATACAAAGGTAAAGTTACCATCATTGAAATTGTAGGTACCTGGTGCCCTAATTGTACCGACCAGACTGTATTTCTATCACCTTGGTTCAACAAAAACCACAACCGTGGTGTAGAAGCCATAGCCATAGGTTTTGAGCAAAAGGACAGCCTGAAATACGCGCAGTATACCTTAGGGAAACTGAAAGAGAAATACAATATCCAGTACGATATCCTGTTTGGTGGCCTTGCCGATAAAAAGTTGGTGTCACAAAAATTACCTGCCCTGAATAAATTCATCGCTTTCCCTACCACCATTATTATTGATAGAAAAGGTGACGTAAGGGAAATATACACCGGCTACACTGGTACGGTAACAGGCAAGTACTATGCAGATTACGAACAGAAGTTCAATAAGCTTTTAGATGAACTGATCGCGGAACCGGTCCCGGCCAGCGCCTCAGCAACAGATTCAGAAAGTAATACACAAAAAGGTAAATAATCATTATACATTCCCGGTAAAGTATTGTGCTTTACCGGGTAACATTTAACATATTGAAAATAAATACAACAAAACTACCCACCATGACAACTAAATTAACCATCGCAGTTTATTCAACAGCTATTATTTCCATAGCCACTTTAGCTACAGCTTTTACCCCAAATACAATCGCAATCAATCCTCCAATAAAAACTATTGCAGCACACAAACATTATAAGGCTCAAAGTTTTAAGGTTGATAATCAGGGTAGTAAGCTTACATGGCAAGCTAAAAAAGCAACTGGCGACCATAACGGGGAAGTTAAAATAAGTAACGGCCAGTTTACAGCCGAAAATAATGTTTTAAAAAGCGGCACTTTTGATATCGACCTGAATACCATTACTGATGCCGACCTTACCGATCAAGCCTCGAACGATAAACTGGTGAGTACCCTTAAAAGTGAAACTTTTTTCAGCACCGATAAATTTCCAAAAGCAAGTTTTGCAATAGTATCTGCAACTAAAACATCTGGTAATCAGTATGATATTAAAGGTAAATTAACCATTAAAGGTATCACCAATGATGTGAGCTTCCCGGCAACCTTAGCTATTAACGGCAAGAAATTAAATGCTACTGCCAAAATTACAGTCGACCGAACCAAGTATGATATCAAATTCAGGTCGAAGAACTTTTTCGAAAACCTGGGCGACAAAGTGATCTATGATGATTTTGACCTGAATGTAAACCTGGTAGCCAACGCGCAATAAGGCCTGGCTTTTTAACAGATTTTAACAAAATACCACGCAATTAAAGCCGCTTTATGGAGCGGATGGCCATTGTTTTGACTAAAAAGACATCAAAAAATCCGAATTAGGTGGTTAGTGAACAATTAGCCGGGGTTGCTCATGTGCGCCCCGGCGAAAGTTCCCCGGAATACCTGTAATTGATATGAAAAAGAAAAGCACGTTAGTGATTTTAACTGTATTTAGTTTAATGATAAGTCTCACCGGATTTATGAGCGGCAGGGATGAAGTGCAGAACAAAGAGCAACTGGGCGAGAAGCTTTTTTTCGACCCGATATTGTCGTTGGATAAAACCATCAGTTGTTCATCCTGCCATAAGCCTGAATTTGCTTTTGCAGATACCGCAACTTTTAGCTTAGGCATCAAAGGGAACCTTACCGCCAGAAATTCACCGGGCCTTACTAATCTGTCTGGTCGGCCACATCTTTTTTGGGATGGGCGCGCTTCCTCTTTGGAAGAGCAGGCTATGGGGCCTATCACATCAGCCACAGAAATGGGCCTGTCGTTGGATGAGGCGGTTAAAAGATTAAATGATGATGTTGTTTATGCAACGGCTTTTCAAAAAGTATTTAAAGCGCCGGCCAATAAGGATAACCTGCTCAAAGCTATAGCTTCATTTGAGCGTACGCTGGAAACATCAAACAGTCCTTACGACCGGTACATTAATGGTGATGACAATGCCTTATCCGCATCTGCCGCGCGGGGCAGGCTGTTGTTTATTGGTAAAGCCAACTGTAACAATTGCCACTCTGGCGAAGATTTTACGGCCGACAGGTTTAAAAGCATTGGCCTGTACAACGGGAAGGATCTGAACGACCCGGGCCGGTCGGTGATCACCAAAAACAAAACCGAAGACGGCGAATTTAAGATCCCGAGCCTGCGCAATGTGGCTGTTACTGCGCCCTATATGCATAATGGTAAGTTTAAAACCCTGCGCAGCGTGGTGGAGTATTATAATGACCCTTCGGCGGTAGTTAAGGATGGTATTAACCGGGACCTCTCGCTTGATAAGCCTTTGAACCTCAGCAGCAGCGAAATTGATGATATTGTTGAATTTTTAAAAGCGCTCACCGACGACCGCTTTAAACAAAAGACCGCCGCTAATTGAAAATATAATCCCCTATCCAAATAATTAATTGATCCGGGCATCAGCAGGGTGCTGGCAAGTGTTTTTCGCCTTGCCCTGGCCACAGCTTTGCCTTTAAACTATTGTAAAATGAAGAAAATATTACTCCTGTTTTTATTTCTTAGCCTGTACTACGGGCAAAATGTATGGGCACAAAAACGAACGGTAAGCGGTATAGTAACCTCCGCCGATGATAAAGCACCGTTGCCCGGTGTTTCGGTGACTGTGAAAGGTCTTAACCAGGGAGCGGTGACCAAAGCCGATGGTTCCTTTGAGATCGTGATCCGTAATGGAAAATACCTGGTGTTTTCCTTTATTGGCTTTGAAAGCCAGGAGGTGGAAATTGACGGGATTAAAAATTTCAACATTAGTTTGAAACCGGCCGGAAACGCATTGAATGAAGTGCAGATCGTGGGCTCCCGTAATGCCAACCGTACCAAACTCAACTCAGCATCACCTGTTGATGTTATTGATATAAAACCCTTGCTGGAATCTGCCCCGCAAGTAAGCGTAACGCAGATATTGCAATATATATCGCCGTCTTTTCACTCGGTTAACGGCAGTAATGCGGGCGATGCGGGTTCGGCGTTGAGTTTGGCCCAGTTAAGAGGACTCGGCCCGGATCAGGTACTGGTATTAGTTAACGGAAAACGCCGGCATAAAAGTGCAAATGTAAACTATGGGGGCTTGGGTAACGGCTCAACCGGGTACGATCTTAACTCCATACCTACTGGTTCAATAGATCGTATTGAAATACTTCGTGATGGTGCCGCGGCCCAGTATGGATCAGACGCTATTGCCGGGGTGATTAACATCGTACTGAAGAAAAAAACAGATGACCTGGCGGTGAGCAGTACTGGTAGCACCCGCCGCCGTGGTGATGGCGCGGTAACACGTACCAATGTTAATTATGGGGTTGGTTTGGGCAACGGAGGGTATATCAACGTTACTACAGAGTATGCCACCCAGGCTATTTCGCTGCCGGCGGGTAAGGCCGATGCTGGTCTTTACAACGGTCCGATATACGGTGGTGGCGCCAACACTCGTGGCTACGACGCTATTTATACCAAAGATATTGACGATGCTATTCTAAAAAGCCGTGGCATCGACCGGCACTTTTTTGATCAGCGGGCCAGCGGCTCCAATGCCGGGCAGGATGCTTTATTATTTTTTAATGCAGGTCTTCCTTTAAAAAACTCGGCCGAATTGTATGCTTTTGGTGGCATCAGCAGTCGTAACTCGCAGTTTACGGCCACTTATCGCCTCCCGGGTTGGACATCCAGGAACAATAACTTTATTTATCCCGATGGCTTTTTACCGGCCATGGAAAACAACATTGTAGATGAATCATTAGCCATAGGTTTAAAAGGTAAAGTAGGCGACTGGAATGTAGATTTCTCTAACGTTTATGGTAAAAATATTTTTGGCAACCGGGTTGATAATTCATTGAATGCCAGTTTGGGTTTAAAAAGCCCTACCAGTTTTGACGCCGGTAGTTATAATGCCAGCCAAAACACAACAGCTTTAGATTTTACCCGCTATTTTGATAAAATATTAAAAGGGCTCAACATAGCCTTCGGAGCGCAGCACCGGGTAGAGACCTTCCAGATCAAAGCAGGGGAGGAAGCTTCTTACTCCAAGGCAGATCAACGAACCATTGTTGATATAGATACAACTACCGGTGGCATCCCTTACCTGTCATCGGCTGGTGTCACCTCCCTGAACGGCCTATCGGCGGGTTCACAGATCCACCTAGGTTTCAGGCCCGAGAATGCCGTTAATGTAAACCGCTCGGTAACCGCCGGTTATGCCGATGTGGAATTGAATGTAACTAAAGAGTGGCTGGTGTCTGCCGCGGGCAGGGCCGAATATTTCTCGGATTTTGGTAATGTATTTACCTGGAAGGCGGCAACCCGATACACTTTTGCACCCTGGTTAAACCTGCGCGGATCTGCCAATACAGGTTTCCGTGCGCCCGACCTGGCGCAATCATATTACACTTCGGTATCCACCACCTTTCAGCAGGGCAGGGGTGTTGATATCCTGACCGCGTCAAATCAAAGTGCTGCGGCAAGGGCTCTGGGAATTCCCAAACTATCGCCCGAAAAATCAAAAGGGTATACTATTGGGCTTACCTCGGCACCCAGCAGTAACGTGGAACTGACCGTGGATGCGTATCTCATCAATATTGATAACCGGGTGGGCAATACAGGCAACTTTACCGCTACTGATGCCAACCTGCCAGCTGATGTAAAAGCATTATTTCAACAAACCGGCGCGGCACAAGCCAATTTTTTTTATAACGAATTTAGTACGCGCACCAAAGGAATTGAGTTTACCGGCAGCTATAATGTATTGCTGAACAAAGGAAGTATCAACTTTTTATTCGGTGGTAATTTTGCCAAGAACGAAGTAACCAAAGTAAATACTCCAAAAGGCCTGGAAGCCTATAAAAATGTGATCTTAAGTCCGGGCGAACGCGCCAGGGTAACCACTAATATCCCCGGTCAAAAAATTAACCTGCAGGGTATCTACAGCATAGATAAATTTACTTTCCTGGCCCGTACGGTATACTTTGGCAGTGTTACAACAGCCACATTACTTAGTGCTGCCGATCCGCTTAACCCGGTTTATTTCTACCAAAGGCTTAAACCGATATGGGTAACCGATCTGTCGGTAGGATATAAGTTTACCGCCAAACTACAAGGCACCGTAGGGGTAAATAATGTATTCAATAGCCTGGGCGATTATTCTGATCCAACCATATCGGGCCTGCGTAATCCTACTGTTGTTGGCATTCAAAATGGCAGCGCAGGGATCCAGCCATTTGTGAGGTTATCAGCCCATTTTTAATCATTCATCATACAAAACATGAACAAAATATATTCAATAAATAAAAAGGCCATGAACAGTACAGTTTTCATTTCGCGGTCAAAGGGATTATTATTGGCAGGAGCATTGATGCTGATCATCTCATCCTGCAAAAAAACAGATTACTTGGATATTAACGCCGCCGACAGACCAGCACTTGCAGCGCATATCAGCTTTGTGAATGCCCGCCCGGTTAACGTGGGCATACAATTTTGGGCATATACCACCCAGGTGACTAAAACCGCGGTACCCATTAATGGAAAATCAGATTACCTGGACGCACAATTTGGTGATGTGCAGATCAATTTTACCGAGGGTACCAATACCTCCTACAAGGCATCGCGCCAATTTGGTAACAGCGCTACATTTACCAGCAGCGGTGGCCCCAATGGCCCTATCGCCAACTATTATCATACAGTGTTTGCTATTAAAAATACCAAGGCAACTGCCGATTCACTCATTCTGTTTTACGATGACCTGGCGGTACCTGCAGCTGGCAAGGCCAAGATCAGGTTTGTGAACCTGGCCCCGGGCAGTCCGAATGTTGATTTTGGCATAACCGGGCAAACAGCTTTATTTACTAATACCGCATATGGCAGGGCAGGTGGTTCGGTATTGTCCGGAACAGGTTTCAATACCTGGTCAATAGGTCCGTTTATTACCATCGACGCTGGTACGCTTAATTTCCAGATAAGCAAAACAAGCGATCATTCGGCAATAAGTATACTGAATAACCAGCTAAGCAACATTAGTTTACAAGCAGGGAAAATTTATACCATTTATATCAACGGAACGCCGGGTAGCGCAGCTATTGGTGCAACCATACTTACGCATAATTAAAATACAGCACATTATATAAGTGATTTAATAGCGTGTGCTTTAAAGCATGCCCGGTTCCGTTCCGGGCTGCTTTAATTTATTAACCCCTCCAAAAATATCATATCATGAAAGCAAACAGTCGCAGAAAATTTATCGAAAATACTTTAAAAGCAACGGTAATAGCTGCGGTAAGCGGCCCGGTACTTTTAAAAAGGGCATCGGCTTCGGTTACCGGCAATCACCATCTGTTTAATGCAGATGAACCCTTTAAATTTACACAGGTACCCTTAGGGTTTGATTATAAAGCGTTAGAGCCGTATATAGATGGGCTTACCATGGAAATACATTATACAAAACACCATGCCACCTATATTAAAAATGTGAATGAGGCCATTGTTGCCGAAAAGCTGACTTTTACTTCTGAAAAGGAGTTTTTTGATAATGCATCCAAACTATCGGCCAAGGCCCGCAACAATGGTGGCGGTGCCTGGAACCACAACTTCTTTTGGCAAGGTTTAAAACCAGGAACATCTGCTGGTCCGGATGGTAAAGTAAAAGAGGCTATTATCAGCTCATTTGGTTCTGTGGAGAAATTTAAAGAGTTATTTAGCCAGGCTGCTCTTACGCGTTTTGGATCGGGTTGGGCATGGTTGGTTAATGATAACGGTACTTTAAAAATAACCTCGACTGCAAACCAGGATAGCCCGCTGTTTAATAATGCCGAGGTGAAAGGCACACCTCTATTGGCTTTGGATGTTTGGGAGCATGCCTATTATTTAAAATACCAGAACAAACGCAACGAATATATTGCCGGCTGGTGGAATGTGGTAAACTGGGATGAAGTAAACAAAAGGTTGACATAATATGACAACACTAACTTACAATAACCCTGGAACCGTTTGGAAGATATACGAAAAAATAGCGGTAAGGGCTTTCCTGATATTTGCGGTAATTACTTTTATCCCATTTAATCCCGAGTTTTATAAGCAGGATTTTAACGCCGGTTTTTCGGTAACGGATTATCCCTGGCGATGGCTTGACGTGGTAAGTCAGAATAGTCCCTGGTTTTTTGAAAGTAGGGAAGGGCATAACTATACGGGTTGGTTTATTACGCTGTTCATTACTTTTTTAGCTGGTGGCATATGGGAGCTGCTGGATAAGCGCCGAACTGGTTTTGAGGATATTTATAAATGGTTCTATACGATTATCAGGTACCAGATAATTTTAAGAATGTCGTGGTTTGCTATTGCCAAGTTCTTCCCGGTGCAGATGCCATTCCCAACTATTAGTCAGCTCAACACCAACCTGGGCGATTTTACACCGGGCAAATTATACTGGCTTACTACGGGCGTGGCGCCTTTTTTTGAAGTTTTTGCCGGGATTTTTGAATTAACGGCAACAGTGCTGCTATTGTTCAGGCGTACCACCACACTCGGGGCATTAATGATGATAGCCATTTTATTACCTATATGGTTTGTAAATATTGGTTACAATGCCGGTGTGGAGCTTGCTAGTATGCATATACTGGTACTCTCGCTAGTCCTGTTAGTACGCGATCTGCCGAGGTTTTGGCAAATACTCGTTCAGCATAAAAATGCGACTTTAACCTATGTACAGCCATTTGTATTCGCAAAAAGCTGGAAACGTACAACCAGTCTGGCACTCAAGGTTATCTTTATTTTCTTGTTTTTAATTTACCGGGGATATGAATATGGCAAACTATATGCCGCCGGAAAAACATTTAAGCTGCCACTTGAAAATGGTATAAAAAACTTTACCGGATATTATAATGTAGAGGAATTCAGATTGAATAACCGGCTTATCCCGTACTCGCCGGATGATACATTGCGCTGGCAAAATGTGGTATTTGAAAAGTTTAATACCTTGAGTATAAAGCTTGCCAAAAAATTTACACTGAACACTCAAAATAAAATCCGTACAACGGAATACTACGGCAATGTCGGTCGCCTTTTTTATGGCTATGAAGCTGACACACTGAAGCAGATCCTGGTTTTAAGAAACCGCGCTGACACTGCTTCTGGGCTGAAATTAGCTTATTCAAGACCTTCATCAGACAGTTTTATTTTAAAAGGGATTGATGAACATCGTGATTCAATATATGTGGTGTTAAAGAAGATCAATAAAACCTACCCGCTTTTATCAGGAAGAAACTGATCTCAAAAACAACGGATAAATACTCCGGTACTTTGTATACTTTTCACCTCATGGTTATCAATCATGGGGTGAAAATCTTTATATCATAGGCAACCCTAATATTGCTTTGTAACAAATCTTCTACATAAATTATATTTTATCTATAGATTTTGTAGTCTTTAAATAAATTTCTATGTTTGTCGCGTCAAATTAAAAACATAAGTAATGTTAACGTCTTCAAACAGACCACTGGTACATACTTTAAACATGATGATGAACAAGCGTAAGGCGATGCTTATTACATGTTGTTGTTGCTGGTAATTACTTTTTCAACTAATACTTTTTCCTGATAAAAAACCACCAATAAATGTGCTTAAAATCCCCTGGGTTTTTGGGTGCATAACTATGAAAAAAATCCCCTGATGAAGTCATAAAACATTAAAAAACCGGCAAGGAAGCCTCGCCGGTTCATTTTTCCGGAAAAGATCAGCTACGTAACGCCAATCACTCACTGACCCTTCCGTTAAGTTTCACCTAATAATTAAATTATTAATAAAACCCGTTAAATATATGGAAATATATATCCATGCTAAATCATTTTATAAAAAGCTCTTTAAGTTACTTCTACTCATCTTCTTCCCGATTTTATCGTTTGCACAAACAGAACAGCAACCAACTATTAACTCCCATTTAAACGGTACTGTAATTGATGCCATTACCAGCGAACCACTGCCCGGCGCAGCAGTACAGATCCTGGGTACAACGCACTCTGTAGCGACAGACAGGGATGGGAAATTCTCTTTCGTAACCGGTCAGAAATTTCCATACACGCTTGTAATTACTTATATAGGTTATGATAAACAGGAAGTTACCGCCAATGGCAGCCCTGTTACTATACTTTTAAAACAATCTGTACGTGCACTGAATGATGTGGTGGTGGTGGGTTATGGTACACAAAGCCGCAAATCATTAACCGGTTCGGTATCAACCATTAATGCCGATGAGGTACGCAATAAACCTGTAGCCAGTTTTGATCAGCAATTACAGGGTAAGGCGGCAGGTGTACAGGTATCTGCCGGTACAGGTATCCCGGGTGATGGTTTGTTTTTCCGTATCCGGGGCAGTACATCCATTAATGCAGGTAACGACCCTTTGTATGTGATCGATGGGGTGTTTATTAATAGTCAATCTTTACAGAAGATCACCACCCAGGGGCAAGCCAATAATCCATTATCAGACATCAACCCTGCCGATATTGAGAGTATCAGTATATTAAAAGATGCTGATGCAACTGCTATTTATGGTGCGCGTGCGGCCAACGGAGTAGTATTGATCACCACCAAAAGAGGTAAATACAATACCGCACCCAAAGTAAGTTTTAATACTTATTTCGGTTTTGCCAAAGCCCCTAAATTGTGGGACCTGGTAACCGGGCCTGAACATGCGGAATTGGTGAATGAGCTTTATCGCAACACCGAGGCTGATGCTATTGCTGCGGGGAATACATCGGCTGCCAGTACCTATAAATACCAACCCTTCCGGGCGTTGACTGATAATCCTTCAGCTTCACCGGCGCCGCGTGGATTACCGCAGGATCAGCCAACTTATGATCGCTTGCACGATGTTTTTCGCACTGGTTTTTTGCAGAACTACGATGCCTCAGTTTCTGGTGGTAACGACAAAACACGATATTATGTAGGAGGCGGCTATAACAGTCAGCAGGCCGATCTGCGAACCAACGATTTTAATCGCGGCAGCTTTAAATTCAATCTCGATCAAAAAATAAGTAATGTGTTCAGTATTGGTACCAGTACGCTGCTTTCACAAACTTACCGTACCAATGCCCGTGTGGGTGATGGACCGCAGGGTGGTATTTTACAAGCAGCCCTGCATACGCCAACTTATTTACCCAAAGTAAATGCCGATGGTAGTCCGGCCAAATGGGCTGGTTTTGATAACCTGGACGTGCTGATCAATAATACCAACATGCACTCCAAAAGCGACCGCCTGATCAGCAATATCTACGCGGATGCCAACATTACACCTGATCTGAAATTCCGTACCAGCTGGAGCGTGGATTACAATACTTACAACGAATATCAATACTGGAACAGCCTGACCAATCTTGGCGCAGCCAACCATAACCTGGGCACATCAAGTATCAGTACCAACTCAATCTGGACAAATGAACAAACGCTTACTTATAATAAAGTTTTCGCCAACAAACACTCCTTCAGCGCGCTGATCGGTAACACGCTGCAAGGCAATGTTAATTCGCAAACCTTTGCACAGGGCACCAATTTTCCTAACGATTCATTCCAGCAGATCGCTTCGGCAGCTACTACCACAGCTTCATCTACAGAAAATAAATATAACCTGTCGTCCTTCTTCTCCAGGGTTACCTATAACTATGCCGGTAAGTATTTCATAGAAGGTAATTTCCGTGCGGATGCATCTTCCAAATTCGGCGCGGATCATCGCTGGGGATATTTCCCATCGGCAGGTGTGGCCTGGCAGGCCAAGGAGGAGGATTTTCTGAAGAACGTCAATTTCCTGAGTAACCTGAAGATCCGGGGCAGTATTGGTTTAACCGGTAACCAGAACGGCATCAGCAATTTTGCGTCGCGTGGTTTATGGCAGGCCGGTTCCAACTACCAGGATAATCCCGGTACGGTGCCTTATCAACTGGCCAATCCTGACCTGAAATGGGAGAGCACCCGCCAGATCAACGTAGGTGTAGATGCAGGCTTCTTTAACAACCGTTTAAGCCTGGAATTTAACGTGTATGATAAGTATACGACTGGTTTATTATTAAACCTACCACTGCCCCAAAGCTCGGGCTTTGCCACGATAACCAAAAATGCCGGCGAAATGAGCAATAAGGGCTTTGAGCTGGCTATCAACAGTGTCAATATTAAGAGCGAGGGATTTACCTGGCAAACCAGCTTCAATATATCGCACAATGCCAATAAGATCGAGAAACTGCCAATACCTATAGATGCTTCGTACGCGGCTATCCGAATGCAGCAGGGGCAATCCATGAACTCTTTTTATGTGTACAAGCAATTGTACGTTGATCCGCAGACAGGTAATGCCATTTACCAGCATGCTGATGGTACCAGTGGTCCAACCGTTACTGCTGCCGATAAAGTATTTGATGGTAGTGGCTTACCAAAATTCTTTGGCGGTATAAATAACACTTTTAATTATAAAGGTTTCGACCTGAGCATCTTCTTCAATTTTGAAACCGGTAACAAGGTTTATAACAACAACGCTTACTTTCTGGAAGGTGGCGGTAACCGTGATGACCGCCGGGCGATGGATACTTACCAGCTTAAACGCTGGCAAAAACCAGGTGATATTACCGATGTACCACGCTTAACGGCTCTGGGTTCCAACTACACTTTAAGTCCGGTGAGCCGCTTTATTGAGGATGGTTCATTCCTGAGGTTGAGCAATGTAAATCTGGGTTATACACTGCCCAAAACTGTAGCTGAAAAGATCAAGGCTGCATCAGTACGTATTTATTTCAGCGGATCAAACCTGTGGCTCTTAACCCACTACAAAGGGCCAGATCCGGAGATCAACGTAACGGCCGATCCTAACGTGCAGGGCTATGATCTGGGAACACCGCCAATCCCGCGTACGCTACAGGTTGGCGCTAACATCACCTTTTAATGATTAATGAATTAGACATGAAACGAATACTCTATATACTTCCAATTTTGATGATCTTTTCATCCTGCAAAAAGTTCCTGGATGTGCAGCCGCAGCAACAGGTGGATGAATCACAGGCGATCACCGATGCAGGCAGCGCAGGTACCGCAGTTAATGGCATGTACAATAGCCTGGGGACCGATAACTATTATGGCTCAAACTTTCCGGCTATCTCTTACCTGTACGGCAGCGACGTGGTGTGGACAGGTTCACAAGCCGCTCCGCAGGAGATCTCCGCGCATAAAACCACCGCTTTTAACAGCTATATCGGCAATGCTTGGGGCGCTATTTACAAAACCATATTGTCTGCTAATTATATTTTAGAAGAAGTACCCAAGGTTACCGACCCGCTGTTTACTACAACTACAAAAAATCAATACCTGGGCGAAGCCTATGCTGCGAGAGCACTCTCATACTTTGATTTGGCTCGTGGCTGGGGCGGTGTACAACTGATACTGACACCAACCCATACCGCATCAGATCATGCAGGCATTAAACGCAGTAGTTTGGCTGATACTTATGCCCAGGTTTTAAAAGATCTGGATGCAGCCGAAGGATTATTACCCGCTACTACAAACCGTAATCGTTTTACACAGAAAACCGTATGGGCTTTAAAGGCGAGATTTTACCTGTACAATAAACAATGGGATCTGGCCGAGCAATATGCCAGCAAGATCATCAGCGATAATGGTAACTATAATTTACTGAACCCTTACAGCGCGTTTTTCGCCAATAATGCCGTAGCTACTTCGGAGTCAGTTTTTGAGATCGCTTATAGCACATCATTTAAAAATGGGCATAGCGTATGGTTCCTGCCTCCGGCATTGGGCGGCAGACGCGAGTGGGCGCCGTCAAGCACGCTGGTGTCATTATTAAATGATCCAACCGTAGGCGGTGGGCGTAGCACGCTGATCGCACAGACAGCTCCTCCGGGTAATTTATGGTACGGCAAATTGTATTACCGCAACCCCTTAGGTACCGATCCGGCTTATATCATACGCGTAGCCGAAGTTTACCTGATCAGGGCAGAAGCCCGTGCGCAACAAGGGAACCTGACCGGCGCGCTGCAGGATCTGAATGCCGTGCGCGACCGCTCGGGTATAACTGCTACTACGGCAACTACACAAGCTGATATCCTGCTGGCTATTGAGGCTGAAAGAAGGGTTGAATTTCCTTTCGAGACTGATCGCTGGTTTAACCTTGTGCGTACCGGTAGAGTAGCAGCTGTATTAGGCATTACTGATCAAACCAAATATCTGTTCCCGATACCGGCAAGCGAACTACTGGCCGATCCCGATCTGACACCAAATCCAGGCTATTAATCATTAAAATATCAGCATATGAAGAAGATCATCAATTTATTTTTAGCCCTCGCTGTTCTGAGCACGGCTAATGTATCAGCACAAAACAAAACCAATTCGGTTGGTCCTGAAAAAGGCTCACTCGTTATTGTAGGCGGAGGTAATGTCGGTCCGGAGATCTGGGCCCGATTTGTGGAGTTGGCCGGAGGCGCCAATGCCAATATCATTTACGTACCCACGGCAGGCGATGATTCTACCGTTATTAAAAACGATAAGACCATCAAAAAACTTCAGGAACTGGGTGTTAAAAGCGTAATCACCCTGCATACCCGCGACCCTAAAGTGGCCAATACCGAAAAATTTGTGGAGCCCATTCGTCAGGCCACCGGTGTTTGGTTTGAAGGCGGTCGCCAATGGAAAATAGCGGATGCTTACCTGGGGACCCTTACCCAAAAAGAGTTTAAAGCCTTGTTGGATCGTGGCGGTGTTATTGGCGGCACATCAGCTGGGGCAACTATACAAGGTTCATACCTGTTCAGGGGTGATACCAAAGGAAATACCATACTGGTAGGCGATCATACCCAAGGCTTGGATTTTATCCATAATGTAGCTATCGACCAGCATATCCTGAAGCGTAACCGTCAGTTTGATCTGCTTAGCTTCATCAAAACCCGTCCAGATCTGCTGGGTATAGGAATTGATGAAAGTACGGCTATTGTAGTGCATCAGAATATTTTTGAGGTGATCGGTGTATCCTATGTGGGTATCTATGATGCCCGCAATTTTACAGGGTCGGTAAAAAATCCATCGAGCGATTCTGGTAATAACGGGCCGTTCTTTTATCTCAAAAAAGGAGAGAAGTTCGACCTGCTCAACCGCAAGGCCATATTGCCTGCGCCGGCATCAACCAAAACAGCAAACAATCAATAAAAGGACATATAAAGCCGGGTGACTGAGTGGCTAAGTGAGGGTCTGCAAAACTCTTTACGGCAGTTCGAACCTGCCCCCGGCGTCAACAAAACCACCATAGTAAATTATAACCATGAATGCATTAAAGGGGGCTTTACCCCAAACAGAATGGAAAGGATATGAAAAGTGGGCTTTTCGCATCTTTTCAATTTACTTCCTGTTGCAGGCCGTTCCGCTCGACTGGAAGTATTTTCGTAATCTTTTTTCTATTAACTGGCTGCACCTGCGTTTTAGCGATATTTTTTACATCAGCCGGTACACGCCGCAAATATTCAGCAATGGCACAACAACGGGTTGGGGCCTTAATTCTTATGCCGACTGGCTGGTGATACTGGCTATAGCTATTGCAGGAGCAGTTATCTGGAGCAATCGCGATAAAGATGTAAAAAACTATAATCGCCTTTACTACTGGGTACGTGTTATTGTGCGGTACCGCCTGGCTATTGGCATCATCGCCTACGGCTTTATTAAGTTTTTTCCTTTGCAATCTCCGTATCCTTCTATCAGTAACCTGAATACTCATTATGGTGAATTTAGTCGCTGGAAGTTGTTTTCGCTGAGCCTGGGTATTGTGCCTAATTACGAATCGTTTTTGGGTCTGGTGGAATTGCTGGCCGGGGGGCTGTTATTGTTTCGTAAAACAGCAACGATTGGTGCACTCATGGTAGTGGTATTTACGGGTAACGTGTTTATGTCAAACCTGGCCTATGAAGGTGGGGAAGCAGCGTATAGTCTTTACCTGATCACTCTGGGTTTATTCCTGCTGGCTTTTGATGTTGTAAGGGTGTTTGTGCTGATAGGTTTAGAAAGACCGGTACAAGCTAACCGTTTTAAATTAGAATTGTCACCCAGCTGGAAACGGAACAGGCTGATATTAAAAGCGGTATTCATTTTCTTTTTTGTGTTTTTATATGGCTTCAAAACCTGGTCGGCTTATCACCAGGAAGTTTACCAGTATCCGCAAACAGCCGGGTTAAAAGATGCCGCCGGGCTATATGACGTAAGCGAATTTAAAGTAAACAGCGCGGCATTACCCCCTTCTGCAACAGACACCAGCCGCTGGACGAACGTGGTTTTTGAAAAATGGGCCACGCTCAGTATCGGTACTAATAAACCGGTGAAAATTGATTCGGCTGTTACCGAGGAGATCAATGATAAAGATGCCGACAGAAGTTATGAAGAGGCTGGCTCCATTGGCAGGCAGTATTACAGTTATCAGATTGATGCAGCCAAAAAGCAGCTTATCCTCCAAAATAAAAACCACAATTATCCTGCTGATAAATTGGTATTGAACTACACCCGGCTAGATGCTTCGAGCCTCGTGCTATCGGGTGTCAACGGTCGGGATACGGTGTATGCGGTGCTGCATAAGATCGATAAAAAATACCTGTTACAGGAAGCTGCCAGTGGCCGTAACCGGGCAATTAAACTTTAATGATCATCCTTTAAAGCATTTATCATGTCAGTAGAAATTCATTCAAACGATATCAATATTCAGCAGGTGTCTGATCAGGATCATGTACCCGGATCTGCAGTTGTAAACGAGTCTTCCATTAAAACATGGAAGCCATATCAAAAAGTACTCTTCCGGATCACTTTTGTGTTTTTTGTGCTGATGAGCATCCCCATGACGGGGGAGTGGTACAAAAATCTGATCGGGATCAACTGGTTTCACCTGCATTACCGCGACCTGTATGATATTGCCCGCTTCCAACCATCATTGGTCAGGTTCCAGACTCCGGCTTATAACCTCATGGGCTATGCCGACTGGCTGGCCGTTTTGGCCATAGGTATAGTTGGTGGTTTAATATGGACGGCCGTTGACCGTGGCAAGACCAAAAACTATGAAACCCTGTATTACTGGTTACGGGTTATTGTGCGCTATCGCGCAGGCATTGGAATCATTGGTTTTGGCTTTACCAAGTTATTCCCGGTACAGTTGCCTTATCCATCCCTGGGTTTACTGAATACTAATTTCGGTGATCTAACGGCGCAAAAAATATACTGGTTATCTATAGGTATTGTGCCCTGGTACCAGGTGTTCGCGGGTGTGGTTGAGGTATTGGCAGGAGCCCTGTTGTTTTTCAGGAAAACTACCTTGCTGGGAGCTATATTGCTTTTTGGCGCTTTGGGCGATATCACTTTTGTAAACTTCTCTTATGACGGAGGCGTGCATGTTTATGCCTCTTATTTTGTGCTGTTCGCTGCATTCTTAATCATTTACGATGTACCCAAGTTATATAACCTGTTGATATTGGAGCGCGATACGGTGCCCACCAACTTTTACCCGTTTATATCTCAAAAATGGCTGAAGTACACCCGGATAGTTTTAAAGGTGGCCACCATTTGGATATTCCTGGTGGTGCTGTTTTATATCCAGTACATCAACTTCAGATACGATCCTTACAAACAGCCTGCTACAACGGGGGTAAAAGAATTAAGAGGTAACTATGAAGTAAGCACCTTTAAGATCAACAATCAGGAGATTCTGTATTCGCCCCTGGATTCGGTAAGGTGGAGCGAGGCCACGTTCGAGAACTGGTCGACCCTGACCTTTAAAGTAAACAAACCCGTTCCGCTTGACCTGTCAAACGGAGGCGGCTCACCCATGCGCGATATCAACCGCACCTTTGAACTCACGGGTGTAGCCGGCGGTCAGCGGGTGTTTTATTACGAGGCCGATACGGTAAAACATGTGCTTTATCTGCAGGATAAATATGTAGCCTCCAACCGGGGTAACCGTGGCAAAGGTAAAGGAGATAAAGAGGGGGCAAAGGGCAAAAAAGGCAAGGGCGATAAAAAAGACTGGATTCCTAAAGAAGCCAGAGCAAATATTCGCGATGAAAATACCGCCATTGATAAAATCGCGCTTTCCAGCCGCCGCACCCTGGGTATTGCCGAGGAACTAAAAGATAAGCGCAAGCGTAACCACATGATACTGAGCTACACCACTACCGACGGCAGCCATATTATTTTAAAAGGCATCAATGAACGTAAGGATTCTATTTACGTGGTGCTTGATAAAGTGAACAGACCTTATGCTTTAAAAGATAGTAAATTGCAGGCAGGCAAGTATTAAGCCGGCCAATTGATTAGCCACCAAATAACTTATAATAAATTTATGTCATCCACCACAAAATTAACCTTACACGAAGACTGGACCGTAGTAATCCTGGGTTCGCTGATTATCCTGCTCAGTGTCGGCGGCCTTACCCTGTCTGTACCCGCATTTGGCTGGACAACTACTGATCAGCTATTTAGTAACGTATTGGCGCCGGCAAACCTGGGGGTTATCGGTATCCAGTTCCTGTTTGTTTTTGTTATTGCCGCCGTTGGCGCTTTAATTATGGGCAAGCCACTCAAAAATTTTCTGATCATGTTTCCGGTAGTTTACGTGCTTACTATTATAGCGCTCATCATTGCCGGTAATAAACAGATCAAATATTACGGGTTAGAAGCCGTGATATTCAGCCTGGTGATAGGACTGCTTATCGGTAATTTTTTTAAACTGCCCGATTGGTTTAAGTCGGCTTTATCAACCGAGCTTTATGTGAAAATAGGCCTGGTGCTACTGGGAACCAGTGTTATTTTTTCGGATATTTTAAAGGCGGGCTCACTGGGGCTAATCCAGGCTTTGCTGGTAGTAACTTCGGTATGGTATTTTGCCTTTTGGGTATGTAAAAAGCTCAAGGTTGACGATGAAATAGCCATGATGATCTCCAGCGCGGTATCCATTTGCGGCGTATCCGCGGCTATAGCTACGGCAGGGGCCATCAAGGGCGATTCCAAAAAACTATCCTATGTGATCTCCATGGTGCTTATTACGGCAGTACCCATGATGATATTTATGCCGATGATTGCGCATTACTTTAAGTTTTCGCAGGAAGTAACAGGTGCCTGGTTGGGAGGTAGTATTGATACAACGGGAGCAGTTGTGGCATCGGGCTCGTTGGTTGGCGAAATAGCATTAAAAGTAAGCACCATTGTTAAATTTTCACAAAATGTGCTTTTGGGTTTGGCCGCTTTTGCCATTTCTATTTACTGGACCTACACCAAACATCCGGCCGGGACTGATCCTGATAAGAAGCCTACACTGAGGGTGATCTGGGAACGCTTCCCCAAATTTGTTTTGGGCTTTATTGGCGCGTCGCTGCTATTCTCTTTCGTTGTTTCACCGGAAACCGGTGCTCACGTTAAAGACAGTTTGAAAAACCTGCAAGGACTATGGTTTGCGCTGGCATTTACCAGCATTGGCTTAGAAACCAACTTTAAAGAATTGTTTGACCAGAATAGCAAAAAGCCCTTATACGCTTTTCTGATAGCGCAAACCTTTAACATATTTATTACGCTCGCCATCGCCTTTATTTTATTCTGATCAATATTTGAATGATGTCAAAGCGGTTTAATATACGTAACACATATTTGGCAATTGCACTGGGCGTGTGTGTTATTGTAATATTGGGGGCATATAATAATAAACCGGCGACCGCAAATGTCGCCGGTTTTAAAACTGATACTACACAGTGGCCTGTCAGTTTTGGTTTTGGTAAAACCGCCACCACGCAACAAATTGCGGCCTGGGATATCGATGTAAGGCCGGATGGATTGGGCTTGCCTCCGGGCTCGGGTAATGTAGTTCAGGGTAGGGCAATTTATAATACTAAATGTGTAGCCTGTCACGGATCGATAGAGAAAGCTCTGCCTCCGGGTGCAAAATTGCCCGCGCCTGTCTTGGTAAGCGATAGTGCTTCAAAGGTGAAAGCGATAGGCAATTATTGGCCGTATGCCAGTACCGTGTTTGATTATATCCGCCGGTCTATGCCTTATAATTTACCGGGTTCGTTAACGGATAACGAAGTTTACGGTGTGACTGCATATCTGCTCAGTGCCAACAAGATTATTAAGTCTGATGCTGTGCTTGATGCGAAAACACTGCCCATGATCGTAATGCCTGCTCAAAAATTGTTTATTAACGACGACCGCCATGGCGGCCCTGAGATACGTTGATATGGAAAATCAGGACAAAGAAGCAAAAGATGATAAACCGCTTATCCATAAAAAGATAAGTCGGCGCTTGTTATTAGGAGGAGCCGCTACTACGGCTATTGTGGCTATGCAATCCTCGTTAGGTAAATGGATCCAGGTAGCTGCACAACAACCCTTGTTAAAAATCGATGACCCTACTAAACGATTAGGACCGGGGCCAAGTATAATAGGTAAGCGCTCGCCATTTGAACATCCAGGACGAATTAAATCCGACACGTCATCCCGCACGCCCTTGCAGGATCTGTACAGTTCGTTAACTCCGTCCGATCTGCATTATGAACGTCATCATGCAGGTGTGCCGCTTATCGACCCGGAAAAGCACGAGTTGCTGATACACGGTATGGTCAATAAACCTATGGTGTTTAAACTGGCCGATCTGAAACGTTTCCCAGCTGTAACGCGTACCTGTTTCCTGGAGTGCTCTGGTAATTTCAGATCGGGTAAAGAAACCATGACCCCGCAGGAGATCTGCGGTCTGACTAGTCAAAGTGAGTGGACAGGAGTAATGCTTTCCACGCTATTTCGTGAGGTAGGCGTACAACCCAAATCTACCTGGTTTTTAGCCGAAGGATCGGACGCCGCTGTCATGACCCGCAGCATACCCGTGAGCAAAGGCTTTGATGATGCCATGATCGTTTACGCTCAAAATGGTGAGGCTATACGTCCGGAGCAGGGTTATCCCGCACGTTTATTGTTGCCGGGTTGGGAGGGTAATACCTGTATAAAATGGCTGCGTCGGATAGAGTTGTCTGATGCCCCCTTTATGACCCGCGAAGAAACCTCGAAATATACTTACCCGGTAAAAGACAGGATACGGCAGTTTAGTTTTGAGATGGACGCCCGGTCAATTATTACTTACCCGGCATACCCTAATCAATTGGAACGTGGTTGGGTGGAGATACGTGGCATAGCCTGGTCGGGCAGGGGTAAAGTGGTGCAGGTTGAAGTGAGTACCGATGCCGGCAAAACCTGGAACGCCGCCCGCTTGCAGGAGCCTGTATTGGATAAAGCTCATACGTATTTCCGTTATCTGTGGCAATGGAAAGGCGACGAAACCGAGATCATGAGCCGCGCTGTCGACGAAACCCATTATATACAGCCAACACTTCAGCAACTGATCGATGCCCGGGGTGCTGAAATTAGTGGCTATCATATGAATCCCTTAACCGCCTGGCAGATCAAACGTGATGGAAAAGTTCTCTTCAAGCCAGAAAGCTGGAAATAGATTTGAATGCAGATCATCAGTGGTTTGTAAAGTGTGTTTGATTGTATCAATTTAATCTGCAAATAGTAATATTAAGGGTAAATTAGATAAGTAATTTAATTAATGCCAATAAAATATCATCATTATGAAAACCAATAGCCGGAGAAAATTCTTAGAAGATTCGTTTAAAGTAACTGTAGCAGTTGCAGTGGGAGGTCCGATAATTTTAGATAGCGCATCGGCCTTCGCTAACCAGGATCATGATACCAACGCAAATGTGGATACTCCCTTAAAATTTGTACAAGCTCCATTAGGTTTTAATTACGCGGCTCTGGAACCCAACATAGACGCGCTGACCATGGAGATCCACTATACCAAGCATCACACGGCCTATATCAAGAACGTAAATGATGCTATTGTTGCCGAAAAACTCAATTATACCTCGGAGAAAGATTTCTTCAATAATGCCTCAAAGCTCTCTGCCAAAGCGCGAAATAATGGTGGAGGTGCCTGGAACCATAACTTCTTTTGGGCGAGCCTGAAACCTGGTACAAGCACCGGACCGGACGGAAAAGTGAAAGATGCTATAACCCATACATTTGGTAATGTAGATAAATTTAAGGAACTATTTACCCAGGCTGCATTGACCCGTTTTGGCTCGGGTTGGGCCTGGCTGGTTAATGATAACGGAACTTTAAAAATAACATCTACAGCAAATCAGGATAATCCTTTATTTGATAAGGCGGAAGTTAAAGGGACGCCATTATTGGCCCTGGATGTTTGGGAGCACGCCTACTATTTAAAATATCAGAATAAACGCAACGAATATATTGCCAACTGGTGGAATGTGGTTAACTGGGACGAAGTGAACAAGCGATTAGGGTAATATTGGTGTTTGTTATCGTACCAAGACTCTATTAAGAGTAATAGCTCCTCAAGTAGCCTATCCAAAAAGGGTGTCATACTGAGCTCCGTCGAAGTATGGTGGGTAGGCCTCTGCGCTCTACCCTTCGACGGAGCTCAGGGTGACAGCCCTTTAGCTCATCATTCATTCCTCCTGTCTTTTCATGTGCTATTATGCTATTAAGAGAGTTGTGGCGAAATTGTCTTTTCCTTCTTAGATAGGCTTTACCCTGAATTTTAGTATCGGGCTTTTTAACATCCAAAGCGTAATTAATATAACCAGGAGCTCAATACACGCGCTGCCCCAAAAAATGCTGTTAACGCCAAAAAATACAGGAAGTATTAATGTTGCCGGGAGATAAAAGAACAGTTGCCTGAGAATAGCCAGTTGACTTGCCTTTTTTGCCTGGTTAATAGCAGGGAAATAAGCCAAAGCCATTACAATGACCGGTAGAAATGGTAGCACTGATAGGTAAATGCGCAGATTTAAAATATGTACTGTTGATAAAACTACATGGGGAACCATCCATGCCCATAATACATTAGGGAAAAACAGCGCGACAATCCAAAATGGCAAGACGATCACAATGCCAGCAGCAATAGCGATCAGCAGTGATTTTTTTGCTCTTAGAATATTTCCGGCGCCATAGTTTATGCCGGCTACGGGTTGTAAGCCCCGCATTAGACCAAACAGGGGTGTTAGTAAGAGCAAATAAAAGCGGTTTACGATGGTGTAAAAAAGCAGGTCCTGCTGGGTACCGTACCTGGAAATGGCCTGTAGTATCAGCATACTTTGTATGACCGACATGATGGAAAATAGCATTTCGGGAAAGCCCAGTGTTATTATCTTTTTGGCTCCGATTTTGGTAGGTTTCAGGGAGTACCACTCACTTCGAAAGATACTTTTGTTGCGGGCAAAATAAATGAGCCCCATGGCCGAGTAAATAAACATGGCCGTATTGGTGGCCCAGGCCGCTCCGGCTACACCTCCGTGCAGCACGAGGATGAAAACAGGTTTTAATATAATGTCGATCAGGAGCCCAATGCCGATCATACAGGCGGCGGTTTTCATTTTCCCTTCGCCCCGGATAAGCATATTCACAGAAAATCCGTGGATCCAGAATACTGAACCTATCAGTGTTACCCTGAAATAACTGGCTGCTATGGTGATCAGTTCGCCTTTAGCGCCCATGAGTGCAAGCAGGTTTTCGGCAAAGAGATAAGCAGGGATGGCAAATAATGCTGCACAGATAATAGACAGTACGTTCAAATTTCCAAACAGCTGTTTAAGTTTTGCGGAATCATTAGCACCCAGCCAAATACTAAGCGCTGCCGAAGCCCCAGTGCCTATCAACCGGCCAAAGCCCATCACAATTTGCGACAAGGGGTAGGCCAAGCCAACGGCAGCCAGAGCTTGCGGACCAACTAACCGACCAACCAGCAAGGCATCCAGAAAGTTATTCAAACCATAAAGTACAATAGCCGCCACAGCAGGCCAGGAGGTTTGCCACATTACTTTTCGCAGGTTCCTGGTGAGTATGAAATCTTTCCGATTATCCATTCCCTGTCTACCTAAACACTAAACTGCTGAAAAGCGATCCGTTCTTCTACCTTATAAACTTCCCTGCCGGCAACCTGGTTAATGATACATGAATTACGGTAGGCACCCATTCCCAGGTCGGGGGTTACAAAGCCGTGGGTATGCAATTCGGCGTTTTGCACAAAGATCTCATCGCTGTTGATATCGATACTGTAGTTGCGTTTTACATCAAAAAGACCATCTTCGTTAACATCAATACGTTGTTGAATACCATTGATGAACGCCGGGGTGTTATATCTGTATCCTGTTGCCAGTATCACATAATCGGCCTGATGTGTAAAGGTTTGCAGTTGTTGTACATGGGTAAACTGCAGCTCATTTGAATCATCCTGATTTACTGTAATGCCATCCAGTTGGGAATTGGGGCGCAGCTCCACATTTAAAGGCGCATCATCAACACTCATTTCATAAAGGGTATCAAATATCTGGTTGATGAGCTCAAAGTTGATTCCCTTATACAATGGTGGTTGTTTGGCTAATACAGCCTTTCGTTTTTCAACGGGCATGTTATGAAAATAGTCTACATACTCGGGCGAGGTAAGCTCCAGCGTCAATTTTGCGTATTCCATTGGGAAAAATCGATCAGGGCGACTAAACCAGCTGAGCTGCAAACCATCCTCGGTATAAGGTAGCAGATCCTGAAAAACTTCGGCAGCACTTTGCCCGGAGCCAATTACCGCTACCGATTTACCCTGCAAAATGTCAGCCTTTTTATATAGATAATTAGAAGTATGCAGAATGTTGGGTGATTGAATATCCTTCATAAAATCGGGATAACGGGGTTCTGTACCGGTACCTAACACTATTTTTTCGGCGTAGTAAACCTCGGGTTGGTTAGTTAAACTATTAGTAACCTTAATTTTATAGTGTTTTGCAGTTTCAATGTATTCAATCGCTTCAACTGATCTGGAGAACAGGCAGCTGGATAATTGCGCGGCTACCCATTTACAATAAACATTATACTCCTTACGCAGGATAAAGAAGTTTTCGCGGATAAAAAATTTGTATAGCCGGTTGGTTTCCTTTAAAAAATTAAGGAAACTGTACCGACTGGTTGGGTCGGCCATGGTCACCAGGTCGGCCATAAAGGGTACCTGCAAAGTAGCATTGCTAAGCATTAAACCCGGATGCCAGTCAAAAGCCGGCGAACGGTCCAGGAACAGGGTAGTGAGCTCGTCTATCGGCTCTGTTAACGCGGCAAGTCCCAAATTAAATGGGCCAATACCAATGCCGATCAGATTGTATATTTTTTTAGTCTTCAATTTTTTTTAGATTAAGATTTTTGGACTATGGGATCTTAGGACTTTTGGACTATGAGATGTTTGATTTCACTTCTTACTTATAATCCCAAAGTCCAAAAAATCTCATAGTCTCTACTGTCCAGAAATCCAGATTTCCTTAGTACCCGGATTTTTTTCCCAGTACCATTCGCGATATAAAAAGGTGAGGTTGGCGCTTTTATGCGGCATATCTATCACCCTTTGTTGCTGGTAACCAATCCTGTTAGCCAGGGCACGCATCGCTCTGGACTCTACAGCTGCTTCGCCTATACATTTACCAACTTCGGGTTGAGCAAACAAATAATCTAATGCTACTTGCAGCGACTGATAGGCAAACTTTTTCTCCTTTTCTGCCGGGGCCACCAGTAAGTGGGTACCATAATCTGTGGGCAGGCATTCGTAATAGGCACCGACCAGGTCGCGGGCGGGCCAGTAAGGTTCAAAAGTAAAATTGGGTACACCGTTTACCTCACCAATAAAACTGTGGGTAGCATCACTTGGGATGATGGTTCTGTAAAACAGTTCTAATCCTCGTATCGGGCCATCCATTTTCCAAACCGGTTTGGCTTGTTCCTGGTTAAACCAGTCGTGCACCATTTCCAGGTCGCGGTCAATATCAAAGGGGCGGATACTCAGCGTTACGTCTTCTTTTGGAAAATATCGGGTGTAAACAATGTCTTTTCGTTCCGGTTTGATCAGGTTTTTGCAGAAGAAAAACTTGTTGAGAGGATTCGGATAATCCACATAAACCGCAGGATATTCTAACGATACATTAGCCTCGTTCATGTTATATAAACTGGTTAACAGGTTAGCTTTCACGCTCCAGTCGCGACTGTTGATGATGTAGCTGACCAGGCCGGTTTCGTCCAGCACTTCCAGGCTTTTCAGTTCTTTATAAACAATATCCAGCAAGCGTTTTTCATCCGCCAGGCCGTTAACACCAAACGCGTTTACCACACCCAGGAGGTTATTCACTATCAGGTAATAAGTGTATTTAGGGGCGATATATTCTTCGTCGATGATCGATTTGCTTTCATCAGCAATGCCCGGGATGGCGGCTAAAATCTCATCGGCTTTGCCCGTGCGGAAAAAGAATCCCTGGTTATCCCTGAAATAAAGCTTGGCCGGGAACAGGTTCTTGTCCAGCTCAACCATCACATTTTGCTGGTGGAACTCACAGGCCAGGCCATATTTATTCAGGATAGAAACCATCGGCCTGATGCAGATGTGCAGGTATTGTTTGAACCAATCCTCAGCCACACGGCTTACCGTTTTGTTTGATTTTTGAGCGGCGATTTTAATGATATTGGTGAGCCTTGATGGTTCGCCCAAAATGCTGTCCTGGCAAAGTGCGGCCAGCAGGGTTACATTTTTATGCTGTGCTTCGTTCTTAAACGGATTGCGACGGATGCTGATATTAAAACCATTGATCACCTGACCGTTATTATCGGTAACAGCTATAAATGCCGGGTCAACAATAAAGTCGATCTCTGGGAAATCTTTTTGCATGTTTTGACCCCAGGGGGTTTTTAACAGACGTGAAATATCATAACCGCGATGCAGTTCGGGGTACAGGTTGATTCGTTCAGAATTGGTGATCTTTACGTGTAAGGAGAATTTGAACATCCAATCGCAAGCTTCATTATAAACGGTACGGACAGAGGATGTTGGTGTAAACTCAGCTCCCCAATCACCCAGGCTAAACAGCTTGCCTTCTTGCTGTAAAGCTAAAACATCATCCTGGTGCAGTAAATAATTAGCCTCCCAGGGATGCATCGGTACTACGGTGAATGTAGGATGTGTATTTAACAATTCCATCACCCGGGCATCATTGGCAGCGAGGATCAATAGCTCATTTTTTAACTGAACCGATGGCAAAATATCATCGGCAGTTTTTTCAATTACATTTTCGGCATCTATCAAAAAATAATGCAGCTGGAAGCGTCCGGCGGTTTCAGGTGAATACTTAAACAAATCATCGTCATTAAAACCCTGTTTTGATTTGGGCACTGGGTGTACGCTGTGACCTAAAATAAGTGATTGCTCGGCCTGGATAAAATCCATCTCCACAGCGTTGGCATTAAGATCGTGTTTGATGAAATTTTCGAGGTATTTTTCCAGATTTTCTATACTGTTCAACAAGCGATTTTGGGTAATATCGGCCTCTATCTCCGGATATTGCTCTTGTGCGTATTGAACTATCAGAGTGATCAGATCGGTAGGGGTCAGTTCTGTGATCTCATCTGTTTGCAGGTCGCGTTTTACAACCGGGAAATGGAATATATGCCTGCCGCTTTCTGAATAATAGCTTAGGGGAGCATATACCTCCAGCCCGATGGAAGAAAAATCAATACGGATATGAAGATCATGCCCCGTCGACCGGAAATGAGCAGCTAATGCTTCGTCATATTTAGGGACACCCAGGTAACGGCTCCAATTGCTAAACTCACGCAGATAACTGTTGAGCATAGCGGTGTAATTTACCTGTTCAGCCTCTTCCCTAAGGTTAATTAAACTTAATGAATTCGTTTCCATGTTTTTTAATGTTTAATAGAATGTTTTTAATATGATCGGTAGTAGTTAGCGGGTTTAACAGCGTGAATTTGAGGTAGAATTCTCCATGAACCTTGGTGCCGGCCACCAGCGCGTCGCCATGTTTTAAAAGCTGTGCTTTAATATATTGGTTCATCTGGGTCAGGTTAGCGGTATGCAAAACCGAAGGGTTGTACCTGAAAACCAATGCCGATAGGTCCGAATAATTCAGCAGGTCAAAATCGCGGTCTGTGCTGATGATATGCGCCACATTTTCGGCTGTTTCAATGATCTTTTCTATATAGCCGCCCAATTTTTCTTTACCCATCATGCGTAGGGTAAACCAAAGTTTAAGGGCATCAAAACGGCGGGTGGTTTGTATAGATTTGTTTACCTGGTTCGGGATCTCGTCTGAGTGCTGATCCTTAGGGTTCAGGTAATCGGCATAATGGGTTATTAATCCAAAATATCGCTTATGGTTTACCAAAAACGCGCTGCTGCTAACCGGCTGAAAAAAGGCTTTATGATAATCGGCAGTAACAGAATTGGCCAGTTCTATGCCGTTTAACAAATACCGGTGTTTGCTGCTGAGCAATAAACCGCAACCGTAGGCGGCGTCAACATGATACCACAATTTGTATTTGGCGGCTATATGACCTATGGCTTCCAGCGGATCGAGGTTACCAAAATCGGTTGTGCCGGCTGTAGCTACAACGGCTATAGGTATGTTACCCTGTTTTAACTCACGTTGTATGGCATCTTCCAGCAAAACAGTATTCATCCGGAAGGTACGATCGGCTTTTACCTTAACTACGGCCTTTTCGCCCAGGCCCAGTATCGCAGCGTTTTTCTGGATGCTGAAATGCCCTGCTTCTGACACAAAGATCCGGAAACGGGAAGCTTCTGGCGGCAATCCATTTTGCTTGATATTGTGTTTCAGGTATTCTACCGAATAATGATCACGGGCCAATAGTAAACCCATCATATTGCTTTGCGAACCGCCGCTGGTAAACACGCCATCGGCATTCTGATCAAAGCCGATTTCGTTGCAGGTCCAGTCGATCATTTTTTGCTCTATCAGTGTTCCCCCGGCACTTTGGTCCCAGGTATCCAGCGAGGAGTTGATAGCACTGATCAATACTTCGGCAGCTATTGCCGGTATTACTACGGGGCAATTTAAATGTGCCACATATTTGGGGTGATGAAAGGTAACCGCGTGTTTGGTATATAATGATTCAACCTCGCTCATCAGGCTTTCATAATCGGGCAGGGGAGTGCTGAGGTCGACCGATTCAAACTGTGGGCGTAATTGGGCCGCTGTTACACCGCTGAACGGCTTTTTATTATCGTGCAGAAAATTAACTACCGACTGGCTGGCCAGGCTCATAGCCTTAAGGTATTCCTGGGATGAGCCTTCGTAAAATATATCTTCAAAAGAGGTACCGGCACTTAAGGCTTCTAATAGGGCCTCATCCTGATTTGGGGTATTGGATTGTGTTATCATAGGTAATGATTGATAGTTTGTTCATGGTTAATGGTTCATAGTTGATGGTTCATAGTTTGTGGGGACAGCTGCCTTTGGAGGAATATCCTTTTCTGGCTATGAACTATGAACCATCAACTATGAACCTTTTAATAACTAATGGTATAGGTTAAAGAAAATGTTCTGCCGCGACCGTAGTACTGGTACAGTTTGGCCGGGGCACCGTAAAACAATACCGAACGCTGCCCCCAGAAGGTCAGATACTGCTTATCCCAAAGATTTTGGATACCAGCAGATAGCGTACCTAATGGTAATTTTACGTTGCCCACGAGGTCAAATGTGGTAAAGCCCTTCAATTCCAGGTTTTGGTAATCTTTCAGGTCAAGCGAGCGCACAGCTTGTAACCTCAGCGAAAAACCCTGACTTTGCCAGCCCGCGAAGCTCACAAACTTGGATGGATTGGTAGAGATGATGGAATTGCGCTGATATCCTTTATCAGGCGTTTTGATATCCGAAATAATAAACTGACCGGAAACGCCAACTATTAAACCTTTTGGCTGCTTGCTATAGCTAAGTTCGCCTTCAAAACCGTAGTTGCGCACCTTTTGATCGGTAACGGATATGGTGAAATTACTGGTGTTGATGAGGATCGCTTTGTCTGATACGGAATAGAAACCAGCTATCTGTCCTTTAAATCCACTCTCATCGCTTAACCTGCCGCCAAGTTCATACTGGTTGGTTTTGATACCGCTTAAAGGAGCGTCTTTTACGTTGATGCTGTTAACCAGTTTCCAGTTATCCCCATCGCGTACATAAGAGCCGGTTCCGTAATATTTGGTTGGATCAGGTACCGAAAAGCCTTGTGAGTAATTTGCCCATATCTGCGCCTTATTGCTGAATTTGTAAATCAAACTGCCATTGAACAAGGTTACATTATAATCGTTTTTACCACCCGGAATTTTATCCGCCGAGGTACCTACACCGTAGTTTACAGATACTTGCTGCTGAAAGCGAACAAAATCATCTACGGTTACATCCATATGCTGCTGGCGTATCCCGCCTGAAAGCGTAAGCTTATCCATAATTTCCCAGCTGGCCTGCGCAAAGCCCGAGATGCCCAGGATACGATTGCCCGGATAACGTTCCAAGGTACTGGCTGTTTTATTGATCAATCCGCCGGAACTATAGCTTAAGTTGGTATCAAAGAAGGCTTGCGTTCCTACAAATTTTTCATGATCAAGATCGGCACCATAAGTTACTTTTACCTTATCCCACTGTTTGGCTAAAACTGCCTTAAAACCGTATACATCCGTATTCTGGCGTGATGCGGCCAGCGGTAAGGGTTTTACATTACCCGGTGCAACGGTAAGATCGCGGGACTGAACAATACCTTCGGGAAAAGATGGGCTGAAATCTAATTTTTCTGACCGGACAAATGCCTGAAACTGAAAACTCTGACCACCCAGTATATTACCGATACGGTATTGACCATTAATAAAAATGCGTTTACTGCGCGGCACCACATCGGCGTCAAATCCTTTGCGTACATCCAGTAGTGAAGGATCGGGAGCTACATTATTATTGGCATTGGTCGGTAATGCACCCGCCAGGTTATTCCCTAGGAATAAGCCATGATCACTGTTGTACTTGGAGTTGTAATACTGTGCATCAAGGCTGATGGACTGGTTGTGTTTCAGTTTAAAATCAACATTGCCAAACAGGTCAATACTACGGTTGTATTGCAGGTCGCCTTGTTTGGTATCGATAATGATCTGATGGCCATCGCCATCATAAGCAGCTCCATTTTGCTGATAAGCAAAGCCTAAACGGCCTTTTACAAAGCTATTGCCACCAGCGATAGATTGCGCTACGCGAAGGTCATGGTCGTCGCCATGGCCTAATCCGCTGCGCCCGCCAACTTCAGTTTGGAAAGCCAGTTTCTCCGACGTTGATTTTTTGGTCACGATGTTGATGATACCACCGGTCGCGTCCCCGCCATAAACAGAGCTCGCGCCGGATAACACTTCGATCTTCTCGATATTGAATGGATCGATAGCATCAAACTGGCGGCTGGTATTACGGGTGCTATTGATAGATACCCCATCGATCATCACCAGGATATTGCGCCCGCGGATATTTTGCGCGTAATTGGAACGTCCCTGGTTGCCAATGTCCAGGCCCGGGATCAGTATACCCAATGCTTCTTTAAGCGGTACGCCAGCTTTGATCTGGGATTGCAGTTTGGCACTGTCGATAACCCAAACGGTTCCGGGTATTTCGCTGATGTGCTGCGGCGAGCGGGACGAAACCACTACCACCTCGTTCAGGTTGTTATTTAAATTGATAGAAGTTACCGGCTTGTTGTCCGTTGTTTGAATGGTGATCACATTGCCCTGCACCTTTAATTTAAGGTTAGCGCCCATGAGGTCATGTAATATTTTTCTGATGGGTTGATGGGTAGCGTCCACATTCACGATCTTATTAGCATCGAGCCGGGTATTGCTATAGGAGATGCTTACCGATGCTTTATCACCAATGGCCAATAGTGCATCAGCCAACGTAATATTGCTTAATTTGATGGTTAGGGGTTTATCAAGTACATCCTGCTGTGCAAATAAATGTGTGGTGTTGAGAAGTGTTAAAACAATAACAATTAACACTTTAGGGGCAATATTTAGCTGTTTAATGGTAAAGCCTGAAGAATATTTAGTTAAATTTTTGAGGTAAGTATGTACCTGTTTCATATTTTCGTTTAAATGTTTAATTAATTAGGTATTAGTTGAGCAAATCCCGATGTTGTAGTTTGGCGATGAAGCATCGGGAATTTTTGTTTCTATATTTTTCTACATGGCATTAGTTGTTGCGTCTGGTTAATAAATAGTTACGATGTTTCCGGCTATTTTATAATGCAGGCCTATGGCAAATTCAAGGCTGTTGAGCACACTTTTCATATCCGGATTGTTAAACCGTCCGGTATAACGTTCGTTTCTTAATAAGCTATTGTCAATAAGTACCTCTACGTCATACCAGCGTTCCAGTGTTGATGCTATATCACTCAATTTCTGATCTTTAAATTGTAATTGATTATTACGCCAGCTATAATAAGCTGCGGCATATACAGTTTGCTGCTTTAAGGATTGGTCAGCACCATATACACCTTGCTGGTTAGCCGTAAGAATTAAAGAAGATTTTTTGATTTTTGGCGAAAACATTACGCGCCCTTCTTCAACCACCACATCAGTTTTATTTTCCTCCGGATAAGCCCTAAAATTAAAATGAGTTCCTAAAACCCGTACAACCACCTGTTTGCTATTGATAGAAAACGGGCGTTTTTTGTCTTTAGCCACAGTAAAAAAAGCTTCACCTTCAAATTCCACAACTCTTGATGTATCTGTAAATTTTTCGGGATACCGCAATTTGCTATCCGAGTTTAGCTGGATAATTGTTCCGTCGGGCAAGGTGCAAGTGGCCTTTCTTCCTTTAGGGACTTTTACTTCGTGGTAACTAATGGCAGCACTGTCCTTCTCCTGATGGTTTCCGGATACATGATAAATATAGAAAGCCAATCCTGTGATCAAAACAACACTTGCAGCTACCTTTAACAGCCAGGTCCAGTTTGTTTTGTGAGCTTTATCCTCAGTGAATACCCGGTCTGAGAGCTCTGCCCATGTTTTATCCTCAATGCCCTGTATATCTACAGGAGGGGAGATGGTGAAATCACTTTCAGCTATATTTTGAAGCCATTGTTTAATGGCGAACTGCTCATCAGTGCTGCAATTGCCCTGATGATACCGTTCCAGTAGTTCTTGTGTTATTTCTATTTTCATTTAATTAAATGCAAGCTACGGCAGCATTCATTAACATAGCTGATTAGTTCCTTATTTTTCCTAAGACTAATTCTAAATAATATATAAACAGCAGATATTCAGGCAGAAAAATTAATTAGCGGGGATAAGAAAATAATATGAATGCTCATTTCGGACTTATTTAGTCGACAGCTAAATTCTCCCGGAGAAAATTCAATGCTTTGTAGAGGTGGTATTCAACGGTTTTTTCCGATATAAGCAAAGCCGAAGCTATTGACTTTTTATCCAGGCCCTGCTGCTGGCTTAAACGGTAAACCTCCTGCGATTTGTGAGGGAGCTTATTGATCAGGCGGTTGATGGTTTTATACAGTTCGTTATAGTTTAAAGTATCTTCAGTGCAGGTTCCTTCGGTTGACTGATTTTGAATAACATTTTGAAGGTGTTTTTGCCGGTTGGATGTGGTGCGGCAATACTCAAACACTTCGAGTTTAGCCGATCTGAAAATGTATTGTTCAATAGATGCGTTTATCTGGAGTGTGTTTCTTCGTTTCCACAATGATTCAAATATATCCTGGGAAAGCTCTGCAGCTATATCTTCATCCCTCAAAGTATGATAACAAATAGTAAAAACTTTTTTCCAATACAAGCGGTAAAGTTGCTGAAAAGACTGCTCGGTTAAGTGAAAAACTACTTGGGGGTATTTGTTATTGCCTGACACTGGAAGCTAATTTGGGACAAATATAGGTAACTATTTAGAATGATTATAAATAAAAGCGATTAAATTTGATATTATATTGGAAATTTAGATTTATCATTCTCCATTAGTACACCCCGATCACCAATAATATCGACTAATGAATTTCCAACATCGAAATCATTATTCAACATATGATGTTAAATACTTAGCCCTGGGTGGGTTTACATGTAAACCCGTTATATGATGATAAAATGAAGTTAACTTATTTATTTTCAATTAAATAAATCAATGTTAACCATGAAAAGTGTAAACCATGTAAACCATCTTTTATAACAAAATGGCCTGCCTGTTTAGGGGTTATGCTTAAGCACTTAATCAATTTTAACTATTGGATATAGAATTAATCGATTGTGATTGTGTTCTTTAATGTCCTAATTTTATACCACTGTACAATCAGTAAGAGTTCAATACATAAACTTATAAATATGGAAAGCGAATCAAATGACATCAGTAAATGCCCCTTTCACAATGGCAGTATGAAAAATAATGCAGGTGGCGGCGGTACCCGGAACCACAATTGGTGGCCCAACCAGTTAAAGCTGAATATCCTGCGTCAAAATTCCTCTTTATCAAACCCCAATGGCGAAGAGTTTAATTATGCCGAAGCTTTTAAAAGCCTTGACCTGGCAGCAGTAAAACAAGACCTTCATGCATTGATGACCGACTCGCAGGACTGGTGGCCGGCAGATTTTGGTCACTATGGTGGTTTGTTCATCCGTATGGCCTGGCACAGTGCCGGAACCTATCGTGTAGGCGACGGACGTGGCGGTGCTGGTGTAGGATTGCAACGTTTTGCACCGCTTAACAGCTGGCCCGATAACGTAAGTTTGGATAAAGCCCGCAGGCTGCTTTGGCCGATCAAACAAAAATATGGCCGCAAAATTTCATGGGCCGATCTGATGATCCTTACCGGTAATATAGCACTGGAATCAATGGGTTTTAAAACCTTTGGTTTTGCCGGCGGACGTGAAGATGTATGGGAAGCAGATGAGTCCGTATATTGGGGCTCTGAAACCACCTGGCTGGGTGGCGATCTGCGTTATGCACATGGTTCACATGGTGTGCAAGAAGGACATGGTGTACTGGTATCTGACGATGATGCCAATGGCGATATCCACTCCCGCAACCTCGAAAAACCGCTTGCAGCTGTGCAAATGGGTTTGATCTACGTGAATCCGGAAGGTCCTGACGGTAATCCTGACCCCGTTGCCGCCGCGAAAGACATCCGCGATACTTTTGGTCGCATGGCCATGAACGATGAGGAAACGGTTGCATTAATAGCCGGTGGCCATAGCTTTGGCAAAACTCACGGTGCTGCATCTGCCGACAATGTAGGCAAGGAGCCCGAAGCCGCCGGCATCGAATCGCAAGGCTTCGGCTGGAACAACAGCTATGGTTCTGGTAAAGGTGCCGACGCGATTACCAGTGGACTGGAAGTAATATGGACAAAAACGCCAACCAAATGGAGCAATGATTTTTTTGAAAACCTGTTTGGTTTTGAATGGCAATTGACAAAAAGCCCGGCCGGCGCGCACCAATGGGTAGCTAAAGATGCAGAAGCTACTATTCCTGACGCATATGATAGCTCAAAAAAGCATAAGCCAGCCATGTTGACTACCGACCTGGCTTTAAGGTTTGATCCGGCTTACGAAAAAGTATCAAGACACTTTTTGGAAAATCCGGATGCATTTGCAGATGCTTTTGCACGTGCATGGTTTAAATTAACGCACCGCGATATGGGCCCTCGCGAACGCTATCTGGGTCCAGATGTACCGCAAGAAGAATTACTGTGGCAGGATCCTATCCCTGCAGTTGACCATGCATTGATAGCTGAAAGTGATATCGCTGCCTTGAAAGCAAAAGTACAGGCATCGGGTTTAAGCGTATCTGAACTGGTTTCCACAGCATGGGCCTCGGCCTCTACCTTCCGCGGTACAGACAAGCGCGGTGGCGCCAATGGTTCACGCATCCGCCTGGCTCCGCAAAAATACTGGCAGGTAAATAATCCGGCGCAATTGCAAAATGTATTGGGTAAATTGGAGGGTATTCAAAAAGAATTTAATGCAGCGCAGACCAATGGTAAAAAAGTTTCGCTGGCAGATCTGATCGTACTGGCGGGTAGTGTAGGGGTTGAAAAAGCAGCTAAAGATGCAGGCCACACCCTCACCGTTCCTTTTAAACCCGGCCGTGCAGATGCCTCGCAGGAACAAACCGATGTAGAATCATTCGGTTACCTGGAGCCTGCTGCTGACGGTTTCCGCAATTACCGCAAAACAAAAGCCCCGGTATCTACCGAAGAGTTGCTGATAGATAAGGCGCATCTGCTTACGCTTACTGCACCTGAGCTAACGGTATTGTTAGGTGGCTTGCGTGTATTGAATATTAATTTTGATGGCTCCAAACATGGTGTTTTTACATCACGTCCTGGCCAGCTCACCAACGATTTCTTTGTAAACTTGCTTGATATGGGGACTGCATGGAAAGCAGTATCAACCGACAAGGAACTTTATGAAGGTAGCAATCGTGCTACCGGCGAAGTAAAATGGACGGGTACCCGTGCCGATCTTGTGTTGGGCTCCAACTCAGAACTGAGGGCTGTTGCCGAGCTGTATGCAGGTTCCGACGCCCAGGACAAGTTTGTGAAGGATTTTATACAAGCCTGGACTAAGGTGATGAACCTGGACCGTTTTTAAATTGGTTTGATCGTAAATCACCTCTGGTTTTCTTTTGATCCATTAATGGATCAGACAGATGAACAAAGAATTAGAAGCCTGCACATTATTGATGTGCAGGCTTCTATGTGATTTTGATATTGTTTCTTCGCGGAGAGGGAGGGATTCGAACCCTCGATACACTTTTGGCGTATACACACTTTCCAGGCGTGCTCTTTCGACCACTCAGACACCTCTCCGGATTAAATGGGATTGCAAAGGTAAAATAATATTGCGTTCAAAGGGAATAAAAAAGCGAAGTCCTCTTTACAGAGGGCTCCGCCTTCACGAAAACTTTAACTCAACTTATAAAATATGGCATTTAATAGTATAGAGGGTAAATAATGTGTTTGGTTTAATTGGGGTAAAAAATATTTAGCCATAATGCAGATAAATAATTTTAGCTTATGTTTGCTCCATATTGCCGTATGGTAATTTTACACATAAAAAGCTTGTTTAGTTTCAATGCTGAGCATCAACAACATTAAAAAACCTATCGCTGCCGATATTGATGTATTTGAGGAGAAGTTTAAAGCTTCTATGCAAAGCTCTGTACCTTTGCTTGACCGGATAACTCATTATATTGTTAAGCGTAAAGGAAAGCAGATTAGACCCATGTTTGTGTTTTTTGCCGCCAGCATTTGCGGTGGCATTAACGAATCGACCCATCGTGGGGCCGCTTTGGTTGAATTGTTGCATACGGCTTCATTAGTACATGATGATGTGGTTGATAACTCTTATCAGCGCCGTGGCTTTTTCTCCATCAATGCTTTATGGAAAAATAAAATAGCCGTTTTGGTAGGGGATTATCTGCTTTCAAAAGGTCTGCTGCTATCTATTGATAATGGTGATTTTCAGCTACTTCGTATAGTATCTGACGCGGTAAAGCAAATGAGCGAGGGCGAACTGATGCAGATCGAGAAAGTACGCCGCATGGATATCGGCGAACCGGTTTATTACGAAGTGATCCGCCAAAAAACGGCGTCGCTTATAGCTTCGTGCTGCGCTTGTGGAGCCGCATCTGCCGGGGCCTCTGATGAGGTGGTAGAAAAAATGCGCTTGTTTGGCGAAAAAATAGGTATCGCTTTCCAGATCAAAGATGATATGTTTGATTTTGGTACCGATGATGTAGGCAAACCCCTGGGTATCGATATCAAGGAGAAAAAGGTTACCCTGCCATTGATCTATTCGCTGGCAAATGCTACTGATTCTGAGAAGAAAAGGATCATCAACCTGGTTAAAAATCATAATGACGATCCGGCTAAGATTGCCCAGATAGTTAAGTTTGTAAACGATACCGGCGGCCTGCAATATGCCGAAACGCAAATGAAAAAATACCAGGACGAAGCTTTTGAAATCCTCAATACTTTCCCCGACAGCGATTCGCACCGCGGATTGGAACAATTGGTAAGGTTTACTACCGAACGTAACAAATAGGCGTATTATCATATTCATCATTACCGGGTTATACTTTTAACTTTGGTTTGGCTGTGCTATCTTTATTCATCAATCAAAACACGTTTTATATATGGATGCAACAAGTAAATCCGGTGTGCCTACACTTTTTGAGTGGGCCGGTGGTACAAAAGCCTTTGAAAACCTTTTTGACAAGTTTTATGATAAAGTGCTGGCCGACGACTTGCTTGAGCCTGTATTTAAGCATATGAGCCCGCAGCACCGCCTGCACGTGGCCCATTTTGTAGCCGAGGTATTAGGAGGTCCCAAAACCTATAGTGAGCAGGAAGGTAGCCATTTTATCATGATCAGCAAGCATCTCCAAAAATATCTGACAGAGGCACACCGCAAACGCTGGATAGAACTACTGCTGCAAACTGCCGATGAATATGCGTTACCGGATGATCCGGAGTTTCGTTCGGCATTTATGGCTTACCTGGAATGGGGAACCCGTATCGCGGTTATTAACTCCAAAACAGATGAGGTAACAGAACCTACTGATGTTCCTATGCCGCAATGGGGCTGGGGCGTAGTTGGCGGGCCATATATTCCCTGAATTTTCAGAAGGATAGTCATAGCTATTTAAAAAAAGAACGTTGCTTGTTGTGCAGGGATAGCATGGCTTTAACTTCTCCTTAAACTTATTAACTTCGTAAATGCAATCCATATTCCTCAGCTTCCCCAAGATCACATTTTTTGATATCCTTGATGTGGTTCTGGTGGCTTTTATTATATACCAGCTTTATAACCTCATCCGGGGCACCATTGCGGCCAATATCTTTATCGGCTTCGCGGTGATATTTGCACTCAACTTTGTGGTGAACGCATTGCACATGAAACTGCTTACCGCCATTTTAGGCAAGTTTGTTGATGTGGGCATCATTGCGGTTATCGTGGTTTTTCAGCAGGAAGTAAGGCGCTTTTTATTACTGGTGGGCAAAAATGCTTCGCTGCAACGGAACAAAGCCTGGTGGCAATACTTTTTTGGCAAGGCCGAAGCCGAGAAAAATAACTATGCACGTATAAAACCTATTATAGATGCCTGCAAAAGCATGAAACAAACCCGCACCGGGGCCCTAATTGTATTTGCAAAATATTATGACGAGCAGTTTTATCAAAACAGCTGCGAGGTAATGGATGCCAAGATATCAAAGCGCCTGCTGGAGAGTATCTTCCAGAAAACCAGTCCGCTGCATGACGGGGCGGTGGTGATATCTGAAAATAAAATCAAATCGGCCAGTTGCATTTTACCGCTTACCGAAAAAACAGACCTGCCTGCTCAATTTGGTTTGCGTCACCGGGCTGGTATTGGTGTAACTGAAGCTAACGAGGCTACTGCCATTATCATATCCGAAGAAACCGGCGAATTATCCTATGCCAAACAAGGCCGTGTGAAAATGAATATCAGCTTTGCCGAACTGGAAAAAGTGCTGAATAAGGATTTTTAACTATCTGATAATTAAGGACGAATGGTTTTTATAACCGAATCAGGTTTCGCTTCGCCAAGTCGTTTGACTAACATGGTATAGTGCATATTAGGCTCATCTGTTTTTACAACCGGCATTTTATCGGTCGACTGTAGTTTTACAACCGGCATGCGGTCGGTTATTTCAGCTGCGATTACATTATTTAGTGTTTGCATATTCTGCAACGGTTGAAGTACGTTGGGTATAACCGGTGTTGATTTTAGTATGCCATCATCAGGTTTTACCTTAAAATACTGATAGATAGAATTATCGGGTTTTTTACCGGGCAGTGGTGTGGTTAGTTGTTGCGCTTTTAACTGGGTAACACCACCTATCATAAGTATAAATAGCCAAATTGATTTCATGCGATAAAAAGGTTTACATAAATATAAGATTATCCCGGGGAACCTAAATGTTAAAAAATGTTATTTAACATTTGATGTTTAGCCCGATATACTTTTTAAACCTCGAATTTTAACACTTTTCGGCCCGAAAAGGGGCTAAAAACACATCAAAATCGCTCAAAAAACCATCATTTTAACACTTTTTAACAAATTTTAACACAGTTTTGAGCAGTTTTTAAAACTTTAAAAAGTATTAATTGGTTGATTGTCAAATAACTATATACAAAATGGTCGGTTTTTGGTCTTGTTTTGACCTTAACTAAACAGCCCGGCTTCCTGTTTTTACAGAGAGCCGGGCCGTTGTTTGATATAAAGATACGAAAAAAACGGCGAAATTGGAAGTAGGGGAGCAAGTCAATTTGTCGTCTGTTCGACTCACCCGGTCTGCGCTTCACTGGACCACCCTCTCTCCGGCTTTGCCGCAAAGAGGGTTAAGACGACTTACTAAAAGCGCGTCATTGCGAGGTACGAAGCAATCTCTACGTAAGCAGGTTAACCATTCATGTTTGCTCTGTACAGCATAAAGATTGCTTCGTACCTCGCAATGACGCATAAAGAAAAGAAATTCCCCTCTTTCCGCCGCAGGCGAAGAGAGGGGCGACGAGCGTTAGCGATGTCGGGGTGAGTTGTCTGCGCCATACCCTATCGCCCCAACAATTTGATTTTGCAGCAAGGCTAAGGAAAATGATAGATTTTATTACTTTTGTGAAAATTTAAAACCAATGAGCGAACTCATTAAAAAACAAGTGACTGATGCAAAGGCTTTAATGGACAAAGCCATTGACCACGCCGATAATGAATTAAATAAGATACGTGCAGGTAAAGCAAACCCATCAATGCTTGATGATATTGTGGTTGACTATTATGGTAGCCCAACTCCGTTGAGCCAGGTAGGTACTGTTAACACACCAGATGCCCGTACGATTGTGGTTCAACCTTGGGAAAAATCAATGCTTGCCCCAATAGAAAAAGCTATTAAAGAAGCAAACCTGGGTGTTAATCCACAAAATGATGGTGTTATTATCCGCATTAATGTACCGCCGCTAACAGAAGAGCGTCGTCGTGACCTGGTTAAGAAAGCAAAAGCCGAAGCCGAAACCGGTAAAGTGGCTATCCGTAACATCCGCAAAGATGCTAACGAGAAGATCAAAAAATTAAAATCAGATGGTGTTTCTGAAGATGAGATAAAAGTAGGTGAGGCCGATGTTCAAAAACTGACCGACGCTTATATTATCAAGATCGACCAGCTTTCTGAAGCCAAAGAAAAAGATATCATGACGGTTTAAATATTAACCTTATGTCAAATTAAAAGGGAATGAGCTACTTAGCCATTCCCTTTTTTTATTTTTGGCGTACAAACATGAATATACTCATTTCTTACTTAAAAAAGCATCGCTGGATAGTTGTGCTGGCTTTGTTCCTGGCGGCCATGAACATTGGCTTTTCACTACTCGACCCCTGGATAACCGGGCGCATTGTTGACCGGGTTATCGAAAAACGCAGCACACTCCAGTATCAGGAATACCTGCACCAGGTGTTAATACTCATTGGCGCAGCCATTGGCGTGGCCATGGTATCGCGTATAGCAAAAAACTTCCAGGATTATTTTACCAATATTATTACCCAAAAAGTTGGTGCCGAAATGTATGCCGATGGCCTGAAACATTCGCTGGAATTACCCTACCAGGTGTTTGAAGATCAGCGCAGTGGCGAAACTTTGGGCATTTTGCAAAAAGTAAGGCTCGATTGCGAAAAATTCATCACCTCGTTTATTGGGATCCTTTTTGTATCGCTCATTGGGATGGTATTTGTTATTGTGTACTCGTTAAGTGTTAGCTACCAGGTAACGCTGGTTTATTTTGCCGCTATACCCATTATTACTTTTGTGAGTATGGCCATGAGCCGGAAAATAAAAACCATTCAAAAAAAGATAGTATCAGAAACCACCGCTTTAGCTGGTTCAACCACAGAATCATTAAGGAATATTGAGCTTGTAAAAAGTTTAGGTTTGGTTAAGCAGGAAATTGCCCGTTTAAACAATACTACCTATAAAATATTGGCCCTTGAGCTTAAAAAAGTAAAATATGTACGCAGCATGAGCTTTGTGCAGGGCACTACGGTTAACCTGGTACGGAGCGTAATGGTAGTGGTATTATTGCTGCTTATTTTTAAACAAACCATTTCGCCGGGACAATACTTTAGCTTTTTGTTCTATTCCTTCTTCCTGTTCAATCCGCTGCAGGAGTTGGGTAACGTGATCCTGTCATGGCGCGAAGCCGAGGTTTCGCTGGGTAATTTCAGAGGAATATTAAGTACCCCCATCGATAAAAAGCCAGAGAAACCGGTGCTGTTAGAAAAAGTAAATACTTTAACTTTTAGGGATGTTACTTTTAAACATTTAACCGCCAACCGCAACGCCCTTAACCATATTAGTTTTGAAACCAACACCGGCGAAACCATTGCCTTTGTTGGGCCATCTGGCTCGGGTAAAACTACCCTGGTGAAGCTATTGGTTGGCTTATATCAGCCTTTGGATGGGGATGTTTTATACAATAATATTTTAAGTCGTGACATCGATCTGGATCAGCTGCGCGAAAAAATTGGTTTCGTAACCCAGGATACCCAATTATTCTCGGGCACCATACGCGAAAACCTGCTGTTTGTGCGTCCCGATGCGACCGACGAGGAATGTATGAATGTGCTGCAGCGTGCCGCTTGTCAAACCCTGCTTGCCCGTGCCGATAAAGGCCTGAGTACCGTGATTGGCGAAGGTGGTGTAAAGGTGTCAGGCGGCGAAAAACAACGCCTCTCGATAGCTCGCGCATTGCTGCGTAGGCCTGATATCCTGGTGTTTGATGAGGCTACCTCTTCATTGGACTCCATCACCGAAGAAGAGATCACCGAAACCATCCGCAATGTATCTGAGCTGGAAAATCACATTACTATACTGATCGCTCACCGCCTATCAACCATTATGCATGCCGATTGCATTTATGTGTTGGAGAAAGGCCGTATTATTGAATCGGGCAAACACCATGATCTGTTAAGTCAGAAAGGCTTGTACTATGCCATGTGGCGTCAGCAAATTGGTGAAAAAGATACGGTTGAAGAAGTAGAGGTGAAGTAATGGCAATATCGGCAGAACTCATCCTCCATGTCATTGCGAGGAGGAACGACGAAGCAATCTCGTAGCTATTCTCATCGAAGAGGACGCGAGGAGATTGCCGCGCTATCGCTCGCAATGACATATTGTATTAAAGGGATGTTTCCCATCACGTCATTGCGAGGAAAGAAGCAATCTTTATACTATACAGGGCGAATAGTGCCTATCGTAGAGCGCTCAATTGCCGCTGGGGCTGTTACTTTGTCTTGATACAAAGTAACCAAGACCGAGCGTAGCGAGATAATGAGTACCAATAAAAAAACAAACAAAAACGAATAAATCAAGTCAGCAGAAATGCTTCTTTGCCGCACACGACCACTGCCCTGCAAAGCGGACAGAACCACGGGCTGCAATTATTTTGCCCTACTTCGTTCGCACATTTCCCTACGCTTCAGCAAAAACTTGCTATGCCCCTGCAATCGCACGGGCCACCATTGTTCTGCCCGCTTTCGTCCGAAGCTTATCTGCTGACGGGGGAAAAGAAAAAAACCATGTCATTGCGAGGAGGAACGACGTGGCAATCTCCTCGTATGTATCTACTTGCGATGAGATTGCCACGCTACGCTCGCAATGACATATTCGTAAAGAAATTTAGCGGAGGTTTAAATATTCTTATCCTCAATCATCCTGAAGAAATCATCGCGGTAAGTATCACCCACGGGGATGATCTTGTCGCCTATCTGGATGCGGCTGCGTTCGATGCTATCGATCTTATTGAGGGCCACGATGTATGATTTGTGTACGCGTATAAAATGCTTCTCGGGCAGGGCGTCTTCCATTTTCTTCATGCCTTGCAGGGTAATGATACGCTCGGCGGTGGTAAATATGGAGATGTAATCTTTCAATCCTTCAATAAACAAAATATCGTGCAGGTATACCTTTTGGATCTTATGCTCGGTTTTTACAAAAATAAAGTCGGTCGAAAAATCATCCTGCTGTACCGGCTCAGCTTGTTGAACAGTTTTAATTACCGGTTGTATAATGCTTTGTGCTTTTTGAACCGACTTAAAAAAACGGTCGAGCGCTATGGGTTTAAGCAGATAATCAACCACATCCAGTTCATAACCTTCCAGCGCGTATTGCGGATAGGCGGTGGTTAAAATCACTTTGGCTTTGCCGTTGGAGATCTTTAAAAACTGGATGCCGGTAAGCTCGGGCATTTGCACATCTAAAAACACCAGGTCCACATTGCCACCCTGTACTATGGTCAGCGCCTCGATGGGATTGGTGGTGGCTTTTACCAATTGCAAAAAAGGCATTTTGGAAATATAATCTTCCAATATATGCAGCGCTAAAGGCTCATCATCAACTACCAGGCATCGGATCATGTTGTAAAAATAAGTGTTCTAATGATTTATCGTTAATTTTTTTAGCCTCACCCTACCCTCTCCAAAGGAGAGGGTTCAAAAAATACAATTTAAAGCAATTGGAGAGGACTTTAATAATTAAATATTTATAGTACAATAGACAGTTCGCAGGTATAAGTATCAATTTCATCCCTGATGTTCAAAGTGTGTTTATATGGATAAAGCAGGTTAAGTCGTCTTTGCACATTATTTAAACCAATACCCCCAATTGTATCGCGGTTATGGGTATGCTTTTTGTTTTGTATATAAAAATGAAGCTTGCTTTCATCTACATTGATTAATAGTTTAATGGGTGATGTTACATCGCTGGCTACACCGTGTTTAAACGCGTTTTCGATAAAGGCGATCAACAGTAAGGGTACAATTTGCTGGTTGGTTACTTCACCCATCACCTTAAAATCAATAAAAGCTTTGTTGCCGAAGCGTATTTTTTGCAGGTCGATGTAGTTATGCAAATATTGCAGTTCTTTACTCAGGTCAACCTTATTATCATTACACTCATACAGCATATACCGCATAATTTCGGATAGTTTCAGGATAGCTTCTGGCGTAGTTTCCGAGCGCTGGTAAGCCAGCGAATAAATGCTGTTGAGGGAATTAAATAAAAAATGGGGGTTGATCTGCGATTTTAAGAATGCCAGTTCGGCGCTCAGGCGTTGGTTTTCCAGGTCATGCTGGATCCGTTCGTTCAAAAACCAGTCGGTGGTAAATTTGAGCACAGTGCTTAAAAAGATGAATATTAAACTGGTGAAAATGGTACTTAGGAAATAGGAGGGAAAGGTAATTACCTCGCCTTTCATACGTACCAGCACATATTGTTTAAACATCAGCCCCACACCATATTTACCCAGGCCGTAAACAATGATAGTTATAATAATAAACAAGGCATAGGCCCAGTAACGCTTTTTATCTAAAAACCTGGGGATATAAACCAGGAAGTTAATATAAAACAAGCTGATATTGATGGCAGGATAGAGCAAAAACAGGATAAGCAGCTCCTTGTTGCTAAGCTTGGTATTGCTGCGGGCCAGGGACAAAAAGAGCGATATAATACCCAGCCAAAAAAGTAAATGCCAGAATATCTGCCAGCCTGTTTTTATAATACGTGTTTGTTTATCTGATGACATTTTTTTAAAGTCTTATCAGAATCAAGAACCAAGAGTCAAGACAGTAATATGATCAGTTTGATTGCAGCTTGTCTTGATTCTTGACTCTTGGTTCTTGAGTCTCAACCCACCGTCTAATTTAATATTTTGATGGGGATATGCCGCTACATTTATATATAGTATTTCATTTTATCGATGAACGGGCATTTAAACTCGATGAACGGGTTAATGCGGTTAATTAACCGTTCATCTATAAACTCCGTGCGTTGGTCTAATACTTTTTAGCAGGTAAAATAATTAATATTCCTTTGTTGTATCAAAACACTCACGATGAAAACGCTTATCAAAAATTCGAATCCTTTTATCATGTTACTGATACCAGTAATGTTTGCCCTTATATTAGGTGTAAGCTATCAGTTTGAACAAAAAAAGGAATCGGCAATTGTTGGGGCATCAGTTCATGCCACATCATTGTTTTACAAAGGTGTTACCCTTGTTAAAACTGTTTGCTCAGTAGCCAAGGATAACCATGTATGGTAATTCGTACTGAAGGGTTATCCTTCAACTTCGGCAGTCAGCAGGTTGTTAAATCCTTAAACCTGCAGGTACCCGAAGGAAGTATATATGGTTTTCTTGGCCCCAACGGAGCCGGGAAAACCACTACTATCAAACTCCTGTTAAACCTGCTTAAAACTCAACACGGCAGCATCCACATTTTTGAACAGGAACTCCAAAAAAATCGCATCAGCATACTATCCCAGATCGGGGCGCTTATTGAGCAGCCAGCTATTTATCAGCACCTAAGCGGCAAAGAAAATTTACTGAACAGGGCATTACTATTGCAGGTACCCGTTAAGCGGGTCGACGAAATGCTCGACCTGGTGCACCTGAGCAATGCAGCAAATAAAAAAGCCGGTCAATATTCCTTAGGAATGAAACAGCGCTTGGGCATAGCACTGGCCCTGCTTACCGACCCTAAATTATTGATACTGGACGAGCCAACCAATGGCCTCGATCCGAACGGTATCATTGAAGTGCGTGAACTGTTGTTGAAACTGGTTAGCCAGCACCGTAAAACGGTGTTCATATCGAGCCATTTGCTGGCCGAGATTGAACGTATGGCTACGCATGTAGGTATTATTGATGGCGGTCAATTGCTGTTTCAGGGCAGCATTACAGAGCTGGAGGCATTAAGCCAGCCTTTAATACGTATTGAAGCCGATAATACCGTTGACGCGGCCAACCTGCTTAAACGCAAAAACTATCCGGTTGCAGATGTAACCGATGAATATGTGTACGTGCCCTATACTTCCAAAAATCAAATGGGCGATATCAACGCGCTGCTTATCCAAAACGAATATGTTGTATTTAGCATCAGCAAGCAGCAAAAAGACCTGGAGAAATTGTTTTTATCCATCACCCAAAACGCCTGATCGTTATGAAAGGATTTATTTTATCATTCCGGTCAGAGTTTTTTAAGAGCCGTAAAACGCTGGGCTTTTGGGCTGCCACATTATTGCCCTTGCTTATTTGCCTGCTGCTGTTTGTGGGTTTTTACGTTAAAAGCGAAAAGTTGGCAGGTATGACCCCTATGATGTTATGGATACAGTTTGCCGGCGCTATTCTGGCTGTAATGGGATCGCTGTTGTTACCTATGTTTGTTATTTTTATTGCTTACTCGGTAAATAGTATAGAGCATAAAGCCGATACCTGGAAAAGCTTATTTAGCCTGCCCATTTCGCGCCTGAGTGTATACGCGGCCAAATACTTTTATGCCCTGTTCCTGATATTTTTATGCCTGACCCTTTTTGTATTGTTTACCATAGGCTTTGGCAACTTACTCAGTTTGGTAAAGCCGGAACTGCGCTTTGATAATTACCATATGGAAGATACGCTGGCCAAGCTTTACTTTAAGCTTTTCTTGTCGTCGTTGGGTATATTATCTATCCAGTTTTTACTCAGCTTATTATGGTCTGATTTTTTGAAGCCGATGGGTATTGGTTTTTTTGCCACCATTGTTGGTGTTATAACCGCGTCAAAAGGCTGGGAGTATTGTTATCTGTTCCCTTATGCGCACCCCATGCTGGCTTTAAAACTAATGCCGCATAGCACCATTAAAGGCGAAACACCTCAAATAGTCATCGATCTTTTTACCAAAGACATTTTTGTTGGTATTTCAGTCTCCGCGCTTGTTTTTATAGGCGGGTACTTTATTGTACTTAAAAAGAGTGTAAAGTAAAGTTTAAAGCAAGAGTTTCAAACTGTAGTTAACAAAACAGTTTAAAATTCCCGATCACCTGTTTCGCTGGTTGGTAATTTTAATTTGCTGGTAAACCTGTTTAAGTTAAAACTAAGGTTGATCAGGAGTACATCCGTTTCAGAAATATAATTTGTTGTTGTATAAAAATTGGAACCTGCAGTAGTGATACGTTGCTTGTTGGCGCCCAATATCCCCATGTTCATGTTTTGCCACAGTATGGATGCGGATAGGCGTCCTTTCATGAATGTTTTTTTTACAGAGGTATTCGGCACAAAAAATTGTCCATCTTCTCCCTGGGCTGTCGGTCTTTTAGAAAGGTAGTTTACATTGGCTTGCAAACTAAGTGTTTTGCTGAGTTGAAAGCTGGTATTGCCATTAACCGAATAAGCCCATTTTGTATTGGAGATGATAAAAGGCTCATTTAAAATACTAATGTTGCCATAAATTTTATAATTGTACAGGTTACCGCCCAAATAAATGCTCCACCACTTAAAGGGCGATAAGTTCATTCCCGCTTCCATACCGAATAATCTGGCGCTTCCGGCATTGGTATACACCCGGTTTAGTATGGTATCGGCATACACGCTGTTAAGCCGTTGTACAGGGTTTTTAATATGCTGGTAATACAGCGTAGTAAAGAAGGAACCTTTGGTGAAATTCCGATTCACGCCCAATTCGGCCAGGTCAATAAATTCCGGCAACAAGTCAGGGTCGCCCTGTTCCAGCGTTTCAGAGTGTTCACGCTCTGGTATGGGGTTTAGCTCCAGATTACTGTTACGCTGAACCCGCTTGCTGTAGCCTGCTTTGAGATTCCAGCCCTCGTTGAGATGATACAGTAAACTGGCCGAGGGAAATAAATTGGACAGATTGAGGATATGCGGATTGGGATCATATGACAGGTTAACCGTACGTGCGGCATATTCGTAGCGTAAGCCACCAACGTATTCCAGTTTTTGTACCTTGCCGGAGTATTGGCTGTAAAATGAATTGATATCATTTTTAGCATGTGTACTCCCACTAAATTTGTCCAGATCGGGCTGCGAAGTTGCCGGTGTTACAAAATAATCAAAAATGCCGTCCTGAATTTCATGCCTGAACTGGTAACCGCTTTCCAGTTTTCCCTTACCAATATTCACGCTGTAATCCAGTTTTAAGCGGTAAGCATTAATGGGCCTTTTGTAAGGATTGTTTACATATTGTATAGTGTCTGCTGTATTCGGATATCTTAGATTTCGATTTTGAGTTGCTCCGTACAAATTATCGTGCTCATAGAGCAGCACGGCCGTCAGGGTTGACTTATCGGTAAAGGTGTGGGTATAATCAACATTACCCAGATTAAAAGTGCCTTCTTTGGTTTGTAGGTTTGAATTATAATAGGTTGTATTTTTGATAAGCGCATTAGTGCTTAGGTTTGAGGTGGTATTGTTATATAGCAGGTCGGCCAGGCGTGCCTGGTATCTTTTACCACTATAAAGCCCCACCGAAATCACATTATTCGGGTCGACAGTATAACTTACAGACGCCCTTCCTGCATAATTATGCCTGTCAAAACTTCTTTCACCATTGGATGGGAAGCGAGTGATGGTATTGTTGATGAAGTTTTTGGTATAAACATCGCCTTCCCGGTAGCCCTCATTATCATTCCGGGTATAATTGCCCCCTACAGAAATGTCCCATTTATTTTTTCTGTAGTTAATGGTGACATCACCTCCAAAGCGTTTTGGCTTTTCCAGGTTACCATAGTCAGTGGTACTGGGCAGGCCACCCTGTGCATTGGCCGTCAGGGTGAGGCCATCGGCGGCACCCTTTTTAGTAACAATATTGATGATACCGCCCCGACCATCCGGATCGTATTTGGCGGATGGCGCGGTGATCAACTCTATATTATCTATAGTATTGGCGGGTAACTGGGTTAACACCGTTTGTGCATCGGCTAAAACAGGTTTACCATTGATCAGTACCATAAAACCGGATGATCCCCGCACACTAATATCTCCCTCTGAATTGACAGCCACCGATGGAAGGTTTTTCAATACGTCAATAGCCGAGCCGCCTTTGGCCGATTCAAACTGTCCCGCTTTGTAACTTTGTTTATCAATTTTATTTACTGCTGTTATTTTTTGACCTGAAATAGCAACCTCATTAAGCATCTTGCCTGAAGGGCTTATCGGGATATTGCCCAAATCTAATTGCTGGCCATCCTCAATATTAACTTCTTTGATGTATTTGGTTTCATAGCCAATGAAGATTATTTTTATATAATAACGCCCCCGGGGCATTTTTGTGAAACGAAACTCACCATTGGCGCTTGTAACTTGTCCGGAAACCAGTGTAGAATCGGTGGTTTTGAATAGAGCAATACTCGCATATTCTACCGGATATTTGCTTTTGGCATCCGTTACCCTACCTTTAATATTAGTACTTTGTGCGAATGAACTTATATAAGAAAAGAGAAAAATAAGACAGCCAAGAGGTAAACGTACTTTCATGATAGCATGCAGATTGCAATTGTAAAAATAGAGTTTACAGTATGCTGGTCACGGTATAAAATCCACCATCTGCGGTATAATTAAATAGCTCTTTTGGTTGATGAAAATGCCAGTTCCCGGTATAGGCCAGGTGTTAAGTTAGTGTTCACCTTAAAAAATTTGACAAAATGTGATGTGTCGGAAAAGTCAAGGCTGGCCGCAATTTCCTTGATGGAGAAGGAAGTGTTTGAAAGTAGTGTTTTTGATTCTAACAGTATACGCTCATTTAACAACATAGAGGGCGTTTTACCTGAGGCGTTCCTGCATATTAAATTTAACCGGGATGTCGACACTTTTAGCAGATCGGCATAATCCTGTATCTTTTTTATCCGTTGATAATTTTCATTGATCAGGCTTTTAAATTGATAATAAACAGCGTTAAAAGTTATGTCTGTTTGGATAAAGGCACCTGACTGTTTCGGGATCTTTAGCAGGATCAGCTGTAAATAAGTTTTCAATATAGTTAGTGAAGTATCGGATTGATAATCCTGATAAAACCGTTTCACTAACTCAAAAAGGGTACCACCGTCTGTCAGGCCAATGTGTGCGGGTAACTGATAAACTACTTCTAAACTTTCGCTATTCAATAATTCCTCCCTGAACAGGATCACAAAGCCTCTGGGTATTCTTGAAAAATTCCAACAATGCGTTTGTCCGGGCTTTAAAAAATAAATATCTGGTGGATTAACATCAAATGTATAGTCATCAATAGTATGAAATCCCGAACCCTGACTTAATATGATCAACTCAAAGTAATTAGCATGTTTGTGCGGTACGGTGGGTTTGATCACCTCCTTAAACGGGCTGATTTTTAAAACCTGGTCGGCTTTAATCTTCGATTTAACAGGTATGCCATTCATAATCGATTACTAAGTTATGGTATATCTATTTATAAACAAGAAGCTGTTGTGATTATAAGAAGGTAAAGGAGAATTGAATGGAAAGTGATATAAAACAAAGAAGGCTCCGGGTTATCCGGAGCCTTCGCAATAATATTTAATTGATATTATTTTTGTTTGAATTGAACGCGACGGTTTAACACGCGGCCTTCTTCAGTTGAGTTATCAGCAATTGGGTTAGTTTCACCGTAACCTTTTACTTTAACTTTTTTAGCATCAACACCAGAGTTAACTAAGTAAGTTTTTACTGAGTTAGCACGGTCTTTTGATAAAGATAAGTTGTGAGCAGCAGTACCTTCAGATGAAGCGAAACCGTCAACTTCAACAGATTTACCAGATGAACGTAAGTCAGCTGAAGTAGCATCTAACACTGGGTAAGATGAAGTCCTTAATACTGAGCTGTCAAATTCAAACTGGATGTTTGAGTAAGCAGTAGCAGTAGGAGCAGGAGCTACAGTATCTTTAGGAAATACGATAACACAACCTGAACCGTCAACTACGCTACCAGCAGCAGTACCTGGGCATTTGTCAAATTGATCAGCAACACCGTCACCGTCAGAATCTTTTTTCAGATCATTAACAGCGTTTTCAACGTTGGTAACACGACCTTTCAAAGCTTCAACTTCCTGACGTAATGCAGCATCGTACAATTCGTCATACATTAAAGCAACTGGGTTAACCCACTCTAAGCTTGGTTTTGATTTTGAACCTAAAGTGAACTCTAAGCCTGCATAACCGTAGCTGTATTTATCTTTAGTAGGATAGCCTTTGTTAAGACCGTCAAAGTTATCACCATCAACAAATGTTTCAGTGTAACCTAAGTTTAAGGCAACAACGTCACTTAATCTGAATTTAACACCTGCACCAACAGGGATAATCAGTTCTTTAACGAATTTGTTGGTACCTTGACCTGGAGGCAAACCAGCGTGACCATCATAATCAATTACAGTACCGTCTTTGAAAGTAACTTTAGGAGAGTACATGGCTAAACCACCACCCGCTGTAACGAAGAAGTTAACTGAATTTTTGCGTCTTAAGAAGTCGATTGTAGCAACGTTTACTACACCACTTAAAGTACCTGACCAAAATTTAGTTTGGAAAGATGAAGCAGCATAGCTACTACCTGGTGCTTTAGTGTTATCGCCTTCTACTTTACCACCATGGAAATCCAATTGTAAACCAAAAGAGTGTGCAAGTTGCTCTCTGAATGAAATACCGTAACCTAATTGAATTTTATTGTGTGTGAAGTCGTTTGAACCACCAGTTGCAACTGAAGGAGCAGTAGCGCCAACATTTACACCGATGCTAAACTTTTTGTACTGACCTAAACCACCAAATACCTTGGGGGTAGTAGTTTCAGACGACGTTGTAGTTGCTGTGGTGGTTTTGGTAGAATCCGTTTGTGCATTTACGATTCCAACAACCATCAAAGAAGCAAATGACAATGCGACTGTTTTCTTTAATGTAGAATAATTCATAGTTTTTAAGATTAAACGATTTTAATTGTGATTTTTTTCAAATTTAGTAATTATGTTTGAAACCCTGACCAAACATTGTTCCAAAAATTGTAATAGTTATACAAATAAAGAAAAAAAAAAGATAATCAGCAGATAAATATGAAATATCCATTAATCGATAATAGTTTATTTATTATTAATAGAAAAAATTTCGTCTCAGGAACAAAACCTAACTCCATAGCTATTTTTCATGCGAGTGATGAATTCCCCAGGAGTGGCGATCAAGCTTTCTTGTTTAAGCAGAATCCCGATTTTTTTTATCTGTCAGGTATAGATCAGGAACAGAGTATACTGGTTTTATTTCCGGATTGTCCTAATAAAGGATACAAAGAAGTACTTTTTTTAAGACAAACCAATGAACATATCGCTATCTGGGAAGGGCATAAATATACTAAAGAAGAAGCCAGGGCAGCCTCGGGTATCGACAGCGTTTACTGGCTGAGCGAATATGAAACTATTTTGCAAAATATTATTTATTACGCGGAGCATATTTATATCAATACCAATGAAAATGACCGTTATAGCCACCAGGTGCCCTACCGCGATCTGCGGATGTACGAAGCTTTAAAAGCAAAATATCCTTTGCATAAATATGAGCGTTCGGCAGTAATCCTGCGTGACCTGCGCGTTATCAAATCGCCCATTGAAATAGCGCTCACCCAAAAGGCATGCGACATCACGAACGACGCGTTTGTACGTGTGCTGAAGTTTCTGAAACCCGGTGTTGCCGAATATGAGATAGAAGCCGAAATTACGCATGAATTTTTACGGCAACGTGCTACCGGACACGCTTATAGCCCCATTTTGGCCTCGGGTAAAAACGCTGTAGTGCTGCATTATACCGATAATAACCAGGTTTGTAATGATGGCGATGTTATACTTTTTGATTTTGGTGCCGAGTACGCCAATTACAATGCAGATATGAGCCGGTCTGTGCCTGTAAACGGGCGTTTTACTACACGGCAACGCGCTGTTTATGATGCTGTTTTAAGGGTGATGCGCGAGGCTACTAAAATGATTGTCGCCGGAACCAACTGGAACGACTATCACGAAGAGGTTGGTAAAATAATGACCGGCGAATTAATAGGTTTGGGCCTGCTGGATAAGCATGATGTGGAAAAACAAGACCCCAATACGCCCCTGTATAAAAAGTATTTTATGCACGGCACCTCGCATCATTTAGGCTTGGATGTGCATGATTTTGCAAGCCGTTACAAACCATTTGAGGTGGGTAATATACTCACCTGTGAACCGGGGATTTATATACCCGAAGAAGGTTTAGGCATCAGGATAGAGAACAATATTTTAATTACCAAAGAGGGTAACCGCGATTTGATGGCTAACATTCCTGTGGAAGCTGAGCACATTGAAGAATTGATGAACAGTTAACCGGAATTTGTGACGAATATTTTACAATGAAAAACAATTGAGCAACATGTTTCAATTGTTATTGAATTGTTAATTCATCATAAACTATACATAAGTATCTACAAAACTATACAGATTGAATTTTTCATCTTTTAAAGCTTTAGCAACATCATGCTGAAGCTTTTTTTTATCAATATGTTGCGTTAATTTTTGCTGGATCAGCTTGTATGCTTTTTCGGTCAATAGCAATTCCCTGCGGCTGTGTTGCGTTTTTACCGGTGATTTAATGAAATCCGCGATTTCCTGGATCCCTCCGGCCTGCGAAGCGATGGTTTTAAATACGGGTGGTTGTTCTCCCTGCTTTTGGCCTATTATCTTTTTTAAATTATTGGCAAATACATCCGCATCGGCCCTGTCGGCTTTGTTGATAATAAAGGCATCGGCAATTTCCATCAGGCCCGACTTAATATGCTGTATCTCGTCGCCAGCTTCGGGTACCAATACCACCAGGGTAATATCGGCAAGACCTGCTATCTCAATTTCCGACTGACCTACGCCCACTGTTTCTATCAGTACGTAATCAAAGCCTGAAGCTCGTAGTACATCGGCCATTTCAATGGTCTTGGCCGATAGGCCGCCTAAAGAGCCGCGTGTGGCCAGCGAACGGATAAAAACATCGGGACTGTTAAAATGCGAAGCCATCCTGATCCTGTCGCCCAGCAACGACCCGAAATTAAATGGCGAAGTAGGGTCGATGGCTAAAACCGCTATTTTGCTGCCATCGGTTACAAGCAGATCGATCAGGGAATTGACCAGGGTGCTTTTACCCGCCCCAGGCGGCCCGGTAATGCCTATTATAGGTGCATTTTTTTCAAAATGAAGGTTTTTTAAGAGTTTACCGGCACCGGTCAACTCATTTTCAACAATGGTTAAAGCTCGTGCAACCGCCTTGAAGTTTATAGCTGATGATTTGATATGATCTTTATGCATGAGTGTAATACAAATATAAGGCGATTTGCCGGAGTGCGCCAAGAAAGTGTATGAACACCTTATAATTCATCAAAATTGTATATTTGTTTTTTCAACATCACCTGTAAATTTTTTTGGCGCAGTTATGACAAAGCCAAGATTGTAAAATTACAGCGGTAATATAAACATACACGCATTTGAAACCCTCCATTCTCATTACTTTTGATTCCCTAAAACGTGCAACATCAGGCATGTTTTTTTTTGAAAGAAGTTTAGGCGATGAGATCCTGAAGCAGAATAAAGACCGGTTCGCGATATTTGGATACTTGTATAAAAAATCTATTCACTGGTTTCAGCAGCTTGCCGGCACCCTTTTTATATCGCCCTTGCATAAGGTATTCTTCCCGGCATATAAGCAGTTTGATCTGGTACATTTTACCAACCAGTATTGTAAGCTAAAGCCTAAGCGGGTAAAAGCAAAAAAAGTGCTTACCATTCATGACATGAACCCTGTTCATGAAAAAACGCGTTCACCTGCACGTTTTAAAAAATACCTCAATCGCCTTGGCGGTTATATAGATAGTTGCGATAGGATAGTGACTATATCAAATTTTGTAGCAGGTGATATTATTAAATATTATCCGCAGGCGGCTAATAAGTTAACGGTTATTTACAATGGCGCTGATAAGCTTGTTTTACCGCAACAGCATGAACCGCCGTACAAGCCAACCCGTAAATTTATATTTACCATAGGTAGTCTTGCTTCCAAAAAGAACTTTCATGTTTTGCCTGCCCTGCTGAATGATAATGACCTGGAACTGATCATCGCTGGTAAAATAACCGATTATCAGCAGCGAATAATGGAGGAAGCTCAAAAGCATCATTGTACCAACAGGGTGAAATTGATCGGTCTGATCAGTGACGAAGACAAGGCCTGGTATTATAAAAATTGCGAAGCTTTTGCATTTCCGTCCATAGCAGAAGGATTTGGATTGCCTGTTATTGAAGCCATGCATTTTGGTAAGCCTGTTTTTTTATCAAAATATACCTCCCTGCCAGAAGTTGGCGGCAGCGCGGCCTGGTACTTTGATAACTTTGAGCCCGAAAGCATGCAGGCAACTTTTGCCAAAGGTCTGGAAGAATATGCAACTAACAACATGGCCGAAACTATTATACAGCATGCTGCTCAATTTAATTGGGAAAAAACAGCCCAACAATATCTCGATCTGTATAGCGATTGCCTCAAAATGTAATCATTAAACAGGGTGAATTTTTAGTATGTCCGAATAAATAAACTCATATGAGTAAACCGAATGTGTTGGTAACCCTTGATTCTATGAAATATCCAAACACGGGATTATTTCATTTTGGTAAAAGCTTGGGTAAAGCGCTGATCAAGGAAAATAATAATGATTTTGACCTTAATTATTACATTGATAAAACTGCCGAAGGTTACTTTATCAATAACGGTGTTAAGTTAATTAAACGCATTCCATTGCATAAAGTAGTGTTTGTTAAACGCAACAGCTTTAACGTTATACATTTTACCGATCAGTTTTGCAGGTTAAAACCGCAAAAGTTTAGCGGTAAAAAAATACTGACCATACATGACCTTAATCAACTGTATGAGGAAAGCTGGTCGCCCCAAAAACGTAAGGAGTATATGAGCAGGCTGGGAGGGTATATTGATGCCTGTGATCATATTGTAGCTATATCCAATTTTGTTGCCGGAGAAATTTCAACTCATTTTCCACAGACCAGGGATAAGCTTAGCGTCATTTACAACGGTGCCGATAAAGTAGAAACTGTGGATGGGCATACGCCGGTTTACCAGCCGCAAAGACCATTTTTGTTTACCATTGGCATGATATCGGCAAAAAAGAATTTTCATGTTTTGCCGGCTCTTTTAAAAGATAATGACCTGGAACTGGTGATAGCCGGGATCGAGTCGCCGTATAAAAATAAGATCATGGACGAAGCTGAGAAATACGGCTGCCTTGACAGGGTTAAAATTATCGGTACGGTGAGTGATGAGGATAAAGCATGGTACTACCAGAATTGTTCGGCTTTTGTATTTCCTTCCCTGGCAGAAGGCTTTGGTTTGCCGGTTATTGAAGCCATGCATTTTGGAAAACCGGTTTTTTTATCACGACACACGTCGCTGCCTGAAGTTGGAGGCGATGCAGCCTGGTATTTTGACAGCTTTGACCCCGAAGCCATGCAAAATGTTTTATCAAAAGGGATGACTGAATTTCATGAAAAAAAGCTATCAGAAACCATAAAACAGCACGCCGGTAAATTTACCTGGGAACAAACAGCAAAACAATACCTGGCCTTATACAAAAAGGGTATTGCCGGTTAATTAACGCCCTTTCAAAGAAGCTTTCAACAGCCTGAATATATAGCGGAGCCCAATTTTGTAACCAAAGTTTTTTAATATTAAAGCTGTTTTATCTTTTTCAAATGGTTCGTCTACCTGTGTGCCTGATACACCCAGATGGTTAAATTTGGCAATGATATGATCTTTATAGATAAAATTAAAAGCTTTGTCTTTATAGCATTGCATGTTCAGTGCATAATCGGCTGCAATTTTATACTTGGTATTAAACTGGTACTTATCAAAAATAGCTTTTGGATAAATAATGGCCTGATGATAAATACCGCCTTTTGCCATATAGTACGGACTTATCTCTCCGGATCTTTTTACCCCGTTGGATAAAACATTACCATAATATATCACATGAGGGTCATTTAACTCATGGGCCATATCAGAAAATTCCGGAAGCAACTCATCATCAGCCCCTAAAAAATAAACCCAGTCGCCGGTAAGGTGTTTTATGGCCTTATTCATGGCGTCATAAATGCCGCTGTCTTTTTCACTGTTCCAGTAAGCTATTTGGTTAGTATTGTTTTGTAGTAACTGCACTGTCTCATCTGTGCTTTTACCATCAATTATAATAATGTCAATAGCGGGGTATTGCTGGCTATAAATGCTGTCGAGGCATTTTTGTAAAGTTTTAGCCGCATTATAAGTAACAATTATGACGTTAATTTTTGTGGGAATTTTTTGCACACTTTCGTTTTTATAGGAGGTACATGATACGAACAGCAAAAGTACAATTCAAATAGTTAAAATGGTAGTTTTAATGTTTGTGGACTCTTTTTTACACTACATTGCAAAAATTAACAGGTTAAAATATATGAAATCGGCATTGTAACTATTACAATAAATATTACGTGTATATAGTTACTTTTGCAAGATTAATTTTTTTTAATGAAGATCTATTTCAGGTTACTATCTTTTGCCAGGCCTATCGGGAAATTTGCTGTCCCTTATTTTATATGTACTTTGTTTTCGGTAGTATTTAATACGCTTAATATTGCTTTGCTAGCTCCACTGCTTACCACAATTTTTGATAAGCATGTTGTATCGGCAGCATCAATTAAACCCAAAACATGGTGGGATCCCATTAAGGATTTTGAATATTTTGCCCACGTAGCCAATGAGCAGTATGGCAAACTAGGCGCTTTACAATTTGTATGTATAGCTATTATAGCATCGGTATTGTTGAGTAATTTGTTCAGGTATCTATCGCAGCGCATAATGGAAAACCTGCGGATCTACACCCTGCTTAACCTTCGCCGCACGGTATTTAACAATGTAATGAACCTGCACCTGGGCTATTTTAATAATGAGCGTAAGGGCGATATCCTTTCAAAAATATCTGCGGATGTACAGGTAGTTCAGTTCTCCGTTACGGGTACCTTGCAGGTGGCCTTTAAAGAGCCCTTTCAGTTGATAGCTTACCTGGTAATGCTGTTTGTAATATCGGTTAAGTTAACCTTGTTTTCCATGCTTATTATACCTGTATCGGCATTTGTGATATCAAGGATAGTTAAACGGCTTAAAGAGCAGGCTGCTGAATCGCAGCAAACCTACAGTAATATGATCAGTAATCTTGACGAAGCGCTTTCTGGTATCAAGATCATTAAAGCCTTTAACGCCGTTTCATTTATAAAAAACAGGTTTGATCATGAAAATCAGGAATATTCAAGGATTACGCGTTCAATGGCTAAAAGGCAGCAACTGGCATCGCCGGTTTCTGAGTTTTTAGGTGTTTTAATGGTAGCGGGCATTGTATTATATGGCGGCTCGTTAATTATAAGCGGTACCGGAACATTAGTCGCCTCGGACTTTATTGTTTATATCGCCCTGTTTTCGCAGGTGATGCGCCCCGCCAAAGCCATCTCCGATTCGTTCAGTAATATCCATTCGGGCATAGCGGCCGGTGAACGTGTATTAGCCCTTATAGACGAAAAGCCGGCTATAACTGATGCGCCGGATGCAATCACCATAAACGAATTTAACGACAGTGTTAAATTCCAAAACGTATCTTTTGCTTATAAGGATAAGCCTCTTGTTAATAAAGATGGCAGCATTACCGAAAGTGTAGATAAATATGTGCTGAAAGATTTGAATATAACCATCCCCAAAGGTAAAACCGTTGCGCTTGTTGGTCCTTCGGGTGGAGGTAAATCAACACTGATGGATCTGCTGCCAAGATTTATTGAGCCACAATCGGGGTTGATCTCTATTGATGATGTAGATATTAAAGCCGTTACCTCCGAGTCGTTAAGATCATTAATGGGCGTGGTGAACCAGGAATCGATATTATTTAATGATACCATATTTAACAACATTGCCTTTGGTAAAACCGGGGTAACCAAGGAGCAGGTTGAAGCCGCGGCACGTATTGCCAACGCGCATAATTTTATCATGGAAACAGATAGAGGTTATGAAACCAATACCGGCGACAGGGGAACAAAACTTTCTGGCGGACAGCGGCAAAGGATCTGTATTGCCCGGGCTGTATTGAACAATCCACCTATTATGCTACTTGATGAGGCTACTTCGGCATTGGACACCGAATCTGAAAAACTGGTGCAGGACGCGTTGAACAATTTGATGAAAAACCGTACCTCGCTCATCATAGCGCACCGCCTGAGCACTATACAAAATGCCGATATTATTATTGTATTGGAAAAAGGCTGTGTGGTTGAACAGGGCTCACACCTCGAGCTACTGCAAAACAACGGGCTGTACAAGAAACTGATAGATATGCAAACCTTTAATGCCGATTAAATAGCAGGTAAAAGTGTTTGTATTTTAATTAATCCCTATAATGATGCATAGCGCGGTTGTTGTTATTCCGGTTTATAAGCCCGAATTATCGGAGTACGAAAAAATGGCACTTATGCAGTGCCAGGCCGTTTTATCAAAATATAACATCGTATTAGTAAAACCCAGGAGCCTGGAAATTGATTTCAAGATTGCTGCTGATGTGCAATTTTCAACCTTATCATTTGACGATCATTATTTTGAAGATATACATGGCTACAACCGCCTGATGCTATCGGCCGGTTTTTATGAAAGTTTCCGGGAGTATGAATACATGCTTATTTATCAGCTGGATGCCTTTGTATTTACCGATCAGCTTGATTATTGGTGTAGCCAGGCTTATGATTATATAGGTGCTCCCTGGTTTGCAGTTAAAGCCCCCTCCAATATTTTTGATCAACTGATAAACCAGATCAAGAATTATTTCTATGTGAGATATAATGTAAAGTATAAGGATGGTATGCCCAAAATTGGTAAGCAATTGGCCGGCAGGGTGGGCAACGGAGGGTTTTCGTTAAGAAAAACTGAGGTGTTTATTAAGTATTGCATCCAATACAAATCGCTGATAGATCATTACTGTTCATTACGGCACGCCTGGTTTAATGAGGATATTTTCTGGAGCATTGAACTAAATCGCAAAAAGCAACAGCTCAGGATACCGAAATTAAAAGAGGCCTTAAAGTTTGCCTTTGAAACCCGTCCGGAAAAAGCTTTAAAGATAAGTAATGGTCAATTGCCCTTTGGATGCCATGCCTGGGATAAAAATATTGATTTCTGGCGTCCGTTTTTTAAAGCTTATGGATATGAAATTTAACTTTCCGCAAGTTGTTTATTATTCACCCGGGTACTATCTAAAGTCAGGTACTTTTTAAGAATGTAAAAATTCAACTTCAAAAAAAGCTTTGGATCAAGCGTTAAGAATTTGTTATTCTTCCATAACATGTTAAATGCTGTAGAAATAGGATACTCAAATTTAATCAGTTGTTCTATAAAGTTTTTAAATGTTGTTTTTTCGATATGAATAACCTGTTTGGCAGTAAGTGGTTCAATATTTACCGGTAAATGCTCACTCCATTTATCATGCAGTTTTAAATTCTCCTTCATCCATGTGCTATCGTATCGCCCTTCTGAAAAATGGTCAAGTAAAATCTCAAAAGTAACAGCAACTTTATATTTTTTACCAACTGATAAGGAAAAGTCAATATCATATCCGTGGAAACCCCAAAAAGTATTTTCGTCAAACATGATTTCCCTGGCAATTTTTCTGGTGGTGCAAAGCCACACACCATCAACACAAGCTACTTCTGATATTGTTTCATTGTTAGGATTGCGATGAACATGTTTGGTTTGCTTTTTCTTATGCTTAAAAGATTGTAATAAATTGGTATAGGTTGTATCCACACCCATACCTCCCCATCCTGAAGGAGTTACTGGTTTATAGCTGCTGCCAGCTACACCAACCAAGCCTAACTCCGCATCGTTATGAAATGCTTGACTGATCTTTTGCCCCCAGTTATTGGTTTTAATCAGCACATCTTCGTGCATAAAGCATAAAATATCATATTGGGCCTTTAAAATTCCTCTATTGTAAACAGAGCAGATCCCATGTTTACCCTCACTGTTATCGGTAGCAATAATTTCATACGGAACACCAATGGTTGCTGAAATATTTTCACTTACCTGGTTAAGGAGATTTTTATTGGCCGAACAAATAATTACAGATATCATGGGGTACTGGCAAATGTAAAGTATGTTTAACAGTTAATTAAATTAAATAACTCGTTAAATGGATTTTTGTTATATAGTAAAACCATAAATACGCAAAATGCTGCAGGTTCGCTACAGCATCTTACACTATTTTCTGAAAAATTTGATTAAGACACATTCTGTTTTTCGAGTATTGCTAATCGTGCTTCCTATAAATTAATATATCATTCCTCAAACTCCAGGCAACAAGCTCAATAAGAGTCATAATTATCAAAGCTATTTTATTACTCATCCATGAGTTTAATATATATTAATATTGATTGAGTCTTGATAATATAAGCGAAATAATATTATTTTTGGTTAAACTTTATTACATAATTATATGAAAAACAAAAACCTGCTGCTCGCATTTGCGGTGTTTATTACATTGCTATCGTTTAATTCCTGCAAGAAAGGACAAAAAGATCTGACTCCTTCAGATAAAGAAAAATCAACCACCGATGTTTTATCGTACATCAAATCATTGGGATACCGCGATTCCGACATCAAAGATATTGGTAAGGATTACCTTGTTGATGGTGATATCTTATTTTCAAAAGACGTTCCTGTTGAAAAAAAGGCAAACAATTCATCAAAGCTTAGTGTAAATCAGTTTGGATCTCAAAACTATCTGGGTTTAAATACCAATGTAGTTGTGAGAGTTGACCCATCTATGAACGGTTATACGAGTGAAATTAACTCTGCCATTGCGCAATGGAATAATGTTCCGAACTGCAGGGTTAAGTTTTCGATATACAATGGAACAGGATCATATAATACTACAATATCAAGCGCCGTATTAACAGGGCCTCCTGGAACAATTGTTTGCGGGGCATCCTATTTCCCAATGAACGGGCAGCCTGGTAATACAGTTTATATCAACACCGGCGCCATCGGGGGCAATTCTTTTGATCAAAGACAACGAACAATTACACATGAATTTGGTCATATTATTGGATTAGCCCATACCAATTATAATACAATAGGTGATTTAAGCACCGGGGCAACAGGTAACGGAGCTAAATATTATGTGACAAATTTGCTTGGCACACCAACTGGCGGTGGTGACTCTAATTCATTAATGAATGGTGGCGAATGCGGATCCGGAGCAACTGTTTTATCGGCTTATGACAAAGTTGCGATACAGTTTATTTATCCGCAAAATCCGCCGGTAGCGGGAACTTCCCCTGTGTTCAGGTATCATAACATTAACAACGGTGACCACTTTTATACTACAAACTATTCGGAGTTAGGAGATGGTAATAACGATGTGTATATATTTGAAGGAGTAGGTTTCTTTGCCTACACCAGTCAGGCAGCAGGTACAGTTCCGGTATACCGTTATAACAACACCAATAATGGTGACCATTATTATAGCAGAAGCTCAACAACCCCCGGTAATTATCATTTTGAATTGATAGCTTTTTACGCTTATGCAAGTGCGCTTAACGGTTCGGTTCCGGTTTATCGGTACAATAATACCAGCAATGGCGACCACTTTTATACGAAAAATCAGAACGAGTTTTGGCTAACTATGAGCGGGTATTTTTTTGAAGATAATCCGTTTTATGTTTATTAATTGTTTATTATCATAGTAAAAAGGGCCGCCATTTATAAATGGCGGCCCTTTTTATTTACACTGTTTTATCTCTGCTTATTGGAATTTAAATCCCAATCCAATTTGCCAAACCTGGTTGCGGAAATCGGGTAGGTCAGCTTCATTAGAGCTGTTTCTGGAAAGGTCAATATTGTAACGCCCCCTGATCTCTACATTGCGGTTAATATCAAAACTAACGCCTACTACACCTGCAACATAACTTTGATCGCCTTCGTGCCCATCATAACGGGTTTCTACATTGGTGCCAAAGTCACGATAAGTATCCCTTTGCGAGGTTAAAAAGGTAAGCTGCGGGCCAATTAAAAAATTAAACCCACGTACTATCCTGAATTTTGCCAGTAAGGGTATATCAATATAGTTGGTACGTTCGGTAAAATGGGCATTTTCAAGATCGGCGCTATAGCCCTTTTGCGAAAATAATATTTCGGGCGCGAACGAAAATTGGTTTGTAACAGGAACATCCAATGTAAGCCCGACATTGAAGGCTGCAATACTGTTGGAACTAAAACGGGAATCATAAGCATCAAGTGAGTTCGCAACGTTGAGGCCGGCGGTAAAACCTACTTTGATCTGATTATCATTATACGGCCGGCGTTGTTCATGCCTTACATAGCGGCGTGGCCTGTGTGGTCCGTAATAAGTTTGTGCACTTGCCGCGCCTGCAGCAAATAAACATATTGCAAAAAAGATAAATTTTTTCATTTTTTTTATTTGTTTTTAACGGTAGCGGAACAAATTCCAGGCATTCTCTTTGTACTGCCAGCCTGCAACCGTTCCTTGATTAATTTGATTATACATGCATAGAGTAAAAATTAACGCAAAGGTTTATTTTTAATATCCAATAATTAGTATCAGTTGTATTTCTTCATGAAATCTTCAAAAATCCCGGTGCCTGATATTAATTACATAATACTATTTTGTACTACATTTGAGCATGCCAAAATTCAATAACGGTATTTGCTGCACCTTAATTGTAGCACTTAATTTTATTGTAGTTAATGCTTTTGCTCAAAAAGAAAGCTATATACAAAGCCTCAATACGAAAAACCGCTGGGTTGATTCTGTTTATAATAAACTAAATCGCAGGCAAAGGGTAGCGCAGCTGCTTTTTGTAAGGGCGCATACCAATAAGGGTAAAGCCTACGAAGATTCTGTTGCCCGGGTGATCAAGGAGCAGCAGGTAGGCGGGCTGGTGTTTTTTCAGGGGGGGCCCGGCAGGCAGGCCATTTTGGTTAACAAATATCAAAAGCTGGCAGAGGTGCCTTTGCTCATCTCCATGGACGGCGAATGGGGCCTGGGCATGCGCCTGGATTCCACCATATCATACCCTTACCAGATGACGCTGGGCGCTATACAGGATAATAACCTGATATACAAAATGGGGCAGCAGGTGGCTTATGATTTTAAGCGGCTGGGTATCCAGATAAACTTTGGACCCGATATGGATATCAATAATAACCCCAACAACCCGGTGATCAATTACCGCTCCTTTGGCGATAATATGTATAATGTGGCCAAAAAAGGAATAGCCTATTTTAAGGGTATGCAGGATGCCGGTTTACTAACCACAGCCAAACACTTTCCGGGACATGGCGATACCAATGTTGATTCGCACCTGGATCTGCCTTTGTTACCCTACAGTCGTGCCCGCCTGGATTCGCTCGAAGAGTACCCTTTTCGGGAGGCCATTAACGCGGGTATCAGCGGTATCATGATAGCGCATATGAACATTCCCGCGCTGGATAGCACCAAACATTTACCCTCAACCTTGTCGCGCCCCATTGTAACGGGTATTTTGAAAGATTCGCTGCGGTTTAAGGGCCTGGTAGTATCCGATGCGATGGAGATGAAAGGGGTTACCAAATATTTCCCCAATGGCGAGGCTGATGTGAAGGCTTTTTTGGCCGGTAATGATATTATTGAACTGTCAGAAAATTCAGACCGGGCCATTAAACTGATCCGCAGAGCGATACGCAAAGGTCTAATCAGCCCAGAAGAATTTCAAACCAAAGTGAAGAAAGTACTGACTGCCAAATACTGGGCCGGCCTTAACCGCCGTCAAAGCATTTCGCCGGTAAATTTAAATGAAGATCTGAACCGCCAGACCGCTAAAGATTTGGTGCAGCAGCTAAGTGATGCCGCGGTAACTTTGTTAAAAGGCAATTCTGCCGCGTTGAAACTGAACCCATTTTTGAAAACAGCCATCGTGAGTATTGGGGTTGATGCGCCTACCGTTTTTCAGCAGGAAATGGCCAAAAGCTTCCCTAACTGCCGCATATTTATGGTAGCTAAAAATGCCCCGGCCATAGAGGTCAGGAATATCATGAACTGGTTAAAACAGTACAAGCAGGTAATAGTGGGTGTGCATGATACCCGCCCGCGCCCGCAAAGTAAGCTGGATTACAGCAGCGATGTGCGCCAGATGATAAGCGACCTGGCCGCACGCAAAGGAACGGTGATGAGCGTTTTTGCCAATGCCTATACCATAGCGGGTTTACCTGGTATCGAAAAAAGCAATGCCTTGCTGGTATGCTATCAAATGAGTGCTGAGTTGCAAAAGTCGGCAGCTAAGGTAATTGCCGGTACGTTAAAGCCAACTGGTAAATTGCCGGTGAGTGTTAATGCCTCTTTCACAACGGGAACGGGCCTTGGCTTACAGTAAGGATAACAAAATGTTAGGCCAGATTCTTATCGGTGAGGATCTTTTTTTGGATTAACAAGTTTAACAGGTATTTGCCTTCCGCTTCATCAACATTTTCGCCAAACCGGATGGTTTTCATGCCATAATCAAATGCAATGGTGCCGATAGTGTTGCGCCCATTAAATGACCAATTATACCTGCCAAAGCCTGTGTTTATTTGATCGTCCTGTATGCGGAAACTCTCGCATGAGTTAAGATCATAAAATGTAGTTTTGCTTAAGGGATCGCCCTGCCTTTTCATGATCAGGACACCTTTACCAATTTCAATACATTCCTTGCCCAATAATTGCCAGTAAATTGTTTTGAGAACAAATATGCCTCCCAGGGTCCATCCAGTCAGCCAAACTATCATGAACATATCAGCACCTTTGTTGGTTGAATCAAGTATGGTCCTGATAGCGGTTGTTTCGCCAAAGAACCAGCCGCAAAGCCAAACACACATAAAAAGTGTAATAAAATAATTTCTTTTTGAAGGTATAGTGATTCTTACGGAGTCAAAATTATCCTCGATAATTGCTCTGCCTTGATAAGGTAATTCCATATTTAATATGCCCCTTAAAGATCATATAAATTATGATGTTTGCAAATTATATTAATGTATCGGGCCTTTCCTATCTTTACTAAACAATATGCAATCTAACTTAAATAAGTATAACGATAAATTTCAGGCGGCATTAGCCGGGTTAAACCCCGAGCAACTGGCCGCTGTTAATAAAATGGATGGGCCGGTGCTGGTAGTAGCCGGTCCGGGAACGGGCAAAACACAGATATTGGCCGCCAGGATAGGTAAAATATTAACCGATACCGATGCCTTGGCCAGTGAAATACTATGCCTTACCTATACAGATGCCGGCGCGGTGGCCATGCGCAAACGGCTCTTTGAGTTCATAGGTCCAGATGCCTATCGTATCAACATATATACTTTTCATGCTTTTTGTAATGAGATCATCCAGGAAAACCTCGAATATTTTGGTAAACTGAACCTGGAATCATTGTCTGACCTGGAATCGGCTATGCTGTTCCGCGAACTGGTTGACGAGTTTGGTAATGATCATTTACTCAAACGCTTTACTGGCGATATCTACTACGATACCAAACGCCTCAAAGATCTGTTCTCGACTATGAAACGCGAGAACTGGGACATCGATCTGATAACCAGGGCCGTTCAGGAATACCTGGACGATATCCCTAACCGCGAGGAGTTTATATATAAACGCGCCAATGCCAAAACAGGTATCAAAGTTGGCGACCCTAAACAAAAGGATATCGACGCCGCCCATGAAACCATGAGCAAATTGCTGGCAGCGGTAGGCGAATACAAAAACTACGATGCCAAAATGAAGGCCCGCGGCCGGTATGATTATGACGATATGATCATTTGGGTGCTCAAAGCTTTCCGGGATAATGAAGAGATTTTGCGTAAATACCAGGAGCGTTATCAGTATATCCTGGTGGATGAGTTTCAGGATACCAGTGGTTCCCAAAATGAATTGCTTCGATTTTTACTGAGCTACTGGGATGTACCCAACGTTTTTGTAGTGGGCGACGACGACCAGTCGATCTTTAAATTTCAGGGTGCCAACATGAAAAACATCCTGGATTTTGCGACAGATTATGTGGATACCCTGCACACGGTAGTGCTCAAGCATAACTATCGCTCCAACCAGCATATTCTGGATATTTCAAAGGCGCTCATCAATAATAACTTTGAACGCTTAACCAGTCAGCTCAAACTGGATAAGGATTTGCGCGCGTCGCATGGTCGTTTTGCGGAGTTGACCGTGGAGCCCGTAATCAACGAATACGAAAACCCCGACCAGGAGCTGGTGGATGTATCGGCACAAATAAAAGCGTTGATCGACAAGGACACACCACCGGGTGAAATCGCGGTGATCTACCGTAATCACAGCCAGGTAGAGGAAATGATCAAATACCTCGACATTCAAAAAATAGCGGTAAACACCAAGCGCAAGATCGATATCCTGACCCAACCCTTTGGCGAAAAGATCATCAACATCCTGCGCTACCTGGTTATGGAACTGGACTCGCCGTATAGCGGTGATGAGCTGCTGTTTGAGATCATGCATTATGATTTCTTTAACATCGCACCTATTGAAATTGCCAAGGCCAGCATCGCTGTAGCAAAAGAAAATTACGGCGCGGTTACGGGCAATAAGCCCAAAACATCTATCCGCCGTTATGTGAGCGAGCTGCGCACTCCATCGCAAACTGATCTTTTTACCCCGGATAGGGTTACCGCGATGAAGTATCTCATTAATGATATCGATGAATTGCTGCAATCGGCAGTGAGCAAAACCTTGCAGTCACTTTTTCAGGATGTGATAGCCAAAATGGGGATCCTGCGTTACATTATGCAGCAAACTGATAAGGGCGGCCACATGCAAATGCTCACCAGCTTTTTTGATTTCCTGAAGGACGAAAGCCGCAAGAATCCCGAAATTAAGCTGGACGAACTGATAGCCACTATTGAACTGATGAAGAAGAACAGCATCCGGCTTGATCTGAACCAGGTGATCTTTTCTGATAATGGGGTTAATTTTTTAACCGCTCACGGCTCTAAAGGCCTGGAGTTTGAACATGTGTTTTTTATTGGTTGCGACAAGCGTACCTGGGATGGCAAAGGTCGCAATACCGGCTTCAGTTACCCCGATACGCTAACCCAGGCAGCCTCCGATGATATCGCCCAAAAAGAAGAAGGCCGGCGGTTGTTTTATGTAGCGATAACCCGGGCTAAGCAGCATCTTCATATCTCATACGCCAATAAGGATAAAAAAGCAAAAGACCAGGAAGCAAGCCAGTTTGTAGGCGAAATATTGGCCAGTACCGATTTGCAGGTACATTATCCAAAAGTGACGGAAGAAGCCATGCTCGGTTTTTACGTGACCCAGTTTAGCGAGGCCGAAAAACCAAAGGTTGAACTGCTGGATAAAAATTACATCAACCTGCTGCTGCAAAACTATACGCTGTCAGTAACCCATTTGAGCAGTTACCTGGATTGCCCGCTGCGGTTCTACTTCCAGTGTTTGATCAGGGTGCCATCGGGCAAAAGTCCGTCGGCTACGTTTGGACAGGCGGTGCACTGGGCGCTTAACAAAACTTATAAATTGTTGAAGGACAATGACGATGAGTTTCTGTCGACCGAGCAGTTTATGAACGAGTTTCGCTGGTATATGGCCCGCAATAAAGATTCGTTCACCAAGGATGAGTATAAATTACGCGTAGCCTACGGCGAAAAGATATTACCGCCTTATTATGAAGAAAATGTAAACCATTGGAATAAAGTGGCCATTACGGAGCGTACCATCAAAAACATCGAAATAGGTGGTGTACCTATAAAAGGTAACCTGGATAAAATGGAGTTTGATGGCAAGCACGTAACGGTAGTGGATTATAAAACAGGTAAGCTCAAAAATGCCAAAGATAAGTTGCTGCGCCCTACCAATGATTTCCCGAACGGTGGCGACTACTGGCGACAAGGTGTATTTTATAAAATATTGGTAGACCACGACCGTACCAACGATTGGGAAGTGGTAAGCACTGTGTTTGATTTTGTAGAGCCGGTAAGTGAAGGCGAATATCACCGTGAAAAATTTGTGATCAGCCCAGATGATATGGACGTAGTGACCGAGCAGATCAAAGATACCTATACCAAAATATTGGCCCACGATTTTAATACCGGCTGCGGTAAAAAAGAGTGTGACTGGTGCCATTTTGTAAAAAGCAATTTCAAACAGGTAGACGAAATGTTACAAACCGCAAGTGAGGAAGAAGAGGAATAATAGGTATTTTCGATTTCGCTATGACGAGTAACAGCCGATGAGAAAACATCGTTAGATTTAAAAGTGCTGGACTGGTGCGATTCCCTCCCAACGGGAGGGGGAGGGAGGGGTTTATTCGCGATGCATGTTGAATAAACCCCTCCCTGCCACAACACAAAGCATCGCACCCCTCCCGTGGGGAGGGAATTGAATTGGCCAAATAAAATAAATGATACAAAGCATCAAAAACGCATGAAACACCTAAAACTATTCATTCTTCTCTTATTATCCCTGCCCGCCGCGGCTCAAACCATCATCAAACCAGATGCGGGCATTAAACAAATGGTTGATGAAGTATCTTCTAAAAATATCGAGGCTACTATTCGCAAATTGGTAACCTTTAAAAGCAGGCATACGCTGAGTGATACCACCAGTAAAACTACCGGTAGCGGGGCTGCGCGTAACTGGATCAAGGCCGAAATGGAAAAATACGCGGCCCTATCCGGCGGAAGGATGACCGTTCAGTTCGACACTTTTACCCAGCCAAAAGGTACACGTATTGATAAGCCCGTAAAGCTTAAAAATGTATTGGCTATACTAAAAGGCACCGACCCTACAGATACCCGGGTATATATCGTATCGGGTCATTATGATTCGCGCATCAATGATGTGATGGATGCCAATGGGGTTGAACCCGGCGCTAACGATGATGCTTCGGGTACAGCCTTGTCGATGGAATTGGCCAGGGTGATGGCTAAACGGTCGTTCCCGGCTACCATTATTTTTGCAACAGTGGTGGGCGAGGAGCAGGGTTTGTATGGATCGGCTAACCTCGCTAAACGCGCCAAAGCCGAAAACTGGAATGTAGATGCTATGCTGAATAATGATATTGTAGGCAATACGCACGGCATGGAAACCGACCTGAAAGATAACCGCAGCGTGCGTGTTTTTAGCGATGGTATACCGACCAACGCTACGGATAAACAGGTGGCCGCACTGAAATCATTAGGTGGCGAAAACGATAGCCCCTCGCGCGAGCTGGCCCGTTATGCCAAAGAAACCGGTGAGCGTTATGTTGATCAGCTGGATGTAAAACTCATCTACCGCCGCGACCGTTATCTGCGTGGCGGCGATCATTTGCCTTTCCTGGAGCAAGGCTTTAGCGCGGTACGCTTCACCGAAATGAACGAAGACTTTAACCGTCAGCACCAAAACATCCGCACAGAAAATGGCGTGGATTATGGCGACCTGCCCGACTTTGTTGATTTTAACTATGTACAAAAAGTAGCACGCATGAACTTGTCGGTATTGGCTAACCTGGCTTCGGCCCCGGCCCGCCCGCAAAATGTAGGCATCATCACCAGCGACCTTACCAATAAAACAAAACTAACCTGGGAAGCTCCGGCTACCGGAAAAAAACCGGCCGGCTACTATGTGCTCATGCGCGAAACCACCAGCGCCTTTTGGGAGCGTAAATTTTATGTAACCGATACCACGGCTACGCTGGCTTACTCTAAAGATAATTACTTTTTCGCCGTACAATCTGTTGATGCCGATGGCCATGAGAGTTTGCCGGTGTTTCCTAAACCGGTGAGGTAGGCCTCAAAACTATTTAGAAAAATGGGTATAAGCATGGTAGCTAATTTCATATCAGATTCTGTGTTTGGGGGTACATTAATTATGGTGCCCTGCCTGCTTATTATTCACCTTGGCAAAATAAAACTTTTCAAGATCGATAAACCGGTGTTGGTTATGGCTGTAAACTGGGTGTTGCTTTTCGCTTCGGTATTATATGCGCTGATGTTATTTATAGAAGTATTTAAGGCATATTTCTTCGCAGGGGAATATGAACAGTTTGCGTTTTCCAATCGGTTCATCGGCCCATTTTGGTTATATGAATTAATGGCCATTGTTAATTATATATTACTACCTCAAATATTATGGTTTCAGAGATTCCGAAAATCTGTTGTGTGTTCAGCGATAATAGTAGGTTGCTGGATCATCTTCCGTTTTACAAATGCTTTATTTATACTGTTTACAACATTCTCATTAACACCATCACAAGGTGATAAGACCTGGATCAATTTTAAGGTGGATTACTCTTTACAAGAGTTTTTAACATACATAGGGATGGTGATAATTACTTACTTTATTTTAGGAAGAAGAAGTACACAACTTGTTAAACCCACCTGACTATTTTGTCATCCTGAGCGCAGCGAAGGATCTGTTAATGAACTATGCATGTCGGCAAATAGATGCTTTACTATCGTTCAGCATGACAAAAAGAATTTTATTAGTTTTGTGATATGTATTTTTTCAGAAAGAAAGATCCTAACAGGCCCAACAACATCAACCTACGCATTATGCATTTCATTAATGCGCTGGCTATTATTATGTTTTTGGCTGGGATCATCTACAAACTGATACAAGTGTTCATACTCAAAAAATGATGACAATAATAAACACCAATAATGCGCCGGCTCCTATCGGGCCATATAGCCAGGCTACTGTAGCCGGAAACTTTGTATTTGTATCGGGCCAGATCCCCCTTAACCCGGTTACCGGCGAGTTAATAACCACCGGCATTACCGACGAGGCGGTGATGGTGATGGAAAACATCAAAGCCATTTTAATTGAGGCTGGTATCGGTTTTGAGAACATTGTAAAAACCAGCATATTTTTAACCGATCTGGGCAATTTTGGCCAGGTGAACGAGGTGTACGGAAAATATTTCAGCGCCAATTTCCCTGCACGTGAAACCGTACAGGTATCTGCATTACCCAAAGGTGTAAATGTAGAGATCTCGGTTATTGCTGTAAAGTAAGAGCCTCACCCAACACTTTCCGTCAACTGGCGGAAAGTGTTGGTAATAAAACAAACATAAACTACACGTCATTGCGAGGAACGAAGCAATCTCTATGCTGTACAGAGCAAACAGAAAAGTTTAGAACCCTGATGACCGACCTGCCTGTGTAGAGATTGCTTCGTTCCTCGCAATGACGGTGGGTAAAATATTGAACTCTATCTATGGATCCTTTTCAAACACCGCTTGTATATTTAAAAGGAGTGGGCCAGTCCCGCGCCGAGGTGTTGAAGAAAGAATTGGCGCTCGCTAATTTCGAGGATCTTTTACGGCATTTCCCGTTCCGGTATATCGACCGTACCCGTTTCTACAAGATCAAAGATATCCTGTCCGATCTGCCTTATGTGCAGGTGTTGGCCCGTATTCTGAACAAGCAGGTGGTTGGCGAAAAGCACACCAAGCGCCTGGTAGTTATGGCTAAAGATGATACCGGTCTGTTGGAATTGGTATGGTTCAAAGGCATCAACTGGATCGAAAAGACTATTGTGCCCGGGCAGGTATATGTTGTTTTTGGTAAACCCGGATTTTTTAACGGACAGGCCCAGATGGCGCATCCCGAAATGGAGGTATACTCGCCTGGTGCGCAACGGCAAGGTAATGCCAGTCTGCAACCCGTATATAACTCCACCGAAAAACTCAAGCAGTTTCAGCTGGACAGCAAAGGCATCCAGAAAATCACCTCCACTTTGCTGGAGCTGCATGCGCGGGACATCCGCGAAAACTTGCCGCTGTACATTATCCAGAAGTTTAAACTTATCAGTCGCACCGAGGCTTACCGCAATATCCATTTCCCGGCCGATGCGCGTTTACTGAATGAGGCCATCCTGCGTTTAAAGTTCGAAGAACTGTTTTTGCTGCAGCTTAAATTATTACGCAATAAATTGTTGCATACGCAGAAATTCAAAGGCAATGTTTTTGGTACGGTTGGGCATTATTTTAATGATTTTTATCACCATAAGCTGCCATTTGAGTTAACCACTCCGCAAAAACGGGTACTTAAAGAGATCCGGCAGGATACCCAGCGCGGCATACAGATGAACCGCCTGTTGCAAGGCGATGTGGGGAGCGGCAAAACCGTGGTTGCCCTCATGAGCATGCTAATTGCGGTTGATAACGGTTTCCAGACCTGTATCATGGCGCCTACCGAAATTTTGGCTACCCAGCATTATCAAACTGTACAAAATTTGGTTGGCGACGATTTTATTGAGGTGGCCCTGCTTACCGGCTCCACCAAACAAAAGAACAGGAAAATATTACACGAAAGGCTGGAGAGCGGTGAGCTTAAAATACTCATTGGTACCCATGCCCTCATCGAGGATAAAGTACAGTTTAAAAACCTGGGTTTTGTGGTGATTGACGAGCAGCACCGTTTTGGTGTGGAGCAAAGGGCCAAGCTATGGCGTAAAAACATCATACCGCCGCATGTACTGGTGATGACGGCCACACCCATTCCCCGCACATTGGCGATGACGCTGTATGGCGACCTGGATGTATCTGTTATTGACGAATTGCCCGCTGGTCGTAAACCCATTCAAACGCTTCATTTTTATGAGAACCAGCGCCTGCGGGTGTTTGGTTTTATGAAAAGGGAGATAGCCCTGGGTCGGCAGATCTATGTAGTATACCCGCTGATACAGGAAAGTGAAAAGCTGGATCTGAAAAACCTGGAAGACGGCATCGCGGTAATGTCGCGGGAGTTTCCGCTGCCCGATTACCGTGTTAGCATTGTGCATGGTAAATTGAAAGCTGCCGACAAGGAATTTGAAATGCAGCGTTTTATTAAAGGTGAGACGCAGATCATGGTGGCTACTACCGTAATTGAGGTAGGGGTTAACGTACCTAATGCCTCGGTGATGATCATTGAAAATGCGGAGCGCTTTGGTCTGTCGCAATTGCATCAGCTGCGTGGCAGGGTAGGGCGCGGGGCCGAGCAATCGTATTGTATTTTGATGAGTAGCCACAAGCTGAGTCACGATGGTAAGATCAGGCTGGATACTATGGTGAAAACCAATAACGGTTTTGAAATATCCGAGATCGATCTGCAACTGCGTGGTCCCGGCAACCTGGAAGGTACCCAGCAAAGCGGCGTGCTCGATCTTAAATTGGCTAACCTGGCGACAGATCAGGAATTATTATTTAAGGTACGTAAAGCCGTGGAACAGATCTTTGAAAAAGATCCACAGCTGGCCCTGCCCGAAAACCAGGTGCTGCATCATGCCTTCGAAACCAAAAACGCGGGTTTAAGCTGGGATAAGATCTCGTGATAATAACATGAGCCCAATAACTCCTTGAGCTCATTTGCAAACCACAAATGTTGGGAAGACTAAAATGCTATAAAACTGATTAATGTAAACCCAACTAATTATGGTTTACAGTGTAAACCCACTTACGACAAGAAAATTAATGTAATTATCTTATTCTCAAATATATACAAAAGTGTAAACCATAAAAAGTGTAAACCATGTAAACCCACTTTTTAACAAAAATGACCCGCCTGTTCAGCGTAATAGGCTATGACTAAATAAATCTATTAACTCCAAATGCTCCTTTTCCTGTAAAATATTACATTTGTTAAAACTGATCTTAATATCCCATGAAGAAATTTTCCCTGGTACTGGCTGCACTTTTTACAGCCTCCCTGCTCCATGCGCAGGACTCCTTAACTATTCGTAAAATTTATGATGAGGCCCTGGTAAACGGCAAGGCTTATGAAAGTCTGCATTACCTGTGTAAAAATATTGGTGGACGCCTAAGCGGTTCGGCCAACGCGCAAAAAGCGGTGGAGTGGAGCAAAAAGCTGATGGAAAGTTATGGCTTTGATAAAGTGTATCTACAGGAGGTAATGGTACCACATTGGGTGCGTGGTGCAAAGGAGACCGCTTTTATTATTGATGGTAAAAACCGTATCCCGGTTCCTATCGCTGCACTGGGTATGACCATAGCTACTCCCAAAGAAGGTATCACCGCTAATGTAGTGGAGGTACGTAGCCTGAAAGAACTGGAAACCCTGGGCGAAAGCGTGATTAAAGGCAAGATAGTTTTCTTTAACCGAGCGTTCGATCCACGTTTTATTGAAACCGGGCATGCCTATGGTACTGCCGGCGATCAGCGTTTTATGGGACCTGCCGTGGCAGCCAAATATGGCGCTGTGGGTGTTATTGTACGTTCCCTAACCGAAAGTATTGACGATTATCCGCATACCGGTGCTACTCTATCCGGTCCGGGTACGCAGCAGATACCTGCTGCCGCCATATCAACCAAAGCTGCTGATAAGCTGAGCAATATGCTGCGTTTGCGCAAGCTGCCACTAATAAAATTTTACTTTAAACAAAGCTGCCAGTTATTGCCCGATGTATTATCCTACAACGTGATCGGCGAGTTGACCGGTACCGAAAACCCGAATAAATTTATCAGCGTAGGCGGTCACCTGGATTCATGGGACCTGGCCGAAGGCGCGCATGATGATGGCACGGGCGTAATGCAATCGGCCGAGGTGCTGCGTATATTTAAAGGGATAGGCTATCGCCCCAAAAACTCTGTACGTGCCGTATTTTTTATGAACGAAGAGAACGGGCATAAAGGCGGCACCAAATACGCCGAGCTGGCCGCGCAAAATAAAGAACAGCATATTGCAGCTATCGAAACTGACGAGGGTGGCTTCACTCCGCGCGGATTTAGCTTCGATGGTGTATCCAAAGATTTTATCAAAAACATTAACGATAAGTATAAAGCCATCCTGGAGCCTTACGAGGTTGACAAACTAACCATTGGCGGCAGCGGTACAGATATTGAACCGATGAAAGAAAAATTGCCAGGCGTGGTACTGATCGGTTATCGCCCAGATTCACAGCGTTATTTTGATATTCACCATACCCCGAATGATGTGTTTGAGAACGTAAACAAACGCGAGCTGGAACTGGGCGCTGCCGGTATGGCCGCGTTTATTTACCTGATAGATCAGCATGGGTTGTAGATGTGTAAATGTGCGGATATGTAGATGTGCAGATGGTTTTAATTAAACAAAATGAAAACTTTATCCGCCGGCTGTGTCCCCACAGCCGGCTTTTTAATTATTATGGTTTGCGTTAAGGATAGCAGCGGATACCGGCCTGTGGCTAAAGCCCGTGCAGTATGAGCGGATAGCCTGACCCGACGGCAGGAGGGAAACGCCATGGAAAAAACAGGTCTGTCAGTCTGAGCCTGTCGAAGACTCGTGCGCAGAGGCCAACTCACTATGCTTCGACGGAGCTCAGCATGACAGCCACAGACACACCAACAATTACCCTAATTTGTCCAATAAAAAACCTTCAATCGCATTTAATATTCCCAAAATGGTATTGTAAATTTGCGGTACATCTAAAACAACACTGTGACCGAAGACGGAGATAGTAAACCCCAAAAAGTAGATTCCTTTGCAGCATTGCGATACAAAGATTTCAGATCTTATGTTGGCATGCGCTTTTGTTTCACCTTTGCTTATCAAATGCAGGCCGTTGTTATCGGCTTTTATATTTACCAGGTCACCAAGAGTGTTTTTGCCCTGGGCCTGGTAGGTTTGTGCGAGGCTATACCAGCCATAGGCATAGCGCTGTACGGCGGCTATATTGCCGATAAATCTGAAAAGCGAAAAATGCTGCTCATTATATTTGCTATGGTTATCCTCACCTCGCTGGTGATGTTTACCGTTACGCTCAACAACATGAGCGGTATCATCCATAAAGACTGGATTGTGCCTATTATTTTTGCCATGATATTTTGTAATGGTATAGCCCGTGCGTTTTACGGCCCGGCTACCTTTACAGTTTACGCGCACAGCATACCCAAAGAGGTTTACCCTAACGGTAGTACCTGGAGCAGCTCGAGCTGGCAGGTGGCTTCTATTGTTGGTCCGGCTGCGGGTGGATTGATTTATGGTTATGCCGGTAAAATAATGCCCGGTTTAAGTGGTATTACCGCCACGTTCTCGGTTATTATATTTTTCCTGCTGATATCATTGGTGCTGGTTTTTTTCCTGCGCAAGTATCCGCCGGTTTTTGTGCCGAAAGAAAGCATCTGGAAAAGTCTTTCAGAAGGGATCCACTTTGTGTTCCATAACAAAATGATGATCGGTGCCATGAGCCTGGATCTGTTCTCGGTGTTTTTTGGAGGTGCGGTAGCTCTGTTGCCCGTATTTGCCAACGAGATACTCAAAGTAGGTGCCGAAGGTTTGGGTATTATGCGTGCCACAGCATCACTGGGCGCGGTACTCACCATGCTGGTGATGACACGTTTTTCGCCCATGGGCAAACCCTGGCGTAACCTGTTGATAGCGGTTACCGGCTTTGGTTTAAGTATCATTTGCTTTGGCTTGTCGCGCAGTTTTTATCTGTCGCTCTTCTTTATATTTACCGAGGGTGCTTTTGACAGCATCAGCGTAATTATCCGCGGTACCATTATGCAGCTGCTAACGCCCGATCATATGCGCGGCCGGGTATCTGCCGTAAACCAGATGTTCATCGGTTCATCCAACGAGATCGGCGCATTTGAATCTGGAACCGCTGCCCGCCTATTAGGTACGGTGCCTGCCGTAATATTTGGCGGCAGCATGACTATGCTTATTGTAGGCATTACTTATCTCAAAACCAAAAAACTCATTCCATTGTCGCTTAACCAGATCCAACCTCCTGTTGAGGTCGAAGTTAAGCCTGTTGTGTAACAGATATATGTCAGTTGCGTCTTAGTTATTATCAATTCAACTTTATAACTTAGATTTTTTAGGACTGACATTTAAAAAACAATTTATGAGAATCACAAAATGGGCTTTGGCGGCTATCCCTGTCGCCATTTTAGCGTCATGCGGCCAAAAAAAGGAATCGTCATCCACCGATGATGTTCCAAAACGCACCGTATTTTTTGATAAAACAGGTATGGACACCACGGTAAAACCCGGCGACAATTTTTATTTGTACGCCAGCGGCGCCTGGTTAAAGAAAACCGAGATCCCTGCATCGCAGCGCGGATGGGGTTCGTTTTATACGCTGTATGATGATAACCAGAAAAACCTGCACAAAATACTGGAAGAAATTACCAAACAGGATAACGCTGCAGGGAGCAAGGAGCAAAAAGTAGCCGATCTGTACACCAGCGGTATGGATACCGTAGGTATCGAAAAACTGGGCTATGAACCTGTTAAACCCGTACTGGCTAAAATTAGCGCGGTAAAGGATTATAAAGGTCTGGTAAGCCTGGCTGCCGATAGCTATAAAGAAGGCGGCGGCTTTTTGTTAGGATTTTCTGTTGGTCCGGACGACCGTATCAGCACCCAAAACATTGCTCATTTTGACCAGGCCGGTTTAGGTTTACCAAACCGCGATTATTATTTCAACAGCGACTCGGCTACGGTTAAAATACGTGCCGCCTATGTAAAGTATATCGCCAAATTGTTTACGCTGACTGGTGTTGACGAAGCTACGGCAACTAAAAAAGCTGATGGTATCCTGAAACTGGAAACATTGATAGCCAAATCGCACCTGACACCAACTGAGCTGCGCGACCCGGTTAAGAATTACAATAAATTCGCCGTTGCTGATCTGCAAAAACAGATCCCGGATATCGACCTGAAAGACGCCTTTAAACGTATGGAGCTAAGTGCAGATACCGTTTTGGTGGGTCAGCCTGCTTATTTAAAAGCATTGGATGGCTTGCTAAAATCTGAGCCTATTGAGGTTTGGAAAGATAAAGCCACCTTTACTGCTTTGGATAATGCTTCAACAGCACTGAGCAAAGCTTTCAGAGATGCTAATTTTGAGTTTAATGGCAAAACCCTGAGCGGTCAAAAACAACAGCAGGAGCGTTGGAAAACCGTTATTGAAACCGTTGATGGTGGCATTGGTGAATTGTTAGGCCAGCTTTATGTAGAGAAATATTTTACGCCCGAGGCTAAAGAGCGTATGCTTACTCTGGTAAATAACCTGCAAAGCGTATATAAAGACCGTATTGAAAAGCTGGATTGGATGAGCCCCGAAACCAAAACAAAAGCTTTAGCCAAATTGGCTGCCTTCACCAAAAAGATAGGTTACCCTGATAAATGGAAAACTTATGATGATGTGACGATTAGCAAGGATGCTTATTACAAAAACCAGGAATCCGTTGCCCGTCACCACTATAACGAAATGATCAAAAAGGCTGGCAAACCGGTTGATAAAACCGAGTGGGGTATGACACCGCCAACGGTTAATGCTTACTATAACCCAACCTTTAACGAGATCGTTTTCCCGGCTGGTATATTACAGTTCCCTTTCTTTGATAAGGATGCGGATGATGCCATTAACTACGGCGCTATTGGCGCGGTTATCGGTCACGAAATGACCCATGGCTTTGATGATCAGGGTCGCCAGTATGACAAAGATGGTAACCTGAAAGACTGGTGGACAAAAACCGATGCTGATAAGTTTAAAAGCCGTGTGGGGTTGATGATTGAACAGTACAATAAATTTACGGTGCTGAACAATCTGCATGTAAACGGAAGCCTTACCCAAGGCGAAAACCTGGCCGATATTGGCGGGGTAGCTATAGCTTACGAAGCCTTTAAAAGAACCGAGCAAGGCAAAGGCGATGCAAAGATTGACGGTTTTACACCTGATCAGCGTTTCTTCCTGTCGTTTGGCCAGGTATGGCGCATCAAAACCCGCGACGAAACTATGCGTATGCGTATCAGTGTTGATCCTCACTCACCAGAGATGTACCGTGTAAATGGTCCACTGTCAAACACCCCGGCATTTTACAAAGCATTTGACGTAAAACCCGGCGACAAACTTTACCGCCCCGAAAATGAGCGTGTAAAAGTTTGGTAGATATAATTGCCTGTGAAGACACAGGCAATGAGAAAAATAAAAAATGCCACCTGATTTCAGGTGGCATTTTTTATTTTTAAATATTTTGTCATTCTAAGTTTTTAAAATCCGGGGATTATGAAGATGAAATGACGTGTTAATTTATGTATGATACTCAATCATGTATAAAATATGTCATTGCGAGCGCAGCGTGGCAATCGCGAACTATACTGGGCGGCTCTGTATAGCATGCGATTGCTTCGTCGTTCCTCCTCGCAATGACATGAGGGGATGTCACGCGGGTAGCGTAGTGAAAAATCTGTTCTACAGGTTGCATGTTCAAGAATAGATTCTTCGTTCCTCAGAATGACAAATGTTATTAAGATATTTTAGCCCAACACGCTCTCCACCCAGGCCTTGCCCCAATTCTCAAGCTCATCGGCGGTCCATAGCGTTGGGTAAAATATCCGTTTCTGGAAACGTGGGGGCAGGTACTTTTGCCAGTTGGTGCCGCCGGTAGCTTTGATCTCCTCGGGTTCACGGTTCAGGTATCGTACTGCCGATTTATAGTGCGATAGCGGCCAGTTGATGTTCACGTTTACATCCAGTTGTTTGAGCTCCAGTTTAAGTTCGGGCGTTAATTGTCCGGCGGTTTCAAACTGATGGGCCAGGGCATTAAAATTGTGGTTAACACTGGCCTTGCCCAGCTCAATAAATGTTTTGGAATATTTCTTCTCAAACTGTTTGAGCGTGAGTGTTTTTTTGCCGGTGGATAGTTCGGTCGCACCAAATTTCCAGTAGAGGTATTCAAATTGGTCCTCGATGGAGGCCTTGCCGAGCTCCTGGCGTTTATCTTTATCAACCAGGTTGATAAAATCGGTAGCGTATATCTCGATCATGCGGTATTGGCCCGACTGGAAACCGCTGGCTGGTAATAATGACATCCGGAATTTCAGGAACTGTTCTTTTTCCATCCCATCAACCATGATCTCGAATGATTGGGTAAGGGCGCCAAAATAGCGGTTGATGCGTTTTAATCGTGCGGTAAAAAACTCAACAGTAAGCGGTTGTGCTTCGGCAATTTGCCGGCACTCATGCAATGCCAATTTAAAATACAGTTCTGTGATCTGGTGATAGATGATAAATATCTCTTCATCAGGGAAGGGGGTTTTAGGGCTCTGTAAACTCAGTAGGGTATCCAGGTGGATATAATCCCAGTAGGTTAAAAAATCGGCATGCAGCAGGCCGTCAAGGTAGGAGGTCATGTCCTGCCCCATGGCTTCATATTTTTCCTGCAAACGTGCCAGGCGATCTTCAATTTCAGGATGGAAATGCATGATCAAAGGTAGTAAAAATGAGATATCAGCAAATTGATGTGATATCTGCAAAAAGCAGAAACATTTTTGCGGTGTAAATGTCTTTATAGCAACATACCCGATCAAAATTTTAACGCTGAAAATTTAAGCTTAAACCTCATGAAGATCAGTAAAATACTTATAGGTATTGACGATAGCGCTTATGCACGCAATGCAGCTGCCTATGGCTTTGATATGGCCCGCGATTATAAAGCCGTTGTGGGTTTGGTGCATATTATCGAACCCATTGTAATGCCTTCAACACCGGCAGATAATTTAACCGGGATACCCATGGATAGCACCTTTGGTATTCAGGATGTGGAGTTAAGCGAGGTGCAAACCAACCAAACAGAAACACTTATTGCTAATACCATCAAAGAGTTTGGGGATGGACTGGAGATAACGGCTTTTAAACAATATGGCTCCCGGGCCGAGGGGATAATTGACTGCTGCAAAGAGTTTAATGCGGATATTATTGTAATTGGCACGCACAAACGTTCGGGCTTCGACCGCCTGCTCATCGGCAGTGTAGCCGAGCATGTGGTACGCCATTCTGCTGTTCCCGTGCTGGTGGTGCCGTTCACGGAGTAAGGCTGTTTAGGTTTTACGTGGTACGTTTTACATTATACGATTTTTTTGAGTCTTTTAAACGTACTACGTAAAACGTATAACTCACAACGTATTAATACAGCAACCTGAACTTAATAGTATGTTCAATAGCTTTTAGCTCGTTGAGTACCTGCGGATCATAACCGGTGTTTACGTCTGTAATTACATAGCCTATGAGGGCGTTGGTCACCAGGAATTCGCCTACTATATTGATGTTGTGACGGGCAAATACCTCGTTTATTTTCGCCAGTATACCAGGTATGTTTTTATGAATGTGTATGAGCCTGTGAGCATTATTGATGCGGGGTGGCTGCAGATCTGGAAAATTGCAGCTGGTATGCGTTTTACCCTCGTTCATAAAAGCCATTACCCGGCGGGGTATAAAATCGTTATTATGGGGGTTATGTTTAGGATCGTCAAATATGATGATACCGCTTTCTGTAGCTGCATCGGCCAGTTTACGGTTGCATTTGCCAAAAATACCGATCACTTTTAGTCTGCCCGCGTTTTGTACTTGTTCCGGACTGGGCTGATTGGCTTCGTCGCAAAATAAAACACCGGCTTCTTCCAGGTATTTTTCTTCAATACTTTCACGATGGCGCAGGTTATAACCCTCTTTTTTCATTTGCGCCAGTGCGTCGTCATCCACATTGCCAACTATGAGGCATTTGATGCGGTTTTTTGGGTATGATATGGCACGTGGCAGTTTGTTGAGGTATAAAAACTCATCAAAACTGGGGGTAATATGGTCGGCTTTTTCAGCTACCGATTTACGCTCGATGTTTTCGGTAAAGGCGAAAAACTTCTTGATCATGCCCGATTCTTTCAACTGGAAATCCGAGTAACCATCACCAATGCCGTAAATATCACCGGGCAGTTGCAGCTCTTTCAGTAATTTAACCTTGCCGCCCTCCTGCGATAGCGGATTTTCACGATCGTAACCGATGATCTTGCCATCTTCGTCAAACACAAAGGTATTGGCGTAGATATTTTCTTTTTTGATATGATATTCGGTAACTACCGGGGTAATAAACTCTTTAAAGCCGCCGGACACGATCAATACCTCGTCCTGGTGGTTTTTAAAAAATATGGTATTGCGCGAAAAAGAAGTGGATACTTTTTTCTTAAGATGGGTGATGAGTTGCTTTAAATGATCGCGGTTAGCCTCTAACAGTTTAACGCGGTTTTCCAGACTTTCAGTGAACGACAAACGACCTTCCATCGAGGCGTTGGTCAGATCTTCGATCTGCTTATAAATAGCTTCCCGGTTGGGGTGATTTTTGAGGGAAATGCGGGCCAGTTCGTCAAGGGCCTCTACCTGTGTAAACGTGCTGTCGAAATCAATAATAAAGTACTGCTCCATCTTGGGTGCAAATGTGCGAAATTTTTTGCTGATGAGGCGGAATAATATACAGAATCCATAGGGGTTATCATGATTGATTAGGACAAGGTTGTAGTAGGATAGGGCTTCAGGTATAATCATCACGTCATTGCGAGCGCAGCGTGGCAATCCCTAACTATACAGAGCGGCCCTGCTCATTGGGGATTGCTTCGTACCTCGCAATGACACACGGAGAGCGAAGTGCAGCTTCAGACCAAGGCCTTACAAACCTCCGCGATAGTTTCGCTCACCCGTTTAAACTCAATGCTGATAGCTTCCCTGATCTTGGAATTATCAAAATTCCGGACCTCCGAAGCTGCCCGGGCCGAGACTTTATCAATAGCTGGCGACTTGCCGGTTAAGGCGGCAATGATGGCTGAGCCGCGCCAAGCCAGGCCCATCATCCAGGGTTTGGCAAATTTGGCTGGTGGTTTTATGCCGAAATTGTGGGCAATTTCGGTGGTCATAGCTTGATAAGTATAGTTTTCGGCGCTGATGATATAACGTTCGGCAGTGATATCGCTATTCATGAGGGCCACCATACATTTGGCCACATCCTCCACATCAACAAAACCGCCACTACCACCGGTATAATATTTAAGTCCCTTTTGTACGGTCTTAAATAATGATCCCGTACCGGATGTACCCGCGCTTGCTCCTAAAATGAGGGAGGGGTTAACAATCACGGCATCCAGCCCCTCGGCAATACCCCGCCACACCTCCATTTCGCTTTCCAACTTGGATATTGCATAACCATCATTTTCGGTGGATTGTTCCAGGTGATGGTTCTCGGTGATCAGTTCGCCTGGCTTGGCTATACCAATGGCGGCTATGGAGCTCACATGAACCATGCGTATGCCACGTTCGGCACACAGGTTAACCACATTGGCCGTACCCGTAACATTAGTATTGATCATAGGATCTTTGTCCGCCTGCTTTAATGATACCCAGGCCGCGCAATGGTAAACCTGTGTAACACCTTCCAACGCATCGGCAATAGCGAATATATCCAGCATATCGGCATCAACCCATTCTATTTGCGTTTGATGGGGTGCTAACAGAGCGGGTATCCTGGAATTACTCCTTTTTGTGCAACGGATGTGTTGGCCTGAATTCACCAGCAGTTTTGCCAGTTCAGCTCCTAAAAAACCTGTTGCGCCGGTAACTAATATCATATGTGCAAATGTGCAGATTATTTTAGATGTGCAGATGTGCAAATTTTAGATGTGCAGATTATTTTAGATGTCACTAAGTTTAATTCTGATAATTCATAAATTCCGGTTCAGACAAAAAATCTGCACATTTGCACATCTGAAATTCGCACATCTGTAACATTATGTCCTTAGCTGATTTTTTTACACCCATTGATCTTAAAAAGATCGCTCCTAAAAAGGGGTATTATACCAGCCAGCTTGGCGATAAAATTGTGCATTATTCTGTCGATTTTCCCGATCTGGAAGAGAAAACTGACCTGGCCATCATTGGTGTTATGGATGATCGTAATGCTACCGATAACCCGGGTTGTGCACTCGGGCCCGATTATATCCGCGAAAAACTTTACCAGCTTTATGAAGGCGGTTACAGCGTAAAAATTGCCGATCTGGGTAATATACGTGCTGGCGCCACGGTTACCGATACTTATTTCGCGCTTAAAACCGTAGTTGCAGAGCTTATCAAAAAAGATATCATCCCTATTATATTAGGCGGCGGCCAGGATTTGACCTATGCCCAATACCTGGGTTATGAGGACCTGGAACAAAAAGTTGACCTGGTAGTTGTTGATTCGCATTTTGATCTGGATGAAGACGATACGCAGGGTGGTATTGAAACCACCTCCACATCATATCTTAATAAAATATTTTTGCACGAGCCTAATTTCCTCTTCAATTACAGCAACTTGGGCTATCAAACTTATTTTGTAAGCCAGGAAAGCCTGCGGGTAATGGAGAAGCTTTATTTTGATGTACACCGCCTGGGCGAGCTTACCGGCAATGTGGCGGTTACAGAGCCGGCTATCCGTAATGCCAGCATGATCAGTTTTGATGTGGGGGCCATTCGCTCGGCCGATGCTATGGGCAATGCTAATGCCACACCAAACGGTTTTTACGGTGAAGAAGCCTGTCAGCTTTGCCGCTATGCAGGTTTTAATGATAAGCTAACCTCCATTGGTTTTTATGAATTTAACCCGGCTTATGACAGCAATGGGCAAACTGCTACGCAGTTGGCACAAATGATATGGTATTTTATTGAAGGGGTTTATAACCGTAAGCGTGATTTTCCACTTAATCCTAAAAGTCAATACCTCATATATAAAACCAGCTTGAAACACGAAGATCAGGAAGTGGTGTTTGTGAAAAGCAAAAAATCCGACCGCTGGTGGATGCAGGTACCTTATCCTACAGGCGGGTCACGGAACGAGCGTTTTCACCTGGTGCCCTGCAGTTATGCCGACTATAAAATGGCAGCTTCCGGCGAATTGCCCGACCTTTGGTGGCGCACTTATCAAAAATTAAACTAATAATTATAATTCAACCGGCATTCTTACGTTAAGAGTGCTTATAGTTCTGATATTCTGATGAAGAAACTAATTTTCTCTGTGGCAGCTATGTTGCCTATAATGGCATTTGCCCAAACCCCCGACACCTTTACCATTAACGGAAAAGTAGGCACTATTGGCGCTCCTGCTAAAGTGTACCTGATATACCAGTTGGGCTCCAATAACGTGGTAGATTCGTCCAACGTAACAGCTGGTAGTTTTAGCTTTAAGGGCAACCTATTAAACCCGGTTAATGCAACCTTGTCGTTAGATTATAAAGGTATCGGCCTGAACAAATTTATACAACAAAATTATCCGGATGGTGGTCCCTCAAGTACAGCGGATGATCTGAACCTTTTCCTGGAAAAAGGCACGATAGGCATCAATAGTAAAGACTCCCTTTCCAAATCCCTGATCACCGGTTCGGTTTTAAATGATGATAACCGCCGGCTTACCGGACAACTGGCCGCAATCAATAAAAAAGCGCAGGCATTAATGGCCGAAGCAAAAGTCGCTACGCCAGAGCAACAAAAGGCGCCTGATTTTCAAAGCAGGATGCAGGCCCGCTATAAAAACATCCAGGCCGAACAAAAGGCGGTGCTCAAAAACTTTATTACCAATAACCCCAATAGCTATTTGAGCTTGCTGGCCATTAACTCCGTGGCTGGTCCTGCGCCTGATCCTACGGAGATTGAACCTTTGTTTAATGGTTTATCCCAAAGTCTGCGGGATTCAGAGAGCGGTAAAAATCTGAAACATGGAATTGACGCTTTAAAAGTAACCGCCATAGGAGCCGTAGCGCCAGATTTTATACAGAACGATGTCAATGGTACGCCGGTTAAGCTGTCATCATTTCGGGGTAAATATGTGCTGATCGATTTCTGGGCTTCATGGTGTGGCCCTTGCCGCCAGGAAAACCCGAATGTGGTACGTAACTACAATAAATATAAAACCAAAAATTTCACGGTATTAGGTGTATCGCTGGATAAGCCGGAAGGCAAATCGGCCTGGCTGGAAGCGATTAAGAATGACGGGTTGACCTGGACCCAGGTATCCGACCTTAAATTTTGGAACAATGAAGCAGCTGGTCTTTACCAGGTAAGCTCTATCCCTCAAAATTTCCTGATCGACCCAGACGGAAAGATCATAGCCAAAAACCTACGTGGGGAAGACCTCGACGCCAAACTGCAGGAACTGTTTGGTAAAATATAGCATTACTGAGTATTAAGCACCGGTATTTTTTGTAATATTTTAATTAATAAGTATTTATATAATTGAAATATTACTATTTTGCCGTATGAATATTACCGCACTAAAGAAAATAACTTTACTGGCATTAGCAGGGATGCCGGCCATTGGTTTTGCACAGGATGCAAAATATACCGTTCAGGGAAAAATAGGTGACAATAACGCACCTGCTAAAGTATACCTGGAGTATCGTAAACAAGGTAAAACTATTATTGACTCAGCAACTTTAACCGGTGGTAAGTTCCAGTTTAGTGGTGTAACGGGTAATGATCCTGTTAGCGCGTATCTGTTATTCAATAACAAAGGTAACGGTGCTAATAATTCCGAAGATTACCGTTCCATTTATATTGAGCCTGGAACCGTTAATGTTACTACCGCCGATCTGCTGGCCAAAGCCACAGTCGACGGGCCAAAAACCAATAAGGATAACGAAAAATACAAACTGGCTCAAAAGCCAATAAACGACGCGTACGAAGCTCTTGCTGCGAAACGCAAAGCTGCAACTCCCGAGCAACAAGCAGATCCGGCGTTTGGCAAACAGCTATCGGCCGAAGAAAAAGCTATTGATGATAAAAGCGTATTGGTTGATAAACAATTTATTAAAGACAATCCCGATTCATATATCAGTCTGAGCGCGTTGGAAGGTTATGCCTACAGTGCCGACTATGTAGATATCGCGCCATTATTTAACGCTTTAACTCCTGCGGTAAAGGAAACCGAAACCGGTAAAAAATTCGCTGAGCGTTTACCCAAACTTAAAGCGGTGGCTTTGGGCGCTACAGCTCCTGAATTTGCAGAGGCTGATACCAGTGGTAAGGAGATCAGCTTGTCATCATTCCGTGGTAAGTATGTGCTGATTGATTTTTGGGCTTCATGGTGCGGCCCGTGCCGCAGGGAAAACCCAAATGTGGTTGTGGCTTACAATAAATATAAAAACAAAAAATTTACTATCCTGGGTGTGTCTTTAGACAGACCAAATGCTAAAGATAAATGGCTGGCAGCTATTCATAAAGACGGCCTGACCTGGAACCATGTATCCGACCTGAAATTCTGGGATAGTAAGGCTGCCGCCTTATACGCGGTGCGCGGTATTCCTCAAAACTTTTTATTGGATCCCAACGGCAAGATCATCGCCAAAAACCTGAGAGGTGAAGACCTGGAAAATAAACTGGCCGAAATTTTCGGGAAGATTTAAATGGTTCATTAGCTCATTGGTTCACTGGTTCATTGGTGAACATGTACAAAAAAGCCAGATTGCCATTTAGACGATCTGGCTTTTTTATGAGATGATGGTTTTATAGAACTATGCTACCAATGAACTAATGAACTAGTGAACCAATGAACTACAAAAGATCAAAGCCAATATCTCTTCTGAAATACATGCCGTCGTAATAAATACGGCTGGCATCGGCGGTAGCCTGTTGCAGGGCATTAAACATATTGTCCTGCAGTGTGGTAATAGCCAAAACGCGGCCTCCGGTGGTGATCACATTATCGCCATCGGTTGAGGTACCTGCATGAAAAACGATAGATTCATGGATGTTCTCGGTTCCGGTTATCACTTTGTTTTTGAGGTATTCGCCGGGATATCCACCTGCTACCATTACTACGGTAGCAGCAGTTTTAGGGCTGATAATTAACTCTTTCTGATCAAGGTTTACTTCGGCAACGCCTTGCAGCAAATCAACAAAATCCGAGTCGATACGACGCATTACGCTTTCTGTTTCCGGATCGCCCATACGGCAGTTATATTCAATTACCCAAGGCTCGCCTTCGCTGTTCATCAAACCAATAAAAATAAAGCCTTTATAAGGGATACCATCTTTTTTTAAACCTTCAATAGTCGGGATGATCACTTTCTCCTCTACCTTTTTCATATAAGCAGCATCTGCAAATGGCACCGGCGAAACAGAGCCCATGCCGCCGGTATTCAGTCCGGTGTCGCCTTCGCCAATACGTTTATAATCCTTGGCTTCGGGCAATATTTTATAGCTGTTACCATCGGTCATTACAAAAACCGAAAGCTCAATACCTGTTAAAAATTGTTCTATGACCACGCGTGAACTGGCTTCGCCAAATTTGGCTTCGGCAAGCATCTCGGTAAGCTCCTGCTGGGCCTCTTCAAGGGTGGTACATATCAATACGCCTTTGCCGGCTGCCAGTCCATCAGCTTTCAATACCACAGGTAAACCCGCAGTGGCCAGGTAGGTTAAACCTTCCTGTAAAGTATCTTTAGTGAAAGTTTTGTAAGCTGCTGTAGGGATGTTATGCTTTTCCATAAACTGTTTAGAAAAATCCTTGCTGCCTTCCAGTTGAGCGGCTTCCTGTTGCGGACCTACAACCGGGATGTTTTTCAGCTGCTCGTCGTTCAGGAAAAAATCATGAACGCCTTTTACCAGCGGTTCTTCGGGGCCAACCAGTACCAGGTTAATGCCATTGCCGAGCACAAAAGTTTTGATACCTTCAAAGTCGGTAACTTTAAGGTTAACATTGGTGCCATACTGCGTGGTGCCGGCATTACCGGGCGCAATAAAAAGGTTTTGACACTTTGGGCTTTGAGCAATTTTCCAGGCGAAGGCACTTTCCCTTCCGCCCGAACCGAGGATCAGGATATTCATGGCGGCAAAGATAGTTATTTGACATTAAGTTTCGGACGATACTCTACCTCATAAAAAAGACCTTTAGCCATGCAGGCTAAAGGTCTTTTCTTAATCAATCCTAGGCTAAGCTTCCAAAACCGGCGCGTCTTTTATTTTTTCCAATACCGATGCCGGTAAATACGGTCTGCCGCCGGTAGCCGGTACGCAGGTGCCGGTAAAAACAGCCTTGGTCATCACCTTATTATTCAGGATGATGGATTGTTTAAAGTGCAGCTTGGGTGCTCCACCTTTATCAGCAAAAAGTTCGCAGGTAACGGTGAAATTATCTCCTTTTTTCAGCGATCTTAAAAAACTGATGCTGTAATTTGACAGTACCATGTATACACCGTTTTTGGCTTCAATTTCAAAATCGAAACCCAGTATTTCCCGAATATAGTCATGCCGGCAGTACTCCATGTAAAAAGGGTAATACAGGCCATCCATAATTTCCTGAACATCGATGTGTTCTTCTTTAGCAACGTAATTTTTAGAATATTCCATAAGTATGTATTTCAATAGGGTAATGCGGCAAATATATAAACTAAAAAATCCCGGCTATATTACAGTCGGGATTTTTATTATAGTCTTTTATAATGACTAAGCTTATTTGGCAAAGGCATTTTTTAACTCGGTACCAGCCTGCAGTGTGGCTGCTTTTGTACCGGGAACATGAGCTAATGGGTTAAGCAAGCCCCAATCGTGGATCATGCCGTTAAAGCGTACAGATTTTACCGGTACACCCGCTTCGTCCAGTTTGCGGGCATAGGCTTCGCCTTCATCACGCAATACATCATTTTCAGCAACCTGAACTATGGCAGGAGGGAGGTCTTTCAATTGTTCAAGCGTAGCTTGTAATGGTGAGGCGTATATTTCCTTACGTTGATTGGCATCGGTAGTATAATTATCCCAGAACCATTTCATCATATTTTTGGTCAGGAAACGGCCTGTGGCATACTGATTATAAGATCCGGTTTCAAAATTGGCATCGGTAACCGGCCATAACAGCACCTGCAATTTAATTTTAGGGCCGTTGTTGTTTTTAGCCATCAGCGAAACCACAGCGGCCATATTACCGCCAACGCTGTTACCGGCAACGGCCAGGTTTTTACCATCTACACCAATCTCGGCGCCATTTTCGGCTACCCATTTGGTAGCGGCATAAGCCTGGTTAATGGCGGTAGGGTATTGGGCCTCTGGTGATGGGGTATAATTTACAAATACGGCTGCCGCACCTGATGCTACTACCAGGTCGCGAACCAGGCGTTTGTGTGTAGGAAAATCGCCCAGTACCCAGCCACCGCCATGGAAAAACATAAACACCGGCAGTACACCTGTTGCACCGGCAGGTTTTACAATATCTAATTTAATAGGCTGTCCATCGGCAGCAATTGTTTTTTCGGTAACGGTGATATCTGAGTAATCAAACTTTACGGATTCCTGTGCGCCGGTGAGTACCGCACGGGCATCAACAGGCGAAAGTTCTTCTACCGGTTTACCATCGCCGGAGTTAAGCACATTTAAAAAGGCTTTAACATTACTTTCAATGTGTGGATCTTGTGCCGGATCAATAGGTTGAGCTCCTGTAGTTAAGGTAAGGATAATTGAAGCCGGTTTGTTGGTGTTGGGTTGTGTTTTCATGATGTTATGTTTTAATGTTTTGTATTTTTCTTTTGACATAACAAAGGTATAGCGCCAATGAAGGCCACTCAATGCACAGATGTAGACACGTATAGGACGTTTTTCCCCAGGCTTGATTATTATAAAAAATCTTTAATTATTGACCTGAAAAATAAAAGAAGACTTATTTGTCTTTTTTAAATAAATGGAATTACACTCTGCCCTCTTTATATTATAAACAGGCTCATTGTTTTTAGCAAAATCAACAGGTGAGCGGTTTACAACACTGTAGGCAATGGCCTTGTCATTTCTGATATATACCAAAACACATTTCCCTTCATCAAGACTGGCTGATAGGATGGAGTGTTTAACCTCCTGGAAATTCTGAATTTTTAAAGTTTTAAAACTTTCCTCATTACTATAAGGTCCAATTACAATAATATTATCCCAGTCCTTATTCGGAATTAATTCGCAAAAGGAAAATTTAGTTAGTTCAACGTCACTTTTTAAAGCTGTTTCTATTACTGGATATAATAACTGATCAATATTGATTTTTGTTATTGTTTCAGCATGATGGCATGCTGAAACAATAAACATTATTATTATTAAATATAACTTATTTGAAATTTTCATACTACCAATTTGTTGGAACCAGTTCCCCATCACTATTTATATACTCCAGTTTACCAGACTCAACCAGATCTTTTACAATGGCTATATCATTCATGCCTGTACGCCCCTCTGAGGAAGCAGCCCTTCTGCCAACATCATTATTGTACAGGTCCATTAGTTTTTCAATTTGTGGTTGGCCATCAACCTCTTCATGGGCATTGCCTAAAGAGGTGGCTAATGAAAGGCCCAGTTTAGAGGCATTTTCAAGGCTAAAATAGGCATGTCTAAAGGCGTCTGCAACTGTATTGTGTTGATCGCCGGGATATGTGCTGGCTGCAAGCTCTAACGACTGTTGTGCATTGGTCAAATATACAACCTGATTAAACCTACCCATGCTATTATATATTTGGAGTTCGGATGTTGACATATGAGTTTTATAATCATTCTCAAATTCGCGCAATGCAGGTGTATCACCGGCAATCTCATTACTGCCATTGTCACTACCATCATCGCCGCTGCCATCATCATCATCTCCATCACCAGGCGGATTTCCTCCGTCGTCACCTTCACATGATGTGTATAAATACTCTATACTAATAATTCTACCAGTACCCAGTTCGTATGTTACCCAATAAATATCCTCACAAGATCCTGTTGATGCCGTACGTAATTTGGTCTTCTGTTGATCGTTAAGTACTAAATGTGTTGTTTTACCATTTACTTTAATTTCTTTTAACTGCCCGTTTTTAATTCTTTTTATAGCCGTAGTTGTACCGGTATTTTCCACTCCGTTTTCTATAATATGCGTACTTTGAACTTTATATTGCATATCATAAAGAATAAATGCTCCTTTAGTAAAATCCGGAATAGTTTTGTCCTGATACTTCTCTGTAAATTGCAGGCTCTGAGTTTTAATAAATGCAGATTCTCCAATAACCTCAATCATCTTTGCAGATGTTATGGTTCCTTTTGTATAGGTAAAAACAAGTGATGAAATGGTTGCCAGATCGGGATTGGTAATTTCACGCCCCTTAGTTTTTACATAAATCAAATATTCTTGTGGGGCGGTTTCTTTGACCTGGTAATCATTCCAGGAAGGTGAGGCGTAATTAGGAACAACAAAAGATTTATTGGATTGCTTATTTATCTCTATTTGCTTGTTATACCAAAGTTGGGCATTGGCCACCAATTGGGTATTCTGCAAAACCGGTTCATGTAACTGGTCCTTTTTACATCCTCCTAAAATAAGCATGGTTAGTAATGATACGAGCAAGGCGTATTTTTTTTTCATAATAATTTGATAAGGTTAAATGTTTTTAATAATTGCCCGAAAGTAGATGTTTGCTTCTGGAAATCTACTTATGAATAGATAGAATAATATTTTAATAATATTTTCTTAACAGGTCTATAAGATGCCTAAAACGGAAGGGCGGATTCTTTACTGAAAACCGTTTATGGAATTTAATCGATATAAAATGCCTTTTTAATGTGCCGGAGCATAAAGCTGCCTAAAGCTTTGCGGCGAGGCATTGGCCTGCTTGGTAAACAGGCGGATAAAGTATGACGGATCATCATAACCCAGTTTGTAACCGATCTCTTTTACGCTCAGGTTGGTATGTGCCAACAATCTTTTGGCCTCCATAATGATGCGATTTTTGATGAGATCATTTGGCGAGGTATTGCTGTAACGGGTGATGCGTTTATTGAGTGCCTTTGGTGTTATGTTCAGCAGATCGGCATAATCGGCTACGGTGTGATGCCTGGTATAATGCCACTCCACCAGCTGACTAAAAGTTCGGGTAAATTCCGCCTCGGCAACGGCGTCTTCACCGGCCTGCTGATGATTTTGTTTCCAAAGCCGCGTTGCTTTAATGATGAGTTGTTTTAACAGGATCCGCAGCATCTCTTCCATGGAACTATCGTCGCGCTCAAATTCGCTTTTTATTTCACCAATGATTTGCTGCGCAGTAAGCGACGATTGAGCGCTCAATAAAACAACAGGTATTTCATATACATTGTGAAACAGGATGCCATCGCAGGCCACTTCCTTGTCATGTATCTCCACACAATAAAAGTCGCGGTTATAATAGATCATCGTACCCTCACAATTTTCCGAAAACTGGTGATATTGTCCTACATTGATAAAAAATAAGGCGTCCTGTTCCAGCTGGTAATCAGTAAAATCGATCACCACCTTGCCGCCGGCTTTTACAAAAACTATCTTGATGAAGCCGCTATAGTCAACCTGCTGAAGCTTTTGCAGAATATCCTGCTGAAAATCAAAAAAGCCAAATTTTTTAAAAGCGAACTGCTTGAAATGAGCCATAGTAAAAGTTACAGGTTTAAGCTACTTTAAATTTTATGGGTTGATCATTTCCCCGGACGTTTTTCCGGAATTGCGCCGGCGACTCGCCCTTGTATTTTTTGAATGTTTTGGTAAGATGACTTTCATCGGTAAACCCAAGCTCAAAGGCAATTTCATTCAACCGCATATTGCTGTGCCGTAGCCTGGTTTCGGCCAGTGACAATTTGTAATTGATGATAAACTGCTGCAGGTTTTCGCCGGTTTGTTTTTTGAAATACTCGCTGATATAGTTGGTGGAGATATTGAACTTTTCGGCAATATTTTCGGCCTTTAGTTTTTCTGCATCATAAATATTCAGGTGTACATGGTTGATGATTTGCAGGGCAATGGTATCACCTCCTGTTTTCGCGTCGCATCTGATGGTGATGTTGCGGGTTACTATCGTGACCAGCGTATTGATCAGTTGCTGTACCAGCTCCTTTTGCATGTTCGGGCCTTGCTCATACTCGGTTACAATTCCGGCAATAATAGATGCTACCAGTGGTTGGTCGCGCTCATTCCTGATGATCTCGCCCTGGTCTTGTTTACTCTGGAAAATATATTCCAGTTTTTGCATCCAGTTTTCTGCGCTATGCTGTTCTTCGTTGCCGGCGGTTATCCCCTTCAGGTAAATATTATTAAAGCAAACAAATACAAAAGAGGTGGTCTTTTCCACCGTAAAATGATGCGTCATGAACGGGCCCAGCATGTAAAGGTTGCCGGGTTTGTACCGGAAATCGTTACCATTAATATTATGCATACCCTCACCCTCCATAATGTATACCAGTTCAAAAAAGGTATGCTTATGGGTGCGCATCGGGCACTCATCCGACCGGAGAAGCCTGATTTCGAAAGGGTCAAATAGGTGTTGGGTCTGCATATCCTTAAATACTACTTTTTTATCCCAAAAATGTACAGGAATTGGGGCCTTGCCTAACCCGATCTTTGGGGTATACAAAAAGTAAAGATATGAAAGCTATAATATTAAGTGAAAACGGTGGTACCGATAAACTCATTTTAAAAGAGATAAGCAAACCTCTAATTGCGCCAAATGAGGTGCTGATAGCAACAAAAGCCATTAGTATTAACCCTGTTGATGGCTTTGTACGAAAAAATGAAATCTACACAAAAAAGAAACTGTTGCCGCTGCCCGGCGAAGAAATGATACTGGGCTGGGATGTTTCGGGCACAGTGGTAGAAACCGGCAGCGAGGTAAGGGATTTTAAAAATGGCGACGAGGTATTTGGTATGGTTAAATTTCCGGGCCATGCCAAAGGTTATGCCGAATACGTGGCAGCTCCGGCGGATCATCTGGCCAAAAAACCTGCCAATACATCATTTAATGATGCCGCCGCCGCTACCCTGGCTGCTTTAACCGCCTGGCAAGGATTGGTTACTTATGCCAAAGTACAACCCGGCGATAAAGTGCTTATCCACGCGGCCGCAGGTGGTGTTGGGCATTATGCTATTCAAATAGCCAAACATTTTGGGGCTTATGTAATTGGTACAGGTTCGGTAGCAAGTAAAGATTTTATACTGAGCCAGGGTGCCGATGAATTTATTGACTACAACCTGGAAAAATTTGAAGACAAAGTAAAAGATGCCGATATCGTGCTCGATTCTATTTACGGCGACCATATCCTGCGCTCAATTAATGCTGTGAAACGCGGTGGCCGCTTAGTAAGTCTGCTCGCCTTTTTTGAGGGTGAAATTGCCGAAAAGGCTAAAGCTAAAGATCTGCTTACTTACCGCATAGCTGTAGAATCAAATGGTGACGATATGAAACAGATCGCGAAACTCATGGCCGATGGGGAGTTAAAATCATACATTTCTGAAGTTTACAGATTTGAGGATATCCCTAAAGCGCAGGATAAAGTTGATGGCGGCAAAACCCGGGGTAAAGTAGTGATCGGGTTATAATTTTAATTATTTATATAATACCCTGATAAACAATAAGAGAGCCGACCTGAAGTCGGCTCTCTTATTGTTTTAATATAACCGGAAGTTAGAGGTTATATTAATTAAAAAGTAATAATAAATAATAAATGCGATATTTGTCATACATCTGTCAGGCTGCTGGTAAAAATATCGCATCCAAAAAGAACGGATAATTATTGGGGGAAACCTCATTATGGCGGGTAGGATGAATGGCAGATATAATTTTTTAAACCATTAAACATTTTACCTTCTATGAAAAAGCTTTCCCTATTATTAGCCGCACTATGCATGGCTGCTATCAGTTATGCTCAAACCCCCGCAACAACGCCCGATACCGCCAAAAGATGGAAGATACACGGTGAAAACACTTTTCTGATCAGCCAAAGTTCGTACAAAAACTGGTCGGCAGGTGGTGTAAATGCTTTTGCCGGTAACCTGATCTTCAATTACGATTTTAACTATAAAAAGGATATATGGAGTTGGGACAATAAAGTGATCCTGGGGTATGGTTTAAGCAAACAGCAGGATGCAGGTTGGCGCAAAAACGACGACAGGATAATCCTGAACAGCTTACTGGGCCGCCAGCTATCAAAATACTGGCTGTACACTTTTTACATGAACTTCCAGAGCCAGTTTACCAAAGGATACGACTATAATACAACACCCAGAACACTCATCTCAGATTTCCTGGCACCGGCTTATCTTACTTTTGGTCCGGGCTTTGCCTATAAACGCTCAGACAATTTCAGGATCAATATTTCGCCTGCCGCTGCACGTATCATTATAGTGAGGAATGATTCATTGTCGCATGTGGGGGCTTTTGGTGTGACACCCGATCATAAAAGTCTGTTCCAGTTTGGTGCCTCGTTTGATGCCTATTACAAAGTTAATCTGGTACAGAACATCAGCCTGGAAAATATCCTGAAACTATACTCAGATTACCTGCACAAACCCGGTGATATCTATACCGATTATACCGCCAACCTGTTTATGAAAGTAAATAAGTTTGTAACGGTTAATGCCGGCGCGCAATTGATTTATGATGGTAAAACCCGGATACCTAATGGAGACGGGACTTCCAAAATAGCCCTGCAGGTTAAACAGATATTTGGCGCTGGTTTAACGTATAAGTTTTAACTACTCCAATAATACTTTACAAAAAGCCCCTTAACCATAAAGTTAAGGGGCTTTTTATTAAAAGGGGTTTTACTTTACAGCTTCAACCTTAAAATTTTCGAAAGTTACCGGGAAGCTCAGTTTGCCCGGAGCGGCGGCTACCATGCCTATTTGTACCTTTTTATCAGGCGGGAAATAAGCCAGACGCAGCATATCAAATTTCTGCCCGTCAAAAGAGTATTTGATCTCTACATAATCGCCCTTGCGCAATAGTTTTAACCATACCGATTTAGGGCTATCATGGCGCGGCACTACCGACCAGTCTGATACTTCGCGGGTTACCACGGCGCTTACATTCTGCACGCCCTCCACATATTCAATACCGGTTTTAATCCAGTTTTTTTCGTCGATGCGCACCATCAGACCTGCCTGGTGAAACAGCTCGTGATAGCTGCCGGTAATTTTTACGCTGGCCTCAAAGTTACCGGCCATTTCCTGGTAATAAAACGGACCGTTATCGCGCTTAAAGCCATAGTGCGTAACCTGCCAGTAATCGGTGCCCGGATCAACGGTAAAGGTTAAGCTGGCAGCATCACCTGCCCATTTAGAGGTTGGTTAAACCATTTCATGGCGGGGTTGCTTTGAGCAAAAACGCCGGTTATTGCAAGCAGGCAGATCATAGCGGTTAATTTGATTTTTTTGTTCAGAATGTAGCAGAATGTTCTCATTTTTTGATGGATAAGTGTGCTGCCAAGATAGGAAATAAGTTTGGGGCCATATATCAGACCATGTACTTTCCCGCATAAATCAGCGTTAACAAGCTGTCGTCATTTATGTGTAAACAAAACTTTATGGCGGTTGAGTAGTTGTTCTTTATTGTACTATATTTAAGCATAAAAAAAATCAAAAACATGAGATATCGAATATCCATTTTAGCCCTGCTTGTAGTAGCAGTGCTAAGTCAAAGTTGCGTAAGCACAAAGAAATATAAAGAGCTGGATGCCAATTACACGCAGCTCCAAAACAGTACCCGCGATCTGAGCGTTAAATACCAAACCAGCGAACAGGCACTCGCCGTAGCCAATGGCCGGGTAAGCAGCCTGGAAGATCAGTTAAAGTCTGAACGGTCAAACGTGAAAGCCTTGCAGGACGCGTTGGATAAATGTTTGAATTCCAGCAACCAGGGCAGTGTAAATATTTCTAAACTGGTTGATGAGATCAACAGCTCAAACCGTTATATTCAACAATTGATAAATGCCAAAAGCAAAAGCGATTCGCTTAATATGGTGTTAACCAACAACCTTACCCGTTCATTAAGTCCTCAGGAAACACAGGATGTTGATGTGAAGGTATTAAAAGGTGTGGTTTACATTTCGCTTTCTGATAATATGCTGTACAAATCTGGCAGCTATGAAATATCTGACAAAGCAGGTGCAACCCTGAGCAAAATTGCCAAGATCATTACCGATTACAGCAATTATGATGTGCTTATAGAAGGTAACACCGATAATGTGCCGATCTCGCAGAAAAACATCCGCAATAACTGGGATCTGAGCGCATTGCGTGCATCGTCAGTAGTGCAGGCCCTGCAAAACAATTACCAGGTTGATCCTAAACGTTTAACAGCCGGCGGTCGTGGTGAATACAACCCGATTGCTGATAACAATACCCCAACCGGTAAAACACAAAACAGGCGTACACAAATTATTATCACGCCAAAACTCGATCAGTTTATGGACCTGATAGGCAAAGCGCCAGCGCCACAGCCACTAGCACCACAGAAATAATAATAACAAGTAATTATATAAAAGGGGCGGTCATGAAAATGACCGCCCCTTTTTGGTTGGATAGCTAACACAAATAATTACAAATGTTTGAAACTAACTATTCGCGCTCTGTATACATCGCTTACAATTATTTCGCCTTCGCTGTTTACAGCTATACCTGATATTATGCTGGTAAATTCCCCTACACCTATTTTTTCCTGAACAGAGCCGGTTTCATCAGTTTTTACGATATAGGTACTGCAAGCAATATATAAATTATTGCCTTTTGCTTTGATCGCCTGTGAAGGACTTCCTGCATCCCATGAACTCAGATATTTGCCACTTTTATCAAATACCCGAACCAGGCTATTTCTTGGTGAGGTGACAAAAATTTTATTATTCAAATAGCATATTCCCGTTGGATAAGCGTCCTGAACCTGGTCGGCTGTTTTAATTGCTCCGGTGAAAGATAGCAATAAATTGCCCTTCTGATCATATTTCCTGACCTTATTACTGATGCCATCCACAATGTAAATGTTCTGGTCATCATCAACAGTGATCTCTTCTATATTCTGAAACTGATTATCCTGTGTTCCATAACTACCCCACTGGGCAACAACATTATTTTGTGGATCACGGATTATAATATACGGATTAGTTGATTGTGTAAGCGTTGTTAATACAACATTGCCATTTTGCAAAAATGCAATAGCCCTTGTTGACCTGCCAGAAAAGAACACCCCCTGGTAATTCCCCGATTTATCAAATTTCTGTACGCGGCCATTTCCCTCATCACTCGTATAAATATTATCATTTTTATCAACCTCCACATGTAGTGCAAAGTCAAACTGGCCGGGACCTCCACCCTGTGAGCCAAATGACAGATTTTTACTATAATTTTGGCCCGTAGTATAACCGTATGTTATATCGCTGAATTTACTATAGGCTGTGCTGCTGTTGTAAACCATTACTTTATAATACACTTTCGCTAATGGCGTAGTAATCGATTGGTCGGTATAGGTGGTATCGGCAAGTTCCTTTAGTAATTGATAATCCTGTTTACTATCGTCAAATTTAAACAACCGGTAATTCTTCGCTTTCGGAATAGGTGTCCAGGCAATAATAACCCGGTTGCCATACAATCCTTTTGAAGCAGTTAAACCAACAGGTCTGTCAAGTTCATCAACATTTACCTTTACTGTATCATTAACTTTTATAGTATCAATAATTGTTTTGTGCGATGAGCTCTCTTTTTTACAAGCAGAGAATGCCAACATATAGGCTGCTGCAATAAGGAGGAAATATTTATTCATATGTTTGATAAGGTTTTCAGCCGCTAAAGTAAGGATAAATTTTTGCTGATACCAAAGGCATTCCTGGCTATGTAGATATATCTGTTAAAGGCTCAATGCTTTTTAACAAGTTTGTTACGCAATCGTTTCCGTATATTATTGTGGCAATAACAGTTAAAACTATTGGCTTTTCAGGCTATTTCTTCGATATTTGGTTGGGCCGGTTAAACGGACCTGCTATATTTAACCAATTTACCTAATTCTTCATGGAAAAATCACGCCGTACTTTTATCAGGCAGGCCGCGCTGGCGGGTGCCGGTGTAATGCTTGCTCAGAAAAGCTGGAGCGCCCAAAGTTATAAACGCATCATCGGTGCTAACGACCGCGTGCGGGTTGGCGTAGTAGGCTTTTCAGACAGGCATCGCAGCTCACATATTCCCAGCTTTATGAACCACTACAAGGAACTCAATTTTGAAGTAGTAGGCGTATCTGATATCTGGAAACGGCGTCGTGAGGAAGGGGCGGCCATCTGGAAAGAGAAGATGCAGCATGATGTAAAGGCGTATCGCAATAACGAAGAAATGTATGATAGTAAAGCGGTCGACGCGGTATTTATCAGCACGGCCGATTTTCAGCATGCTCGCCACACCATCGAAGCAGTTAAAGCTGGTTGCGACGCCTATGTAGAAAAGCCTTTTGCTGAAACTATGGAGGATAACCGCGCTGCACTCAAAGCGGTAAAGGAATCGGGCAAAATTGTACAGATAGGCTCACAACGCCGCAGCGGTGCCAATTACCATGCGGCTAATGATTTTATACGCTCGGGCAAGTTTGGCCCCATCACCATGGTGGAGCTTACCTGGAACGTGAACCAACCGGGACGCTGGCGCAGGCCGGAGCTATTGGGTTTGCTCAAAGAAGAAGATACTGATTGGAAACGATTTATCATGAACCGCCCTTATGAAGCCTTTGATCCTCGTAAATATTTGGAGTACCGCTTGTTTTGGCCATATTCATCTGGTTTGGCCGGTCAATGGATGAGCCACCAGATTGATACCGTACACTGGTTCAGTGGGTTGAAACATCCGCGCAGTGTGGTAGCTAACGGTGGTATATATGTATGGAAAGACGGTCGCAGAAACTGGGATACCATTTTGGCCGCCTTTGATTACGGTCCGCTGGACGATTCATCAACAGGCTTCCAGGTAACTTTTGGCTCGCGCATGCACAATGGCGATGAGCACCCGGCCGAGATCTACTACTCCAACGGCGGCGAACTCAATCTTAATACTAATAAAGTTTCGCCAGAAGGCGGCCTGACCCAAAAAATGGCCGATGCCATGCACATGCAGGCTAACTTATTGCCTGAGATCAGCCTGGCCAATACCGAAAAAGTGGTAGCATCTGCCAATACAGGCGGCGACGTGCTTACCTCAAACCATGTACGTAACTGGATGGAATGCGTACGCAGTCGTAAAGAACCACATGCACCGGTTGACGCCGGCTACAGCCATTCCATAGCCAATATCATGACCAATGCTGCCGTGCATACCGGCTATAAAGCCACCTTTGACGAGGCTACGCAGGAAGTAATGGCCAATGGGAAGGTGTTTAAATATTAAAAGCCTCACCCCACCCTCTCCAAAGGAGAGGGCTTTAAAACTTTTGGGAAAGAAATTTATCTCCGATACGTCATTGCGAGGTACGAAGCAATCTCTACATAGGCCGATCAGCCATGCAAGGGCGCTCTGTACAGCATAGAGATTGCTTCGTACCTCGCAATGACGTGTTTATTTAACTTTATATCAATAGTATGAGAACTATAAAAACTTTAAGCATCGTCGCTATGCTTACGGCCTTATCTTCCTTAGCACAGGCTCAAAAAGCAGAGCCAGTAAAGATCGTTAAAACGTCAAAGGATAAAATAGATATTTCAATCGGCGGTAAGGCTTTCACCAGTTTTCTTTTTCCGGATACGCTGGAAAAGCCCGTGTTGTATCCTTTGTACACCGCCGGTGGTACGGTGGTAACCCGTGGCTTCCCACTGGCGCCACGGCCCGGCGACCCGGTTGATCATCCACATCATATCGGGATTTGGTTTAACTTCGAAAACCTCAACGGGCTCGATTTCTGGAACAATTCGTACGCTATCCCCCAAAGTAAAAAGCACGCTTACGGTTGGATCCGTACCGATAAGATATTGGAAACCAAAAGCGGCAGTACAGGGATACTTTCTTATCATGCCAACTGGACCAATCAGCAAAAGGAGGTGATCTTGGAAGAAACAACCCGCTTTGAATTTAGTGGGGATGCCAGCCAGCGCATTATCGACAGGTACACCACCCTGAAAGCCGATATGGATGCTGTTTTTAAAGATGCCAAGGATGGCCTGCTGGGCCTGCGTTTTGCGCATGAATTGCAAATTCCCGATACGGCAGATCAGAAATATACCGACGACAAAGGCAATGTAACCGTTGTAAAAGGCGGGAAGGATAATATCGCCAACGGAACCTACCTCACGAGTGCAGGCAAAACCGGTAACGACGCCTGGAGCACCCGGGGCGTATGGTGCAAAGTCTATGGTAAAATGGGCACCGACTCGGTAAGCATAGCTATTATTGATCATCCGCGGAATCCTAACTATCCAACCTTCTGGCATGCCCGTGGTTACGGACTGTTCGCGGCCAACCCGCTTGGCGAAAAGATATTTACCAATGGCAAATCAGAAAAGAACCTGACATTGAAAAAAGGGGAATCGGTAACCTTCCGTTATCGCATCGTGATCAGCAACGGTGCGCAAACCATTAGTGCGGCAAAGCTTAATGAACTGGCTGGTAGCTTTGGGAAAAAGTAAGGTATAAGAAAGTCTATCTCAATTTAGGCCGATCTTATTTTGATATTATATTCTGTTTTATTTTTTATTTCAAAATTATATTTTGTATAATTGTTTAATTCGAAATATAAATCTAATATGAAGACATTACGTCAACTACTCATTCTGCCTTTGCTGCTCTTGGTGCAGCTATCGGCTTTTGCGCAAAGCGATACAAAAGACAAAATACAGCAGGTAGAAACCAACCTGGTGGGTTCCCTACAAATAGCAGGTGAAAAACCGGGCACCTTGCAGGAGCGCATGACTTTTTATAAAGTGAACGGCCTGAGTATAGCGGTGATCCAGAATTACCATATTGCCTGGGCCAAAGGTTATGGCCTGGCCGACGACAGTTTAAAAATTGAGGTAACACCGCAAACACTTTTCCAGGCAGCATCTATCAGCAAATCATTAAATGGGGTTGGGGTACTTAAGCTGATGCAGACGAAAAAGCTTGACCTGTATACCGATATCAACACCTACTTAACCAGCTGGAAATTTCCTTATGATAGTCTGAGTAAAGGTAAAAAGATTACTGTGGCTAACTTACTGAGCCATACAGGGGGCTTAGGCATACATGGCTTTCCGGGCTATCGGCAAGGCAAGCCCTTGCCAACCATTGTACAAATACTTGATGGACAAAAGCCGGCAAATACGTCTGCCGTCCGCTCTATGTATGCACCGGGGGTAAAGTCGGAATACTCGGGTGGTGGCATCACCATTTCGCAAATGATCGTGATGGATATTACCCACGAACCTTATGCTGACTATATGAAAAAAGAAGTACTGCAACCTTTGGGTATGACCAGCAGTACTTACAGCCAACCTCCCATAGGTATTAAACCAGCCTTGCTAGCCACAGCGTACTACGCCAACGGTAAACAAATACCCGGTAAATATCATATTTACCCGGAACAGGGAGCCGCTGGTTTATGGACAACACCTACCGATTTGGCCAAATACATTATTGAAACACAATTGGCTTACGAAGGAAAGTCGGCAAAGGTGCTCAACCAGGCTACAACTCAGCTGCGGCTTACACCTTACCTGGATAAAACCGCCGCCTTGGGTGTATTTACCGAAGATATGGACGGGACGAAATATTTTGAACATGGCGGCTCTAACGCCGGCTTCCGCAGCCAGTATTATGGTAGTTTGGAAGGTGGCAACGGTGTAGTGGTAATGGTTAATTCAGACCGGGGCGATATTATACCGGAGCTGATCAACAGCGTAGCCAAAGTTTACGGTTTTAAAGGCTTGTACCGTTCGGTAGTTAAAACCATCGTTAGCGTACCGGATGCTGTGATGCAAACCTATGTTGGTAAATATGCCATAACACCTACTGTTACATTAACCATTACGTACGAAGAGGGCAAGTTGAAAGGCCAGCCGACTGGTCAATCAAAATTGATCCTTTATCCTGAAAGCCAAACTAAATTTTTCCCCAGGGAAGCCCCTGTAAATTTAGAATTTGTAAAAGACGCCGCCGGTAAGGTTAACGAAGTGGTGGTATTAGAGAACGGTCACCGGACCGAAGCCAAAAGGATCGAATAATATAATGCTACAATCTTTTTGGTTCAGCCGATAAGCCAACCTCTTTACGCAAACGGGCCATAGCCCAGCACCACCAGGCACATTGTTCGCCATTACCCGCATCTTTGATTTTCCATACGGCATTAGTCATGGCAGCCAGATCCTTGTCGCTTAGTTTATCTGATTGGTGATATCCGCTGCCTTCCAGCCAGCCACCCTCCATGTAAACCGGTTTCGGGACGTTAACAATTTTAATTAGGTCAAGGATCTGTTTGATGCGGTTGTAATCTTTTTCTGATCGGGCAAATTCCATTTCCCAGGCCTGCCCCTTGCCAATAACCTCGTTAGAAACTGTTCCATCTGGATAGCTGTCCGTAGGCATCCAGGCTAAGCCATTGGTGGTTTTAAGCATAATATGGCGCATGGCTTTTACTGTATTGCGCATCACCTCATGGTCTGGTCCTTCCCAACCGGCGGCGATGGGCGAAAGCGTAACCCAACCCATACCCAGGAATGGCACGCCGCCATTGGAGTCGGGTAGCCGCATTTCAAGATAAGTAGTATCGCCACCCCTTACGGTGGTCAGGTTTTTACTGATACCTTCGGTAAGGATACCCAGATCTTTATGCCAGTTGTCGGCCAGTTTGATTTCGCCTCTTCTTGCTGCAACAGCTGCCATATCATGTAGTGCCGCGCCAACAAAACTTTGAGTGAGCAGGTCCCAGGTATCCCAACGGCGGCCCTCGCGCGAATGTTCAAAAGATATATTGCGTACCAATCCGGTCTCTACCGACCAGCGGCCATGCTGAAAAAAGGTACGATCGCAGGTACGCTTCATGATGGCGCTCACCAGTGGCCAGGTATCATCCTCAAATTTGGTGTGGCCGCGTTTTAGTGCCAGTCGCGCCCAGGCCATCAGTACATGTGCCTGTCCGTCTATCTGGTGCTCATCGCTGATGATGGTATATTGGTTATCTTTTATGCCTACCACATGCGGTATGCGCTCCATGTTATATTGCGTAGTTGCATTTAAAACGGATTGAATGTTAAGCTCCGCTTCCTTTAATCGACCGGTTTCTAAAAACAGGGACACCAGTGCGCCCGTAGTGCGGCAGTACATTCCTTCATAAGCGCCGGTGAGCGATTCAGGCAAAAAGCCATCTTTCCCCATCCTGTCCAGCAAGCTATAATAGGTATTGGCATACAGTTTTTCAAAGTAAGGCGATTGCAGTATTACCTTGATGTTATTTGCATTGGTTTGGGCACGTATTGATGAGCACAGCAACAGGCAGGCAGTAAGGAGGGATAGGGAAATTTTTTTCATCAGCATCAGTAGCGGGGCTTTTAACAAATATATAAATGTAATCTAACCCGGTATCAACCCGAAGGCTTTTTTGCATTTTGATAATGCCCGTAGTTTGGAACTTCGGTATAAATAAAAATACAACATACTTAAAGGTTAAGTATATTGTACACATTAACCATATCTGGCTATCTATGAAACTGACCTCGTGCTTACTCACTTCCGTTTTATTGCTTGGCGCCTATTCGCTATCGGCACAAAACAACCTTCAAAAAATAACCGATTTCCGTAAAGCCAATGAACAGGAGATCATCGGCGAATACCTTAAACTGGTTGCCATACCCGACGAAACTAATGATTCTGTAAACATTCGCCTAAACGCATCGTACATCAAAGATATGTTGATTAAGCGAGGTGTTAAAGCCGAACTATGGAGCACTGCCGAAAGCAATCCTGTTGTTTTTGGTGAGGTTAATGTTCCGGGAGCCACCAAAACAATTATTTTTTATGCTCATTATGATGGGCAACCCGTAAATCCAAAGCAATGGGCACCGGGTTTAAAGCCTTTTGAGCCGGTTTTTATTACTGCTCCTGTTGAACAGGGCGGGCATATTGTTAATTATAAACCGGGTGATCAAATAGACCCAACCTGGCGGTTAAGTGGGCGTGCCAGTGCAGACGATAAAGCAGGTGTAATGTGCATTATTAACGCTTATGATGCCCTTATTAAAAGCAAAGTAAAGCCGGGCTGCAACATCAAGTTCTTTTTTGAGGGAGAGGAAGAAAAAGGATCACCCCGGCTGGCCGAAATATTCAGAAAGTATAAAAGCAGACTGGCTTCTGATCTATGGGTGATATGTGATGGACCGCGGCATGCTTCCGGTAAAAAATCAATTATGTTTGGTGTAAGGGGCGATGTGAATTTATGGCTTACTGTTTATGGCCCTAAACGCCCCTTGCATAGCGGCAACTACGGAAATTGGGCTCCTAATCCCGGTTTGATGCTGGCACAACTGCTTGCCGGTATGAAAGATGATAAAGGCCATGTAAATGTTAAAGGTTTTTATGACGATGTATTGCCCCTCAGCAAAAGCGAAAAAGAAGCCCTTAGTAAAGTGCCGCCCATTGAGCCCGGACTAAAAAAAGAATTAGGTATAGCCGAACCCGAAGGCGGATCGCGCCCATTGGTTGAAGCTTTTATGTTGCCAACCCTCAATATAAATGGTATGGCCAGCGGTAACGTTGGTGCCCAGGCCGCTAATGTGATACCCACCAAAGCCGAAGCCGTGCTTGACCTGCGCCTGGTGCTGGGTAATGATATGGACCGCCAGATCGCTAAAGTAACAGAACACATTAAAGCGCAGGGCTATTTTGTTACCGACAAAGAACCTACCGACGAAGAAAGGGCCAAATATGATAAGATCATAAAAGTTACGCATGATGCCGGTTATAATGCGCAGCGTACACCAATGGATCTGCCCATAGCCCAATCAGTAGTTAAAGCCATACAATCAACGGTTAACTATCCCTTAGTGCTTGTACCCAGTGGTGGCGGCAGCCTGCCCTTATTTATTTTTGAGAAAGAACTGGGTGCTAAGGTAATTACTGTGCCCCTGGTAAACTATGATAATAATCAGCATGCCGAAAATGAAAATGTAAAGATCAGCTTTTTGTGGGAAGGGATTGAAACAATAGCTGCCGTAATGCAGATGAAATAAAGGTGAGTTTTACTTTTTAAACTTTTTAAAACACGTCAAAAATTTATTTAAAAGTGTTAAAATCGATGGTTTGGAATGAGTTTAAGGCAGTTTTACCCCGTTTTTGACAACTTTTGATGCCTAAAAGTGTTAAAATAGAGCTTTAAAAAGTTTTGCAGGCTGCAGTCAGAACATCAATCTTAAAAATATCACCCCCGATTTATTAACCAGGGGTGATACTATTCGGTAATAAAATTTATTAATTCCCAACAGTAAATGATTCCCAGCCAGAAGCTGTAGCCCGGGTACAGGTCATGGCCTGCGTGCCGTTTTCGCTGCTGATAAATAAACCATTATTACCACGCAGGGTTACTTTGCCATCGGGGGTGGTTATCCAGTCGAACTTTTCCCAATCGCCGGCGGTTGCACGGTTACAGGTAATGGCCATAGTACCATTTTCGGATGATACAAATTTGGCTTTGCTGCGCAGGGATATTTTGCCGCCACCGGCATCAATCACGGTAAAATGCTCAGTATCGCCGGCAGTAGTGCGGGTACAGGTCATGGCTGTAGTACCGTTCTCACCACTTACATAGGCATTATTAAAGCCTTTAAGCGATATTACCGAACCAATTGGCGGATTTGAGCCTGTTGGAGGAGGTGTAGTGCCGCCGCCTACATTAAAGTGGGTATAAGAGGTAAAGCCTAAAAAGGTATTATCATTCGGTACACCCAACGGATCTTGCTGGTTACGTAATGATAACATATTAGCGGTACCATAATGATGATAAGCCACCTCAACACCCGGAAAAATAGGGCTCGAAGTTGAACAATAGTTACAGCCGGTGCTTTGGTTATAAGCGCTGCGCTCAAAATCATAGCCTGCGCTGATGCGGCTTGAAAGCGCGGTATAAAGCGAACCGTCACCTTGCATGTTTGCGATTTCGGCAGCATAGGTTAGGCCGGTTAGGGAATACTGGTAGTGCACGCAGTCCTGGCGGTCGCAAAGCTCGGGCATGGTGCCGTTGCTCTGTATCACTTGTGGCATTGCCGCGTTGACCGCGTCTTCGCCTGCCTGGAAAACACTGGCGCTGTTCAGGAAAACCCCGATAGCCATTTTGGCATAACCGGCAGATACGTTCCAGTTGTTATTATAGGCAGGTACGTTGTTGATGTAGTTGTTCTTTACATTGTTGAGGTAGTCGTTAAACTTATTGATATCCGTGGTCGACCAGTTGGCCGATACACCATTGGGTTTATAATACCTGATAATTTCGGCGGCTGCTACAAAGCTGGGTGTGGTCCAGGAAGCTTCAAGCGCGGGTTGATTAGGGTTGTCAGAGGCATCAATAGGGGCGTAGTTCTGGAAGGTGTATGACCAACCGTTTAGTATCGCGATACATTGGTTGGCATAGGTAACATCGGCTGTTTTGGCAAAACGCAGGGCCAAGGCGTAAGCAAGTTCGGCGTCCTTCCTGATCTGGCTTTTTGAGGGACTGGTATGCCCGTTTGATCCCACATAAACCGTTGTGTAAAATTGGGTCGGCAAAGCGTTATTGCTGATAAAATCGAGCACTTTTTGGTAGGCAGCTGTCCGGGTGGCGTCGCCGCTGTTCACCTGCGAGGCGATCAGGTCGAGATTAGCCTGTGTGTTGATTACGCCGGGATGGATAAAAGTGGTTACCGCACGCGGGCTGGTTTGTGGTGTGGCATCTGGTGTGCCACTTTTAATAGTTGATTTTTTACACTGGCACAAAAAAGCGCACAGGGTAAACAGGCAGGCAAAGGCCAGCCAATAGGAGATTTTCTTTCTCATAGCTTAAGAAATTTGGTTTATTGGTTTGGTTAGTTAATTCTTTGATCTGTACATCGATCTTAAACACCTTAACGAAAGTGTAGCTTCAGCACTCCGAAGTGCGTGGCCTTTTGTATCGATATACGCTATGTGCAATAGCAATATGATCAGCCGGATGTTAATGCAGGGTTTCTCATCATTTTAAATTGGTTTATGTTATAAAATTGGTTTATAGGATGCACAGGAAATAACAACAAAAGCCCTGAGCTTGTCTCGAAAAGAATTAGGTTTATAAAGTATAGGTTAATTAGTGGTTAACTCAAATTTATTTATTAGCTTTTATAAAAAGCTTATTTTCAGGTATTTATTTACGATAACGTTTTCGTTATGGCATACTATTATTACTTATAGCTGTAGTTGGCGTTGTGTTACTGATGAATAGAGGTTTAACCTGTAGCCTTCAACTAAGGGGGCAATTAAAAGGCACCTTGGCTGGAGGCCAATGGCTTTTCAAAGATAAATTTTTTACCGTATCTTTCCATAAGATAAGTAGTCATATAATGGGTAGACCACGCAAATATCCGAGATTCGAGGATCACTCACCCGGAGAGCAAACAATTATAGTTATATTAGCTATAATTGTTGTTATTGTAGTGATAGCTAAATTTTTAAGCAACCATTAAAAACACTTGTCACAACTGCTATATAATTATCAAAAAAGTGGGTTTACACTTTTTATATCAAAAATAAGTATAATAAATTGATATACAGTTGTTTAAGTGCTAATTTGCATTGAAAAGTGTAAACCATGTAAACCATGATTTTGCCTGGTTTATGGGGCCAACCTATGCTACATGTCAGTTGATGATCGACACGATATGGGGCCTATATTATCTTTTGGTAAAAGCTATTTTAATACCCATCAGCACAAAAGCTATAGCCGAGAATTTATTGAGCCAGGCGCCTATAAACGGGCTGTTTTTTAGCTTGACCGAAAATGAACCCGCGAAAAAAGTTAATATCAGGAGCCATAAAAATCCCATAATCGCATAAGTTATCCCCAGGAAAATAAAAGGCCGGGCATTATGGATATATGCCGGCTGTATGAACTGCGGGAAAAAAGCCAGGAAGAATATGGCCACCTTAGGGTTAAGCACATTGGTGAAAACCGCGGACACATAAGTTTTCCGGGTGGAAACCAATGGTGTCTTTCCGTCTTGTTTGATCATATTTCCGCCGGCGAATAATTTGGCGATACCCATGCCGATCAGATAGGCAGCTCCTGCATATTTGATGATACTAAAGGCCATAGCTGATTGCGCCAGGATGAGCGATAAGCCAAACGCGGCCAAAGTAGTATGTACCAGCACACCGGTAGTAATACCCAGGGTAGCGTATATGCCTGATTTTCGCCCCTGTGCAATGGATTTGTTCAGAATAAATACCGTGTCTATCCCCGGCGAAATAATAAACAAAAAGGAAGCGACAATAAAAGTAGCGTAGTTAATGATACCCATATTTCAAAGATAATGATTCAGGGAGAGTTAAGCAGGACGACAAGTATTTTATGAATGATTTGTGTCTGTTGAGGGATATTAGTAACATCGTAGAATCAAAACCATAAATTGCCAAAGAATGGTTTTAACCAATTCTTAATATCCTGGAACTATACCAATTATGAAAAAAGTAATCCTGATCATCGCTGGTCTTTTATTTTATAACGGCGTATCGGCACAAAATGAAACAAACCACGACTTAAAATTTGATACCCTGGCCAGGCATTGGGATGAGGCCATTCCCTTGGGTAACGGTATGCTAGGAGCGTTGGTATGGCAGAAGGGCGATCATTTACGCTTCTCCTTAGACAGGGCCGATCTTTGGGATCTGCGCCCGATGAAAGGGCTTCATCGTAAAGAATTTAGCTATCAGTGGGTAATTAATCAGGTCAACAAAAAAGATTATGCGCCGGTACAAAAGTATCTGGACGAACCTTATGACCATGAACCGGCTCCCTCCAAAATTCCCGGTGGCGCCTTAGAGTTTGATACTAAGGACTGGGGCAAAGTAAAGTCTGTCAATCTGCATCTACCCAACGCATTATGTACCGTTAAATGGGCAAATGGAGTTGTGCTGAAAACCTTTGTACATGCCACAGCGCCGGTAGGCTGGTTCAGGTTTGAAAATATCAAAACCGGTTTTGAACCTAAACTGATAGCCCCTAAATACCAGGGAGAAGTAAAGGTATCAGGCGATCCGGTTGGCGGGGATGATCTGTCACGCTTAGGCTACCCTGCCGGAACCGTTAGCCAGCAAGGCAATAGCATTACCTACAAACAAAAGGGCTGGGGTGGTTTTACTTACCAGATCAATGTAAGCTGGCATAAGGTAAATGCAAATGCTATAGAGGGCGTGTGGACGATCTCGTCACAGTATCCCGCTAAAAAAATAAACTCTACGGCTGCTGTAGTATCCGCGAACGCGTTAAAACGAGGCCTTCAAGCTGATTTCGATTCGCATGAAAACTGGTGGGATAATTTCTGGAGTAAATCGGCCATTCATATACCAGATGCCCTGTTGGAGAAACAGTGGTACCTGGAACAATACAAATTTGGTTCGGCATCAAGAGTAGGAGCTCCACCGATTTCGCTGCAAGCGGTGTGGACGGCAGACAATGGCCGCCTGCCACCCTGGAAAGGCGATTTTCACCACGATCTGAATACTCAGCTAAGTTATTGGCCCAGCTATAGCGCCAATCACCTGGATGAAGGCATAGCATACCTGAACCACCTGGATGCCAACAAAGCCAATTACGAACGGTATACAAAAATGTATTTTGGAAAAAATGGATTAGCTGTTCCGGGTGTTACTACCATGAATGGTACAGAAATGGGAGGGTGGATACAGTACTCGCTTTCACCAACGGTATCTTCCTGGCTGGGACAGCATTACTATTTGCAATGGCGCTATAGTATGGATAAAAACTTTTTGCGCACCCGGGCCTATCCATGGATAAAAGCAACCGCAACATTCATTGAAAGCCTGACAAGTTTGGATAGCAAAGGTTACCGTAAATTACCTATTAGTTCAAGTCCGGAGATCAATGATAACGATATTACTGCCTGGTTCCATCAAAATACCAACTACGATCTGGCTTTGATGAAATTTACATTTAAAGCCGCGGCAGAGCTGGCCACGGAGCTGGATCATCAGGCCGAAGCTGCACACTGGAAAAAGATATATGATGAGTTTGATGATTTCGCGATAACACCAGCCAATGAATTGATGTTTGCTCCTTCCATGGCATATAACCAGTCGCACAGACATTTTTCTAACATGCTGTGCATTTATCCGCTGGGATTGCTGAAATGGGAAGATGGCGAAAAGGCACAATCAGTGATCAAAAACTCCATTCATTTGCTGGATAGTGTGGGGCCTGCTTATTGGTGTGGCTACTCTTATTCATGGTTGGCCAATATGAAAGCCCGGGCAAAAGACGGTCAGGGCGCGGCTAAGGATCTGACCATTTTTGCTAAGGCGTTTTGCTCTATCAATAGTTTCCACTTAAACGGCGACCAAACCAAGTCGGGTTATTCTAAGTTTCAATATCGCCCATTTACATTGGAGGGTAACTTCGCATTTGCTTCGGGTTTGCAGGAAATGCTGCTGCAAAGTTATGCCGGCTTTATCGAGATAACACCAGCAGTACCCGCCGCATGGAAAAACCTTTCGTTTGAAAATTTACGGGCCGAAGGGGCTTTCCTGGTCAGTATAAAAAAAGAGGGTGGGCAGATTGATGAAGTGAAAATTGTATCGGAAAAAGGAGGGAAAACCAAATTGAAACTTCCTTTCAAAACATGGTTTGCCCAAAGCCAAACGGATGTCGAAATAGGAGCTATTAAAGACGGTCTGATTGATCTTGATTTTAAACCCGGTGCTGTGCTCGTTTTAAAAAACGGATATGAATGATCAGATCTTATCCAACATAAAGGAATACAACAGGAAAGCTGCTTTTTTGAGTGGCTTTCTTAAAAATTAGTTATAGATTGGCATCTCCCTTATGCAATAGTCTATTTTAATTTTCCCGGCAAAAAAGCAATTGAGTAATTTGATTGTTTATAAATACAAATTTTAACTTTACTAAAACCTTGTCCGTATACCTTTTATAAATGCTATCAAATGCTTAGCTTATGCCTTTGCCTTTATGCTTATATCTTACTAAATTAATAAAATGGAGTTGTTGGGGCCTCCTGTTAACTTGTGTTCTGTTTTTATCTGCCTGTAAACAGGTATCTACAAAAAATATCAATCACCCAGCTCTTGCAGATTCCATTATTGATAAAACCAATACTTTGCTCAATAGCGGGCAGCTGGAACGTTCTATTATCTATCTCGATTCTGCATACCGCGTTTTCCCCAACCCCGGGGTTACTGATCTCTGGAAAAAGTATAATCAGAAGGCTAATTATTATTTATACTACGATAAGAACCTGGTTAAAGAAAAGTTATATGCAGACAGCATGTTACTGATATTGAAAGGTAAGGAGCTGCAATATAAAAAAGAATATGCAGGCGCCATATTTGCCAAAGGAGACGTTTTGATAGTTGAAAAAAGATATGCTGAAGCATTTAAATGTTACTATGATGGTAAGACCTTTGGCGAAAAAAACCTGGATAGCTGTAGCTATTGCCAGCTCACTTATCAATTAGGAATGGTGAGGTATATACAGGGTAACTATTTAAGGGCCATTCCGTATTTTAAACAAGCGTTTGCCGAAAACAGCCATTGTAAGGCTGGCGCGGGTTTTAGTAATTTGTTTATTTATCCGCAATCACATCTCAATACCATTGCACTGTGTTTTGAAAGGGCCAACATGCCCGATAGTGCCATTTATTATTATAAACGCGCGCTAACCTTTATTAACCGGAACGCGGGGCGTTTTCCGGAAAAAAAGCAGTTTGCAGAGATGGCCCGGGCGGTAGTATATGGCAATTTGGGCGGTGTTTATGCTTTGATGAATAACTATACCGAAGCAGAAAAATATTTACAGGAAAGCATCCATATCAATAATCGACCAGGTTATGCTGTAGAAGACGCACAAACGGCGCAACTCAAACTGGCAGGCTTGTATGTTCAGTTTTCCAGGTTTACAGCAGCCGATTCCTTATTAAAACAAATTGAGCTTGACCTGCTTGCCGGGCGTGGAAAAAGCCAAAGCAATGCGGATAATCGCTTAAAGTGGAAAAAATTAAAATGGAAATATTATGATAAAACCCATCAGGTTGCACTGGCGTACCAGTATATTCAGCAATATGATAACATGCGCGATTCGCTTGATGAGGTCAGTAAGGGCTTAAAAATTGCTGATATAGACCAGGGTTTTAAGAACATCGAACAACAATATCGGCTAACCTTACTAAGCAAAAATGATCAGTTAAAAACCACCTACCTGGTTGCGATCGTTGTTTTTGCGGTGATGACGATCATTATTTTATTATTAGTATGGTATAACCTGAAGCGTTACCGGAATAGTGTTAATGAACTTACCAAACTGAACCAAAAGATCAGCGAGTACAATACGCAGATGCAAAAAACGCTTACCGCCCTGGAGCAAAGCCAGGAGGAAAATACCCGTATGATGAAAATGGTAGCACATGACCTGCGTAACCCGGTAGGTGCCATGATGACTGTTGCCACAATGATGTTGGATAACAAACGCGGACCCGGTGATGACCGTACCATGCTGGAGCTGATCAAAACTTCCGGAAAGAATTCACTGAACCTGATTGATGATCTTTTGCAAATTCATACCCGCCTCGAAGAACTTAAAATGGAGCCGGTTGATATGTTTACCCTGCTGCATTATTGTGTAGAACTTTTATATTTTAAAGCCGAAGCAAAGGGTCAGCAGATCCAACTGACAGCGGATCATCTCACCATTAGCGTTAACCGGGAAAAAATGTGGCGTGTGATCAGCAACCTGATCGCCAACGCCATTAAATTCAGTCCCAGCGGCGCTATTGTTAATGTACAGATGATCAGTAAGGAAGATAGCGTACTGATAACCATTGAAGATCATGGCATAGGTATACCAGCGGAAATGCACGATAAAGTATTTGATATGTTCACTGAAGCCAAAAGACCCGGAACAGCCGGTGAACAACCCTTTGGTATGGGATTGGCCATTTCTAAACAAATAGTAGAAGCACATGGAGGGCATATCTGGTTTGAAAGCAAACAAAACAACGGGACATTTTTCTATGTGGAGTTGCCGCTCAATAATTGAAGGTTTTTTGCCCGTCAAGTAGCAGTATAAGGCAATAAATTAACTTGAGCCCAGGATAAGCAGTTCAGGTTATTTAAAGACACCCTGAATACATTGCTTAAAGCGGATCAATGTAAACCCTATTATTTATGGTTTACACTGTAAACCGTTTTTTTTAATGTAAAATAAAGTAATTAATTGATTATCAATTATATGTATTAATGTAAACCATGAAAAGTGTAAACCATGTAAACCCAATTTTAACATAGCGGGCATCGGGATCAGGTTTGCATTCCTTATCCCGAACTTACATTAAATTAGGCATTTTCTTCTGAATGCCTAATTTCTACTAACTGATCTAAAGAACGTTGAAGAATTTTAGTATTGACCGAAAACATAAACTTTTTTATAACTAAGAAGCATCATCAATCCGCTTATCCGGATTATCTTCTTTTTTCTTGGGTTGTTTGTGGGCTCCTGTGCTTTTGCCAAAATGATAAGTGAAGCTTAAAGTGGCCCTTGAACCCAATGTACGGCGCTGAAAATCCAAAAGCAATGCATCGCTGCTTCTTAAGAATGCCCATTTACGGGTATTTAAAATATCAACGCTATTGAAACTTAAAGAAGCCTGGTTGCCCGGAAAATCGTATTTGGCACCCGCATCGAGGCCAAATGCCGGGCGGTTCCTGTCCTGGATTATAAAATCAGCCGCGCGGTAATCTGCCCGGATCTGTATAGCCAGGCTTTTTACGATAGCTATATTATTGGTAATGTTCGCGTTCCAGCTTAAACCACTGTTTGCCGCTATCCCAAATTGAGGGGAAGCATCATTTTGCCGTTCAAAAATGTTGGCATTGGCGGTAAAATCCCAGGCTTTGATCAAATCAAAATGCCCTATCAGCTCCAGTCCGGTGGTAGTAGAGTGCTTTAAATTCTGAGCCGTTGTGATGATAAGCCCATTGACCGGTGAGCTCTCGATATGCTTAATGACGTTATTAAGCCGACTATAGTAAAGGCTTGATGTAAATGAAATATTTTTCCAGTTTTTGTTGTACCCCAGTTCCAAAGAGTTGATACTTTCGGGTATCAAATGCGGATTGCCGGTTTCATAATTTGTTGGATCAGAAAAATCTGTTGATGGGTTAAGCTCTCTTGGAGTAGGCCTTGTTACCCGCTTGGTAAAGCTAAACTGTAGTTGCTGATCACCTTTAAATTTCTGCGTTAAAAACACACTGGGATACAAACCTTTGCTGGGAACTCTTATAGGTGTACTATATAGCAAGTTGTTGGCGTCATACCCTGTAAAAGTCGCGTTTAAGTGGGAGTCCTCAGCTCGTAAACCTACTTCATAACTAAAATTCCTGATCTGGTTTTGGTAGTTTAAATAAACAGCGTGAATCTGTTTATTGCTGTTGAAAAGATTGGTATAAGTATAGATAGGAGAGGGGATCCCATTGTTTAGATCATACGCGTACTGATTATTGTTACCCAAACTGATCTGGCTGTGATAACCGGCAGATATTTGTCCGGTTTTGCCCGTAGGCAATATATAATCGGCCTGTATATTGTAATTATTGCCATTGTTCCATATATCACTTTCTAAAGGAGCAGGGTCTGGTGGCGTAGGCCCTCGCTGGCTCGGCATATTTAAATGGTTTTGATAGACCTGAAGATTCCGGGAAGTGCCATGCGAATAAGAGAAATTGAAGGTTAGCTCCTCTTTGGGGTTTTTAAAGTGCTGGCTGTAATCCAGATCCAGCTCATAGCTCTTTCCATTGCTATTAGTGGTATTGTTTTGATGGCTTAACGATATGGGTAGGCTGCTGGCATCCAGGTTATTTATTTCTAAAAGCTCATCCCGGTGGGTATTGCGTAAATTGAGACTGCCGGAAATACTCAATATGCTTTTGGGGGCTAACGAATAATCAACGCCCGCTTTTACATTTTGTATCTTGTTATGGGTGGTAGAAGGGAAGGTTTCATTTGAAAAAACGGTTGCATCGGTTGGCTGTAAAAAGGTGAGGTATTGGAAACCGTTGCTGTAGGTATCGCCATCGCGCAGGCTGTAATTTCCATAAAGATTTACCTTGTCTGTTTGATAACTTAAAGCTCCACTGCCATTATAATTATTGCGGGCACCTGCGGCCACGGTTACCGAACCATTGAAACCTATTTTACTATTCTTTTTTAAAATGATATTGATAATGCCCTGGCCTTCGGCATCATATTTAGCCGATGGATTGGCAATCACTTCCACATTTTCAATAGAACTAGCCGGGATGGATTGAAGAATTTGTGTAACATCGCCGCCTGCAATAAGTGATGGTTTACCGTCGACCAGAACTTTTACCCCGGTTGAACCGCGTAAGCTCACATTTCCATTTACGTCAATTTGAAGCGTGGGTACGTTCTGTAACAGATCGGCAGCAGTACCCCCCTGGCTTACCAGGCTCTGATTTACAGCGAAAACTTTTTTCCCGTCTTTGTTTTGTATAGTAGGTTTTTTCGCTGTAACGGTTACCTCATTTAATACTTTATTGGGGGATGGATTCATTTGAATTTCGCTCAGATTTAAAGCACCATCGGGTGGATTGATGATGATGTTTTCTTTAACAACCGCGTTATAACCCAAATAGCTTAACCGGAGAGTAAATGTGCCCTGGGGTAAATTGTCCAGGGAAAAATTGCCGCTGATATCTGTTTGCGTCGCCTGAATATTAGTTTTAGTGGCGGGATTTATTAAAGTCACAGTGGCAAATGAAATGGCGTCATGGGTTTGGGCGTCCTTTACACGGCCGATTATCTTTCCGTTGTTTTGGGCATATAGTTTGTTGCTAATGCCCGAATGCATGAGTAGGATTATGACTAATTTCAACTTAAACACTTTCATCTGTATGGAGTTTGGGTTTATTTTACCGGAATGAAAATGGATCGCTTTTCCCAGTTTAATAAAACTCCTTTTGGAGTGATCTTATAAATGAGCATTTCCTGGTCATCAGGTAGGGAAGTTGTTTTTATATCAACGCGAAGCTGATCTTTGCTTTCATCATATTTGAAGGCGCCCCACTGGTTAGGTACTTTATTAAAAACAGCTATCCATTTACCTTTTTCTTTCGGTACCAGGAAAAATCCATATTTACCTGCCGGCAATTGTTGATGCGCTATTTTAATGCCTTTGTCGGTTTCAAACGTAGTGGCTTCATTAGCACCTGCACGCCAAACTGTATCATAAGGAACTAATCCGCCCCAGATCTTTCTACCTTTTACCGATGGGCTGCTGTAATGGATAGTGATGGTAGCATCACCTATTTTCCCGGTTACAGATTCCGCCGGGCTTACCCGTGGTTTAGGGCTTTGCGCATAGGCCGGGGCCGATAGAGTTACTGCGATTAAAAGCAGATAAATGTTTTTGAATGTTTTCATGACTTTGATTTTTGATGATCAAAGCTGCTTTTTACAAATCACCTTCAAGAATCTTTTCGACCCACTTGATTCGATCTTTAACGAAAAGGGGTATTTATTCGACAACATGGCTTTTGATGTCCTTTTGGCCAATCATCTGAATTTTTGGGGCAATTGCAGAAAATAATAGCCCAATGATGTAAAACAATACCTTAAAACATAAAAGGCTGGTATTTTTGAACATGAAAATAAAAAGACCCAGTACTACCCTGCTTCAACTGCTCATCTGGGTTGCTGTATTATTGTTGATCTTTTTTTCAGCATTACCGATGGATGGCGTCCGGAAGTCTGTAATATCTACCCTAATCAGTACACTTTCCTATGCGATTATTATTTATGGAAATATCCTGGTCTTGTACCCCATGTTTTATCAAAAAAAGAAGTTTGTTTGGTACGGTATCCTGGTGGTACTTTTTCTTGTGGTTGTCGGGATGTTGCGCGGGTATACATCCATCGTGGCTTATCAGTATTTTTCAATCATAAAACCAGTTCACATCAAATTCTTGAATTTGCTCTATTATGTTCCAAGCGGGATCCTGATCTATATTCTCAGTCTTATTTTTCGTATTTCAATTGCTTACTTTACGTTAAAACAGCAAACAGAGGAGATCATGCTTCAAAAAAGCCAGGCCGAGCTCAATTTACTCAAATCGCAGGTACAACCGCATTTTCTGTTTAACACATTGAATAATATTTACTATAAGGTTTATAAAGTTGACCCTCCCTCGGCCAACCTGATAGAGCGTTTGTCAGATATCATGCGTTATTTTGTTGACGAAAGCCCGAAGGACGTAGTTCCATTGACAACCGAAGTCGCGTTTATTGAAAACTATATGGCGTTGGAAAGAATTCGTATCAGGTACGGTGTTACCATTAACTTCGAGAAAGCGTATCAGGCGGAACTACGTATCCCTCCAATGTTACTGATGACCTTTGTAGAAAATATATTTAAACATGGGATCAATAAGTCGAGCAAACAAAACCAGATAGATATCTCGTTAATCCAAAAAGATGGCTATCTGCTTTTCAAGACCAGCAATCGCCGGTTTAACCCGACGGTACCGACTGATTCAAACGGATTTGGGATTGCGAACTTGACAAAAAGACTATCGATGCTGTATGGCTCAAATTTTGAGTTAACTACTAAGAAGGACGGGGAACTATACCACGCTTTTTTAAAAATACCGCTTGTATGAATTTAAGCTGCATAATTATTGATGATGAGCCTGATGCAGTTGATCTGCTGGAGTTGTTGATAAAACAAAGCACAGAATGGCAGCTCAAGGCCAAGTGTTATGATGCATTGGAGGCGTTAGCGTTTTTAAAGAAAAATCGCGTCGATTTTATTTTTTTAGATATCAACATGCCCCAGCTTACGGGTATGGAACTGGCTACTTTATTGCCGCCTCAAACCAAAATTGTTTTTACCACTGCTTATTCAGAATATGCAGCAGAAAGTTATACTTTTCAAACGATTGACTATCTGCTAAAGCCCATCACCTTAAAGCGTTTCCTGTCATCAGTGCAAAAAATAGAACCTTATTTTTTGAAACGCGAGCCGGAAAGACTTGCAAATACCGAACCAGACAGGGATTACTTTTTTGTGAAATCGGGGAAAGCTTTTAGAAAAATATCACTGAAGGATATTCTGTATTTTGAAGGAGAGAAGGACTATGTAAGATTAGTTACCTCACAGGAGCAGTTATTAATTTACCGCAGGTTAAAGGACATTGAGCAACAACTTTTGCTGCCATTTATCAGGGTACATAATTCTTATATTGTCAATTCCGAACAATTAGTTAAAATAGAAGATAACCATATTTTTATCGGCGACAAGCGCCTCCCTGTAAGCGAAAAATTCAGGAGTAGTTTTATGGAGATCATCGACAAAAAGAAATTTTGACCCTTCATTGCTTCCAGCGCTAATCTATTAATCTCAATCCTTTTAATTTTCCAGATAATCGCCTGAGTTCAAAAATACAGTCATGACAACCATAGGGTGGTTGTTTTCTTAAAGTTTAGTTAACATTAGTAGTGTAGGTTTGTGGCAAACAAGTCATGGAAATTGCCGACGCTATTTTACTCTCACGTATCCGGGAAGACGATCATTCGGCTTTTGACCTGATGTTTGAGCGTTATTGGGAACGGCTATACCGGGCAGCCTTGTCCAGGCTTGATGATGAAGCGCAGGCACAGGACCTTGTGCAGGAGATTTTTATTAAACTCTGGCAGCGCAGGCATACTTTAGCCATCCAAACCACTTTGGAGCAATATTTAATGAGCGCTGTACGATTTAGTGTGATCAGTTATTTCAGATCTCAAAAAGTTGCGCATGTTCGTCTTGAAGATGCCTTGCAGCGAGTGGAGTTGCTTGAGAATTCAATACATGATCATGCCGGGTATCTTGAGCTGGAGCAGACACTTGAACAAGCTGTTAAACATATGCCTGAAATGCTGCAAAAGGTTTATCAATTGCGCAGTGAAAACCATTCTGTAAAAGCAATTGCCAGTGAGCTGGGACTGGCCGAACAAACGGTAAAAAATTATATCTCCGAATTGTTACGAAGGCTACGCATCGTTGTTTCTGAAAAACACCCCGAACAAAGTGCCGCTTATATCGCCTTGATCTTATTGTGCTTCACAATTAATTAACAAAATGTTGATGTAAATTATAAGTACCTGAGGGGCTTTTTGACGACTTACTGTTGAAAACCCCATCATGGAGCTACGTAAATTTATAAAACAACTTCGCCGGTACCAGAAAGGTACAACTAATGAAACTGAAAAAGCCATCATTGAAGCCTGGTATGATTCGTACGAGGGCGAAAATGAAAAGCAGGCCTTATCTGCGGAGGAGCGGGAGCGGGTCAGAAATGCCATACACGCAAACATTAGTGAATCTATCCATATCAATAAATCAACACCTCCATTATGGTTCAATTACCGCATTGCTGCAAGTGTTTTGTTGCTATGCTCTTTGTCTTCGCTAATTTATTTCCTGCTCAGGCCCGCGACTCCGGTTCCGGAAACCTACACTACTTTACGTACGGTTAACGGAGAGGTTAGGAAATTAACGCTGCCCGATAGTTCGGTGATATGGTTAAACGCGCAAAGCCAGGTGCGTGTACCTTCCAATTTTGATAAAAACATACGCCAGGTTTATTTAGATGAAGGTGAAGCCTTTTTTGAAGTAAAACACAATACTCATAAGCCATTCAGGGTTGTTACTGCCCCGCTGCAGGTACAGGTTTTAGGAACCTCGTTCAATATCAATGCCTATCATAGTTTGCCCCATGTTAAAATTACGGTGCTTACTGGTAAAGTAGGGGTAAGCAAGGGGGCAAAAATGCTATCATTCCTTACGCCAGGGCACGAGCTCACTTATCTGACCAGTAAGGGAACTTTTGAACAGAAAGAAGTAGACGCCAATCAGAGCCAAAGCTGGAAAGACGGTGATATCTATTTAAATCATGTAAAATTTGAGGAACTATCTCTTGTTTTTAAAAACCTGTATGGCCTTACTTTAAAAGCGGGTAACCAGCGTGTACATGACTATCTGTTCAGTTTACGTATCAAACGCGATACGCCTGCTTCAGAAACACTAAAACTCATCAGCGCGATACATAATGCACATTTCAGAAAGGAGGGCACTAACGTAATTATTTATTAGCCCTAATTAATAAAGAAACCGGTCCCTGTTTCAGCAGGAGCCGGCTTTAGTTTCAGCGGGTGAAGGTTTGCAGACCCACCTGCCATGCTCAGCAACTATTTGACTCATTACAAAGCAATCAAAAATATGAATTTCCATACACAGTTATGCAGACAGTTTATGCGTATCTCTTTTTTACTTATTTCCATATCAATAACCATAGGCCTGGTATCGGTGCGGGCCACTGAGTTAGCAGCACAGGGCGTGAATACCCGGGTGGATATCAGCTTCGGCAACGAGGACCTTTCTTCGGTTATCAAAAAACTGGAGCAAAAGGCCAATGTGGTATTTGCCTATGACGACGTATTTTTAAAACTCGCCAGCAAATATACTGACGCAGCGGATTATAAAAATGAAAGCCTGAAAAACATCCTTATGGCCTTGTTCAAAGGGCAGGAGATCGGTTTTAAAGAACAGGCCGGTAATATCATCCTCTACAGGCAACTCGCGGGGCGGATAAGCGGGAGGGTCACGGATGAAAACGGTGAGCCCATGCCAGGCGCCTCGGTCAGTATCGTAGGCACCTCGTACGGTATGATAACCGATCTCGATGGCAAATATAACCTCAGTCTGCCAGAGGGCATTTACACGGTAGCCGTTACGTTTGTAGGCTATAACCGGGTGGAATCTACCAATGTTAAAGTTACCGGCAACCAGGCCACGGTGTTAAATATCCGTCTGATGGCGGATAATCAGCTTAAAGAGGTGACCGTAAGTTATGGTAAACAACGCGCCCGCGAAATTACAGGTTCAATAGCACAGCTTAATGCCGCGCCATTGCAGGATATGCCGGTAATACAGTTTGCGCAACAGCTGGAGGGTAAGGTAGCCGGTGTATCGGTTGTGCAAAGCAGCGGTCAGCCGGGTAGAGGAATAGATTTCCGTATTCGTGGTGCTGCATCTTTTTTTACAGATAACCAGCCTCTTTTTGTAATTGATGGGATGCCTATAACCGGTAGTATCAACAATATTAATCCTGATGAAATTGAGAGTTTTAGTATCCTGAAAGATGCGTCTGCCACGGCTTTGTACGGTTCAAGGGCATCTAACGGGGTAGTACTTATCACTACCCGACACGCTAAACCGGGAGGGGGGACTTCAGTGGAGTTTAATGCTAACTATGGCGTGCAGGCAATTCCCGGTAACCGGGTTCCGAAAGTGATGAATGCCGAGCAGTTTGCCGAATTTATGAAAGAGCGGGCACAGGATGGTTTGTTATATGAAAAAAATTATACCATTGCCAATGATTATAAGGCCGCTTACCTCGATGTCGACCCTTCAAGCTATGGTACCGGAACCAACTGGTATAAACTGCTTACGCGTACCGCGCCTATTCAGAATTACGATGTAACGATACAGTCGGCAACCGAAAAATCATCTTCTACTGCCATAGTAAGTTACCAGGATCAGCAAGGTGTTTTAATTAACACGGGGACACGTTTATTTTCTGCACGTTTCAATAAAGATCTGTCTGTAGCCAATGGCAAACTAAAAGTAGGGGTTAATTTGGCACCAAGCTACCGTTTGGATCATAATAACCGGTTAACAACAGATGGTGTGGGCGGCTTATTTGAGCGCATCTTCGAAGCCAGCCCGCTGATTTCTCCTTTCAATACCGATGGATCTTATCAGCGCAATGTGAGTTCACCAGGTATGGTAGCCTATGTTAATCCATTGGCCCAGTTTAATCTTACTAATGACAATTACAAAACTACACGCATACTTGGAAATGCTTACCTCAATTATGAGGTTATAAAAGATCTGCTTTTAAAAGTAAACGTAGGCGTTGATAAAGGTGGCGAAACACGTAACTATTACCAGTCGGGTATTGTAACTTCTACAGCCAATAACCCAACGGGTACCAGCAGTTCGGTCGATAATGGTTCATATACAGCAGAGGGCTATCTGAACTATACTAAAACTTTTCATCAGGATCATCATTTCGAAATATTAGGTGGATATTCTGTTCAAAGGTATTCATCAACTTCAAATACGCTAACCGGCCTGGGGTTCCCGAACGATGATATTCCGTACCTGACTGCGGCCACCAGCGTAACCGGTAATAGCTCCTACACAGCTTATTCATTATTATCGGTTATCGGGCGTATTAACTATAATTATAAAGGCAAGTATCTGTTGCAGGGAGCATTCCGTAACGACGGGTCTTCCCGCTTTGGTGCAAATTCCAAGTACGGTAATTTTCCTTCTGTATCGGCTGGTTGGGTAGCAAGTGACGAGAAATTTATGGAACGTTTAAAAGTCGTTGACCTGTTTAAAATTCGCGCCAGTTATGGGGTAACAGGTAATAACTTCTTTTCTAATAATTATGTAGCGCAATCTACTACTTCAAATTACTATTACAATTACAATAATACCATTACTCAGGGTACTACGCTTAGTAATTTGGGTAATCCTAATTTGCAATGGGAGCGGAGTTTACAACTTGATTTAGGGTTTGATCTGAGTTTGTTGAAAAATCGTATCAGTTTGACTTATGATTATTATCACAAAATTTCTGACCATCTGATACAAGCAAGGCCATTACCAACTTCATCGGGTTATACAACAGTTTATGATAACGTAGGTAAGCTGGCGTTCTGGGGGCATGAGATTACCATCAACACGGTTAATATTAATAGGCGCGATTTTAAATGGAACAGCTCTTTCAATATTTCATTTGATCGTAACATGATCAAGAGTCTGGTATCGCCAGGGTATATCCGCCGCAATAACACGGTATCATCCGATTACTTCAGGCAACAGGTTGGCCATCATTTGGGTGAGTTTTACGGCTTTGTTTTTGAAGGCTTGTATAAAGACGCGGCCGATCTGGCCAACTCTCCAAAATACCTTGCTACAGCTACTTCGCCTAATGGTTCATCAGATATAGGAACTATTAAGGTTAAGGACATTAATGGCGACGGCGTGATTGATGACGTGAACGACCGTACCTTTATCGGCGACCCTACGCCAACGTTTACTGGCGGTTTCACCAACAACTTTGTTTACAAGAGGTTCGACCTTAATATACATACGTCATTTTCAGTAGGAGGGCAAATCCTGAATGCAGCAAAATGGGCTTATCAAACCAATATGGATGGTTCGCGCGTGCCGCTGGCTGCCGCGCTTGATCACTGGCGTTCTGTTGATAACCCGGGTTCGGGTATTTATCCGCGCACTAAAACAGGTACCACAGCAATAGGCCGTGAAGTAAATACACAATGGATTGAGAATGGCTCGTACTTTGCCATCAAAAATATTTCGCTGGGTTATACCATACCGTTTAAAAATAATATTGCCTTTAAATCGCTTCGTGTTTATGCCTCGGTGCAGCAGGCTTTTGTATTTACCGGTTACTCGGGCATGAACCCTGAAATTAACTTGAGCGGGCAGGACCCAACCCAGGGTATTGGTGTTGATGAAAATGCCTATCCAATCCCGAGGACTTTCTCATTAGGTATTTCAGCTTCAATAAAATAATCAAACTGCAAAACTTTAAAAAGAGCACAATGAAAAAAACATATATTTTAATGGGGCTATTACTACTAACAGCTGCTTCATGTAAAAAAAGCTTTATTGATTTAGCACCCCAATCATCATACAGCGATCAAAATTATTATAAAACCGATGCACAGTTTGGACAGGCGGTTACAGCTGCTTATGCAGGCCTGCGCGATGTAGTAACAACAGATTACCTGTTTTCTGAAATGCGCTCAGATAACACCATTTATCAATCGTTTTTAAATAACCGGGGTACAGCATATACAGATCGTGAAAAACTTTCTGATTTTATGGATGCCTCAACCGATAGTTATACCGCTACCGAATGGCAAAACGCCTATCTGGTAATATCCAGGGCAAATATTGTGATCTCGAGGCTTAAAACGGCATCGGGTATTGCCGATGCTTCTGTGAAAAGTTATGACGGGCAAAGTAAATTTCTGCGTGCGCTGATGTACTTTAAACTGGTGAGGCTGTTTGGCGGCGTTCCGCTTTTTGTTAAGGAAGTGACTACGCCCGATGACGCATTCCTGCCGCGCTCGTCTTCCGATGATGTGTACAAGCAGATCATTGCCGATGCCACCGATGCCTTGAACGAACTGGCGCCACCGGCAAAGTTTCCGCAAACAGGGATTGCTACCAAAGGTTCGGCAGCCGTGCTGCTGGCCGATGTGTATGTAACGTTAAAACGCTGGGCTGATGCAGAAGCGCAACTAAACACTTTAGCGGCCATGGGCTACGGTTTGAACACCAATTATGCCGACGCTTTTTTACCTGCCAATAAAAACAACAAAGAGTCGCTGTTTGAAGTACAGTTTTTGGATGGAACGCTTACCGGCGCCACACCCAATCCATTGTGCTTTCATTTCCTGCCCCGAAGTAAAAATACATCGTTAATTACTACGCTGGCTATTGACAATACGACTACCGGTGGCTGGAATACACCAACACAGGACCTGATCAGTAATTATGAAACCGGCGACAAGCGCCTTGATGCCTCTATTGGTATTGCCGAGGGTGCATATGATGGCAGTAGCTATTTTACTTATTCGGCTGTAAAGAGCATTGTAAATTACAGCGGGCCCCCAAGTGGAAAAACAGCAGTGCCTTATATCAAAAAATATGAGCACACACCAGCCGCCATAACCGGCTCTGCCGATGATTTTCCGATCTACCGTTATTCAGAGGCTTTACTATTACTGGCCGAAGCCCAAAACGAGCAGGGTAAATCACCGCTGTTGGCTTTAAATACGGTTAGGGCCCGCGCAGGCCTGGCGCCGGTTGCCGGTGCTGATCAGACAACGTTGCGCAATACTATTTTGCATGAACGCCGTGTTGAGCTGGCATTCGAAAACAAGCGCTGGCATGATCTGGTGCGCACTGGTAACGCAGTTAATGTAATGAATGCTTTTGGTGTTAAGCTAAAAACCCAGATCAGCTACATCTCGCCTGATTCATACATTGTTAATAGTAATAAACTGTTATATCCTTTACCTGAGGCTGAAATAGGCTTGAATACATTGCTTACACAAAATCCCGGTTATTGATCTAATATTTTTTACATCCCCTCGTGCACATAAGGCAGGAGGGGATACTATTTAATCTTTAAACAAAAATATGATGTTGAATTACAGAAAAACATTCGCAGCCGGGGTTTGCCTTGGCCTGTTGTTACTGAATTATAATGCGCAAGCCAAAAATAGTTTACCCCTAACGGATACGGTTTTAAATACTCCCGGCCCCGATGCGGTGGTTAAATCCGGTGATTTTTCCATTGCGGTATTGCCTGATACACAATATTACCTGGCCCAGGCCCAGCTTGGCGGAACCTTTGATATGTTCAAAGCGCAGATAGAATGGATAAAAAAGAACCAGGTTAAAGAGAACATCGCTTATGTAGCGCACATGGGCGATATTACCGAGCATGGCGATAACCCGGCTACAGCAAGGAGCGAATGGTACCTGGCCAAAACCGCGCTTTACGGCCTGGAAAACCCGGTAAGTATTCCTTACGGCCTGGCTGTTGGTAACCATGATCAGTTCCCGTCGCAATACCCGGTTAAGGGCACCACCAACGGGTATAATCAATATTTTGGGGTAAAACATTTTGAAGGCCGTTCTTACTATGGTGGTCATTACGGTAATAATAACGATAGCCACTATGATCTGTTTACCGTTGGCGACGTTGATTTCATTGTGTTGTTTCTGGAGTTTGATGCCTTTAATGAAGACCAGGCAGGTATGTACGGCTGGGCCAACCAGATCTTAGCCAAATATGCAACCCGCAAGGCAATTGTGGTGAGCCATTCCATTTTGCATTTTAACCCGGTAACCGGTTCCAATACGCCACAAGCTCCTTTTAACGCCCAGGGCAAAGCCATTTATGAAAGCTTGAAAGGCAATCCAAACCTGTTTATGATGCTTTGCGGTCACGTAGGTGATAATGGCGAGGGTTATCGTACAGAAACCTTTAACGGACATACGATTATGACTTTCCTTAACGATTATCAAAGCCGGCCAAACGGTGGCAATGGTTTGATGCGCCTGTATAAATTTTCCGTTAAGAATAATGAGTTATCGGTCAAAACATTTTCGCCTTATGCCAATACAACCGAAACCGATGCCGATAGCCAGTTCACCGTTCCATTGTTTGATAAACCTATAAAGTAAAGTCCAACTAATAATAAATGTAAAACTCTTCTGTCGAAATATATCAACCTATCATGAAAAACAACAACACAAATTTTATCAAAGCAACAGCCTGTTTTTTAGGTGGCCTGCTATTTTTTTCCAGTTGCCAAAAATCACAGCTTGGTGAGTCAAAAACAGTAAATAACGGCAAGCTGCCGGCTGTTAACGAAGTGTCGGCGTCAGCAATAAGTCCCGAGTTCAGGGTTTTGTCCTTCAACATAAGACATAATGATCCTTCCGACGCACAATCTATTACGGAGCGCCAGGGCAATATCCGTCAGATCATTGTTGATAATAACCCCGATATTTTCGGGATGCAGGAATTTTCGGATAATTCATTCGAAAATTGGTTTATGCCGCAGATGGCAACCCTGGGTTATGGGGTATATTTTGACGAATCGGCAGGTATGGGTACACCGAAAGTTATTTTTTATAAAACCAACCGCTTTACGCTGCAAAGCAGCGGTACGGTTGTGCTTGGGCCAACCAATACCGGTACCTGGGCTAAATTATTGGATAATTCTACAGGTCTCAGGTACTTTGTAAGTAACAGCCACTGGCAATTTGATTCGCAGCCGGTGAGGTTGCAAAACTCACAGGCACTGGTAGCAGCCGTTAAGCAGTACAATACCGAAAACCTGCCCGAAATTGTTTTTGGCGACTTTAATGCAAAACCGGGTACCGAAGAGATCAATAACCTGAAGGATGGGCTGGATCTGGTGGATGCTCTTGGTGATACCGATGGCGACCTCACCTTTCACGGCTGGACAGCTACCGGCACCGGTAAGATAGATTGGATCATGAGTGACCGGAGTATGTCCTTCACCTCATGGAAAGTAATCACCACCAGCTATAATGGTTTCTGGCCTTCAGATCACTGGCCGGTGATGGCAAACTTTGTGCCTGGCATTTTTGGCGGTGCACACGCCGATGCCAACGGGAAAAGCGCAAACGCGAATACCAGCTTCTATTTTGCCGATATCAACGGGGACGGTAAAGCAGATAAAGTATACTGGAACGCTACCTACGATAGTGGTCGCCCACAAATATTCCTTTCCAATGGCGATGGTACCTTCGTGGCAACGGCGGTTGTGCATACAGCAGGTGCTTCTACATCAACTACCACACGTTATTATTATGCCGATGTGAATGGCGATGGCAAGGCCGATGAGATACTCTGGGATCCAACCTTAAACTCCGGCCATACGCGTGTTTATTTGGCTACCACCAATGGTAATTTCAGCTCGACAGTGATCGACAACCCGGAAGGTACCAGCGCTGGAACTACCACTATCTATAATTTTGCTGATGTAAACGGTGATGGCAAGGCAGATAAGATCTATTGGAATGGCACTTTTGATTCAGGCCATACCCGTGTTTATTTGGCTACTTCAAATGGTAATTTCAGCGGTACAGTGGTATCAGGCGCCGAAGGGGCAAGTACTACAGGTGGTTCTGCATTTTATTATGCCGATGTGAACGGCGACGGAAAGGCAGATAAGATCCTTTGGCAGCCAACATTTAACTCCGGTAAACCATCGGTTTTCCTGTCAGATGGTGATGGTACCTTTACTGCTTCAACTTCATTTACAGATGCCGGTGCTTCAAGTGCTTCGGCTGCAACCGTATTTTATTTTACCGATGTAAATGGCGATGGCCGCGCCGATAAGATCTACTGGAACCCTGGTAATTATTTAGGTAAGCTCAAGATTTATTATGCTACCACTGCTAATACATTTGATGGCCCGTATTATTCATTGCGAGGTACTTCACAAAGCGGAGATACCGATTTCTTTTTTGCTGATATCAATGGTGACGGAAAGAATGACCAGATCAGATGGAACTACGCTGAAAATAGCGGCGAATTAAGAAATTATTTAGCCAAATAGAGCTTCGGGTGATACAGGGCTTTGATCGTATAAAGAATTACACGATAAGATAAGAAGACCACTCAAAAAATATAAAACCAACTATCCGGAGAGGGATAGTTGGTTTTAACCAGAGATCGCTAACAAATAATCCAAATTTGTTTTCGGGCTGGTTAAATAATGTAAATTATAATAGGACTTCCCCGCCAAACGTATCTGCTGACTTTGGCGGATCCCTTGCAGCTCAATAGTGTGTAAACTGGAGTAATCATCGGTAGGTATTAACGATTGATAAGCATATTCGGAAATAAGGAAATCATTGTTCAGCTCCTTTGTTTTAGCTTGAAGTCTGGCAGCGATATTCACCGGCAGGCCCATTACTGACAATTGCGGCGTGTTGTCTAGCCCAAATTCGCCCACAAATACTTTACCTGCGTGTAGGCCGACCCCAATTTCTAATGGCCCACCATCATAAGGCTCCGTGTAAGCATCGTTAAACATCCTGACGGTTTGAAACATCATTTTGGCGGCCTGGTAAGCATTGTTTACGGATTCCTTCAACTCGGTTTGCAAGCCAAACACCGCGTACAAACTGTCACCGGCAACCTCAACTACTTTACCCTCGAATTTCTTTATGATCTGGTTAAAGGTGGTGAATAAGCGGCGAACCACCTGGATAACTGTTTCCTCCGGTTGCGATTCCATCAGACCAGTAAAATTGCGAATATCCAGGAACAAGATAGCGAGCTCCTGCTCTTTGTTGGGCGCAGCAGGTGTTGGGTTCGGTATGATGTAGTTATTTTCCATATTGATATAGACGATTAACCTGGTAAAACATTTTAAACAAGACGATTAATCATTGCTGTAAAACTAAACCCGGGAAAGGCCTATGACAAGCCCAAACTGGTTAAGCCTTTGAGATGATCGGTAAGGACGGGTATTTAGCCGGTAAAAAAGAATTGGCGTTACTGGTGTAGCCGTTTTTAGGTTTGACTATATTTATCTTCCAGTCTGTATAAAATATCAACCAATTTATCCGGACGCTCTTTCATCACATTGTGCCCGCAATGTATTGTTTCGACATGCCAATCAGGAGAGTTTTTTAAGTTCTCATATTGTTTGACAAAGGGAGACTGTTCCCAACCACTGAGATAAATGAATGTGCGGTTAAGAATTCGTTCATAATTTCCATTCAAGTTTAAGCTTTGCATGAATGTTGCCAGCGGGTGCGGTCTTCTTCGATCGTCTAAACCCGGCCGGTCTGCTACAGTGAAACCATTATTGCCAGCTCCGGCTACAAAACGTTGTCGGTATACTTCACTCGTCAAGCTCCAACAGGAATCCCCATCTTTGGGAATGTAGGCATCAATGTAAACAAGTGCATGTATCCTTTCCGGAATTTTATCTGCAACACCTGTGATAACCAGGCCGGCATAGCTATGACCGCATAAGATCACATCCGTGAGGTTTTCTTTTAAGAAGACATCTATGATGAACTGGATATGTGTATCTAAATTTATGATCCTGTTTGATATCGCAGATTGTATTTCAAGACCTGGCAATGTTAATGAAATACACTTTTTTCCTAACTGTTTCAGACTTGCAGTTATCGGGTCATAAGCCCAGCTACCATGCCATCCGCCCGGAATAAACACATAAGTTTTTTCATTTAGCTTTTGTATCTCGTTCATTTTTTTTATTAATTGATGACGAGACAAAGATGATCGCTAATAGCTCAAACAACATATAAGGTAACTTAAGAAATACCGTTAAGATAGATTAAGGGTAACTCTTATTTTTTGAGGAGATCTTTACGGACTTTACTCAAGAACTCAGGAGTAATCCCTAAGTATGAGGCAATTTGTGTGTTTGGAAGCCTTGATAGCAAGTGTGGGTATTGCTTAATGAAAGCGAGGTAGCGCTCTTCGGCTGTCGAACTGATCGCCTGTAAAACCCTGTTTTCTGTTTCAACTAAACGGTTTTCTACAATAACCCTGAAATTTCTGTCGAATTTAGGATTATTATCATACAAATAATAAAGATCAGGCTTGGAGATCTGAAATATAACCGATGGCTCGATGGCTTCAATATAAACACGGCTTGGCTTTTCGAAGTAAAAGCTAACGATCTCCATAAGCCAGTCGCCCTCGGCAGCAAACTGTAGATTATGTTCAGTACCCTTATCATCCACCTGGAATTTTTTGAAACAACCTTCAGCCACAAAGGTATAATGCTTGCAAACATCATTTTCCTGTAATATGAACTGCCTCCGCTTAATCTTTCGCTGGATAACCCGCCCCGCCAGATCGTGCTTTTCCGCTGAATTAAGTGGCAGATAATTATCGAAATTTGAAAATAGTTTGTCTATAATCACAGGTTTTTATGCAATATTTTTGTGGGTCAATATAGTGAAAAATTAAGGCCTTAAACCGAGTGAATGTGTTTGCGAATTGGATCACAGCATTTTATTGGCATAAAAAAAGGAAACAACCACAAAGTGGTGTTTCCTTAAGTAGCGGGGAGCAGGATCGAACTGCCGACCTTAGGGTTATGAATCCTACGCTCTAACCATCTGAGCTACCCCGCCTTTTTGTGTATCTTGCTCTTTTATAATGGTTTTATAAAAGAGTGGCCCTTAATAAATCAATGGCCTTCCTTAAAAAGGTTTGCAAATATAGCAGAAATTCGTTTTCTTTAGAAAAAATGTTAACATTTACAGCTTTTAGAGCTTACAAGTATAAACCCCAATGTCCGAAAAAAAGAAATTTACCATTGAATATGAGATAAAATCGTCTCCACGTATACTGTTTTCCTTTCTGAGTGAGCCCAATGGATTAGCGCAATGGTTTGCCGACGACGTGAACATCAAGGATCAGGTTTATACATTTACCTGGGATGGCGACGCGCAAAAAGCAAAGCTACTTACTGTAAAAGAAAACAAGCTGGTTAGATTTAAATGGGTAGACGACGATCCGCAATTTTATTTTGAAATGGAAATTCTACAGGATGAGTTAACCAATGATGTTGCCCTCAGTGTTACCGATTTCGCAACAGAAGATGCCATTGCCGAGCGCAAATTGATATGGGATAACCAGATCGAATACCTCATCAGCGTATTGGGTGCTTAAAGAAACTTAATTTTAGCTAATTTTGTATTGTGAAATGCTATTTGTGCGTTAATGAAAATTAACAGGCATTTGCTGCGTTATATCCTGTTGTACAAATTGCGTTAATGAAAAAGATACATCTTTTACTCCTTAAATCGTTTATAAGACCGTTTGTAAGTACGCTTTTCATTGTGATGTTTGTTTTGTTGATGTTGTTTTTGTTCAAATACATCGACGATCTGATAGGTAAAGGTTTTGCCTGGTATACGATTCTTGAGTTGATGTTGTACAACTCGGCCACCAATGTGTCTATGGCACTCCCTTTATCGGTACTGTTGTCAACCATTATGACCTACGGCTCGCTTGGCGAAAATTACGAACTGGTGGCTATTAAGGCAGCAGGTATATCCCTTCGCCGGGCCATGTACCCCATGATAGTGGTGGTTACCATTCTGAGTGTGGCCGCCTTCTTCTTTTCAGACTATATGTTGCCCGTGGCCAACCTGAAGTATTTCTCATTACTGTATGATGCCCGTAAACAAAAATCGGCAGATCTGTTGCCCCAAATGGTTTTCAGCAATAGCTTTACAGGTTATACCATCCGTGTAAAAAGTAAAGATCCTGATGGGCAAAGGTTATATGGTATCATGATATACCAAAAAAGTGCCGATAACAATAATACAACTGTTACTATAGCCCGTGAGGGGACTATGTTCCGGACCATGGGCGATAAATTTCTGGTGCTGAAATTAAAAGATGGTGTGCGGTATGAAGAATCGGCTCCTGATAATGCTACTTATAATTTCAGGCAGCGCCTTTCGCGCTTTCGCTTTAAGGAAACCGAACAAAAGTTTAGTTTAGACGGCCTTAAATTGACACGTACTAATGAAAATGAATTTAAGTCAGCATCGCAAATGATGAACTTAAAACAGCTGCGGTCTTATGTAGATTCTGTACAACACCAGGTTGATGGTAGTATTGCACAGAATTATAAGCTTATTACACCCTATATGAAATTTTTTAACATGCCGGCAAAACCCGCAGTTAAATATATAGCGGCCGATAAAGCAGGGGTGCTGAAAAGTATGAAACTGGCCGATCAGGTGGTAGCCCTTTCAAGCGCGTCCTCAGAGGTTCGTTCTATAAAAGATATATTAAAGAATCGTACCGATCGTTACAATGATGACACCCTCAACATCCGGCGTTATGCATCGGAAGTACAAAAAAAATTCACACTTTCGGCGGCATGCCTGGCCTTATTCCTCATTGGTGCCCCCCTGGGTGCTATTATCCGTAAAGGAGGATTAGGACTGCCGGTAGTAATTTCTGTGATTTTTTTCCTGATATACTATATTATTTCTACCATAGGCGAAAAATCAGTTAGGGCAGGTAGTGTTTCTATCGTTTTTGGTATGTGGGTAGCTATTATCATACTCACACCCATCGGACTTTTCCTGTCATATAAAGCCGCTACCGACTCGGTGATATTTGATATGGAGTCATATAAAAGATTTTTTAATAAATTAATTAAGCGCAAAAGCAACTAATTAGCCCTAATTTACCGTAATCATTTATAGTAAGCCTAATCCCCTGTTGCCGAAAGGGATTTTACACAGTACCGACTTGAAACATTTTTATATATCATAAATTTGTTTAATTTTTAAAATACTTTGTGGCTTATTTTATTCAAGCCCTATCAAATACTCATATAATGCTAAATACGATACAAGAAGCAATTGAAGATATAAAAGCCGGGAAAATGATCATCGTTGTTGATGACGAAGACCGGGAAAATGAAGGCGATTTTTTAACAGCGGCTCGTAATGCCACACCCGAAGCCATTAATTTTATGGTGCGCTACGGAAGGGGCCTGGTATGTGCACCTATTACACAACAACGTGCCCGCGAACTGGAGTTGGAGCCTATGGTAAGCCATAACACTACCTCTCATGAAACCAACTTTACGGTTTCTGTTGATCTGTTGGGACATGGCTGTACAACAGGTATCTCCGCATCAGACAGGTCAAAAACCTCTATGGCATTAATTGATCCGGCTACAAAACCCGAGGATCTGGGCAGACCCGGGCACATTTTCCCGCTAATTGCCAAAGATGGTGGCGTATTGCGTAGAACCGGACATACCGAAGCTGCTATTGACCTGGCTGTTTTGGCTGGGTTTGAACCTGCTGGTGTAATATGCGAGATCATGAAGGAAGATGGCGATATGGCTCGCCTGCCTGATCTGTTGGTAATGGCAAAGGAGTTCAATCTGAAGATCGTATCTATAAAAGACCTCATAGCATACCGCTTAAATGCCGAAACCTTAGTTAGAAAAGAGGTATCAGTAAAAATGCCAACTGAATGGGGGGATTTTGAAATGATAGGCTATACCCAATTAGATACAGGTGAAAATCATTTGGCCCTTATCAAAGGCAGTTGGGAGCCGGATGAGCCGGTTTTGGTACGAGTACACAGCTCATGTGTTACCGGCGATATTTTTGGTTCCTGCCGGTGTGATTGCGGCCCGCAGTTACATAAAGCCATGGAGATGATCAGTAACGAAGGTAAGGGTGTTGTGGTATACATGAACCAGGAGGGACGGGGTATTGGGCTCATCAACAAGTTAAAAGCGTATCATCTGCAGGAAAATGGCCTGGATACAGTAGAGGCCAACATTAAGTTAGGCTTTAAAATGGATCAGCGCGATTATGGTATTGGCGCGCAGATATTGCGTAGTCTGGGTATTTCTAAAATGCGTTTGATGACCAACAACCCAAAGAAACGTGCTGGTTTGATAGGTTATGGCTTGGAGGTTGTGGAGAATGTACCTATCGAAATAGCGTCAAACCCACATAACGAATCATATTTACGTACTAAAAGAGATAAGATGGATCACGCTATTATGCGCGACCATTAATTCTCATCATCTGGTTTAGTAGCAGGTGTTCCGCCTGTTGTAGTAGTAGGAACCGCCGGTGTTGATGTTGCGGGGGTTCTGTCGCGCCTGCTGCGCCTGAATATGTTTCTGATGAACTCTCCAAAGGTGTCAAAATCGCGGTTGTACACTAAGCCGATACCATTTACGTATTGAAACTCGAGGTTATTTAATGGATTAAGGGTGGTATTGTTTAGTAACCGGTAAGAATATCTTGCTGTCAGATTTCCATCTTTTCTGATCTGGTATAATGCTTCAAAGTCTTTGGTTAAACTACTGAAATTTTGATTGAAGAGACTGGCATTACTGTTGAACAGGTCATTTGAGCCATTATTGGTAAATAAGCTGCCATTGAATGAAAGCCTGCTATTAAAAAACCTTAAAGAAGCACTGGCTTCACCGAACGACCTGATATTTAAATCAAAATCAAAGTTTTTGATATGCGATTGTGATATAAGGCTATTGAGTTTGTTGAAAGCAAATTCACTCACCATCTGGCCAGCTGTCCCAAAAATCAAATTGTTGTTGTTGTTTGCTGTGAAACTGCGACGGACAATGATACTGATCGCCTGCTGATTGCGGTTATTGTTATCAGCAAGATAGGTAGCCAAATCGTCCTTTACCGATGGGTCGGTAGGGAAGTTGAAGTCAAAATCAATATTTGGTTGTAACAACGATTTGGTCAGTATCAACTGTGCCTGTACCAGTGTTTGCTGGGATGAGGTAGGCGTTTGCAAGCCCGCGGCCGCGTACAACGGGGCTTTACTGGTACGCACCTCATAAAGGGCTTTCAGGTTTATTTCGGCATTTGAAGGGTTGCCCGTCCACCTGATGGTTCCGCCCTGGTTTACCGTAAAGTTTTTACTGATAAAGTTTTTAGCCGTAAACTCAAACTTACCTGTCGATATCAGAAAGTCGCCGTACATTTCAAAATCACCCAGGCTGTTTATGTTCAGCTTTAAGTTATTTGCCACCCCACTGCCTTCGAGCACGCCGTAATCGGTGGTTATTTTAACTATGGTTTTTTCGTCAGCACTTAAGTCAAAATTTAATGTTACACCATTAAAGGCGCGTGTTTTATTTGCAACTTTAGCAGTATCCTTATGACCCACAAATCTGATAAAATCATATTCGCTGGCTGTTGATGAGGTGTTGAGGGGGATATTGAAAACTGTACCAGCCTCGGTATTGGCTTTGATATCGATCTTCATATTATCAACCGGGCCTTTAAAGCTAAATGTACCGCTACCAAATGCGGTTCCATAATAAAGGTGATTGTCCTTAAATGTAGTGTTTAAAGCCATCAGGTTACGCGCTAATACAGATACCTCGATATCGGGGTTTGACAGATTATTCAGATCAACCGTCCCGTTAGCTGTGCCCGTACCCCCACGTATATCCTTCAATACCATGTTGTTTAAATTGATGACACTGTTGTTCACACTTAGTTTGTTATTAACAGTATAGGCAGTTTTAAGATAATTAACCGTAACGCCGGTGTTTTCAAGTGTTAACGTGCCATTAAACTGTGGATTTGATGGTTTTCCAGAAAGTTTCAGATCGGTAGAAATGTGCCCTTTTACATTAGAAACCAGATCCTTGATAAAAGGGGTAAAGATGATGGCCTCGGTTTGGTTCATTTTAACATCAAAGTCCAAATTATCGTCAGTATTCTGTCCAAAGTAATAAGTGCCACCAATATTCATGGTCTCGAGTCCGCGGTTAAGGATATTTAGCTTCATATCAGCCTGTTTACGGTCATTACCCAAGGTTGATACCAGCTTTAGATCGCCGATCAATGTTCTGTTCATGGTTAGCGAGTCGATATTCAGATGCGCGTCAACTCCTGGCGATTTGATAATGGATGTAAAATTAACATCGCCGTTCAGGTAGCCTCTCAGGTATATACCCGATGTTCGGGTTAGCTGATTGAGCGTCCGCATATTGAATTTTTCGAACGAGAGTTTCAATTCGTCGGCGGGGTTTTCGGATATAAAGCCGTTAATACGTACCTTTTGGGGGCCATTGGATAGCTCAAAACCTGATACCTGGGTTTTGCCATCCAATAAACGAATGCGTACCTGCTCCTGGATATGCCATTTTTGTTTTTCCAGGATAACATCAGAAGGCAGTAGTTTTAGTTTGGCTGTAGTATCGCGCCCAAACTCAACCAGGCCGTAAAGGTCGAGCTGGTTGACCGCGTTTTTATCAGACAGTTTAACGTTGAAGTTAAGGCTGTCGTTTTTCAGGAAATTGGTAATGTTGATGTCTTTAATAAACAGACTATCAGTCAAGTCAACCTTTCTTAACGATAAGTTGAGGCCCAGCATATCTTCAGAGGTATTTTCATCGATGATGAAATCGTGAAATACAATTTTGCCATATTTAAATGTTTTAATATAGCCAGATAGGGTAGCTGTTTTCTTTTCCGAATCAAATTGTCCCATTAAGGTGCCCTGATCGGGTATTTTCAGGTCGGGTACGAATATAGCGGTAAGAGGGTCTGTATTTTTAAGCGTAAGGTTAAACGCAAACTGCTCGGGTTTTGGCGTAACAATGGTTGTTTTTAACGAAGGAATATACTTTTTGGCAATGGTTTTAAAATACGAAGGTAGGGTTGCCAAATCAAAAGTACCCTTGATGCTACCATCAGCAAAATCAGACCGCAGATCTATCTCCCGATTGTTTCCTCTCCCTGTAGATGATAAGTATAAAGAATCAACTACATAATTATTACGCGGATCAACAACTCTGGCCGGCGAAAGTAAAATATTACCTTCAATATTAGCCAGGCTATTACCCGAGAATTTGGTTTTTAGCTGAGTACTTATCGTTATGGTATCCGTGATGAGCTTAAGCTTGTTCAGGTTGGCATCTTTAATGCTGGCCACCAGATCATAGGCTGGTAATGCAGGGTTTAAATTTACACTGCCCTTCAGGTCAAGCTTAACATTTTTATCATTGATGGTGATATGCCCATTAGCCAGCTTTTTAATGAACGATCCGTTTACAGTAAGGTTGTTATAAGTATAGTTGTTATAGCTTATGTTATTAATGTGGGCGTCAACCTTTTCAGTCAGGTTTTTTAGCTCATCACCGCTGCCTTGTATATCGGCATTAAAGGTAGTTCGGCCAAGTGATTTTTCATCAAGCAGGGTACCCAGGTCAAAGTTGAAAGCATTTAGTTTTCCGCTATAACTGGGGATGTTTTTTTTATCGATTTTGAGGTTAATATCTGAATCAAACCTACCTAGCCCGGTTTTAAAAATACCATAGGCAACAAAATCATTCTGCAAGCCACTAAACCTGCCGGTAAAATTGATATTGCCAAATTTACCTATGATGGCCGGCGCCTGCATGGTAGCATTGCCCGAAAAATGACTAAGCAGGTAATCCAGGTCTTTTTTATTAGAGGCAACCTGCTCAAACTTCAGATCAAGGAAAGTATTATCCCAGTCGGGTAAGCCGCGTAAATTAAAATCACCCTTGATAAAGGTAGCCTGGCCTCCGCTAATGGTAACATTTTTGGCCTTCAGGTTATTTACCAATCCTTTAACGCGCCCTTCGATACCCAGGTCAAATGTGGTTTTACCCATGCCGCTGGTGAAATAGGCAATATCCGTTGATGATATCCGCGATGATTTAAAGTCGGCATCCATGTTCACCCGGTTCTCGAAATTGTCAAAATCATCAAATGATTTAAACCTCATTCGGAAATAATCTTTCAGATCAGAGTGTTTGGTTTGAATAGAAAGGTGCTGCAATAAGATCTGGTTGGTATCAATAGTAGTGTGAGCGGTAAAGTTCTTTACGTAAAAACCACTTTTTTCCTGTAATGTAAGGTGTTGGACATTGCCTTTAAACAGATGGTTTTTGATATCCATGCCGGTTACCACTGTGCTAAAATGACTTACATCAATATCATCAAAATTCACCTTGTTCTCTACGGTATCAATCAACTGGTTCTTGTACCGGAAATGAAAATTATTGATGGTTATTTTATCAAAATTAAGCGTCCATGGTTTGCTTGGAGCTTTTTTAGTGGTATCGCCAGAACTAAAATAATCGATAATAAATTTGAGGTTGGTAGTACTGTCTTTTTGTTTTTTGAGATAAAAGGAACCGTTATCCAGTTCGATGGATTCAAAATTGATGGTACGCTGTTTGAGGCTATAGAGGAGCGAAAAACCTTCGATATCTACAGCCAGTTTTGGGGTATTTAACAGGGTATCCCGTTTTTTATCAAGCACATATAAACCCTCCAATACTACAGAAGTAAAGGGCCTGATGTACAGGCTCTTGATGCTAACTGTAGTATGCAGTTCGCCCGAAAGGTAACCCGCGACTTTTTTAGCGGCCCAGGTTTGTACAGGTTTATATTGAAACGCCAGTAAAAGTATGCTCAGTGTCAATAAAATGAACAACACTATCCCTAACGCTATATTGAGTACTTTTTTAATAACTTTGTCTTTTTAATAATTGATTTACTGAATTATTGATTTATTGAATAACTAAAACCATGTTACAATTAAAAAGGGTGATAGTTTGCTAAATCTTAATAAATCGCTAATTCATTAATTCAACAATTCAATAATTAATATTGTGCCTGTAATTTTAGGAATCGAATCTTCATGTGATGAAACCTCTGCATCTGTTTGTGTTGATGGAGAGATACTGAGCAATGTAATTGCCAATCAAACCATTCACGAAGCGTACGGAGGCGTTGTCCCCGAGCTTGCCTCAAGGGTTCATCAGCAAAATATTGTTCCTGCTGTACAACAAGCATTATTGAACGCAAAAGTAAACAAAAATGATATTGATGCAGTAGCTTTTACGCGCGGACCGGGACTTTTAGGCTCACTTTTAGTAGGTGTATCATTTGCCAAGGCATTTGCGCTGGCTAAAAGCCTGCCACTTATTGATATAAATCATATGCAGGCCCATATACTGGCCCATTTTATTGGCGATCATAAACCTTCATTTCCGTTTTTGTGTCTTACTGTTTCAGGCGGCCATACGCAGATAGTTTTGGTTAAGGACTATTTCGATATGCAGGTGATAGGTCAAACGCTGGATGATGCCGCCGGCGAAGCGATGGATAAAACCAGTAAGATATTGGGTTTGCCTTATCCGGGTGGTCCGTTGATTGACAAGTATGCACGCCAGGGTAATCCCGATGCCTACAAATTTCCCGAACCGCAGATTCCCGGCCTGGATTTTAGCTTTAGCGGACTGAAAACATCTATTTTGTATTTTATCCGGGATAATGTGGCTAAAAACCCGGATTTCATCAGTCAGAACCTGCCTGATATTTGCGCGTCGGTTGAAAAACGTATCGCTACTATATTGCTTAATAAACTGCAAAAAGCAGCGCAAACCCATGGCATAAAACAAATTGCTTTGGCCGGTGGTGTATCGGCAAATACAGGTTTGCGCCTGGGACTGCAAGAACTTTGTGCTAAAAACGGCTGGGAAAGCTTTATACCAAAAATGGAGTATTGTACCGATAACGCGGCCATGATAGCCATTGCCGGTTACTATAAATATTTAAAAGGCGAATTTGCCGGACAGGAGATCGCTCCATTAGCAAGAATGCCATTTTAATTTTGAACTATTGAACTGGAACTTATGAATATTCCTTCACTTATTTTCTGGGCGGTTTTTGTACTGCCATTGGTTGCTTTTTTAATATGGCTGATGCGTCAGGACAAAAAGAAAGGTGTTACCGGGCTTATTGTATTAGCCATTATTGTAGTTGGCGGCATAGTTTATATGTACGTTAAAACGGGTGGGCAGTAAGCAGCCGATTTTTGGATTCCTGGACTTTTAGGATTAAGAGATTGGATTGCTATGATACCCGAAAATAACTGGAAGTACAAATCGCTTTTCAATCTGGAGAAAACCCATCCGGATAATCCGGGTGAAGTACCAACAAGACTGGTTGCCCGTTGTGCTGAATTGATAAAAATCCCGCTCAATGAATATTCTATTGAGGATTTGAGATTGATGATAGGGCAGGGGTTGGGTTTGCCTTACTTGATACCTCTCGCCATTGAAAAACTTACTAAGGATCTATTTGCTGAGGGTGATATGTATGAAGGTGATCTGCTGGCTAATGTTCTGCGGGTATCATCATTTTTTTGGAAACAGAATCCTGGGTTATGGAAGAAAATGGATGAACTTATTGCTGAAAGAAGGGGCGTAATAACAGATATGAATATTTCAATGACAGAATTTGACAGACAGTAAATAAAATAAGAATATAATAAAAAAGCTCCTGTAAATTCAGGAGCTTTTTTTATTATAAATACTATGAGTTACCTCGCTGCCCGGAATATTTTACGATCACCGGCTGTATTAAAGCCCATGATATAGTAATAGGTATTGGTAAATTCAATGCCACCTAAAGTGTAGCCTGCAGGCATAGGATAGCTTTTGAAATCCACCCCATCATTGTTGGATAGGTTAAAGGTTTGGCTGCCATAAGCGACGGTTGCGCTATCAGCTTTAATCACGTTGCAGGCTTCTGTGCCCACCTGAGTCCAGGAGTCGCCTTTATTAGTTGATCTGTAAAGGTGCTGACTGCCTTCGGTTTGAGCAGCCCCTTTATAGCTAAACGCACAAAATACGCTATAGCTGGCCGCAGCCAGAAAATCCTTATAGCCCAAGTTATAATAATAAATGCCGGTATAACCTTTAGTAGCTTCCCAGGTAGCACCATTATCTGCCGAGCGATAAAATAATTTTTCTTCTTTAGATGTGTAGTTTTTACTGGTATCTACTGCAAAAAAATTGTTGCTGCTGTAACTGTCAGTAATGGCTGTTGTGTAGTTGAGCGAAGCGCCGGGCACACTGATATTGGTGCGGGTCCAGTTGTTGCCGCCGTTGGTTGACCGGTAAAGTCTGTTACCGCTTACCACTGCAACGTAATTGTTGGTAATTGTAATACCTGTAAAGCCCGTATCAGGCGCGGTAGTTTCGGGCGTAAGCTTAGTCCAGTAAATACCATTGGTTGATTTGGCAATACCAAGGTTAGTGGAGATATAGTAAGCGCTTTTATAGGCTTTTAAAATATTGATGGTCAGTTTTTTTGATTTGTTAAAGGGCAGGTTAGATGCTACATCTGAGTATGTTTTTCCGTCTGCGCTGTAATACAGAAAGCTGGCATTGTTGCCTCCGGTAATGAGCAACGTTGAGCCCATATGTATCATTTGATTGATCTTTTGTAACCGTGGAATGGACGTCAGGCTTTCCCAGTTCAGCGTGGGGTGGGGTGCATCAATCAGGTAGGTGCTTACTGAGGCCGATTTAATACTCTTAATGCTGATGGTAAGGCGCACAAAGGCCCCGGCTTTTAAACCCGCCGGAACTTTCACGGTAACCTGAGTGGTGGTTGCTGTTACAATAGTTCCTATGGCATTATCGAAGTTAACCACAATATCGGCCGGGTTGCTGCTAAAATTAATGCCGGTTATGGTTACTATATCCCCCGCTCTGCCTTCGGTAGGTTTAACGTCGGTGAGGTTTGGCAGAGCAACATAAGTAAATACAGGGCCGTTAACGGTTTCGCTGTTTTTTACCTTGAGACTGATGTTGCCGGTAGTGCCTGTTAAAGGTACAAGCACCCTAAGCCGCGTCGGGGTAGCTGTTTTTACCGCGGCATCCACACCGTTAAATTTAACTATGTTGTCAGTTAAAACCGAACTATAATTAACCCCGGTTATGGTAACTGTATCATTGTATTTGCCTTGCTGCGGACTGATACTTTCAATAGTAGGTTTAGCAGAAACAGGGGTAGGGTCAACTATCTGCGTTTTGGGTTTGGTATTATTAGCGAAGTTGGCCGCAGTATAAGAACCATTTGACACAAAATCCTTGCCTGCCGCATCTTTAAATACGATATTCCAACTTACCGTAGCTGTATTGGCATTGATGGTAACCGTAATGCTGCCCGAATTGGCGAAATAGATATTACCACCATTAATATACTGTACATAGGTTTGTACAGGTGGAGCTGTGGCTGTCGTGGCGTTTACTTTTAGCGTTGGATTGCCTGGGTTTAAAGAGGTGCCGGCCTTTTTACTAAGGTTAACCGAGCCGCTTTTAAGGTCACTAATGAAGAATACCAGCTTGCTGCCGCCGGCATCCAGGTTGGCGGTGGTTTGCAGGGCTTTTACATTGTCGCCATCTGCAGTGTAATAGGTGGAGGTAAAATCTGTAGCCGCCAGGTTATAGTCGGTGCCATTGATTTTTGTGGTTAGGGCCGGTTTCGGTTTGTCGGGTGTTACATCAGGATCTTTCTGGCTTTTTGAACAAGAAAAAAAAGTGATGATAAGCAGCATAAAGCCTGCTGCTTTAAAAGTGTTTTGTAATGGTATAATCATATTCAATTAGGGGGTATATGCAATAAAGTTCAAGGCGGGGCAAAGGTAACGGAAATACACACCGTTTTAAATACTATTTGAACTTAACTATAAGGCAATCAGGATGAAATCCGCCGGTCTTTAAATAGCGAGCGTATGGGCTTATTATCAATAAAGCGGGAAACGTATTATCTATGTCTCCCGCTCAAACAAATTAGCTCACTTAATCGACGGTTAAAAGCGTTCCTTCTAATAATGGACCTTGTGTAATTTTTTCTTTTTGATCAGATCTTTGGGTATGCTTTCAAATACTACTTTTGATAGCTACTCTGTTAACCCTTTATAAAAAGTTTGAGCATAACCTGCAATGGTTTTGGCCATATCAAGGCCGTTAATGATTTTGCGGGCATTTACCCAGTTTGTACTGTCGCTGGTAAAATACTTATCTAAACCCACACCTGTAAATGAACCTTTGGTCATGCCTTTTATGAGGATGGCGGCAGCTATAGCGGGTTGTAAAGCCAGATCCGGATCATTAAGCAGATCGATGTGCAGGAGTTTGCCCATGCTTTCATAATTCTCGTACCAGGTGAGCTGCACATAACCTCGACCATAATATAATTCATCGGGAGTAGTGTAGGGGATACGTTTACCCGGACCTCCACCCATTTTTAACTTTTTGCCATAGTCGTGTCCGGCGCCTTTGCCAAATTCATTGATGGGCTGCATGGTTTTAGCGGTTTCATGAAAAACAGTGGCCAGTATATAGGCTGTTTTACGGTCGTCTGTAATGCCGGCATCTGTTGTGGCTTTGAGTATGGCTTGTATACCATCAACCTGGCTTTGTGTTAGGTGGCCGCCAAACAGCGGACGGATTTCTGCGTAGAATTCTTTTGTATCAGGCATAATGTTAAGATTTAGGTGTTAATAATAAGCCTGTTGAACAGGCCGATAACAAAAGATTAGGGCTTTATAAAGTAAATATAAATATTTAGGTGAGTAAAATAAAGGGGATTTGATAGCTATACATCTTTATTGGTGAGCCGCTACGCTGAACAGGTGGGGAAGTTGCTTATAAAAATGGGTTTACATGGTTTACACTTTTTATGGTTTACGTAAATTTATGTAATTGATAATCAATTAATTGCGTAAAAATACATACAAAAAGTGGGTTTACAGTGTAAACCATAATTAGTTGGGTTTACACTGATAAGTTTGCGCTCATATGCAATGACGCGTGGAAGCGCGATGCACCTAAGAATAGGATTGAGGAGGTTAAAAGAGTTTTAAGCCCTCTCCCTTGGAGAGGGTTGGGTGAGGCATTTACTTACCGAATCGCTCTTTTAAATAATGGCCGGTGTGTGATTTTTTCTCTTTGATCAGATCTTCGGGTATGCCCTCAAATACTACTTTTCCGCCGCGGTCGCCACCTTCGGGGCCAATGTCAATGATCCAGTCGGCACATTTAATCACATCCATGTTGTGTTCAATTACAATAATGGTGTTGCCATGTTCCAGCAGGGCGTCAAATGATTTGAGCAGCTTTTTAATATCGGCGAAATGCAAACCGGTAGTAGGCTCATCAAAAACAAACAATGTTTTATGGGTATTATTACCTTTTACCAGGAATGACGCCAGCTTAATACGCTGTGCCTCACCACCAGACAGGGTATTTGACGATTGCCCTAACTGTACATAACCCAAACCTACATCAACCAAAGGTTTTATTTTGGCGATGATCTTTGGCTCTTTGGCAAAAAATACAAGCGCTTCATCAATGGTCATGTGCAGCACTTCGGCTACATTTTTTTCATTGTAGGTGATATCCAGGATATGCTGTTTAAAACGGTTACCACCACAAGTTTCGCAAGTCAGGAAGATGTCGGCCATAAACTGCATCTCTATCTTCACCTCACCCTCGCCCTGGCAAACATCGCAGCGGCCGCCCTCTACGTTAAAGGAGAATGCCGATGGTTTTAAACCGGCTGCTTTGGCTGCCGGTTGGGAAGCATATAGGTTGCGAATCTCGTCCCAAGCTTTTACATATGTAACCGGGTTGGAGCGTGACGAACGACCTATAGGGTTTTGATCAACCAGTTCCACCTGTTCTATTTTGGCGTAGTCACCATCAATGCTATCGTATGAGCCGGTTTGTTCGCCCGAGTAATTGCCCAGTACTTTTTGCAGGGCAGGTGCCAGGATGCGTTTTACTAAGCTGGTTTTACCCGAGCCGGATACACCCGTTACTACCGTAAGCACGCCTAAAGGAAATTTAGCCGTAACATGCTGCAGGTTATTTTCTCTCGCCCCTTTTATCTCAATAAAGTCGTTCCATTTACGGCGGCTTTTTGGGATGGCGATCTCTTCCTTACCACTCAGGTAACGGCCTGTTAAACTATTATCGTCTTTAATAATTTCGTTGTAGGTACCGGTAAAGATCAGTTCGCCGCCGTGTGTACCGGCTTCGGGGCCAATATCAATAATATGATCTGCCGCTTTCATGATCTCCTCTTCGTGCTCCACTACCAATACGGTATTACCTACATCGCGCAGCGATTTAAGCACGCTGATGAGGCGCTGGGTATCACGCGGGTGCAGGCCGATGCTGGGCTCATCCAGCACATATACAGAGCCCACCAGGCTACTCCCTAACGAGGTAGCCAGGTTGATACGCTGCGACTCACCACCCGATAAGGTATTTGACAGTCGGTTGAGCGTTAAATAGCTCAATCCTACATCGTTTAAAAACGACAGGCGGTTAGTGATCTCCATCAGCAGGCGCTTACCTACTTTGGCATCCGTTTCGTTTAACTGTAAACCTTTAAAAAACTCAAGGGCTTTATCCAATGGCATCAATACCACATCGGTAATGGAGCGCTCGCTGATCTTTACGTATGAGGCATCACGACGCAGACGACTGCCCTTACACTCCGGACAGGTAGTTTTGCCACGATAACGTGACAGCATAACCCGGTACTGAATTTTGTAGGTCTGCGCTTCCATCTCCTGGAAAAACTCGTCCAGGCCACGGAAATATTTATTACCTGTCCATAACAGGCGTTGTTGTTTTTCGGTGAGTTGGTTGTATTGACGATGTATCGGGAAGTCAAATTGCAACGCATGTTTGATCAGCATATCGTTCCACTCGCGCATTTTTTCGCCGCGCCATGGGGCAATAGCACCTTCATATATACTTTTACTTTTGTCCGGGATCACCAGGTCTTCGTCAATACCGATCACTTTACCATAGCCTTCGCATTTTTTGCAGGCGCCATAAGGATTGTTAAAGCTGAAAAAATTGGGTGAAGGTTCTTCGAATTTAATACCATCGAGTTCAAAGCGATCGCAAAAAAAACGTTCCTGCTCACCATCGGCATCAGGCTCCTGATAGCGTACATAGCAATCCCCCTTACCTTCAAAAAAAGCGGTCTGTACCGAATCGCCCAGGCGGCTGATGGTTTCATCCTCTTCATTTTTTGATATACGGTCAATTACGATACGAACACCAGGATAATGAGTTGGAGTTTCTTCTTCGGTAGTTACCGGTTCATCGCTTTCGGCTTTAAGCTTTTTGCCTTTAGCTTTCTTTTCACCGTGAACCTCAGCTACCAATGAAGTATTATCGATAGATTCATCCTCCAATAAAGCTTCAATTTTTGATAGCTTGTTCAGGTACTCAACCCTTACAAACCCTTTTTGCATTAAAACGGCCAGCTCTTCTTTTAAGCTGCGGTTGTTATGCGGATATAACGGTGCTAAAACAGTTACCTGGCTTTCATTAGGTAGCGATAGTATAAAGTTTACCACATCGGTAACGGAATCTTTCTTTACGATTTGACCGGATACCGGGGAAATAGTTTTGCCAATGCGCGAGAACAGCAGTTTTAAATAATCATATATCTCGGTTGATGTACCCACCGTTGAACGCGGGTTTGAGGTAATTACCTTTTGCTCAATAGCTATGGCGGGTGCTATACCTTTTATATAATCAACATCGGGCTTGTTCATGCGCCCCAGGAACTGGCGTGCGTAGGAAGAAAGGCTTTCTACATAACGGCGCTGACCTTCGGCATACAAAGTATCAAAAGCAAGCGACGATTTGCCAGAGCCTGACATCCCAGTAACTACAACCAGCTTGTTTTTGGGGATGGCCACATCCATGTTTTTAAGATTGTGTACCCGGGCCCCTTTAATAATGATATGTTTCTGCGGATCTTTTTCTGCTTCTTTGGTCATGATTGTTGATAGTCGATGGTCCATAGACCATAGTTATACTTCAAATTACGATGGTCTATGGACTATTGACCATGGTCTTTTTTCCGGAATGCAAAAATCCTAAAATATTTAGCAGAATCCAAATCGGTTTTACTTTGTTTTGGGCTTTAAGCCAAATAAATTTCTGAGTTTACAGTTTGCTGACTTTTAAATACTTAATGGCACGGAACGGATATGGTTTGCAAACTTTTTGAATTAACAATTAAACCATTGCCAACCGTTATAGTCAAACCCCCGGATAGGTATCAGAATTGTGAATGGTGAAGCCGTTCATGAGCCCAATGAACCTGATTAACAGAAGTAAGTAAAAAATATAATTTGTTTTTTAGCTGGGAATTTGTTTTATTTGAAGTAACAATTTCTTAACCCCTAAGGAGCACGCTATAGAATATACTCTACTTTATAAGTTTTTAACTAAAAATTAAGTTTAAGTAGTACTTTCTATGGATTTTCAATTGAAAAGTGATCAGGATCTAATCCATCTATACATTGCCGGTGATGAAGCTGGGCTAGTGGAGTTGATCAGACGATATCAGACTAAAATATATACCTCTATTTACCTGCTTGTAAAAGACGAGTATCTGGCCGAGGATATTTTTCAGGATACCTTTATAAAAGTTATCAATACACTGAAAGCTGGAAAGTATAACGAAGAAGGTAAGTTTTTACCTTGGGTAACCCGTATTGCCCATAATTTGGTTATTGACCACTTCCGTCGTGAAAAACGCGCCCCTATGATCAGTAATGGCGACGATTTTGATATTTTTGAGGTACTGGGTAATTATGATGAAAGCACGGAGGACCGTATGGTGCGTGAACAAACACATAAGGACCTTAAATCACTGATACAACTATTACCTTCGGAGCAAAAAGAAGTATTGATCATGCGCCACTTTGGCGATATGAGCTTTAAAGAAATTGCCGATATTACCGAAGTAAGCATCAATACGGCCCTGGGCCGTATGCGTTATGCCCTCAATAATCTCCGCAAAATGATGCAGAGTAAAGAGTTAAGTTTAAAAAATTAATCAGAAACCATTGGGTTATTGGGTAGGGGATTGTTAGTTAAATAGCAAAGCTTATCAATAACCCAATGGTTTTTATGATCAATACTTAACTTATTCACTTAAATGTGATAAAAATTAACCCATAAAAAAAATTTCATTTAATTTTCATTTAGTAAAATATTATCTTTAAGTCGCCGTTATAAATCATATAAAATTTACAACAAAATAAGCTTATGGATGAAACTTTTACAACAACGTTAAATGGAATTGCTAACCAGGCTCTGATGGACGAGAATGCACAAGAAAATCTGGGTGCCGACGATTTGATATTTTACAATTCAATTCGTGCTGATTTGGATCTTTTGAACAAAAAACCCAAGGTACAAACTATACACCAGATACTTGACTACTCTAAAAGCTTGCGTTAAGTATTCCGAACTTGCTGGTTCATAGATCATAATTGTTGATTGAAGTAGATGTTTTGAAAAAACAGAGACTAAAATCCAGCATGATTTATGAACCTTTCTATTTTATATAGACCGTGTAACTAATAATATAGTTTAATACATATTATAATATATGTATTATCTACAAGAGCATGATCTTTACCCATAAAAATTTTCTTAATTTTAAAAATGCTTAAGGCCGAACGTTACCGCCATTTTGTTGAATATTTTTCAAAAAACCAACCCAATCCCGTTACCGAGCTGCATTACGATAATCCTTTTCAATTATTGGTGGCAGTGATCCTGTCGGCACAATGTACCGATAAGCGTATTAACCAGGTTACCCCAAAGCTATTTGAACGCTTTCCGACGCCTGAGGATCTGGCAGCATCAACCCCCGAAGAGGTTTTTACTTACATCCGCAGTGTGAGCTATCCCAATAACAAAGCCAAACATTTAGTAGGTATGGGTAAAATGCTGGTAGATGTTTTTAACAGTGAAGTGCCGGCGGGTATCGAAAACCTGCAAAAAATGCCTGGCGTAGGACGAAAAACCGCCAATGTTATCGCATCCGTGATTTTTGAAGAACCGGCCATGGCTGTAGACACGCATGTGTTTAGAGTGGCTAACCGTATTGGCCTTACCCATAATGCAACCACACCCCTGGCTGTTGAAAAACAATTGATCAAACACATCCCGAAAGAATATATAGGTGTTGCCCATCACTGGCTTATACTGCATGGCCGGTATATTTGCCTGGCCCGGAGCCCTAAGTGCGAGATATGCCCGTTAACCTGGTTCTGTAAGTATTATGAGCATAACAATACCGAAACAGCCCTGCTAAAAGCCGAAGCGGCCAAAATTAAAAAAGCTAAAGAAGCCAAAAAGAAAAAAGCATTGAATACCATTAGTAAAGAGCTTAAGAAGCGAAGTGTGGATAAAGATATTTGATTGGTATTGGCAGGTTGATTAAGTTTATCAATAAGTAAACCCAAGAGTCATAGTAAATAAATTACTAAAAAAATTAGTATTTTAAAATAAAACATTTTATATTTGTTGAAGAAAATTTTAAGATGAGCACAGATAAAAATAATTCAGATAAATTGAAGGCACTACAGCTTACTTTAGATAAGCTGGAAAAATCATACGGAAAAGGTACCATCATGAAGTTGGGTGATTCCGTTATTGAACCTACAGAGGTAATATCAACAGGCTCTTTAGGGCTGGATATCGCTTTAGGAGTTGGCGGCTTACCCAAAGGAAGAGTTATTGAAATATACGGACCTGAATCGTCAGGTAAAACCACGTTGGCTATACATGCCATTGCGGAATCGCAGAAAAAAGGCGGTATTGCCGCGTTTATTGATGCGGAGCACGCCTTTGATCGTTTCTATGCTAAAAAATTAGGTGTTGATGTAGAGAACCTGCTGATCTCTCAACCAGACAATGGTGAGCAGGCATTGGAAATTGCCGATAACCTGATCCGCTCTGGCGCTATTGATATCCTGGTAATTGACTCTGTAGCTGCGTTGGTTCCCAAAGCAGAAATTGAAGGCGAAATGGGCGACTCGAAAATGGGTCTGCACGCACGTTTAATGTCACAGGCTTTACGTAAATTAACCGGTACCATCAGCAAAACCGGGTGCTGCTGTATATTTATCAACCAGTTGCGCGATAAGATCGGCGTAATGTTTGGTAACCCCGAAACTACTACCGGTGGTAATGCCTTGAAATTTTACGCTTCGGTACGTTTGGATGTACGCCGTATATCACAAATTAAAGATACCGACGAAGTTTCAGGTAACCGTGTTAAAGTGAAGATCGTTAAAAATAAAGTTGCCCCTCCGTTCCGTATAGCAGAGTTTGATATTATGTTTGGTGAAGGTATTTCAAAAGCCGGCGAGATCATTGACCTGGGTGTTGAATACAACATCATCAAAAAAGCAGGTTCATGGTTTAGCTATGGCGAAACACGCCTGGGCCAGGGCCGCGATGCCGTTAAACAATTGATTTTGGATAACCCTGAACTACAAGAAGAACTGGAAACCAAAATTAAAGAAACCGTTACCGGCGAAAGTTTGGTTGAAGAATAAGATTGATTTCGGATTTCGGAATTTCGATTTCGGATTTTGAATTTTTGATATTAGAAAGCCTCCCATTTGGGAGGCTTTTTTTGTTTGTACTAAAACACTTTTGTCATGCTGAACGGAGTGAAGCATCTATTATATAATATGCAAATTGATGAATAGATCCTTCGCTGCGCTCAGGATGACAAACTTATCAAGTACCTATTGACAAGAAGGTTAATTATCTTCATCCACAAGTAATAAATCATTAATTCACTAAATCACTAATTCAATAATTAATATATTTAGCTCTACATGAATAAATGGGGCTTACTATTATTTTCTGTGCTGTTAATTCAGTTGAGTGCCTGCCATACTACGGCTCCTGATTCGGGTAAAACCGTGTTTAACATTAACCTGGAGGAAGGCCTTACTTCGCTTGATCCGGCTTTTTGTCGTAACCACTATACCATTTGGATGGATAACCAGGTTTTTAATGGTCTGGTACAAATTAATGATAGTTTGAAGGTAATTCCTTGCGTAGCCAAAAACTGGGATATATCTGCCGATGGCCTTTTGTATACCTTTCATTTGCGTAATGATGTGTATTTTCATGATGATCCGCATTTCGCAGGTGGTGTTGGCCGCAAGGCTGTAGCATCAGACTTTGTTTACAGTTTTGGGCGATTGATCGATCCAAAAGTAGCTTCATCCGGTTCCTGGATATTTAGTGACAAAGTAGAGGGCAAAGATTCTTTTACCGCGCCTAACGACAGCACATTCAATATCAGGCTTAAGCAGCCGTTCGCACCCTTTTTAAGTATGCTTACCGCCCAGTATTGTTCGGTTGTACCCAAAGAAGTGGTGGAGTTTTATGGGAAAGATTTCAGGAGCCACCCCATAGGTACAGGTCCTTTCAAGTTTAAATATTGGAAAGAGGGGGAGGTGCTGGTTCTACTCAAAAATGAAAAGTATTGGGAGAAAGACAGTAAAGGTAACCGCTTGCCTTACCTCGATGCGGTTAAAGCTAGCTTTATTGCTGATAAACAAACCTCGTTCCTGGAGTTCATCAAAAAGGACCTCGATTTTTTAAATGATATCGACGGCAGCTACCGCGATGATATCCTGACCAAATCTGGTAAGGTAACACAAAAATATAAAGGCAAATTTGTTTTAAATACCGCGCCGTATCTCAATACCATGTATTTGGGTATACTGGTAGATACCAATCTGGCTATAGTCAAAAAATCGCCACTTAAGATATTGAAGGTAAGGCAGGCCATTAATTATGCTATTGATAGGCAGAAGATGATGAAATACCTGCGTAACAGCATGGGTACACCTGGGTATGCCGGTTTTATCCCGGAAGGTATGCCCGGTTTTAGCAAAAATGTAAAAGGGTATACTTATGACCCTGAGAAGGCGAGGCAACTATTGGCCGAAGCTGGTTTTCCTGACGGTAAAAATCTACCCGAAATTTCATTAGCTACTACAGTAGGTTACCGTAGTTTGATAGAATATGTGCAGGGACAATTGGATAGGATCGGCATCAAAACCAATGTGGAGATCACTCAAGGCGCCAGTCTGCGCGAGTTGGTATCAAAAAATGGGATCAACTTTTTTTACGGTCAATGGATAGCCGATTATCCAGATGGCGAAAATTATCTGTCGGTATTTTACTCTAAAAACAAGATCCCTTTTGGGCCTAATTATACCGGCTTTAACAATAAAAAATTTGATGCTTTGTTTGAGCAAACCTATCATGAAAAAAATGATGCCGCCCGCTATGCCCTATATCAGCAAATGGATAATTTGGTAATGGTACAATCGCCGGTGGTGGTGCTATATTATGATAAACTGGTGAACCTGTATCAGAATAATATTAGTGGTTATAGCCTAAACGGGCAAAACCTATTGGTACTTAAACGAGTGAGGAAAGCCCCCTAATCTCATGAAAGGGGAATTGTATAACATATCATCTACTACATGAATACACAAAATGCAGCTTATTGGGTTGAACGACTAACGTTGCAACCCCATCCCGAAGGAGGATATTATAAAGAAGTTTTCCGGTCAGAACAACAAATAAACCGGATCGGCGAAACAGCAATTAAACAAGCCTGTACATCCATCTATTATTTGTTGGAAGGGGAAGATTTTTCAGGTTTTCACCGCTTGGTATCAGACGAGCTTTGGTATTTTCACGCCGGCTCGCCACTCTATATCCATATGATCGATGCTTCCGGAAATTATTTTCTGCAGGAACTTTCGGCATCAGATACGGGGAGCCTTTCTGTGATCATACCGGGCGGGGCCTGGTTTGCATCCGAAATACCATCCAAAGAAGGCTTTAGTTTGGTAAGTTGTGCCGTGGCCCCAGGATTTGATTTCAGTGAGTTTGAAATGGCAGTTAAAGAAAACCTAACCGCTGCATATCCTCAGTTTGACGAGTTATTTAGCCGTCTTTGCAGATAGGTCAATTTTAACTATAAACTCTACATCTACACATATGAATGAAAGAATAATAGGCATCATGGGTGCCATGCACGAGGAAATTAACAGCATCCTTCATCTTATGACGGGGATCGAGGAAGTCTCTTACGGCAGAAGAACGTACTATACCGGAACTATCAATAACATTAAAACTGTGGTGGTTTTTTCAAGATGGGGCAAGGTAGCGGCAGCAACTACGGTAACCAGTCTGATCACTAAGTTTAGCATCACCGGGCTGATATTTATTGGTGTAGCAGGAGCTATCAACACCGAATTGAAAATAGGTGATGTAGTTATTGCCGACCGCCTGATTCAGCATGATATGGATGCCAGGCCATTGATGCCGCGGCATGAAATCCCGTTGTTAGGAGTAACTTATTTCGAAAGTGACCCTGATTATATCACCATAGCGAGGAAGGCCATTGATGCCATTATAGGCAATAATATCAACTCATTTATTGATGAGCATGAAATAGAACAATTTTCACTGCACAATACCCGGGTATTTAAAGGAACTATAGCCAGTGGTGATAAATTCTTTGCCGATCAGGTCGACAAGGAACAGTTGCATGCTGCACTACCTGACACCCTTTGTGTGGAAATGGAAGGTGCTGCCGTAGCCCAGGTTTGTTATGAATATGAGATTCCCTTTGTGGTTTTAAGAATAATTTCAGATGAATGCAATGAAAATTCCTCCATTGATTTTCCTGATTTTATACAAAACGTTTCCAGCAAGTATGCGCATGAGATTATTAGGAATATGCTTGCGTTGCTATAAAGGATAAAGAACCTTTTCTAAACCCGGATTATTCCGCACCGTCATTGCGAGCGCTAGCGTGGCAATCCCTAACTATACAGAGCGGCTCTGCAAATCGGGGATTGCCACGCTAGCGCTCGCAATGACGATGTGAGAAACAAAAAAAGCCTCCCGAAAAGGGAGGCTTTTTATATTAGCTTTCAGCTTTAACCTTTCGGCCCTCAGCTTACGATGCCATTTGCTTGCGGATGATGTTCAGTGCGCCACCAGCTTTAAACCATTCGATTTGCTGATCATTATAGGTATGATTTACCGGGAACGAATCAACAGAACCATCTTTATGGTGTAATACTACGGTTAACTGTTTGCCAGGGGCAAAAGTTGTTAAACCGTCGATATCGATGGTATCGTCTTCCTGTATCTTATCATAGTCGTTAGTATCAGCAAAAGTGATACCTAACATACCTTGTTTTTTAAGGTTGGTTTCGTGGATACGGGCAAATGATTTTACCAGTATGGCACGTACACCCAGGTGACGTGGCTCCATGGCCGCGTGCTCACGTGATGAACCTTCGCCATAGTTTTCGTCGCCTACTACTACAGTGCCTATATTATGCGCTTTGTAATCGCGCTGAGTAGCCGGTACCGGACCGTACTCGCCGGTCAGTTCATTTTTAACGCTATCGGCAGTATTGTTAAAGTAGTTGATAGCACCGATCAGCATATTGTTTGATATGTTATCCAGGTGACCACGGAACTTTAACCACGGACCAGCCATAGAGATATGGTCGGTAGTACATTTACCTTTGGCTTTGATCAGTAATTTCAAGCCTTTCAGGTCGGTACCTTCCCATGCTTTAAACGGCTCCAGCAATTGCAGACGTGATGATTTTGGATCAACAATAACAGATACTTTGCTGCCGTCTTCGGCTGGTGCCTGGTAGCCTGCATCTTCAACTGCATAGCCTTTTACCGGCATTTCAATACCTTGTGGTTCATCAAATTTTACCTGCTCACCGTTTTCGTTGGTCAGGGTATCGGTTAATGGGTTGAAGGTTAAGTCGCCTGCGATAGCAAACGCGGTAACGATCTCTGGTGAAGCTACGAAAGCGTGGGTGTTGGGGTTGCCATCCTGGCGTTTAGCGAAGTTACGGTTAAACGAAGTGATGATAGAGTTTTTGCGTGTAGGATCGTCGGTATGACGGGCCCACTGACCAATACACGGACCGCAGGCATTAGCCAATACCACACCGCCCATTTGAGCAAAGGTATCCAGGTAACCATCACGGTCAACCGTGTAACGTACCAGTTCAGATCCTGGGGTAATGGTAAACTCAGCCTTGGTTTTTAATTTTTTATCGATAGCCTGTTTTGCGATAGAGGCAGAACGGGTGATATCTTCATAAGATGAGTTGGTGCAGGAACCGATCAAACCAACTTCTAATTTGGTAGGCCAGTTGTTTTCTTTAACCGCGGTAGCAAATTTAGAGATAGGCCAAGCCAGATCCGGAGTGAACGGACCATTTACATGTGGTTCCAATTCGCTCAGGTTGATCTCGATAACCTGGTCAAAATATTGCTCTGGGTTAGCGTAAACTTCCTCGTCGCCGGTTAAGTGCTCAGCAATAGCATCAGCCAGCTCAGCAATGTCGGCACGTTTGGTGCCTTTCAGGTAAGCAGCAGATTTTTCGTCATATCCGAAGATAGACGTAGTAGCGCCAATTTCGGCACCCATGTTACAAATAGTACCTTTACCTGTGGCAGACAGTGAACGTGCACCTTCGCCAAAATATTCAACAATAGCACCAGTACCACCTTTTACAGTCAGGATACCAGCAACTTTTAATATTACGTCTTTTGCTGATGTCCAGCCAGAAAGTTTTCCGGTTAATTTAACACCTATCAGTTTAGGGAATTTAAGCTCCCATGGTAAACCTGCCATTACATCACAAGCATCAGCACCACCAACACCTATAGCAATCATACCCAAACCACCCGCGTTAGGCGTGTGTGAATCGGTACCGATCATCATACCACCCGGGAAAGCGTAGTTTTCTAAAACAACCTGGTGAATAATACCAGCGCCTGCTTTCCAGAAACCAATACCATACTTATCAGAAACAGAAGCCAGGAAATCATAAACCTCGCGGTTTACATCAACGGCAGTATTTAAATCGGCAACGGCGCCAACTTTTGCTTGTATCAGGTGATCGCAATGTACAGTAGAGGGAACAGCTACCTGCGGACGGCCAGCCTGCATAAACTGCAAAAGGGCCATTTGGGCAGTAGCATCCTGCATAGCTACACGGTCTGGTGCAAAATCAACATAATCCACTCCGCGGCCAAATGCTTTTTGAGCATCGCCTTCAGAAAGGTGGGCATATAAAATTTTCTCGGTTAAGGTTAGATGTTTACCGGTCGCTTTACGGGCAGCATCCACACGGGTGCTGTAGCGATCGTAAACTTTTTTGATCATATCTAAATCAAAAGCCATTTGTATTTGATTTTTAGGTGAAAAGTAAACGAATTGATACCAAACCCAGTACCTGGGCACAGTGCGGCGAATTTACAAAAATTACTACTAAAAGCTGTCAGTCAATTGTGTAAATGTTATTTGGAGATATTCTAAATAGGGGGCAGGTGGGGGAGTTTGCAGTTACCGGTTGGCAGTTTGCAGGGGCGTAGGTGTGTTGCTATGAAGGTACGTTGGGATGAGATATATTTGCCATTCCATGATGAAAAGCAAAAGCATCTATCGGATTAAGACAGCTAAATTATGAAAATAGCAATAACTGATTATCAGGATAACTGGGCAACCTTATTTGCTGAGGAAAAGGAAAAGATCAATGATATATTGGGCTTTTTAAACCCGGTTATTGTGCACATAGGCAGTACATCAATACCCGGGCTTTGTGCCAAGCCGGTAATTGATATACAAGTGGGATTAAAAAACGCCGATGATCTGGACAAAACCATTGGGCCGATGCAGCGGGATTACACCTATGTTAAGATGTATGAACCCGATTGGCCATCGAGACGATATTTCTGCAGATATAAAAGTGAAACGGGAGGTGATATACCATCGCTCATTGATGTAAATGATGTGCCATCTGTTAAACGGGGTTTAATCTCTTTGACCCATATCCATATTTTTGTAAAGGATACTGAGGATTGGATCAGACATATCGCTTTCCGGGACTACCTGGCCGCTCATCCCAACGAACGTGATGCCTACTGCCGTCTTAAAAAAGAATTATCGAAAAGTGATTTTGAACATATGATAGCCTATAACGATGCCAAGAACGATTTTGTGAAAGATGTTCAGCAAAAGGCGGTGGAGTGGTATAAAGTATAATATCAACCGTTTAATACTTTAACAAAAAAAGCAGTAAAATAAAAACAATCAACCAGATAAGCAGGCCGATAGTAACGAACTTCCAGTGCTGTTTCCATTTTTTAAGATTTCCTGCCGATATTTGCCTGTTTGCTAAAATTGCCTGTAAAGGTATAATAAATGGGAAGGCCATGATACCGACCTTCTCCCAAACAGTATAACTACTATTTATAACCAGAATAATTTCTTCATATTCCAGAGCCAATTGATCAATACGCTCCGGCAAGATTCCCCTGGCTTTAAATTCCATCAAAGCTTGTACTTTCAGATCATACCGTAGGTCTCGGTTAATTGTAAGGGCATATAATTGAAAATCAGAGAGCTTCTCCATGAAGATACGATATCTTAATCTTACAATTTTAAGAAAACTAATATGAATTATCCCATATAATTAAGTATCAGGAAAGGAGACAACAACCTCGCTACATTCCCCTTCAGAGGGTTAGGGTGCGAAACTCATAACCTGCTTCACTCCAAACTTCTAGGGCTCTGGGCAACGTATATTGTACCCGGTCATATGCTTTCAGGCTGTCATGAAATACAATGATGGATCCGGCTTCGGTATGTTTCAGTACATTTTGCAGGCAGGCCTCGGGGTTGAGGTTGATATCGAAATCGCCGCTTAGTACATCCCACATGATAATTTTGATATCTGGGCGGGCAGTCTGCAAATTACGGATCTGTTGTTTTTTGATCCTGCCATATGGCGGGCGAAAAAGGGGAGTATCTAATATTTTATCGGCTTGTAAAAAATTATCGAGATAAGTTTTGTTGTCCGTTTTCCATCCTTTAAGGTGATTGTAGGTATGGTTGCCAACGGCATGACCATCATCGGTCACCTGCTTGAAAATATCAGGATGTTTTGCTACATTATCCCCGATACAGAAAAAGGTGGCTTTAGCATTATACTGTTTTAAAATATTTAGTATATGTGTTGTAACAATTGGTATAGGCCCATCGTCAAAAGTGAGATAAATGCAACGATTAGGTTGGTTTTTATTCCAAATGAGTTCGGGGTATAGCTTTTTGAGCAACCAGGGTGTTTTAATCAAATACATATACAAAACAGGCCTTATATGTTTTATTTAAAAAATAAACAAAAATGAACATGCAAGGTAAGCATCCGTTGCTTACAATTGCATATAAAAACTTATGAAACCAACATTGTCACTACCCATTAAAACAACTCTTATAGGTGCTATTATATTTTCGGCACTTGGTTTTCAAGCTAAAGCGCAGGAAGTAATTACTTTACAAAAAGCGATTGACCTTACCCTTGAGCGAAATTTAACCATTAAACAATCGCAGTTTACCGAGGCAATATCTGAAGAGGATCTGAAACAGTCGAAATTTAATCAATTACCCAATCTTACGGCAGCGCCACAAGGCGGATTCAACTTTGGCCGTAATATCGACCAATCAACCTATCAGTTCATTAATCAGCGTATTTTGCAGGTTTATGGCCAGTTCTCAACACAGGTTACCTTATTCCAGGGTGGGCAGTTGCGTAACCAGATCATCCAGAACCGGATATTGGTTGATGCCAATAAAACCTCCACGGCAAAAGTTAAAAACGATCTGATACTAAATGTGGTTACTACTTTTTTACAGGTATTAACTAATCAGGATCTGGTAAAAGCGTCGAAACAGCAAATTGAAATATCAAAGCTAACGCTGGATAGAGCGCAACAAAATTATAATGTAGGTAATCAAACGCTGGCCGATCTTTCACAGGCCAAAGCGCAGCTTTCAACCTCGGAGCTTGACAATACCAACGCTCAAAACCAGTTGGAGTCATCAATGCTTACCCTAAAGCAATATATGGAGATGAACCCGGCTACCGAGATTGAGGTACAAAAACCGGATATTGGAAAGCTTAGTGATATTAAAACCATATATGACCCGCAGGATATATTAAAAACCGCGTTAAACGTAAACCCGGATGTATTGCTTGCCGAGGTTCAGCAAAAATCATACGAACAGGCCATAAAAGTAGCTAAAGGCAATTATTACCCTACCGTTACCCTGGTTGGGCAGGCCGGTTCTAACTATTCAAATGCAAAAAATACACTTGACCAGGTCATATCTACCGGTACGTTTACACCTATAGGTATTGTGCAAAATACGCAACAAGTTGTTGTGCAGCCGGGCTTTACTCAAACGTATAAAAGCAACCCGTTTTTTAACCAATTAAGTAACAACTTTAACCAGGCTATAGCCATAAGCTTGCAGATACCTATTTTTAACCGGTTCTCAGCACGCACTTCCGTACGCAAAGCAAAGATCCAGGCTCAAAATGCCGAAGTGACTTCTCAATTGGCCCGTAATAACCTGAGCAAAGTTATTTATCAGGCGGTTTGGGACCTGCGCGCTGCCGAAAAGAAATTTATGTCAACCTCGCAAACTTACAAGGCCAATAAAGATGCCTTTAATATTACACAGCAACGGTATACAGTTGGTTTAGTAAACTCGCTGGATTATAATACCTCCCTGACTAATCTTAATAAATCACAATTTGATATGATCGAGGCGCAGTACCAGCTCATTTTCAGGAGCAAGGTGATCGATTATTATCTGGGCAACCCTATAACGCTTTAATCTTAAAACACATAAAAAAATATCCAAACGCATAGTCATGGGAAAAACTACTAAATATATTTTGATAGCTCTGGGGGCAATAATTGTATTGCTTATTTTAGCGAAGGTGACCGGCATCATCGGTAAGCCGCCTTTAACCCAGGTAGCCACCGAAAAAGCTGACGTGCGTGAAATCAACGAAACGGTATCTGCCAGCGGGAAAATAAAACCGCACGTTGAAGTAAAGATAACCTCAGAAGTATCTGGTGAAATTGTTGAACTGCCGGTTAAAGAAGGCGACGTGGTTAAAAAGGGTCAGCTGGTTTGCCGTGTGCGTCCGGATATATTAAAATCAGGATATGACAGGGCAGTGGCAAGCTACAGTACCCAAAAAGCAACTATAGGCAATATGGCACAACTGCTTAAACAGGCAGAAGCTACTTTTGTAAACCAGGAAGCTATTTTCAAACGCAGTAAAACGCTTTATGAAAGTAAAGTACTTACCGTATCTGAATATGATAACGCGAAAGCCAGTTATGATGGAGCGAAAGCCAGTTTAGAGGCGGCCAAACAAAACCTGGTTGGTGCGCAATTTGGCCTTCAGCAACAATCGGCCTCTGTTAAAGAAGCACAGGATAACTTGGCTAAAACCAGTCTTTATTCGCCGGTTGACGGGGTGATCTCCAAATTGGTGATTCAAAAAGGCGAACGCGTTTTGGGTACCCAGCAGTTTGCCGGTACCGAGATCATGACCATATCTGATCTGAGCAAAATGGATGTGAATGTTGACGTGAACGAAAATGATATTAACCGCATAACCATAAATGATCCTGCAAATATTGAGATCGACGCGTTTTCCGGTAAAAAGTTTACAGGCTCGGTAATTGAAATTGGAAGCTCAGCAAATGTGGTAGGTACTACTGCCGATCAGGTAACCAACTTTACCGTTAAAGTACGTATTGATGCAGGCTCCTACCAGGCTTTGCTTAAAAAAACAGTGGATAACCCATCACCTTTCCGTCCGGGATTAACCGCCACGGTTGACATCAATACCAACCACGTAAAATTCCTGTCGGTTCCTATCCAATCGGTAACCACCCGTGAAGAGAAAAAGGATGCAAGTGCTACACCGGCAGCATCAAAAGATGATAATAAGCCGCAGATCAGTGCTCCGGCCAAGGAGTATGTGTTTGTTTATTCAGCCCCGGGCAAGTTAAAACAAGTGCAGGTAACTACCGGCATCCAGAATGATACGTTTATCCAGATCCTGTCTGGCCTGAAAGGCGGCGAAGAAGTGGTATCGGCACCATATGCAGCCATCTCAAAAACATTAGCAGACGGCATGACCGTTCAAAAGGTTGATAAATCAAAACTATTTAATACCGATAACAAGTAATTCCGGTCAGGAATAAAATCATAAAAAAGGGCTCCTTCAAATTTTTGAAGGAGCCCTTTTTGTTAAATGTCGATGGAGCTTAAACTTTTAAACCACCAAAAATGCTGAACATCATCACGCTCAGCACCACAAAGGTGATGAGGATATAAAGCCTGTCTTTTTCCAATATGAAACCTATCAACGAAAAAAAGATGCGTAAAATAGGCGTGGCGATCAAAACCAGTACACCCAGTTGTATGATCCCTTTGGCATTAAAGGAACCAACCCCGCCGATGATCTGACTAATGGTGGTAAAGCCTGCCCGCTCACCCACAAATGTGTGATAGGCTGGTATGCTGCTGTGTTGATACTGGTGCAGATAGATAATGCCCCCCACAAAAACAATTAGACTTGCAGTAATAACCCCATATCTTAATAAATAACCAATCAGTTTTTCTATATCCTGATCAGCGTTAAAGCTTTTTGAAAGTATCTTTTTCATGATCTTGTTCTTTAGAATTTGTGGTTATAGCCATTAAATATCATTTCGGCGGCAACAAAGGTGATAGCCACACAGAAGATGTATTTCAGCACTTTGGGATCCATACGGGTAAGTAATTTGGAGCCGGTAAACGCGCCGCCTAATACGCCCAGCATCACCGGAAAAGCGATACCCGGATCCATGTAACCCCTTTGCAGATACACTACCGCGCTGGCAGCAGCAGTAACGCCGATCATGAAATTACTGGTTGTGGTACTTACCTTAAATGGTATATGCATGGTCGAATCCATAGCCAAAACTTTTAAGGCTCCAGAGCCGATACCTAATAGCCCTGATAAAACACCGGCCAGGGTCATGATAGAGAAGCCTGCGCCCACGTTTTTTAATTTGTATTCCACTTCGCCATCTTTGGTGGGATAACTGTTGTTGAGCTTTAGTTTATAGGATAGTGCGCTGCCCTCGGTCAGGGCTGCCATGTTTTTTTTTCGGAGGGTCATCGCTGCGGAAAATAACAGGATGGCGCCAAAAAGAATAGCGATGGTATTAGTCGGCGTATATACCGCGATGATAGCGCCGCCTACCGCACCTATCGTAGTGGCTATTTCCAGGAACATCCCTAAACGGATATTGGTGATACCTTCTTTTATATAAGCGCTTGCCGCGCCCGATGAGTTAGCGATAGAAGCTAGTAAAGCCGCGCCGATAGCGTAGCGGATATCTACATGAAATACGAGTGTGAGCAATGGGATTACTACTACGCCGCCGCCTAAGCCGGTGAGCGATCCAACCAGGCCGGCCAGGTAGGCTCCTGCCAATAAGATCAGGGTGAATGTTATGATGGTCATGATATATGGTATTAATAATTATTATTTAAAATTTGCTGTATCAGTTGCTCGGCTTGTTTAACCTTTTGGGCTTTGATGGCCTTAAACAGCTGCTCATGTAAGTGATGACTCATGGCGAAATGACTGATGCCTTGTGCTTCGCGTTTGGAAAAAAAGTCACGGATAATGAGGGTGAAGCTTTGATAAAGATCGGCCAGTACGTTATTGAGCGAGGCCTGGGCTATGGCCATGTGGAAAGCGATATCGGCATCAACACATGCCTGGCGTTGCTCCGATTGGATAGCTTGCTTCCGCTTTTCCAGGCATTGCTCAATTTTGTCTATGTGTGCTTCAGAGCGGTTTTGGGCCGCCAGTCGCACTATTTCTCCTTCCAGTAGTACCCGTACCGCATTGATCTGATCGAAGTCGGCATTTTTTAAACGCTGTTCGATGGTTTGCTCACTTACAAAGGAGTTTACAAATGTTCCGGAACCTTGCTGAACTTTGAGTATGCCGGCGGTGGCCAGGGTTTTAATAGCTTCCCTGATGGTGGAGCGACCAACACCGTATAGTTGCATCAATTCAGGCTCGGCGGGTATTTTTTCATTGAGCTTGAATTTGCCTTGCGCTATATCATTCCTGATCTGGCTGATCACGCGGCTGCCGAGGGTTTCTTTCTTATCCATATCGCTGATGATTTGATATGTAAAGGTATGATGATTTTATTAAAACATCAGATGTTTAAAATATTTTATGACATTGGTATGATAGGGATGGGGGAGGGTTTTGCTTAAGATTATAAAAATTACGTCATTGCGAGGTACGAAGCAATCTCTACTTAGGCAGATTAACCATGTATGTTCGCTCTGTACAGGATAGAGATTGCTTCGTACCTCGCAATGACGTTGAGGGATTTGGAGATGCGTTTTTTACACTACGCCCTGCAAACTCATCACCGCCTGATCAAGGAAATTGGGGATCAGCGTACGCTGGGTATGGGTTATTTTGTCGGGATCATCCAGGCGGTCGAGCATTTCGCGGTATTTTACTTCACCATGCTCATTGATTACTTCCTGCTTTTTCTCTTCCCGTAACAGCATAGCCTTCATGCCGCCAGCATCAGCTTCTGGGTGAAACTGGGTGGCGAAAAAGTAATCGTTATAACGGATGGCCATCATAGCCCGTGGAAACTCCACATGCGGGCGCTCTTTTTCAATGGCTACCAGTTGCATGCCCAAGTCCTGCAAGCGTTTTTCATTGGGGTTGATCACCTGCCAGCTACGGGAGTCGACGGCATAAAAGGGATCGCCTAAACCTTCAAAAATAGGTTCATGGGCACCGGCGGGTGTTTGATTTACCGGCAGTACACCAAATGATGGCGAACGGCGCATATTGATATCGCCCAGTTTGTAATGACGGCACATCAATTGAAAAGAGTGGCATACAAACAGGGTATGCTTTTTATCAGTAGTGTTGGATAGGTTATGATCTTCCAGCTTTTCTATCAGTCGGAAATATTTTTTCTCCCACTCGGTACCTTCTGATATCAGCGGATCGCCGGGGCCACCGCTGGAGATATAGATGTCGAAATTGGTGCCCGGCATTTCGCAGCGCCGGCGCACATCAAATATCTGGTAGTTTAAGTTAAGCTCGTGCTGAGCTTTATACCTGTTCAAAATCTCCTGGAAACCACGCATTCCTTCATTCGCTAGCCCATCATACAAGTCAAGTATCGCTACTTTGATTTCCGGTTTTGTTGTCATTTTATTCTTTTAATAATTTGTTAAGTTCTCTCCTCAGAGTAATGGGCCATCAAGTAGCAGGTAACATAAATTGCGGCATCGACTCACCCCGACGTCGCTACGCTCGTCACCCCTCTCTTCGCCTGCGGCGGAAAGAGGGGTTTCTATTTCTTTTTTCTTTACCCTCTTTGCGGTGAAGCCGAAGAGAGGGTGGTCCAGCGTAGCGTAGACCGGGTGAGTCGGCTATGCGCCATGCTATAATAGTTTGATTTATGCTTTTATGGGGTTACAATCCCTTTAAAGTTTGCGAGGTAATATAATCCACCACGTCTACAAAGCTACTGTTTTGTTGGTAAACGGCTAACTGCCTGTCGGCACCGGTGCCGTGTTCCAGTATTTTATGCACGTACTGCAGATCATCGCGCGAACCCAGCTCGTCTACCACATCATCCACAAAATCCAGCAGTTCCAATACCAGCGAACGGGTATTTACTTCCATTTCTTTACCAAAGTCTATCATTTTTCCGTCGATGCCATAGCGGGCCGCGCGCCATTTATTTTCGTTGATGAGGGCGCGCGAATAGGTGATGAACGTCATATTCTGCTGCCTCAGCTTATATAGTTTGGCGCATAGGGCCTGGAACAAGGCGGTAAAAGCGATGGTTTCATCCACCAGCATAGGGCAATCGCAAATGCGGAATTCGATGGTCTCGAAAAAAGGGTGTACGCGGATGTCCCACCAGATCTTTTTGGCATTATCAATGCAATTGGTTTTTACCAGTAGCTTGATATAGCTATCATACTCCTCAATACTGCTGAAAGAATCAGGTATGCCCGTACGCGGAAACTTGTCAAACACTTTGGTGCGGAAGGATCTGAACCCGGTATTACGTCCCTCCCAAAAAGGGGAATTGGTTGATAAGGCGAAAACGTGAGGCAGAAAGTACCTTACCTGGTTGGCTATGTGAATAGCCATATCCCGCGATTGGATGCCCACATGCACATGCAAGCCAAAAATAAGGTTAGAGCGGGCAGCTTCCTGCATTTCGTCCACGATCTCAAAATACCGGGGATGATCGGTGATCAACTGGTGCTGCCAGTGCGAAAAAGGATGCGTGCCAGCGGCACCGATGCGTAAGCCAATGTCGCCGGCCAATTGGGCCACCGTAGTGCGCAGCTTGCTTACCTCCTCACGCGCTTCCTGGGTGTTATGGCAAATATGCGTTCCCACTTCCACTACGGCCTGGTGCATTTCGGCCTTTACCTGATCCTCATGGATCTTTTGGGCACTATCCACAATTCTCTGCTCATGTGATTTTAATTCTCTGGTCACGGGATCAATCACCATAAATTCTTCTTCAACGCCTAAGGTAAACTCGTTCATAATTGGTTAGGTTATTATATTTAAGCAGTTGTCATTTCGAACGAGGTACGAGGAGAAATCTTTTACGCGGGATATGCCAGGCGTAAAAGATTTTTCACTTCGTTCAAGAGATAGTTTCTCACTCCGTTCGAAATGACATTTACTTTTTACTATTCTGTCATGCTGAACTTGTTTCAGCATCTCACAAGCAAGGGTATACATCATGCAAGCTGTCTACTCAGCATGTGGGATCCCGAAATAAATTCGGGATGACTTCTTTTTATTTTTTGGCAGCAGGTTTTTTGGCTACTTTCTTTACCTCTTTTTCTTTCTTTACTTTTGCTTCAGGCTTAGCCTTAACAGGTTGGGCGACTTCTTTAACAGGAGCGGCCGCTTTCACTACTTTCGGTTTCTTTACTTTGCTCTCCGTTTCAACAGGAGGAGTCACCTTGCCTATATAAATTTCCTTTTTTACCGGTTTAGGGCTTACCAGCGGTGTTTTGGCCGCCGATGTTTTTACATATTCGCCCCAGGTAAGGTTATCCAGACCGGCCTTTTGTTTTTTGGCGCGTTCAATGGCGTAATCGGCAGCGGTTTCCACTACCCAGTCAAAGTTTTCCTGGCCCACGCTGGTTACTTCGGCATCCGGAGCGGGGTTGCAAAAATCAATGGCGTAGGGGACACCATCACGAACCGCAAATTCAACCGTGTTAAAATCGTAACCCAGGTATTGGTTCAGTTTGATCACGTAATCCTTAACCGTATCCAGCAGTTTTTTAGCTGCCGGGGCTTTGCCATGTTCATAACGCAGATGATGCGGATTGCGTGGTTCGTATTGCATAATGCGTACATGTTTACCGCCAATGCAGTAGCAACGGAAATAATCGTCAAATACTACCTCTTCCTGCAGCATCATCACGTATTGCTTGGTCTGGTCGTATTTGTTGAAAAAATCATCGCGGTTTTGCAGCTGGTAAACTTCTTTCCAGCCGCCGCCGTCAAAAGGTTTCATATAAGCCGGGAAACCTACATAGTTGAAAATGCCATCCCAATCCAAAGGATAAGCCAGGTTGCGGAATGACCGGTCGGTAGTATCATCGGGCAGTTCTTTAGAAGGTAGTATCACCGTTTTTGGCACAGGTACACCCAACTTAACGGCCAGGGCATTATTGAAAAATTTTTCGTCGGCGCTCCACCAGAACGGGTTGTTGATCACCGCTGTACCGCAAATAGCCGCGTTTTTGAGGGCAGCCCGGTAAAAGGGGGCGTCCTGCGAGATACGATCGACGATCACCGCATAATCCAATGGTTCGGCCTGTAAAACCTTATCTATACGTACAAACTCCGCCGAAATATTTTTTTCGGCCTTTTGATTGATGCGGTCAACAAATGCCTGTGGGAATGAATTTTCCTGTCCGAATAAGATGCCTATTTTTTTCATGGTAGTAATTTGTTTTTCAAGGTAATGAAGCTATCATGAGCTATTGTATTTATTTTATTTGATGCTCATGATGGTTTCATGGTAGTTGATGGGTTTCCGGTTGACGATTTTCTGCTGATACTATAAATCTACTTATTAACAATTAAAATATGTTCATGTTTAACAATAAACGGCCCCGACAATGTCGCGGCCGTTTAAATATATTCAACTTTTGTGGGATAAAATAGAGCCTTTTACTACTTCATCAATATAAAAACCTTTTTGTTGAAATTATGGATGGATGTTGTAGGTCATGTTCATTTGATAAGAGAAATTCTCAAGGGTTGAACCGTTGTATACACTCCAGGTATTAAAGCTGTAATAGCCATTTGCGCCGGAACTGCCACTATAGGTTTCGTCCCAACCCCAATTCATATGAAACATGAGGTAGGTTACCCCTGCAATTGGATCAGGGGGGCAATAGATAAAAGTTGTTTCCTCATAACCGTCACAAACCCACTCATGCCCTTCGGTACTTGTAGCGCCACTTAGTATTACGGGCTGATGAGCGTTGATATTGTTCTGAACGGTTTCATAACTTGATGTGGAGTTCCAACTTGCTTCTGTGGCAGAAGAGTAATGAAATAGGGAACTTTTGAACCCGTTGGCCGTAACATGAGGGTCGCTATTTGCCGGGGCTGATCCATCATTGCCATAAACCATACCAACTGATCGGCCAATATCATACATTAAACCCGAAACTGCGGTTAAGCCTGCGCTGGTATAATTATCTGATGTTAAAGGCATCGCCGTCCAGTTGTAATTGGTTGGATATTTCCAGTAATACATGACCTGGCCCATGGCTGTAGCAACACAACCCACCGGATCGCGGCCACCACCATAATAATAGGTCCCGGTAGGGATGCGACTATCCTGGTTATAAGGTACGCCTTGAGCCCAATCTGTTTGTAATAGAGGGCCAACAATATATTGGGTAGAGCCGGGCTGGCATGTTGGCGGCGGAACATTATTAATGGAAAGGCCATTATTATTTTTAACTGCCGGTGCTATTTGCGACCAAAGTTTTAACACCAGTTTAGGTGTAGTAAGCTGGGTGCTTTTACGTAACGCCTGCATTTTTTTATGGTTAGTGCTTAGCCAGTTTGATAAACCAACGGGCATGTTAGCTGACACGGCAAAATGACCAGTATTGGAGTATGCGAGTATCGGCTCCACGCGTTTATCTGCGGGCATCACTATAAAACCGCCGCCCTCGTAGTTAAAAATGTAAAGCGATGGGTTTGTGCTGTCGGGGTATATGGTGTAATCCAGAATTTTCTTTTCTGAAGCCAGCATAATGCCGTTAACCTTGGTTTTCAGGGCATTGCCAACAATGTCGCTGGTGGCTGCCTGCTTAGCGGCCAGTGTGGCCGCGTTAATGGATACAAAATTGGAATCGGTAAGCGCGGCAGAAGTAAGCGGTTTTTTAACGCTGGCTTCTTTCTTACACGAAAACGCAATCATTAATAGTGCAACCAGCAAAACGTGGTTCGCACGGAAAAGTGCTTTTTTCATAGCTGTGAAAGATTTAGATTAATAAATTATGTTTGATGTAATTTATAATTAAAAATAAAGCAACTATGTAAAAAATATGATACAAAAAAGAGATAATACTATTTAATAGTTGACAAATAATGCGGGAACATTTCGCGCCAAATGGGCCAGTCGTGATGGGCAAATGGGCGGATATCCAGCCAATGTTTAATATTTTTTTGTTTTAAAATGTTTGATAATTGCAGGTTATATTCTTTGCAGATATCGTATTCCGACGTACCTAAAATGATATTCATGTTCCACAAGTCGCCCGCATTGTCGCCGGGTAAAAAATCAACCGGGTTGTTGTAAAATACATCGTCATTATAAAAACCATCGGTAAACATTTTGATATCAAACGCGCCGCCCATGGTAAACAGGTTGCTTACCTTTTCGGGGTGTTTAAACGCAAAGTTGGCCGCGTGGTAACCACCAAAACTGCAGCCGGCCATGGCTACTTTACCTACACCGGTTTCGTGCATGGCCCAGGGCACCAGTTCGTCTAATAGCATTTTATCATACCAGGTATAGTTACGGGCGCGGTCGGCAGGGGAGATGCCTTTATCGTACCAGCTGCGGTCGTCGATAGTATCTGGGCAATAAATTTTTACTAATCCCTGGTCAATAAACCATCGTACACTTTCTATTAGCCCAAAATCCTTATTCTGATAATAACGCCCCTTGGTTGTGGGGAACAGGATCACGGGATAACCGCGGTCGCCAAACACCAGCATCTCCAGGTCGGCACTTAGATTCGGCGAATGCCAGCGGTGATATTTTTCGGTCAAAATAATAGATTTTTGGTTTCAGACGGTAAGTTAAGTGGTTTGACTGAAAAAGGCAACAGTCTGATAAATTAAAGGTTACCTCAAAAAACGAAAAGTATTTTTACTTTTGCACCCTTAAAATTTGAATAAAGATGTATTGGGGCTGGGCTGAAACTGAAATGACGATCACCGAAAAAAACATAACTATAAACTCCGCATTGCTTAACCGCGAGGTTACCTGCACACTGGTTATGCCCGATGAGCAGGAGCTTACCGAACCCTTGAATCTGTTGTTATTGAACGACGGGCAGGAACTGGAAAATCTGCAACTATTGGCAACGCTGGAGCAACTGTATAACACCAACCGCATAAAACCGGTATTGATGGTGGCTATACATGCAGGCGATGATCGTATACAGGAATACGGTGTGGCCGGCAAACCCGACTTTAAAAAACGGGGCTCCAAAGCAGCTATTTATACCGAATTTATAAAAGCCGAACTGTTACCGCAGATCATGGAGCAAACCGGTGTAAGTGATTTTGAAACGACAGCATTTGCCGGCTTTTCTTTAGGCGGCCTTTCGGCTTTTGATATTGCCTGGAACAATGACGATGTGTTTGATAAAGTGGGGGTGTTTTCCGGATCATTCTGGTGGCGGAGCAAGGACCTGGCTAAAGGCTATACCGATGCCGACCGCATTATGCATTCAGTTATCAAGAACACTACCGACAAACCCGATCTTCAATTCTGGCTGCAAACCGGCACCAAGGATGAAACTACCGATCGCAACAAAAACGGAATTATAGATGCTATTGATGACACCATTGATCTGGTTAAAGAGCTGGAGAATAAAGGTTATACCCGCCCTGCCGATATTCAATACGTGGAAATAGTTGGCGGCACTCATGACACAGCCACCTGGGGCAAAGCCTTGCCTAAGTTTCTGGTTTGGGCTTTCGGGCGGTAAAGATCAATGCCCTAAATAAGCATTCGGTACATTAACCGGCGTATAGTCAATCCCATATGCATGCTTCATCAACAGCGAAACCACTTCGGTAATGACTTTTTCCTTCCGGTGCATTTGAGGTAGCAGGCCCATCATCGCATAGCTGATGGGGTTTACCGCAGGTATAAAAGTTTCCCATTCATATCCCTTACCCCAGATCAGGCCTTTCACGGTATGGGTCAGATCGGCTTTATTTTCCAATAAAAAATGCAGCATATCTGCCGAGTTATTGCCGTTTTGATTAACGGTGTGAAAAATAGGCGTGTGCCCGCCAAAGCCGCGCTCGTCAACACCGGCTTTTGCGTTTACATCGGCGCCATATTGTACCAGTAACCTGGCACATGCAACGCTATTGTATTCGGCGCAAAAATGCAGTAAGGTTGCTTCCGTGAGTGGGGTATAGGTGTTGTTAACCAGGTTATAGGTTTTATTGATGACTAATGCCGGATCAGTCTCCAGGCTGGGTTTTAACTTTTCAGCGTCATCAGTTAAAACGGACAACAGGGTTTTGTCTTCAAAATCAAGACCAGCGTCAACAAAAGCCTGTACACAATGCTTAAACCGCGGGCTGCGGGTATACATCTCCAGCAGGGTTATAAAAACCGGAACTTCGTTATACACATCATTGGGGTTGCCGCCTTCATCAAAATACCGGCGTATACCGGCAACAGAATGAATTTCTATATCATAAAGTAGCTGTGTGTGGTTAGGCATAAGTGTTGTAAAAGCTGATTAAAGATATGTAAAATTTAGTTAATCAGCCTGTTAACGACCCGCCCGGTTATCGTTATTTGGTAATTTAATTGTATAAATCTTTCTCCTTTAGCTTATAAAGCTTTAAAATCTCATATATTAACTGTACCTTTGCGCCAAATTTATAGGGCATATTTCATGCAAAAAATAAGAAACATTGCGATCATCGCACACGTTGACCACGGTAAAACCACTTTGGTTGACAAAATTTTACACAGTTGCGCCATTTTTCGCGAAGGCCAAGAAACTGGTGAATTGATATTGGATAATAACGACCTGGAACGTGAACGTGGTATCACCATCGTATCAAAAAACGTTTCGGTAATGTATAAAGACGTTAAGATCAATATTATTGATACTCCTGGTCACGCCGACTTTGGCGGCGAGGTTGAACGCGTATTGAAAATGGCCGATGGTGTATTATTACTTTGCGATGCGTTTGAAGGTGCTATGCCTCAAACCCGCTTTGTAACCCAAAAGGCTTTGGCTTTAGGCTTAAAACCAATTGTGGTTGTAAACAAGGTAGATAAAGAAAACTGTCGCCCGGAAGAAGTTTACGAGCAAATTTTTGAATTGTTCTTCAACTTGGAAGCGACTGAAGATCAGCTGGATTTTCCGGTTATCTACGGTTCATCAAAACAAGGCTGGATGAGCACCGACTGGAAAGTACCTACTGATAATATTTTCCCGTTAATGGATGCTATCCTGGAAAACATTCCACCAGCTCCTATAGCCGAAGGTACATTACAAATGCAGATCACCTCGTTAGATTATTCATCTTTCGTAGGCCGTATCGCTATTGGTCGTGTTGCCCGTGGTACTATCAAAGAAAACATGCCGGTATCGTTGGTAAAACGCGATGGTACTATCCAAAAATCAAGGATAAAAGAATTATATACCTTTGAAGGTTTGGGTAAAGTACGCGCTACAGAAGTAGCTTCCGGCGATATCTGTGCGGTAGTTGGTATTGAAGGTTTTGATATTGGCGATACCATTGCCGATTTTGAAAAACCAGAACAACTGGCGGTTATCCATATTGATGAGCCTACCATGAACATGTTGTTCACCATCAATACTTCACCTTTCTTTGGTAAAGAAGGTAAATTTGTTACTTCCCGTCACTTACGTGACCGTTTATACAAAGAGATGGAAAAAAACCTGGCGCTTAAGGTTGTTGAAACCGAATCGCCTGATTCATACCTGGTGTATGGTCGTGGTATTCTCCATTTATCTGTATTGATTGAAACCATGCGTCGCGAAGGTTACGAGTTACAGGTTGGTCAGCCACAGGTAATTGTAAAAGAAATTGACGGTGTTAAATGTGAGCCGGTTGAAACATTAATTGTTGATGTACCGGGTGATGTTGCAGGTAAAGTTATTGAGTTGGTAACACAGCGCAAAGGCGACCTGTTGATCATGGAGCCAAAAGGCGACTTACAGCACTTAGAGTTTGATATCCCTGCACGTGGTATTATCGGTTTGCGTAACAACGTATTAACCGCTACCGGTGGCGAGGCTATCATGGCTCACCGCTTTAAAGCATACGAACCATGGAAAGGTACCATCCCGGGCCGTTTAAATGGTGTATTGGTATCTATGGATACTGGTAAAACCACTGCTTTCGCTATTGATAAATTACAGGATCGTGGTCGTTTCCACATTGATCCGGGAGTTGATGTTTACGAAGGACAGGTTTTAGGCGAGCACATCCGCGATAATGATTTGGTGATTAACTTAACCAAAGGCAAGCAGTTAACCAACATGCGTGCATCTGGTAGCGATACCAACGTACGTATTGCACCTGCTATTAAATTCTCGTTAGAAGAGTCAATGGAGTACATTCAGGCCGACGAATACATTGAGGTAACACCACAAAGCATCCGTTTACGCAAGATCTTCCTGAACGAAAACGAAAGAAGAATTAACGCTAAAAGGTTTACTAATCAATAATTAGTAGATCTTCTATTTATACAAAAGCCTTCAGGATTTCCCTGGAGGCTTTTTTTATGCTTTAAGTAAATGTATTTATGGAATTGGGATAATAATATTTTTATTGTTGTTTTTTGTTGTGTAAATATGTGAATTATCAAAATAGTGTCATATAATAATTGTATTTGATATGTTGTTGTGTATTGTTTAAGTGGTTTTTACCTGTTTTTTAATTATTTATGATTTTTTATTAAAGCGAATGTATATTTATTTAATATAAAAAATATATAAATTAAATACAATAATTGTAGATTGCCGTCATAAAAACCTATAACAACACAATGAAAACCTTCACAAAAAATCTTACACATGCTGTAGTATGCATGCTGTTAACAGGCGCGCTCGCCTCATGCCAAAAAAGTAACGACAAAATTGTTGACCCCGCTTCAAAGAAAGTATCGGCGGCAAACAAAAGTGTAAATGATGTAACTTCTATCGCTGTAGAAGTTGGTGCTGTTACCAAAAAAAGCAGCGGTACTCTTGATCTGTTTGGCAGAAGCACCACCAACACGCTGTTACACAAAACCTGGACAAGCGCCAGCGGCTGGACCGCGTGGGAAGATCTGGGCGGTAACATCGTTTCGGCTCCATGCGCTTCTTCAAGACAGTCAAACGCCATCAACGTATTTGCACAAGGGCCAACCGGTCACCTGATGCAGATCTATTATGTAGATGGTCAGGGCTGGTCGCCTTGGGTGGATCTGGGTGGAAACATCACTTCTGCACCTTCATCGGCATCACAAACCGTTAATGACCTTTCTGTTTTCGCAAAGGGTGTTAACAATACGCTGGTTGTGCTTACCTGGAATGCCGGACCAGGCTGGGGCTCATGGGTTGATCTTGGTGGCAGCATCACTTCGGCTCCTGCTGCTATATCCAGAAGCTCATCAACTATTAATGTTTTTGCAAAAGGCACCAGCAACAACCTGTTGCAGATCTATTCAACATCGGGCAGCTGGTCGTCATGGATCAATCTGGGCGGTACTATCGCATCCGCGCCTGCAGCAATTACCCGTTCGGCTAATGACATTAATGTTTATGCCAAAGGTACATCAAACACCCTGCAACAAATTTACTGGACAGCAAGCGCTGGCTGGGCATCACAGATCGACCTTGGTGGCAGCATCACTTCTGCTCCGGCAGCAGTTGCAAGGGATGCTAATAACATTAACATTTTTGCATTAAACAATACCGATCTGATGCAGATCTATTGGACCGCAGCCGGTGGCTGGGTTAACTGGTTTATTATGCCTCAATAAGGAATAAATTAACTGATCAATTTACACGGGCGGTGCTTTTATAGTACCGCCTTTTTTGTTCCTATCGTTTCAATTTCAAAATAGCACCATCAATAATGCTGTTGATATCCTCAGACAGTTTCAAAAAGTAAACGGCCGGCAAATAAAGCGCCGTGATAAAAGCGGTGCGTACAATGGTATCAACATAATAATTACCAATGTGCGGCAGTATCCAAACCGATAAATAATAAGCAAGGATGCCAGCTGCTAAAGCCAGTACACACTGCATCGTAAATGGTTGCATACCAAATTTAACCCAGATAAATATATACCTGAACAGGTTGAAAATTAAATAAGTAGCAGCTGAGGCTATGCCAGATCCGGTAATGCCATAAATGGGGATGAGGATAAGATTGCCTCCTATGATCAAACCTACCAGTAACAAATTAAACAAAGCCTCATATCTGAAATATTTTGACGAGGCCATAATTACACCATTGATGCCGGTTGATGCTTCTATCAAAAAACCCAGACTTACAAAAAACACGGCGTATTTACCTGCGCTGTATACGGGAGGAAGCAAGCCAAAAATATTGTCGATACTGGCCCACATCAATATAAACAGGAATAAGGAACTGATCAGCTGCGTTACACAGCTCTTTTCATATACGGTACTGATATTTTTAAGGTCGTTGCTTTTCCATGATTCAGATACAATGGTATAGGCAATGTTATATAAGGAGCGTGTGGGTAAGGAGATAATCAAACCGAAGTTGAAGGCCAGCATATATACACCGGCATAGCTCAGGTCGAGTTTTTTGAATACCAGGTAGTTATCAATATTCTGGATGATCGACGGGGCCATGCCTGTTAATATGGTAAAAAAGCAAATACCCACCAGTTTATTAACCATATCGCGGGTTAAAAAATCAAGGTCGGGTTTAAGCGAAAACTGGCCGTCGCGTATTAAACGGGCTATAATGAAAAATGTGGGGATCAAATTGGCCACCAGCCACAGCCACATAAAAAGCTCAAAGCTAATGAGCCGCAGGTACATGAGTATAATGGGTACCAGTATCAGTAACCGTTTGGTAAATTCACGCAGTATTAGCCCGGTGGTCATGTTATAAAGCATGCGGGCGTACAGATCAAATACGTTAAAAAACGATGTGAAAATGGTAAGCGGAATAAGGTACCAGTAATACGAATTGAACAGGGCCGATGATTGGGAAGCTTTCCCCGTTGCTTGATGACTCACGATCTGGTCTTTAAAAAGCAACGCTATCAGTACAAATAAAACGGTACCCAGTAATGATACCATACAAGCCAGGAACAGGTAGCCATGATGTTTTTTTTCTTCGTTACGGAAATAAGGGAAATACCTGGCGGTACCATTAAAACCAAGTATCGAAAATTGGGAGAACATCAACGGGGCCGATGTTAGTATACCTATTAAACCAATCTGGGCTGGGGTTAGGGAAGACTGGGGCATCAGGTAATTGGTAGACAAGAAACCGATAAGTACACCCAGGTAAGAATATATGGTACCTTTAATGGTTTGTTTTTTTATTATGCCCATTCAGTTTTTAGCCGCTGTATTGTATGAAGTAAAATGATAATTTTGGAGCATTCCATGGCAAATATAAAATATAAAGTGTGTGTGTTAACGCTTACCTATGCAAATAGGTGGCAATTCTTAGAACAGGTATTAAAACGTGTGCTGTCTTTTGCCCCCATAACACAGGTAGTTGTAGTGAATAACGCCGCGCTTTATAATGTGGAAGAATATGCAGGCCGGTTAAACGATAGCCGTGTGCAGGTGTTAAACAATGCCGAAAACCTGGGCTCGGCCGGTGGTTATAAACAAGCTATCGAGTACGCATATCAGCAAACGGATGCTGATATGGTTTGGCTGTTGGATGATGATAATTTGCCTGATGCGAATGCGCTGGATATCCTGCTCAAAAACTGGGATGAAACAGCAGGCGCCAATGATCAAAAAGCGCTGTATTGCCTGCGCGAAGACAGGCCTCCCCACGTAAAAATAGCCCGGGGGCAGGATCCCGGCAGGTATTACCTGGTGCCTAACAACTTTATGGGCTTCAGTATATTCAACATCTTAAAAAATCGTTTATCTAAAGCACGTGATCAATTTTCAGGCACTTCAGCATACCTGGATAAAGTGACTATGCCCTATGTTCCTTACGGCGGCTTGCTGATGCACCGCGCCATGATCGGGCTGATCGGGTTTCCCGACGAAAAGTTCTATCTATATGTAGATGACTCGGAATATACCTACCGCATCACCAAAAACGGCGGAACAATATGGCTGATACCGGAATGCAAGGTGGTTGATATCGACCAGTCGCAGGGCTTAACTTATCAACCCAAAGCTTTTCACTCGCACTTGCTCGATCAATGGAGCTTCCGCACCTATTACGCCGTCAGGAACCGGATGTACTTTTACTCGCGGAATGCCGTTAGTTCGACTCTGATCTTTGGGATCAACAAAAACTTATACCTGGCTTATTTGTGGGTAATAAGCATCCTGAGTTCCAAACAGCCGGAGTACCGAAAGTTTTTAACTGCCGTGAATGATGGACTTAAAGGAGTAATAGGTAAGGCGGAGCCTGATAAATGGTGATGGATTAAAATGTTTTTTTTGTAGAGACGCATATTTGCGTCTTAAGCTATGCAGAGAGAACAGATCAGAGTTATATGTTTCCGGGATATTGCAATCAGGAGACGCAAATATGCGTCTCTACATAAAACAGATTTTAATTAGCGCAAAAATTTTACCTGTTTAAAAACATAAACATTAAAGCTATAGTTTTACATTCGTAAACTCATGCAGGAATCAATTATTGGCGGAAACTATAAAACCGCGTACGATCAGTTTTATCAAAAGCACGACGAGGCCTGGCGTATGCTCAGCGCTAAATACAAGGCGCAGCACATCATAGAGGTTTGTCGTGGATTAACTTTTACCAAAGTGCTCGAAGTAGGCGCAGGTGATGGCAGTATCCTCAAAATACTATCAGACAATAACTTCGCGACCGAATACCACGCTGTTGAAATATCAGGCAGCGGAGTGGAATATATCCAATCGCGGGGTATTAAAGATCTGCGGTCGGCGCAGGTGTTTGATGGCTATAAGCTGCCTTTTGATGATGACAGCTTCGACCTGGTGATCCTGTCGCACGTACTGGAACATGTGGAACATGAACGCCTGCTACTACGCGAATTAAGACGGGTGGGCAAACAGTGCGTTATTGAAGTGCCCCGTGATTATAAAACCGGTGTTGATGCCCGTATCAAACATTTTTTGGCTTACGGTCACATCAATGTGTATACGCCAACATCGCTGCGCTACCTGCTGCGTACCGAAGGTTTTGAGATCGAGAACGACCTGACATCGATGATTGAGCCCGAGGTGACCCGCTTTAACGCTTACGTAAACCAGAAAAAAGCGAAAAGCTTTATAAAAGATTTGAAGATAGCGGCGGAGTTTACGGTTAAACAAAGCCTGGGAAAAATTTTCGGAAAAAAAGTAACTGAACAATTTGCCAACGCTTATACCGTTTTGTGTAAGAAAGCCACTAACCAACCCGAACTATTCTGATAAATAATAGTATCAAGTAGCTAGTATCAAGTATCAAGATTTTTAAAACCATTAGCTCTGTTTTACGAAGCTGTCTTGATACTTGATACTCGCTACTTGATACCCAGAAAAAAATAACTATGCAGCAACTTGCTCCTATAGCCTTATTTGTTTATAACCGGCCCGGTCATACGCGCCGTACGCTGATCCATTTGCAAAAAAACGTATTGGCAGATGAGTCAAGATTATATATTTTTTGTGATGCTGCCAAAACCGAAGCCGACCGCGATAAGGTGGAACAGGTAAGGCAGATAGCCCGCGAAACTACCGGCTTTAAATCGGTAAGGGTTATTGAGCGCGACCATAACCTGGGACTGGCCGAATCCATTATCAGCGGGGTAACACAGCTGGTGTATGAGTATGGCAAGGTGATCGTTTTTGAGGATGACCTGCTGTCGTCGCCCTATACGCTCGAATATTTTAATGAAGCGCTCACCTATTATGCCAGCCAGGAAAAGGTGATGCATATAGGCGCCTACATGTATAACCTGAAGGATAAGGACCTGCCTGAGTCATTTTTTTACCGTGCAGCCAGCAGCTGGGGCTGGGCAACCTGGGCCCGTGCCTGGAACCATTTTGAACCCGATATTGACAAGCTGATAGCCCAGTTTGATACGCTCAGCATTATCCGTTTTTCGATAGAAGGCAAGATGAATTTTTGGCGGCAGGTGCAGGAATTTAAAGCGGGCAAAAATAATTCCTGGGCCATCCGCTGGTACGCCTCCATTTTTTTACGGGGCGGACTTACGCTCAACCCTTCACGCTCGCTCATTAACAACATCGGGCACGATGGCAGCGGCGTACACTCCAACCGCGAAAACATGTACGATGTGCACATCTCGCAGCAACCCGTCAAAGAGTTCCCCGATGTGATCGAGGAAAACGAAAAGGCCTACCAGGCCATCAAACATTTCCTGGCCCACCGCAAAGGCAACCTGTTTAAGAGGATGGTGCGGTTTGTAAGGCAACGGGTGAGCCCCCCGGCCCCCTGAAGGGGGAGTGTGCGATTCTGTTAATAGCAAATCAGGTCATGCCGAATTTATTTCGGCATCCCACATGCAAGATGTACAACGCAGGAGGTAACTTGTCCTGTGGGATCCTGAAACAAGTTTAGGATGACAAATAGGATACCACCCAGAGGCTTTTATCCCATCAAAAAAATCAGTATATTTGTATATACCACAGCCCGGTTATCCGATCAAAAAGGATAACCGGGCTGTTTTGTTAAGAGGAAAAAGGGAACAAAAATCAACCTTTTAGCATGTAGTTATTTGACAATCAGTTAATTAATACTTTTTAAAGTTTTTAAAACACGTTAAAACGGTGTTAAAATTTGTTAAAAAGTGTTAAAATCGATGGTTTTGAATGAATTTTTAACTGTTTTACCCCGTTTTTGAGCAGAAAAGTGTTAAAATTTAAGGTTTAAAAAGTTTTTGGCGAGGGTAATCGAGACGAAAATGTTAAAAGGCCCACCAGCCGGCATCGCCAGAAAATTTCACCAAAAACAAAACGAGTTTTTAGGATCGGCCGGTATTTGGGTTCGGCCGAATAAATGTATTTTTGGGACATGTTAAAAGTAGTGCATCTGAATACCTATGATGGCAATGGCGGCGCGGGCCGGGCCTGTATGCGGCTAAACCGGGCACTGCTCAGCCAAAATGTCGATTCAAAGATCATCGTTCACTATAAGTTCGGGAAAAACCCGCAGGTGGGCACTTTTAACAAAAATCCGGTGCAAAAAGCCTATACTGCCGCTACCATTATCCTGGAGCGGATCCTGGCCAAAAGATACCTGAAACCCTTATCGCGCACCCCTTTTTCATTTACCTGGTTCGGACGGTCGGTCATCCGCCACCCCGAGGTGAAAAATGCCGATATTATACACCTACACTGGATAAATCACGGTTTTCTGGACCCTAAGCATATAGCCGAGATAGCCAGACTCAACAAACCCGTGGTATGGACCTTCCATGACAGTAACGCCTTTACCGGCGGCTGCCATGTACGCTATACCTGTGATCATTATATGCAACAATGTGGTAATTGCCCACTGTTGATTCATGAGGGTGACAACGATATTTCGCACAAAATATGGCAGCAAAAGCACAAGGCTTATGATGTGCTTGATTTTGCCGTCGCTGCTCCGAGTACCTGGATGCAGACATCGGTAAAAAATAGCAGTCTGATGCAGGGGAAAGCAGTAAATCATATCCCCAATACCCTGGAAACCGATATTTTTAAACCTACCGATAAAAAACAGGCTAAACAGAAAGCCGGGCTACCTGCGGATAAGTTTATTTTCATGAGTGGTTTTATGCCCTCGCGGAAAGATCTGCATAAGGGCACCCAATATCTACTGGATAGCCTGGAACTGCTTAAGCAACGTTTGGGTGCTGATGCAGACCAGGTAGAGCTGGTGATATTTGGCAACCGCGGAACAGAAGGGGTACCCGATTTTCCGTTCAAGACCAGCTTTTTAGGCACTATCAGTAACGATGAGCAACTGGCGCAATACTATGCCGCCGCTGATGCTTTCCTGATACCATCGCTGGAGGATAACCTGCCCTATACCGTGATGGAAAGCCTGGCCTGCGGAACGCCTGTAATAGCCTTTACAACCGGCGGGATACCTGATATGGTACAGCATGAATACAATGGCTACCTGGCTACTTATCGTTCGGCAGAGAGCTTTACGGATGGTATGGAGTGGATCATCAAACACCCTGACCAGGAACTGATACAACAACAGGCCCGGCAAACGATCATGGATAGATTCTCTGAAGAAGTTATCGCCAAAAAGCATATCCGGCTTTACCAGAGTTTGTTGCAAAAGGAGGGTGCCGATGTTTGAGCCAAAACTAAGCGTGATCACCATAGTGTATAATAATGTACGTGATATTGAGCGTACTATACTTTCGGTTTTAGGGCAAACCTATACCAATATTGAATATATTATTGTTGATGGCTTATCAACCGATGGTACGCAGGACGTGATCAGTAAATACCGCGACCGCATAAGTAAACTCATCAGTGAAAAAGACAAAGGCATTTATGATGCCATGAACAAAGGATTGGCCATAGCTACCGGCGATTATGTGATCTTCATGAACTCAGGCGATGAGTTTTATGCTCCGGATACGGCGGCTACTGTCTTCGCGTCTGCTGATGATGCAGACATCTATTACGGCGAAACAGAGATGATAGATGATAACGGCCAAAGTTTAGGACAACGCAGGCACCAGGCCCCCGCGGCATTTACCTGGCGAAGTTTTAAATATGGCATGAGTATTAGTCATCAGGCTATCTATATCAGGCGTAGTTTAACGGAGCCTTACGATAACCAGTATCAGCTTAGTGCCGATATTGACTGGATCATCCGTGCCGCTAAAAAGGCCAAAAAAATAGTGAATGTGAACGGATACGTGGCCAAATACCTGGTAGGAGGGATGTCGAAAAATAGACACCGCCAAAGCCTACAGGAGCGTTTTGACATTATGAAACGATACTACGGATTGATCCCGACTGTTTTCAATCATTTTGTAATAGCCTTTAACCTGGGCTGGTACTGGCTCAAAAACAGGCGTACGAACGACTAATCACTTTTTGATCCATAAAAAAAGCGATGGATTTTAAACCCATCGCTTTTCATTAATATAGTTAAGTCTTATGCTTTTTTGGCGGCAGGCTTAACTGCAGGTTTCTTTTTGGTTTCGGTGTAAATAGCACCGCCCAAGGCCAGCACCAACAGGATTGATCCTGCCAGAGAAATATTTTCACCGGCATAATAGGATGTTGGGTGGAATATAAATTCGATCTTGTGATTGCCAACCGGTATCTGTGCGGCACGTAAAAGGTAATTGGCACGGAAGTATGGTTTTTCAACCCCGTCAATCAGCATTTTCCAGCCTTTGTCATAATATATTTCCGAGAAAACCGCGATCTGTGAAGCTGTTGAGCCACTTTGGTATATCATATGATCGGGATTGTAACTCACCAGGTCTATTTTGCCTGCAGGATCGTTCCCTAATGTTTTTTCGTCTATATCACTTTTGTATTGCTTATCAATGATAGCTTCATTTTTAGGATCAAAGCTGCTGATAGCCTGCATTTCCTGATCGGCATTGTCTGCATATTTGATGCTTTTTACAAACCAGGCATGTCCACATGCGGTTTGATTAACCTGCATACCCAGGTTTTGGTTTTTGGGATCCTGTGAAATAATATACTTGGTGTTCAGCATATCCAACACTTCGTGATTGATGCTTTTGGTTAACTGTTCATCAACAACTTCTTCAAAACGTTTTAATCTCGCAGCTGAATATCCGCCTATCGATTTGTAGAAGAATGGCGTAATGCCATCACCCTTGATAGATTGAGTAAGATCAATCACCCGGAAATCAGGGTCTTTGTCTTTCGAAATAAATTGGTCAACCTCGCGTGGTTGAGGCGTATTATTATCTTGTTTAGGAACAAAGCTATCGTTATTCAAGTAGCGTTTATCCACCGTCCACATATCTGCCAGTATCAGGGCTAAAAAGCCTACGGATAATATGGTAACATTGATTTTCTTTTTAATAAAGGCCCAGGCAATAGCAAATGTTAATGCAACAAAAATAAGTGAGCGCAAAGCATCGGCTTGTGCAACCGAAGCCCTGTCTTCAACCAAAGCCTGAGCAAATGAACTTGCCGTAGCGTTATCAATTTTCAGCATTTGTGACAGCTGATCGATGTAAGCCAGTTGATTGCTGGGTTTTAATGACAGGAAGAGTGAAGGCAATACAGCTATAATTAAAGAAATGCCCCCGATAATGTAAAATGCGATTTTTAATTTTTTAAACAGATCGGCCTTGTTCTCATTTACAATAACTTCATTAACGGCCAGTAAAGCGAGTATTGGGAAACACAAGCCTGTCACCGCTAAAATGGAATCAACGGCCCTGAACTTATTATAAAGCGGGAAGTAGTTAAAGAAAAGGTCAGATACATAAGGCCAATTTTTGCCAAATGACAATAACATGGTAAAAACCACGGCACCCAGTAACCACCATTTGATGCGATTTTTAACGATAAATAGACCCCAGACAAACAGAAAGCAAATGACAGCGCCAAAGTAGACTGGCCCTTCGGTAAATGGTTTTTCGCCCCAATAAAGCGGCATAGCGTTTTGTGCTATATATACTGCCTGGTCGGCTGGTGCGCCTTTGTCAACCAAGGCTTTAACAACATGAGAATCAGCGTCTGATGGTCCGCCATGACCGCCACCATAAGCGTTAGGTATTAAAAAGGTGATACATTCACCCACGCCCTGGCTCCATTGATAGGCATAATCTTTAGGCAAACCATTGCTGGGCTCGGTAGTGTGTTGTGTTAAGTTTGATTTACCACGGATGGTATCTTTACCATACTCGTAAGTGCTCCAAAGCATGGATGCATTTACAGCTATAGCCAATACAACAGCAGCGCCCACATAAGCAAATGACTTCAAAAAAGCAGTCGTTGTTTTGTTTTTGATGGCATGATACAGCTCAATAAACACCAGGATAAGCAATACCAGTAAAAGATAGTAGGTCATCTGTACGTGGTTAGCCCTGATTTCCAAAGCCAGTGCCAGTGCGGTTATAGCAGCCCCAATAAAATGCTTCCCTCTTAAAATAAGCAGGATACCCGCTAAAATAGGAGCGAAAAAGGCTATCGCGAAAGCCTGGTTAGCATGCCCTGCTACGAGTAATATAATATTGTAGGATGAAAACGTAAAAGCAATAGCTCCCGCGGCTGCCAGCCATGGGTTGAGTTTCAATACACAAAAGAGAAGGTATGCACCTAATAGAAAAACCAATATGGTACCAACCGGACTTGGCAGCGAATAATTAATAACATTTATCACCCACGAAGTTAAATTGGCTTTATAAGGGGCCCATATTTGAAAGGCTGGCATACCGCCATAGATTTGGTTGGTCCATAATATGGTAGTGTCTTTTGCCCTATAATCATTGATCTCTTTTTGGGTTGATTGTGCTCTTGTAACATCATTTTGCCCGAGGGTTTTCCCCTGAAATGCGGGCGTAAAATAGATAAAGCAGATCACGAGGAAAATAGCAGCTATAATAAAGTGGATGCTATTACGCTTAAACCAGTTGTTCATTTAAGTTTTTTGAAATGGATAATATATATTCCTCAAAAATAGAAATTTGAATGACAATTACATGAAGAGAATCAAGATATCAGAATCAAGAGTCAGGAATGAAAGTTTTATATAAAATTATGGCTGTATAAGAAGAAATCGGGGTTGTGTTTTCTTATATCTTGACTCTAACTTCCTGGCTCCTGATGTTAGCAGGTAAGCTCGCGGCTGCGGATCAGGATAAACAGCAATATCATACCGACAAGGCTCACCACATAGGCTATCACCTGGGGTTTGCCATAGTCTTCGCGGTTTTTGCGTATGCTGAAAAAGTTATAGAGGGCAAGGGCGCCTAAAACCACCCAAAAAAATGTGCTGATCTGGGCACAGGCGGCAAACAGTTGCAGGGCAACCGTGAACACGATGTAATTGGCCACAATGAGTATAACAGACTCAGAGGTGTTGTTATGGTTTGGACGTCTTTTGTATACTTCTTCTGGTAGCATATTGATTATTTCACTTCTTCGTAATCAATAAACTCGCCTTCAGAATCGGGCACGGTACTTCTTTTTCCCTGTGGGATATAATCAACTTTGATAGTGCCGTCAGGTCTTTTTGACGACTGGCGTTGTTGCTGCTGTGCTTGTTGCTGGGCCTTATTAACCACGCTTTCAAAAAGCACAGGGAGCAGGTATCGTACTAAACTGCGTATGATATATAGTATACAAATTGATATGAGTAGAAAACGAATTAAAAGCATCACATTAATTTTTAGCTTACAAATATAAGTTATATAACGTAAAAATTGTTTTAATATGATTACGGATAAATGTGCAAATGTGCGGATTACAGATGTGCGGATGAAAAATCTACTTTTTGATGATACTTATTCAGCTATTCATCCACACATTTGTTAACTCAGGTGCAGTTATGATTTGCACATCTGTAATCTGCATATCCGCACATCTAAAACTTCTCTTCCATCATTTTTTCTAAGGCAAACATTTCATCGCGCAATTTGGCAGCCTGTAAAAAGTCCATATCCTTGGCGGCCGCGAGCATGTCTTTTTTAGTATTGTCGATTGATTTTTTCAAGTCGGCTTTGGTCATATACTGCACTATCGGATCGGCGGCCAGTGATACGGAATCAGCTTCCACATAGGCTTTTTGTACGCCGCCCTGAAAGTCGACCACTGAGGTTTGCTCCATGATCTCCTCGCGCGTTTTGCCAACTGTTGTTGGCGTTATGCCGTGTTTTGTATTGTAAGCGATCTGTATATCCCGGCGACGATTGGTTTCATCCATCGTGATCTGCATGGAATCGGTGATCTTATCGGCATACATGATCACCCGGCCGCGATCATTACGGGCGGCACGACCAATGGTTTGTATCAAGGAGCGCTCAGAACGGAGGAAACCTTCTTTATCAGCATCCAAAATAGCTACTAAGGATACTTCAGGCAGGTCAAGTCCTTCACGCAGCAGGTTGATACCGATCAATACATCAAATTCACCCAAACGCAAACCTCTTAATATCTCTACTCTTTGCAGGGTTTTTACTTCGGAGTGGATGTAGCGGCATTTGATACCCAGGCGGTCCATGTATTTTGCCAGTTCCTCGGCCATACGTTTGGTAAGGGTGGTTACCAGCACACGGTCGCCCATTTTTACGGTTTTATCCACTTCGTCCAACAGGTCGTCAACCTGGTTGATCACCGGGCGAACGTCAATAACGGGATCAAGCAGACCGGTAGGGCGTATTACTTGCTGCACTACCACGCCTTCAGATTTCTCCAGTTCAAAATCGCCGGGAGTAGCGCTCACATAAATGGTTTGCGGAGCCAGTTTTTCAAACTCCTGGAAGTTGAGCGGACGATTATCCAAAGCTGCCGGTAAACGGAAGCCATAGTCCACCAATGACATTTTACGCGATCTATCACCACCATACATGGCCCTGATCTGCGGAACAGTTACGTGGCTCTCGTCAATCACCATCAGATAATCATCCGGGAAGTAATCCAGCAGGCAGAAGGGGCGTGCGCCGGGCTGTCGCCCATCAAAAAAGCGGGAGTAATTTTCGATGCCCGAGCAATAGCCTAGCTCGCGTATCATTTCCAGATCATAGTTAACCCTTTCTTCCAGGCGTTTAGCTTCCAGGAAACGGCCATCATCAATAAACTGTTTTTTGCGGGTCTCCAGTTCTTCCTGTATAGCCCAGATGGATTGGGTAAAACGCTCACGAGGAGCAACGTACAGGTTAGCCGGATACACCACCATGTGGGTCATTTTTTCAACCGTCTTGCCGGTAGTTACATCAAAAGTGCTGAGCTCTTCAATGTCATCGCCAAAAAAGGAAATGCGGTAAGCATAATCCAGGTAAGCAGGGAAAATATCAACTGTATCACCCTTTACCCGGAAAGTGCCGCGCTTAAAATCGGCGGTGGTGCGGGCATAAAGTATCTCGACCAGGCGGTGTAAAAAGGCATTGCGACTAATACGCGTACCTACCGCGAACTTGAAAACAGAGTCGGCAAAGTCATCCGGGTTACCCATACCATAGATGCAAGATATGGACGATACCACGATGACATCCCTGCGGCCCGACATGAGGGCTGAGGTGGTCCGTAAACGTAATTTCTCGATCTCCTCGTTTATCTGGAGGTCTTTTTCAATATAAGTGTTGGTGGTGGGTATAAACGCTTCGGGCTGATAATAATCATAATACGACACAAAGTAGTTCACCGCGTTTTCCGGGAAAAACTGCTTGAACTCGCCGTACAGCTGTGCGGCCAGTGTTTTATTATGACTCAGGATCAGCGTAGGTTTTTGTGTTTGCTGTATTACGTTAGCAATAGAAAATGTTTTACCCGATCCGGTAACACCCAGCAGGGTTTGAAAAGGATCGCCATTATTTACACCTTCAACCAGTTGCCTGATAGCTTCGGGCTGATCGCCGGTGGGGAAGTATTGGGAGGTTAAATTAAAATCCATGTTGTTATGTAAAAATACAAATATTCCTGCAATAGGTTTTGCAATTCAAAATAAGTACAGGATAATGACAACCGTATGTCAGCAGGATTTTTGGGGAACCAAAAATCTTCGCGCCGATAAGGATCAATTTTTCGTTCCCTCTTTTACCCGATAAAAACGAAACTTATAAAATTCAAACAGACCACCTTCTGGAAATACTTTTTAAACCCCTTATTTTAACACTTTTCTGATCGAAAACGATGTAAAAACGCATGCTTATTACCCGTTTTAACTAAATTTTAACGCCATTTTAACACTTTTTAACAAATTTTTGATGGGTTTTGAAAAGTTTAAAAAGTATTAAATTATTGATTGTCAAATAACTAAATGAAAATCTGTCGATTTTTGGCTTGTTTTGTCCCTTTAATCAAACAGCCCTGCTTACAATTTTCAAAGTAAGCAGGGCTGGCCTGTGGTGTAATTAAAGATACAAAAAATATGGGGGATTTGCAATAGGAAGACCCGACTCACCCTGTCATCGCTATGCTCGACACCCCTCTTTTCGCCTGCGGCGCAAAGAGGGTGATAAAAAATACGTCATTGCCACGTCGTTCCTCCTCGCAATGACGCGTGGAGGAAGGTTTTTCACCCTCTTTCCGCCGAAGGCGGAGAGAGGGGCGTCCAGCGCAGCGCAGACGGGCTGAGTCGTCAGCGCTGCGCGAGCTCAGTTAATCCCCCAAACTGATCCGTTTAGCCCGTTCAAAAAGACTGAGCCGCTTCATTTGCTCTTCCACTTCGCTGATGGCTTGCAGGAGATTGTTTTGCGTGGTGGTGAGCTCTGTTAGGGCAGCTATCATCAGCTCCCAAACAGGTTTCATTTGCTCAATCAATTCCTGGCCTTTGGCGGTGAGCTGGATCAGGCGTTTTCTTTCATCGGCCTTATCCTTTTTGGAGCGGATCAGCTTTACTTTTTCCAGCTCCTTCAGCAAACTGATGGTAGAAGGGTGGGTGTACCCAATTTCGCTGGCAATTTCCACCACGCTCAAAACCGATCGCAGGTGCAGGGTATAGATCACCGGGAACCATTTGGGTTCAAAATCAACACCGTTGGCCTTATAGATCAGCACGCCATCCTTACGCAATAGGTCGCTAAGGCGTTGCAATCTGGTTGCAATGGCTAAAATGCCCGATTCATCTATCACATTCATATATAAACCCTGTGCTTAATTTGTCAAATGTAGGTGATAAAAAATAGTATCCCTGCTCATCAACGGAAATGACGGCGGCAATTCATTTTTGGCCAGCCTGGTAAAACCATTGCGTTCATAAAAACGATGGGCCGCTTTAAATGCTTCCACAGTGCCTAAATAAAGATCGGTGATCTGGTTTTGCCGGCAATAATCAATCAGTGTATCAAGCAATGATTGACCGGTGCCCCATTCTTTGCCCCGGTATGCTTCCCGTACAAACATTTTACGGATGGCGCCAGCATGCTTGTCGAAAGCAATTAAGGCGATGGTGCCCGCCAGCCGTTCGTCATGTTGGGCTCCCCAGAAGTTGCCGCCGGTTTGATGATAGTTTTTTTCAATGTCTAACAGATCGGGTTGCTCTTCGATGGTAATAGGAACGCCAAACTCAATTTGCTGTATAGGCAAAACAACGTCAATGATCTGGTCGCTGTAATCATTAGTCAAGGGGGTAATAACAAGTTTGTTCATGGAAATAAAATTTATATACAAAACTACGTAGTTAACTACATATATTCATAATTGAATTGTAAATTTTTTAGTATCAAGTAGCTAGTATCAAGTATCACGACATCTAAAACTTAAAACTTATATTTACGTTATTAAAAAATCTTGATACCTGATACTAGCTACTTGATACTAAATCTAAAAGCATGATCTTTATTCTCAATAAAACCAATACCATTGCTAACCAGTTTTTGGCCGAACTAAGGGATGCGGATATTCAGCAGGATAAAGCGCGCTTTAGGTATAATCAGGAAAAGCTGGGGCAGATACTGGCTTACGAGCTTAGTAAAACACTCTCCTATGAAGCTAAAGAAGTGCAGACCTCATTGGGTACGGCCAGTATAAGCGTACCTGTTGATCAGCCGGTTTTAGGAACTATTCTGCGAGCCGGCTTGCCCTTTCACCAGGGTTTTATAAATTATTTTGATCAATCGGCTTCGGCATTTATTACTGCTTATCGGAAAGTAAAGCGTACCGGCGACTTTGTGATCCAGGTTGATCATATCTCCACCCCAAATCTCGACGGTAAGATATTTATTCTGTGCGATACCATGCTGGCCACCGGACAAAGCATTGTGGTGGTATGCAAGGAACTGATGGCTCAGTATAAAATCAAAGACCTGCATATAGCTGCCGTAATAGCCAGCACCGAAGGTGTAGCGCATGTACGGGCAAACCTGCCCAAAGCCAATTTATGGTTATGTGCCGTTGATGATGAAATGACAAGCAAAGCCTACATTGTACCCGGCCTGGGTGATGCCGGCGACCTGGCTTTTGGGGAGAAAGCTTGACTTTGATTTCGGAATTAAATGATACAAATGGATAGAAATAAAGTCGATCTAAGGTTTAGTATTTTCGATTTTGACGATATTACTCCTGATGATATTACAAAATTATTGGAAATAGAGCCTATTTATAAACAAGTTAAGGGAGAAAAGAGAAATCCCCAAAACACTGATTCTCCTCTTCGGACAAATAATACCTGGTCAATGGGTAGCGGACTTGATAAATACGCCGATTTTGAGACGCAGATGAATAAAATATTGGATATTCTAGAGCAAAAGATGGAGCTTTTTAAGCCATTATGCGCCAAATATTATTGTGAGTTTTCCTGTGCTATCTTCACATATAAAGATAATGGTGAAAGCACCCCTTGGGTACATCTGGATAAACGTTACCATAAAATTGCAGCCCAACTTGATATTGAATTTGATATAGATTTGTACGCTTGGTAAGATGAAGTTTAAAAAGAGTTGATTTCGGATTTAGGAAGGGAATAGTTTAATTTTACCTCCAATATTAATAAAGCACGCGTCATTGCGAGGTACGAAGCAAAAGCCCCCTCTAAGTCTCCCCCAAAAGGGGAGACTTTAAAAAAGAGTTTTAAAGCCCTCTCCTTTGGAGAGGGTTGGGTGAGGCTCTTACAGCAATGACGTGGTGGAAAAATATTCTGTAATCCATGAAATCCGAAATCGAACATCCCAAATCCGAAATAAAATACAAACACATCTTTTTTGATCTCGACCATACCATCTGGGATTTTGATAAAAACGCCGAAGAAACTCTGCATGAGTTGTTTATACTGCATCGTTTACAGGAGATAGGCTTATCATCGGCCGATCTGTTTATCGAAACCTATACTCGCAATAACCACGAACTTTGGGCGCAATACCACGTAGGCACTATCACCAGGGACGAGCTGCGCGAAGCCCGGTTTAAAAGAACATTCATCCAACTTGGCCTGCACCCTGACCTGATCCCGGCCGACTTTGAAGACGCATATGTGCGCCTTTGCCCTACCAAAACCAACCTGTTCCCGCATGCGCACGAAACTTTGCAGTACCTGCAGGGTAAATACACGTTGCACCTCATCTCCAACGGATTTAAAGAATCGCAGCAGTTAAAGATCTCGGGCACCAACCTCGGCGGATATTTTCAGCACATTATCGTATCTGAGGATGTGGGTGTCAATAAGCCTGATAAAGCTATATTTGAATACGCGGTTAACCTGGCTGGCACTACCAAAGCCGAAAGTGTGATGATAGGGGATAGTTTAGAAGCTGATATTTACGGCGCGCTTCATTATGGGATGGACGCTATCTTCTTTAATCCCTTTAACGCGCCAAAACCCGATGATGTGCCGCTACAAATTACTCATTTAAAAGAGCTAACTTTATTGTTATGAGCATTGCCAAAGAGCTTAGGGGCATTGAAACCGCGCTGAATAATTACCGCGAACAGCTGGATATTATTCCTGATGAACTATTTGCCGAGACTCCCGAGGAGGGCAGTTGGTCGTTCGCCGAGGTTTACAGTCATGTGATGCAGATAACTCTTCGCTCGTGCATAGCCATTGAGCGTTGTGCGCACAGTAATTGTCCACCCACCAAAAAAGGCCCGAGTTTACAAGGGTACTTTACCTTGCTTTTTGGTTGTTTCCCGCCCGTAAAGATCAAAATGCTGGATATCATGAACGTGGAGAAGATCAGTAAAGAGGATGCCCGCAACCTGATCATCAAATGCCGTAAGCGGATAGAGGATATTGCCCCGATCATAGCAAAGGCCCCGCCCGATGTTCGTTATGGGCATCCGCGTTTAGGTATGCTCAATGCCAAGCAATGGCTTAAATTTACCCGTATACATTTATTGCGCCATTTAAAACAGTTGGAGCGGATAAAAAGGAAAGTTAATTAGCCTCACCCCGCCCTGGGATTAAAGCCAAGTTGCAGAGTCGACTCACCCGGTCTGTGCTTCGCTAGACCACCCTCTCTTCGGCTTCGCCGCAAAGAGGGTAAGGAAAAGATAAAAATATTTGCAGTCGCTCGGCTGGAGCCGAGCGACTGCAGGAAAAAAGAAAGAAAGCCCCTCTATGCGCGAAGCGGAGAGAGGGGTGACGAGCGTAGCGATGTCGGGGTGAGTCGATTCAAAAAGAAAATTTGCACTACCAACGTAACCTTTTACATTTAACAGAGTCTTAACAATTAGATAATTTAGTTTACCGACATTTGTTAAAATCATTTTACAATGAATTTTGAGTATGCGTATTTGGTTGTTATAAGTTTGCTGCTCCTGGTTGGGGCCTTCTATATCAGCCCTTATGAACTGAATGTTAATGAAGACGAAGACGACGAGTAATCGTTTGTTAATCATTTCAACTATAAATATTAACCGGCAGCGCCTGCCGGATGAGCAATTAACCCCTCTATTTTAATGTCAAAACGTGAAGTTGATATCGTAGTAATATCTGACGTGCACCTGGGTACATACGGTTGCCATGCCAAAGAATTGCTGAAGTATTTAAAAAGCATCAAGCCTAAAATGCTTATCCTTAACGGCGATATTATTGATATCTGGCAGTTTAGTAAATCGTACTGGCCCGAAGCCCACATGAAAGTGGTGCGCCGCATCCTCAAATTTGTTACCGATGGCATACCCGTGCATTACCTCACCGGTAACCACGACGAAATGCTGCGCAAGTTCACCGATTTTAACCTGGGATCGTTCCAGTTGCTGAATAAGATCGTACTCAATATCGATGGTAAAAAAGCCTGGATCTTTCATGGCGATATATTTGACGTAACCATGCAGCACTCCAAATGGCTGGCCAAGCTGGGCGCAGTGGGTTATGATAGCCTTATTTTGATCAATAGTTTTGTTAACTGGTTTTTAACGGCTTTGGGTCGTCAAAAAATGAGCTTTTCGCAAAAAGTAAAAGCCAGTTTTAAAGAGGCTGTAAAATTTATTAACCAGTTTGAACAAACCGCGGCCGACCTGGCTGTAGATAAAAACTACCAATATGTTATTTGCGGGCATATTCACCATGCCGAGATCAGGACTATCGAGAACACCGAAAAAACCGGCTCCGTACTATACTTAAACTCGGGCGATTGGGTGGAGAGCCTTACCTCACTGGAGTATTATAATGGCGAATGGACTATATTTAAATATAACCCCGACGACTTTAAAACCGAAACCGACGACGATGATAAAACCGATGCTGAAGACCTGGACGCCAAGATGGATGTAAAAAGCTTACTCGAACGCTTTAAACAGGAACCGCACTGAGGCATAGTATCAAGTAGTTAGTATCAAGTATCAAGACCATATGTTTATTATCGATTATAAGAGATCCATCATAGGTTCATAGTAAGGCCTTGTTACCAACTACTAAAAATAGCAAAATCTTGATACTTGATACTCACTACTTGATACTAATCACTAAATTACCCCCCGTTATAAAAATATGATGTTTGAAACTGTAACAGAAATGGGTCATATGCCATCTCAGTTATAGTGAAAACTGTTCTACTACTATGAAAATACTTTTTGCCATACAGGGAACCGGTAACGGCCATATAAGCCGGGCTCGTGAAATTGTGCCTTTATTACAGCAATATGGCGAGGTTGACCTGTTAATAAGCGGTACAGAAGCTGAGGTTTCCCTGTCGCAACCCCTTAAATATCGTTTTCACGGTTTTAGCTTTGTATTCGGCAAAAAAGGTGGTGTTGATAACTGGGCTACATTTAAAATTATGAACCTGCCCCAGCTTTGGCGCGATATGCACAGCCTGCCGCTGGATCATTACGATTTGATCATTAATGATTTTGAACCGGTGAGCGCCTGGGCATGCCGCCTGCAAAAAGTGCCCTCGGTATCATTAAGTCACCAGTGTTCCTTTGTTTCGCCTAATACACCCCGGCCCAAAAAGTGGAACTATGCCGAGTGGCTGTTCAAATATTATTCGCCAACCACGCACCATGTGGGTTTCCACTTTGAGCGTTATGCCGATTTTATCCATACCCCGGTGATCAGGAGTGAGATCCGTGAAATGGAAACGGCCAATCTTGGGCATTATTCCGTTTATCTGCCGGCTTATGACGATAAAACACTGCTGAAGCATTTAAGCCAGACCGAAGCCAAATGGCAGATATTTTCAAAACGACAGAAAACACCCTATCGTTCTGGCAACGTCGAGATCTTCCCGGTGAATAACGAGGCTTTTAATACCAGCCTGGCCAATTGCGAAGGCTTGCTTACGGGTGGCGGTTTTGAAGGCCCGGCTGAAGCATTGTTCCTGAAAAAAAAGGTGCTCATGATACCCATGAAAGGGCAATACGAGCAGCAATGCAACGCCCTGGCAGCATCAAAACTGGGCGTGCCTGTGGTTAATGAGATCAACGATAAGTTTGCGGGCCATCTGAATAACTGGATTCAGGACGATAAAAAAGTGATCGTCGATTTCCCCGATGAGACCGCCCAAATTGTCGACGATCTGGTAAAGCGGTACGCGAGGAAGTGATTTTTGGGGAGCAAGGATTTTTGGAACAAAGAGCAAGGACAAAAGAAAAATCATGCTAATCGCTGAATTCAGCTGATCAAGAGTCAGACATTTAGAAATCCTTACTCCAAAATTCTTAGTTTTACGCCGCAAACAACGTCTTTGATGATCAATCTTTTCAGAACCTTTAATCCATTCAATGCTTTATGGCTCATCATCATATTGTTTTTGTCGCGTGTGGGTTATTTGTTTCATGTTCCCGATAAGCTGGAGTTCATTTTTGTAGAGCCCTTTGCCCGCTTGCTGATACCGGTTGCTTATGAATACGCGCTTTCGCCGGTTTTAAATATTTTTTTGGCGGCGGTACTGGTTTTTATACAGGCGCTTTTATTAAATTACCTCATCAACTTTCATAATTTGCTGGGTAAGCCCACGTTTTTGCCGGCGTTAATGTATGTTACCCTATCAGGCTTATTTGCACCATTCCTGATCCTGAGCGCCCCGCTCATCTGTAATTTCCTGTTGATATGGATGCTGTTTAAGCTGTTTAGCTTGTACAAAGGCGAGGATGCCAAATCAACAGTATATGATCTGGGTATGATAGTAGCCCTCGGTTCGCTGATCTATTTCCCCTTTATTTATTTGTTTTTGTCTATCTGGATAGCGCTGGTATTGTTTAAACCTTTCAATTGGCGCGAGTGGATAGCCGGGATATTAGGTTATGCCACAGTATTTTTCTTCCTGGCGGTTTTTTATTATCTGAATGATCGTATTAAAAACTTTGGCAACATCTGGCTGCCCTTAGGAACCAAATTTCCGGATCATATCAGCATCAACTCCTATAATTACCTGCTGCTTATCCCGGTGATCATGATCCTGGTGCTTTGTTTTTTTAAATTACAGCAAAACTTCTTTAAAAGTTACGTGCAAACCCGTAAATCTTTCCAGTTATTATTCCTTATTTTTCTGATCACCGCTTTTTCATTTTATGTAAACGCGGCCTTCCATTTGAATCACTTTTTGTTATGTGTGGCCCCCGTTGCGGTGTTTTTTGCTTACTTTTTTTTGTATGCAACCCGTAAATGGTTTTATGAAAGCCTGTTCTTATTGCTGCTAATCAGCATTATCTACTTTCAGTTTAACAAATTTTAACTTTTACATTCGTTCAAATTTCAACGGTTATATTAGTTTTGTAGCATGAAGTTTGGAGTAGTTATATTTCCCGGGTCTAATTGTGATGAAGACATCATATATGTATTAGAAAAAATAATGGGTCAGCAGGTGGTTAGGTTATGGCATAAAGACCATGATCTGCAAGGTGTTGACTTTGTTGTTTTACCAGGCGGTTTTTCTTTTGGCGATTATCTTCGTTCCGGCGCGATATCCCGTTTTTCACCCATCATGCAGGAGGTTATACAATTTGCAGCAAAAGGTGGCTATGTAATGGGTATCTGCAATGGTTTCCAGATATTGACCGAAGCCGGCTTGCTTGATGGCGCTTTATTACACAATGAAAACCGCAAGTTTATTTGCCGCAACATCTATTTAAAACCGCAAACAACTCAATCATTACTTACAGCCCAACTGGTACAGGATCAGGCTTATAAAATACCTATCGCTCATGGCGAGGGTAACTATTTTGCCAGTGCCGATGTAGTAAAGGCGCTGAATGATAATGATCAGGTATTGTTCAGATACTGCGATGAGGCCGGTAACATTGTTGCCGATGCCAATCCTAACGGATCATTGGAGAACATTGCCGGTATTTGCAATGCCAACAGGAACGTATTTGGATTAATGCCTCACCCTGAACGCGCTGCCGACAGTTTGCTGGCTAATGAAGATGGACTGGCTATTTTTGAATCTATATTATCATTAATTAAGGCCTGATGACCAATTTGGTTATCGATATTGGTAATACGTATACAAAAATCGCGGTTTTTAAGCTGAATGAACTGTTAGCAGTAATGCAGTTTGAAACGGTTGACCCTGACACGCTGGATAATTTTTTAAATAATTATCAGATCGACAGGGCAATCATATCATCTGTAAAAAAACATGTTGAGCCCTGGCAAACCGGTTTAGAGGCAAAAATGCCGGTTACCTATTTCAACGCATTAATAAACAGCGGTATACAGAACCATTATTTAACCCCTGAAACTCTTGGTACTGATCGTTTAGCGGCTGTTATAGGAGCAAGCCATACCTATCCGGAGCTCAACAGTCTGGTAATTACTGGCGGAACCGCTATAACATATGATTACGTTGATGCAGCCGGAAATTATTTTGGCGGCAGTATATCACCGGGATTAAATATGCGTTATAAGGCTTTAAATTATTATACAGCCGGCTTGCCATTGATCAGTACAGACGCCGCCTTTAATGCAGCATATGGCGATAGTACCGAAACAGCTATACGCTCGGGTGTGCAAAACGGAATAAAATATGAACTATTGGGGTTTATGGAAAGCTATAAAGCCAACAATCCCCAGCTAAATATTGTGCTAAGCGGGGGCGACAGTATTTTTTTTGATACTCTATTGAAAAATAGCATCTTTGCCCCCTATATTAAAATTGAACCTTATTTGGTTTTAAAAGGATTAAACGCAGCTATACAAAAGCATAATGATTAAATATACCAGGTTTTTTATAACACTTTTATTGGCTGTTAGTGCATTTGCAGCACATTCACAATCAACGGCTACCACAAGCTCTCCATATTCAAGGTATGGTATAGGTGACATTGATCCTCAGTTAATGCCTCAGAATATAGGTATGGGTGGTATTAGCGTGGCCACAAACAAAATAAGCGGATTTAACAATATCAATATAGTAAACCCGGCTTCATACGGCGCCATAAATCTTACTACTATTGATATAGGCGTTTACAGCAACTTTTTAACCCTAAGCCAAACGGGTTCTGCCAGTCAGAAAAATAGCAATTTCAGGTTAAGCCATTTGGCTTTTGCAATACCGGTAACCAAACGTTCTGCATTGAGTTTTGGCTTGTTGCCTTACAGCGAACGCGGTTATAACTATAAAAACACCGTTAAAGGAAACGGCGTGATACCTGCCGATACCAACCTTACCAATTATACTTACAGCGGCGATGGTGGTTTATCAAAAGCTTATTTTGGTTATGGTTTTGGTATAGGCAAACACCTCTTAATTGGTGCTAACGTATCTTACATCTTCGGTACGTTAAAAGACATTAGTACAACAGAAATAAACACTAATATTAACGGGGTAATATATCCGCTACCAGGTACAACCAACTCAAAAATTGAATCAAGCAATTCTATAGCCGGGTTAAATTATGATTATGGTGTACAATACTCCGTTGATTTTTCTGATACCAAGCACCTTACTTTCGGGTATTCGGGCTCATTAAACTCCAAGCTGAATTCTACCAGCAGTTTTATTGTAAGCCAGTATTTTAATGATAACAGTGGTAACGAAGATATCCCGTTGGATAGCGTTGTCAATAAACAGAGTTCCAAAACAAAAATAAAACTTCCGCTAACCAACCGTTTTGGTATATCGTTCCAAAGCGATGGCAAGTTCCTGGTAGGCGCTGATTATACCATGAGCAAATGGTCGCAACTATCAATTGGTGGCGTAAACCAGGGTTTGCAGGATAGCCGTACGTTTAACGTCGGTGGTCAGTATACGCCAAACATTGCTACCTTACGTAACTATCTGGCTTCGGTTGATTACCGTTTAGGGGCTATATATGATGAAACTTATATGATGGTTAACAATACCAGGATTAAAACATATGCCCTTACAGCGGGTGTTGGTATGCCTTTACGACCTGTTAACGGTAGTTTCTACAAGATCAATATCTCTGCCGAAGTGGGCAGAAGAGGCTCCCTGGTAAATGGCCTGGTACGTGAAAACTATGTCAATATCCATTTAGGCTTCACCCTGAACGATAAGTGGTTCCAGAAATATAAATTTGATTAAGAAAACAGCATGTATAACCGGGTAAAACATTGGAAAGGCTTATGCCTGTTGTTGCCCGTTTTGGTGTTTTTTATATCATCCTGCGAGAACGATCTGAACAAGGTTAAGGAGATCGCGTCAAACGAGGTAGGTACTATAGTAGAGCCTACTACGGGTGTGGATCTTATCCTGAGCGACTCGGCTAAGGTAACTATACACCTTACCGCGCCCTTAATTTTGCAGTACAACCCCCAGAATACCAAAACTACTTATAAAGTAGCGCCTAAAGGGATCAAGATAATTCATTACGACAAACTAACCCAAAAGCAGGATGGTACCATTATTGCCGATACCGGCATACTGCACGCGGGCGAAAAATTGTATGAGTTCCGGAAAAACGTAGTGGCCACCAACTCCCAGGGCGATGTTTACAAATCAGATGAGCTGTTTTGGGATTCGGCCACAAAAAAAGTGTACTCCCATAAAGTTGTGGAGGTTTTTATGAAAAGCGGGAATGTTATGAATGGGAATAGTTTTGAGAGCGATGATGCCTTTTTACACCCTTCTCTTAAAAATAGTAAAGGGGTGTTTCATGTAGACGAAAACGGGGCTCAGTAACGTTTTTTTATCAGGAAAATTTTGTGTTATAGAATTTTACTAAAAATTGTATCTTGCGCCCTCTTTTGAGCAATAGAAACCGTCATGAGTTGTCCTTTAAAAAATAGATTAGCGCATGATAGCTTCATTTCCTTTAAAGAACAGATTATTATAAGAAAAATAATTATAAAAAGTATATGGGTATAATGGGTTATTTGCGCGACCGGATGGGGAAAATTGTTGCCATCCTTATTGGTTTAGCGCTCCTTGCTTTTATTGTAAGTGAGGTTGTAAGGTCGGGCGGCTCTTTTTTCAGAGACGATAGCAACGAATTGGCTGTGGTGAACGGCGAAAAGGTGCCTTACGATGAGTTTAATAAAAAACTGGAACAAAATACTGCACAGTTTAAACAAGCGGGGCAAGCTATTTCTCCGCAGATCACCAGTTACATACAGGAAACTACCTGGAACCAATACCTGAGCCAGATACTGATGGGCAAAGAGATTGAAAAATTAGGTATTGTAGTTGGCACCGACGAAAGCACATCAATGGTTAATGGCAATAGCCCCGACCCACAGATAGCACGTCAGTTCTCTGATCCGCAAACCGGTCAGTTTGATCGTAACAAATTAAACCAGTTTTTGAGCTACCTGCAATCAGCAAAAGCCGATCCAACTCAAAAACAAGCCTGGGCTGATTTCCTGACTCAATTGATCGAAGCAAAGAAAGCGACTAAATACATGGCTTTGGTTACCAACGGCTTGTATGTGAACTCGCTGGATGCTAAAGATGATTATGAAGCAAAAAACAAACTGGTGAATTTTAAATATGCCACACTGGATTATGCTTCTATTCCTGATGCCAAGGTTACTTTAACTGATGAGGACTACAGTACTTATTATAACGCGCACAAAGGCGAATTCAAGAATCCGCAGGATGTACGTTCATTTGAGTATGTAAGCTTTAACGCGGCGCCTTCAAAAGATGATAGCGTTGCTATAAAGGCACAGGTTGATAAACTAGCCGACGCTTTTAAAGCCAGCACCAACGATTCGCTTTTTGTACAGATCAATTCTGAAACAAAAACGCCTATCAGCTTCCAGAAAAAAGGCGGATTAGAGCCAAAGCTGGATACCGTGATGTTTAACGCGGCCAAAGGTTTTGTATATGGTCCTTACATATCAAACGGCAGTTACAAACTGGCCAAATTGACTGATGAGAAAACAACTTTTGATTCGGTAAAAACCCGTCATATATTAATTAACCCGGCTACCGAGGGTGGTGTTGAAAAAGCTATTGCTAAAGCCGATTCAATCAAGAAACTGATTCAAGGCGGTAAATCATTTACCGATCTGGCTGCTACTTTCTCTGCTGATAAAGGCAGCGGTACAAAAGGCGGCGATATCCCTGCATTTGACGTTAATGGTGCTATGGGTGGTGGCCAGGGCCAAATCACTCCGGAATATACCAACGCTGCTTTTAAAGCAGGCAAAGGCGATCTGATCGTGGTTACTTCACAATTTGGAGTACACCTGATCCAGATAGAAGATCAGAAAGGATCTGTAAAAGTGGTAAAAGTTGCCGTTGTTGATAAACCAATAGCAGCCAGCAGCAAAACTCAAACAGTAGCATACAGTCACGCACAACAGTTTTTAGGTAACCTTACCAAAGATAACTTTGACGCCGAGGTAAAAAAAGAAGGATTAAAAAAGAGCGTAGCTGAAGATTTTACAGGTGTTGCAGCCAGCTTACCAGGCTTGGATAATGCACGCGACATTGTAAGATGGGCATATAAAGCCGAAAAAGGTGATATCACCGATAAAGTATTTACCGTAGGTGATCAGTACGTTGTTACCCGCCTAACCGAAATTAAGCCTAAAGGTATATTATCATTAGAGGCTGTTAAAAAACAAATTGAACCAGCCGTACGCAACGAAGTAAAAGCTAAGCAACTGGACGAGAAATTCCAGGGTGCTACAAGCATCGATCAGGCTGCTCAAAAAGCAGGCGTTAAGGTTGTTCCTGTTCAAAACGTGGTTTTTGCAAACCCGATTATCCCGGGCGCATCATTGGAATATAAAGTGATCGGTTCTATTTTTGGTTCACAACCTAACAAACTCTCTAAACCGGTTAACGGTCAGCAAGGTGTTTATGTATACGTTGTGGATGGTTTCACTAATCCTGCGGCACTTACAAATAACGTAAGAGAGAAACAACAAATAGCCCAGGCATTAATGCAACGGGCGGCAGGCCAGATACTGGATGCCTTGAAAGATAATGCTATTGTAAAAGATAACAGGTACAAACTGTTATAAGAAAATTTTAAAGTAATTTTGTATCCGGGATCAGTCTGAGTGCTGTTCCCGGATTTTTTATTATTGGGATTTTTAAAAATCACTAATTCAATAATTGCTTCCAATGGATATACAGGAAAATATAGTGAATAAAGTAGCACAGAGTGGCCTGGTCACTTTGGATCCTGCTGCTTTTTATCCCGCCGGCGAGCGTGTTATTTATGATATTAAAGATAACCTGTTCCACGGTTTGATGCTACGCGAAAAAGATTTCAGGGAATTTATAAAAGAACACGACTGGGCACAATATACCGGCAAAAATGTGGGCATCACCTGCACTGCCGATGCCATTGTACCCGCATGGGCCTATATGCTGTTAGCTAACCGTATGGCTCCGTATGCACGGGAAATTGTTTTTGGCGATGAAGCTGTTTTGGAAACCGTATTGTTTGAAAAAGAAATAGCCAAAGCCGATTTTGAGCAATACCGTGATCAGCGTATTGTACTAAAAGGCTGTGGTGATACCGAAGTACCGGTTTCGGCCTATGTGGAACTCACCAAAAAGCTCAGCCCTATAGTAAAAAGCCTGATGTTCGGCGAGCCCTGCTCAACCGTACCCATTTATAAGCGAAAAGATTAATTTTTTGGTATCAAGTAGTTAGTATCAAGACAGCTGCATTTTATGTAGCGTTAAAGAGTCGTGATACTTGATACTAGCTACTTGATACTATCTCCCACACAATAAAAGAGCGATTAAACCATTTATAGTAAAGCTTTGTCATATCTTCGGCCCGCTATTTGTCAGTGGGTGTGTGATATAAAAAGCAATTATTGCTAATGAGAAAATCCCTTTTGTTTACCATGTTACTCTTTTTATGGGGTAGTAAAGTTTTTTCGCAGGAACTTACAAAAATCAGCGAACCTGTTTTTAAAGTAGGCGAAAAGCTAAGCTATAAAATGAAGTACGGTGTATTTACTGCTGCCGAGGCCGATATCAGGGTGGAAGCCAGCGATAAAAAGTTGGATGCCCCCGCCTTTCATTTAATAGCCGAGGGTAAAACGGCTGGCTCTTTTGATTTCTTTTACAAAGTGCGCAATAAGTACGAATCATACGTTGATCAAAACACCCTGATGCCCTACTTTTATACCGAGAACAGGCGCGAAGGAAAATGGAAACATAGCGATAATGTGACCTTTGATCATAAGGATAGCAAGGTAACCGCGAATAAAGGAGTGTTTACATTTAAAGGACAAACATTTGATTTTGTATCGGCCTATTATTTTGCCCGCACTATTGATGTTTCCAAAATGAAAGTAGGGGAGAAATTCGAGTTGCAGTACTTCCTGGAAGATGGCTTTCATTCTATGGGTATCACCTACGTGGGTACCGAAGTGGTGAGTTGTTCGATGGGGAAATTCAACTGTCTTAAATTTAATCCGACAATCATCCCTGGGCGTATTTTCAGAAAAGATAGTAAATTGTACCTTTGGATAACAAATGATGGCAACAGGATACCTGTAAAGGCGCATGTGGAGGTTATACTGGGCAGTATCACCATGGATCTGCAAGCAGCCAGCGGTTTAAAGTATCCATTAAATCCTATAAAAAAATAATTAAAAGAATATGATTGAGGTTGGTAATGTTTTGGTGCACGAGGATGTAGTGAGAGAGAATTTTGTTTGTAACCTTAACAAATGCAAAGGCGCCTGCTGTTTAGAAGGTGATTCGGGTGCGCCCTTAAATGCCGATGAGCTTGATATTTTAAAAGAGATATATCCTAAAGTGAAACCTTACCTTACCGAAAAGGGGATCAAAACCATTGAAAAGGTAGGTACTTATGTAAAAGATTTTGAAGGCGATTATACCACACCCTGTGTTGATGTAAATAAAGAGTGCGCTTACGTAATATGGGAAAACGGTGTCACCAAATGTGGTATCGAGAAAGCTTACGAGCAGGGTGCTATCAGCTGGAAAAAACCTATCTCCTGTCACTTATATCCTATACGTATTACCGCCTATCCCGAATTTGACGTGCTGAATTATGATCGCTGGAGTATTTGCAGCCCTGCATGTTCTTTCGGAGATGAGCTTAAAGTACGGGTACATGAATTTTTAAAAGATCCCCTGATACGCAAATATGGGAAGGAATGGTACCAGGAGCTGGAGAATGAAGTTTCGGGCATCTGATGATAAGAGTCAAGACAGTCTGTTTTAATTAATGATTTTCTTAATTAAATTAAAGCAAAATCAAAGTTGTTGCATGTCTCAACTCTTGCCTCTTGGTTCTTGATTCTTTTTCTCTTAATTCTCATTGTTTTTGGATAATATTGTAAATATAAGTTATAGCCGATAAATACTTATGAAAACAGCTTTAATAACGGGGGTAACAGGTCAGGATGGTGCGTATCTCGCCGAATTCTTACTAAAGAAAGGCTATGCTGTACACGGTGTAAAACGGCGGTCGTCTTTATTTAATACCGACCGTATAGACCATCTTTATCATGACCCGCATGAACCCAATGTAAAGTTTAAGCTGCATTACGGCGACCTGACCGATTCCACTAACCTCATCAGGTTGGTGCAGGAAGTGCAGCCCGATGAAATATACAACCTTGCCGCGCAAAGCCATGTAAAGGTGAGTTTTGATACGCCCGAATATACTGCCAATGCCGATGGCATTGGTACACTGCGAATCCTGGAAGCTGTACGGTTATTAGGTCTAACCCAAAAAACACGTATATACCAGGCATCAACATCCGAACTTTATGGCTTGGTACAGGCTGTTCCGCAAAGTGAAACCACACCATTTTATCCGCGCTCGCCATATGCGGTAGCTAAACTATACGGCTACTGGATCATTGTAAATTACCGCGAAGCCTATAACATGTATGCTTGCAACGGCATTTTGTTTAATCATGAAAGCCCTATCCGTGGCGAAACTTTTGTTACCCGTAAAATTACACGAGCAGCTTCAAAAATAGCCTTGGGTTTGCAGGACTGCCTGTATGTGGGTAACCTTTCGGCACAGCGCGACTGGGGTCATGCTAAAGATTATATTGAAGCCATGTGGCTAATGCTGCAGCAAGAAAAGGCCGAAGATTTTGTAATAGCTACCGGTGTTACTACTACCGTTCGTGATTTTATAAAAATGGCTTTCAATGAATTAGGCATCGAAGTAGAGTTTAGCGGCAAGGATGAACATGAGCGTGGCGTGATTATTGATATTGATGAGCAAAAAGCGAAAGAGCTGGGCTTAAATACAGATGCCCTTAAGTTTGGACAAACCGTAGTAAAGGTTGATACCAAATACTTTAGGCCAACCGAGGTTGAACTGTTAATTGGAGACGCTACAAAGGCTTTTGAAAAATTAGGATGGAAACCTAAATATGACCTTCAGGCCCTGGTTACCGATATGGTGTTATCAGACCTGCACCTGGTTAAAAAGGATGAATATCTGAAAAAAGGCGGTTTTAACACGCTTAATTACTTTGAATAAAATTTATCAATTCTGCATGAAGAAAATATTTACCAGCGTTATACTATTATTTTTAATAAGCGGGATTGTAAAGGCACAATCAGTATATCAACCTTACTCTTATCAGTTTTACCAGAAACTGGATGCCGATGTTTATTCCACGCAAACCCGTGTACATAGCTCAATAAAACCCTTTTTTGTTGATGATTCATTGATAAGGTTTCATTATGACTCTTTAATGAATTTGAGCGGACTAAAAGGGAAATTCTTTACCGAGCACCAGATTGATGTGAAGGGGAAAGGCTACACTTTTTACACCGATCTTTTACCCGATTTTAACCTGAGCCGGGATTTTTCCAATAAAAAGAACACCAACTCGGGCTCACTTGGGCTGCAGGTAGGGGGTACCGTTGGTAATAAGTTATCCTATAATGTGAGCGCCTATGAAAACAGGGCCGTGCTTCCTGATTACCTGGCCACGTATACCAACCAGGTAGGTATAGCTCCCGGGCAGGCCTATGCGGGTATTTATGGTAATGAGTACCGCTGGTCGTACATTACAGCGTTGGTATCATACACTCCCAATAAATATCTGAACGTAACCGCCGGGCGGGATAAAACTTTTATTGGTGATGGCTATCGCTCTGAGTTATTATCTGATTATGCTTCACCATATCCATTTATTAAATTAACCGCCACCCTGGGTAATGTAAGATACATGGCGATGTGGGCCTACTTTAATGATCCGCTATCTGTTAAAGTAGATAACGGCGACCGTAAAAAATATGGCGTATTCCATTACCTGGACTGGAATGTAAGTAACCGGCTTTCGTTAGGCTTTTTTGATGCGGTTATCTGGCCTGCTAAAGATGACCTTGGCCATGAGCGTGGTTTTGATTTTACTTATATCAACCCTGTTATATTCTTACGGCCTGTTGAGGCAACAAACGGCTCGCCGGATAATGCTTTGATCGGGTTAACAGGTAAATATAAACTTACAGACGGCGTTACAGTCTACGGTCAGTTTGCGCTTGATGAGTTTGAGGCGAAAAACTTTTTCTCCAGCAATGGCAGTTCTCGAAATAAATATGGCTGGCAATTGGGACTTAGAGGCGCAAACCTGTTTAATGTAAGTGGATTAAATTACCTGTTGGAAACTAATAACGTAAAGCCATACACCTATTCAGAGCGTAGTTCCATAGTTAACTATTCTGAAAATGGCGAACCATTAGCGCATCCATGGGGAGCAAACTTTCGTGAACTGGTTGGGTTGTTGAATTACTCCTATAAAAGATTCGATTTTTCCGGAGAGCTTGATTACGGGCATTACGGCTTGGATACGGATGATCTTAACTTCGGTAAAGATCTCTTTCAGCAATACATAGATCCGGCAAGGGCTTTGGGCAACTATACCGGCCAGGGCTTAACAACCAATATGGTTTATGTAGAAGGTAAAGTAGCCTATCTGTTAAACCCTAAATATAACCTGCGTTTTGAATTAGGCGGAATTTATCGTTCTGAAAAGAACAGCCAGTTTCATGACAAAACAGGTATGATCACTTTTGGTATACGCAGCTCGTTCCGGGCTATTTACAATGATTTAGCGAGTTATAAAACGCATTAAATTGCGAGTACACATAAAACAAAAAAAGCGGCTTAGCCGCTTTTTTTGTTTTATGATGCTATGGTATGTGTATTATGCTTAGCGCCTAAATTTCTAACCTGTGCTATAATGTGTTGCGCATCATAGCCGCATTCGGCCCAAAGTTCGGGTTGTTCACCGTGCTCTATGATCTTATCTGGTATGCCCAGGCGTTTTACCGTTGTATTCTGATAGCCATTATCGGCCATAAATTCCAGTACTGCGCTGCCCATTCCTCCTTCAAGGCAACCATCCTCAACCGTAATTACTTTGCTGAACTTCTTAAATACTTCGTGAAGTAAAGCTTCGTCAAGCGGTTTTACAAAGCGCAGGTCATAATGCGCTGGGTAATAGCCTTCGGTATTTAGGGCGGCAGTGGCTTTTACTACTTCGTTACCGATGGCGCCTATGGATAGGATAGCAACCTCGTCGCCATCGCAAACTTTGCGGCCTTTACCAACAGGTATGGCCTTGAACGGACGCTGCCAATCAACCATTACACCGTTACCACGAGGATATCTGATCACAAAGGGGCCCATGTTTTCTTGCTGAGCGGTAAACATCAAGTTACGCAGCTCTTCTTCGTTCATTGGTGCAGATACCGTCATATTGGGTATGCAGCGCATAAAAGCCAGGTCATAAGCTCCATGATGGGTTGGCCCATCAGCTCCTACAAGGCCTGCCCTGTCCAAACAGAATATCACATTGAGTTTTTGAATGGCCACGTCGTGTATCACCTGATCATACGCCCTTTGCATAAAGCTGGAATATATATTGCAGAATGGTACCAAACCTTGAGTAGCCAATCCCGCCGAAAATGTTACCGCGTGCTGTTCGGCTATGCCTACGTCAAAAGCGCGGGTTGGCATGGCTTTCATCATGAGGTTAAGCGAGCATCCCGAAGGCATGGCCGGAGTAATGCCCATAATTTTAGGATTTTGCTCGGCCAGTTCAATAATACTGTGCCCAAAAACGTCCTGGTATTTAGGTGGCTGAGGTTTATCGTACTTGGTTTTCTTGATCTCACCGGTTATTTTATCAAATAAACCTGGAGCGTGCCATTTGGTCTGGTCTTTTTCGGCCAGGGCATAGCCTTTACCTTTGGTGGTAATGCAATGCAATAATTTGGGCCCTGGTATATCGCGCAGGTCTTTGAGCACTTTTACCAGGTGGTTTACATCATGACCATCAATAGGGCCAAAATACCTGAACTTAAGGGCCTCAAAAAAGTTGCTGCGTTTTAGCAGGGTGCCCTTAATGCTTTTTTCTATCTTCTGCGCTATTTTAAAGGCATCTGGACCTATGGCTGATAACTTGGCCAACACATGAGCTATATCATCTCTGAAGCGGTTATATGGCTTGGAGGTGGTGATATCTGTAAGGTATTCCTTTAGCGCACCTACATTGGGGTCGATAGACATGTTATTGTCGTTCAGGATCACCAGTAAGTTTGAACTTTCAATTCCGGCATGGTTAAGCGCTTCAAAGGCCATACCCGCGGTCATGGCGCCATCGCCAATAACAGCAACGTGCTGTCTGTCGGTCTCGCCTTTGTAATGCGAAGCTACGGCCATACCAAGCGCTACAGAAATAGAGGTAGAGGAGTGCCCTACACCAAAGGTATCGTATTCGCTTTCTGAACGTTTTGGAAAGCCGCTGAGGCCTTTATATATACGGTTGGTATGAAATTCGTCACGGCGGCCGGTAAGTATTTTATGGCCGTAAGCCTGGTGGCCTACATCCCAAACTAATTGATCATAGGGGGTGTTCAGTACGTATTGAAGGGCCACTGTTAACTCTACAACACCTAAACTGGCAGCAAAATGGCCACCATTTACCGATACCACATCAATAATATACTGGCGCAGTTCCTGGCAAACCTGTTCAAGCTCAGTTTCGTTAAGTCGCTTTAAATCAGATGGATAATTTATTGTTTTTAATAAATCCCCGGCTGGTACCTGCATTGACATTTGTAAGAATATTTAACTTACAAAGTAAGTTATTTATTTATAAAAACAGGTTATCTAAATGTATTTATTGTTTCAGGATAGTATCAAGTAGCTAGTATCAAGTATCAAGATTCTTGGGGAGTCCGGGAAAAAGAAAAAGTCATGATACTTGATACTAGCTACTTGATACCCTATTCTACTAAAAAATCTTATTTTTACAACAGATTTATGACCGACGACAGTTTTGCTATAAAATTACCCCAATTTGAAGGTCCGTTTGATCTGCTGCTTTTTTTTATTGAAAGGGATGAGCTGGATATACATGATATCCCCATAGCTCGCATAGCCGATGATTTTTTAAACTACATACACCAAATGACCAGCCTTAACATGGAGCTGGCCAGCGAGTTTATTTTTGTGGCCGCCACGCTGATGCGTATCAAGGCAAAAATGTTACTACCCCGTTATGAGGCTGATGATGCCGGCGACGAAGCCGATACCAAAGAAAACCTGATCAGGAAACTGATAGAGTATAAAAAATTCAAGGAACTGTGCGAAGAGATACGCCCTTATGAAGAAGAGCGTTTTAAACAGGAAAAGCGGGGTAATATCAAGCATGACCTGGAGCAGGTAGAAAAGGTTACCCACCCCGGTGAAGAATTATCGGAGTTAAGCTTATATAAGCTGATGATGGTGCATGAGCGGCTGATGCGTAATTATCTTAACCGTAGCGAAGAGGTAAAGCATACCGTTGTTCAATACCCTTACACTATCGAAAAGCAAAAGAAAGCGGTAAGCGATCTGCTCAAGATCAATAAAATGCTTGATTTTAAAGCGATTGCCGGGCATTCAGAAAATAAGGTACACTTTGTTTATAATTTTCTGGCTGTTTTAGAAATGCTGCAGCAGGAGCTGATAGATATACAGATCGGATTAGGATATAATAATTTCTGGATATCAGCCAGAGAGGAGCTTAAAGCAGAAAGCTAAAGGCTTAAAGCTTTTAGATCGTTCAAATACCTGCGTAATAAGCAAAGAGTCAAGGCTCAATACAAAAAAGCTTTCAGCTTTTAGCCTTAGGCTTTAGGCTTTTTGCTAACTTAGGCCCGTTTTATACATAGTGCCGTTTTAATTATATATAATGAAAAGAGACAAATTAATTTTTAAGTTATTGGATGAAGAGCAACAACGCCAGGAAGAGGGTATTGAGCTGATAGCATCTGAGAATTTTGTGAGCCGTCAGGTTATGGAAGCTGCGGGTTCTGTGGCTACCAATAAATATGCCGAAGGTTTACCAGGCAAACGTTATTATGGCGGCTGTCAGGTAGTTGATGAAATTGAAACCATCGCTATTGAAAGAGCTAAGCAACTGTTCAATGCCGAGTGGGCAAATGTTCAACCACACTCAGGCGCTCAGGCTAATGCTGCTGTAATGTTGGCAGTTCTTCAACCGGGCGACAAAATATTAGGATTTGATCTGTCACATGGTGGCCACTTAACCCATGGCTCACCGGTTAACTTTTCTGGTAAATTATATGAGCCGCATTTTTACGGCGTAGTTAGAGAAACCGGACTGGTTGATTATAAACAACTGGAAAAAGTTGCCCTTAAAGAAAAACCAAAACTGATCATTTGTGGCGCTTCGGCTTACTCGCGCGATTGGGATTATGAATTTATACGTAAGGTTGCAGATAAAATAGGCGCATTGGTACTGGCTGATATATCACACCCTGCCGGGCTTATTGCCAGAGGGTTATTAGCCGATCCGCTGCCGCATTGCCATATAGTTACTACCACAACACATAAAACATTACGCGGCCCGCGTGGTGGCCTGATCCTTTTAGGTAAAGACTTTGAAAATCCATTCGGTATAAAAACGCCTAAAGGCGAAGTAAGGATGATGTCGTCATTACTGGATATGGCTGTTTTCCCGGGCACACAAGGTGGCCCATTGGAGCACATCATAGCGGCAAAAGCGATAGCCTTTGGCGAAGCTTTAAGCGAAAGCTATATGAAATACATCCTGCAGGTTAAAAAGAATGCCGCGGCTATGGCCGAAGCTTTTGTTAAGCGTGGTTATGAGATCATATCAGGCGGTACGGATAACCATTTAATGCTGATCGATCTGCGTAATAAAAACATTACCGGTAAAGCGGCCGAAAACGCTTTGGTAACCGCGGATATCACCGTAAACAAAAATATGGTTCCTTATGATGATAAGTCGCCGTTTGTTACTTCTGGTATACGCGTGGGCACCGCAGCTATTACAACGCGTGGCATGAAAGAGAAGCAAATGGAACACATTGTAGAGCTGATAGATGCGGTAATTGTTGACCCGGAAAATGAACCTTCTTTAAAGAAAATACGTAAAAAGGTCCACAAGCTGATGTACGATTATCCGTTGTACAGAGAAAGCAGCGCGGAATAATTAATGACCCAAAGGCAGCAGGAAAATTTAATAACTCAAAAGGAACGTTTAGAGGCCCTGCTGTCGTACCATATTTTAGATACACCTCCTGAAAAGGAGTACGATGCTATTACCCGCCTTACATCTTATGTATGTAATGTTCCTGTTGTCCTCATCACCCTGATTGATGCCGACAGGCAATGGGTTAAGTCTAAATTTAGCGCCGGTGCTGATGAAATCATCAGTGCCGGCGCTTTTTGCAATAGTACCATCCTGACTGACCAGATACTGGAGATAAGTGATACCCTACTTAATGAAACCTTTAAGGATAACGTTGAGGTTGTAAGTCAGCATGTACGGTTTTATGCCGGTGCGCCCTTGATTGACCCGAATGGACATCATTTAGGTACCCTTTGTATTATTGATACAGTACCCCACACGCTCAGCACCGAACAGCGCGACGCTTTGCGGATACTGGCCGATAAGGTGATGTCGCACTTTCTATTGCGCAAACGAAATAGAGACCTGGAAGCAAGCCTTGCAGTTCATAAAGAGTTTCACGACCTTTTTGACAGCTCTCCCGATATTCATTGTATTCTGGATCGGGATTTTAAAATTGAGCGGATCAACCAGTCTGTTAAACAGGTTTTAGGCTATACCGTAGAGGAGGTAACCGGAAAACCGATATGGGATTTCTTCAGGGAGAAGGAAAGGGATATGTTTCTGAATAAATTGCGGGAGGGGTTAAATGGGCAGGATAAATTTGAATTTGAAACACCCATTTTTGCGCCGGATCATGCTGTTAAATGGTTAAGCTGGGCGGCAACGTTTAAAGGCGATAAATGGTTTGCCAGCGGCAGGGATGTAAGTTATCAGAAGCAGGTTGTAAAAGAACTCAAACAATTATCGCTGGTGGCCAGTAAAGTTGTTAATGGTGTAGTGATCAGTAATGCTGCCGATGAAGTAGTGTGGGTGAATGAAGCGTTTGAGCATATTACCGGCTATAATCTTTCGGATGTTGAAAATAAATACCTGGGCACCACTTTAAAAGGTAAGCCGGTTGACAACGCGGCCATTGAAAAATTAGACGCATCGATAAGAAAGAAAGAATCATACGAAGTAGATCTGCTCATCGATCGAAAAGATGGAACCCCGATATGGATCACAGTTGTCAATTCTGTTATTCATAATCAAAAAGGAGAGATTGATAAATCTATCAGGATTGTTATTGATATTACTGCCCGTAAAAAAATTGAGCAGGAGTTAGAGATATTGTCTTTCGCAGCCAGAAAATCGCCCAGTGGTATTTTTATACGCGATGCTGAGGGCAAAATGCTCTGGATGAATGAGGCCCTGGAAAATATCATCGGATATTCGTTTGCCGAGTTGGAAGGAAAGATCATGGGTAATACCCTGGTTGGTGAAGATACTGACCTGGTCGTGTTTGAAAGCGCGGTAATAGCCGTAAGAGAAAACAGACCATACGAGATCGAGATTAAAGTATACAAAAAGGATCATACCCCACGCTGGGTATTTTTATCCAACAGTCCGCTGTTTAACGAAGCCGGTAAGGTTGATCGCCAGATTGGTGTAATGGTTGATATCACCGAGCGTAAAAAAAGCGAGGAAGAGCTTACCAAGCTTTCGTTAGTGGCCAGTAATACCACAAGCGGCGTAGTTATAAACAACAGCGAGGGGAAGGTGGAATGGGTAAATCCGGCATTTGAAAATATCACCGGATATAATATCCGGGAAGTGAGCGGTAACCATTTGGGCGATGTACTAAAAGGTGAGTTAACAGATGTCTCAATTATTCAAAAAACACGCGAACTATCCCGGAATAAACAATCTTTTGATGTCGACCTGCTCATTTATCGTAAAGATGGGCAGCCTTTGTGGATATCGGTTATCAACTCGGTAATTATTGGAAATGATGGTGACGTTGATAAATATATCGAGGTAATTATTGACATCACGGCAAAAAAGAAAGCCGAGATAGAGTTGATCACAGCAAAGGAAGAGGCTTTGCAATTAAGCCGCGCCAAGGACATGTTCATATCGGTGATGAGCCATGAAATACGGACACCACTTAATGCAGTGATCGGAATGTCGCACCTGCTGCTTGAGGATAATCCGATGGATTCGCAAAAGGAAAATCTGAGCATTCTCAAATTTTCGGCCGAGAATTTAATGACACTGATCAATGATGTGCTGGACTTTACCAAAATAGAAACGGGTAACATCGATCTGGAGAAGGCTAATGTGGATATGCGGGAGCTTATTCAGAGCATCAATACCTCCATGCGATACCGTGCGGATGAAAAAAATATTTACCTTAGCAAAAGCATCGATGATGCGGTACCTGCAGTTGTAATAGGCGACAGAACCCGCTTATGCCAGATATTATTGAACCTGGTGAGCAATGCGGTTAAGTTTACAGACGAGGGTGGAATTAATATTGACCTGAAAGTAATTCAGGAAAGTGATAAGGATGTCCGGATACGTTTCTCTGTTTCAGATACAGGCATAGGTATTGCAGCTGATAAACTGGGTACCATATTTGAACAGTTTAAACAAGCCGAACCGGATACTACACGCAAGTATGGTGGCACCGGCCTGGGTTTAGCTATTAGCAAAAGACTGATTGAACTGCATGATTCAAGAATAAATGTTGATAGCATACCAAACAAGGGCTCTACTTTTTGGTTCACTATTACGTTTAAGAAAACAAACACCCATTTGAACAATAATAACAACAATTTGGAAGTAGGACTCAAAATAAATGTTTTAGTAGTTGATGATAACCAGATAAACCGGTTACTGATCAATAAGATCCTGAAAAAATGGGGTGCTAATGCAGATTTTGCTGAAAATGGTCTTGAAGCTATCCACAAAATAGAAAACAACCGGAATTACAATGTGGTATTAATGGATATTCACATGCCGCAGATGGGTGGCTTGGAAGCAACCCAGATCATACGTGCTATGCCCGATCCGTATTTTCAGCAACTACCTATCATTGCCTTAACCGCATCTATGCTGAGCAACCAGATGGGTGAAATAGACAATGCCGGGATGAATGATTATGTTTTAAAACCCTTTGACCCCAAATCACTTTATGATAAGCTGAGCCGGTATCAGCATCAGTAAAGATCCTTACGCCTTTTGTTTGTTCAACATAAACTCTTTGTCATCAGGAAAATCCTTAAAGATCAGCTCATAAGCAATTTTTACCCATATAATAATGCAGGGCCAGGCCTTCATAGAAAGGTTGCTCATCCACTCCCTGGCAGGTCTCGGGAAAGCATCGCTGGGTCCTAAACCGGTAATAACCAACAGCAGCACCAACATAACAATATTGAAAGTGGTAAAAGGCTTATCCTGCATCATTATATAGATCACCGCGCCTGCGGTAGCTATAATAAATGTTGGATGCTCTGATCCTGTGCTAAATAGCACCACCATTAACAGGGCAGAACATAACACCTGTAACTGAAATTTTAGTGAGCTAAATTGTTTAAATCTGAGTAGCGGGATAGCAAAAATAATAGCTCCGGCTATCAGGAAAGGGGTATTAGGTATGGCTGCATTTTGAGTTACACGCCGTGCTACACCCATAATACACCAATCTATACTGCCATTTAAACTTACGTTCATGGAGTTTTTAAGACTTAACTCATGAAACCAGTCCTGGTATGATTGAATAATATAATGAGGGCTGGAAATGATCATAGGCAGGGCAAACAAAACACCAGACCATACTACTGTACTTATAATAAACTTTAATTTATTACGGGAGAAAAGAAAAAACGCCAGGCCAACCACCGGGTAAAACTTAATTAAAGTACCTGCAACAATAAATAAGGTAGCCCATTCATCCTTGCCTTTTTTTACCAGCATAAAACTTATAATGATAAAGGCGGCTATAATAGCATTGATCTGCATGTAATGTGATGTATTGGAAAATTCAATAACACACAATAAAAGGATGGCTGTTTTTATGCGGTTGTTAAACGGAAGCAGATGTACTGCCAGCAGAAAGGCAAGTGCGTTAACTATCTGCCAAAGGAAAAACCCGACCGCTTCTGATGGTATAGCGAATGGAGCCACCAATATGGTAAATGTGGGGCCATACAAAAACACGTCATAATATTCCGCTGGATACAATAAGTACAAGTTTAAGCCTTCCTTTGCGTGGTAATAAGCATGGCGGAATATGAGATAGTTATTATCAATATGCCTGAAGTATTTATACTGCCAGCAATAAGTGGCAACGGCCAAATATAATACCCAAACCCATTGATACCCGGTTAAATAAAGGAACCTTTTTGTCATTGCAGATAATTGTGATAATAATAGTATTTGGTAAAAGTATTGATAAAAAGATAACAGTTCAATTTGTTTTATTGCGCGTAGGCGATAGTGGCAATACTAAGGGTAAGTCCGGGTATTTTTAACAGTTCAATCCCGCATGCCTCAAGCGTTGATCCTGTGGTTACAATATCATCAACCAATAATACGTGTTTGTTGATCAATCTTTCGGGATGTTTGATCATAAATACTTCCTGCATATTCTCAAAACGGGCAAAGCGCGACTTATGGGTTTGTGTAGCCGTTGCTACCGTACGCTGCAGATTATTATCCTCTACAACAGCATGTAGCTTTTCCGCAAGGCCCTCAGCAAAACGGGCGCTTTGGTTATATCCTCGTTCCCTTAAACGCTTTTTGTGCAAAGGTACGGGGATGATCAGATCAGTGGTATTAAAAATAGGGTTTTGAGATAGCTGGGTTCCGGCAATATTGCCTAATAAGTTACCAATCCGTTGCATGCCTTTATATTTAAAATGATGCATCAGGTTTTGCACTTTGCCTCCTTTGGTAAAATAATATAGGGCATAGGCTGCTTCAACTTTTATTTTACCATAAAACTGTTGGGCAACAATGTTCTCGGCTTGTAAATGAAAGTCGGTATAGGGTAGATTGTAACGGCAATCCGAACAAATAATATACTCGTTAGCTACAAGACTGGCCTGGCAAGCCGGGCATAATTCAGGAAAAAGGAGGGAAACAAAATCGGCCAGGTAGCCACGCAGCAATTTCATGCCATGAATTTAAGGCAGATTTTTTAAACTTCGGTAACCTTTGCTTTTTCTTTGATGGCCAATTGCCCGCAAGCCGCGTCAATATCCTTACCCCGGCTGCGGCGTAAGTGAACGTTGATGCCCTGCTTTTGCAGATAAGCAGCAAATGCTTCTACCTTATCTTCGCCGGCGTTAATGTAGCTGGCAAAAGCAATGGGGTTATACTCAATGATATTTACCTTACAAGGCAGGTGTTTGCAAAACTTAGCCAATTCCATAGCATCCTGTATCCCATCGTTAACACCATCAAAAATAATGTATTCGTAAGTTACCGGGTTTTTGGTTTTGGCGTAGTAGTATTTTAAAGCTTCGGCCAGGGCCTTTAACGAGTTTTGCTCATTAATAGGCATTATGGTGTTACGCTTTTCGTCATTTGCGGCGTGTAACGATAGGGCAAGGTTGAATTTTACCTGGTCGTCGCCCAATTTTTTGATCATTTTGGCAATACCGGCTGTGGAAACAGTGATCCTTTTTGGCGACATGTTCAATCCATCCTCAGCAGTGATGCGTTCAACAGATTTCATCATATTGGCATAATTGAGCAAAGGCTCGCCCATACCCATATATACGATGTTTGATAGTGGTACCCCATAATTTTCACGTGCCTGCTTGTCTATCAGCACAACCTGGTCGTAAATTTCATCAGGATTAAGGTTTCTTTTACGCTCCATATATCCGGTAGCGCAGAACTTACAGGTAAGGCTACAACCCACCTGCGACGATACGCAGGCTGTCATCCTGCCAGGGGTTGGAATTAAAACCCCCTCAATTAAATGAGTATCGTGTAAAATAAAAGAATTTTTTATAGTTTTATCAGCACTAACCTGTGACGAATTTATTTTAACATTGTTAATAACAAAATTCTCATCAAGTTTAGTGCGCAGTTCTTTTGAAATATTGCTCATTTCGTTGAAAGAGAAGCACGATTTTTTCCAAAGCCACTCATAAATTTGTTTAGCCCTGAAACTTTTTTCCCCCATACGGATAAAATGCTCCTGCAAGGCTTCCAAACCGAGGCTGCGGATGTCTATTTTATCTTTTGCTTTATTATTCACAATGCAAAAGTACTTAAATTTAAAAAAATCTGTCTTATTTTAAAGTCATTCTTTTAATTGATAAAAAAACATAACTAAAAGTTAATTGTAAGTAATTTTGTAGGGGTGTTTTAAAGAAAAACGTTTTGAGATAGATAATAAGTGATATAATTAATGAAAAGTTTTAGAGCCGATTACGTTTTTCCAATTTTTGCCGATCCTATTAAGAATGGAATTGTTACTGTTGATGACCAGGGCAAGATCATTTCAGTTACAGACCATAACAATCCTCCTGATGGCCCTGTTGAACAACTAAGCGGTATTATTTGTCCGGGATTTGTAAATACTCACTGCCATGTTGAGCTTTCACATCTTAAAGATAAGATAACCCCTAAGGGCGGGTTGGTGAACTTTATAAAAGACATACAGGCAACACGCAAAGCCGATGATAAGCAAATAGCAGATGCCATTCAAGAAGCAGATGAAGAAATGTATGCTAATGGTATTGTAGCGGTAGGCGATATCTCCAATAGCAATATCAGCATTCCTGTTAAAGCTTCCAGCAAATTGTATTACCATACTTTTATTGAAACTTTTGGCTTTTTGCCACAAAACGCCCAGGCTATTTTTGATAAAGCCATAGAGCTCATGCAGGAGTTTAAGCCGCAACCCTGTTCTATTACGCCGCATGCACCGTATTCGGTATCAAAGGAGCTTTTTAAACTGATCCGGAAGCATAGTGATGCGGAACATAACCTCATAAGCATCCATAATCAGGAGTGCGAAGACGAAAATAAATTCTATCGTTATAAATTAGGGGGCTTCCTTGAGCTTTATGAGCATTTTGGTATCGATATCAGCCATTTTAAGCCCCAGGCGCGTAACTCCTTGCAGTCCATTATTCCTTTGCTAACTAACAAGCAGCAGGTTTTGCTGGTACATAACACTTGTACCAATTTAAAAGATATCTACTTTATAAAACGTTTCGACCGTAAAATAAATTGGTGTTTTTGCCCTAATGCCAATTTGTACATTGAAAATCGCCTTCCAAAAATACCTCTCTTTATCGATCAGGGCTTTAACATTACATTAGGTACCGATAGCCTGGCATCAAACGATCGCTTGTGTATATTGAGCGAAATGCGTACCATCCAAAAAAAGTTCCCGGCTATCAGCACGGCTAAATTACTGGAATGGGCTACTATAAACGGAGCATCATTTTTAGGTATTGATGACGAAAAGGGTACCCTTGAGCCAGGCAAAACCCCGGGACTAAACCTGATAACCGGTTTAGACGGGTTAAAAATAACCCCCGAAAGCAAGGTTAAGAAATTGATTTAATAAGTGGATTAGGTTAAATTTGTACCTGGTGGTATGTCAACCACAAATTAACGTATAGTCTTGGGTTGACTCAATTGACAAAAAAGTGGGTTTACATGGTTTACACTTTTTATGGTTAAAATGTATATAAATTATTGATAATCAATTATTTGTGTTTTATTTCCAAGAAAAAGTGTAAACCATGTTTTTGTATAAATATTATTGGCTAAATGTCAATTCAGAAATGACACGACACTGGATTATCATATCAAACTTAATCAACATTAAATTTACCTCAATCAACTCATAAACTAAATGATCAGGCATCTCGATATCACTGTTAAAGGAAAAGTTCAGGGCGTTTTTTACCGCAAAGCAACCAAGGCTGTGGCCGATCAGTTAGGGGTAAGGGGCTTTGTTAAAAATGAGCCGAACGGTGATGTTTTTATAGCTGCCGAAGCCAATGATACCATGCTCGAAATGTTTATGGAGTGGTGCAACGAAGGGCCCGAAGATGCCGAAGTAACTTCTGTAGAAAGCCATGAGGGCGAATTAAAAAACTATCGTAATTTTGAGGTTGTAAAAAGAGCCCTGTAGTTTGCCGGGTTTTATTTGTTAACTACCATCCCAAACATCAACATTGTCAACCGCTAAAAAATTTGCCGGGCAAACGGCTATATACGGTGTAACTACTATAGTACAGCGTTTATTAGGCGCTCTGCTTACTCCGCTTTATACAAAAGCATACAATCCTAATGTATACAGTATTTTCAGTACCATGTTTAGCTATGCTTCTGTTTTGCAGGCAGTGCTATCTTTTGGAATGGAAACTACTTTTTTCAGGTATTTGAATAAATTTCCTGATAATAAAAGACAGGTTTACAATAATAGCTTCTGGGCCGTATTTATGGTAACCGTAGTATTTTTAATATTAACCGTTCCTTTTACGCATACCATAGCAGGTTTAATTAAAATTGGTAAAGGCACCCCACAGGGGGAATTTGAACTATATATCCGTTATTTTTTAGGTATTCTGGTGCTTGATGCCTGGTGCGCTATCCCATTTGCCAAACTCCGTGCCGATAGTCGGCCAATAAAATATGGTAGTATTAAACTGATCAACATTGTAGTTACCGTATCGCTCAACCTCATTTTTATATGGATAATTCCGCAAATCATTAAACACCATATGCCCGGGGCCGAATGGTGTAAGCAATGGTTTACCATGGGTTGGGTGGGTTACATATTTGTATCAAACCTGGTGGCCAGCTTTATAACCTTATTGTTGCTATTGCCAGAGTTGTTAAAGCTGCAGTTAAGCTTTGACGGTGTTATGTTTAAAAATATGCTCACCTACAGCTGGCCGGTAATGATTGCAGGTTTATCATACATTGTTAACGAAAACTTTGATAAAATTTTACTGGGAAAGTTGCTGCCCGATAATATCAGTGAGCGTGAAGTGGGTATTTATTCGGGTTGCGCTCGCATATCCGTTTTTCTCAGTCTTTTTAACCAGGCGTTCCGAATGGGGGCCGAGCCTTTCTTTTTCAGTCACGCAAAAAATAAAAACGCTGGTCAAACCTACTCCCGTATCATGGACTATTTTGTAATAACCATGTGCCTGATGTTTGTAGGTGTTGTAGCCAATATCGAAATACTAAAACATTACGTAAATAACCACGATTACTGGGTTGGATTGCCGGTTGTTCCGCCTTTATTGCTGGGTTATGTAAGCCTGGGCATTTATACCAATCTATCTATATGGTACAAATTGTCCGACCAAACCAAATATGGTTTATACATATCGGGCATAGGTGCTATAGTAACCATAGTGCTCAACGTCATATTTATCCCTAAATACAGTTATATGGCATCGGCATGGATCTCACTGATAGCTTATGCCAGTATGATGATCATGTCGTATATATGGGGACAAAAGAACTATCCCATTCCCTACAATCTTAAAAAGAATGTCATATATATCGTATCATCAATAATACTTGTTTATTTGTCGTTCAGCACATTTAAACGTAATATATTTGTGGGTAATATATTGTTGTTCCTATACGCAGGAGCTGCTTTTATAGCAGAGCGTAAACAATTAAGGGCCATATTTAGTAAACGATGACCATCAGAATAATTAACAAGTCGAAAAACAGTTTACCGGCGTATGAAACAGCTCATGCCGCTGGTATGGATCTGCGTGCGGATATTGAAGAAACAGTACAGTTAAAACCCATGGAGCGTAAACTCATTCCTACAGGTTTGTACATCGAGCTACCCGAAGGTTTTGAGGCACAGATACGGCCACGCAGCGGATTAGCGTTTAAGCATGGTATAGGTATTGTGAATTCGCCGGGTACTATTGATGCTGATTACCGCGGCGAGATCAAAGTGCTGTTGATTAACTTTTCGACAGAGGTATTTGAGATCAATAATGGCGACCGTATTGCCCAAATGGTAGTTGCCCGCCATGAAACAGTAAGCTGGGATGAAGTAGAAGTGCTAAACGAAACTACCCGTGGCGAAGGTGGCTTTGGTCATACTGCTGTTAAATAGATTTTGAGGAGCAAGGATAAAAAATAAGTGTATGTATAATAAGGAATGGAGATATGGCAATACAGTAAATAAGGCAGGCGTACGCCACTTTGGGGCTGTGTTTTGTCTTTTGTCCTTGATCCTTGTTCTAAGTGCCGGGTCTGCGCAGGGCCAAAAGGCTGCCCCGGCTAAGCCCTTGACCCAGGCTGACAGCATGATGGTTAAGCAGCTTTTTTTCTCGGCCATACGCGAAAAAACCATCGAAAATTCCAGGCGTGCAGGCGAAATGTTTGAGCGCATATTGCAGGCCGATCCTGGAAATGATGCCTCCATGTTTGAGTTGGCCAATCTGAAAAGACAACAGAATGATTATGCAGGGGCGCGACCTTTATTGGAAAAAGCGGTTGCTATTAATCCGGATAATGAATGGTATTGGGTAGCCCTGGCCGATGATTATGAAAAAACCAATGCGATTGACAAGCTCGAAAATGTATTTAATCAACTGATAAGGATCAATCCGGATAAGTCCGACTATTATTTTGACAAAGCCAATGCTTATCTCATTTTAAAAAGATATGATGATGCCCTTAAGGTGTATGATCAGCTGGAAAAGCTTAATGGCCCCAGTGATGATATTTTGGCCAGCCGGCAAAAAATTTATTTAAAACAAGGCAAGATCGACCAGGCTGCAACCGAGCTGGAGAAAGCGATTGCTGATAATCCGGGCCAAATGCGTTATTACCTGTTATTGGCCGAAATTTACAATTCGAACGGGTTGAATGATAAAGCCCTGAAAATTTTGTTACAAGCCGAGAAACAAGACAATAACAACGGTATGGTACATTTAGCGTTAGCTGATGTTTACCGCGATAAAAAGAATAACGACGCCTGTTTTAATGAACTGATGCTGGCATTTGCCAATCCCGATGTGAGTATCGATCAAAAAGTAAATATCATTAGCGGGTACTTTCCAAAATTTCCTGAACCCAATGCCAAAGCCAGCGCGCTTGAACTAAGCCGGCTTTTAACGGTAGCGCATCCTGCCGATGCTAAAGCTTATGCCATTTATGGCGACATGCTGTTGCAAAACGCAAAATTAAAAGAAGCCAAAGCCGCATATAAAAAATCAATTCAGCTTAATGAACAGGTATATATAGTACACGAACAGCTGGTACGGGTTGAATTAAGTGAAAATGATCTGGACGCTACCATCAAAGATGGCGAAAACGCACTTTCGCTATTCCCCAACCAGGGCTGGATGAATTATATGGTAGGGGTAGCCTGGGCACAAAAAAAAGAGTATAAAAAAGCGCTTAGTTATGCCACCAATGCAACTTCATTAGAAATTCAGGATAAGGATTTACTTTCGCTGAGCTTTTCGTTATTAGGCGATTGTTATCATAGTCTTAAAGATAACAAAAGCTCTGACGAGGCTTATGATAAGGCGTTAAGCTATAATCCGGATAATGCGTTTACATTAAACAATTATGCCTATTATTTATCGTTAAGAAGTGAGCAGTTGGATAAAGCCGCACAAATGTCGGCCCGTTCCAATGAGCTTCAACCCAATACAGCGTCGTTTGAAGATACGTATGCCTGGGTCCTTTTTAAGCAAAAGAAATATGCCGATGCCAAGGTATGGATATTGAAGGCATTGGCGCATGATAAAACTAATAGTGCTGCTCAATATGAGCATTATGGCGATATTTTGTATTATCTAGGTAATATAGATGAGGCCGTAGAAAACTGGAAAAAAGCTAAAAGTAACGGCGGTCAATCGCCGGTATTAGACCGTAAAATAAATGAGAAAAAATATAGCGAGTAAGTTATTGATAGTGTGCTGCCTGTTGGTTATGGTGAGCTGTAAAGCCCGTAAGCAGGTATTGGTAGCCCGTAATGCCGATTCATCGGCAAAGCCTGTTGATAATAAGTTAAGCAGCAAACTGAATGCTATCAGGGAAAAACAGGTAAACTTTAATACCTTTTCTGGTAAAGCAAAAACCAAGCTCAATATTAATGGTAACAGTAACGATGTTACCCTCAACATCCGCATTGAGCGCGATAAAAGGATCTGGGTTTCCATTACCGCCATTTTGGGGGTTGAAGCCGCCCGTGCCCTCATTACGCCCGATAGTATATTGCTTATCAATCGTTTACAAGGAGTATATCTGCGTAAACCCTTTAGCTATGTATATAAATATGCCAGCAGCCAGGTTAACTATAAAACGCTGGAGTCATTGCTGATTGGTAATGCTGTACCTGAATTGCTGAATGAAAAAGCCGAGCTGACCAATGCCGATGGAAACACCACCCTGAGTGGCAGCCTGCAGGATCTGTTATACAAGCTGGTTTTAGGTGCCGATTTGAAAGTTACGCAAACAAATTTGTCCAATGAAAGTGCGGGACAATCGCTACAGGTGGTTAACAATAGCTTTATCCAGGCAACTAATAGGGTTATGCCATCGCAAATAGATATCGCATCAGTAGTAAAAGATAAAAAAATACAGGTTAATTTGCATTATACAAAGGCCGACTTTGACGTACCGCAGGAATATCCATTCAATATTCCCGCCAATTACGAGCCGGCCAAATAATTAATTATGTTTGTTTGATGAAATTTTTAAAAGCAGTATTTTTTATAATAGCGGTATTTATAGCGGTTGATGTGCATGCTCAAAGCAGTCAGGAGTTAAAACGCAGACGTGATAAATTATCAGAGGAACTGGAACAGCTGAATAAAGATTACCAGGAAACCTCGCAAAATAAAAGAGCTACTTTAAAACAGCTGAGTTTATTAAAAGCACAGATAAACCTGAGGGAAGAGAAAATAAATATCATTAACTCAGAAGTAAGAAATTTAGATAACCAGATCTCTGAGAGCAATAATACCGTACATAGTTTACAAAGCCAGCTTGACCAGCTAAAAAAAGAATATGCAGCCATGGTGCTTTTTGCCTATCGCAATCAAAGTGCCTACAATAAGCTGATGTTTCTTTTTGCTTCGAGGGATTTTAACCAGGCCTATAAACGATTAAAATATTTACAGCAGTTTGGTACCTACCGCGAGCGGCAGGCGGGTTATATACAGGGAACCCAAAAAGAACTGCACATAAAAATAAACGAGCTGGATAAAAACAAGCAGGAAAAAAGCAACCTGCTGGCCGATCAGCAAAAGGAAAAAGAAACACTTGGTAAGGAAAAGAATAACCAGGTAAAAGTAGTAAGCGACCTGTCGCAACACGAAGGGCAGCTGAAACAGCAGCAACGGGAGGTTCAGGCAAAAATAGCCAAAACCAACAGGGAAATTTCGGCAACTATCCGCAGGGAAATTGAGGAAGCCCGCCGCAAGGCTGAGGCAGAAGCAAGAGAGGCCGCCAGGATAGCGGCAGCTAAAGCAAAGGCTGAAAACAGGCCAGCTCCGGTAGCTCCATCTAAACCGGTGACACGGAGTGAGTCAAGCGTGTTGAACGCCACACCAGAGGCAGCTAAACTGTCAAATGACTTTTTGGGTAACCGTGGTCGTTTGCCATGGCCAGTTGCCAATGGAGTGATTACCCAGGGTTTTGGTATGTATACCACGCCGGAGGGTATAAAGAGCGAAAGTACCGGTATTGATATCAGAACCAATCCGGGCAGCTCGGTAAGGGCCGTATTTGATGGTACAGTAGTGAGGGTGGTAGACGTAAGCGGTACTTACCTGGTGATGATAGTTCACGGGGAATACTTTACGGTGTATGCCAATTTACGGTCGGTTAGTGTGGCCAGAGGGCAAAAAGTGAGTACCAAGCAGGCGTTAGGAACGGTAGCGACAGATTCGTCGACCGGGGAAACGGAAGTTCACTTTGAAGTTTATAAAGTGAAGGATCCAACCAATCCTAAAACATGGCTGGCACCTAACTAATTAGTTATGAACTTTATGAAATTTTAATTGTATATATTTGTAACCTTAATTTAAATGCTATGCTAAGTTCAGTTTTTTTATTTTTAAATATTGGTACGAGCGAGATGGTACTGATACTTTTTGCAGCATTAATGCTTTTTGGAGGTGATAAGCTACCTGAGCTGGCACGCGGTTTAGGTAAAGGCATCCGAGATTTTAAAGATGCATCTGAGGATGTAAAACGTGAGATCAACAACCAGATCAACAATTACGAGGAAAAGAAAACCGAGACGCAGGTACAAGATACCCCTGCTGTTGAGGAAAAAATAACAGAACATACAGACGTTACCGCCGAAGATAATGAGGTGCAGCACCCCATACATGGTTCGGTACCCAACACAATCCCTATCTCGGATACTTACGTAAGTACCCATGAAAGTGAGCCAGTAGCTGAAACACACATCGACCTTACCAAGAAAACAACCGCAGATCCTGTTAAAACAGAACACGAATAACACAAGTCATAATAATATTTACATAACATAAAACTTAAAAATCATGGGTGGATTAGGCGCACCAGAAATCATTCTGATCATCATTGCAATACTTTTATTGTTTGGCGGTAAAAAAATACCTGAACTAATGAGAGGTTTAGGAAAAGGCGTTAAAGAATTTAAAGACGCGCAAAACGGCGAAGGCAACACAACTACCGAAGAAAAACCTAAAGTTTAATATTAGGTATTAGGTATCAAGTAATTAGTATCAAGTATCAAGATTTTTGAAAGCTTTAATGTAGCTGTCTTGATACTTGATACTGATGGCTTGATATTTTTGTTTACTGCATACGAACTTATCTGTTGAATTATTTCGTATTTCAACAGATAAGTTTTTTATTTTAGCCCCATGGCTAAATTTTATTCCTCTTTAAGTGAAATAAGGAGTGGGCTGCAACATGCGGAAATTACCGTTGAAGGACTGGTAAACAACTATCTTGATCAAATAAAAAAGAATGCTCATTTAAATGCCTTTAACGAGGTGTTTGAACAGGAAGCATTGATCAATGCAAAAAACATTGACGACCGTATAAAAAACGGTACTGCCGGCAAACTGGCCGGAATGGTTATCGCCATAAAAGATAACATCTGTTATAAAGGGCACCAGGTAAGTGCCTCTTCAAAAATATTAAAAGATTTCACCTCCATTTATTCATCAACCATTGTTGAGCGCTTATTGGCCGAAGACGTGGTTATTATTGGCCGCTGCAATTGCGATGAGTTTGCCATGGGCGGTGCCAATGAAACTTCCTACTTCGGTCCGGTAAAAAACATGGCCGACGAAACAAAGGTTTCGGGCGGTTCATCAGGCGGTTCGGCTGTTGCTGTGCAGGCCAATATGTGTCATGCGGCTATCGGTACCGATACCGGTGGCTCGGTAAGACAGCCGGCTTCATTTTGTGGCGTTATCGGTTTAAAACCAACTTATGGCCGTATTTCAAGGCATGGTATTATTGCTTTCGCTTCATCATTTGACCAGGTTGGCCCCATCACCAGGTCGGTAGAGGATGCCGCTTTGTTGCTGGAAGTTATGGCCGGCCCAGATGATTATGATAGTACACTAGCTCAACAGGAAGTCCCTGCATTTTCTGCACATATCGAAAAAACGGGCAAAAAGAAGATCGCTTATTTACAGGAGGCCATCTCAAGCCCGGGTGTTGATGCTGAGGTAAAAGATGTGCTGATAAAATATATTGATAAACTGCGTGCAGACGGTCATACGGTAACGCCTATCGCCTTTGAGCAATTGGATTACCTTGTACCTGCTTATTATATTTTGGCCATGGCCGAAGCCTCGTCAAACCTGGCCAGGTACGATGGGGTGCATTACGGTTATCGCAGTCCCTCGGCAGATGATCTGCAATCAACTTATAAAAGGTCCCGTTCCGAAGGTTTCGGTAAAGAAGTAAAACGCCGTATCATGCTGGGCACATTTGTACTGAGTGCCGGTTATTATGATGCCTATTATGCCAAAGCCCAGAAAGTACGCCGCCTGATCAGGGAAAAAACCGACCAGATACTAAACGAATACGATTTTATACTGGTACCCACGGCCCCGGAACCTGCTTTTGCCATAGGCAAAGAAGAAAAAGACCCGGTAGTAACGTATCTTTCTGATATTTTTACCGTACAAGCATCGTTGGCCGGTGTGCCTGCTATTTCCTTGCCTGTTGGCAATAATAGCCAGGGTTTGCCGTTAGGTTTACAATTGCTTGCTAAGCATTTTAACGAGCAGGAACTATTGAATTTTTCAAAATATTTCCTTGAACTTTAAAAAAATTAATAATTTAGTAAATAATGGAATCAAGATACTAGAATCAAGAGTCAAGAAATAATAATTTTTTAACTTGTTTTTTTATCTTAATTCTTGATTCTAACATCTTGGCTCTGTTAAATTAAATCCCTAAAGAATGAAGAAACTATTTACGCTTACCATCTGCTTTTTATCACTGCAAATTGTTTACGCAAACGCTTCTTCAAAATCAACATTTCAATGGCCAAGTATTATACAGGATACCATCCTGAGAAAAGCTGTTGCCCAACCTGCCGGCCCAGCGCCCCTAAGAGGTATCTATGAGCGCCGCTTAGATTCTATTAGTAAAGACATTCCGCTGGAGTATAATGAGTATGTACAAACCTATATTGACCTGTACATGCAAAACCGCGATGAGATGGGGCAGGTGATAGGTCTTTCTAAGTATTATTTCCCTATTTACGAAAAAGCTTTCCGCGATGCCGGCATACCCGAAGAAATAAAATTCCTTTCGATAGTTGAATCAAAGCTTGACCCTAACGCGGTATCAAGAGTAGGTGCAACAGGTCCATGGCAATTTATGTTTACTACTGCCAAATTGTATGGCTTAAACATGGATAGTTATGTAGATGAACGCCGCGACCCTATACAAGCCACTTATGCAGCAGCAGCCTATTTAAAAGATGCCTACCAGGAATTTGGCGATTGGCTTTTGGCCATAGCATCTTACAATTGCGGTAAAAGCAATGTAGAGCGCGCGGTTGAAAAAGCAGGGGCAAATGATTTTTGGAGCGCCCGTCAATACCTGCCTGCCGAAACCCGGGGATATGTACCAGCCTTTATTGCGATGAATTATGTGATGCATTATTTTAGCAAGCATAACATTGTTCCGCAAGGCTGTAATTTTTCGCTGAAGACAGACACGGTTATGGTGAAAAAATATGTTGCGCTAAGCAGCATATCACAGGCGCTTAAGGTAAACATCAATGAATTGGCTATATTAAACCCAGCCTACAGGCGGTTAATAGTTAACGGTTCACCGGCAAAACCGCGCAGATTGATACTGCCACAAGTGGCCAAAGAAAATTATGCCGTTTTATATAATGTATTGAATGGTGGCGATGCGGTTGCACCAGAGCCAAAAGTAACTTATGCTTCCTATACTGAAGACAAACCGGAACGTAAGATGCCATCCCGTCACCGGGTTAGAAAAGGGGAAACACTGGCTTCTATAGCGGATAAATATGGGGTAGAAGTGCAGGACCTGAAGGTTTGGAACCACCTGAAAAGTAACCGGGCTCCGGTTGGGGTAAGCATTAAAGTAAGTAATGGCGATGATGCCTCAACAAGCGCGGCGGTTAGCCCGCACAGTAAAAGAGTTTTATAATTAAAGGGTATAAGACTTAGGTGCAGAAACCTGTACCGATAAATGAAATTGATAGTGAAAAAAGATTAAATACCTGAATATGAGGGGCCCGGTTTTGATGCATTTCAAAGCCGGGCTTTTTTATTCGGGTTACCATAAAAAGAATTGTAATTTTGAGCGCTTGAATTTTGAGAAAATGAACAAGAACAACCGGAAACAGGACGCCTTAAACTACCACTCACAAGGTCGTCCGGGAAAAATACAGGTAGTACCTACCAAACCAACCAATTCACAACGCGACCTCACCATGGCGTATTCGCCGGGTGTTGCCGAACCTTGTCTTCGCATAGCAGAAAATGTAGAAGATGTATATAAATATACAGCCAAGGGTAACCTGGTGGCAGTTATCAGTAACGGTACCGCGGTATTAGGCCTGGGTAATATTGGCCCGGAGGCCAGCAAACCAGTAATGGAAGGGAAGGGACTGTTGTTCAAGATCTATGCTGATATTGACGTGTTTGACCTTGAGGTAAATGCTAAAAGTGTAGATGAATTTGTAACTATTGTAAAAGCACTTGAACCTACCTTTGGTGGCGTTAACCTGGAAGATATATCGGCCCCAACCTGTTTCGAGATCGAACGCAGGCTTAAAGCTGAAATGAATATCCCGGTTATGCACGATGATCAGCATGGTACAGCCATTATATCGGGTGCTGCTTTAATGAATGCCTGCGAGATACAGGGCAAAAAGCTTGATAAGATAAAATTGGTGGTGAATGGCGCGGGCGCTGCTGCAGTATCATGTACTAAAATGTACCTTTCACTGGGTGTGAAAAAAGAGAACCTGGTGATGTTTGACATCAATGGTTTGCTTACCCCAGAGCGTACCGATCTGGATGACATCAGGCTGGAATTTGCTACTACCCGTACAGACGTTAAAACACTGGCCGATGCCATGAAAAACGCCGACGTTTTTGTTGGCCTTTCTGCAGCCAATGTGGTTGATGCGGATATGTTAAAGTCAATGGCCAAAAAGCCTATTGTATTTGCGATGGCCAATCCGGTTCCTGAAGTTGATTATGATCTGGCGGTACAAACCCGCGATGATATTATCATGGCTACCGGTCGTTCTGATTATCCGAACCAGGTGAATAACGTATTGGGTTTCCCTTATATTTTCAGGGGGGCGCTTGATGTGAGAGCAACTGCTATTAACGAGGCCATGAAGATAGCCGCTACGCATGCTATTGCCGAAATGGCTAAAAAGCCGGTTCCGGAAGCAGTAAACCTCGCTTATAATACTACCAATCTTAAATTTGGCAGGGATTATATCATCCCTAAACCGATGGATCAAAGACTCATTGTTGAGGTATCATCCGCTGTGGCTAAGGCAGCCATGGAGTCGGGCGTTGCCCGTAAAGCGATAACCGATTGGGAGGCTTATTACGAAGAGCTACGTTCAAGATTGGGCACCAATGATAAACTACTGCGTAACCTGACCAATAAAGCCAAGCAAAACCCTAAACGTGTGGTTTTTGCCGAAGCTGATAATTACAAAATATTAAGATCGGCCCAGATCGTAAAAGAAGAGGGGATAGCTACCCCGATATTGCTGGGTAACGAAGATAAGATCAGGCGTATCATGCGCGAGAATGACCTTGACCTTGGCGATGTGCAGATTCTTGACCCACGGGTGAAATGTGAAAACATGGAAGAGTATGCCGAGTTTCTGTATCAAAAACGCCAGCGCAGAGGGGTAACCTTATTTGAAGCCCGCAAGATGCTGAGCGACCGTAACTATTACGGAGCCTGCATGGTGCAATTTGGCAGAGCGGATGCCCTCATATCTGGCTTAACCAAAAACTATGTTCCTACCATTAAACCTGCCCTGCAAATCATCGGCACAGAAGATGGTGTGAACAGGGTGGCTGGTATGTATATGATGATCACCCAAAAAGGCCCGGTATTTTTTGGCGATACCACTGTGAATGAAAATCCAACTGTACAGGAACTGGTAGATATCACCGTGCTGATAGAACGATCTGTTAAACAGTTCAATATCAGCCCGCGGGTAGCCATATTATCCTATTCCAACTTTGGTTCAAATGAAGGCCCTATCCCCGAAAAAACAAGGGAAACGGTGAAATTGCTGCACAAGCAATATCCGGATATGGTAGTTGATGGCGATATGCAGGCCAACTTTGCCCTGAACTCCGATTTGCTGGCTGATAACTTTCCATTTTCAACCCTAAACGGAAAGCCGGCTAATACTCTGATATTCCCTAACCTGGAATCGGGTAATATTGCCTATAAACTATTGCAGGAAATTGGTGGTGCAGAAGCTGTAGGACCTATATTGCTGGGTCTGAAAAAACCGGTGCACGTATTACAACTGGGCAGCTCGGTTCGCGAAATTGTAAATATGATAACCATAGCGGTTGTTGATGCCCAGGCAAAAGCCGAAGCCGGCAAACCAAAAGGTATTTTTGACAAACTTAAAGGAAGTAAATAATAGTATCAAGTAATTAGTATCAAGTATCAAGATTTTTGATGAGGCATTTATAGAACTGGTGCCGCTGTCGTGATACTTGATACTAACTACTTGATACCCTCAAATTAAATAATAATATTATGTACGATTATATTAGTGGCAAACTGGTATTCAAAAGTCCTTCGCACGTTGTTATAGACGCGGGCGGTATTGGCTATCACATTAATATATCGTTAAATACATATTCAAGGGTTGGAGAAGTAGAAAATTGTAAACTATTTATCTGGCAGTACGTAAAAGAGGATGCGCTCACTTTATATGGTTTTGCAGATGACGGTGAGCGTCGCTTGTTCTTACACCTGGTATCCATATCCGGCATAGGGCCTAATACGGGGCGAATGATGTTATCATCAATTACCCCAGCCGAAATACAAGCAGCTATTGTTAGCGGCAATGTTGCTTTAATTCAACGTATCAAAGGCATAGGTCCCAAATCGGCACAGCGTATTATATTGGAGCTGCAGGATAAGTTGCGCAAGGAAGGTCCTGATACTTTAACGGTTGTGCCTGTAAGCAAAACTGTTAAGGACGAGGCGCTTTCGGCACTTGTAATGCTTGGCTTTGCACGTAACGCTGCTGAGAAGGTATTGGATCAGGAGATCAATAAAAATAATGGAGATTTAACCGTAGAACAGCTTATAAAGTTTGCGTTAAAAACTCTATAATTACGTACAAATTCTAACTTGACCTTTGATAAAAATATTTACTTATAATATTATTATAAGTGTGTTGTTTATTTTGGCATTTAGTGGGCTGGGAAGTGTGTATGCACAACAACGCGTTACAAGTGCTAAAAGAGATACGACACTCTCGGGCACTCCCGTAAACCTAACCGAACCTAAAAACCTAAGGCTCCGGGAAGGTATTTTTGATCCGGATCCTCCCAATCTGATACGAACAGTTGAATACGACCCTGCTACTAACCGGTATATATTGTACGAAAGAGTTGGTAACTTATTATATCGCCCGCCACAGTATTTAACATTTGCACAATATTTAAAGTTAAAGAGCAAATCAAACCAGCGTATATACTATCAGCAACTGGCTGATAATTATGCATATGATTCTCAACAACCCGGTTTTATACCGTCAATAAAAGTACGCAGCCGCACTTTTGAACAAATTTTTGGTGGTCAAACTATTGATATAAGACCGCAGGGATCGGCAGAAATGATATTGGCCGGCCAGTTAAATCAAAACCAGAACCCGCTGTTTAATACCAGGCAGCGTAACCAGTTTAATTTTAATTTCGATCAAAAGATACAATTAAATGTAACCGGAAATATTGGAGATAAATTAAAGATCACCACCAATTATAATACCGACGCGCAGTTTCAGTTTGATAACCAGATAAAATTAGATTACACCGGCTCACCGGATGAGATCATTCAAAAAGTAGAGGCAGGTACGGTAAGTATGCCTTTGAATACCACGCTTATCACGGGCAGCCAGGCTTTGTTTGGTCTTAAAACTAAACTGAAATTTGGCCGCTTGGATGTAACCACTATTCTATCGCAACAGCGGTCGCAATCCAAAACCATTACTATAACCAATGGATCGCAGCAAGGGGAGTTCCGGGTAACGCCGGCTGATTACGAGGCCAATAAGCACTTCTTTTTATCACAATACTTTCGTGATAATTATGACAAGGCACTATCGCGGATACCTATTATCAGCTCCAATGTCAATATCACCAAAATTGAGGTTTGGACAACCAATCGTACCAACGTAACCACCGATTCAAGGGATATATTGGCCTTCCTGGATCTGGGCGAAAATAACCCCTACAATAAAACACGGATACAAGGTGGCGGAAGCGTTTATCCGGCAGGCTTTAAAGGTCCGGGTTTTGCACAACAATCAAATTCCCTGTTAAATAATTTGCCTGCTGATGTGCGTCAAACCAATTCTAACTCAGTAGCCAATTATTTTCAAAGCACCGGAGCCACGGATAACTATTCAAAACTCACTTACGCCCGTAAACTTACCGACAAGGAGTATACCCTGCATCCTCAATTGGGATATATATCGCTCAATTACCCTTTGAATAATGATGAGGTATTGGCAGTAGCTTACCAGTATACGGTTAACGGACAACAATACCAGGTGGGTGAGTTTAGCAGCGATGTGGCTGTTGACCCTAATACGCCCAAGGTGTTGTTTGTGAAATTATTGAAAGGCGAATTGCTGAAAACCAATTTGCCTACCTGGAAACTCATGATGAAGAATATTTATTCATTAGGAGCTTTCCAGGTAAGCCCCACCGATTTTAAACTCACGATTACCAGGCTTGATGACAAATCCGGTATCGAGAAAACAGTAATGGAGGAGGGGCAAAATACAAAAGGAAAGCTCTGGCTGCAGATAACAGACGTGGATAATCTCAATCAGCAAAATAATCTTCAGCCCGATGGGTACTTTGACTTTTTGGAAGGGATCACCATCGACTCACAGAATGGTCGGATCATGTTCCCGGTGCTGGAACCCTTTGGCTCCGATCTGAATAAAAAGTTTTTGCCGGGCGAATCGGACCTCGCTAAACGGTATGTGTACCAACCCCTGTATGATTCAACCAAAACCATAGCGCAACAGTATTTTCCCAATTTAAACCGGTATGTAATTAAGGGTACTTATACCTCCACGGGAGGCTCTGAGTACCAGCTTAACGCGGTTAATATTCCACAAGGATCGGTCATTGTAACCGCCGGCTCATTAAAGCTGCAGGAAGGCAATGATTATACAGTTGATTATAATTCTGGCCGTATCCGGATACTGAACCAGGCGCTGTTATCATCAGGACAGCCGATCACGGTTAAACTGGAAAATAATGAATTGTTTGGCGTGCAGCAAAAATCATTATATGGCTCAAGGTTAGATTACCATGTTAATGATAAACTGGCTTTGGGTGGTACCATCATGCACCTCACAGAACAGCCGCTGAACCAGAATGAAGTTGCCGGCCAAGAATCCATATCCAATACGATATGGGGTTTTGATGCTAATTATAGTTCGGAATCGCGACTGCTTACGCGACTGGTTGATAAGATCCCCTTTATCCATACCAAGGTTCCGTCGTCTATAAATTTCTCGGGGGAGTTTGCACAATTGCTGCCTGGCAGCCCTGGCGCCCTGAATTTTGCCGGCTCAAAAAATGGTACTTCCTACCTGGATGATTTTGAGAATAGCCAGTCGGTGATTGACGTAAAAAGTGCTAACACCTGGCAAATATCAGGCACACCGCAACTCTTTTCCGAAGCTGGATTATCTAATGACCTGAGCTATGGCTATAATCGGGCCCGGCTTGCATTTTATAATATCGACCCGATATTTTATACCAATACCGGCAGTATCCCTATATCAAAGTCTGAGCTTTCAAACCATTATGTAAGGCAGATCATTGAGCAGGAAGTATTCCCGTACAAACAACCAGCTACCGGGCAGCAATTAAGTATTGCTACACTTAACCTGGCCTTTTATCCAACCGTGCGCGGGCCATATAACTATACCACTAACGGTATCAATAACGATGGTACGCTGCAAAATCCAAAATCACGCTGGGGCGGTATGTTCAGGAAAATGGAAACCAATGATTTTGAATCATTAAACGTATCCTACATTGAGTTTTGGGTGATGGATCCTTTTGTTTACAAACCAAACTCAGCTGGTGGCGACCTGTATTTTAACCTGGGTAGTATATCCGAAGATATACTAAAAGACGGACGTAAAAGTTTAGAGAACGCCCTGCCGGTAAATGGCGACCTGTCGCAGGTTGACGAAACCAACTGGGGGCGTGTAGCAAAACTGCAACCCGTAATAAACGCCTTTGATAATAACCCAGATTCGCGCAGGCTGCAAGACGTGGGTTTAGATGGTTTAAATGATGCCGATGAGAAAAAGAAATTTGCTCCCGTTGTGCAACAACTAACTAGCCGCTTAAGCGCGCAGGCAGCCACCAGTTTCTCAACTGACCCCTCTTCTGATGATTACCAATATTATCAGGGGCGCGATCTTGACCAGGCCAGGGCAGGTATTTTGGATCGTTATAGTAAATACAACGGTACCGACGGTAACTCCAAAACAGCTGAACAATCACAGGCCGAACTCGGGATACAAAACTCGGCTGCTACCTCACTGCCCGATGGCGAGGATATCAACCGGGATAATAACATGAGCATAGAGGATTCTTACTTTCAATATAAAGTATCTATTCGCCCCGGAGATATGGTAGTGGGCCAAAATTATGTTAGCGATAAGGTTACTGCTTCGGTAAAGCTGGCCAATGGCAGTACGCAAATGGTTAACTGGTACCAATTCAGGATCCCGATAACCGATTATCAAGCGCAGGTAGGTAACATCCAGGATTTTAAGGCCATCCGTTTTATGCGGATGTTCATGACCAACTTTGCCGATACTGCTATATTACGTTTCGCTACCCTGCAATTGGTACGTGGAGAGTGGCGTTCTTTTAATACCGAAAGAAACCCGCTCAATGTAATTGCCGATCCGGCTATCCCAAATCCGCCGCTTGATAACTCTACCCTTGATGTACAGGCGGTAAGTATCGAACAAAACGGTAACCGCACGCCTATACCTTACGTAGTGCCGCCGGGCATTAACCGCCAGCGTAATTATAATAACCTGCAAACAGATACTAAACTCAACGAGCAATCGCTGTCGTTAAATGTTAAAAGCCTGCGCGATGGTTATTCAAGAGCTGCCTTTAAAACCTTTTTTAATGACCTTCGATCCTATAAGCGCCTGCAAATGTTTGTACACGCCGAAGGCGATCAGCTGAAGGATAATGATCTGAGTGCCTTTATCCGTTTAGGGGTTGATTACCAGGACAATTATTATGAATACCAGGTGCCTCTAAAGGTTACCCTGCCTGGTACCCGCGATCCGGATGCCATATGGCCCGCCGTCAACTCGATAGATCTTGAGCTGGATCTGTTAACCCGGGCCAAACTTAAACGTAATCACTCCAACGTGCCTTACAACCAGGTGTTCAAGTACGTGGAGGGAAACCAAACAGTTTATATCAAAGGTCAGCCGGATCTGAGCAAGTTGCGTACTGTTATGGTGGGTGTACGCAACCCTTACAGGGGAGCGCAGCCGTCAAATATTGACGATGGTTTAGATAAAACCGGTACCGTTTGGTTTGATGAACTGCGTTTAACCGATTTTGACCAGCGTGGTGGCTGGGCAGCAACAGCCCGGTTTGATGCCAAGCTTGCAGATTTTGCCGATATCACCATCGCCGGTACTAAAACCACCGTTGGCTTTGGTACCCTTGATTCCCGGTTGAATGACAGGAGCCGCAGTGACGACCAAACTTATGACGTATCGGCCAATATGGAGCTCGGAAAATTCTTCCCGGATAAAAGCGGTATCCACATACCAGCCTACGTCAATGTATCAAAGCAAACCAGTATGCCACAGTATGACCCCGGCGCGCCCGATGTGGAGCTCAAGGCATCATTAGCAGCCGCAACCTCGAGCCGGGAGCGCGACTCTATACGGAATGCCGCTGTTGATTATACCCTGCGAAAGAGTATCAACTTTACCAACGTACACAAGGCAAAAACTGACCCCAATGCCCCGAGCCATTTATGGGATGTAGAAAACCTGAATGCTTCATACGCCTTTACACAATATACACATCATGATTTTGTGACCCAAAGCGATCTGGAAAAAACGTACAACTTTACGCTGGCCTATAATTATACCAATCAGCCCAAATACTATAGTCCGTTTGCTAAGATCATTAAAAGTAACCTCCTGGCCCTTTTCCGGGATATCAATTTCAGTATCCTGCCTTCGCGGTTAAACCTGAGTATTAATTTTGATCGTTTTTATTCTGAGAATACCTTGCGGGATAATGACCCCAATAACTTTATCCCTGTACCAACAACCACGTTCAATAAATACTTTAATATTACCCGGGTTTATGGTATCGGTTGGAATCTTTCCAAATCATTACAAATGGATATCGACGCCACCAACCTGTCGGTAGTTGATGAGCCGGCTGGTCGTATTAATGGTTTAAAACGGGATACCCTATGGGATAACCTGAAAAAACTGGGGCGTACCACTAACTATAATCACACCATTAACTTTAACTATAACGTGCCGTTCACCAAAATTCCGGGGATGGACTGGGTAGCTATGGTGGCCCGTTACAGCGCGCATTTTAACTGGCAAACACAACCTTTATTTGCCATCAATGATCCTACTTATGATGTGGGTAACAGCATACAAAACTCCAGGGCTATACAGCTAAATCCAACATTAAATATGGTAGCCCTGTACAATAAGTTCCCGTTCATACGCAAGGCTAATAATCCAAATAATACCAAAGCCGGCCTTGAGGGTGTCCTGATAGGGTTGTTAACCAGTGTTAAAAACCTCAGCGCTACTTATACCCGTACCCAGGGTATATTTTTGCCGGGATACCTGCCAGCTTCGGGCTTTTTTGGGGCAGATGCCGGGGCCCCGGGTTTAGGGTTTTTACTGGGTAGTCAAACCGATATTCGGCCTAAGGCTTTAGCTAATGGCTGGATAACCAGGGATACCCTGCAAAATCAGTTGTACGTAACCACCATGAATGAGGATATGCACTTCAGGGGTATCATTGAGCCATTTAAGGATCTGCGAATTGAGCTTATTGCCTTCAAAACGCAGGATCATAATTACCAGGCCAACTTTAAATACCTCCCTACAACCAACAGTATCGAATCTTTAAGCCCGGTAACTACAGGTAATTACAGTATATCGTTTTTAACAATTGCTACCGCGTTTAAGAAAACAACCGGGGTAGATAATACATCACCTATTTATCAAAAGCTTTTGGATAGCCGTGCCCTCATATCTAAAAAATTAGGGGCAACAAATCCAAATTCCGCTGGTAGTACAGATGGTTATGCCGATGGTTACGGGCCAAACTCACAGAATGTACTGGTACCGGCTTTCCTGGCAGCGTATACAGGTAAAAACCCCGCTAAAAGCAACCTTTCACAGTTTCCGTCTATCCCGATACCTAACTGGCAGATTACCTATAACGGCCTGAGCAAGATCCCGTTTTTACAGGATATTTTTGACTCGTTCGATCTGAGCCATGGCTACCGGTCATCGTATAACGTAAATGGTTTCACCTCTTTACTGCAATACCAGGAGGCTAATGGCGGCGTTACTTCGCGAGACCTTAATAACGACTTTTTACCTCAATATCAGTTTTCGCAGGTGACTATTTTTGAGCAGTTTGTACCATTGCTGGGCGCCAGTATCAGGTTCAAAAACAGTATGACCACCAATCTGGAGTACCGGCAAAGCCGCTCACTAAGCCTGAGCCTGCTTAACAGTCAGTTGGCCCAGCAAAACGAGCGCATCATCGTGTTTGGCTTTGGCTATCATACCAAAAACTTCCATTTCCCGTTTGGCTGGTTTAGCGGACCGGGCAAGGATAATGATGTTAATTTTAAGCTCGATTTCTCCCTGCGTGATAATAAAACCCTGATATATCGGGCCGATGTGCAGGAGGCCGAAATATCATCAGGTGCACAAAATATTACCGTGCGCCCATCCATTGATTATGTGATCAACCAGCGATTTAATTTGAACCTGTTTTATGATTCCAACATTACCAGGCCATATACTTCGCAAACATTTAATACCGCGTATACCAATTTTGGCATCAACCTTAAATTGTTACTGCAATAAGCTATAAGAGTACCATGGAAGATTTTAAAGTTACAAGTTCAATAGATCTGAAAACCTACTATTATATCTGTTTAAGGATATATTTGAAAAAGCGTGCGATTATACTCCTGATCCCATTTGTAGCTGTGCAAATCACCTTTTTTTTGGAGCCGCCGGTTTTATGGAGTGACGAACTTTGGTTAATAAGCATTTTTGGCGCCTTATATATTTTTAGTATCTGGGCGATGTACAGGGCTTGTAAAATACAAATACAAAAGACCCCTTACCTTAAAGAAGAGGTGCATTATAAACTTAACCTGGATAAAATTGAACTCTCCGGCGATTCGTTCACTCACGTTTGCACCTGGCAATATGTAGGTACGCTGATGGAGCGGGAAAAATACTTCATGATGTTTAATCAGAACCGGACTTTTTACTATCTGCCCAAAGATGGTTTTGAATCGCGCGAGGCCGCCGTTGGTTTTAAAGAAATGGTAAAAGAAAAAGGAATTAAATTTTCCTATAACTGATCCCAAAACTTTTTAAACCTTAAATTTTAACACTTTTCTGCTCAAAACCGAGGTGAAAACAGCCTAAAAACGCTCGAAAAACACCCATTTTAACACTTTTTAACAAATTTTAACACGGTTTTGATGTGTTTTGAAAGCTTTAAAAAGTATTAAATTATTGATAATCAGTAATGTGTGTGTAATGTGGTCTATTTTCGGCTCTGTTTTGTCTTTAACTAAACAGCCCGGCTTCCTTAAAAAAGGAAGTCGGGCTGTTGTTAATATAAAGATACGAAAATTTAGGGGGAATAACTAACGTCATGCCGAACTTGTTTCGGCATCCCATAAGCAAGGGAGTATAACATGATGGCTAACCTGTCCTGAGGGATCCTGAAACAAGTTCAGAATGACCTCCCTTTTCTATTAATCTATAAAATCCAGTCATACCGAACTTGTTTCGGCATCCCATAAGCAGGGTGTACAACATGATGGCTAACCTGTCCTGTGGGATACTGAAACAAGTTCAGGATGACTTATTGAATTATCTGACCCTTACAGCAATGGTATATTTTTCTTTTCGATTGCCTGTGTCCTCTCAGGCAATTTATTTATTCAACTCCTTCTGGCGCTTTTTTTCGGCTTTGCGTTTTTTGCGGGCTTCTTTTCTGGCCTTGTGTTCGAGTTTGTTCTTTTGATGCTCCTCAATCCGGGCTTTGGTTTCCTGTTGCTTTTTGGCATCAACACCTACGCAAGGTTTTATACCTTCCAACAGGGCTTTCCACATGGTTTTAAAAAAAGGGGAATCTTTAGGGCGCAGCAAAATAACATTGGCCGATCTGGGCGTTTCGCCTGCTTTGTCCGGGTTGTCATGCTTGATCACGAACAGGTTGGCAAACATCGACATCATAGACCGTTTTTTCAGCCGGTCATTAGCGGTGTCGGCCTGGAATATATTTATCTTCAGATCGTTGTATAAAAAACCAACATGACCCTTAAATACATTGGCATTGGCCTGAATGTCAAAGCTCAATTCTTTGATCGATCCCGCGGTGGCCTTCACCATAGCCAGCGGCATTACCGCCGGGTTTAGCGCCTGCAAACTCATGGGTCCCAGGGTGCCTTTATAGGTAAAGGCCGCGTCTTTATCGGTTAAGTTGAAGGCAAACTGCACATTCAATTTACCACGGTTCATGAAATAGGTGGTAAGCTCAACGTTAGTGATATTATTTTTGGCCAGCGTAGCCTTGTTGGTAGTAATATTATAAAAATGACCGCTGGTATTATTAAAAGTGATGGTACCGGTTTTGTTTGATTTATGATTAAACTCTGAATATTCCACATTGATATGACGTACACGCAGGGTGTCGATATTCAGATCGGTACCAATCTGGTGTATCATCACATTGGGGAAAGTATTTACTTTATCAATGGTGCTGGCTTTTGTTTTATTAGGATTGTTGAACACCCTGATGCTACCCCGGTTCAGAACCAGGTTTGACGCTGTTACCCGCCGGTATTTGTGATAACTTAAAAAATCAAAATCATTGAGTTGCAGGCTATCGATATTTATACCGAAGCGATCGCTGTTACTTTTATTAAAAAACACATCTGTTTTGGCTGGTGAAAGTTGCAGCCCCTCTACATTTAACTGCGATTTGAGGGTAGACAGCTTGAGGTATTTGATCTTATAGGTATACAAGCCACTGCTTGTTTTGCCGGTATAATTGTTTAGCTCGGTTATCACATCCTTGCAATAAAGCAGGCGCGAGCGGTCTGTTTGTGTGGCCGAATCAATGAGCAGATCGTTAGCGGTAAGGTTCATTTCCTTCAGTTCAGAAATAGCCACTTTGTTGCCCGAGTAGTCGTGATATTTAAACTTGACATCATTAAGCAATATTTGCCCGATATGGATGGATTTTAAACTTTTGGAGATCTTTTGCCAGGCCGTGCGGTGGTCTTTTAAAACCGTATCCTTGGTATGGTTAAGCTGGTAGCTGATATTTACTTCGGGCTCATTTAATATTACCCGCCCTATATTGAGCTTATGCCTGAAATACAGGCTAAGCGGATGTACATGCAACAGAATGAGGCGTTTTACATGTAGCTCCACCAGGTTATTAGGCGCCAGATGTTGTTTCTTTTTTTGATTGTAAACAGCGGTGTCGGGTTTCAGGGTAATATTGTAAAGCGTTATCTTGCCTTCCAGCACATGCAATTCGGCATCTGTAAAATCAATCTTATACAGGCTGTCGCTGCTGGTTAATACCACGTCATGAACCTTGTTGGCCAAAATAGGCGACCAATACCGGTTAACAACCAAGGCCAGCAGAAAAATAATGATTACCGGTATCAGCACAAACTTAAATACTATTTTTTGCCACTTGTGCTTTAAAAACTTAAACTCCATTTACCGGTTTGCTTTCTCTTAGGGGTGTATTATTTTGTTTATCCTGTTTTAGCAGCTTCTACTTTTTTATTCTGCGTGCCTGCGTACTGTCAGGCTTAAATTTATTAAACTTATCTGATAAGTTATCCAATTTGCAACAGCTTTAACGCTTAATTGTGTTTTTTTATAAAATCTGCGTTTGGCTTAAGTCGAGGTAGGGTTCATATATTAAAATCATCAAAAATGGAGCTTTCGGGATCGCGCGGCAGGTCAATTGGTCCTGGGCTAAAAACGTGTTTATTGTTTGGATTATTATCTTCAGTAACGAATCAACTCACCCGGTCTACACTTCGCTCGACCACCCTCTCCTTGCCTGCGGCGGAAAGGGGGTGGGGAAGACTCTCCTCTTCATGCGTCATTGCGAGGTACGAAGCAATCTCTACGTAAGCAGGTTAACTATTCATATTCGCTCTGTACAGCATAGAGATTGCATCGTACCTCGCAATGACGCTTTGGAAAATAAGCTGCTGTCTATTTTTTAAACTCATTACAAGAAAAAGTCAATTTTCCTATAAATACTGCCAATATGTCATTTGGGTATTTAAATTTTATGTATTTTTGCAGACTAATTTTTACAATACATGATGGATTTGGTAATTCCGGATAAAACACATGACGAAAGCAGGCAGGGCGAAGCTCTGGTTTTAGAACCTGTAGTCGGTAAAAACAATGGTCGTAAGCTTTATATTGAAAGCTACGGCTGTGCCATGAACTTTTCGGACAGTGAGATAGTTGCATCAATTTTAGCCGAGCAGGGTTTTGAAACCACTTCTGATCATAACCTTGCCGATGTTATTTTTATAAATACCTGCTCCATTCGCGAAAACGCCGAGCAAAGGGTGCGTAACCGCCTAAAAGAATTTACGGTAGCCAAAGTAAGGAACCCCGGCCTGGTGGTAGGTGTACTGGGCTGTATGGCCGAACGCCTGAAATCGAAATTTTTAGAAGAAGAAAAACTGGTTGACGTAGTGGTTGGTCCGGATGCATACCGCAACCTGCCCGAACTGATTGACCAGGTAGATAGTGGCCAGAAAGCGGTGAACGTGCTGCTATCGCGCGAGGAAACTTATGCCGATATCAGTCCGGTGCGTTTAAACAGCAATGGCATCAACGCCTTTGTATCTATTATGCGTGGCTGCGATAATATGTGCTCATTTTGCGTGGTGCCTTTTACCCGTGGCCGTGAACGCAGCCGTGATCCAAAATCGATCATAGCCGAATGTACCGATCTGTTCAACAAAGGTTACCGCGAGGTTACTTTGCTGGGGCAGAACGTGGATTCGTATAAATGGAAACAGCCTCACCCTGCCCTCTCCAAAGGAGAGGGTTCTGATGAGCCGGATGCAAAGGAAGTCCTCTCCTTTGGAGAGGATTTAGGTGAGGCCACTACCAATTTTGCTAATTTATTGGAGTTGGTAGCTTTTATCAATCCTGATCTGCGGGTTCGGTTTTCGACCTCACACCCTAAGGATATTACGGATGATGTGTTACACACCATCAATAAATACGAAAACATTTGTAACTATATACATCTGCCGGTACAATCGGGCAATAGCCGCATACTGGACATGATGAACCGCACTTATGATAGGGAATGGTACATCAACCGTATCGATGCTATCCGCCGTATTATACCAAATTGCGCTGTATCAACAGATGTGATCACCGGTTTTTGTACCGAAACCGACGAGGAGCATCATGATACCGTAACCATGATGGATTACGTTAAATATGATTTTGCCTATATGTTTAAGTACAGCGAACGCCCCGGTACTTTGGCGGCGAAACGTTATGCTGATGACATCCCGGAAGAAATAAAACAAAAACGCCTGGCTCAAATTGTAGCCAAGCAGCAGGAATATTCGTTTTACCGGATGCAGGCTCGTATAGGCAAGGTAGAAAAAGTACTGATAGAGGGTTACTCCAAAAAATCAGACAAAGACTATTGCGGCCGCAGCGATCAAAACGCCATGGTGATATTCCCGGTTGGTGACAACTACAAACCTGGCGAATACGTAAATGTATTGGTCGAAAAAACAACATCGGCTACGTTGATAGGAAAAGTGGTAGTGGAGGAATAGAGGCAGGAAATCAAGAATCAAGAGACAAGAAAGGAAGCTTAAAGATTGGTGAAGCACAATTTTAAAAGTTTGAAAATTTGGCAAAGGTCAATGGACCTAACCGATTTAACTTATGAATTTTGTAAGGGATTACCAATCGATGAACGCTTCAACCTGATTGATCAACTTAACAGATGTTCGTGTTCGATCCCTTCAAATATAGCTGAAGGGTCTGGAAAAAGAACAAAGGTTCACTTTGCCGAGTTTTTAACTACATCGCTTTCATCGGCGTTTGAAGTAGAAACACAATTATTGATATGTGAACGCAGAGCTTATGGTTCTGAGGATAAATTAAAAGAATGTTTAGAATTAGTTATTGAAATTCAAAAGATGATATTCAATTTCAGAGAATATATTTTGAAAAGTAATGATTAAAACCGAATTAGGATTCAATACTGAAACTTTTGTCTTGGTTCTTGATATCCTGATTCTTGAATCTCTTTATGGAAGTACAAGAAATAAAACAACGCTTTGGTATCATTGGCAATTCGCCATTGCTTAACCGGGCTATAAATATTGCTAACCAGGTATCGCCTACAGATATTTCGGTACTGATAACCGGCGAAAGCGGGAGTGGTAAGGAAGTGTTTTCGCACATTATACACCAGATGAGCCCGCGTAAGCATGGGCCATTTATCGCGGTAAACTGCGGGGCTATACCAGAAGGTACTATCGATTCAGAATTATTCGGTCACGAAAAAGGCGCTTATACCGGCGCTGTTGGCGAACGTAAAGGCTATTTTGAAACCGTGAACGGTGGTACCATCTTTTTGGATGAGATTGCCGAAATGCCTTTGGGCACACAGGCCCGTTTGCTGCGCGTGCTGGAATCGGGACAGTACATTAAGGTGGGTTCGTCTAAAGTAGAAAAAACGAACGTGCGCGTTATAGCGGCTACCAATGTTGATGTATACGAAGCCGTAAAGAATGGTAAGTTCAGGGAAGATCTTTATTATCGTTTAAATACCGTTCCGCTAAGGATCCCACCACTTCGCGACAGGAAGGAAGATGTGTACCTGCTTTTTAGGAAATTTACATCAGATTTTACCGACAAATACCGTACGCCACCCATTCAGTTGGATGAAGAGGCCCAGCAGGTATTGATTAATTATTCATGGCCGGGTAACGTAAGGCAGCTTAAAAACATGGCCGAACAATTGGCTGTATTGGAGCGCGACCGTATCATTACCGCGCAAACGCTGCTTACTTACATCCCACATGAAACCAGCAACCGCAATTTACCTATGCGTTTGGATAATCAGCCCAAAGAGGATTTTTCTGAAAGGGATATCCTATATAAAGTGCTGTTTGATATGAAACGCGATATGGTGGAGCTGAAAAAACTGGTAGCGGATATTATTGAACATGGGGGAGTGGCGGCCAATTACAGCAATCATTCGCAAACCATCAATCAGCTGTACCGTGATATTGAGCTGCCCGGAAACCCCGAAGCGCAATTTACTTTGCAACAACCCGTTAATACGGTAAATAACAACAGCAATAATAACGTTGATGCCTATAATATAACGCATGATGCCGAGGAGGTGGAAGAATCTTTATCACTGATTGAAAAAGAATCGGACCTGATACGTAAAGCGTTAAAGAAACACAAAGGCAAGCGTAAGCTGGCGGCTAATGAACTGGGTATATCAGAACGTACCCTGTACCGGAAAATAAAAGAATTAAACTTATAAGCTAAATGAAAAGATTTTTTGGGGTTATTGCTGTTTGTTCATTAAGCTTATTCCTGTCATCGTGCTATACGCTCAAAAATGTTTCTATCCCGACGGATATGAAGACCCTTGATGTGCAGTTTTTTGAAAATAACGCGCCTTTGGTGGTAGCCAACCTGAGTCAAAATTTTACCGAAGGCTTAAAAACCAGGATACGTAACCAAAGCCGGTTAAGTATTTCCCGTAATGCCGAAGCGGATGCTACTTTGTCGGGCAGTATTATAGGGTATACCATTGCACCGGTTTCTATCCAGGCGGTAGCCAATAACGTAGCGCCGATTGCCGATGCGAACAGGTTGACGATTACTGTAAGAGTTAAATTTGTTTACAATACAGCAAAGACTCCAGCCGATAAAAAGCTTAACTTTGAAGAAACATTTACCAATTATCAGGATTATAAAGGAGATATAGGAGCGCAAGAGCAAAACCTGATAAAAACGATAACTGATAAGATAACAGAAGATATTTTTAACAAAGCCTTTTCTAATTGGTAGGCAATTCGTACTTTCAACCACGTGGATCAAGACTTGAATAACAGGCAGAACGGAATATTATTGGAATTGTTGGCTAATCCGGCTAATACCGGGCAGCAGCACAGCTATAATTTGCAGCAGTTGGTTAATGAATTTCCGCAAAGCGGCTTACTGCGCGCCATGCTTGCCCGTGCCGGCAATGGTAACGACTTGAAGCAGGCCGCCGCTTATTTTAATCCGCCGCTTTTATATAAACTTACGCACGAGGTTGATAGCCTGGCCGTAGTATCACCGGCGCAAATTGCCGGGAACCCCGCAGATACCGGTAACCAGCAAAGCAGCGAAAGCTTTACTCATACAGGCGAAAACTATTTTAACAGCGGGCAGGTATTTGAAAATACGATAACACATGAACCCGTTGCAGCGGAACTTCATCCTGAAGATGCCTTTGTAAATAAAAACAGGACCCCTGCCGAGGCTGATGAAGATCATGTACATGAACAACCTGCGGCAACTGAACCTGTAGCTCCTGTTTCGCAGCCTCATGGAGAGATTGATGACGAGATATACGACGAGATAAGGGGGATTGATGATCCAGCTAAAGCTATTATACCTCCGCCAGGTGGCATTGAAGACGAGGTATATGATGAGATATTAGGTATTGAACATATCCATATTGCTGATCAGGAACATGAAAAAGCCCAGGCGCCCGCTACTGCCGATGAAAAAACAAAGGTAAGCGAGCCCGAACCGGATGCGATATCAGAAGACTGGGTGATAGGCAGCATAGCAGGCAGCGATTACTTTATGTTTGATAAATCCATCGCCGACCAAAGACATCAGGAAGAAGTAAAAAAAGAGGAAGCTGCACCGTTTGTATCTGAAGCGTTAAGTCATGCGAATGGCAGCATTCCGGCAGATACCGAAAGTCAGGATGTATCCAAATACAATGACGAGAAGATGCCTTATACCTTTATGTGGTGGTTGGATAAAACCCGTAAAGAGTATGCAGCGACTTATCAGCCTTACTCCAGCCCTGAGCCTGTCCAGGCACAACCAGCCCGGATACAGCAGACCAATAGCGTAAAAGAACCCGGCGCTGATGCTTTGCAGCAGCAGTATGTTGAAAATATTTTCCATGTACGGTCATTAGAGGAGTTGGAAAAAACACCTCAGCCTGATGGGCCCGAAGTAAAACGGAAAGAAGACGTGATCATTGAACGCTTTATACAGGAGGAACCGCAGATACGGCCACCCGCTATGGATAAACTGGACAATGAGAACAAAGCCAAAAAGAGCTCAGAGGACCGGAACGACCTGGTAAGTGAAACGCTTGCACAGATATATGCCGACCAAATGCTTTACCACAAAGCAATAGCTACTTATAAAAAATTGATGTTGAAATTCCCGGAAAAAAGCCGTTACTTTGCCACCCAAATTGAACAGTTAGAAAAGAAAACCAATTAATATAAAGAAATGTATTTAGTTTTAATTATCATTACCATTATCATTTGCATCCTTTTAGGCCTTATTGTGCTGATCCAAAACCCTAAAGGTGGTGGTTTATCATCAAATTTCTCCAGCTCATCACAATTAATGGGTGTGCAAAAAACAGGCGATTTTTTAGAAAAAGGTACCTGGGTACTGGCCATTAGCGTAATGGTTTTATCATTAGCAATTAACGTAGCTGTAAAAGGTGGCGCTTCAACAAGCAGCAGCGGATCTGTATCGCGCGAGCAACTTGAAAAAGCTTCAAAACCAACTGCGCCTGCAAGTGCACCGTTGAGCCTACCTTCAACACCTGCACCGGCTAAACCAGAAACAAAACCGGCTAAATAATCACAGCGGTTAAAAGAATAAAAAAGGCTTTGGGAATCTCCAAAGCCTTTTTTTGTGAATATAAACTGTACTGACATGATGGCACTGATGCGTTAAATTTTTGTTAAGCATCAAAAATAAAATAACCTTTAGCTGACATTACAACAGTTTAACCTGTCAATATTGACCATTGTGTTTGCTTGGCATAATTGATGAGGAATTGGACTCGAAAACTTAAATAAAATAAACAGAGATAACTATGTCATTAAACATTAAACCAATCGGCGACAGAGTTGTGGTGGAAGCTGCAGCTGCCGAAGAGAAGACCGCTTCGGGAATTATTATCCCGGATACCGCTAAAGAAAAACCTCAGCGTGGAACTATCGTTGCAGTAGGCGATGGTAAAGTAGATGAGCCTTTAACCGTAAAAGTTGGTGACCAGGTTTTATATGGAAAATACGCAGGTACCGAAATTACTTATGAAGGTAAAGAGTATCTGATCATGCGCGAATCTGATATTTACGCGGTTCTTTAATTAGTGAATGGGTGAATTAGTGATTTTTTATTTACCTACATCTATAATCATCCGGAATTTAAAACTCAATCAAAAATTAATTATTGAACAGTGAGGTTAAAATCACTAACTCAATAATTCAATAACTCAAAAAAATGGCAAAACAAGTTAAATACAATGTTGAAGCACGCGACGCCCTGAAACGCGGTGTTGATATTTTAGCTAATGCAGTTAAAGTAACATTAGGTCCTAAAGGTCGTAACGTAATTATTGATAAGAAATTCGGTTCACCAGCTATCACTAAGGATGGTGTAACTGTAGCTAAAGAGATCGAACTGAAAGATGCTTTAGAAAACATGGGTGCCCAAATGGTAAAAGAAGTAGCTTCAAAAACTGCTGATATTGCTGGTGATGGTACTACTACTGCTACCGTTTTAGCTCAGGCTATCGTTACTGCAGGTATTAAAAACGTTGCAGCCGGCGCTAACCCAATGGATCTGAAACGCGGTATCGACAAAGCTGTAATAGTTGTTGTGGAGAACTTAAAAGCTCAATCACAAACTGTAGGCGAAGACAATAACAAAATTAAACAAGTAGCTTCTATCTCTGCTAACAATGACGAGGTTATCGGTTCATTGATCGCTGAAGCTATGGCTAAAGTTGGTAAAGACGGTGTAATTACTGTTGAAGAAGCTAAAGGTACTGAAACCGAAGTTAGAACTGTAGAAGGTATGCAGTTTGACCGTGGTTACCTTTCTCCTTACTTTGTTACCAATGCCGACAAAATGGAAGTTGAATTGGAAAATCCTTACATCCTGATCTATGATAAAAAGATCTCTTCGATGAAAGAATTACTTCCAATTTTGGAGAAGCAAGTACAAACCGGCAAACCATTGTTGATCATCGCTGAAGATCTTGATGGCGAGGCTTTGGCTACTTTGGTAGTTAACAAGATCCGTGGCTCACTGAAAGTGGCTGCTGTTAAAGCTCCAGGTTTTGGCGATCGTCGTAAAGCTATGTTAGAGGATATCGCTATCCTGACTGGTGGTACTTTAATTTCTGAAGAAAGAGGTTACAAATTAGAAAATGCCGACCTTACTTACTTAGGTACTGCTGAGAAAATCGTTATCGACAAAGATAATACTACTATCATCAACGGTGCTGGTTCTGCCGATGAGATCAAAGGCCGTGTAAGCCAGATCAAATCTCAGATCGAATCAACTACATCTGATTATGACCGCGAAAAATTACAGGAACGTTTAGCCAAATTATCTGGTGGTGTTGCTGTATTGTACGTAGGTGCTGCTACAGAAGTAGAAATGAAAGAGAAAAAAGACCGTGTTGATGATGCTTTACACGCAACCCGTGCGGCTGTTGAAGAAGGTATTGTTGCAGGTGGTGGCGTTGCCTTCATCCGCGCGGTAGCTGCTTTAGCTGATCTTAAAGGCGAGAACGAAGATGAGAACACTGGTATCCAGATCATCCGTCGTGCTATCGAAGAGCCTTTACGTCAGATCTGTGAAAACGCTGGTATCGAAGGTTCTATCGTTGTGCAAAAAGTTAAAGAAGGCACTGGCGATTTTGGTTACAACGCACGTACCGACAAATATGAAAACCTGATTGCTGCAGGTGTTATCGACCCAACTAAAGTTGGTCGTGTAGCTTTAGAGAATGCAGCTTCAATTGCAGCTATGTTGTTAACAACAGAAGTTGTATTGGCTGATGATCCTGAAGATGCTCCAGCTGGCCCACCAATGGGTGGCGGCGGCATGGGCGGCATGATGTAAGCCCCCCAGCCCCCCTGAAGGGGGTGTCAGATGTGCAGATTTTAAATGTGCAGATGTGCAAATGATTAATATATGGTCATCTGCACATTTAAAATCCGCATATCTGCACATCAAACAAAACGCCTGTATGCTTTTGCATACAGGCGTTTTGTTTTTTACACCCTTTACGGTCATAAAAAAGTAAACGGATGGTCACGAGTTAATCATTTGATTAATTTTTAACATTTACTTGATCCTGCTTCCGTATTTTTGCGTAACAAATCTGAAACTTGTACTCCCGGGCATAGGATTTGTGTATCACAAAGTAATCATGAAAAAAATAGTTCAAACAACAAAATTAGTGCGCAGTACCATAGTAGATTGGGTGCTGATCAAAGGCCCTGAGCTGTTTGTTACTATTTACGGTAAATAATTAATTTTTACCTTTGCTTTCAGATTATGAAAGTAGAAGAATTTTATCAGGAGTTTCATCATTGGCTTATTACCCGCGGGCCAAATTATGTAGGTGGGATCATCATATTTTTTATTGGTCTTTGGGTCATCAAGCTTATCCGCACACGGATGCGCAACCGGATGATCAGGCGAGGGATCCACTCCTCATTACAACCCTTTTTTCTGAGCCTTACCATTACCGCGCTTTATGTGCTGCTGGTAATTTGGGTAATGAATATTATTGGTTGGGAAATGACCATTTTCACCACCATTATCGGCGCCTTCAGTGTGGCCGCCGGTTTGGCGTTGTCCGGAACATTTCAAAACTTTGCGGGTGGTGTACTGATACTGTTACTAAAACCATTCGAACTGAATGATAGTATAATAGCGCAGGGACAGGATGGCGTGGTAACCTCTATACAGATGTTCTACACGGTTTTACTCACTGCCGATAACAAAACGGTTATTATCCCTAATGGTAAGCTGTTTAACGAGGTTATTATCAACGTAACCCGCGAAGGCAAACGCCGCCTTGACTTTGAGGTAAAAGTAGGCTATGCCAACGATGTTGAAAAAGTAAGGGGAATCATCGAGAACGCAATAAGTACTACACCCAACTTGCTCAAAACACCCGTTTCAAAAGTAGGCATCAACAGCCTGGAGATCGATTCCATCAGGTATGTGATCAATGTGTGGGTTCAGCCAGGCAATTTTTTAACTGCCAAATGGACCCTGCAGGAAAAGATCATCAAAGACCTGGGCGCCGCAGGCGTTACTTTCCCGAAAGCAGGATAGTTTGCAGAGGCAAGAGATTAGAATCAAGAATCAAGATGCTTGATTATCGCCTACATCTCCACCGCGTCATTGCGAGGTACGAAGCAATCTCTACACAAGCAGGTCGATCAGAAAAGTCCGCTCTGTATAGCATAGAGATTGCTTCGTACCTCGCAATGACGTGTTGAAATTTTAAAATGGCCTGTCATCCTGAGCCTGTCGAAGGATCGTGCGTAGAGGCCTGTCCACCATGCTTCGACAGGCTCAACATGACAGCCTTATGTCTTGATTCTTGACTCTTACTTCTTGATTCTCTTCTCCCTCTAAATTTTCTGCTTTGCCTTAATTTCCAAATACCGGTTAATGGTATTGATAGTGAGGTTTTGGGGGGCGCTTAAAATAGATTGAATACCATGTTTAGCCAGCTCTTTTACAATAAGCTTTTTATCGTAGGCAAATTTTTCGGCTATGGTTTTAATGTAGATGCCTTCTACATCGGCAGCGGGTTGCTCGCTCAGTTTTTTGAGTTCGGTATTTTCAAAAAATACAACCAGCAGCAAGTGATATTTGGCTATCCTTTTTAAAAATGGCAATTGCCTATGCAGGGCGTTCAGGCTTTCGTAATTAGTAAAAAATACCACCAGGCTGCGCTGTTTGATCACCTTGCGTACGGTGGCAAACAGCAGCTCCATATTGGTCTCCAGGTAGCGTGTTTTTTCTTTGTATAAAGCTTCCAGTATCTTGTTGAGGTGTGCAGGGCGTCTTTCGGCAGGAATTACGGCTCCCAGTTTTTCGGATACAGTGATGAGCCCGGCTTTATCCTCTTTTAACAGCGCCACGTTTGATAATACCAGGCTGGCGTTAATGGCATAATCCAAAAGACTCAAGCCCTCAAAAGGCATTTTCATGGCCCTTGATTTATCGATAACGCAGTACACATGCTGCGATTTTTCGTCGGTATAGGAGTTCACCATCAGGTTGCCCTGCCGCGCGGTGGCTTTCCAGTTAATGGTGCGGTAATCATCACCCTGAACATAATTTTTTACCTGCTCAAATTCCATACTGTGCCCAATACGACGAATTTTTTTGATACCGATGTCTGTTAACCGGTTAGATATGGCCATCAGCTCGTATTTGCGCATCTGTAGGAAGGACGGGTATACTGGTAAGGTTTCGGCCTGCTCAAAATTATATCGCCGCCTGATAAAGCCTAAAGGCGATTTAACGTATACCCGGATATCGCCAAATTCATACTCGCCACGGCGGGTTGGCCGCAATACATAGTTGATGAGTTTTTTTTCGCGCGGTTTCAGATTGGTTTTAAACCAGATGTCGCGCTTTTGAAACTGCACCGGGATCTCGTCAATAATACCAATGCTGATGGGGAAACTATACCAGTTTTCGATATATACACCCAGGTCGTTATTATCACTGTTGCTCAGGCGTTCGGGAGCATGTCGTTTGGCAAATACCCCGTTTGATGTGCGGTACAACAGTAGCACATCCATCAAAAATAATATGATCAGCACCCAAAATGCCAGCGTAGGGATAAGACCCAGCCATGGAAAAAAGAACGATAACAAAAACAACACCACGCTGCAGGTTAAAGCTGCAAACAGGCGGTTTGTTAAAAAAAGGTTTCTATAAAAGAGGCTGATTATTTTTTTCACTATGAACTGTTAATAAGAATCAGGAATCAAGAGTCAAGAACCAAGACAGGAAATCATCCATATGCTTTTTTCTTGATTCTTGGCTCTTGATTCTTGACTCTCTATCTCGGTACTTCAATTTTTTGTATGATCTGTGCTACCACATCATCCGGACTTACACCTTCCATTTCTTTATCCGGCGTAAGCATAATACGGTGCCTTAACACCGGGGCAGCTACATAGATAATATCATCAGGCGTAATAAAATCGCGACCCTTGATAGCAGCAATGGCTTTGGCGGCATTGATCATGGCCAGCGACGCGCGCGGCGAACCACCCAGGAACAATGATTTATGATTACGGGTTTCGTGAATGATCTTAGCCGTAAACTCCAGCAGTTTGGCTTCTACATGAAACGACCGCACCTGCTGGCGAAGCGCGATAATATCACCTGCCGATAAAACCGGTTGTATGTGGGTGAGCTGATCGGTAGTTTTTTGCTGGTGCTGACGGGTGATGATGGCTATCTCTTCTTCCAGTGTTGGGTATTTGATCTCTATTTTAAACAGAAACCTGTCAAGCTGCGCTTCTGGTAAACGATAGGTGCCTTCCTGCTCTACCGGGTTTTGTGTGGCCAGCACCGTGAAGGGCTCCTGCATTTTGTAAGTATGCCCGTCGATAGTCACCTGGCGTTCTTCCATCACCTCAAACAAAGCCGATTGGGTTTTGGCAGGGGCACGGTTAATTTCATCTATCAGGATGATGTTACCAAAAACCGGACCTTGTTTAAATTCAAACTCCGTGCTTTTAGGGTTAAACACCGAGGTGCCTAATATATCCGAAGGCATCAGATCAGGCGTAAACTGGATGCGCGAGTAGCGCGCATCAATAGCTTTGGCGATCAGTTTGGCGGTAAGCGTTTTGGCCACACCGGGTACACCTTCTATCAGTATGTGGCCGTCGGCCAGGATGCCTGCTATCAGCAGATCTATAGAGTCCTGCTGCCCTACAATGATCTGGGCAAGTGTATATTTAATTTGACTAACCGCGGTACTGAGTTTGCTCAGATCGGTTCTGTTTTCAAAATTCTCATTTTCCATTATATCCGGTTTGGCTGTAAAACTTTTCTATCAATTTATTCAATTCAATCAATTCCCTATCGTTTACCTGTTGCTGAACGCTGATGTAATTTACCGCGCTGATCAGCGAGCTGGCAAAACCAACATCGATACCAGTTTTTTGTGATAGGGTATTGATAAATTCCTGATCGAGCTTGCTTGTTTTCAAGCGATAACGCTCCCTGATATGATCTAACAGGTAAATTACCTTTTTATGGGCGATGTTGGCATTATTGCGTTTTTCATAATACACCTGGCCCACAACGGTCACAAAATCAAGCGTGGAATTTGGCAAGGGTTCAATTACGGGGATAACGCGCTGACGGCGTTTCATCTCGTAAAAAATAAATATAAGCATGCTGCCCAGGCTTAGGTAATAGGCCCACTGCAAAGCCGGGTTGCCGAAGAACACACGCAATGGTGATATATCTTCGGGGATGTCGCCGTTCTGATATTGATCCCAATAAATATTCTGGACTTTAGGCAGATACGATAGTGCTTTAGCCGCGTAATCGGCTCCCTGCGGAGTTAAGAGGCTATAATTGGTGAAAACATCGGGTGTAGCGCACAGGTACAGCGTTCCTTTGCCAAATTTATAGCTTAAAAAGGTGCAATGATCTGCATAGTTTTTACCTACCACAGTGGCTTTAGCGGTATCGAGTCCAGAAAAGTACAGGTTGGCAATGTCGCGCTTAAATACATAATTGCGGGGTGCCTTTAACTGCGGATTGGTAAAGTTGATGGATACATTTTTGGAGGCATTCTCTGCCCGGGTCTCTATTTTTAAGGTGTCGGCAATAAAACCCCTCCACTCAAAGGTGGACATGAACACCGAGTTCCCAGCCTTAATATATTTCACCATCGCCTCAAAATCAAATTTATTGAGCGTAATGCTTTTGGCGATGATGATATAGTTTCCCTGCTGCAGACTGTCGCCATGAAAAACATTGTAAGCCGATTTATTGGTTTTGCTTAACTCCGCATCGGGATAAATATCTTTTAGTCTGTCATACAACAAATAAGTACCAAAAGGGATTTTATCCTTATGATACAGGGTCGATTGCCAGTTAACTGGTTTGGGTTTGTTGTACTGCGCCACCACGTAACCTATCAATGCCAGGCTGGCTATAGTGATATAGATCTTAAAGTCTTTCATGCTATGCCTTTGTTAAAATCCTGGAATACGGTATTGATATTTTTGAAAGTTTGCCCATCGATAGCAAATTCGCCATACCAAACGTACTCAAATTGTAAGGTCAGTGATCTGAAAAGCCGGCGCTGATCGGCATTGGTCAATTCATCAATATAGGTGCTGTTTGTTTTATCAATCTGCCATTTGATTAAATGGGCATCGCTAAGTTGTTTTAAGCATTTTAAATAAAGCATCCTTACGGCCAAACGGTAATTATGCTGGGAAACGGCCCTTTCAATTTCATCGTCAAAGTTAATGTCATGAATATTTTCCAATGATTCGGTAAAAGGCAAATTGGCCGACATAGACTTGCGTCTGAAAATACCGAGCATATCGATCCCCATGAGTTTCAGTACCAGGAAAACAACAGCTGCCAAACCCGCTGCCAGCAAAAGATACTGCAAAATGTATAACAAGGCCCGCACGAAGGGGCTCATATCATGTTTGCCAAATTTAATAGGCTTAAACAAGTTCCAGAACCAACGCCAGAAACGGTCCCACCACGAAGGTGTTGTATCGATATCATCCCGGTATTGAAACTCGGGCTGTTTACTGTGAGCGGTAATAGCAGCGGTATCCAAATGGCGCACGCTTACGGATGCAGTATCCATCTTAAGCGTTAAGGGGGCTTTAACAGGCTTAACAAGCGGAGCAGATGCATTGACCGCATGAACAAACAGTGCAAAAATGATGGTACACAACAAACGCAGCATGATCAATATTCCTCGGCCGGTAAATCTGTATTAGGCGTGTTGGTGCCCAGTTTGTTTATCTTATCCATTAAGCTGGTTCCATCTTTGCTTTCGGTTAAATTAAAATAGCAAAGCGCTAGCGCCGTTACCGGTAAAACGGCAAATACCTGGCAAAGCTGTTGCAAAACCGCGCCAATAATGGCTGCAGGAACTGATAATGCCCCACCCCCTTTTTGCGGAACAGCTATGAGGCTTACCATATTAATGATACTTGTAGGTATGGAAACTACCATGATAGCCACATAAAAAATTATCCATATCACTACCAGCGAACCAAATGTCATCCACCAGTTATCTTTGATCAGAAAAAAGCTGCGGTTAAAGGCATAACCGAAGCTGGCATTCTCCATCACCATGATCGGAAATATCAAGGCGAAAATAGGGGATAGGTAGATGCCTGGTATCCCGCAAAGTAGCGTAGCGATAAAAAGCAATAAATAAAGCAGTAAAGAACTGCCTAATACCCGCAGGAAGTAATATTTAATATAACCCCACATCTCCTCGGTTGTAGGTACCTGTTTGTCTTTCTCTTTATAAAGTGCTATATAGCTCAAAAAAGTAACCGTTAAGGCAATAAAGCTCAGCATCCCAAAAATGATCAGCAAAAAATATTCGGGCCCAAAAAAGCTGAATGGCGATGGCCGGTATTCATTGGTATTAAAGGAACCTCCGCGTATGCTGTTCATGGTGCCGGTCCATTTTAACTGGAAAAGGGCAGCACTGACAAGACCACCTGCAATGAAGATGCCGCAAAAGGTAAAAAAGTATTTAAGCAGCGGTTTAATATTCTGCCTTACAAATAAAAAGGTGTCGCTTATAATTTCGCCAAAATCGCGGATCTTGGCTAACTCAACTTTAGGTTGCATGATGGGTTTGGGTTGCTTTATAAATTTTATTTGGGTATATGATCACATACCATATAATGAACAATAGTGATGATGCTAATATAGTAATGCTAAGCCATACCGGCATTTCGGTGTGCCGGGTTACAAAGCCTTCAAAAAACGCCGCGACAATTAATATAGGGATAATACCAATGGCCACTTTCATGCCATCTTTAGCTCCTCTTTTTAATGATACCATGCGTTTATAAGTTTTGGGAAACAACAGGCTGTTACCCAGAATAATGCCGGCAGCGCCCGCTATAATAATAGCTGAAATTTCCAGTGTGCCATGTATCCAGATCACCAGGATGGATTTTACCCCTAAACCTTTACTGAAAAAATAATACTGGAACGAGCCAAGCATGATGCCGTTACGGAAAAGGAAATAAACAGAGCCAACTGTAAAGATGATACCGCTTACAAAGGTTACCAGCGATACATAAATGTTATTAGCGGCTATGCCCAAAAACATCAGAGTCTCGCTGCCATTTTTATACACACCAAAAGGGTCGCCCTTCATGATGTTGGCATTGGTCATATCCACATATTGATCGCCCATGATCAGGCGCACAAAATTCTCATCGTACTTAGCCGATAGCGCCCCTATCAAACAAAAAACCATAAAGAAAAGAAAAGCATAAAGCAATTGCTTTTGGTAGGTCTTGAACAACAGGGGTAGCTCATACTTCCAGAAGGTAAGAAAGCGGTTGCTTTTTTCGCTTTTGTTTTTGTAAATGGACTGATGCAAACCGGCGGCAAGCCCGTTCAGGTAGGCGGTAGTTTTTGATTTGGGATAAAATGTTTTGGCATAAGCCAGATCGTCGGTTATCTGGATAAACCTATCGGCAAGCTCGTCAGGATCATTGGTTGGTTCCTGCTCAAAGCTGGTCCATTTCTGAGCGTTTTGCTTTACAAAAAGAGGTTCCCGCATGAATTGCCGTGTAAATAATTATTTGGTTAAAATAATTACAAAAGAGCTATATAACAACTAAAAAAGACAGATTTACATTTTATATTTTAATATATCCTGGTTGGATCCACCCTTAAGTGCAAAAATAATTATACATTTATTATTATAAACCTTTAAACCATCAATCACATGTTCAAGAATTTTAAATTCCAGACCTATTTCTGGACTACCTTTTGGGTAATCTCAGGGGTTGTTTTAGGGTTCATTTTTATCGTCATTTTTAATGGGTGTGATGAAAAAATCAATATTGGCTCAGCGCTGATTTGGGCAGGTGCTTATTTTGTGCTGGGAGCCTTAGGGGGATTTATTTTTGGTGTTCCAAAGATTGTTTCCGCTTCACAGCCCCCAACTGCCGGGTCCATGGTAACCCATGTACCTGCGGCACCGGTTCTCGCGGAAAATCTGCCGGTGCAGCCCGGAAATTCACCTGATGTACAAGTCCCGCCTACTCCGCTGATACCTGTTGTTCCCGCAACTTCTGTTATGAAAAACATTTCACAAAAAATGATCCAGGAAAACACCAACCTGACGCAGATATCCGACTGGCTCACCAAAGTCATCATTGGTGCAGGCCTCGTTCAACTGAAAGAAATTCCGCCTTACATCATGAAAATTGCAACCCGCATGGGCCAGGGGATTAGCCTTCACCCAAAAACACTGCAGTCGGCAGATCCCGCCATCATACTTTCCGGAGGAATTATTATCTACTTCCTAACCTGGGGTTTTGCCAGTGGCTATCTGATTATGCGCTTAGTAATTGCCGAACTACTTGCCGATGTGGAGCAATAAAAGAAATTCCTATATTTTCTAATCCTGCTGTATACTTTATATTTTGGTTATAATTTTCCAAAGGATAAAAATATATAGCAGGATAAAAGTACCTGAATAGCTGGATGAAGGCATAACGGGCTCCATATAAAAAAATAGCCAATCGCAACGAGCACCGCCACGATTATAATAATTACAAGCGGAGCCACAACACCGGTTTTTATCTGGGATGAAATGTTTGGGCATAAGCCAGGTCGTCGGTTATCTTGATGAACCTATCGGCAAGCTCCTTAGGGATCATGAGGAGGATACTGCTTAAAGCCTGTCCATTTTGGAGAGTTTTGCTTTACAAAATGAGGTTCCCGTATGAATAGCCGTGTAAAAAATTGTTAGTTAGAATAATTATAAAAGAGTTATATAACAAGGAAAAAGACAGATTTACATTTTATATTTGAATCATATGCAAACGATAAGGATAACCACCACACAAAATATAGATATTGATTACGAGGTAGCCGGTTTGGGCGAACGGATTGTAGCCTATATTATTGATTTGGCCATGTTTGGGGTTATCATTATAGCTACACTTATAGCTATTGGTTCGGCGGGTGGAATGGGAAGAGGAAGCAGTGGTATTGGGATTGGTATAGTGTTTATTATTTACGCTGTATTATTTGTTTTTTACGATCTGATATGTGAATTGTCCATGAACGGGCAAAGTGTGGGCAAAAAGATCATGAAAATAAAGGTAATAAGTTTGGATGGTGCCAGGCCACGCTTAGGGCAATACCTGTTGCGCTGGTTATTCCGGATCATTGACTTTTTTCCCGGTACTTTAAATTTATGCGGGTTGATCTGTGTAGCCGTGTCTGACAAATCACAGCGGGTTGGCGACATGGTAGCAGGTACCACGCTGATCAGGACTGTTCCGCGTACCAAAATGCAAAATATCGCCTTTAAACCGGCAGAGGATAATTATCAGCCTGCATTTCCGGAAGCTGCCCGGTTAAGCGAGCAGGATGTGGAATTGATAAACGAAGTGATCAACAATTACATTAAAAGTGGTAACAGCATGCTGGTGTATAATATGGCCCAGCGTATCAAAGATCTGCTGAATGTAACACCACCGGCCGAAATGAATAATATGTTGTTTTTACAAACCATTATTAAAGACTACAGCCACATTATAGCCCAGGCCGACGTTTTATAATGGTCATATAATCCCCACATTTTAATACCGTAGCTCACCAGTACAATACTACCCACTATCATGAACAAGGTTTTCTTGATGGTTGATTTGGGTGTATCCAGTTTAAAATAGCTGTCGGCAAAGCCATAGGTAAAGAAGAGCAGGAGTGGAATAGCAGGTGGATACAGCGCAAAACTTTTTTGAAGATCACCCTGTAGAAGAGCTACTACGGCACGTTGAAAACCGCAGCCAGGGCAGTCGATCCCGGTTAAGTATTTGAAAGGGCAGGGGAGCAAATGATTTTGCAGCCAGTGGATAAAACCCGCCTGGCTGCAAAATATTTGTAATTGGATATTATTGAACAACATTACACCTGCGGCGGGGGCGGAGTATTGCTGAATGGATCCTGATAGTTGTTTGATGGATCAAATGGTTTACCACCACCCACAAAACCGGCACCGGCAGGACCTAAATATTGGAAGTTGCCAAAGCCTAAAAGTGGAAGAAAGATAAATGATAGAAATATAATCCCAAGCGTAAACCCAACTCCCTGTCCGAAACTTTTGCTTAAAAGATTAATCGCCCATATTCCAAAAATAAAAGATGTACATGGAATTATCAGTAGAAATATCCACCATATAGGTTTGCCAATAATTTCTAAAAGCACAATGGTACTATAGATAGGAATTATAGATGCCCAGCCAGGTTTACCGGCTTTTTCAAATACTTTCCACAGACCAATGACGGAGATAACCGCAATAATTAAAATTGGGATGATACAAGCCATGAATATTGCTACGAATATTCCGGACGAGGCTGCTGAAGAAGGATCATAATCTTGCATTTTGATTTTTGGTTTAAGTGAATGCTTTAGTGTTGATTGATTACCGCAAAGTATAAAATATTTAAATAAAAATTAAACACATCGCTTTTTTATTACAAAGCAGGAGTGATATTTTATTTATAATTTTGACCTGATGCAGAGAGAACAAATTTCGGTTTTTGATATGTTCAAGATAGGCATAGGGCCTTCCAGTTCACATACATTGGGTCCCTGGCGGGCAGCACAACAATTTGCGCAGGGACTTGAACAACAGGGTGTTTTGCCATTGGTTGAACAAGTGAAAATACTGCTGTACGGTTCGCTGGCCAAAACCGGCCGGGGCCACGGTACCGATATAGCCATATTGCTTGGTTTAAGCGGTGATGATCCGGTAACTTTTGAAGTTGACCAGATAACCCCTAAGATAGCAACGATCACCCGTACGCGTAAACTAACGTTGGCCGGTACGCAGGAGATCACTTTTTCGGTAACTGACGATTTGCTTTTTCTGTTTAACGAGAGTTTGCCTTTTCATCCCAACGCGGTAACATTTCAGGCATTTTTGAGTAATGGCAGGGCTGTTTCAGAAACGTATTATTCCATAGGTGGTGGTTTTGTGGTAAAAGAAGGCGGCTCGAACCAAGGCAAGCAAGAGGTTGATCTGCCTTTCCCTATTGATACCGCTGCCGATCTGTTACACTGGTGCATCAAAACCGGGCTGAAAATATCAGAAGTGGTGATGGAGAATGAACTGGCTTGGCGCAGCGAACAGGAAACGCGTAGCGGTGTACTCAATATTTTCAAAGCGTTAAAAGAATGTATTTACCGTGGCTGCCATACCACCGGGCAATTACCGGGTGGTTTAAATGTAGCCCGGCGGGCTTTTAAGCTCAACAGCAAATTAATAGGCAATAATACCTACACCAATTACGATGAGTGGGTTGTAGCCATCCGCAAAACCGGTGATAGTTTTAAAAATATATTGGATTGGGTAAGCTGCTTTGCCCTGGCTGTAAATGAGGAGAATGCCTCGTTCGGCAGGGTAGTTACCGCGCCTACCAATGGCGCAGCTGGTGTAATACCGGCTGTATTACAATATTATATTGTTTTTTGCGAAGGTAATACCGACCAGCGTATCATGCAGTTTTTACTCACTGCTTCAGAAATTGGCAGTATATTTAAAAAAGGCGCTACCATATCGGCAGCTATGGGTGGCTGCCAGGCCGAAATTGGTGTATCATCAGCCATGGCCGCCGCTGCCCTTACCGAGTGCATGGGTGGTACACAAAGACAAGTACTCATGGCCGCAGAAATAGCTATGGAGCATCACCTGGGCTTAACTTGTGACCCGATAGGTGGACTGGTGCAGATCCCCTGTATAGAGCGTAATACCATGGGAGCTATCAAGGCCATCACCGCCTCGCAATTAGCCTTACAAAGTAACCCCGAAAAAGCAAAAGTAAGTTTGGATGCTGTGGTAAAAACCATGTGGCAAACCGCATTGGACATGAATTCCAAATACAAAGAAACATCAGACGGTGGACTGGCTATTAATATACCGTTGAGTTTGCCGGAGTGTTAGCCCCTAAAGGGGAGAGCCGAAGCAATAATATTGGTCATGCCGAACTTGTTTCGGCATCCCATTATAAGGTATAGTCAGGCAGTAGACCCATCCTGAGGGATCCTGAAATAAATTCAGGATGACAGAGTTGTTTGATTTTGATCTTATTTCTTTTCCAGGGCGCTTAAAATAACTGGTTTGAGTTTTTCAACCCACATCTGGTACATGCTGGCGGATGGGTGTAAGCCGTCTTCAGCGATAAGTGATGCGTTATTGGCTGCCAGTTTGGATATGGGGGTGATGTCGATATAGCTAACGCCGGCATTGGCACTTTCCTGCCGGTTAATATCATTGAACTGGTCGATCTCTTTACCAATACGTGCGTCATCGCCATGTGCAAAGGGCGTTACTCCATAATCGGGTATGGATAGTACAAAAACATGGTTCGTATTGCCTTTGGCAAATTTGATAGCCGTATTTAAAACCTGTACAAATTTAACGCGGTAATCGGCCTGACTGCCGCCGCCATACTGGTCGTTCACGCCGATAAGCAGGGTTACTATGTCATAGGTTTTGCCTTTTACATCGCTGCCGTCAATAGCCGATATCAATTGCTGGGTGGTCCAGCCGGTTCGGGCTATAATTGTTGGTCCGGTTATTTTATGTCCGGGTAATTGTCCGGCAAGTTTGTAAGGAAATGCGTCGTGTTCCTCTACGGACTGGCCAATGGTATATGAATCGCCCAGGGCCAGGTAGCTTAAAGTATCAATTACAGGAACAGGCGATCCTGTAGTGGGTGGTACATATGTCATTGATGTTGTTTTTGTACAGGCCGATAATGTGCCTATCGAAAATAAAATTAAAAATAATGCTTTCATCGTAATATCTCCATATCAAACAATACGGAAATATGATGTTTAAGGATTTCTTTTACTTCATTTATATCAACCTCGCGGCCCAGTTCTTTTTGCATGGAGGTTACAGCTTTATCGTCAATGCCGCAGGGCACAATGTTATTAAAATAGTCCAGATCGGTATTAACGTTAAAAGCCAGTCCGTGCATGGTTACCCAGCGGCTGCAGCGCACACCCATGGCACATATTTTACGAGCTTTTTCATTATCGGCATCAAACCAAACACCGGTATAGCCCTCGTAACGGCCAGCCTTTAAACCATAATCGGCCAAAGTTAAAATAATGGCCTCTTCCAGTGTACGCAGGTATAGATGTATGTCGGTAAAGAAATTTTCAAGGTCCAATATAGGGTATGATACAATTTGGCCGGGCCCGTGATAGGTGATATCGCCGCCGCGTTTTATTTTATAATAAGTAGCGTTTTTTTCTTTTAAGCCGGCATCGTCGAGCAAGAGATGTTCAAACTTGCCGCTACTACCCAGGGTGTACACATGCGGGTGTTCGCAAAATACCAGGTAGTTAAAAGTTTCTTCGGGTTCAAAAGGCTCCAAGGTATCTGCTGTTACAGGTGTTTGTGTTGCAGCTTCATAAGCCAGTTCGCTGTGGCGGTTATCCAGTTTGGTTTTTACTGTAGCAGCAAACAACTCTTCCTGCTTATCCCAGGCTTGCTGATAATCGATCAAACCCCAGTCCTGAAAAAATACTTTTTTGTTCTTCATTACATTTGTCCCTTTACGTAGCCTACCATGTAACCTTCATATTGCATGTAGCTTACCACATAATCAAGGTTGATATTATTTTTATGCAGGCGCGCACTTAGTTCGCCGCGTGTGCTAAAACTAAAAGGATCCAGGAAAATATTGTCGGCAAATGACACCTCTTTTTCACCATTGCATTTGTAAATAGCTTCCTTGGCACACCAGCAAACATATAGCTGCTCAATTTTATGCTCATCGTTAATAAAAGCTCTTTCGTCGGGCCGTAGGAATTTACCGGCAATGCGTTCCACCTTTTGTTTGATCAGTTCGATATCTATCCCCACTTTATGCGTTTTGCTGATCATCACCGCGGCATAATCAAAAGAGTGGCTCAGCGAAATATGATAGGGCAGATTTACGAGGTAGGGTTTGCCATGAGCATCAACCTTGCAGTCAATGTATTCGTCGGTATGCAGCATTTTGCGTAGCAGTACACGGGTACCCAGCCAATGCAGGTGGCGCTTGCCGTTACTTAGCTTCTCAACATAAGCTTTTTCGTCCTCGTCAAGTTGCAGTTGTTTGTACAGGTCGTCAGCCTCTTCTTCAATTCTCCAGAGCGCAAATTCGGTATCATCGTCGATACGCTGCCTGTATGCTATAGCCATAATAAGTAAAATTGCAAAATAGGTAGCAAACTTATGTCAAATAAATTTAATTAAATAATTGGGTTTTGGTATCAAGTATTTAGTATCAAGTATCACGACAATTTACACAGTAGTTTCAGATTCTGTTATTAAAAATCTTGATACTTGATACTAGCTACTTAAGACTAAAATAGTAATTTAGGCCCTACCATGATATTATCAGATAAGCGCATTCTCGAAGAAATTGAAAAAGGAAGTATTATTATAGAACCCTTTAAACGCGAATGCCTGGGTACCAACTCGTACGATGTGCATTTAGGCAAACACCTGGCCACCTATCGCGACAGGGTACTGGATGCCAAACTGCATAACGAGATTGATGGTTTTGAGATACCCAAAGAAGGATTTATCCTGCAACCCAATACGCTTTATCTTGGAGTTACCATGGAGTATACCGAAACCCACAGCCATGTACCCTTCCTGGAAGGGAAATCAAGTACTGGTCGTTTAGGTATTGATATACATGCCACCGCCGGCAAGGGTGATGTTGGTTTTTGCAACACCTGGACGCTTGAAATTTCATGCGCTCAGCCTGTACGCATCTATGCCGGTATGCCCATTGGTCAACTGATCTATTTTGTGGTGGAAGGTGAGATTGAAACACTATATAACACCAAAAGCAACGCTAAATATAATAACCCTACAACGCGCCCTGTTGAAAGCATGATGTGGAAGAATAAGTTTTAATCGATTTTTTTTCAGAACGATTAAACCATTGTTGTTGGGGTGGGTCAAAGTGAAATTAAGCTTTTGATATGGCTTAAACGCATCGTACATTAATCTTACATATAACCTAAAACCTCACAACTCATCGCCTGATTAGATATTTTGTGTAGATTAAACTTTATTTACCATGATAACATTCAAAAAAGTATCTGTCGGCTTATTGATAACTGTGATTGCTACGGTAATTTTCGGTTTCACAGGTCCCGGCGATGATCTGCTCAGTAAATTGGTCGACCAGCTTTATAAATGGCGTGCCGAACATCCGCAGGAAAAAGTTTACCTGCATCTGGACAAACCTTACTATGCCGTTGGCGACGACATCTGGTTTAAGGCTTACGTTACCATTGGCAGCAAACACCAGCTATCAGCTTATAGCGAAATTTTAAATGTCGACTTAATCGGCGAAGATGATTCGATAAAACGCAGTATCAAGCTCCCGCTCATCAGCGGTATGGCCTATGGCGATTTTGCGCTGCCCGATACCATGCAGGATGGAAACTACCGCATCAGAGCCTATACCAACTGGATGCGTAACGCGGGCGACGCCTATTTTTTTGATAAAACCATCACCATATCCAAAGGCATCGGCAATACCGTTTTCACCAAAACAGATTATACTTACGGCGAACAGAACGGTAAGCAAAAGGTGAACGCGCTGATCAATTTTACCGATGTAAACGGAGCTCCATATGCTGGCAATGAGGTAAGCTACCGCGTTGAATTGAATGGCAAAACGGTTTTCAAGGGCAAGGGGATAACCAATGATAAAGGCGACCTGGCTGCCGCATTTCTCAATACCACTCCAAATCCGGCAGCCACAGGTAACATTATTGCCAATATCAAACTGATCGATAAAAAGGTGATCACCAAGGTGCTGCCTATCAAAGCCGTATCGGCCAAAGTAGATGTTCAATTTTTCCCGGAAAGCGGTACCCTGGTGAATGATGCCGGTTCAAAAATAGCTTTTAAAGCGGTTGGTGCCGATGGTTTGGGTGTTGATATAAAAGGCACTGTTGTTGACGATCAAAACCAAACAGTAACTACGTTTAACAGTACTCACCTGGGTATGGGCGTGTTTAATTTAACCCCTATGAGCGGCAAAACTTATAAAGTCCACGTTATATTTGTGGATGGGTCTACAGGCGATTTTAACTTACCTAAAGCAGTTGACAACGCTTACGTTTTAAGCATAGATAATTCTAGTGATGATAACCTGGTGGCAAAAATATTACCAGGGTCGGCTCTTGCGCAGAGTACTGCACCAGCTGGCAACCTCATGCTGGTGGCTCAAAGCAGCGGCGAAATTTATTATGCTGCTAAAAGCTCAGATAATGGTAAAACATTCAGAGCGGTTGTTCCGAAGAGTAAATTTCCATCGGGTATTGTACAGTTCACTTTGTTTTCGGCCAATGGCGAGCCGCTGAACGAACGTATCGTATTTATTCAGAACCCAGACCAGCTTAAATTATCGGTTTCGGCACCTAAGCAGCAATTCGCGCCGCGCGAAAAGGTGACCATTAGCCTGAATGCGAAAAATAAAGAAGATAAACCCGTTATAGGTAGCTTTTCGGCTTCGGTTATTGATCTGTCAAAAGTGCCGGTTGATGAAACTAATGAGGAAAGTATTTTTTCAAGCATATTACTGAGTTCAGATCTGAAGGGATATATCGAAAGGCCTGGCTATTATTTTACAGATCAAAGCGCTAAAACAAAGGCCGATCTTGATGTACTGATGCTTACCCAGGGTTACCGTCGTTTTGAGTGGAAACAAGTGATCAATGATGCTCTCCCTCCGGTAGTTTATCAGCCCGAGAAAACATTGCAGGTAACCGGACATTTAAAAACCTTTGGCGGCAAACCTGTACCTAATGGAAAGGTAACGCTGTTTACTACTGCCGGTGGCACATTTATTTTAGATACGGTAGCCGATGCCCAGGGAAAGTTTACTTTCAATAACCTGGTGTTTAGGGATAGTATCAAATTTGTGGTGCAGGCCCGTACAGCTAAGGACAGGAAGAACCTGGAGATAGAGCTGGATAACATAGCTCCGCAAGTGGTAGGGAAAAATAAAAATGCTGCCGATCTTCAGGTAAATGTGAGTGATGGACGTTCAGTATATCTTCAAAATAGTAAAAAATTGTTCAATGAGCAGGTAAAATATGGTATCGGAAACCACACTATCGTGCTAAAAGAGGTAGTAGTAAAAGATACCCGTACCACCGCGGTAAAACATTCGTCGAATTTAAACGGGGCCGGTAATGCCGACCAGGTTTTAACCTACAAAGATCTGGAGAATATGGGCGGCAACCTTTCCAATATATTACAGGGCCGGCTTTTGGGTGTGCAGTTTCGTGGGGGGAAACCCTATTCAACCCGTGGAGGCGGCCCAATGCAGATAGTTGTTGATGGGATCTATATGGAAGCAGATTATTTAGATAATATAGTAGTATCTGATATTGCCAGTATTGAAGTTTTGCGCTCCATAGGCAACACCGCTATATATGGTTTCAGAGGAGGTAACGGATTACTGGTGATCACTACCAAGCGGGGTGACGAAGGCGCTGTTTATAATCGCTATGCACCGGGTGTGGTTACATACTCGCCCAAGGGATATTATAAGGCCCGTGAATTTTATTCGCCACAGTATGATGATCCTAAAACAAACACGCAAATGCAGGACTTACGGTCGACCATATACTGGAACCCTAAGATCATCACCGACAAAGATGGTAATACGTCGCTCTCCTTCTTTAATGCCGATGCAAAGGGTACTTACCGCATAATTATTGAAGGTATGGATGCCGAAGGAAACCTGGGCAGGCAGGTGTTTAAATATAAGGTAGAGTAGGTTTCTATTTAAGTCAAAATTCAAAAGTAAAAAGTCAAAATCCATACCGGGTTTTGACTTTTTACTTATTTAGATGCTTCAGAAGAACAGTTTTTTGACTTTTGAATTTTAACTTTTGACTTATTTCGCCAGGTAGAATTTCTCCCAGAAATCAATCGACTTGGCTAATTCGCTGCGGCCGCTTTCAGCACCACCCGCGCCTGCGCCGCCACCACGACCGCCTCTGCCACCACGTCCACCGCCGCCTCCCATTCCACCACCGCGACCACCTCTGCCACCGCCACCTCCGCTAAAACCACCGCTCTGGTGATCGGGATTTTCGGCACCGTCTCCTTTGGCTCTTTGCAGCCCGTTTATTTTAAAGTTAAACGCCCATTCACTTTTGGCAATGTCTTCTGCATGAAAAAACTGTAGAGGTATGGCCATTTCATAAACCAGGTTGCCTTCTGCATCATAATCAATAGCGGCTTTAATACCATAAGTGTTTGAGGTGGTTATCATATCACCCTCAATATCTTTAAAGCCTACTACCTTAATATTGCGCAGTTTGGTTACACGTTCACGCATCAGCTCATCACGGTCTTCTTTGGTAATATCACCGCTTGGGTTATCCCGTTTACCAAACGTTGGTGGTGTTCCGGGATCAGCCAGCGGAAAAGTAAGCGAGAAACTTTCCTTCTTTTTGCCTTTGGTATCGATGCTCAGGGTAATACCGGCGTTTAGCGTACGGATCTGGTCCATGCGGTCACTGATCCTTATAGCAGCGTAAAGCATCGTTTGGTCATTGGCCAGCGTGTAATTGATCTTTTTTTCGTCATTGAAATAGCGCAAGCTATCGCCCCAGTCCTTGAGGTCGCCATCAATAGTAACCGGGCCGGCCGGTGCCTTTAATGTAGACTGGGTATTTTTTGCGGTTTGGGCATGTGTTATACCTGTGGTTAATAGTTGAAGGGTACATGCTAAAATGAAATGGGGTATTGTCTTGTTCATGAGATTGGGGAGTTTAGGGTTTTTGATCGGCGCTATATTGTAACATGATTTTTAAGCCCATAAAACACAATTTTAACACTTTTATTATTGTTTTTAAGTAAATTTGTAGTTACGTATGCCAACCGAAACACAGGAAGAAACACTTACACTCGAAGAGATACTGGCAGGACTTAAAGAAGTTCACCGCCTGATATTATGGAACGATGATTTTAACACCTTTGATCACGTGATCCATTGTATGATGAAATATCTCGATTACTCCGAAGCACAAGCCGAAAAAATTGCCTGGAAAGTACATAATGAAGGCAAATGCGCCGTATTGGAGGGCTCATTTACCGAAATGGAGATCTACCGTAAAATATTGCAGCAAGAAGGGCTTACCGTTAGTGTAGAGTAAGCCCCCTAACCCCCTGAAGGGGGAACTTTTTGATTTCGGAATCCGGATGTTCGATTTTTAACTATTGTTAGTTTTAATCTTGTTAAAGAGAGCTTCGTCGTTTAGGATTTAGATTTTGGAGCTTAGGATTTAGATTTTTGGTATTTATACTTATGATAAAGAGAATAGCCATTTTACCTGCCTTAATTCTGCTACTGGTCTGTTTTGCAAATTGCAGATCCAACGCGCAAAGCAAAAATTTGAAGCTGGTTTTTATCCGTCATGCCGAGAAACCCGTTGATGGGGATAACCTGTCATGTACAGGTCTTAACCGGGCGCTAAAATTGCCGGGAGTTTTAAAAGCCAAATTTGGTTTGCCCGACCGTGTGTATGTACCCGCCCTGCACCTGGGTAAATCAACCCCAAGGGCGCGCATGTTTCAAACTATTTCGCCTTTTGCCATTAAGTATAACTTAACCATCAACAGCACTTTTGAAGAAGAGGACACTAAAGATATCGCTGAAGACTTGGCCGGCAGAAAGGGTACCATATTGGTAGTATGGGAGCATAACGAGATCAAAGGTATACTAAAAGCCCTCGGCCTCAAAGTTAAAGATCTGGAATGGTCCGACAATGATTACGATACCATTTGGGTGGTAACTTTTAAAAATGATAAACCTGTTTTAAAGGTTGATAAAGAAGGAATAAAACCGGCGGCGACTTGTAGTTTTTAACTACCCGTAATCATCACGTCGTTGCGAGGTACGAAGCAATCTCTATGCTGTACAGAGAAAACATACACAGTCGACCTGCCTACGTAGAGATTGCTTCGTACCTCGCAATGACGCGTGTATTAGATAAAATAAAAAAGATGCACCATTTGGTGCACCTTTTTTATTAATAGATAATAATTGTTAACCTACCAGGTAATTCCAGCCGTAAGTATCAGGCGCATTACCATATTTAATGGCGTCGAGCGTTTTCAAAACTTTTTGAGAGAATTCGCGTGTTTTGGGATCGCTCAGGAAATATTCTTCTCCGTCAACACTTATCGAACCTACAGAAGCTATAGTAGCAGCGGTACCTGCACCAAAGGCATCGGTCAATTTGCCGTTTTTGGCGCCTTCAATAATTTCGGCTACAGAAACTTTGCGGGTTTCAACCGGGATGCCCCATTCTTTAGCTAAGGCGATAACCGTATCACGGGTTACACCATCCAATATAGTGTCTTTTGCTTCGGCAGTGATCAATACACCATCCAGTAGGAACATGGCGTTTGCCGCGCCCATTTCTTCAATGTATTTATGCTCTTTAGCATCGGTCCAGATCAATTGATCAAAACCTTCTTCGGTTGCTTTACGTGCCGGTAGCATAGATGATCCATAGTTACCTGCAGCTTTGGCAAAGCCCATACCGCCTTCGGCGGCGCGGGTGTAATGTGTTTCGATCTTAACGCGTAGCGTTTTTGAAAAATATGGTCCAACAGGGCCTGCAATTACCATATATTTATAGGTAGCAGATGGTGTTACGCCCAGGTATGGGTCGGTAGCAAACATGAAGGGGCGGATGTATAAAGCGTGGTTAGCTTTGGCAGGCACCCATTCGCGGTCGATATCAACCACAGCGGCCATACTTTGTAAAAATATTTCTTCGGGTAGTGTCGGCATGCACAAACGCTCGGCCGATTTATTTAAGCGGATAGCGTTTTTGTCGGGACGGAAAATGGTTACTTTTCCATCAGCATGCTTGTAAGCTTTTAACCCTTCAAAAAATGCTTGTCCGTAATGCAGTGCAGAAATAGCCGGACTAAGCCCAATTTCGCCGTAGGGAATGACCTGCAGGTTCTTCCATTCACCATCAGCATAATCGGCCACAAACATGTGGTCAGAAAATGTTTTTCCGAATGGTAAGTTGTCAAAATCCGTTTCAGCTAAACGGGAATGTGCGGTTTTGGTGATCTTGATGTCCAGCGTCTCAGTCATGGCCTTATGTGTTTATAATTTAGAAAATGGCAAGTTAGGAATTTTTTTGTTGTGTTGATATAAGGAATTGATAGTTAGGCCAATTTTCGGGGATTGTTGCATATTATGACAGGAAATTAACGGAGGGGTTAAGTGGGGGCTCGTAGTAAAGAACCCGTCATTGCGAGGTGCGAAGCAATCTTTATGCTATACAGGGGGGAAATGAATGTCGTAGAACGCTCAATTGCCGCTGTGGCTGTTACTTTTGTCTTGATACAAAAGTAACCAAAAGATCAAGTCAGCAGAAATGCTTCTTTGCCGCACAAGGCCTTTGCCCTGCAAATCAGACAGAACCACAGGCTGCTAAACCTTGCCCTACTTCGTTCGCTCTTGGCTTGTGCTTCTGCAATGTTTGCTAATGCCTCTGCAGCTGCACTGGCCACCATTGTTCTGCCTGTTTTCATCTGAAGCTTGTCTGCTGACGGAAAAAGGAAAGATTAATAATAGTATAGTTAAGGATTTATGATCTCGGTAATCCTTCAATCCCCAAAATCATGGTTCAGACAAAAAAGCGTCATTGCGAGGTACGAAGCAATCTCTATGCTATACAGAGCGACTCTGTAAATCGGGGATTGCTTCGTACCTCGCAATGACGCGTTGATATCATGGGAAGTGTTTAAACCTTACACCGTCAGCTTCTTATACTTGATCCGCTTCGGTGCTATATCACCCAGGCGTTTTTTGCGATTTTCTTCATAATCGGAATAATTTCCCTCAAAGAAGTAAACCTGCGAGTTACCTTCAAAAGCCAGGATGTGCGTGCAGATGCGATCCAGGAACCAGCGGTCGTGACTGATCACTACGGCGCAGCCGCCAAAGTTTTCCAGGGCCTCTTCCAGTGCGCGCAGTGTGTTTACGTCGATATCATTGGTGGGCTCATCCAGCAGCAATACGTTCGATCCTTTTTTCAAGGTGATGGAAAGGTGTACCCGGTTACGCTCACCACCCGATAATACGCCTACTTTTTTCTGCTGATCGGCGCCGTTAAAGTTAAATTTAGATACATAGGCGCGTGAGTTCAAGGGCTTGTTACCAACCATAATGGTTTCCAGTCCACCGGTTACATTTTCCCAAACAGATTTGTTAGGATCCAGGTCGTCATGTAACTGGTCAACATAACCTAAAGCTACGGTTTCGCCAACACGGAAAGTGCCCGCATCCGGCTGATCCTGCCCAGTAATGAGGCGGAACAGCGTTGTTTTACCCGCGCCGTTTGGCCCGATAATACCCACGATACCTGCTGGAGGTAAAGAGAAGCTCAGGTTATCAAATAATAATTTATCGCCATAAGATTTACTTACGCCATTGGCTTCGATCACCACATTACCCAAACGCGGGCCCGGTGGGATAAACAACTCCAGCTTTTCTTCGCGTTCTTTAGTTTCTTCGGATGCCAGCTTTTCGTAGTTACCTAAACGCGCCTTCGATTTGGCATGACGGCCTTTCGGGCCCATGCGTACCCACTCCAGCTCGCGCTCCAGGGTTTTCTGACGTTTGCTTTCGGTTTTATCTTCCTGTGCCAGGCGTTTGGCTTTTTGGTCGAGCCATGAAGAGTAGTTGCCTTTCCATGGGATACCCTCGCCACGGTCAAGCTCCAGGATCCATCCCGCTACATTATCCAGGAAGTAACGGTCGTGCGTTACGGCAATCACGGTACCTTTATATTGTTGTAAATGCTGCTCCAGCCAGTCAATCGACTCGGCATCCAGGTGGTTGGTAGGCTCATCCAGTAGTAAAACATCCGGTTCTTTCAGCAAAAGACGACACAATGCCACCCGACGGCGTTCACCACCTGACAGTACCGAAATTTTGGTGTCAGGCTCGGGACAGCGCAGGGCATCCATGGCACGTTCCAGCTTGGTGTCCAGTTCCCAGGCGTTCACAGCATCTATCTGATCCTGCAATTCGCCCTGGCGGGCCATCAGCTTATCCATTTTATCGGCATCGCCATAATATTCCTCCAGGCCAAATTTTTCGTTGATATCTTCGTACTCCTTTAATAAGGCGGTAGTTTCGGCAACGCCTTCTTCTACTACTTCACGCACGGTTTTTTCGGGATCGAGTTCAGGTTCCTGGCTCAGATAGCCAACGGTATATCCCGGCGAAAAAACAACTTCGCCTATATTGGTTTTATCAATTCCTGCTATAATTTTTAATAACGACGATTTACCGGAGCCGTTTAAACCGATAACACCGATTTTGGCTCCATAGAAAAACGAGAGGTAAATGTTTTTTAAAACTGTTTTTTGCGGAGGGTAGATCTTGCTAACCCCAGCCATTGAAAATATGATCTTTTCGTCTGCCATATAATTGATTAAAAAAGAAATTCAAATATGGTTAAAATTGGCGGATTACCCGAAAAAAGCCGGTCCATATTATATTTTTGAGTTAAGTACTCAGCATCAGACTATTTACACATACTTGTTAATTAATAATTGCGTTAAACATAAACATTATAGCAACTATTGGGGTTGTTTTTACGTATATTATATAAGCAGTGTGGAAATTGTTGCTAATGCCTAAATGTCATGCTTGATGACGAAATTACCAGTTATACCCGGTTTACTGATAAAAATTGTTAATATGTTTAAACTATTTTGAATTTTTTGTATCAAATAGGTGTGTTTCATTTGTATATTGTAAAAAAATTCACCCATTCGTTGAATTTTTTGATAAAAGTTGCATAATAAAGCTAAACTTTAATAGCTTGCGTATCATATCAATGTCTGTTTCTGCAAACCATTAAATGTTGGCAATATTGTTGATAAATGTTAAGTCAAGCGTCGTGGTTTGTAAAAACAAAATTAATAGATTAGGACGTTCATAAATAGAAAGGTATATATGGAAGCTAAATTTTCGCCGAGGGTTAAAGATGTTATTCAATATAGCAGGGAAGAGGCATTACGCCTGGGGCACGACTATATCGGGACTGAACATCTTTTACTGGGGCTTATCCGGGACGGAGACGGTGTTGCAATTAAATTGCTGAAAGGTTTGAACGTTGACACAGCCAAACTGCGCCGCGCCGTTGAAGATGCCGTAAAAGGAACTATTGGAACAAATGTACATATTGGCAGTATCCCATTAACTAAACAAGCCGAGAAAGTACTAAAGATAACTTATCTTGAAGCCAAGATATTTAAAAGCGATGTAATCGGAACCGAGCACCTGCTGCTGTCCATACTGCGCGATGAAGATAATATTGCTTCACAGATACTGATGCAGTTTAATGTAAACTACGAAGTATTTAAAGGAGAAGTTGAATCACACAAAAACGATGTAACCGACGAAATGCCCGGATCACCAACCGGCGGCGACGACGACTTTAAAGAAGAAGAAGCCTTTAGCCAGCCTAAAAAGGTATCGGACATTAAATCAAAAACACCGGTGCTGGACAACTTTGGCCGCGATTTAACCCGTGCTGCCGAAGATGGAAAGCTTGACCCTATTGTTGGTCGCGAAAAAGAGATCGAAAGGGTATCACAGATCTTATCACGCCGTAAAAAGAATAACCCTATATTAATAGGTGAACCAGGTGTTGGTAAATCGGCCATTGCCGAAGGTTTGGCATTACGTATAGTTCAGCGTAAAGTATCACGTGTATTGTTTAACAAACGTGTGGTTACACTGGATTTGGCTTCATTGGTTGCCGGTACAAAATACCGCGGTCAGTTTGAAGAGCGCATGAAAGCGGTAATGAACGAATTGGAAAAATCACCTGATGTTATTTTATTTATTGATGAGATACATACTATAGTAGGTGCGGGTGGTGCTTCAGGCTCGCTTGATGCCTCTAACATGTTTAAACCTGCTTTGGCCAGGGGCGAAATTCAATGCATCGGCGCAACCACTTTAGATGAGTACCGTCAGTACATCGAAAAAGATGGCGCTTTGGATCGTCGTTTCCAGAAAGTAATGGTTGAACCGGCTACTCCGGTTGAAACTATTGAGATCCTGAACCGTATCAAAGAAAAATACGAAGAGCACCATGGTGTAACTTACACCCCTGAAGCTATCAATGCCTGCGTTAACTTAACTACCCGTTATATTACCGACCGGTTTTTACCAGATAAAGCTATTGATGCTTTGGACGAATCAGGCTCACGTGTTCACTTAACCAATATTCACGTGCCTCAAAACATACTGGATATTGAGCAAAAGATTGAGCAGATCAAGATCGAGAAAAACAAGGTTGTTCGCAGCCAGAAATATGAAGAAGCTGCTCAACTGCGTGATACTGAAAAGAATTTGTTAGTTGAACTGGATCAGGCTAAAGCATTATGGGAAGCCGAAACAAAATCAAAACGTTACACTGTAACCGAAGATAATGTTGCCGAAGTAGTATCCATGATGACCGGTATCCCTGTACAAAGGGTAGGTCAGGCTGATAGCCAGAAACTGTTGCACATGGCAGATACCGTTGGCAGCAAGATCATTGGTCAGGAAGATGCCATCAAAAAATTAACCCGTGCTATACAACGTACACGTGCAGGCTTAAAGGATCCTAAAAAACCAATTGGTTCATTTATTTTCTTAGGCCCAACAGGTGTTGGTAAAACGGAGCTAGCTAAAGAGCTTGCCCGTTTTATGTTTGATACCGAAGACGCGCTGATACAAATTGATATGAGCGAGTACATGGAGAAATTCGCTGTATCTCGTTTAGTAGGAGCGCCTCCGGGCTACGTAGGTTATGAAGAAGGCGGACAGCTGACTGAAAAAGTACGTCGTAAACCTTATGCTGTTGTGTTGCTGGATGAGATCGAAAAAGCTCACCCTGATGTGTTCAACATCCTGTTACAGGTATTGGACGAAGGGCAGCTAACCGATTCACTGGGCCGCAAAGTCGACTTCAGGAATACGATCATCATCATGACTTCGAATATTGGTGCCCGTCAGTTGAAAGACTTTGGTCAAGGTGTAGGTTTCAGCACTAACGCTAAAAACTTACAGGCCGATACGCACTCACGTGGTGTGATTGAAAATGCTTTGAAACGTGCTTTTGCACCAGAGTTCCTGAACCGTATTGATGATGTGATCGTGTTTAACTCATTGGGTAAAGACGAGATCTTCAAGATCATCGATATCGAATTAGGATTCCTGTTTAGCCGTGTTAATGGTTTAGGTTTCAAAATTGAACTGACCGAAGCTGCTAAAGAGTTTATTGCCGATAAAGGTTATGATTCGCAATTTGGTGCACGTCCGTTAAAACGTGCTATTCAGAAATACCTGGAAGATCCAATTGCCGAAGAAATACTGAAAGGTGAATTGAGCGAAGGCGATATCATGGCAGTTGACTATGACAAAGAAGCCGGCGAGATCAAGATCACTGATAAAAAAGGTGAAAACAAAAAGCCAGAACAAGAAGAGCAGAAATAATTGATTCTTCTTTTAGATAATCAAAACCCGGTCGCAAGCCGGGTTTTTTGTTTTGTAACTTATTTTGTGGCCACTATCGGTTCATAATCTACCGGTAACATTTCTGCAAAACGGTATAATGTCCAGTCGCCCTCAAATATGATGCTGCGCGGGTTGTGCACAATGCCATTGTTGTCAAAAAAAGCGTAAGCCTCGTGCTCATCAAGCGTGGCTATGGATGTGGCAAAATCAGATGCATCGGGCGTACGGTTCGGGTTGCTATTCGCTTTTTTGTTGTACATAACGTACAAACAATCATTGAAACCAAGCGCGAATAAACCGGACTGATCGGTACGTTTGGCGAATGCGTTTACATCAAGAGGTTGTCGAATAAGGGTTTGCAGGTATTTGTTCTTGTTATCAAATGGGCCGCCCTTATATTCGGGATTAGGTTTACGGATGAGTCTTAAAACCTCAAAACCTTCCTGCAGCAGTTGGTTGGTAATAATGCTGCGTAAAAAATGCATCGGCGAACCCAGATAGGCGGCCTGCCTTTTCTTTTTCCATTTCCGGATTTTTGAGCTGCTGCCCGTAAGGTCTTCAAATACCGATATACCATCGTAGTACAAAAACTCTTTATAAGTATTATAAGTGAATTGATTGAGCTTATACTTTATTTTGTAACCCAGGGCCTTATTCTCAATCTCCAAAAAATCATAGGATGACGCCTCAAGTGTATGTGTTTTAGCATCATATTCGAAGTTAAGCAGATCGGGGTTGAGTATTTTGCATTGGGCCGCGTTGGCTGATGTACCCAGGAACTGGCGCTTAAACATGTCATAGTATTTCCCCCAGTTTGGGTCTGGTTTAACTTTGACCTCATTAAGCTCAATGGTTTTAGGAAGCAAACCAATTTCGGGCAGCACCAGGTTATTATTGACGAGCGTAACAGTTTGACTATAGGTTTGATAACCTACAACAGATACAATGAGATCATACTGACCCGGTCGTACATTGGTAAGCGTAAAAGAACCATCTCCTGAAGTTTTATTACCTACGCTGGCATTATTTAAAAAAACGCTGGCATCGGCTATCGGCTTTTTGTCGTTAAGGTTGATCACTTTGCCGGTAATTTTTAACTGGGCAAAACAAAACAATGGACATAGGAGCAATAATAGCAGCAGCGATTTAAGCATATTTAAAATTAAACTAAAAAATTAGTTTAGTGAAGTAAAATTTATATTACGTGTGGATTTATACATCTATTATATTATAAAAATAAAATAGCATAAAAAACGTTAAACCTTTTCATGACATTTGCGTCTTATTAAATATTAATAACCAATACATTCATTTATGAAAAAAATCTTGACTCTCGTTTGCTGTACTATCCTGTTAGCAGCAACATCTTGTACTAAAAAATACGTTACACCGGCGAGTACAACAATCTTTAAAACAGCCTCTAATTGGCAGCTTCAGAATAATAGTCCCGCAGGTTTTTTTGGTTATGTTGCAACTGTGTCTGTGCCAGAGATTGATAGCTATTTTGATGATAATGGTACTGTAACCGTTGCAGTTGATTATGGAACCGGTGAGTACGAACCACTATCTAATGTAAATGGAGGAAATAGTTTATGGTATACTTATGATGTATCAGGACGTATAACCCTTTATTCGCAAAATCCGGATGGTTCAGCGCCATCAGCTAGTCCAGGTAACCTTAAACTTAAAATAGTTTTGCTTCCTTAAGGATTAACTGAAAGAATTTCAATAAAAAAGCTCCCTGAATTTCAGGGAGCTTTTTTATTGAAGATTACTTAACAGGATTTTTAACGTTATTTTGTATAACCTGTTATATCCTGTTTCCTAATGGAAATAGAGGTCAACCTCCCGGTTACTTACTACGATAGTGTGCTGGCCGGCATCTGTTACAACATTATAAGGAATAAAATTTAAGTTGATTGCTGCGCCGCCTCTGCCACTACCTGTTCGTGCATTAATACTCGTCATAGCACATACGCCATTCGGATAGTTTGAAGACTGCTGCATATTGTAAGCTTCCATGGTTTCAAATACGTAATGCATTTCCGGTACATTGTTTACTGCTATGCTATTATTGGCCGGATACTCATGGATCCGGTGTGCGCCGGGAGCAGTAGGATTGTCAACCTCCCAAAATTTGGAGGTATAATTATAGGTGCCGTCAGTATTGGCGGTCCCGCCCATAACGCCTGTCAAACCGGTGCCAGCTGTTACAGTTACAGGGGTACCATAAAATACAGGACAGGTTTGACAGGATACATACCAGTTATCAATTGACCAGTAATTGCCGCCAAATCTGCCATTTGAGCCATATTGCAAAACAGGTTGTAAAATATGTGAGGTAGCTGTAAACCCATCCTGTAACCCGTTGAAAATATATAATAATTGATTGTTGTATGCAGGAGGATTGGAGGGCACTATCCAGTCGGTTGAGAATGAGGTTAAACCTGAAACTGCTACATCGTTTTGCGCGTACGTGATCCAGCCTGAGCCTAAACCCGGGAATGCTGAAGTGCTTAGGCTTGTTGTTTTCTTTGATTGCTCTGCATTTTTCTGTATTTGCAGCTGATCGCCAAAGTCTTCGGCAACTTTCCCCGTTTGGCTTTGAACTTTTACCAAATGATTTCCCTGATAGGCCAGGGCGTATCCGCTTTCTATTTGATGCACCTGCGATTTAGGTCGCGCTCCGAAAGGGGTAATAACCATATCTTCCTGCACGTTGCTTTCTTTTGCGACATCAGGCGATTGATTAATTGGGGTAACAGCTGTCTTTTTACAACTAAAAGAAAAAAATACGGCAAATGCAATAATGCCGGTAAGGGTTGCAGAAGTGTTTTTCATAAATAGGTTTTTAGAGTTGAAGAATAACCTTTACCAACCAGGTTGTTAGTATAGTATTGGTGGGCTTAGGCGAAGTATTTAATATCTAATATAAAAATAATAATTATATTTTATATTAAGATAAAGATATCTTATTATTAATAAGAGGGCGTTATTCCAGTGAGGAATGCTTATTTATAAAGTTATTACGGCACAAAAAAAGCTCCCGGTATTATCGGGAGCTTTTTTATACTTTATTTTTTCTTTTCTTATTTCTCCATCTGTTCAATAACCGCCTGGGTTACGCCGGTGAAAGAGAAACCCCCATCATGGAAAAGGTTTTGCATAGTAACCATACGGGTAAGATCGCTGAACAGGGTTACGCAATAATCGGCGCATTGGTCTGCGCTGGCATTACCCAGCGGACTCATCTTTTCGGCATAGTTAACAAAGCCATCAAAACCTTTAATGCCCGATCCTGCCGTAGTGCGGGTAGGGGATTGAGATACCGTATTGATACGTACCTGTTTTTTCACGCCATACTGATAACCGAAATTGCGCGCGATACTTTCCAGGTAAGCCTTATTATCGGCCATATCATTATAATCAGGAAATACGCGCTGGGCCGCAATATAGGTTAAGGCGACCACAGATCCCCATTCGTTAATAACATCCATTTTCATGGCTGCCTGTAATATACGGTGCAAGCTCAGGGCCGATATATCCAGACCCTTATGGGTAAAATCGTAATTGTTTTCGGTGTAATGAATACTTTTGCGCACGTTAACGCTCATGCCAATGGAATGCAAAATAAAATCGACACCACCGTTAAAGTGTTCCTGCGTTTTGGTGAGCAGGTTGGTAATATCATCATTGCTGGTAACATCAGCGGCAATAACCGGTGCATTGCATTCTTCGGCCAGTTTATTGAGTTCCCCCATACGCAGGGCAATAGGTGCGTTAGAGAGTACAATTTCGGCACCTTCCTCTACAGCGCGCTGCGCTACCTTCCAGGCAATGGATTGATCATTCAAGGCACCAAAAATGATCCCCTTTTTACCTTTTAATAAATTATAAGCCATATTTTTTGTTTTTTATAATTGGGTGTGAAATTATAATTATTGGTCGGTTAATGAGAATTTGATGGAAACAGAGGTTTTAAGACTTACCGGATGACCATTTTCAATTCCTGGTTTCCACCTTGGGCTATTTATTAAAAGATTTAGGACTTCTTCATCACACCCGTAGCCAATTCCTTTTTGTACCATAAAATTATTTAACTGGCCATCGCTTTGTACTGTGAATGCAACTTCAACAGTACCTTCAATATTATTCTTTGCGGCCTTATCCGGATAGGACAGTTTTTTTTTAACGTACAATAAAAAGTGTTCATTTCCGCCTGGAAATTCTGGCGTTTGCGAAACAAAAAGAAATGGATGGTCATTTGTAGATACGTTAATAGAAGGAATTGCTTTGGGCATAATCCTTTTAGCGGTAACTTCAATCGGATTCTCTGAATTTAAATCGAATACCCTTTCTGATGGCAAAATAAGGATCATAAGCCGACTCCCTTTATTATAATATTTTTGTCTTCCGTAATTGACACCATCAACTGTTATGGTATCATTTAGCATAATCCCGTTCAATGTAAACAGGCCATCATCATCAGTAATTGTACCCAGCCAGATTTTCTCACCGTTCGGACGTTTTTGTTGTGACCGGACGGCAAGATGTGGAACGGGCGTGCCATTACTGCCTATAACTACCCCTCTTAAATTAACTGTGTCCAGGCTTATAGTTGTATTCTGGGCAGAGGAAGAAAGGCAAAACAGGAGTAGGAAAAGCAACGTCAAAGATATTTTCATATGTTGATAGGTTTAAGAAAGCATGATCATTTATAAATCACTAATTATTCAGCAATTCCCTTGCATTTTGCAGCGCACTTTCACCTGGTTTGTCGCCGCTGAGCATTTTGGCAATTTCCAGTACGCGCTCTGGCTGATCGAGCTGTTTGATGCGCGTATAGGTAATAGCAGCCGAATCATCCTTATAAACAAAATAGTGATTCTGGCCTTTGCTGGCTATTTGCGGCAGGTGGGTTATCGTGATTACCTGCAGATTATCGGCCAGGTGCTCCATAATTTGTCCAACTTTATTGGCTACTTCACCAGATACGCCTGTGTCTATCTCGTCAAAAATAATGGTAGGCAAGGCGGTGTATTGTGCAATAAGCGATTTAATGCTCAGCATCAACCTGGAAAGCTCACCACCCGAGGCCACTTTGCTCATCTCGGCCAATGCGTGGCCTTTGTTGGCCGAAAACAGGAATTTGATATGGTCGGCGCCATTCTTTGTAAGAGAGTCCGCAAGTCCGGAAGTCCGCAAGTCCGGGGTTTGGTCAGACTTTCCGACTTTCGGACTTTCCGACTTCCTCACTTCATGTTCAATCTTCAATGCCGAATTGCTCATGCCCATTTCGGCTAATGTTGCCAATACTTGTTTTTCAATAGCCGGAATAGCTTTCAGGCGATTGGCGGTTAATTGCCCTGCCAGTTTTTCCAGTTCGGTTCTGTCGGCAGTCAATTGTTTTTGCAGTTGTTCTACGGCCTCGTCGCTAAATAATACTTTCTGGATCTTGTCAGACAAGTCATCCTGAATAGCCAATAATTCGACATTGGTATTTACCCGGTGCTTTTTCTGCAGATTATAGATCAGGCTGAGGCGTGTATTGATCTCCTCAACCCGGGCTTCGTTGGTTTGGGTACGTTGTTCAATGATCTCAATTTCGGCAGCGATATCTTTGAGTTCGATAATGGTGCTGCTTAATCTCTGGTGGAGCTCTTCTATTTGTGTATCAAATTTCTCCAGGTTGCCCAGTTGCTGGCCGGCTTCTTTAAGCTGCACCAATGCCGATGCTTCGCCTTCCTGCATCAGGTAGTAAGCGCCAAACAGGTTGCGTTTTATTTCTTCGGCATTGTTTAAGGCATACAATTCTTTTTCCAAGTTTTCCTGCTCATCCGGATGCAAGGCGGCTTTTTCCAGTTCATCAAACTGAAACTGGAAATAATCCAGGTCGGTTTTTGCTTTTTCACTATCGGCTATCAATTCATTAAGCCGGGAGATCGATTTCCGATAAGCCCTGAATTTGCTTTGATAATCATTCAGCAAGTCATCATGTTTGGCAACGGAGTCGACCACCAGTAATTGAAATTCCGGATCATTTATTTCGAGCGTGGCGTGCTGGGAGTGAATATCGATCAGTTTTTCGCCCAGTTGTTTTAACGCGGTCAAATTAACCGGGGTATCATTCACAAAAGCCCTCGACTTACCATCGGCAGATATTTCACGACGCAAAACGGTTTCAGCTTCATAATCCAGGTCGTTATCTTCAAAAAACGATTTCAGATGAAAGCCGTCAATTTTAAACAGGCCTTCAATAACGCATTTTTTTTGCTGATTAAAAAAGTAACGACTCTCGGTCCGTTGCCCTAAAATGAGCGACAAGGCACCCAGAATGATGGATTTACCCGCTCCGGTTTCGCCGGTGAGGATGTTTAGCCCCTTGCCAAAACTTATCTCCAGGTTATCAATTAAAGCGTAGTTGTTAATGGTTAGCTTTTGAAGCATAAAAAAAGTGTCCTTATTTTATTAAGGACACTAAATTACGAAATTCGATGTATTGGGCTAATATTAAAACTATCTATTAGTGGTATCCGCCTTAGCGTCAGAATCGTATTTATAATCGTACTTGTAATCAGATTTATAGTTGTACGCTTGTTTACGATACTCAGCCATCTTTTTCTTAAACGCAGGGCTTTGGGTGTATTCGTGCAATCTTTTAGAAGCCTGTTCAAGCAAGACTTTCTCTTTTTTCAACTCCGGATTATTTTGGAACGACCGCATCTTTTCGCCCAGTTTTCTCATTTCGGCTTGTTGCTCCTTCATCTGCGGGTTACTATAAGCCTTTCTCATGCTATCGCTCATTGACCTTAGCTCAGCTTGTTTTTTACGAAACTCCGGCGAATCATATTTGGCGCGCATTTGCTCACCCATTTTTTTCATTTCGTCGGTTTGTTGTTTTACCTCTGCAGGTATTTTGCTTTGCAGCTCATCCTGGTATTTGCGGTAATTCTCGTCCTTGTTGTTTTCAACATAGTCGTTATCAGGTATGCCATACTTTTTCTTAAGCTGATCGTTCATTTTTTTAAACTCCGGGCTCTTAAAATAAGCACCCATTTTTTCGCCGACCTGGTGCATTTTTTCGCTGAGTTCTTTGGTTTCGCTGCCATCGCCCACCTCTTTTTGATAATCGGCTGCTATTTTTTGCTGACGTTCCTGCAGTTCTTTCATTTCTGGGCGATCATAATAATCGGCCATAGCCTTGCCTTTTTGAGCAAGCAATTCTGACTGCTTTTTAAACTCTTCACTGTTATAATATTTGCCCATAGCTTCGGCATGTTTGGTTACCTCGGCGGTTAAGCGGTTCAGTTCGGCATCGTTAAGGCCATAGGTTTCGGCCAGGTGTTTTTCGTGATTAGCTTGTCTTTCCCTGTCTTTCTTATAAGCAATTATCTTTTTTGATTTGACGGTCGATTTACTACGGATAGTGTCAATCGGTTCGGCAATAATTTTAGGAAGCGCCAGCGCTACTTTTTTAATAGAAAGTTTACCGTTGTTGATGCTTGGGTTTAACCATGCTATGCTGCTTATACTGGCGGCCATTATGGCAACGGCCACAAGCAGGTGGCGGATATTGCCTATTGGTTTTGTTGTTTTCATGATACGTTCAATTCTGTTTAATAAAGGATATTTTTTGCTGGTGGCAGCCAATGCCAGTCGCAGGTCTGTATGCCTGGTTTGCTCTAATTTTAAAAGGGCCTGGGCATATATTAATGGTTGGGCGGTGGTTTGTACTACCAGATCGTCGCAGCGGTTTTCGCGCTCCTGGTTTATTATTTTGTTAATTAATTGGGCAAAGGGATTAAAGAAAAGTAATACGGTTATCAGTTGTTGTATCATATTCAGCAGGTAATCATTCCGCTTAATATGTGATAGTTCGTGCAATAAAATAGCCTCGATCTCGGTTGCTGATAAATAGGTAGTGAGCGTGATGGGCAAAAGAATAATAGGTTTAAAAAAGCCGATCATACAAGGTACATCAACCATGCGGCTGAAGTTGGCGCTTACGTATTTACGGATGCGCAGCTTTTCACAAAGACCATCTACATAGATCTGCACCTCATCTGCAGGGATCATGGTGTTTTTTATGAGACTTAATTTTTGAAGGTTAAGACCCATCCTGAGCAGGTTGAATACCAGGCCGGCAAAGTACAAAGCCGAAACATAGGGCAGGTATCCTTCAATAACATAATTTAAGCGGGCCGCCGGGATGGCATGGGTAGCCGCGTTTAAAGGAAAATCAAAGTGCGGTAACAGGCTGGCTGAGCTAATCGCGGCCAGATCAATCCATACATGCTGCTGTACCTGTACAATAAAGGTATAAATAAACCAGGCGCAGATGGTAAAAATCCCCACCATACCCAGGTTATGTTTTTTTACCGACGACATGGACGGCGCACAGGTAAATAACAGGTGCAATACAAACCATACCAATAATCCCTGCCATAAGGAGTGGATGATGGTGATGCCTAAAACCTGGCTTATGTTATAGAACAGATTTTCCATGATTGTTTATTTTTTATCCTGATCAAATTTGTTAAGGAAACTTTTAATAGCGTCAATTTCGTCGGCCGATGCCCGGTGCTGGCCCAGGGCCTGTATCACCAGATCGGATGTTGAACCTTTAAATACAGTAGACAATATTTTATCCAAAGCGTTGCTTTGTGCCTGCCCTTGGCTAAATAGCGCTTTGTACAAATGTGTTTTTGAGGTAGTGTCGCGCTCAACCAAACCTTTGTCGTGCATGATCTGCATTAGCTTTAGCGTAGTGGTATAACCGGCATCCTTGGTTTTGGCCAATTGCTCGTGCACATCGCGTACGGTACATTGGCCTTTATTCCAGATCACCTGCAATATTTCCAGTTCGCTTTCTGTTGGTTTTATATCCATGTTATTTCTTATACGAATTTCTTCGTACAAATATCTACGATGGATTTCGTATTTGCAAGAGTTTTGTGAAAATAATTTTTCAGGAAGGTGAAACCGCTGTTATTTCCTGGGAAAAGGGGGGAATGACAAAATAAGTCCGTCAAAATATAGCTTTGATAATCGACCCACCCCGATATCGCTGCGCTTGTCACCCCTCTCTCCGCTTCGCGCATAGAGGGGATTTATTTTTCTTTTTTCTCGACCCTCTTTCCGCCGCAGGCGAAGAGAGGGTGGTCCAGCGAAGCGTAGACCTGGTGAGTCGAAACCCCTATACATACCACTTGCCCTTTCGTGAACCATCACTCTCCTTTGGGAAGTAATAAATTATGGTTTACACTGTAAACCGTTTTTTTATAACAAAATAAAATTAATTTATTGATTATCAATTAATTAAATAAGTGTAAACCATAAAAAGTGTAAACCATGTAAACCCACTTTTTACAAAGGTAGGCAGCCTGTTTAGGAGTCGGTTAGCTTAGCGCGTAGTAGGGCCACTACCCTGCAAAGTTTGGTATTTGTTACCGTTGGCAGGATCGGCCTGTACCAGTATATTCATGGCCTGCAAACGATCCTGGGGCTCGGCTTTGCTGAAAAGTGATACCAGTTCATCGCTTTTCGCGGTATAAAATATAAGCGGGAGCATCGCGCCTACACGCAGCCTGTCAACCTGTTGCAGCGATGGTAAAAAAGAGGCGATGGCTTTAAGGGCTTTAGAGGTATTATCAGACATCATATCCAGGCCGTTGCGGTGATAATCGTACAAAAAGCTGCGTAATGGAGCATAAGCTTTATTGTTCAGGTTTTCACAAAGCCAATATCGGCTAATGTTTCCGTCGAAAGCTTTCCAGCCGCGGTATGATCCGGTTTGAGCGTTATTAATAACCGTTTGTGCGGCCGCAAAATAGGGCGACCCGCCATAGGATGAAAACGTATCATAATCGAGCCCGATGATAACATAGGCATAAAATGCCATGATAGAGCTCAGGTTACTTTGAAAACTCTGATCGGTATAATCAATGGTCTGGCCCTCGTTATAAATAAAATCAACATCCTTATCGGTCAGGTTGATGATGGTAGAGCTATAGGTTGAACCATAAACAGGTCTTGACGATTGTACCTGGAGCTCGCCGCTAAAATTGCTGCTGCCATCCCAGTTGGTAATGTTCAGTACAAAATTGCAATCAATCCTTTCCTGGGGCAGTATGGGGTCGGCGCTCCATTTGCGGCCATTCAAAAAATCCTTCATGGCTGTTTCCAGCGTCTGAAAAATACGCTTGTTGCTCCCCTGTATTTTAGGCGAAAGAACCTGTACCCGCGCGTTAAGGTCCTGGGCGGCAACCCTGAAACCCGTGAGGGTTAAAATGATATAAAAGAATATTTTTTTCATCTGTTGATGAGTTGGGCAACTTTTAGGCAAATGTCATGAGCCACAGCTTCTTTACTTTTAAGTTCAAATACTGTTTTTTGGAGGTCGCGGTCAATAATGGTTACCTTATTGGTATCCTTTTTAAAACCGGCCCCGGCATCGTTAAGCGAATTTAGCACAATAAAATCAAGATTCTTTCTTTGCAGCTTGCTTATTGCATTTTGTTCTTCATCATTAGTTTCCAGTGCAAAGCCAACCAGTATTTGTTCCGGTGTTTTCTGCTCGCCCAGGTATTTTAAAATATCGGTGGTTTTTTTGAGCTCGATGTTGAGGCCGCCATCTTGCTTCTTGATCTTTTGTTCGGCTACGTGAACAGGGGTGTAGTCGGCCACGGCGGCGCTCATGATGCAGGCTTTCGCCGTTTTAAAATTGCTCTCGCAGGCGGCAAGCATCTCTGCTGCCGAGGTTACGTTGATCCGTTTGATGTTTTGCTGATGGCTTACTTCGGTCGAAGGGCCGCTGATAAGGGTAACGTTGGCCCCCATAGCAGCCAGCTCATCGGCAATAGCAAATCCCATTTTGCCCGATGAATGATTACCGATGAAACGTACAGGGTCAATAGCCTCGTAAGTAGGACCGGCAGTAACCACAATATTATGATTAGCTAAAAGGAGTTTTTTTTTTAAGGTGGATGATAAAAAAGTAATGATCTCATCAGGTTCGGCCATCCGGCCCTCGCCGTACAAACCACTGGCCAGCTCGCCTGATCCGGGAGTTATTAATATATTACCAAAGGATTGCAGCCTGGTAACATTTTGCCTGGTAGCCGGATGCAGCCACATATCCAGATCCATAGCAGGTGCAAAATACACCGGGCATTTAGCCGACAGGTAAACGGCTAATAACAAATTATCGCAAATGCCATTGGCCATTTTGGCAAGGGTATTTGCGCTTGCGGGGGCTATGATCAGCATATCGGCCCATAAACCTAATTCTACATGGTTGTTCCACTCGCCGGTGTCCGGTTTAAAATAGTTAACGTGAGCGGGGTTTTTGGAAAGGGTAGAGAGGGTAAGCGGGGTAATAAAATGGGTAGCATCAGGTGTCATCACCACTTTTACATGCGCGCCAGCCTTAACCAGTAATCTAACCAATAAAGCCGATTTATAAGCGGCAATACTACCGCAAACACCTAAAACTATGTTTTTACCTTCTAACATTGAGCCCCCTAGCCCCCTAAAGGGGGAATGATTTTAAAATTTAAAAATAAACAAAAAAACTCCCGAAGTGGGAGTTTTCTTTAAACATTGCATTCCTCGCACCCCTTCAAAGGGGCCGGAGGGCTTACGCTTCTTTGGTAGGGTTACGGTAGTAAACCTTATCGTCCAAAAATTCCTGAACTGCTACCAATGACGGTTTAGGCAATTTCTCGTAATATTTAGAAATCTCGATTTGCTCGCGGTTTTCAAAAACTTCTTCCAGGTTGTCATTTGATGATGCAAACTCAGAAAGTTTTTGGTGTAACTCTTCTTTAATATTGTTTGATATCTGGTTCGCTCTTTTTGACATAATTACAAGCGACTCATATATGTTATTCGTGTTTACATCCAGCTCGCGTAAATCGCGGGTTACAGTGCTACTGGCTATTGCTGGTTTGTTTGGGTTTATTGCTGTCATATTGAATTTTTTTAATATGGAATTTTTTGTTGCTGGTTCTTTTCTGATGGCGGCTGTGTTTTCAAGGTATCTTTTCCCTTTTCCGCTAATTTTTTGGCTACCCTGTCATTGCTCAAAGCTTCGGCCAATATATGTTTTGCATTCTGGATACCGCGTTCGCTGTCTTTAGCCAATGTCTTCACATCACGACCGTAGGTACTGTTCGGGTATTTTTCATTAAACTGATTGGCATAAACCTCAGCCAGTGTATAACGCTCTTCTTGTTTGTACTCTAAACTATGATTAGCATATAAATATTGCGCCCGAACGGTAAGGTACTCCATTTCTTCGGCATATTTGGTATCCGGGTAATCACGCAGTGCATTATTAAAGGCGATCACGGCCGATTGATAGTCGCTGATGGTTAAATACAACTTAGCGTTGGCATAAGCTTTTGTTTCCAACTTATCGCGCAGGTTTTGTATCAACTTACTTGCTTCGGTAACACGGTCGCTTTTAGGATACAAGTTAATAAACAACTGTAAAGCCTCGATAGCTTTCATGGTATTATCCTGGTCAAGCGAGTATATCGGCGAATCAAGGTAATAGCAGTAGGCTGAAAAGAAACGGCATTCTTCGGCCCTTGTGCTTGATGGATACGTATCGGCAAAGGTTTTGAAGTGATACCTGGCAGATGTATAATCCTTCAGTTTGTAGTTGGTGAAGGCATAATAGTAAAACAGATCTTCCGCCTCGGCACGTCCGCGATAGCGCTCAACCAACACCTCAAATAGCCCCAAAGCCTTGGTATAATCTTTTTGATTATAGTACTTAATGGCCTCCTGGTATTTTTTGGCGTAATCGTTACTTGCTTTTAACTTTTCGTATTTGCTTTTACAACCGCCCAATGTAATAATTAACAGAGCTAAAACACTGGTTAATAACGTAAGTTGCTTTTTAAACATTTTGCAAAGATAGGTGAATAATATAAATCAGTCAATTATTTATTTATCAGCGAATATATAACGTGTTTCCTGCTCCTTATGTATATAACAAACTATTTAACATCTTTTAACGATTGGGTCTATCCGGGCCGGCTGGGCAGGTCTATTCAAATTCTTCCCGGAGTTGTTAAATGGGGTACTATATATAGTATAGGGTTTATTTTGTAAGCAGCAAGAGTTACCCATGGATTGCTTTCAGGTTAACCTTGCTGGATAGATACAAATAAGGCAGTACGTGATATGGAGATAAAATGGGACGAATCGCCGAACACTATTTATAGAGCATTAGCTAAGTTTAAGTACGCAAATTATCCTTTAGTGTGGCCATGTTTTTTTATCAGGTCAATAGTCAGATCTAATTGATAAAGTGAGGGTCCAATACCTGGTTCAACTTTTCTGAATTCCTTTATTATATCATTTTTGTAACTGTGAGCATCATCTAAAGCAATATTGTTCGCAAACAAATAATCGATTATGAATTGCATTAAATTATTCCTTGATCTTTCAGAAAATTGCCTCTTAACAAAAACCCCATGACGTTGTGAATCCTCGTAAATGACTGTGGGCTCTATTTGTTGGTTTTGTGTTCCCAAGTTTCTTACCAATTGTAACACTTCTTCTAATATGTCTCGCTCTGGGCGTTCTATACTTTCATTATTACTTTCTGGGGTATGTTTCAGTTTCTCAACTAATTCATTCCAATTCAACTCGAGGGCTTTTTGTAATTGAGTTTCAGGAAGGCTTCGTTCACCACACTCCGTTAGCTTTTGGTTTATGGTAATCAAAAGTTTCAAAACTTCATCTTTCTCGAACCTGGTATGTTGAAATCTACCCAAGGGTTGTTTAACATCCGCATTTTTTATTTTATAAAGAAAGGTACAAACCTTTGAATTTTTAACATTTGCGATGGCACCGGCTTCATAATGAAGATAGTTTGATTTTATGCTATCTTTAGTCAAGCACAATATTCCCACTGGAGATGCATTCAGCCCTTCAGCTATAGCCCCGTCCCAAGCTTCTCCTTTTTCTATTTCAGTAGACATCCATGGTTCCACAGCTTGAAGAACTTGTGGTAGCCAATCTTTTAAGGTAGTGGCTATGTATTGGCTGTCCTTGCCGGCCCAGCTTAAAAATACTTTCATAGTGAATAAGTTTTGGTTAGTGGCTAAATGTCGTAAAAAATTGCAATAAAAAAGGCATTCCCACAAGGAAAGACCTGAATGATTAAATATTTTAAGGCTGGGAGATATTTAACTCACGGTCGTGCCCTATACCACCTATAGTATATATGCGAAAATAAATATGCGAGTTTATGCGCAGTATCGGGATTGATCATACTGTTACTATATATATGGTATATAAGGCGGTTAAGGTTTACACTGATAAATATGGGATAAACACAGGCTTTATAAACAAAGTTGAGCCGTAATAGCTGATTTTATAGGTAAATACCTGGTTTGTAAATTTAATGAACAGTTTTTCTGGCTGATTATTAACACCTTATACACACGTGTTAAGTATTTGTTAAAAACAGTTTGCAAAATCGGATTCTGTGCATACCTTTGCAGCCCGCAAACGAGGAAGCGGGGTTGTTCTTAGAAAGGTTAGTGAAGAGGTTTTGAAGGAAGATAAGTGAGATTGAAAGAGAAAAAATAAAGACCAAAAAAACTTCAAATAAATTTTCGGAAAGTCAAAAAGGTTTATACCTTTGCAGCCCGCTGAGTAGGAAGAGAAGAAGAGGGAAAAGCGGTTCAAAACTTAGAATAAAAAAAAGAAAAAAAAGTTTTGGAAAATAGAAAAAGGTTTCTACCTTTGCACTCCCGAAACGAAGGAAAGAAAAGGCGGAAACGCTGAGAGAGAAAGAAGGGAAAACAAAGAGAAAGTTAACGAAGGTTAACGAGTAGCAAAAAAGAGAAAGCGAACGAAAGTTAGTGAGTAACAAAGAGAGAAGCCAGAGCGATTCAGGCGGACAAAAAATGAAAGTTTGATCACGACGCAAGAAGTGAAAAAATATAAGCGGAACCGGGACGGGGAAGCGCAAAGTTCTTTTAAGAAATAGAAAATCATGTAGCGTAACGATCGGAAACTAAACCCTTCCGGTAAGTTATAAGAAAGCGGGAAGCTGTATAAAGATACACGATTGAGTAGCAATAAAGAACGCAAGTTCATAAAGCTAGCTCATCAAATACAGATTCTATTATTAATAATAGGGTCAGAGACAAACAAAACATTTTACAATGGAGAGTTTGATCCTGGCTCAGGATGAACGCTAGCGGCAGGCCTAATACATGCAAGTCGGACGGGATTGGAGAGCTTGCTTTCCATGAGAGTGGCGCACGGGTGCGTAACACGTATGTAACCTACCTTGTTCAGGGGGATAGCCTCTCGAAAGAGAGATTAAGACCGCATAACGTTATTGAATGGCATCGTTTAATAACCAAATATTTATAGGAACAAGATGGGCATGCGGAACATTAGCTAGTTGGTAAGGTAACGGCTTACCAAGGCTACGATGTTTAGGGGATCTGAGAGGATGACCCCCCACACTGGTACTGAGACACGGACCAGACTCCTACGGGAGGCAGCAGTAAGGAATATTGGTCAATGGGCGCAAGCCTGAACCAGCCATGCCGCGTGCAGGAAGACGGCCCTATGGGTTGTAAACTGCTTTTATACGGGAATAAACCTTGATACGTGTATCAAGCTGAATGTACTGTAAGAATAAGGATCGGCTAACTCCGTGCCAGCAGCCGCGGTAATACGGAGGATCCAAGCGTTATCCGGATTTATTGGGTTTAAAGGGTGCGTAGGTGGTTCTTTAAGTCAGGGGTGAAAGACGGCAGCTTAACTGTCGCAGTGCCTTTGATACTGAAGAACTTGAATCCACTAGAGGTAGGCGGAATGTGACAAGTAGCGGTGAAATGCATAGATATGTCACAGAACACCAATTGCGAAGGCAGCTTACTATGGTGGTATTGACACTGAGGCACGAAAGCGTGGGGATCAAACAGGATTAGATACCCTGGTAGTCCACGCCCTAAACGATGAATACTCGATGTTGGCGATATACGGTCAGCGTCTAAGCGAAAGCGTTAAGTATTCCACCTGGGGAGTACGCCCGCAAGGGTGAAACTCAAAGGAATTGACGGGGGCCCGCACAAGCGGAGGAGCATGTGGTTTAATTCGATGATACGCGAGGAACCTTACCCGGGCTTGAAAGTTAGTGAATAAAGCAGAGACGCTTTAGTCCTTCGGGACACGAAACTAGGTGCTGCATGGCTGTCGTCAGCTCGTGCCGTGAGGTGTTGGGTTAAGTCCCGCAACGAGCGCAACCCCTATGTTTAGTTGCCAGCACGTCAAGGTGGGGACTCTAAACAGACTGCCTATGCAAATAGAGAGGAAGGAGGGGACGACGTCAAGTCATCATGGCCCTTACGTCCGGGGCTACACACGTGCTACAATGGGCAGTACAGAGGGCAGCTACCTGGCAACAGGATGCCAATCTCATAAAGCTGTTCACAGTTCGGATCGGGGTCTGCAACTCGACCCCGTGAAGTTGGATTCGCTAGTAATCGCGTATCAGCAATGACGCGGTGAATACGTTCCCGGGCCTTGTACACACCGCCCGTCAAGCCATGGAAGCTGGAAGTGCCTGAAGTGCGTAACCGTAAGGAGCGTCCTAGGGTAAAGTCGGTAACTGGGGCTAAGTCGTAACAAGGTAGCCGTACCGGAAGGTGTGGCTGGAATACCTCCTTTCTGGAGCAGTTTCCACAGCAAGTAATGTAACAGGTGTTACCTACATGATTATTTCTTAAATTAAAAAACAAAAGAAAACCCAAAAGATGAAGCCATCAGTGGTTGTAACCGAAAGGAAGCAAAGGACACGGTTGGCAGTTCACAGTGGGCAGTAAAGAGCAGTTAGCAGTTGGCAACAAGAGCTAACACTGTAAACTGCAAACTCCAGACTGCAAACTAATAAAAAGTCCTGTAGCTCAGCTTGGTTAGAGCACTACACTGATAATGTAGGGGTCAGCAGTTCAAATCTGCTCGGGACTACAAGTAACATCTAAGGGGGATTAGCTCAGCTGGCTAGAGCACCTGCCTTGCACGCAGGGGGTCAACGGTTCGAATCCGTTATTCTCCACGACATTTGCGCGAAGCAAATGATTATACTTAATGTAGTATAGGAAATCAGCCATAGGGGCTGGAGCATCCCGGTTTTACATCGGGAGCGTCAACGGTTCGAATCCGTTATTCTCCACACACCCTCCGTTTCCTGAAAGGGATAGGATATCATGCAAATGACCATTTAATTGGAATGGGGTAAAGTTCTTTGACATATTGGAAGAAGTAATTGAAACAAGAGAAAACAACAGAATAGGGACGTTGTGGACTGAGGTTTCAGGTACGAAAATAAGGTAAAAAGACTTCGGTCTGGATACTTGATACTAATTACTTGATACTAAATCATAACTAACTAAATAAGACATACTATACGAGCAAAAGCGTATTAGTAGAAGAAAGTAAGAAAGGGTACACGGGGGATGCCTTGGCTCTCAGAGGCGATGAAGGACGTGATAAGCTGCGATAAGCCGCGGGGATTAGCAAATATGAATTAATCCGCGGATTTCCGAATGGGGAAACCTAGCTAGTTGAAGACTAGTTGCATAAATGCGCGAACCTGCTGAACTGAAACATCTAAGTAAGCAGAGGAAGAGAAAATAATAATGATTTCCTGAGTAGTGGCGAGCGAAAGGGAAGAAGCCCAAACCAGTTATGTTACGGCATAACTGGGGTTGTAGGACCACAATATGAATATCAAAATGAACCGGAATGGGGTGGGAAACCCAGCCATAGAGCATGAGAGCTGCGTACGGGTAAGTAATGATAGGATAGTGGTATCCTGAGTACCGCGAGGTCGGAGACGCCTTGTGGGAATCTGCCGGCACCATCCGGTAAGGCTAAATACTCCTGAGAGACCGATAGTGAACCAGTACCGTGAGGGAAAGGTGAAAAGAACCCCGAACAGGGGAGTGAAATAGAACCTGAAACCGTGTACTTACAAGCGGTCGGAGCAGAGCAATCTGTGACGGCGTGCCTTTTGCATAATGAGCCTACGAGTTACTCTTCCCTGGCAAGGTTAAGTGTTTAAGACACGGATCCGAAGCGAAAGCGAGTCTGAATAGGGCGTATAGTCAGGGGAGGTAGACGCGAAACCTTGTGATCTACCCATGGACAGGTTGAAGGTGCCGTAACAGGTACTGGAGGACCGAACCGATAAACGTTGAAAAGTTTCCGGATGATTTGTGGGTAGGGGTGAAAGGCTAATCAAACTGGGAAATAGCTCGTACTCCCCGAAATGTTTTTAGGAACAGCCTGGCGGTTGAGTTAATAAGAGGTAGAGCTACTAATTGGGTGCGGGGGAGTCAAATCCTACCAAATCCAGATAAACTCCGAATGCTTATTAATATACGCTGGAGTGAGGCTCTGGGTGCTAAGGTCCAGGGCCGAGAGGGAAAGAACCCAGACCATCAGCTAAGGTCCCCAAATTACTGCTAAGTTGAACTAACGAGGTCCGATTGCACAGACAGCTAGGATGTTGGCTTGGAAGCAGCCATTCATTTAAAGAGTGCGTAACAGCTCACTAGTCGAGCGATCGGGCATGGATAATAAACGGGCATCAAGCAGTATACCGAAGCTATGGATTTGCAGCAATGCATCTGGTAGGGGAGCATTCTATATGCCGGCGAAGCAGGAGGGACAACCGACTGTGGAGGTTATAGAAAAGCAAATGTAGGCATAAGTAACGATAAGGCGGGAGAGAAACCCGCCCACCGAAAGACTAAGGTTTCCTGATCAACGCTAATCGGATCAGGGTTAGTCGGGGCCTAAGGTGAAGCCGAAGGGCGTAGCCGATGGACAACTGGTTAATATTCCAGTACTTTTTATAACTGCGATGCGGTGACGGAGTAGTGACACTGACGCGAACTGACGGAATAGTTCGTTAAAGGCCGTAGGTATATGGACTGTAGTTAAGTACGCAGACCATGCTGAAAGCTGATAGTACTTGAAACCTTCGGGGGACGAGATAGTTCAGGTAATCAGACTTCCAAGAAAACCCGCTAAGCTTCAGGTTATAAAAACCCGTACCGTAAACCGACACAGGTAGTCGAGGAGAGAATCCTAAGGTGCTCGAGTGAATCATGGCTAAGGAACTCGGCAAAATGGCCCTGTAACTTCGGGAGAAGGGGCGCTTTCAGCAATGGAAGCCGCAGTGAAAAGGCCCAGGCGACTGTTTAACAAAAACACATGGCTATGCAAAATCGAAAGATGACGTATATGGCCTGACACCTGCCCGGTGCCGGAAGGTTAAGAGGGGATGTTAGTCGCAAGGCGAAGCATTGAATCGAAGCCCCGGTAAACGGCGGCCGTAACTATAACGGTCCTAAGGTAGCGAAATTCCTTGTCGGGTAAGTTCCGACCTGCACGAATGGTGTAACGATCTGGGCGCTGTCTCAGCCATGAGCTCGGTGAAATTGTGGTATCGGTGAAGACGCCGGTTACCCGCAACGGGACGGAAAGACCCCATGCACCTTCACTACAACTTAACATTGATATCGGATACAGGATGTGTAGGATAGGTGGGAGACTGTGATCCAGCTTCGCTAGGAGTTGGTTAGTCAACGTTGAAATACCACCCTTTCTGTATTTGGTGTCTAACCCTGTAAGACGGGGGACATTGTTTGGCGGGTAGTTTGACTGGGGTGGTCGCCTCCAAAAAGGTAACGGAGGCTTTCAAAGGTAAGCTCAGTACGCTTGGTAACCGTACGTGGAGTGCAATAGCATAAGCTTGCTTGACAGTGAGACAGACAAGTCGAGCTGGGTCGAAAGACGGATATAGTGATCCGGTGGTTCTGCATGGAAGGGCCATCGCTCAAAGGATAAAAGGTACGCTGGGGATAACAGGCTGATCTCCCCCAAGAGCTCATATCGACGGGGAGGTTTGGCACCTCGATGTCGGCTCGTCACATCCTGGGGCTGGAGAAGGTCCCAAGGGTTGAGCTGTTCGCTCATTAAAGTGGCACGCGAGCTGGGTTCAGAACGTCGCGAGACAGTTCGGTCCCTATCTGTTGTGGGCGTAGGAAGTTTGAGTGGGGCTGACCTTAGTACGAGAGGACCGGGTTGGACTAACCTCTGGTGAATCTGTTATGGCGCCAGCTGTATTGCAGAGTAGCTACGTTGGGAATAGATAAGCGCTGAAAGCATCTAAGTGCGAAACTAGCCACAAGATGAGACTTCCATTGAGGGTCGTAGGAGACTACTACGTTGATAGGTTACAGGTCTAAAGGTGGTGACATCATAGCCGAGTAATACTAATTGCCCGAAGCTTTCTTCAGATAGAAAAAGTGCGGGTATGGTAGCAATACCATACCCCACCAAAACAAAAACAACAATGTCTGTTGTTTTCTCTTCATCAATCACTTCTTTCAATAATATGTCATTGTTGAGCTAAAAGCGGAAGGCGTAAAGCCGAAAGCGGATAGTGAAACAAAATAATGAATTGGCAAAAAGCTTTAAGCTTTGAGCCTTGAGCGTTCCGCTCAAAAGAAATTCAGGTGCCTATATCGGCGGTGTCTACCTCTTCCCATTCCGAACAGAGAAGTCAAGCCCGCCAGAGCCGATGGTACTGCGGTAAAACGTGGGAGAGTAGGTCGGTGCCCAATCTTAAATCAAGCCCTTGCTGGTAACAGTCAAGGGCTTTTTTGTGCGTAAGAAAAATACATATCGTGAAGTTTGACTATTACCTTATTGGCTAATTATAGATTATATAATTGTCAATCTTTAAATAATGGTTATGAAAGGTTATTTGTTATTAGCTCCATAGGTATGTGCTTTTCTTTACAGTACTTTTCTATTTCGCTGTCGTTTGAAAAGTATTCATCACAGAATTCATCGAGCTCTTTTTCAGTTGATTTTACATAACGCTCGTTTGCTGTTAATAGCTTTTCTGTTTGTTCGATGAATTTTTCAAATTCGTTGTTTATTCTACATAACTTGTCTATTGTTTTGAAATCTAAATCTCTATACTTAGATGGGAATAGGATCTTGCTTTCATAAGGATTTGCTTTGAGGGTTATGATACCAATTCCAAACGATTGATTTAATCGTTCCATTTCTTCTGTTAATCCATCGCTAATTTCGAAAGCCACAAGATATCCGTAATTTGCCCAACTGGAGTTGGAAACGGCTTGAAAAAATGAACGTTTTAATTCATAATCTGAATTGATTTCTTTTTTTATTTCATAGGATGTTAATTTAAATGTATCTACGCGATTAATTGCTTTTAAAAATGTTTGACTGACCTTTGTATGTAGATTCAAGAGTTGTATTCCGATCATGTCTGGATGAATCCATTTTTGATGATTATCCTTACTATTGGATGATTGCTCATGGAAAATAGTTTTTGAATAAATGCCAATATTCTTTAAATAACTACTTAATAGCTTGTGTAAAGATCGTTCATCATAGTTATTGAATTTATCTGCTTTCTTGTCGGGAAGTGTTGTTGGAACTAATTTTTCAATACTAATGTTCTGTTCGTTTTTGGTTAAGTAGTAGGAAAATGTTCCTCCGGTTTCCTTTATCCTTTTAACTCTCGTATCTCCATTTCTTATAAAATCACCCAATTGAGCAGAAATTGTAGCGCCAGGTGTTTTTGCTTCTTTGAAATCGTAATAACCTTTAGCAATTATATGTTGGTATATTAAAGAGTAATTCGTGACGCCGTTTATATCGTCTAAGCTTTTTAGGATCGCTTCCTTAATTGTCATTTAGTATTGGTTTTGAGATACTAAATATAATTAAATTCTACTCCTCAAATAATAGAGGAACGAAGTATTACTTATAACAGAAAACCCGCCATTATCAGCGGGTTTTTCTTTGTTAGGATATGATAAGATATAGAAAATTCTATTGTGTAGAAACAATTCGGTAAAGGATCCAGTTGTCGGTTTCGTATACTCTTTGGTAGTTTACACCGCTGTTCACTATCTTAATAAGTGGGATGTACCGGTTATTCAACTGCGTGTAACCCGTAAAAGGGTTTTTCGCTGTCGCTATCAGGATGTAATCGTTGTAGCGGTATGGTGTTTCTATAGCGCTCAAAAACAAGTCCTGATAAGGTAAGGTCAATTGCTTAATGTCGTGGGTAAACGCAGCGATAGGGTAGGATACGGCATCATCCATTAGCACACGTGAAGTTTTTGGTAAGCTATTGATCACATCGGCCAGTTCCATGCTTTCTTCCTGATCGGTATTCGGTTTGAGCGTAGTCAGCGTAGTTATAAATCTTTTTTCGTCGGTTATTAAAGAGTCGCTCAGGAAAATATACCCGGTATACAATTGGATCAATACTACAACAAACAATATCACCTTAAATACCATTTGCCGCTTTACCGTTTGCGCCTTAAACACCAGGCATAGTAACGACAGGATCAGGAAAATGAGGTAATACTCGTAAGTCAAAAATATCTTATCGTACTTAATGTGTAAAAACTCTATAAAAGCAAAGGGTGTTAAAATGGTTAAAGCCTGGTAAGTACTTTCCCTGAAAAGATAAATAGCTACCAATATCAGCGGACAAAAATAGATCACCCTTACCGATACCATGATGGATAGCTCTGGCAGCTGATAGTTGGCACTGGTGGTAGCAATATCAAAGTTAAGCTTATCAACCAGTACGTTCCAGGTGGCATAAGGGCTCTCGATAAAATAATTCAGATCATTGGCATGCGTCAAATTGAGCAGCTTATAACAGATCACCGAGGCTACCGGCAAAATAAACAGGATGATGTAAATAGCAAAGGTTTTATTGATGAGTTTACGGCGCAACGAAGGACTGTTAAAACTCAAAAACAAACGGAAAATGGATTCCTTTTCGCCAAGGTTTAAGCTTTGAACCGTGATAGCCAATACCAGCGGAACAAAGAACAGCGTGAGCCAGATAAATTTGTAATCGCAAAAAATCAGGATCACCAGACAGATACTGGCCAGCGAAACGTGAAACGTGGTATTGGAACGATAGAATTTGAGCAGGTTAAAAAAGAACAGGAAAAAGAAGATGAGTACCATATAAATGGATTTTCCTGAACAGGCCGTGTATAACAAACCCGGGTGCAGAAAAAACAACAGTAACAGCACGTACAAATAAAAATCATCTTCGATGCGCTTGGTTAATGTACCCGCAATAACGTAAAATAAAACAGCCGTACCGATGGCCGATGCTATTACCGGCGCCAGGTAGGAGTCGAGCCAGCTAAAAATAAAGGTGTTGTAAAATGGCAGTAAGGGTGATGTAAGACCCATAACCTTGATACGGTTACCCCAGCCTTCAAAAACTATTTTGGTTTTTTCGATGTAAAAAATGCTTTCCTGATTATAATAACCCAGGTGATTTAAATAAATACCGATCACCAGGTAGTAAGCGCCAAGTATCAGGGTTAAAATAAAGAGATATTGATTTTTTGAAATTTTCATTACAACAATCTTATTTAATAACGTTTGTTGGGTTATTAACTTTACTTAATCCATGATTGGTTTTTTCCCAGTAAAAAGGATTCACTATTAACTGGTACAAGCCCATATAAGCCGCTGCCGAGTGCATCAACCAATAAACCGGGTTGGCAATGGCAAATAATATCAGTTCAAAATATCTGCGTTTAAATACAGCCATCATGTTGATATAGATCATGAGGATGTTACCAACCATCAGGTTAAATATCGCCATAAATAATACCCAATCCGGGAACAGGGTGCGCATGGTCGAAAAATCGAATATCAGGTAGCTGATAAATATGCCCAGTAAAAGTGGGTAAGCCAAAAATGTAGCCGATGTGCCGCCTATAAAGAAATTAAATCCCCAGAAGCCACGCCAGCCAATTTTTTTAACCAGTTTCGCCGGGTTACGCATGTGCACCAGGTAGGTTTGCATATAACCCTTGATCCAGCGCGAACGCTGGCGTATCCAGTTAATAGGCTCGTTGTTGGCTTCCTCGTAGGTGGTGGAATTAATGATAGCTATTTTATAACCTTTGGCGTAAGCGCGCACGCCCAGGTCGGCATCTTCGGTCACGTTAAACGGATCCCAGGCACCTAACTCTATCAGGGCGTCCATTTTAAAATGGTTGCTGGTACCTCCCAGCGGAATTGGGATATCCAAGGTATCCAGTCCCGGAAGCATATAATCAAACCAGTAGGAGTATTCCAGCGTAAACATACGTGTCAGGAAGTTCTCGTTCCGGTTAAAATAGTTCAACGCGCTTTGTACACAGATATAATTTTGCGGCAGTTTGGCAAAAAGCGATACTACCTTTTTCAACTGATCGGTATCGGGAATATCCTCGGCATCATAAATGGTGAGGTATTTGCCCTTGGAAAAGTGTAAGCCGTAATTACAGGCCTTAGGCTTGGTTTTTGGCATGTGAAAAGGCACTATGATCACTTCAAAAACACCTGGGAAATCCAGATTTTGAACCGCCTGCAGTGTTTTATCATCATCTTCCTCAATCAGCAGTTTAATATCCAGCTGTTCGCGGGGATAATCCAGACTCTGTAAATTCCAGATCAGCTTTTTGATCAGCTTATCTTCTTTATAAACCGGCAATAATATGGTATAAACCGGCAGACTGCTTTCTAAAATATCCCGTACATCGGTTTTAGTTACCGCCTGATGCAGTTCAAAGCGCGAACCCACCAGGGCCAGGAACAGCTTAAAAATAATAGCGATCAGGAAAAATGTACTGATGATAACATTGATAATGATAGATGTATTTTTAAAATTCAGCACCAACCCGATAACGGTGATACTGATGATGATAAAAATAGTGATGAGCTGCGGACTGGTAAAGGTAGTGGATGCCGAGCTGTCGGGATCGCGCCTTAAAAGCTCAAACACGGAAGCCTTTACATATTTTTCGCCAAGCAGTTTGTGACTTAGCCAGGTAATGTCCAGGTCGCTGGCTACAATGATGTGGGGTTCCAGGTCGTAAGTAAATCTGATAAACTCAATAAACAGCTGGTTGCTCGGATCGCTCATTAAGGTTACTACCTTATTATTCTCGATGCGGAGCGGTAGGGCGATATGATCGTTAGCAAATTTAAGATCGATCCTTTTTTGTATTTCGGTATCAAAGGCTTCTTCCCTCACCGGTGCAAAGGTAAAGCCAGCGTTGATTAAAGAACGCTCGTAATTTTTACGGGAGATATAACCAAAGTTCAAAGCGATCTTGGTATATGACATGCCCGACCGTTCTGAAAAATGTTTGATTTTTTCCTGATCGGCTGGTGTGATGAACCTGTCGTTAACCAAAAGTTCAGGAATAGAAATACTCATTGTTTTTTGTTTTAGTATCAAGTAGTTAGTATCAAGTATCAAGTAAAGATTTAAAGTGTTACAGAAAAATCGTGATACCTGATCCATAGTATCAGGTAGTTAGTATCAGGTACCCAAAAAGTCGTGATACTTGATACTAACTACTTGATACTATAAAGAATTAATCGTTAAACAACTCCTGTGATTTTTGAACTTTTGAACGAACATATAGGAACGAAAGCAATATCAGGATCAGTAAACCCAATAGTATGTACAGGTTATAGTTGTCCCAGAAACGGGTTAAACCGCTTTTGGTATCAATATATTCCAGGTTCTCGCTTGATTTATTGATGTTGAACAAATATTTATTGGAGTTAACATCAGATATACAAACGTTACTTGACAAGGTTGAAAGCTGTTCGGTAATGGATTTTGATACCGCCAGGAATGCCTCAGATATGTGTTTGCCGGTTGCGGTAAGTACCAGTGTGGCGTTATTACTTCGCCCGTAAAATATTTGAGCGAGGCCGTTTGATACCGTATCAGACAAGGAATAAACCGGTGTATGGTTATCCGTATTATACAGGCGGAAATCACGACTGAACGTAATTGGCGCGTCAGGGAACTCATTCAGTAACTTATCGTCTTTTGAAAGCAGCGCGATAATGTTATACTTTTTAAGCTCATCTGGCTGTATCCCGTCCGAATAAACAAACTCAGGGAAGTTATTGGCGTTGATGTTGTTATTCAGTTCGTAAATAATTTCACCCAGTGCGGCAGCAGCATATTTCGCGTAGTCCCTGCTTATTAATACACGTGTGGTACCGGTATTAAAGGCTTCCGGATACTGATAAAAGCTCAGGTTACTGGTGATGAACGGGTTTTTTGATTCCAGGTATGATTTATCTACGTCAACCTCTGCAAAGAAATTGATGAAACTGTCTTTACAATGCCCGTTGGTTGGGAAAAACCTGAACTCCGCCTCCAATGTATTGTATTTATGGTGCTGATAACGGTTGATGGTGATAGAAGTATTTAACTTTCCGGATGCATCCAGCTTTTCACTGCTGATGAGCAGGCCGTTCAAGTAAATGTTAAAGAAACCACGGTCGCCGGGGCTTAAGCCGCTGTAATTGGCCACAAAGTGGATCTCTACCTCTTTTGGTGTAAAGCTAAAGTCGCTGTTTTTAAAGGAGTAGGCACTTTTCAATGAACCAATACCCGATAAAAAGTCGCTGATACCACCAATTTGTTTCAAGGATAATTTTGAGCGGTTTTCGTCAATGCTTTTAAAGAAAGTGTTTTGTGCTTTTTCGATCAGCAGGTAATCGCCATAGGTGGAGTTCAGGATATTCATGTTACCCAAAGCGGTGATCGCTTTTTCGTAACCATTATCATCACCACCGGTTATAAATAATATTTCTTTAGATACGTTTTCCTGGCTCAGGGTTTTAACCGGCGTAAGGGTACCGTTTGGTGCTGCAACCATGCGGGTGATGGTATCAGTAACCATACCTACCGATTTGTGCAGGTAAAATAAACCCTGATCACTTTGCGGGGTTACTTTTATCAGTTCGCGTTGAGCTGCAGGCAGGCTTGCTATGTTACCAACCTCTATATAGTTACGTACAGTATCAGGTAATTTACCTTCTTCAAACACCTGGATGTTGCGGGTTTGTGTCTTTTTTAACCTGGCGTAGGCCCATGCCACCGCTTTCAAGTCATGCAGGCTTGGGTTTGCAGGATAAACAATAGCCCTTTTGGAATCGAAGCAGTTGCTGATGTTTACGTTATCAAAAAAGCTCTTATTGCTTTTTAGTAAGGCCAAGTATGAATAATTTTTGATCTTTAACCACATAGCCGGGTTATCCAGATCCTTACACTCATCATCGCTGATGGTAAGCAGGGTTTTTACCTGGATCTTCAGGAACTTATCAGCCGACAGATCCGCGCGGGTCAGGTTCAGGGTGAGCTTCTGTATCGAATCCCTGGTTAACCGGCCGCTATAGGCGGGTTTGTTGTTGATAACCACGTTAATGTACGAGCGCTCTTTGATCAAAGCCTGTGATGGCTCAAAATACAATACCAGCTTGCTGCCGTTCATTTCGGTAAGCGGGGTTATCTTCACATAAAATGAATTGGCTCCGCTCATTCCGTACAGCACATCGTCTTCATGCCCAAGCGATTTAAAAGTTACTATACTTTGTGCTTGCGTCGTTGTATTAACTAAAAATACAAAGGCTAAAAGGGCTAAAAATTTATTCATCTGGTTGTAAATATTAATTTATAACGTAAAACTCAACTCTAAAATAATTACCATTATCGTCACTGCGATAGCTTAGTTCGCCACCCATTTCCTGGGTCATCAGTTTGGCGATAGAAAGCCCCAAACCAAGGCGACTTTCATTAACGCCTGATGTATCATTAAGCGTTTTTAATTTATTAAACATCATGTCCAATTCTTTCTGGCCTATGGCGATACCTTCGTCAATGATCTCAAAAACAAAGCGTTGGCGCTGCAGGCTGGTTACCACCCTGATATCGTTATTGGTTTGCGAAAACTTGATGGCATTTGATAATAAGTTCTGAAATACCTGACCGGCAAATACCCGGTCGAGCTTAACATTGAGCGGCAGTTTCAGGATATTATCCGTCAGGTGGATGTTTTTCATCTGCGCGGTTTCATATAAGCCTCTGAAAACATGCGCCACTTCTGTATTGGCATCAAATATCTCGAGATTAAACTGCATCTCCGGCGATTCGATCTCTTTCACATCCATCAATCTGTTCAACAGATACTGCATCTTATCAGCCGACTCAGATATATAGCCCACATACTCTTTTTGATCATTGCTCAGGCGATAATCTTCTTCCTTGATCAGGTTATTGCTCATCACCACAGAGCCGATGAGGTTCTTCAAATCGTGGCCGGCTATATTAATAAAGCTGTTTTTTTGTCCGTCAATTTTGCGCAACTGTTCGTATTGCGCGTCGATCAGGTTATTTTTGGCGTTAATGTCGGCGTTTTGCTGTTTAAGCTGTTCGTTTGATTTTTCGATCAGTATCTGCGAGCGCACATCCCTCCGCATCACCTTGTAACGGGTACCGGGGATGATACATGAAATAATAGCGGTTATAAAAAAGAACTGCCCGCCATTACTAATCACGATATCCAGATTATAATCGCTGAATAAAGTAAAAAATATGGCCAGTAGCAATAAGGCTACCAATACCTCCATAAAGGAGTTAAAAGGCTCCCAAAATACCTGTAGGTTAAAGAACAATACAATGGTTGCAAAAACCAGGTAGTAAATATTAAGATTCTGGATCTTTACAATATTGCATAAAAGCGCCGATGTTACTGATAACATAAAGAAACTGATGTGCAGCAACAAACGGTAATCATACCCTTTAGCGGTAAAAAGCCCGTGCAGGCCAAATATCAGAGCGCTGGTGATCAATCGTACAATAAAAAACTGTATCCAAATTTCTGGGGCGTATACGTAATCAACAATACTGAAAACCGGGTAAAGCAAAATAATGGGCCAAATGATATTATTGGTTTGGAACCATGCTTTTTTCGAGGTCTCTTTTATTAATTCGTCTTTTGCAATTTGAACAAACATTATTCGTTATCTTAAATTATAATTAAAATCAAGTCCTGTTTTTTATGGATTTTTATCAATTTAAGGTTTAAGAGATGAGGGGCAGAGTAATTCTTTTAACGCAAATCTTAAACTATTTGTTAATACTCATAGTATCAACTGCTGGCGCTCTTGCAAAAAGCAGTCCAAAAATGGAGCAGGCCCGTTCGCTGGCTTTTAAACGGGCACAAAGTCTGGATAATGGTATCAGTATTTCATGGTTGGAGCAAACATGGGTTAAACAAACGTTTGCGGAAGAGGGTTTAAAAAAAAGCGATCTGGAATTATTGAAAAAACTGGGCTTTAAAAGTATCAGGTTACCTGTAGCCTTTAGCTGGTTTCAGGAGCAGCACATACCCGACGAGCAGGTATACCAGCGGATTGACCAGGTAGTAAAACAATGCCACGATTATGGGTTTAAACTGGTGATTGATTACCATTACGGAAAGTTAAATGATACCAATTATTTGGTGGAAACACCTATAATTATTAATCGCTGGTTAAAAATAGTAAAACGTTATATTCATACCAGTGCCGATGACGTCTTTTTTGAATTATATAATGAGCCGCCCAGAATTGACCCCAAAGTGTGGAAAGACGCGGCCTATAATATAGTAACCGCTATCCGGAAAATTGATAAACGGCATACGCTTATCATTGGCGCATCCAATTACAATAGCATTTATGAACTGAGCCGTTTTGTGCGCCTTGCCGACGAGAACATTATTTATACTTTTCATTTTTATGAACCGTTTTTTTTTACCCACCAGGGCGCAGCCTGGGTGGGCGACCAGGTGGCAACAACCGGGGTATCATTTCCTTATAGTGCGGAAAATTTTCCAGCCCTTAACCCAAAAGCCAAAGGAACCGATGGAGAACTCAATTATAATAAGTACAATAAAGATGGTAACGAACAATCAATTAACGATAAGCTGCAGATTGCAAAGACCTGGGCCGATAAATACGATGTGCCTGTAATATGCGGCGAATATGGTGTTTATAACAAATATGCCGACCCCGACAGCCGCTGTCGCTATATTAAAGCTATGCGTGCAGCCCTTAAAAGGTTGCATATTCCTGGTATGCTTTGGGATTATAACGGATCATTCTCTCTGTTTACCGGTAAACCTGCCCTAAATACGTTACCGGCTTGTATGAAGGAGGCTATTGGGTTTGTGCGGTAAAAGAGGGAGTGAACAATTAATCTCCGCGCGTCATTGCGAGGTACGAAGCAATCCCCTTTATACAGGGCGAATAATGCAAGTCGTATAGCGCTCAATTGCCGCTGGGGCTGTTACTTTTGTCTTGATACAAAAGTAACCAAAAAATCAAGTCACCAGAAATGCTTCTTTGCGCTCACGGCCTTTGCCTTGCAAACCGGACAGAACCACGGGCTGCAATTATTTTGCGCTACTTCGTTCCCTCGGCCCCTCGCTTCAGCAAAAACTTGCTATGCCCCTACAGCGGCACGGGCCATCATTGTTCTACCCGGTTTCGCCCGAAGCTTATCTGCTGACGGAAAAGAAAAAAATCTCGCCTAATTCAATAATTAAAAAGCGTTAGGGATAGCAGCGGATACCGGCCTGTGGCTAATGCCTGGGAAGTATGAGCGGATAGCCCGTGCCGTAGGTAACGCCCTCTTCTTTAACTAATAGCCCAAAATCTTTACTCCAGAAAAATCCTTAATCCAATAGTCTTTGAGCCATTTCCCACAGGCCATAAAATCATTTAACATAATTATTCATTTATTGATTACCTTTGCTGGGTAATATACTGTTATGAAATTTTTTGAAGAAAAACGTCGGGAGGTTATGGAGCATATTGAAAAATATATGCTCGAAAAGATGTTTGAATATTTAAAACCTGTTGATACTATTTGGCAACCATCTGATTTTTTGCCCGACTCCACAAGAGATTCCTTTTTCAACGAAATAAAAGAACTGCAGGAAAGCGCCCAGGGTTTAAGTTACGATCTGATAGCTGTTTTAATTGGTGATACCATTACCGAGGAAGCCCTGCCTACTTATGAATCATGGTTGACCATGGTTGAAGGTGTAAATAAAGATGAAGAAGGTGGCTGGATGAAATGGACCCGCCACTGGACCAGTGAGGAGAACCGCCATGGCGATCTGCTTAACAAGTACCTTTACCTATCTGGCCGTGTTAACATGCGCATGATGGAGGTATCAACCCAGTACCTGATAGCCGATGGTTTTGATATCGGTACCGGAACCGATCCGTACCGCAACTTTATATATACCTCGTTCCAGGAACTGGCTACCAATGTATCGCACAGGCGTGTAGCCTCACAGGCTAAAAAAGATGGTGATACGCTATTGTCAAAAATGTGCGGCGTTATTGCCAGCGACGAAGCACGTCATGCCAAAGCTTATAAATATTTCATCGAAAAAATATTTGAGGTTGATCCGAACGAAGCGATGATTGCTTTTGAGGATATGATGCGCAAAAAGATTGTGATGCCTGCTCACTTTTTACGTGAGGTAGGTTTAAAAATTGGTCAAACTTTTGGCCACTTTACAGATGCTGCCCAGCGCCTGGGTATATACACCGCTGTTGATTATGTGGATATACTGAAAGAGCTGATTGAAGACTGGCATATTGAAAGCACTACAGATTTAAATGAAGCCGGCGAAAAAGCCCGCGATTATATCATGAACCTGCCATCGCGCCTGCTGCGTGTTGCCGAACGCATGAAAAATCCCATGCTGGAATACAAATTCAGCTGGATAAACGGTTAAATTTTCCTTATCAGAAAATATTAAAAAAGGCGCCTTTAAGGCGCCTTTTTTGTTTGATAGGCTTAATAAAATACGAATGTCATTTCGAACGAGGAACGAGGAGAAATCTTTTACGCGGGGGCATGTCAGGCGTAAAAGATTTCTCTCTTCGTTCGAAATGACAACAATCTTCATCAGCTTTACGAAGTTTTCAAAACTTCGTAAAGCTGATGATCGAGACCAGAATAAAAAAGTGAAGTCATCCTGAACTTGTTTCAGGATCCCTCAGGACAAGCTAACCGCCATGTCGCACATCTTTCTTATGGGATGCCGAAACAAGTTCGGCATGACTGAGGGTTTACTTATCAACCTTAAACCCCGGCTTACTATACCCCTCGGGTACATACCCATCCGGAATCTGGATGTGGTTGCCATCGCGCAGTGCAAAATAATTTGGTGACATGATCTCGACACCGGCTTCATTAAACTTATCCTGTATGTTCTGATGCAGCCGGGAGTAGATCACCGCCATTTGGTTGGAGAGTTCCGTGTAAGCATTCAACTGGTAGGCTACATTAAAATCATTCAGCCCGGTTTGCAGTACAAATGGTTTATGATCGGTAAGCAGGATGCCTTCGGTTGCTTCGGCCGCGCTGATGAGCAAGTTATGTACCGTTTGCCAGGGTACATCGTAACCAATAGTGATAGTGGTGTTCAGGATCAGTCCCATGGTTTTGGCTACGGTGCTGTAATTGGTGGTATGGCCGCTTAATATGGTGGCATTGGGAATGGTGATGTCCTCATTTTTGATAGTGCGCAGGCGGGTTACCAGCAGGTTTTTCTCCACTACATCACCCATTACATCGCCCACCTTAATACGGTCGCCAATTTTGTAGGGGCGCATATAGGTAAGCACAATGCCCGATACCATATTGGATATGGCCGACGATGAACCCAGCGAAAACAGGATCCCCAGAAATACCGTTACCCCCTGGAAAACTTTAGAGTCGGAACCCGGCAAATAGGGGAATATCACCACAAACATAAAAGCGAACAACAGCACCCGGATAATATTGTAGGTAGGCATAGCCCACTCCGGGTAAAAACCATTGATGGTAATGGCACCCTGCGCAATTTCGCTGGCAATAAATTTTACCAGTTTGACAATATACCGGGTCACAATATAAATTACCGCGATGGTAAGCAGGTTGGGAATATAGTGCACAATGGCCAGCAGGATGCTTTTAAAGGGGTTAACGACGTAGCTGAGCAGCTGCACCGCGATAGGTTTTGACGAGGGGAAAATAAAGAACAACACGGGCAGGGCCATGTAAACCAGCAATATGATGAGTATAAACCGACCGATACGCAGCAAACCAGTAACTAAGGGCAGCAGGCGTTTGGCATAAGCAACCGGTGCGCCCTGGGCCGCCAGCTTATCCATGCGGTTTTCCCAGGCCTTGAGCGTTTTAAGCTTTAGCCAGCGGGAGCCTTTGTTTAATGCCCAGATGAGCGCTATGAGCAATATCACAACGGCAACAGCTTCCAGAATATTAATAACTATCTGTTTGGTACTGCTATCACTAAAATAATTGCCCAGTTTCTTTTTCAGAATAACCAGGTAACTGGCTGCCAGCTGCGGACGGTTTAATTCGGTGAAAGTTGCATCCTTATTGTTAACCGCCAGGATGATTTGCGAACTATAGGAGATCACCGAAACCGTGGTGTCGTTTTTTAAGGTGAGCGAATCGGGGTTAAAATCAATGCGATTAACCAAAGCCTCAATGCGTTTGGTTACTACTTCGGCCCGCTCGGCAGGTTGAAATAATCCTTGCCCAGTGTAAAATGTAAAAAGCGTGTCCCGACTGATAATGACCGGATAACCTTTGGCTTCAACCGGTTTTTGTGCCCGCGCAACAAAGGCGGCAAATAAAAATACGATGAACAGGTAATAACTTTTAGGCATAACAGGTAGATTTTCTGTTAAAGCTAAAAATTATATTTCAATCTTTTTAGCCTCGTCTACCACTGGTTCTCGCACCCATGTCATTTCGAACGAACAACGTTGGGTAGCACGATGGCGTGAGGAGAAATCTTTTACGCCCTGCAATGTTCGCCTGGTTAACCGCAAAAGATTTTTCGCTACGCTCAAGAGATAGTTTCTCCTCGTTCCTCGTTCGAAATGACAAAAATGTTTCTCTTTAGCCCTCCTGTACCAGGTCGGTGCCATCGTCGCCGGCCAGGTCTTTAAACAAATTGTTCAGGATCGATTCAATGGTGAGCGAGTTTACATCGTCTACATAATGCTCAGACCGGGTTATCCACAGCTCGGCGCCATTTAAGGTCAGGTTGAACAGGAAGCCTTCATAAATTTCGGGTCCGTTTATTTCGATGGATCCGTTTTTTTGTTCGACAGTAAAATCAATATCACTTTGCCGGCGTTCATGAAAAAGCGGGTTAAGTTTTTGCAGCAACAGATCGTACAGTTCCTGTATCTTGATGGGTTTATGGAGGGTGATGATTTTCATGGCGATGGATGTTTATATTTAAAGTACAAGCCGGGCTTGCTTATTGTTTGTTGTAATATTAAAGCGATATTTAAAGCGCGGAAAGCGACTCACCCTGGCTTTGCTTCGCTATTGGTGGTGACAAAAAAATAAAAACCCGTCATTGCGAGCGGAGCGTGGCAATCCCCGATAGGCAGGTACGCTCTGTAAGTAGGGGATTGCCACGTCGTTCCTCCTCGCAATGACGGGTGGGAAAAAAGCACATTCGCGTAGATGGGCGCCTAACGAAGTGCAGGCAGGGGGCGGCTCGACGCTAATAATTATAATAAAAACAATACCATGAATTACAAATTACTGGGCCGCTCGGGCCTTAAAGTTTCAGAATTATGTTTAGGCACCATGGGCTTTGGCACCGAAGCCGGATGGGGAGCCGATAAGGATACCAGCTTTGCCATTATGGATGCCTACGCCCATGCCGGCGGCAACTTTTTGGATACGGCCAATATTTATAAACTGGGTACCAGCGAAAAGATTATAGGCGAATATATGAGCAATCACGACCGCGATTACTTTGTGCTGGCCACCAAATACACACTGAAGGATAATACCACCAATCCCAATGCATCGGGCAATAACCGCAAAAACATGATGCGTAGCGTAGAGGAAAGCCTCAAACGCTTAAAAACTGATTTTATCGACGTGCTGTATCTACATATCTGGGATGATATTACCCCCATAGATGAGGTACTGCGCGGCATGGACGACCTGATAAAACAAGGCAAAGTAAACTATGCCGCCATCAGCGATACGCCTGCCTGGGTAGTAGCTAAAGGTAACACCCTGGCCGAACTGATGGGCTGGAGCCAGTTCATTGCCTTACAGGTAGAGTATAGCCTGCTGGCCCGTACTGCCGAACGCGAACTGATACCGATGGCCAAACATTTTGGCATGACGGTAACCCCGTGGGCGCCTTTAGCTGGGGGAGCTTTAACGGGCAAATATTTGAAGGGCGATAAGGGTCGTATCAAACCCGAGAGCAATCGTTTAAACAGTCGCGCCGAAGGCATTACCAAGGTGGTGATGGAGATAGCTGCCGAACTGGGGGTATCAGAGAGTCATGTGGCCCTGAACTGGACCCGTCAGCAAGGTTTTTCATGCATTCCGATAGTGGGTGCCACCAAAGTCGATCAGCTGCGGGATAACCTGAAAACAGTTGAGGTTGCCCTGAGCGATGATCAGCTAAAAAAGTTGAATGATGCCAGCGCCATTGAACTCGGTTTCCCCGGCGATTTTTTTAAAGAAGAAGGCGTAAGGGTTAATTCCTTCGGCGGGTTTTATGATAGGGTAGAGAAGAGGTAAAAGAGTATTGGAAGATGTGTAAATAGAGAAGTCATCCTGAACTTGTTTCAGGATCTCACAGGATAGGTTGGGCACCATGTTGTACACTTTACTTGTGGGATGCCGAAACAAGTTCGGCATGACTTGATTTTATAGATTGATACTTACGCCAAAATTTTCGTATATTTATATAAATCCAAACAGCCCGGCTTTCCAACCAGAAAGCCGGGCTGTTTGGTTAAGGAAAAACAAGGTCAAAAACCAATTGATTTGTGTGTAGTTATTTGATGGTCAATTATTTAATACTTTTTAAAGTTTTCAAAACACGTTAAAACCATGTTGAAATTTGTTAAAAAGTGTTAAAATGAGATTTTTTCAAGCATTTTTGAGCTGTTTTTAGCCTGTTTTGAGCAGAAAAGTGTTAAAATTTAAGGTTTAAAAAGTTTTTGACGATGAAGATCAATCAAAGCGTTTCAAATATGCCTTGCTGATGAGCTCGCCATAAGGGATGGTACTTTTTTTGTCGAGACTGAACCAGGGGCTGCCATTGTCCTGGAGTACCTGGATATTCTGGGCGGGCATAAAACTTTGTGCAAGCAGGAATTTTTTATGGTGGCGGGCATCTTCCGCTACATTCAGCACAATAAAACAATGCCCTGGTGAACCACCCCTGATAAATACATCCCCGGTTTTCAACTGATTGGGATCGCTTACTTTTTTGAGCTCTTTTTGTAATGATAAAGTACCCGCATAGCTGAAAACTAGGTTCATATAGCGGAGGAAGTTGGGATAGCTATTGTCCTTTTTGGCTTTTAAAAGCCAGTGGTCATTGCTGTAGCGGTAACCATCGGTATAATGAACAAAATCGCATTTAAAGCCGCTGGTAAAGTTAAAGGTGATGGCCTTATAGTTCTTTTGCTGATACAGGTATTCGCCGCGCAGGCGCATCACGGCATCGGCACACTGTTGCAGGTCTTGCGTACCTACGCTCATATCCACAATGGCCGCGGTGTACAGATCGGTGCGGGCAATATCGCCTTTATAGGTGCGGGCGGGTGTACCCACTGGTTTAAGCGGTAAGGCTTGCAACCAGGCTCCAAAACTACCGGATGACACCGTTACCTGCTGAAAGCCTGCCGGGATTTTAAACCGGTTTGTAACGTTATCTGGTTTGATAATAGGTATAAGCAGGAATGATAGCAGCAGGAGGAAGGCTTTCATAAGGTTTTGGCTTTTTTCAACTGTAAATAAGGGTTATAGGGCACAGGCAGGTCGTCCACCAAATAAAACGTCGAAAAATGCAGGTGTGTAGGCGACCGTTTTTTGTAGGCATTATAGCCCGTGCGGCCAACTTCGGCAATCCTTTGGCCGGGTTTTACCCAATCGCCGGGCTTTACAAAAATGCAATTATTGTGGGCATAATAGGTGATTATTCCTTCGGCGTGATAAGTAGGAGCAAAACCGTTGAAAGGAGCGTAATGATATATCCATACGTATTTACCCCCTCGAAGATTGCTTGTAGGCTCCCATTCATTGCTGCATGCTATTACAATCCCATAATCTACGGCAAGTACATCTACCGGTTTTTTTGTGCGGTCATCAATACAGTCTTGATTTTTATCGTTTATGAATATATCGTGGGCCGGGTGGGCGGTATGTTTGTTTCCATCTGTATAGTGGTAACCCTTGTCTGAGTATCCGTCGCCGTTACCGCCAATAGCGCGATAATTATATCCATGCAGCGGAAATACCAAGTAAGGCGGGTTATCTCTCTGACTGCGTAACCTGTACCATAGATTTATTTGCTGTGTCAGTTCCTTAATGGCCTTTTGAGCCTCTGCTTTTTTAATGTCACCTTTTAAAACGGTTGTATTAAAATCGTTAAACTTAATACAGGCTTTTTCAGGGTCCTGCGCTTTTGACGCAGCAGAAATACATAAAACACCAAGCAGCAGGATGATCTTTTTCATGAAGTAATAACCAATTAAGTTTAGAGAAATTGTAAATGCCCCGGGAATTATTCACAAGGCTCTTACATTTACAAATGTATTTTTCTTAACGACAAACAATATGGCACTTTAGTTTATTTATAATATTTAAAACAAAAACCTTAACATGTATTCATCTTCCTCAGATTTTATCATTGTCATTTTCATTATAGCCGTACCCATCCTGCTGATCCTGTTGTTGGGTTTAATATTTTCTATTGTGCTCCTGGTGAGACAGAAAAAGAGCCGGGGCCTGGAGATCACCGCATGGGTATTTAATTCCTTATGGTTTATTTTTGATATGATCATGGCGGGGATGGGCGTTTTCAAAAAGGCGGATTATCCTAATTTTTTTATTTTTCCCATACTGTTAACCTTCTTTTTATTGATGCAGTACCGGGCAAACCTCAATACCGGCAACCGGCTTAAAGTATGGTATATTGCCAAAACCAGTATCATTCTGATCATGTATTATCAGCTTAACTCCCAAACCCTGACTTTAATATATGAGCGGTTTTACGATACCCTGCAAAAAATGAATCTGGTTATGGTGATACCTTTAATTAACCTGGTAATTGTATTGCTGATCAGTTCTGTTATCGCGTTTCAATATCTGAAGAGAACCAGGCAGTCTACAGTTACAACCGATGTACTAAAAAATACAGCCATCTTTCTGATTTGTGTTTATATAAGTGCAGACCTTGTTGAAAAGCTAATTGCAGTTATTTCGGTTTTGTCGTTTGGAGAGATGAGGGATATGTATATCAGCAAAGTTTACTTCAATGCCATGAACATTTTAATAACCATAGGTTACGCCCTGTTATGCACCATATTAGGCAGCCTAATAGCAGGTTACACTTACCTGCATTATGCAAAAAAAGATAAAGTGGAACTACCAGTTTAACCTCAGCCTTCTATTTTGATATCGTACTTGCCTAATAAGCCTGGCAATCCGTGCAAAGAGAACTGCGCTTTTTTGATCATGTTATCGTCCGGGTCGATTATAAAATTATAAGAGCTGCGCAGGTCGGCGCCTTTTAATATGGTGCGACTAAAAAATGCCCTGTTCAGATTACAATTAATTAATTTGGCATCGGTAAGATCACATTCGGTAAGGTCTGTCTCCACCATGGAACATTCGCTGAACCTTGCTTTTTTATTTTTCTTTTGGTAGAAAACGGCATTATCCAGGATGCAATGTTCAAAATGCGCTTCGAACAAAAAGTCGCGGGCTTTGCTAAAATTTACACCACTTAGTTTGCAATGTTTAAATACGATATTTTGAAAACCAGTATTGCTCACATCGGCTAACGACAGGTTGCAATCCTGAAATATGCAATCGATAAAAACCATGCTGTACAGATTGGCATAAGCAAAATCACAGTTCATAAACCTGCAATTTTCATAAGTACAGTCGCGCCCGGTTAGTTGGTCGACAGGTGTTTTTGTAAAAGTTTGATCTTCCTGGTAGTTGGCTTGCATGGGGCAAATTTAAGTTTCTTGCGCCATGTTTTGTCACCTTGAATTCACTTTAAAAATGGAAATACTTTTTTATGGATCAGATATTAATTACTATATATAATAATTATATTTGATATATATATATACCTGATTTTTAACCACTAAAAAACTATTCTTATGAAAAATTTACAACTAAAAGCTTTAGAACTTGGTGCAACAGGAACACTTTCAAGAAGCCAAATGGGGAAAATCATGGGCGGCGGACCTATTATTGGCCATTTACCGGTATGTGATGGATGCTGCCCGACTCGCCCTTGTGTGTTTCCTCCGGACATGCTGTGTCCTGCGGTGGTGTGTCCACAAACTGTGTAATATTATTATATTATTGTATGATCAAAAGTTTTAATAGCCCGGTAATACGGGCTTATCCTAATTACATATTCCTTCGGTACTGCCCGCCAACCTCGTACAGTGCATGACTTATCTGTCCGAGTGAACAATATTTGCAGGCTTCCATCAGGCTTTCAAAAATATTGTCGCCGGCAATGGCCGCGTGTTGCAAGGTTTTGAGCAGTTCAGGGATACGTTCCTGGTTGCGTTGCTGAAATGCCTGCAGGGTTTGGATTTGGTATTGTTTTTCATCCTCGGTAGCTCTGATCACTTCAGAGGGTACTATAGTTGGCGAGCCTTTTTTATTCAGGAAGGTATTAACTCCGATGATGGGGTATTCGCCGTTATGTTTCAGGGTTTCGTAATACAATGATTCTTCCTGGATCTTGCCGCGCTGGTACATGGTTTCCATAGCGCCTAGTACGCCACCGCGATCGTTGATGGCCTTAAATTCGGTTAATACAGCCTGTTCTACCAGGTCAGTGAGCTCATCGATGATGAAAGCGCCTTGAATAGGGTTCTCATTTTTGGCAAGGCCCAACTCCCGGTTAATGATGAGCTGTATGGCCATGGCGCGCCTAACAGATTCTTCGGTAGGAGTGGTAACAGCTTCGTCATAAGCATTGGTATGCAGCGAATTGCAGTTATCATAAATGGCATAAAGAGCCTGTAACGTAGTACGGATATCATTAAAATCGATCTCCTGGGCATGCAATGATCGCCCGCTGGTCTGGATATGATATTTGAGTTTTTGCGAACGATCGTTCCCTTTGTATTTATTTTTGATGGCCTTGGCCCAGATGCGCCTGGCCACACGACCGATCACCGAATATTCCGGATCGATACCATTACTAAAAAAGAACGACAGGTTGGGCGCGAAATCATCGATATGCATGCCCCGGCTCAGGTAATACTCCACATAGGTAAACCCGTTGGATAGGGTAAATGCCAGTTGGGTAATAGGATTGGCCCCTGCCTCGGCAATGTGATAGCCGGATATAGACACGGAATAAAAGTTACGTACTTTCTCCCTAATAAAATATTGCTGCATATCGCCCATCATACGCAGGGCAAACTCGGTTGAAAAAATACAGGTATTCTGTGCCTGATCTTCCTTTAAAATATCGGCCTGCACCGTACCGCGAACGGTAGAAATAGCGTAGGCCTTTATTTTTTCATAAACATCAGCGGGAAGCACCTGATTACCGGTAAGGCCCAGCAGCATAAGGCCTAGGCCGCTGTTGCCGGCGGGAAGAGGAGCCTCACCTAAATCCTCTCCAAAGGAGAGGACTTTCCTGTCTGGTTGTTTAGTTAATATTTGTTTTATTTTTTCAATTACCTCTTGAGTGTTTTTTATGACTTCATCATTTGTGAAACGAATGACATCAAAGCCTTCACCATTTAAAACTTTAGTTCTTAGTTCATCCTGCTCTGTGGTTAATTCATGATACCCCCCATCAATTTCAACAACAAGACCTTTTGATATGCAAACAAAATCAGCAATGTAACCGTCAATAGGATGCTGTCTTCTTATTTTAAATCCAGTTTGATTATTCCTTAAATGTTGCCATAATATACTTTCTGCTTCGGTAAGATTTTTTCTGTTTGATTGTGAATTTGCTTTTAATACCTCCCATAAAATAGGATCAGCGGTTTCATAACCGTGTTTTTTAGCCCCCTCGTTTTTAGCTCCCTCTCCTTTGGAGAGGGCTGGGGTGAGGCTTTTATATCTCGGTCTCCCCAGCCCCTTATCATCATACAGCTCCTTAAATTTGGCTTCTACCAGATGCTCTAAACTATGTTCTTTGATATATTTTTCGCATTGCTGATCAATAGCCGCATTCATGAAAAAGCCGAGCAGCATGGGGGCCGGTCCGTTAATGGTCATGGATACGGAGGTAGATGCTGCACAGAGATCAAACCCCGAGTATAGTTTTTTGGCATCATCCAATGTGGCGATGCTCACACCTGAATTACCAATTTTGCCGTAGATATCAGGTCGTACGTGCGGATCCTCCCCATACAGGGTAACCGAATCAAAGGCGGTAGATAACCGGTGTGCCGGCTGACCAAGCGATACATAATGGAAACGTTTGTTGGTGCGTTCGGGGCCGCCTTCGCCGGCAAACATGCGGGTTGGGTCTTCACCCTCACGTTTCAGCGGAAATACACCTGCCGCGTAGGGGAACTCGCCGGGCACATTCTCGGTAAGCAACCAGCGCAATATATCACCCCAGGCCTCGTACCGGGGCAAAGCTATCTTTGGGATCTGCAATTGCGACAACGAAGTATAATACAAAGGCTGTTTGATCTCTTTATCACGTACCTTATAAATAAAATTCTCCGCCTTATATTTCTTAACTGTTTCGGGCCACTCCTTAAGCAGGCGTTTACATTCGGGGTGAAGCTGAGCTTCCAAATGAGCATATACCTCACCTAAACTGCGAAGCACCTCATGAGCACCCGAAATAACTGATTGCGAATAACCCTCTCCAAAAGAGGGGCCTTTGCCTTGCTGATTTTTGTCCTTGCTCCTTGTTCCTTGCTCCGGCATCTTATCAAGCTCCATCACTCCCTTTACCTGGAATAATTGCTGGGCGATTTTGCATTGTTCGTCCACCCAATCGTCATAAGCCTTGCTGCTTTCGGCAATCTCGGCCAGGTAGCGGTTACGATCTGGCGGGATAATGTAAACCTTTTCAGATTCTTCACCCAAACCAAGCAAGTGGCTCCCCGCACCGGCTAGCAGATCGGTCCCGGTTTTAACCTTGATGGTCTTCATGATAGCAGCGAACAGCGTGTTCATTCCCGGATCATTAAACTGTGAGGCCATAGTGCCATATACAGGCAGGTCATCATCCTTGGCGCTGAAGAGTTGATGGTTGCGTTTATATTGCTTGCGTACATCGCGGATGGCATCCAACGCACCGCGTTTATCATATTTGTTGAGGGCTACCAGGTCGGCAAAATCCAGCATATCGATCTTTTCCAGCTGGGTGGCCGCGCCGAATTCCGGGGTCATCACATAAAGAGATACATCGCAATAATCGGTGATCATAGTGTCTGACTGGCCAATGCCCGATGTTTCCACAATGATCAGATCGAAACCGGCTGCCTTACAGATGTCGATACTCTCCTGCACGTGTTTGGATAGCGCCAGGTTGGCCTGTCGAGTAGCCAAAGAGCGCATATATACCCGCGGATGGTTAATGGCGTTCATGCGGATCCTATCGCCCAAAAGGGCACCGCCTGTTTTACGTTTAGATGGATCAACCGAAATAATGGCCAGTGTTTTATCCGTAGCCATCAGGAAACGGCGCACAATTTCATCTACCAATGACGATTTGCCCGAGCCACCGGTGCCGGTGATACCTAACACTACAGCCTTGTCTGAGTTTTTATTGTCCTTTGTCTTTGCTCCTTTGTCCAGGGTTTGTGTGTGGAGAATACTACCTTCGGCCATACTGATTAGCCTGGCAATAGCGCCCGCGTCTTTTTCTGGCAGGTGGTCCATTTCGCCGTTGAGATGGGTAACCGTAGGGAAATCGCATTGCTGCAGCATATCGTTGATCATGCCCTGCAAACCCATGGTACGACCATCATCGGGCGAATAGATACGGGAGATACCGTAAGCTTGTAATTCTTCGATCTCCTGTGGCAGGAATACCCCGCCACCCCCGCCAAATATTTTGATATGACCCGCGCCGCGTTCGGCCAGCAGATCATGCATATATTTAAAATATTCCAGGTGACCACCCTGGTAGCTGGTAAGCGCTATGCCTTGTACATCTTCCTGTATGGCGCAGTTCACCACCTCGTCAACCGAGCGGTTATGACCCAGGTGTATCACCTCGGCACCGCTGCTTTGCAGTATGCGGCGCATGATGTTAATAGTAGCATCATGTCCGTCGAACAACGAAGCGGCAGTTACAAAACGGATCTTGTACCGGGATTGATATGGGGCAATGCTTTCCATGAAAATAGATAATTGGTCAACACAAATTTAGTAATTGTTTCCAAGTAGATGTTATGCATGCATAATAAAATAAGGCTGTAAATCCGTTCATTACTTATTATCTTAAGCATAATTACTATCTTGCATAGATCATTATACATCAATATTATATATGTATTTTACCAGTTTGCCAGATCATGCTAAGCCGGGCTTTGATGAGCAATTGCATTTCAGCAGGTTCAAAAAACATAATATCGTTTTCAATGCGCTGAGCAGCTATAGCCATTGCGACAATCATGTTGGCTGTCTTTCTTTTAAAACCGTGCTCAGCGGCGAAGAGTGGTACGGTATCAATAACCGTAGGATAGCTGTACGACCGGGACAATTTCTGATGTTGAACGACGATCAAAACTACTCCTGCCATATTGATACCGGTGAAAAAGTAAAATGCCTTTCGATCTTTTTTAAAAAGGAATTCGCGTCCTCTGTATTTCGTGACGCCGTTTCCGACACCGGAATATTGCTGGATGACCCTTTTAATCACGACAAAAACACGCTCGAATTTTTTCAGAACCTCAATGATATCGGGTCTGAATTACAAGGGCAATTATTGAACCTGATAGCTGCGCTGGATACTGGCGACTATAACAGCACCCTGATGGATGAGCAGCTTGTATTTTTGTTACACCACCTGATTCAAACGCATAAATCCGAAGTAAAACATGCAGGGAAGGTGAATGCGCTTAAAGTGAGTACTCAAAAAGAGGTATACAAACGTTTATGTGTCGCCAGGGATGTATTGCATTCCTCGTATATGGATAATCCTGATCTGGATATGTTGAGCAGCGTAGCTTGTCTGTCTGTTTCGCAGCTGGTGATGCAATTTAAAGCTGTTTTCCAGGTAACACCTCATCAATATCTCAACCGGTTCAGGCTTGAACGTGCCGCCGAGCTATTAAAACTGACCGATAAACCCGTACACGAAATAACCTGGTTATGCGGGTTTGAAAATGTGAGCGCTTTTTGCCGGGCGTTTAAATTAATGCATGGTGTTCAGCCGGTAAGTTTTAGAAAATGCGCTTAAAAGTTGAGCATTTTTGCACATATCTCCTCCTGATGAAAGCATAATATTGAACTGATATAAGTCAATATTATAAAAGCAAATAAATCAAGGGATCGTGAAAAAAAACATTCTATTCTTCTTTTTTATATTACTCGCTCGTTATGCTGCTGCGCAGGGGCAGGTGATACCCTTATTTGGAAAAGATATCCCCAATTCCAAAAAAGCGCCTGCAGGCTTTGTGGAACAAAAAGATAGCTCGGGTCTCATCAGTAATGTAACCCATCCTGGCCTTTTGGCCTATTTTCCGGAAAAGAGTAAAGCATCGGGAGCGGCGGTAATTATTTGTCCGGGCGGCGGCTATTCTGTTTTGGCAGTTGATGGATGTGCAGATGTTGCCCGTGAGTTTAATAAAATAGGAGTCACCGCTTTTGTATTAAAATACCGTTTGCCCAATGATACCATTATGGTTGATAAAAGCATTGGCCCGCTGCTGGATGCCCAAAAAGCTATTATGATGGTGCGCCAAAGAGCGATGGAGTGGGGTATCGATCCGCATAAAATTGGTATGATGGGACTTTCGGCGGGTGGTCACCTGGCCTCCACCGCCGGGACTCATTTTGACAAGCCGGTAATTGAAAATAAAGGACAGATCAGTCTGCGCCCCGATTTTATGATGCTGATATACCCTGTTATTGTTTTCGACCTGAGCATAGCCAGCGGTACCCGCGAAACGCTGATAGGCAAAACAGCACCAACAACTACGTTGAACTTTTTTAGTAATGATAAGCACGTGACTGGCAACACGCCTCCGACATTTCTGGTACACGCGGCAGATGATGATGTGGTGCCGGTAAAAAACAGTCTGCTGTTTTTTAATGCTTTGCTGAAAGCCAAAGTACCTGCGGAAATGCACATTTTTCAGGCCGGTGGTCACGGTTTTGGGTTAGAGAACCCCAAAAGCAAAAATAAATGGTTTGATTGGTGCCGGAACTGGCTCGATGAGAATGGGTTTTTGAAATAGCTAAGAGTCAGTTTTGCTTGTTATTCCTTTACTGTCATCAAGGTGTTTTTTCCAATTGACATCAAATTTATCGCCTTTCATAACTTTTAAATGATCTGGAGGGATTGAGACAAGAGCCTTAAACGGACCGGTTCCCCGTTCCATGTAATAAATTTCACTTTCATCTTTAAATTGCCTACTGAAAAGTAAATCAACAACAGTAATATTAGGTGTTGAATAATAAATACTACAGTCTACCCACTTAGGAGTTTTGCCATTGTGATAAAATAGATTTATAACCTCCTCAAATGAAATTTGTTTACCCTGAAGTTTGTTCCAAACTTTTAAATACATATTCTCGACATCAGTCAAATGATCACTGTAGGTCCGTTCGCTTGGTTCTAAAATAAAAGCATAATTATCGGATAGCTCATTGAAGCAATTCTGCGAGGTCCAATCCTTTAGATGCGTTAGTAAAAGTTTAAAATGTGCTATAAATGTTTGTTTATCCATTGCCCTGTTAGTGTTGATATTATTCCGCTTACTGATAACCGACTTTCAATCCCCATAAGCAATTAATCCACTTTGATTTTCTCCGGCGATACCAAGTAATGAGAGCAGCTGTTTTACATCAGTGTCGGTTTGTAATTGTTTTTGCTGAATAGTTTCACACATTTGTTTGATTAAAGCGGTATTCCATCTGAAATCCGAATAATAATCAAATCGATCTGCTATGATTTTTTTGTTTTTTAATCTGTTAAATGTTTGATCATCCAGCTCACCAATAAATTGAAGGTCTTTTTGTTCTGGATAATTAGGCTTCGCCTGATGATCATCTATTAAATAAAAGTCTAACATCTTTGTCTTTTCAGCTTATTGATTGGTAATCTAATATAAAGTTTACGCTGCACAAAATAAAGTAAAACCCTGCTGACATAGGGTTGTCAGTAGCTGGTTTTAACTTTGGTTATTAATAAATCAATAACCAACAAAATGGCTGCAAAACATACATTAACAACACTTGCCAGCACCTGCTTTATAGCAGATGATATGGCAGCGTCGAAATGTTATGCGGAGCTGCTGGGTATCGACGCTTACTTCACTTCTCTGCCTGCCGGAAAAGCGGATTATATAGAATTTTGTATCAGCGATAATGGCGAAGAAAGCTCATCTGTATACAGAATGAGCGAGGCTGCATGATTGCCACGAATTTGTTGCCAGGTAATATGCGTAAAACAACTTTTTTCAAGTAAAAGCGAATAAACCAGGCTCTTGCCACAGCATTGTCGTTTGCTTTTTTAGCTTTGGTTATTATTAACCTTAAAACATCATAAATGACTGCAACACAAACATTAAGGGGGCTTGCTACCACCTGCTTTTTTGCCGACGACCTGACCGCCGCGAAAAAATGGTATGCCGAGCTCCTGGGTATCGATGCCTATTTTGCTTTTCCGCCCACGGGTAACCCGGCATACATTGAGTTTCGCATTGGCGATTATGAACATGAATTGGGCTTTATCGATCGTAAATACGCACCGAAAGTAGCTGCTACTGGTCCTGGCGGCGCCATTGCCTTTTGGCATGTTGATGATATTGAGGCTGTATTTAAAAAGCTAATAATTATGGGTGCCAAAGAGTACGAACCGATCACTAAGCGCGGGGACGCCGGTTTTGTTACCGCCTCGGTAGTTGATCCGTTTGGCAATGTGTTGGGCATTATGTATAATCCGCATTACCTGGAGATTCTGGGTGCTATTAATAAAGCATAACTCCAAATGGCAAAGGAAGTAAACACAATTTCGCCCGAAAGCCGGCAGCAATGGCGGAATTGGCTGCATGAAAATCATGATAGCGGCGAAACTATATGGGTTATATGCTCAAAAAAGAATGCTGGCGGGAGAGGGATCAATCATGACGAGGCGGTTGAGGAAGCGCTTTGTTATGGCTGGATTGATAGCCTGGCCCGATCATTTGATGAGGAAAGTTATATGCAGTCGTTCACCAAACGAAAACCTAAAAGTGTATGGAGCAAGATCAATAAAGAGAAAGCGGAAAGGTTTATTAACGAAGGATTGATGGCCAAAGCCGGCTTTGAGAGCATTGAAGCTGCCAAAAATAATGGTTATTGGTCGATTTTGGATGAAGTGGAAGAGCTGATCATTCCGCCTGATCTCGAAAAAGAATTCGATAAAAAACCGGTCGCTAAAGTCTATTTTTTAGGATTGAGCCGCTCTGATAAAAAGCGGATCCTGCAGTGGCTGGTGTTGGCGAAGCGCCCGGAGACCAGGCAGCTAAGGCTCCATCAGGTTGTTGAATCCGCAGCTCAAAACCAAAAACCAAAGCAATTAAGCTGATCAAAATAAAAAGGGTCACAAGCAATACGCCTGTGGCCCTTTTTTATAATTATCAAGTAAGATATTATTCAAAAACAGGAGCCTCTACGGGTTCTGGTTCTGCAATTTCTGCTGTTACATTTTCGGTAGCCTTTTCTTTTTCGTTTTGTTTAATAAAAGTCAGGCCAAGGGATAGTATTAACAGGGGAATGGTCATCCAGATCACCTGGTGGATGCCATAATGGGCAATAACAAAGCCTCCCAGCAAAGTGCCTACGGTAATACCTGCATTAAAAAAAGATGGCAGCAGGCTGTTGATGAAATCAAGCGCGGTGCCGTGTATACCATCGATAACCAGTAAATTGGCTACTAAAAAGCCCCCGGTATGTACCAAGCCCCATACTGATAAAATGATCACCATTGGGATAAACAATCCACCAAACTGGTAAGCCAGCGCATGCATTACGACCAATGCTAATAAAAATAAGCGACTGGTAACCATTATATTCTTACTGAGCGCGATACCTGTAAGCCAGTTACCAATGATACCTGTACCACCAAATACCAGCAACATCATACTAATTTGCACACCGTTCATGTGCGAAACCTTGTTGAGGTATTCGGCCAGGTAACCGTAGGTGGCAAACATACCGGCCAATATAATGGTAGCGGTTAAGAGTTTTACCCAGATATGTAATTTGCCCAAAAGTTGTACCTGACTTTTAGGACTTGCATCGGCTTCGTTAACCGGCATAGATGGCACAAATAGGGCCAGCGCGCCAAAGGCTAACAGGTTAATTAAGGCGGATAAAACAAATGAAGCCCTCCAGCTAAACAGATCGGCTATATACGTAGTTAATGGAACACCCAGTACAGTAGCCACGCTTAACCCGGCCATTACTATGGCAATGGCCTTTGGTGCATCTTTCGGTCCGGCTTGTTTAGAGGCAGCTGTCATAGATACTGCCCAGAACACCGGGTGCAAAAACGCAGGTAAAATACGGGCTATCATCAGTACCGTAAAATTAGGCGCTATTGCCGAAAGCAGGTTGGATATCACAAAGATCCCCAGTACCAGGCACATGATGGTTTTGCGGTTCATTTTAGCGGTAAGCATATTGGTGAACGGTCCGGCCAGGGCAACGGTCAAGGCAAAGGCACTTAACAGCCAACCTGCCGTATCAATAGAAATATGAAACTCCTTTACCAGCATAGGCAGTATGCCGATAACCCCAAATTCGGTGGTGATGATGCCGAATGCCCCCAGGGCCATGATATAGATAGATTTTTTCATAGATTTTAGTATTTAAATATTCAAATGTTTCGATGTATAAGGTCAAAATAAACCTCTTCTTTTTGGGAAGAGGAAACTAATCTTTCAATTCGGTCAGGCAGGCTATATACTCGTCCAATACCTGCTGATTCAGTACGTATTTCAAGTTGCGGCCTTCTTTTTGGGGCAACAATAATTCAGCATCAACCAGTTGTTTCAAGTGATGGGAAACAGAAGGCTGGGTCAGATCAAGCAGATCATTTACCTCGGCGCAATACAGGCAGTCCTTCTTCTTTTTAAATTGTTGTAAAATAGCTATCCGGTTAGCATCGCTCAATGCCCTGGATATTTTTTCTATTTTTTTATTGTCCATTATTTCCGGTCGATCATATTCGTTAACCTATGATCTTTGTACGATACAAAGGTAAATAAAAAATATTAATACATAGAAATGTTTCTATGTATTAATTATGTCATTTAAGTAACATCAAGCTAATTATGGTTTACACTGTAAACCCACATTTTGATGGTAAAATAAATTAATTATTTGATTTTCAATTGTATACGCAAATGTTAACCATGAAAAGTGTAAACCATGTAAACCCACTTTTATAAGTAAAATGGCCCCGTTTGGTCGGCATAGTGGTCCATGAGTGGACATCGTTCAAAAGGATGTCATGCTGAGCTCCGTCAAAGCATGGTGGGCGGGCTTCTGCGCTCTCCCCTTCGACGGAGCTCAGGGTGACACCCTGTTTTTAAATAAATTTAGTATCCGCCAACTTATTTAACCAGTGGCAGCAGGTTGCGTAGTTTACTATTGGTCAGGTAAGCGCCTGCCCAAACCAGTATGCCAAATACTACTGAAAAGTAAAATGGTTGCCCAACGCGTACCATGGTAGCGGTAGCCCCGCCAAGATAAGCGGTAAGCAAAATGGCCCCCAATATTTTGGTCTTTGGAATGATGTACAGTATGGTGGAGATCAATAAAGTAATTCCCATCCCCGGTAAGGTGGTCTCGACCCAGCCTAATTTAGCGGAGGCGCTAACGGCGTGTTTTTCGAGTACTATTTTGCCTATCGCGTCAAATAGCAGGAATAATATACAAAGTACACTGATAACGGTACCGGTAATAAATGATGCTTTACTGTTTTTTGTAATTGCAGGTTGTGATTGTGTAGTTTCCATGAGTTATTGTTTTTTTAGTAAAGGTAGGTTGGATTTAAACCGCGCGTGATGCGCATAAATGACAATTACAGGGGGGAATTACGACAAATGGTTTAAGTTTAGCAGTAAGGGATCCTATAAAGGTTTGGATAATGCGGGTATATTTGCACATCAATCCAATTACGTATCTTTGCGGCAAATGCAGGTAACAGAGTCAACAACAGGAGTATGGGAAAAGGGCTATAATAATTATGGTCCGTGGTTGCGCGATAAATACAAAGGGCAGCGGGTGTTCAAGGTAATTGTCGACGGTGGTTTTACCTGCCCTAACCGTGATGGCTCCAAAGGCTATGGCGGTTGTACCTATTGCAATGTTGATTCCTTTACGCCATCCGTAAGCCGCAACGCGCCTACCATACGCCAGCAGGTAATGGAGGGGATGGAGCGTGCCCGTAAAGGTAATAAGGCCGATAAGTTCATTATCTATTTTCAACCGAATACCAATACTTACGCCCCGGCGCATTATCTGAAAATGATGTATGATGAGGCCTTGAGTTACGGCACCGAAGATATTGTGGGCCTGAGTGTAGGCACACGTCCTGATTGTATCGACATGGAAAAGATAGCCCTACTGGAAAGCTATACCGACCGTTTTGATGTGGATCTGGAAATGGGTATGGAATCCATCTATAACGATACCCTGTCACAGATTAACCGTGGCTGTAATCACGAAGAACTGGTAAAAGCCTTGAAGCTGGTTGAGAACAGCAAGCTGGATATTTGTGTGCACACCATATTCGGTTTTCCCTGGGAAACGCATGATATGATGCTGAAATATGCCGACGAGATCAATCGTTTTCCGCAAATTAAATTCGTAAAATTCCATCACCTGCACATTGTGGAGGGCTCGGTAATGGGCGTGAAATACAAGCGCGAACCTTTTAAGGTTTTCAGTATTGATGAGTACGCCGATTTCCTATGCGAACTGCTACCCCGTGTACGGCCCGATATTGTGATACAACGCCTGTTTGGTCTGAGTGATCGTGAACTACTGATAGCACCTAACTGGGGCCTTAAGAAATCAGAGATCCAATATTATATTGACCAAAGGATCCTGAGCCGCGGCGTAGTACAAGGTTCGGCTTTGTAATGTATTGAGATTAGCTTACCATTCTTCCAAAGGATTCAACAAACTCCCATTTACCATTAACTTTCCTGTATAATCTAACAGCAGATTCTGCGCACAGATTACCACAGTAATAGCTGTAAAGCAATAAACAATAATCTCTCTTTTTTGAAAAATATGGTTTGGAAAGCCTGATATATGAGGGTGTATGAATAAACGGATCTGGTTTAGATAACGAGTCAATAAGTTTCATATCCACAACCTTTAAACTATCAAAAACAGACTGTTGCCATTTAATATAAATATGTGATGCCACTTGGGCTTTAATGTATTGAATATCGTCTTTCATCAGACTTTCTTTACAGATCCTTAATATAAATTGGTCGTTATAAATAACACTATCTATAACAAGAAACTTTCTCTTATAGGGAAGCATGTCTCTTTTAAGAATGCTTATCTGATTAAATAATAATTTGGTTTCTTTTGTGTCGAGGTCTACGGGTTTAACACATGATGATAAAATCATTGAAGCAAATACAAGGAAATATAGTTTCATTTTGACGATTTAGGTGATAAGCTAATATACCGATTAAATAGTGGTATCAGATTTGTAAACCTTTAGTTATAAAATAATGGTTTATTAGTTAAATTTATACCTGATTTGTCACAAAGAGCGCAACCCAACTACATTCCTGCTTTAACCGGTGTACGTGCAATGGCCGCTTACCTGGTTTTCATATCGCATTTTGCCTATGTTTTTGATGAAAGTTTTCCTCACATTGTGCAACGCTTTTTGGGCGAGTTCCACATTGGTGTAAGCATATTCTTCGTGCTTTCGGGCTTTTTAATCACATTCAGGTATTACCAGAATTTTGATGGTTTAAACAAACCCTGGTTTATGCAATACCTCAAAAACCGGGTGGCCCGCATTTATCCCATGTATTTTTTACTTACCGTGGCGGCCTTTGTTTACTATTTCATTACCAAGGACGAAACCATTACCAAAGGATATGAGCATCCCATAGCACTCATGTTGATGAACGTTACATTTGTTCGCGGCTTTTTTTATCAGTTTTGGGATACAGGCATAGCGCAAGGCTGGTCGTTAACGGTAGAGGAGTGTTTTTACTTTTCGGCTCCGGTTATATTTTTGATCGCCAAGCGTTTTGATAAGTTTTATATACAGCCGGTTGTGCTTACCTTAACCGGTATTTTATTATACTTTATATCCAGTCATATTAACTGGCATGGTTTCTTTGACAATTTTACCTTTGTCATGTTATTCACTTTCCTGGGGCGTTGCTTTGAGTTTTTTGTGGGGATACAACTGGCCCGTTATGTATTGAAAAAGGGCTTTACCCGTACCAATAAGATAAACTATACCTATACCGGTTTCCTGCTCATATTTGTTTGTGTGTTTGTAATGGCATTACAGCCTATCCCTAAAGGCTGGGCCGCTGGCGTAGAAAGTCCCATAGGTATTATCGTCAATAATTATTTTTTATGTATAGCGGTCGCCTTGTTCTTCTATGGCATATTGACCGAGACAACGGTATTTAAAAAATTCCTAGCATTGCCTTTTATTGAGTTGCTGGGTAAAAGCTCCTATATATTTTACCTAATACACCTGGGCTGGATATATAACCTGATGCACACCTGGTTTGATCAGTTGAATGATCAGGTTTTTGAGCTGTATGATCAATGGGGGCTAACCTGGCACTCACCTTTTCAGTATGACAGTCTGAATTTATTATATGCATTTATCCTATTAAATATACTATCCGTAACCCTGTTTAAACTGATCGAGGAGCCGCTAAACCATTATATCCGCCGGTCGAATTTTTTGGTTAAGTATAAACCGAGTCATACCAAATCAATCGTTTAAATAAATAATTAATTAAGAGTTCCCTGAACCAAAGATGAAAAAATTGATACTATCCTGCTTATGCATACTGGTTTTTATAGGAATCAATCCCTATAGATCATTTGCCAGCTGGCCCATAGGTAAATACCGGGATATTGTGATCCCATCCATGTTTCTGTATCATCAAACCGACAGATTTGACCGCGATGGGCACCGTATCAAAGGCGATCCGGGTACCGGGTTTACTTCTTACTCGGCCAATCTTTATGTAGGCTATGGCATTTCACGCAGGCTGGATCTTATTGCCAGCGTGCCTTATGTATACACACAAAACAAATTTGCTAATGGCGATAAGATAACCAATCAGGGGCTTGGCGATCTGTACATGGGCCTGAGTTATAACCTGGTTAATTTTAATTATGTGCGTTATCTATCGGTACAGGTATCTGGTATAGCCCCGCTCTATAACCGTAAAAATCCATCCTCAGATCTGGGTTTGGGTAATTATGGCGCCGAGCTTAAATTGATGTATTGCGGTAACCTGCCCAAATCCATCGCCAGTAAAGGCTATTTTAATACAGAGGTGGCTTATCGCCGGTATTTTGATGTACAGGGGCCAGATCAGCTGAGCTTTAGTGGTACGGTGGGTTATCCCATCAGTCATCATGATCAATTGAGTTTGGAACTGTTGTTTTTCCGCTCATTCAGTTCCAATAAGGCTTTCAATCCCAACATTAACAATGCCCGGGATTACGCGTTTTTTAAACCATCATTAAACTATGGACATCAGTTTACCCGCAGGTTCTCTACGTTTATAGGGGGGTATTATACACCTTTTGGTAAAAATACAGGAGTAGGTTATGGTGGTTCTGTTTTGGCAATTATAAAAATATAACATTAGCGATGCGTAACATCAATACATATTTAAAATGGACCTTGTTTATACTACTGATCGTGATCATCCCGGTAGTTAAAGCCCATGCGTTGTCCCTGCAGCAAAAGAATAAGGAGGGCGAAGTGATACTGGATGCTAAACCGGCTAACAAAAGCGCGCTATTTAAAGAGGGTGAGGAAATCAGCTATAAACTAAGCGTAAAAAACACTTACAATGAAAAACAGGAAGGTAAATTCTCTTACATTGTAACTTCTGATGATGGTAAAAAGATCTTCGAAAATACGGCCGATTTTTCTGTTGGCGCCGGAAGCTCTAAAAGTCTGAGCGTAAAAGTAGCACCGAAAGGGGCTGGCTTTTACCATATCAATTTCATGTTTAACTTATCAGCGTATGATGATACGGTGCGAAAGGTTTTTGGGGTGAACCCTGAGGCCATTACCTCTGTATTGCATAAGCCTGATGATTTTGATCAGTTTTGGGAGCAAACTCGCCAGCAGTTGTCAAAAGTATCGCCGCAGTATAAAGTGATATTTCGTCCGGACCTGTCAACCAAATACAAAAAGGTTTACTCGGTAGAAATGAAATCATACGAAAACCTGCTGATCCGTGGTTGGCTGGTGATCCCTACCGATGGCAGTAAATTTCCGGTGCATTACCGTGTGCCCGGTTATGTGGTAGAGCTTAAACCCAATATGGATAACGACGACTATATAGCGTTTGATATCAACGTTCGTGGTAATGGCAATAGTAAAGATGTGGTGCATATCAACACCGATAATTATAGCACAACCAACATTCAGGATAAAGACAAATACATTTATCGCGGCGTTTATATGGACTGCCTGCGCGGACTCGATTTTTTGTACTCGCATGCCAATCTCGGTATTGATACCTCCAAAATATTTGTAGAAGGTGGCAGCCAGGGTGGCGCACTGGCTGTAGTTACCGCCGGCCTCGATAAAAGGGTTAAGGTACTCACCATGCAGGTACCATTGTATGCAGACATCCGCGATAATTACAGTATATCGGCATCATACAAAGAGCAGGTGGTTCCGTTTAAAATGTTCAGGCAATATAAAAACCGGCACCCTGAATTTAGCTGGGAGCAGTTTTATGCCACGTTTGATTATTATGATCCGCAAAATTTTGCACCGATGGTAAAATGCCCGGTATTGATGGGCATCGGTTTGCTGGATCAGTTTTGCCCGCCGCGTTGCAGCATGGCACTATTTAATCATCTGAGCAGTACCAATAAGGAATTTGTGTGTGTACCAAATTCCACACATGAGGTAGATTTTAACTATTTCATGTTCCAAAACCTTTGGGTTCGCGAAAAATTCCGCATACCCTGATTACGGCACGGTATTAGACTACCCTATGGCGTGTAAGGATTTGAGAGAGTTATTTATAGCAATAAAAATAACGAAATGGTATTTGCGCGGAACGAGGCAATCTCCTGAAGATGGGAACGATGCGACTATATGAAGAAGGAGTTGCTTCACGCCCGCAAATTGAAATCAAGCACCTTGTAAATATGATCTTTAAAACTACTTTATATAAATGCTTACCAATGGCTGTTGTGCTGCTCATCGTAGTGCAAAGTAAAAGCTATGCAGGCGGCGGTTTTCCGGTTAGGCCGGGCAGGCTTACTTTATCCCCATCGGTAAGTTACTTTTTTGCCAATAAGCAATGGGACTCGAATAGTAATAAAGGCCCTTTTGCGGATAATGGTAAATTTTCTTCATTAAGCACATCATTATACGCCGAATATGGCCTCAGCAGGCGTTTTACCTTGTCCGCCTTAATACCCTATGCGGCTAATACTTATAAGGATAACACGGCAACCTATAAAAATTCGGGATTTGGGGATGCCGAAGTTGGCATACGGTATTATCTGGCCAATATCAACTACAAATACTATTTCAGTTTACAGGCTACAGCCATTATACCTATGTATACCAATCTTAACCTGGGTTATAACCAAAAAGGTGGCGAATTAAGGCTTGCCTTTGCGGGCAGCGGGCACCTGTTTGGCAAAAATAGCTACTTTATACTGGAGAACGGCGTGCGCGAATACTTTGGCTATGAGTCGGTTTTTCAGGATAGGTATAATGCTACTTATGGCTTAACACTGGATAAAAAATTCAGGGAGCAGATATCACTAAGCTTTGGCGGATTTTATGCGAGTAGTGATAACAAATCGTTTTCACCAAACCCCAATACCAGTAAAAACTTTGCCTTTAACCAGGTATCAGTAAGTTACGGGCATTCGTTCAGCAAAAAGGTTGCCCTGTTTATAAGCGGTGGAACTTTTGTAACCGGCAGAAATACCGGCGCGGGCAGTAATATTTCGGCATCGTTAAATTATCATATTGATACTAAGTAAATAGCCAGATGGTAAAAACGTTGAATAAAATTAAATATATATTTATCCTGTTTATCAGTTCTTGCATGGTCTGTATAGGTTTTGCAGGTAACGCTAAACCCGCATCAAAAGCTGATGAAGAGGTGGTAACCAAACTGGTAGCCCACAGCGACGATGGTATTTTTAATTCAAATGCCAGTTATACTTTCGAGGTAAAAAACACTTATCATACTGATCAAACTGGGCGCGTGGCTTACGTGGTTACCACGCCAGCAGGTAAACCCTTGCTGCGGGATTCTATCAGCGTTAAGATCTCCAAAAACAGTAGTAACAGCTATAACTTTACCATACCGGCCATGAAACCGGGTTTTTATAAGATCAATTTCACGATCAATGTATCTGATTATGACGATACCACCAAACGTGTTTTTGGCATAAGACCAAAAGAGATCAAGTCAAGCCATCCACGTCCGGCTGATTTTGACAACTTTTGGCAAACGGCTAAGTCGCAATTGGGAGCCGTTAAACCCAACTATAAAGTAACTGAAAAGCCAGAATTGGAAAAAGATAACCGCCGTGTTTTCCTGTTCGAGATGAAGTCATTGGATGATATTACGGTACGTGGTTGGTTAACTATACCCAAAGGCAGCAGCAAGAACCGTAAGTTTCCGGTATTTGTAGGCTTGCCTGGCTACCAGGTTGATCTGAAACCGATGCTGGGTGAGGACGAGGATCTGGCCATCATTACCATTAATGTACGCGGACAGGGCAACAGCCGCGATGTGATACACCCTAAACGCCCCGATTACATTACCCTCAATATCGAAGACAAGAATAAATATGTGCTGCGTGGCGCCATTATGGATTGTATACGTACCATTGATTTTATCTGTTCGCGAACAGATCTGGACTCTACCCGTATCGAAATATCGGGTGGCAGTATGGGTGGCTTCCTGGCGGTGGCATTAGCAGGTTTAGATAACCGCATCAAGCTGGTATCGGCCCAAAATCCTATTCTCGGTGATATCCGCGACCTGGCTGGTGTGGCTGAATGGCCTATCAATGATATTAAAGAATATGTTGCGAACAGGCCCACTCTGAGCTATAACAAGGTGATGGATAACCTGGATTATTATGATATCAAGAACTTTGCACCAACTATTAAATCGTCCATCATGGTAGGGCTTGGTTTACTTGACCATCTGGCACCACCGACAAACTCCTTTATTTTTTACAATAACATTCCTTCTAAGTACGCTACCATCCGTATCTACAAAGATCTGGGGCACGAAGTACCCAAGTCATTCCTGGATGAGGATGGGCATAAGATGCGAGATGTTTTTGGATTGTTTTAATGTGATCTATTCACGCGTCATTGCGAGGTACGAAGCAATCCCTATGCTATACAGAGCGAAGTAGACCTTCGATATTGACCTGCCTATGTAGAGATTGCTTCGTACCTCGCAATGACGGGTTTGTTGTTCTCTTGATTCTTAACTCTTGTTTCTTGACTCTAACGGCCTTACCCCTGCATCTTCCCAAACAATTTCTCAATGGCCTTTTCCCGAAAAGCGAAGATCTCCTTTACTTTATTGGCTACAAATAGGGTGTTGCTCAATCTGCCTAAAATACCATAGGGGATAGCGTAATGTAAAATATCGTTCATCAATACACCACCCTTGATTTCCTTAAAATGATGCTGATGGTGCCATAGTGCGTAAGGGCCAAAGCGTTGCTCGTCAGCAAAATATTGTTTGTCGGCTACATGGGTTATTTCGGTCATCCAGTTCATGTTGATGCCCAGTAGCGGTGCTATTTTATAGGTAATGATCATGCCCGGATATATTTTGGTATCAGCAGTATAATCAGATGTTACCACGAATCGCACATCGGGTGGAGTGATCTTAGCCAGGTTTAATGGCGACGAGAAAAAATCCCAGGCCGTATCCAAACTAATGGGGATGGCCTGTTCTGTTTTTAATACGTATGATTTCATCAAAAGGCTGACAATCCGAGAGTGTTTATTGTTTGAACTGGTAATAATTTACCGGTGCGTGGTACCAACGGGTAAATCCCTGCGCGACCATTCGCTCCAGGAACCCACATATAGTTTGGGTCCGATGATGCCGGCATAAGCCATTCCCAGCAGGGTGTGGCAAGCCGTAACACCCGATCCGCAATGAACGATCACCTGGCTATGGTCTACCTGGTCAATGGCATCGTTGTAAAGCTGTCGCAGGGTTTCTGCCGGAAGATATTTACCATCAGCATCCAGGTTATAAATATAGGGCAGATTAAGTGCGCCCGGGATATGGCCGGCTATCAGATCTATCGGTTCGGTTTGGCCCAGGTAACGTGGTGTTTCGCGGACATCTATCACCATACGGCTTTCATCATGCGCTGCGCTGCCGGTTTCTTCAATACCAACCGTGCCTTCAAATTCACCGCTTACAGGGTAAGGGGATACTGGCGTTGGTGTATACTCCTCAGTGCTTAATTCAATGCCGGCTTTTATCGCGGCATTCAGGCCACCATTCAGTACCTGTACATGGCTGTGACCAATAGCGTTGAGCATCCACCAGAAACGGGCACCGCCAAAAGCGCCGGCCTTGTCGTCATAAACTACTACATGGCTTTCAGGAGTTATACTCAGTTTACCAAGCAAAGCTGCAAAAGCATGAATATCAGGTAGCGGGTGCCTTCCGCCCAGAGAAGCATCGGTAACTTTAGAAGCAAGATCTTTATCAAGATCAACAAAAGCCGCGGTTTTCAGATGGCCGGCAAGGTAGCGTTGGTGTGCATCCTGCCCGGCACGGGCGTCGATAAGAATGGTATTCGCGCCGGACAAAGCCGGATCGTTGATTTCTATTAGTGGCGACATAGGTATGTTCGATTTGTATAAAAATCAAATATAAATACGCCGCAGCTACTTTTGCGCTTTTTACTGCACTATTTTATTGGCACAGTAGGAGCTGGCAAAAGCTTCGGGTTTGGCCTTAAATACAAAGCCCATGCTTAAAATATAACCCATAGCCTCATGCAGGGCCTGGTTTGATTTAAACATCGGGTTGGTGTTGATATCGGCATGTACCTCCAGATCAACATCATACAAGTCAAGCAGATCGCAAAGCTTGTAAGCAATGTCGATCGACTTTTGTACTTCGCTCAGCATCCTTTCTTTGATGCTCATTTTTTGCGAGGTACGCTCCTGGTGAATGAACATGAAACCGCCGCGTTGCTCCCGTAAAAAAACAATAACGGTTGCAAAATCGGTTACAGCCCCTTTCACCTGTGAGTCGGTGCCGATACATACTTTGAGTTTGTTGCCGAGGGCAGCCTCTCTTTCAATCGCTCTTTCAACCTCCTCTAAAATGGACGATTGGATAACCTCGCCACTGAATTTTCTCCAGGTCATAAAATTTGTATTAGGTAAATTTTTGCCGACCTTTTTTATGGGTCTATAAAAATAAGCGATAAGGTTTCATATTAACGTAAACACTACGTCATTTATTTGTTAACATTTAACTGATTATTAACACGTTGGATGGTTTTGTTGAACAATGATTTAAGGAGGGCATGCTGATAAAGACACAAACAAACATCTTTAATAGGAACTGAAAAATATGAAGACGCATAATTGCATTCCCTTGCGGAGTGCAAGGAGGAGGGTGATTTGAAAAGTTAAATTTTGGTGAGCTTAGCGGAAATTATGCGTTTAGTGCTTCCCTAATGCGGTTTTCGGCTTCCAGTACCAGGTCTTCCATGGGTGCGTTGCCAGGTTCAATAGGGGCAAGTACTTCCCAGGTCATAGGCGTAAAAGTATTGAGCGGATAGTAACCATAGCGGATCATTTTCCAGGAATCTTTGATGGCAATGGGCACCAGCAGCGCCTCGGGGCATTTTTTTAATATGGTAGCGATGCCGCCCACCTGGAAACTTTTTACGTCGCCATTTTTGGAGCGCGTACCTTCGGGAAATATCACTGCCGACCATTTATTCTCTTTCATGCGCAAGGCCAGTTTAACAATTTCTGCAATGGACTGGCGCGAATCTTTACGATCGATATTAGCGCCGCCACCATGTTTCAGGTTATAAGAGATGGATGGAATACCTTTGGTCAACTCAATTTTTGAGATAAATTTTGCATGGTATTTGCGCAGGTGCCAAATAAGCGGCGGTATATCAAACAAGCTTTGATGATTAGCCAAAAATATAATAGGGCGACCAGTTGGCAGGTTTTGCTTATTGATAAAAGTAACCGTGTTGCCCAACAGATAAGCCGTACTTAGCAAACACAGGTTTAAAGCATCAACCGAGCGTTTATGGGCAGCATATCCAAACAAACGGAAGCTCACCCACTGTATGGGATGAAAGATAAGGAGTGCCAAAAAAAATGCTAGAATAGCAAAGGGAGACAAAATATAGCCTAAAAACTTTTTCATCGACCAGCAAATTTAATTTTTTTTGAGCAAATGAGCCGTTTTATAAGCGATTTTCTAACAAAAGTAATTGCACTTTTAACACAGCCGCTACGGTTACAGAGTCGGTGATCCGGCCGTCGCACACCATCTGGTATACATCAGCAAACGGAACTTTGTGGATGATCAATTGTTCGGTATCCTCAGGCTCGGCCTCAAACTGGCTAAGGTCCCTAGCCAGGTAAATAATACTGAGCTCATCACTTACAGAATTACTCAGATGCATGCGTTGAATTTCTGTCCACTGGCTGGCTTTCAAACCAGTTTCTTCTAATAGTTCACGTTTAGCTGACTCGAGCGGATCTGTACCTTCAGGGCCGCCGCCTTCTGGTATTTCCCAGCTATATTGATTAAGCGGGAAACGGAATTGCCCCACCAGGTAAGTGTTTAGTTCCTCATCAAGTGGTATTACACCAATAGCTGTGTTTTTAAAGTGTACCTGGCCGTAAATACCCGGATTACCCGATGGGTTGATAACCTGGTACTCGGTAACGTTTATCCAGGGGTTATCATAAACGTTTTTTTCTGATGTTATTTTCCAGGGGTTTTCTTCAGGATGGTGCATAGGGTTAAAAATAGTAAACGCCCGGCAAAATCCACCAATTTATTCCTGAGCTTTACCAAAAACTATGGTATTACCATCCGGGTCGTTAACGGCGCAATTGCGTACGCCATATTCACGGTTGTTCAGTGTTATATTATTTAGTAACCCCATCTACAAAAACCAAAAAAGAAGTTATATGTCCGTCTGTGATGGTAAATATATCCTGTCCGGTTATAGTATCAGGCTTTCCTTTAGGTCCAAACTGCCAGGAAAGAATAGTTCTGCTATGATGCGTTTCTATCGGTTTGGCTATAGTGAATTCAAATCCGGGATGTTGCTTTAACAAATGATCGATAAAGTCATTTACTTCGGCCCTGCCGTTTAAAATTACTTCGGGGTCAATTACTTGAATATTATCCGCATAAATTTCATTGGCTAACGTCAAACGTTTTGCATGGTCGGGTTCAGTCCAGATCCTTAGATGCGCTTCCACCAGTTGTTTCATTTCTGTATTCATTTTTTAAATGCTTCATGTGGAATTGATTAAAACTTATCTTCTTTAAAAGCTTTTTCAATCTGATGTGAATCTTCCAGCATCAATAATCTGACGATAAGACCATTTGCTATTGTAAACCGCATAACAAAAGGTTCTTTGAATTTTTTACCGGTAGCTTTTACGGTTCTGCCAGCTTTTCCAAAAACTGCTGCTTCTGTGCCATCAATAAAGGTGTGATCCATTTCAAAATCATCTTCGACTGTGTGGTGAGCTTCTATGAGTTGTTGCAAAGCGATGATCACTTCCCGTTTGCCGTTTTTTTTGCCGGTCCAGGGCATATAAGGCGATTCTGCGATATAAAAGTCCACATCATCCGCCATATATTGGGCAATTACCTCCGGATTATTTTCAGCAGTTCCCAGGAAGAAACCGTTTAATACCCGCTGAGTTTCCTCACTTTCTTTTGATAGTTCTATGTTGTTGTATTTTGACATGACTGATAAATTTTAACGCAAAGTTCAGCCATACGCCCCGGGAAAAAATTGATATTTGATTCAAAAATTCTTGATAAATGTCAAGAGAATTTTTAACAGGTTATTTAGTGGAAACCTGTTTTCTTATCCTGCTTAATGTTTCGGGGGTAATGCCCAGGTAAGAAGCCAGTATGTTCCTTGGCGTACGATTAGCTAAATTGGGGAAGGACTTTAAGAATTGACTATATTTTTCTTCTGCGCTTGATTGCAAGGTAGTGTTGATACGTTCGTGTGTAGCGTTTAAACTGCGTTGTAATATCTGATTAACCATATCCTTAAATGCCGGGATCTTTTCACAGATCATTTCGTAATTTAACTTACTGATAAGTAACACCACAGAGTCTTCAATTGCATCGATATAATATTTTGATGGGGCGCCTTCCATTAAGCTCAAGCGGTCGGCGATCCACCAATTTTCTGTGGCAAAGTAAACGGTATGTTCTGTACCCCGGTCATCAACGCTATACTTCCGTAAAAAGCCATCACATACAAATCCGTTAAAGGTGCACACATCACCTTCCGATAATAAAAATTGGTGTTTTCGGAGTTTTTTGATAACACTTACCGATTCTATGAGTTGATAATCATCCGCAGCAATGATGATCTTATCTTCAAGGTATTTACGAAAGCGACTGAACATGAATCAAAAATACAAAAGAGCGGCTAATAAGCCCCGTGTATTAGTGTTTAAAAAATGATAGGTAAATCTGTTTTACGATATGATACCCTGCGAAAGCAAAGAACAGAATCGCAATACCCGTATTGATGAAACGCGTGCTCAGTGCAAATTTTTGCTGCATGTATTTGGCAAACCTGGCGTATAGAAAAAGGCAAAGAAATGCTCCCGCGGCAGAGCCGATGCTAAAAATGATGAGCGCTATGCGACCATCCAGTATCCATTCATGAGTAATGAGGTAGGTACCGGTCACCATCCAAAAAGGTACCTGCATCGGGTTCAAAAAACCAAGCAGTATGCCGTATTTGATACTGGCATGTTCGGAGTAATGGGTTTCGGGTGGTTTGTTGCGGTTTATCCAGGTTACAGTACCCAAAACACCGAATAGGATCACCATGACCCAGTCGATAATGACAGCTAACCTTAATTCGCCCGATAACCAGCGGGCAGCATGCATGATGAAGTAGGTAAAGAAAAACTCAACGCATGAAAAAGCGGTAATAAAACGAATAGCTTCCTTCATCCCCCGGTTAATGGTGATCTGTATCAGCGTAAGGTTTATATTTCCGGGGGGGACGTAACCAATAAAATTGGCAATGATCCCGATAAAAAAGGTTAGGAATATCATTGGCGCAAAGATAAGCTGCAAATGTGCAAATTTCAAATGTGCAGATTATAGATGTGCAGATTTTTGCCCGCGCCATGATACGCACATTTAATCTATCATTTGCACATCAAATAAATCATCCGCACATTTGCACATCTGCATATTTGCACATCTGTTAACATGTCAACTGATAAAATAGTTTCCTTACTACCATCCGCTACCGAAATCATCTGTGCCCTGGGACTTGAAAATAACCTGGTAGGCCGCTCACATGAGTGCGATTATCCCGCATCTGTAAAACAATTGCCGGTATGTACCGAAGCTAATTTTCCGGATAATTTAAGTAGTAATGAGATAGATGTAAAGGTAAAAGAGATCCTTGCCGATGCACTGTCGGTATATACGGTAAAACGCGAACAGATCAAAGAATTAGCGCCTGATGTAGTGATCACACAGGATCAATGCGAAGTTTGCGCCGTTTCCCTGGCCGACGTGGAGCTGGCACTGGATGATTACCTGGAAAAAAAGGCCCGCATTGTTTCGCTGCAACCCAACAGCCTGGAAGATATCCTGAATGATATTATCATGATAGCTAAAGCATTGAATGTTCCCGAAGCGGGTGCCGAACTGGTAGAGAACCTAGTTGAGCGTATAGATATCATCAAACATAAATTAAAATTCAGCGAAAGCCGGCCCACGGTAGCCTGTATCGAATGGCTCGACCCCATGATGGTATCTGGTAACTGGGTGCCCGGCCTGGTAAAAATTGCAGGAGGCACTCCTGTATTGGTAGGGGAAGATGGTAAACATTCGCCCTATGTACAATGGGATGATATCCGCCTGCAGGATCCCGAATTTTTAGTGGTGATGCCCTGCGGTTTTTCTATCGAAAGAACCCTTAAAGAAATAGATATTTTAATGAGCCTGCCCGGCTTTACAGAGCTTAAGGCGGTCAAAAACAACCAGCTTTTTATAGTTGATGGTAACCAATACTTTAACCGCCCTGGTCCGCGTATTGTTGATTCCATTGAGATACTGGCCGAAATACTCAGACCTAAACAGTTTGCCTTTGGTTATGAAGGCGAAGGATGGATCAGGTTTGGAGTATGATTTTTGGAGTAAGGATTTTGGGAACAAAGAGCAAGGACTTTTTCTTTTTTTGCTCTAAAAATCCTTGCTCCTTGCTCTCCTCGTCCTTGCTCTCAAAGGGTCTTCTTAAAATTATTTAAAAAGTATAGCTAAAATTGAAATGTTAAATTATATTTACCATTCAATCTATTATCAATCACGGTTATACTATGCGAAAAATTATTACAACAATGCTGGTTGCTGCGTTTTTCATGAGCACAGCTTTTACCCTTCATCATGATATCAAGTTTAATGTAGCCGATCTGCACATTACCTGGCAGGTGGTTGATAATAATTATCAGAATAAAAACCAGGCGCTTACCGCCTTGATCATCACCAATAGCGGGCATGAAGTATTACCTGCCGGCGGATGGAAGTTCTACTTTAACTCAGGTCGTGGTTTTGTAGAGCATACGGTAAGTAATAACGCCAAAATAAACCAGGTGAATGGCGACTTATACAGCATCACCCCAACTGAAGGTTTTAAGGAATTGAAACCCGGTGCATCAGCCCGTATAGAATATATTAATGACGACCCGGTAGTGAACGCCACGGATGCCCCCGAAGGTATTTACCTGGTTTGGGACGCGCAACCCGAAAAAGGTTACTCCATCACCTCGTTTACTGTCGAACCATACAAGCCCACCTACCAGGGTTTGATAACCCCTGAAATTGTTTTCGACAGAAATAAAAATATTGCCGATATCCCGGCCGATCAGTTGCCAAAAGTTTTTCCTACACCCTCAAGCTACCAGGAAACCGGCGGTACATTTACCCTGGATGATAAGATAAGCGTTGTTGCCGATAAAGATTTTACAAAAGAGGCCGGCCAACTAAAAGCAGGTTTAAATCAATTGCTGATCAACCCGATCACTGGTACATCCAAAACCTCGGTTATCAGTTTAACTAAAGTAAACGGACTTGCTCCGGAGGCTTATGAATTAAAGGTAACACCGCAGGGTATCACCATCAATGCTTCTACCAGTACCGGCGCTTTTTATGGTGTTCAATCTTTAAGGTCGCTGATACCGGCCGCCACTTTTGCCAAAAAACAAAAATCGGTACAGATACCAGGTGTTGATGTAAAAGACCAGCCCCGCTTTGGCTACCGTGCCGTGATGCTGGATGTGGCCCGTAATTTTCAACCGAAAAAGCAGGTGTTGAAATTGCTGGAAGCTATGAGCCTGTATAAACTGAACGCTCTGCACCTGCATTTAACCGATGATGAAGGCTGGCGACTGGAACTGCCATCGCTGCCTGAACTAACTTCGGTGGGAGCTAAGCGTGGCCATACTTTGGATAGCAAACATTTTTTACCAGCATCGCATGGTTCCGGTCCGGATGTGAATAATACCGTAGGTACCGGGTTTTACAGTCGTGCCGATTATATCGAGATCTTAAGATACGCCACAGATCGCCACATTGCGGTGATTCCCGAAATTGAAACACCCGGTCACGCCCGTGCACCTATCAAAGCGATGGATGCCCGGTACGATCGCCTGATGGCCGAAGGTAAAAAAGCCGATGCCGAAAAATACCTGCTGCGCGATCTGAATGATAAATCTGAATATCGCTCGGTGCAGTATTGGAACGATAACGTGATCGATGTGTCGCTGCCATCAACCTATAACTTTGTAGAAACCGTAGTGAGCGATGTTGCTGCTCTTTACAAAGAAGCAGGCGCACCGCTGCAAACTATCCATTTTGGTGGCGACGAAGTGCCTGCACATGTGTGGGAAAAATCGCCTGCTTATCTGGCCTTAAAGGCAAGTCACCCGGAGATACAAAGCACTAACGATCTGTGGTATTACTTTTATGGCCGCGTGAACGACATACTAAAAGCCAAAGGCCTGTTGCTTTCCGGCTGGGAAGAAATGGCCCTGCGCAAAACCACGCTGGATGGTCATCCGGCTTATGTGCCTAACCCCGATTTTACCAAAGAGCACTTACAAGCCGATGTATGGAACAACGTACTGGGCGACGGGCAGGAAGACCTCGCTTACCGTTTAGCCAATGCCGGTTATAAAGTGGTGCTTACCTGTGTTACCAATTTGTACTTTGACATGGCCAGCTACAAATCTTTTGACGAGCCGGGTTATTATTGGGGTGCGTTTTTAGGTATCGATAAATTTTACTCCTTTATCCCTTTTGACTATTTCAAAAATGCCGATGTAGATAAAAATGGTAACCCCATTAACCGCTCCTTATTTATAGGCAAACAACGCCTTACCGATTATGGCAAAGGCAACATAGTAGGTTTACAAGGCGCGCTTTGGGCTGAAACCGTGAAGAGCACCGAGCGTATGGACTATATGATATTCCCCCGTTTGCTGGCACTGGCCGAGCGTGCCTGGGCACCTGATCCGCAATGGGCAACAGAAACAGATCCGGTTAAGGCAAAACAGGAATATGAAACAGCATGGTCGGGCTTTTTGAATGTTTTGGGTAAACGTGAACTGCCGCGTTTAAGCTACTACGAAGGTGGTTATAATTACCGTATCCCAAAACCGGGTATCAGTCTGCAGGATGGCAAATACCTGAGCAATATTGATTATCCAGGCTTAACCATCCGCTATACTACCAACGGTAAAGATCCGGATGAAAAAAGCAAAGTATATACAGGTCCGGTAAATTACAATGGCGGCGTGATCAAATTCCGCGCCTTTGATGTGAAGGGTCGTGGCGGCAATGTAGCCGAAGGCGGAAGCAATGGCCTGAACCTTTAGTCCATAGTCGATGGTCGATAGTCCATGGTTTGCTTGAATAGAAAAGATTTGAATAATGAGAGACACATGTAATGTGTCTCTACAAAAAATGAAACGTAGAGACGCATAACATGCGTCTCTTTTTGTTATGTAAGAAATACTATGACCATGGTCTATGGACTATCGACCATGGTCCATAGACTAAAACACCACCCCCATGCCCACAGTATAATTCCGCAATGGCGATGCGTTATAGTAGCGGTTGCCTACGGCGTTTAGGTCGTTACCCAGACTGTATTTCTGGTTCAGGATATTATCGGCACCGGCATAAATTTCCAGGTGGGTTCTATGACCGATGATAGGCTGCCAGCTTACTTTGGCTTGTAACAGGTTATAGCTCCCGGCATAAACCGTATTGCCATCATTCAGCGGAATTTTGGAAGTATAATTATGCTGGGCAAATACCGACAGGTTGTACGGCACCCTCAATTGCAAACTGCTCACAAAAACATTGCGCGGCACACCCGTAAGGTTATTGCCCGAGTAACTGGCGTTGGTTACCGCATCTACATAATTCCTGAAAGTAAACTTACTATAGGTGTACGATTCATTAAACTGTAATCCTCTTACAAAATGAGTATTGTTTGGCCGGATAAGCCAATCGGTAAACGACAGTTCAACACCAGGTTGATTGGTACCCCCGGCGTTGATATAATGCTCGGTTTCATCAGCATTTACACGGCGCACAATAGCATTACTGATACGATAGTAAAACGCCGATACATCCAGGAACAGGGTCTCGTCCTGGTTACGCAGGCGGAAACCGGTTTCGTAATTCCAGCCGGTTTGGGCTTGCAGCGTGGTGTTTACAATATTGTCGGTTGGCCGTACCTCAGCAGTGGTAGGGGTAGAGTAGCCCCGGCTTACGGATGCCCTCCATATAAAGTTATTGGTTACCTGGTAGCTCAGAGCTAATCTCGGCATCAGCTGCGGACTAAAATTGCGATTGGTAAAGCTGGTTTGGGCCAGCGGATAGATGTTCTTAAAATCATAGCCATACCAGTTCAGGCTCAGCGCAGCTTCCAAATGCAGGCGTTTATAAATATCCGCCGAGTAACGGGCAAATATAAAATGCTGGTTGGTGTGGATATAATCGCTGGTTTGGGTGGTATCTTTTGCACCCCGCTTATTACCATAATTGCTGATCACAGAGTTGGTTTGCTGCCATTCCATCCCCAGGTTCACCTTCCAATTAATATTTTCATGAGGTAAACCGGCCAACTCAAAATAGGTGCGGAAACCAAAGGTATTTTCGCCACGCTGCTCATAGTTGGTAATAAACGGGTTAGCAAAATCAACATGGTTGCCAAAAACCGACAATACGTTACGGATCCGATCGCTGAAGTGATACTCATTCACCAAGCCGGCCAGGTACATGGTAGTACTGATACCGATATGTTGCTGTAAAGCCCCCGGGATGGTTGGTGTAGGTAGTCTGGCCTGGCGCGGATCGGCGGTAAACTGCGCAAGGTTTAGTCCGCCTGGTGTTTGGTAAGTAAGATCGGAGTATAAACCTAAAAAGCGTAACTCATTTTTACCACTGTAGTTCCATTTGTCTGCCACTTGTATGTAGTTGCGACTCATGTTACTGTTTTGCCGATAGCCCTGGTAGGCCTGGTAGCTTTGGTTAATGCTCAACAGGTTTTTACCAAATTGCTGCTGTATATTGGCTTTCTCATGAAAAAGTCCGTATGAGCCGGTATTGATACCGATAGATCTGTAGCTCGTATCGGCATAGCGGTTTACCGGGCTCAGTAAAACAACTCCGCCCGAGTTGGCGCCAAATAAGCTGCCATCGGGTCCTTTCAATATTTCTATGCTGGGTACGCTGGCAATATCCACTGCGTTTAAATAGGTGTTGCCGCCTGCATCGGTCAAAGGGATTTCGTCAAAATAAATTTTCACGTCTCTCACCCCAAAAGGCGACCGTAGTAAACTACCCCTGATCGACAAGCGGTAACTACCCGGCGAACGCTCTTCGGCCCGAACACCTGGCACGGTATTCAACGCGCTTACGAATGAATTATCGGGCTGTAGTTTTAGCTGCGCAGCACCCAGCACGCTTACCGAAGCAGGTACACTGAGTACCGGCTGTTCACTCAGGTAACCTTTAACTGTAACGGCTTGCAGGTGGGTGGTATCCCTTTTGGATGTCGTTTTGGAAGTTTGCGCAACAGCATTTGCTGCTACAATAAAACCGAAAAATAAGGTAGTATAAGTTTTTAACATGGGTAAACAGGTAGAACCCAAAAATATGTGTTTTAACCTTTAAAACCATGTGGGTTTAGGTAACAAATTAAAAGCAGGGATAAGGGCGATTCTGCAGTCGCTCGGCTCCAGCCGAGTGACCATTATTACCCGGCCTCCGGCCGCTGCGAAAAACAGTGCTATATTCGAATCGCAGGCCAGAGGCCTGCAAATAGTCGTCACTCGGCAGGAGCCGAGCGACTGCGAAAGCACTCAGGAGCAGTCAGTCTGAGCTAGTCGAAGACTCGTGCGTGAAAGGCCCTACCCACCATGCTTCGACGGCGCTCAGCATGACATCCATTTTTGCAAATGCTTCTACAAATTACACCAATACGTCCACTTCACTACCAACTGCCGGTTCTTGACCATAAAGGGCGATGGCGTGTTGTTATCGCCATAAACAATAAAAAAGTCGGATGCCGGTTTGTAGCGCCATTGCATGCGGATGTTAGTATTGATGTTACGGATCTGTCCGTTATATTGTATGTAGGTGGTAAAGTAAAGCTTGTTGCTTACCGTAATATCTGTACGCGGACCGATGAGCCAGAAACTGGTATTGCCATAGGGCTGTTCCATCCGCAGATCGTTAAAAGAGCTGTTTACCGAGATGTTCACATAAGGCTGAAAACGGTAACCTAACTGCATAGTGACGGTAGTTTTATGACCGTTTTGATAATAGCCACCATAAGCGGTTTCGGCCAGGTAGGTAAACAGTGCCTGGGGTTTGGATACAAACTGCGCGTCGACGGTATTCCAGTGGTTTTCTGTGCCTATGGGCAACAGCGGCTTGCCGGTATTGGTCGGGTCAAAAGGTACCAGCAGTTTGATATAATCATTAATGGCCGATAGCGTAAAAGTGCTGCGGTTACGCAGGGTGATGAGATAGGAGAGCGTGCTTTCGTTATCGGTACGCTTAAACTGTTCATCAAAATAATAGTTGGATACCAGTTGTATCCCGTGACTCAATATCCCACCTGCTTTTGGAAAGAAATTACGCAGCAACAGCGGACTGATCTTATTATAGCCAGTCCGTGGTACGTAGCCTACACCAGCCGTATAGTTTTTGCCTACGTATTCGTCCTGTAGATAAGCCGTCCAGTATTTACTGAGGTATTGGAGGTGACCCGCAGCTACGATGTCATGTCCCTTCAGTCCGGGGGTAAATGATTTAATGCCGAGCAGTTTACCCGTGAGTAAATTATTGGATGATGCCAGGTTAAACTCCATACCCACATTGCGGTTGTACTGTGTGCCCGGCGTAGCTGTTCCTGTAGCATCCTTATTGATAAACATAAAGCCGATATTGGAGCGGGCGAATACACGGCGCTGCAGGGTAAGTACGCCATAATTTTGTGCGGGTGAAGCTGCTGCATCTGCCTCACCGGTTTGTATATCCATGAGACCTACGCGCCAGTCCTTATCAATTTTCCCGGTGAGCCGGGTGCCAAAGCGGATGGGCGCATTAAGCCCGATGCGGCGCGAAAAAAATGGCCGGATATCGGAATAGCCGAAGTTGGCGAACAGGTCGCCGTTCTCTAAAAAGAACTGGCGCTTTTCCGGGAAGAACAGTTCATATCGATTCAGGTTAACCACCTGCTGATCCACGTCCACCTGCGAAAAATCGGGGTTCACGGTCAGGTCCAGGTTGAGGGATGAGGTAAGACCAATCTTAGCATCACCGCCGATCTCCTTTTTCCAGGTGGTACCGGTTTTGGCCTGGTAGTCTTTGGATATGCCGCCTAATGCGTAAGGAATGAGCGAAATATTGGTACCAGCTTCAGGTGGTGGCTCATCCCAAACCAATGATCCGGTGTAGGCCAGCGAAGCCGTCGGGAATTGCCGGGGAACGGGTGCCCAGCTCGATTTTTCGGTGGTTTTAAGGTCGTTGCGACTAAAATTAATACCCCAAATATCAACACCCTTTTTATACCGGATACTTTTAAAAGGGATGGACGCTTCAAACACCCAGCGATCGGGATAGTTTTTTACTACTGATACCCATTTGTTATCCCAGCTCAGGTCGACTTTGCCGCCCTCGTACATGGTACCATCCCATTGGGCTCCTGCGGCGTTGGAGCCAAAGCTAAAGCCATCGGTACGGGCATCAAAGGGGTCGAGGAAAAATATAAAATTGTCGTTTTTTAGAAAAGCAAAATCCCGCTTCATCGATTCAACCATGTATTGCCCTGTTCCCCGGGTATAACAGGTGGCAATAATGTAGATGTTGCTGTTGTCATAAGTCATCCGTACCTGGGTTTGTAGGGTGGCCTTACTGGTATCCATGGGAAGTACCATAAAGAAGCTGCTGGTGGAGTCGGTTTTATACCAGGCATCGTCCATCATCCCGTCAATAACAATTGGCCCTGTTGATTTGCGGATGTGATATTGATAAGCGGCATTCTTTTTTTGTGCCGATGCCGTAAAAGCAAACAGGCAAAATACCATCAGCATTAATGTTTTTCCTGGTGATAAAGGATGAGTAAAATTCAAAATTAATGCTTTGTATAGGTTTTATTAAATCGATTTACTTAGATGCGGTAAGTTAGCGATTTACGGTGTTTTGCAAAAATTAATTAACAGATCATCCCGAATTTATTTCGTGATCCCACATGCATGGCTCCGGTCGGTTGTCTTCCTACCTCGCAATGACGCGCAAAAAGGAATCCCCTCTTTCCGCCGAAGGCGAAGAGAGAGGATTCAGTGAAGCGCAGATCGGGTGAGTCGATTCTGCGGTCGATGTTTACAGGTAGGAATAACTTTATTTATCTAAATATATCTTCATTACAAATTCACCACCAAGGTCTTTCCGGCATATTTAACCACCTTATCTGCCTTGTCGGTTACCTCCACATTGGCTCCATGGCTGCCTTTTACCACCACAACATTAAAGGTGCGGCTTTTTAACATTCCGGGGAATTTACCCTTGGTATCGGATATCGTGAGTTTGCGGGTTTTGTCGTTCCAGTTGAGGTTGAAAGTAGCGTATTGTCCTTTTTCGTAGTTGTAATTATCGTTTTCATCCTCGTAAAATTTAAATGAACCATCAGCACCTGGATAAATGCGCAGCTCGATGTTATCGGCCGGTTTTTCGGTGGCGTATTCCATATGCGGACCCATTGGGATGATGGAACCTGCTTTTACATAAAGCGGCAGTATGTCAATCGGCGCGGCAGCGCTAATGGTTTGTCCACCGTCAAGTAGTTCGCCTGTCCAGAAGTCGTACCATTTACTGGCGGCAGGCAGATATACCNAGTTATCGTTCTCATCCTCGTAAAATTTAAATGAACCATCAGCACCTGGATAAATGCGCAGTTCGATGTTATCGGCCGGTTTTTCGGTGGCGTATTCCATATGCGGACCCATTGGGATGATGGAACCTGCTTTTACATAAAGCGGCAGTATGTCAATCGGCGCGGCAGCGCTAATGGTTTGTCCACCGTCAAGTAGTTCGCCTGTCCAGAAGTCGTACCATTTACTGGCGGCAGGCAGATATACCTGGCGGGCCTTGGCTTTTTTGTCGGCATCGGCCGATGTATACAGTTGCTCGGTAACCGGATTTACCATCAATGCCGGACCGAACATATACTGATCGGGTATGCCATAAACTTTGCTGTCGTCCCTGAAATCAAAAGCCAGCGAACGCATGATGGTATAGTTATCAGTAGTAACGCGACCAGCCAGCGAGTAGATGTATGGCAACAAGCGGTAACGCAACTTATCAAAATTCAGCAGGATGGCTTTGGTTTTATCATCCCAGTTTTTGCTGAACAGGGCACGCTCGCCTTTACCATGTACACGGAAGATAGGACAAAATGTACCAAACTGGAACCAGCGGGTAAACAGCTCGCGCTTATCGGGTTGCGACCAATCGGCAGCCTTCCAGTGGAAGTGATAACCACCAATGTCTGATGTCCAGTAAGGGATGCCCGATACGCCGGTGTTGATACCCTGGGGCACCTGGTTCTTAAAGTCCTTAAAAGTACACTCAATATCACCTGACCATAAGGTTGAAGCATTACGCTGTTCCCCGGCAAAGGATTGCCTTACCAGGAAGAAAGCGCGCTTGCCCGGAATATCCCTGCGCCAGCCTTCGTAAACCCCCTTGGTATGCTGTAACGAATAGGTATTAAAATAATCGATCCCTTTACCAATACTAAAATTGCTTTGGCGGCGGGCATCCTGCAAAGCGCCATTATCCGGCTCGCACTGGTCTATCCACCAGGCATCCCAGCCATAGCGTTTGATGAGACTGTCGCGAGCCTGGTCCCAGTACAGTTCTCGGGCTTTAGGGTTGTGGGCATCGTAATAGGTATCAAAAGTGTGGGTAACTACGTTATCCCAGGTAATATCGGTTAGGCCGCCCATTTTTTGCAAGGCATCATAATTAGGCGTGCCTTTACCAAACACAGGCCATATGGAGATCATGGCATGCAGGTTGGCCTTGTGCAATTCATCTATTAATTGCTGCGGATGCGGGTAACGCTCCGGTTTCATCACGTGCGAACCAATAGGCAGCGGATCCCAGTAATACCAGTCCTGTACCAGTACATCAACCGGGATATGGTTGTTGCGGTAATTATCTTTAACGCTGATGATCTCGTCCTCGCTCATATACCTGTCTTGCGATTGGAACAAACCAAAGGCCCATTTGCCAAACATGGGTGCTTTGCCGGTGGCGGTACGGTAGGCATCAATGATATGATCAAAGCCGGGGCCGTAGAAGAAGAAATAGTCCACCTGTTTGCCGCTTTCGGATACATATTTGAACTTGGTATTATCAGCTTCGGCGCCGTAAAAATTGGATGCCGAGTAATTATCCCACATCAGGCCATAGCCTTTGGTTGA